>NZ_JAODAB010000017.1 GCF_025336485.1 Pseudomonas citri | reverse complement strand
AGGCCGACCTGGTGAAATCAAGGCCTGCCTGACGGCAGGCCGCTACCGGCCCGAACACAAAAAATCTGACAGTCCCCGGTTTACCAACCTGCGCGCAGCTGCCACCCATTCGCTTGGTAACGAGAAGTGGCAGCTCCTAACGGTCAAGGAGCTAGACAATGCGAACAGTCGACCCATACAGATTCCCGCACTCCGATCCCCTCGATTCAGAATCCGAATGTCACTGCACCTCTATCATCGGAGGTGATCAATGACTGAACACACGGAAGAAAAGACCATCGGCCTGACGCCCTTCGTCTATTGCTCAGGTCACCCACTGTTTCATGTCCGCGCTGGCGTACCCGTCTACGAGGCACTGGCAATGGCGTCGGACCTGCTATTTCTGGCGAAGGCGTTTGCCGAAGACGCAGCGTTCATACGCGATACCGACCGACACGCCTGGGCTGCGCATTACTTCACGGTGATGGGCAAGGCGGTCATTGATGACGTGGTCATGGCCGTTACGCCCAAATCCGGGCTGGACCTGTATGGGGCGAAACCATGACGGGCTACAGGAGCACACGCCGCGTTGACTGCGCGGTGATGAGCGCAGATACTTAACCCAATAGCGCCCGAACCTCTGGTGCTGGCTCAGTCCAGCACTATGTTCGGGCCTTCTTTTTCCTGGACAAAGGATGTCGCAACCATTAGCTCCGCCAAAGCCGTTTCGATCCTACAGCGATCTGTGCGCTCTGCTCACCAGCCGTGGTATGCAGATCCTCGACGTACCCCGCGCCGAACGTAAACTCAGTCAGATTGGTTACTACCGCTTGAGCGGATTCTGGTATCCGTGCCGTGAATTCCTTCGTAATGCCAAGGGCGACGTGGTGCTGTGCGCCGCCGGTAAAAAACCACGACGTCAAAACGTGTTTACCCCTGGCACCCATTTCGATTCCGTTATTGAACTTTATCTGTTCGACAAAAAATTGCGCCAACTGATGCTGGATGCCATTGAGCGCGTTGAGGTGCACTTACGCTCGGCCATTGCTCACGAGGTGGGTTATCACGACCCGCTGGCCTATCAGGACATCCGCTACATCAATCCTTCGCAAACCAGGACCTTCACGACCAAACAGGGTAAGTCGCGCAACATTTGGAACGACTGGTCAAAGCGTCAAGAAGAGCAAATTGCTCGTAGCCGCGAGGACAGTATCGAGTGGCATCGACAGCAGCGTAAAGCAATGCCCTTTTGGGTGATCGTCGAGGCATGGGACTTTGGAATAGCATCGAAGTACTACGAGATACTCAAAGACAGCCATCGGAACAGAATCTGCAAACGGTTCGGCCTCACTCATGCAAGAATTCTTAAAGAATGGCTCCAGGAGATCAGCATCCTACGCAACCGGTGTGCGCACCATAGCCGCATCTGGAACCAGATTTCAGCTAACCCTGTACCCACCGTGCCAAACGATCCCTACTTTCAGAGGCTCGGCCTCGACTCGAATGCGACAAGCCGTCTTTACGGTCTGATCGCGGTACTCTGGTACCTGGTCAAAAACATCGGCGTCAACTCGAAATGGATATATCAGGTGGCCGACGTCATTGACGCTAAACCCACGTTGCCTGGCTGCCCATTGGCGGCGCTGGGCTTTCCTGATGAAACCGGGTTCCCTCGGGGGCTGTTTGGGATATGACTGTGCTTGGGTGATGTGGTACTGGCAAAAACACATTAACCATTATGGTTCGGCATAGATCATTCTTCGGCCGGGGTCGTAATAGTGATATCGGCACGTTGCCGCGCAGTTGATGTAGCATTGGGGGCGTTCTCGTCTTCAACAGGACAGTACACCCCTTTGTATAGCCTGATCGTATAATGCTTCGCATAAAGCGTTCCCATGGCGTTGGCAAAGATGCTTTGCCAACTTTTCAACGTAATATTAGATAGGGATTCATATCGATTATAGATTTCTTCAGCGATATCATGAACTGCCATTCTGCCCTCGCGGGGCCATGTAGCGATTCTGGATTGGGCAAAAGCGAATGCCACTCTGTACATGTCCTTTCCCTGAGGTAATGGCACTTCAAGAATTTTCTCTCTGCGCTTGTTTCGAGATGCATATAATAGCGATGCGGCCGCTGCAATAGCGATAGGCAACCCGTTCCTCAATTCTAGAGACTTGACTTTATCTGTGATTTGCCCTGTTATGAGTTTGTCATATTGCTCAATTTCTCTCATAAGAGCACTGTCAGGAAGCTCATGATTATGAGCTCTATCAAGAGAGCAAAATACGCATTTGTTATGTCGAAGACCTTTGTGCGGAGTGATACGGCAACAAACTGGACAATTTTTTAGTTCGACCTGCAAATGAAGGCCGGATTCTTCAGAGTCCAAGCTCTCCATTTTTATGTAGTAAACTTGGTTTAGGGTGTTCTTGATCCAGTAAATGACAGGGTTGCAAACCATTTTGCTCAGGTAATCTAACCAAAGCATAACCGGAGTTTCATTTGTCTCCAGCTCGACAATCCAGGCTCTCCATTCTTCAGCCCAAGAAATATCTATACTTTTAGTAGAGAGCTTGATGACTGAAGTGTTGCATTCTACAATATTTCGAATACGAAGTTTTGAGCGCTCCATTGTGATAATATTTTTGCTGGTCGGGTTATTTTCCAAACGTAGTTGAAATCCCCCTTCAGAGTCCCAGTACAGATTTTTGACATTATAGAGTGCAATACACTTGGTAGTGGCGCGTGAATAAGCGCTAAAAAGCTCCGCGGTCCCAAGACCCTCAGCACCGAGCACGATGACAATAGGGCATTCCAACCCTCTGAATTTTGCTATCGCCTCAAATGGGATTTTCTCACTAACAAGGTAGTCGTAGTGCTTGTTTCCTTGTATTGAGTCAATAAGGATAATGATGTCATCCGACTTAACGCCACCTTCAATTAATTGAGATCTTATAGATTTCAATTCTTGATGTGGGTCGATGGTCATGATTTCCAGCGCAGAATCAACTTCAACCTCACGAGGTGAATGATACTGAAAGC
Source organism: Pseudomonas citri (assembly GCF_025336485.1). Taxonomy (GTDB): domain Bacteria; phylum Pseudomonadota; class Gammaproteobacteria; order Pseudomonadales; family Pseudomonadaceae; genus Aquipseudomonas; species Aquipseudomonas citri. Next base: position 120,514 of record NZ_JAODAB010000017.1, on the reverse strand, counting down.
TCGGCGGAACAACTTCAGCCAGAATCTCAGTCACTGCTTTGGGCATCCTGATCACGATGCTGAGCACAAACGGTTTGATCTGGAGCAAGGTACTTAATTCGTCTAGGCAGACAGTATCTCGCTCAAAAGAAAATACTTGTGTCTCGTCACAAAAGCAGGCGATAGTTTTGTTCTCAAACCACTTGAATAAAAGCTCACACCATTTTTTATTGAGTGCTTGAGCTTCGTCAAGTATGAGGGCGTCATACTCGCCCATAAGCCCCTTGTCTAACGCCTCTTGTAAATGTGTTAGGCAAAGGCCCTGAAACCATTCAGATTGGTCGGCTGTTCTTTCTAACAGTCTAGTGGCTTGAGCGCATAGCCCGTGCCAAGTAAATACAGCACAGCCTGAATAGTCGGAAAGCTGCGATTTTATGTGATCTTTCAATCTGCTATTGAATGAGATAACCAAAACGCGCTTCCCGTCCGCGGATAACTTTCTGGCCGCCTCGGTTGCAATAAGGGTCTTTCCTGTACCCGGCCATCCTGTCACTAAAGATTTGGCTTTTTTTACTATAAGGTTAACGACTGTGCTTTGCTCGGTCGTTAGCTTTAGCCATACTTTTCCGTCATAGAGTATCCTGCTGCTCCATGAGGGCGTGCCGTCTATCACGGGGCAAAGAGCGTTAACAAGCTCCCGCATTTTTTCTGTTCCAAGTGCGGGATTCTGTAGTGCGGCTCTCCAATACTTCATTAGCTCAATCACCCGCTCTGCTACATTAGGCATTTGCGAGTAGTCGATATATATTGGTTGTGGTGGAGTGGCTGTTGTGTCATAGAGGCCGGGAGCTATAGGGGATGAGCAAAAATCGCTATGAGGAAATACAAGTCCGTATCCAAGCCTAAGTCTCAATGACGGTTTAACGCCTAGCCATGCGGCAAGACCGTGAACATTTTTTCTCGTTTGTGTTATTGGATTAATTATGTGTTTGTCTTTTATATGGACAAAGACAGAGTTTTGAACATGGTACGCGCCACTCTTTACTTCTAAAGCTAAAACGCCGTTCTCTGGGTGTATTATAAGAAAATCGATTTCACCAGTTGGTTTGGCACTCGGGTCTATCTGTCTTACTGCTTTACAAAGCCAAGGCAAACTATGGATAACCGTGTAGCTATCTGGCAGATGCTTCTTAAAAGCGGTGTATAAGTCTCGCTCACCAGCACTATCAGTTTCATGCGGTCCATGCTCTGGTATCATTCTAGCCATTAAATCTGCTGCCTTAACACTATCCTATGAAGTGGACACGTTGCGTGCTTATTCGGCGCCGGAACATCGGTACTTTAGCGATGTGTGTGCTCCGTCCATGTCGCTTTGTCGTACCCTGAGCGAAGACTTTATATGACTTTTTTCAAGTGCACCAACGCCGTGGGGAGGGTATGCGCTTCGGCTCTTGCCCAGCGAATAGGTTCGGCGATTGCTCCGGCGGCTCGTCCAACGGCTGGTTCACCGCAGCTCACCCAGCATGACGACTTGCGCGATGCCCAGCAGGGTCTTGCACTGTGTTCCCTCCCGCAGCGCTGCAAGATCACTGAGCATAATGAAGGATGCCACTGATGACCTATCCCACGTTGTTCGGGCTTTTGAAAGCGGCCTAGCCTCGAAAGCGAGCCCTGCGGCTACGTGGGCGTCATACCGAACGTTTGGATTAGCAGCTCCTGCCATTTGGCACTATAGTTAATGCCAGATGACAAGGTGACGGAGGTTGCCATGAGCGCCAAGAAAAAAGACGTTGCAGTCAATGAAGCTGTCAAAGCTCCCAGCCGGAAAAGGACGGTAAAACCACGCCCATCGAATGCGGCTGTAGCCGCACTGAGCCCAGTGGTGATGCCAGGTTCAAGCAGTGTGCCGCCCATGGTTGCGGTCTTGCTTGCTGACAAAGATAGCGATGATCGGATGGAGATCTACAGGGCAGTTAAGCGCGGGTTCCCGCTGCGGTGGGTGCTCAATATGATCGAAAACAGCGCTGTCTATAAGCAATCCGGTGTGTTGTCGAAGATCGTCGGCGCTTCTGATCGCACGCTTGCGCGGCGGTTGAAGACGCCTGATGAGGCGTTGACGCCAGAGCAAAGTACGCGTGCGCTCAATTACGCTGAGGTCTTGGAAAAGGCAACGGATGTGCTGGGTTCGCGTGAGCTTGCCGAGCAATGGATGGTTAAGCCTGCACGGGGGCTGGATGGGGAAATTCCCATCGATCTGATCTCCAACTCGGTGGGGTACGAGTTGGTGACTGACTTTCTGACGCGCATTGAGTATGGGGTCTATTGATGGCTAAGGACCCCTTGAGCAGTGAGATTCATTTCTGGCGCCTTGACCCTGCTGAATACGCCGCCACTTGGGATTCAGGGGTGGGGGCTGAAAAAGTGGGTGGGCGCTGGAACCCCAAGGGTATGACAACGGTTTATGCGGCTTTGGATGCGTCGACTGCCATCCTGGAAGTGGCCGTGCATAAGGATTTCGATGCACTGGATTGCAAGCCTCATTGCCTCACGCAGGCCCGCGTGTTGGACCGATCCAGGATTTATGTCGTGCAGCCGGAAAGCATCGCCAATCCTAACTGGTTGGTGCCAGGTACCCCGAGTCGCAGTCAGCAACAGTTCGGCGCTGACCTCTTGAGCCAGTACCCTTTTGTGCTTGTCCCTTCCAGTGTGTCGCGGCATAGCTGGAACATGTTGATGAACCCGCCTCTGGCGGATGGGTTGTACGAATTGGTACTGCAAGAACCCTTTGCTCTTGATGGGCGGCTTAACAAGCCTTTGTCCTGAAGCAGTCGGCGTCAGGATCTGTGTCCGCCCATTCCAGGGGCCATAGCTGCCCTCGACCTTATGCGGTTGGATTTATCTCAACCCTCAACAATAAAGGGTTGTGGTGTAGCGGCTAACGCCTGCCGGTGCGTGCGCCTTCTTCCAGTCGAAGCTCAAGGCTCAAGTCATCGCAGCTTTGCGACCAGGCGGCGAGCCACTCGGGCATGGCTGGCGACTGTTCGGTCAACCCCAGCGCTTGGACGAATTCAATCGGCGCAATCGTGCCCTTGGCCGAGCGGAACAGACCGCGCATGATCACCACGCCCACGACGCGTCCCCGGCTCACGAACCGGTGTTCCATGAGCATCCATTTGTCATCCCAGCCGAGTATCCGGCTGTGCACCTCGAACGCTTCGAACAGCTTCAGTTCACGCCGAAACTTGCCCCAGACATCCCCTACGATCGGCACCGCCCGATTGCGCAGCGCCACTTTGTAGGCACCGCTGCGCAGCACGTAATCCATGCGGCCAACATCAGCGAGGGTGAAATAGCGGCCATTGGTGACGTGGCGATTGAAATCCAGGTCCAGCGGCCAGACACGCATGCGTATGACGGTGGTGTCCAGGGGCGCCGTCGGCTTGCGCCAGGGACGACGCAACAGCATCAGCAAGAGTCGGAACCAGAGATTCATGAATACGCCGCCAGAATGGAAAGCGCAGCACTGTAAACAGTGCTGCGCGGCCTGAGCTAGGTGCGTAAATGACTGTTTTATCGAAAGTCGCGCATTTGGGACATATCAGGCCCCTGTGGCGAAACGCATCCCCGCTGGGCTGTGCTAGGTCGATTGACGTAGTTCAACGTTATCCAGCGCATGGTTCGCTAGCAATGTGCCCAGCTCGATCAGTTGCTGGATGCCCAGGGCAATGTGGCGTCTTGGGCCTTCCAGGTCGAAGGCCAGGTCATTGACCATGGCATTGGCCGAGGCCAGGGTTTCGCTGAGGTTGGCAAGCAGGGTTTCGGGGTCGACGCCCTTGGCGACGGTGAACAGTTGGCCGGGATCGGCCTCGGGTTTGCTGGGTTTGGGCTTGAGGTAGGAGTCGAGGATGCGGTCGGCGACTTTGTCGAATGCTTTTGAGTTGGATGGATCGGTGCCAGGCGGGTTGGGGGTTACTTTGAACATGGTGAATCTCCGTGATTGGTTGAGCCACCACGACCTATCGCTAAACAAGTAAAGGTGGCGGCTGTACGCAGGTTAGCGATCCGGGGTCACAGAAAACCCGGGTAGACCAGAAGGTCTCCCACGCACAGCCACCATTAAGCGAGTTGCAGACGTAAAAACTGCAATCGAGACTGGGCATTGTTGCGTCTGTGTTGAGTCGGATCGCTAAACCCGATCGCTGATTTATCAGCGACGGGGAAACGATAAAGCCCGACCCCAAGACGCACAAGCCGGCGGATTCTGGCGCAGTTGTAGGTAACGGCGCAAGGCGACGTAGCCCGAACCCGAATGTTCCTACATCTGGATAAACACAGACGTGTCTGGGCTGGAAATAGGATTAACAACACACCTGTGGCGAGGGGATGAATCCCCTCGCCACAAAGGAATTGTGTCTGTTGGAGCGTGGTCAGTTCAGCCCTTCGCCGCCATCGCGGTCACTTCCACCCGCATCCCTTCAACCGCCAACGCCGCCACACCCACGGCGGCGCGAACCGGCCAAGGCTTGGCAAAGAAGCGCTTGTAGACTTCATTGAAAGCCGCGCGATCAGCCATGTCGGTAAGGTAGATGGTCAGGTGCAACACCCGGTCCATGGAGCTGCCGGCGCGCTCCAGCGCCGTCTTGAGCGCTTGCAACGTGCACTCGCTTTGCAGGGTGATGTCGCCCAGCTCCAGACTGCCGTCGGGATGAGTAGGGATTTGCGTGGAAACCAGCAGGCCTCCGAAGCCGGCGACGTCGGAGGAAATGGAATCCGAATCCGGATCCGGGATGAACGTGATGTCTGGGTGAGTCATGCAAAGCCTCATGCTGGAAAAAATGACCGCCGCAGTTTACCGCCCGCGGCTTACCGTATGAACTAACTCTCACACCGTTGTGCGTTGATGAAATCCACGAAAGCCCGCAAGGGGGAGGGCAGGTAACGACGTCCGGGATAGTAGAGGTACGGCCCGCTGAAACCCTGCCACCAGGGTTCCAGCACAGGCACCAGTGCACCGCTGTCCAGGTGGGGCTTGAGCCAATCCTCGAACAGATAGATCACGCCCAACCCATCCAGCGCGGCTTTTATGGCCAGGTCCACCGCGCCTGCCACGCGGAAAACCAATGGACCGCCCGGGTCGACGCTGACGGTTTCTCCGTCACGTTCGTATTCCCAGAGCGGCATGGCCCCACTGGGGAACTTGCCCCGCAGGCAGGCGTGCTGGAGCAGGTCCCGGGGATGCCCGGGGTGTCCCCGGGCCTGGAGGTAGGCCGGTGAGGCGGCCGTTGCGAAGCGCTGCAAGCGCGGACCGATGGGAATGGCGATCATATCCTGTTCGAGGCGCTCGTCGTAGCGAATACCGGCATCACAACCGGCCGCGAGCATGTCGACGAAGCTTTCTTCGGCAACGATCTCCAGGCGTATATCGGGGTAGCTTTTCAGAAACGGGGTGATGATCGAAGGCAATACCAGCGTCGCTGCGCTGACCGGTACGTTCAGTTTCAAGGTGCCCGAGGGCCGGTCACGGAACTCGTTGACCACGTCCAGCGCGGATTCGACTTCACCCAGGGCCGGCACGATGCGTTCCATCAGCCGGGCTCCGGCCTCGGTCGGCACCACGCTGCGGGTGGTGCGGTTGAGCAGGCGCACGCCGAGCCGGGTTTCCACGCGTCGCACCGCGTCGCTGAGGCTTGAAGCGGACTTGCCGCTGGCGCGCGCGCCTTCACGAAATCCCCCCGCGTTGACCACGGCCACCAGGGCCAGCAGGTCTTGAAGATCTGTCGTCATTGTTCTCTCACTCGTACAACCCGTGCAGATTGCACCTGATTATCAATGAAATGGTCAACGCCTATAGTGCGTTCTCTTACATTGATCCAAGGGGTACGAGATGAGCGATGCAGCCAAAACCGGAACCTTTCAATTGGGCGACCGGAGGGTCAATCGCATGGGTTACGGTGCGATGCAGTTGGCCGGCCCTCACGTGTTCGGCCCACCCAAGGACCCGGACGCCGCGATTGCGGTGTTGCGGGCGGCGCTGGAAGCCGGGGTCAACCATATCGACACCGCCGATTTCTATGGCCCTCATGTCACTAACCAACTGATCCGCGAAGCATTGCATCCTTACTCAAAGGACTTGGTCATCGTCACCAAGGTCGGCGTCGGCCGTGGCGCCGATGCTTCCTGGAACTCGGCCTTGAGCCCCGCCGAATTGACCCGCGCGGTGCACGACAACCTGCGTAACCTGGGCGTGGATGTCCTTGATGTGGTCAACCTGCGGGTCTTCTGGGGGACCATGGAAGCGCCCAGCGAGAAGAGCATCGAGGAACCGTTCACGGCACTCGCCGAACTGCAGCAGCAAGGCCTGATCCGCCATCTGGGGCTGAGCAGTGTCACCGCGTCGCAGGTCAGGCAGGCACAGGGTATCGCCAAGGTGGCGTGCGTGCAGAATCATTACAACCTGACCCACCGGGACGATGAACCGCTGATTGCCGAGCTGGGCCGGCAGGGCATCGCCTACGTGCCGTTCTTTCCCCTGGGAGGCTTCACGCCGCTGCAATCGCAGGCCCTCTCGAGCGTCGCGGCGCGCCTGGAGGCGTCACCGCTGTGCGTTGCGCTGGCATGGCTGCTGCAGCGTGCGCCGAACATGCTGCTGATTCCCGGTACATCGTCGGTGGCGCATTTGCGGGAGAACCTCACGGCGAGCGAACTGCGGATTCCGGCGCCGATGCTGGCCGAGTTGGACGCGTTGGCCTAAGTCGCCTGGAACGCCAGCGTCGCGCCATCGTCTGGTATCCGCATCCGGTTTCCGAGCCCAGCCATTGCCGCGTCGTCGGGCAATGGCTGATCGCTTCGAGGTAATGAGCGACCTCAGCTACGGGCCTCATCCGTTTCGTTGCGATGATGTTCGGGCCAGTGGTCGACAGGATGCGCCCGGTCTTCGTTGAACATTTCCGTGAGCAGCGCGTTGGCGCGGCGGTAGGCGTCGTGGCGGAATTTGAGGTCGTCTTCGGGTTGGGCGACGATTTCCTCAAGCATCTTGAGGTTCAGTCGGCGGAACTGATCGGCCCGTTCACGTGCTTCGTAAGCCCCGACTCCCATATGCATCAGTGCACGGCGGCCCAATGACAGTGCGCTTTCGAAGGTTTCCCGTTCGGCGGTCTCCACGCCCATTTGCCGAAGGGTGATGAGGTGAGCCATGTCACGCGCGCGCACGACCAGTTGCAACGCGGGGAAGTGCTCCCGGACCAGCCGGGTCAGCGTCAGGTTGTCTTGCTGGTCGTCGATGGCGTTGATCAGCACCACGGCCTGGGCCGCGCCGGCCGCGTGCAGCAGATCGAGGCGCGTGGCGTCGCCATAGAACACTTTCACGCCGAATTTGCGCAGGGTCTCGATGTTGTCGGGGTCGTGATCCAATACCACCACCTCGACACCGCAGGACATCAAAAGGCGTCCGGCGATCTGCCCGAAGCGACCGAAGCCGGCGATGATCACCCGCGGATTCTGCTGGTCGACCAGGTCGGATTCGCGCTTGCCTTTCCCGGAGGCGGACTCCAGGCGATCGAGCAGCAGGATCAGCAGCGGCGTCAGCGACATGGACAATGCCACTGCCAGGGTCAGGCTCTTGCCCCAGGGCTCGGTCAGGATGCCGGCCACGGTTGCCGCGCCGAACACCACGAAGGCGAACTCGCTGCCCTGGCCCAGCAACACTGCCTGCCAGGAGCGCTGGCCGGCGGGGACGTTGAGCCATCTTCCCGCCAACTTGATCACCAGCAGCTTGATCAGGATGAAACCCAAGGTCAGGGTGACGACTTTCAGGGGCGCGTTGATCAGCGTGCCGAAATCGATCGACATGCCGACGCCGATGAAAAACAGACCCAACAGCAGGCCTTTGAACGGCTCAATGTCGCTTTCCAGCGCATGGCGGTATTCGGAGCTGGCCAGCAACACCCCGGCGAGGAACGCGCCCATGGCCATTGAAAGGCCGGCTTCTTCGAGGAGAAAACCGAAGCCGAACACCAGGAACAGTGCAACGGCACTGAAGATTTCCCGCAGGCCGGAGCGTGCCGCGAAGCGCAGCAGCGGCCGCGTCACGTAGCGCCCCAGCAACACGACGATGGCGATGGCGGCGACGATTTTGCCAATCGATAACAACAGCGCTGTACCCGAGGGCGTGTCGCCGTGGGCCGACAACAAGGGGATCATGGCCACCAGCGGAATGGCGGCGATGTCCTGGAACAACAGCACGGCGAAGCTGCTGCGGCCCACGGCGGTGGCGGTCAGGTTGCGTTCGTTCATGGCCTGCATGGCAATTGCCGTGGAGGAAAGACTCAGGGTCAGGCCCACCAGCAGCGCGGCCGTCCAATCCAGCCCCAGTACCGCGCAGAACGCCGCGATGGCTGCGCCACAGGCCAGCATCTGCAAGGCACCGCCACCGAACACCATGCGACGTAACGCCCAAAGCCGATTGGGATCGAGCTCGAGCCCGATGATGAACAGCATCAGCACCACGCCGATTTCGGCGAATTCCAGAATGGCTTTTACATCGGTCACCAGCTTCAGCCCCCACGGGCCGATTGCGCACCCGGCGAGGAGGTAGCCCAGTACCGGGCCCAGGCCGAACCTGACGGCAATCGGCACGATCAATGCCGCCGAGCCCAGGTAGGTGAGCATTTCAATCAGGCTATGCGTCTCCATATCAATCTTCCTTCCAGGAGGCCAGGCGGGCGCGATAGTGTTCGATTTGTGCTTGTTGGGTTTGCGACTCAGCGGCATAGGCGCCGTGGACGACGACCGGGCCCAGCCAGCGCATGCGGCAATAGACAGCCGTTGCGTGGAGGGGCTGGGCCAACACGGAGAAGCCCGGATGGGCGCCGATCTCGAAATGGTCCGGCTCGCCACCCGTGGTGACGGCCCACAGCAGGCTCTTGTCCTTCAGTACCGTGGCACCTCTGCCGTATGCCCAGCCATGGGTGAACACCTTGTCGATCCATAATTTCAGCAGGGGCGGCATGCTGTACCAGTACATCGGGTGCTGGAGGACGACCAGGTGTGCCTGCTCGACGGCGCGCTGTTCGGCTTCGACGTCGATGTCAAAGTCCGGGTAGAGATCGTAGAGGGAGCGTACGACCACGTCCGGAAGGCTGGAGGCCCGCTCGAGCATCTGCTGGTTGACCCGCGATTGGTCGGGGTAGGGGTGGGCGTAAACAATCAGGATCATCGGGGCAATTCCGGGTCCAGGCCGAAAGGCCGGACATCCTACCGAGGAAGGCAGAGGTTGTTTAGGTTTTGTTTGCCAACGGGCCCAGGGTGGTCAGTTCAGTGGCAGCGAAACCCTGGCTTCCAAGCCGCCATCGCGCCGATTACCGAGGGTCAGCGTCCCACCGTGCTCGAGCACGGTCGCCCGTGCCGCCGACAGGCCCAGCCCGACGCCACCGGTGTTCTTGTTGCGTGAGCCTTCGAGACGAAAGAACGGGGTGAAGACTTGTTCGTGATATCTGGCCTCGATGCCCGGGCCCCGGTCCAGAATACGGATTTCAACATGATCGCCCCAGGCCTTGAGCTGAACACTGGGTTGCGCGCCATATTTGATCGCGTTGTCGATCAGGTTCACCAACGCTCGCTTGAGCCCGATGGGGCGGCCTGTGTAAACGAAGCGTGGGGCGCCATCGAAGGCAACCTCGCTGCCGGCGTCCTTGAAATCATCGATGATGGTGTGCAGTAGCTCGGCCAGGTCGAAGGCGGTGGCATGTTCGAGCCGCGCATCGTCGCGAAAGAATTCCAGGGCCGAATTGACCATCGCCTGCATCTCGTCCACGTCCCTGAACAACCGGGATTGCTGCTCGGTGTCCTCGATGAATTCCCCGCGCAGGCGCATACGGGTCAACGGCGCGCGCAGATCATGGGAGATGGCGGCGAGCATCTGTGTGCGATCTTCTATGAAGTGCTTGAGCTGGGCCTGCATGGCATTGAAGGCGAGAATGGCCTGGCGGATTTCGTAGGGGCCGATGACCGGAATGGGCGGTGCCTTGTGGTCCACGCCGAAACGCCTGGCGCCTTCGGCAAAACGCTCCAGCGGCGCGGCCAGGTGCCGCGTGGCGACCAGTGCGACGACAAATGCCGACAGCAGTATCAGCGCGATGATGATCAGGTTGCGCTCCCATTCCTCCAGGCCCCAGTTGCGCGCGGGCAGGGAGAACATCACCCATGAGTGATCGGTCAACTCGATCATCGCGGCGTAGCGTCCGCCGGGCTGGTCGGCGGGCCAATCGCTCGGTTCATAGCCTTCTATCCTCGCGTCGAGCCTGCCCAGTTGCTGGCGCAGCAGGGTTGCGCCGTCGCTGTATTCCGGATCGTCGACCACCGGTAACCGGGCGTCTTCATGGTGCCGCAACCATTGCGTGCTGAAGATCTGGTCGCTGGCCGCCCTGGCAATGGCCGGCCGTTGTTCGGGCGCCACGGAGTCGATGATGCGGGTGATGGCGGCGATTTTTTCGATCAGGCCGGTTTCCATCAGGGGCGGGCGGGCCCAGGCTCCAGCCAGCAGGCTGAACAGCGCATTCAGGGCCAGCAGCGTCAGCATGGCAACCAGCGTGGTCAGGGCGATCCAGCGCGCCAGGGTATCCCAAGGGCGGCGGGTGCCTGGACGCTTCGGCTTCATCGCTTCACCACATGGGGACTGAAGAGGTAGCCGCCGTTGCGAACGGTGCGGATCATGGACGCGCCGCTGATGTCGGTTTCCAGTTTGCGGCGCAACCGGCTGACCTGGACATCGATGCTCCGGTCAAATGCATCGCAAGTCTCGCCACGGGCCATGTCCAGCAACTGCTGACGGCTGAGCACCCGGCGCGGGTGTTCAACAAACACCAGCAGCAATTCGAACTCACCGGAGGACAGCGGAATCATGACTTTCTCCGGTGAGCGCAGCTCGCGGCGGGCGACGTCCAGTTGCCAGTCTTCGAACTCCAGGATCAGGCGGGCGTTGTCGTTCAAGGTGCCGTTGGCTTCACCGGTACGCCTGAGGACGGCACGTACCCGGGCCAGCAGTTCCCGTGCGTCGAACGGCTTGGTCAGGTAGTCGTCCGCCCCCAGTTCCAGGCCTACGACGCGGTCACTCAATTCACCCATGGCGGTGAGCATGATGATGCCCACCGTGTGCTCGGCACGCAGCCGCTGGCAAAGCACCAGGCCATTGTCGCCGGGCAGCATGACGTCGAGGATGATGAGATCCGGCAGGCGACGTTCCACCGCTTGCCAGAGGGCGTTTCCGTCGGCAGCCACATCGACGCTGTAGCCATGTTGCTCGAGGAATTTGCGCAAGAGGGCGAGGACTTCGAGGTCATCGTCCACCAGTATCAGATGGCTCACAGTGGGCACGTCGGGTCATGAATACGGGGATCGATACTAGGGGCAATCCATGCCCCGAGTCATATATTTCAATCCTGCAATAAAGTTGCCGGCGGGCAATGTTGCGGAAATCTTCGGGCAAGAAAACCGCGGCAGGATTGCGCCGATGTCAGTCAGCCTGCGAACAGAGTGCCCTCGCCACGGGTGCGTATTGGGTTCCAACAGGCCATTCAGGTAGCACTCCCTCCATTCCTTCGAGACAGCCCCTTATGCCGCTCACCGATCCCGCTGCGCTTCGCGTTCGTCATTCTCTGGCCATCATGCTCGCAGCACTCGCCAGCGGCTGTGCCAGCACGCCCGCTGCAAAACCCGACAGTTGCGAACGTGCTCCATACACCGTTTACGATCCTGCGCAACCCATCAACCGCGGCATCTTCGCCTTCAACCGAACCGTAGACGACTACGCTTTGGCCCCCATCGCCCGTGGCTATCGCCATCTTCCGGAGGCCGTGCAGGCCGGCATGCATAACTTCGTGGCGAACTTCGGCGAGCCCAAGGTGTTCATCAACGACCTGCTGCAAGGCAATGGGCAGCGTTCGGTCAACACCCTGGGACGTTTCGTCATCAACACCACGGCCGGCATCGTCGGGTTGATCGATGTGTCGGGCAAACTTGGCATCGAGCGCCACAAGGCTGATTTCGGCCAGACCTTCGGCGTCTGGAACATCGCCCCGGGGCCGACGGTGGAACTGCCGTTGCTGGGGACGGCCAACCTGAGGGACGCCAGCGGCAAGGTGATCAGTTTCGTGGTCGACCCGTTTGGCGGCGACAGCAGCACCGTCGACACCCTGGGCACGATCAATACCGTGGGCGGCATCGTCGATGGCCGCGCCCAGGCGCTGCCGCTGACCGACCAGTTGCGGACCCAGCCGGATTACTACGTGTCCCTGCGCGATGCGGTGGCGCAGCAGCGCGCCGATTTTGTCGCGCAAGGCAAGCTGGGGGCAGTGACTCCCCAATGCCAGGGAGGGCAGGCCGATGACTAACGATGCCTTGATTCTGCGGCGAAGAATGAGGGCGCTCAGTCGGGGTGGTCTGCAGTGTCGTGAGGTTGAGCTACGGTTGGCGGAGGATGGCCATCATGTGGTGCTCAGTCGATACGTCGAACGCTACCACCATGAGCAAGGCGGTGAGTGCGTCATCCAGCAGCATCAGGTGTCGATGACGCACCTGATTCGCTGGATGATGGAGCAGGGGGAACGGGTGAAGGCATAGTCGTGGTGATCCGCCACCACGGCTTTTCAGTCAGCGGCGTCCGATCTCCCATGAGGTCAAATCGGTAACTCGGTCGTCAGCTTGATCTTCTGCATCGGGATTTCAGTCTTCAAGTTCTGGACCCCCTTGATGCGCGCCAGATGCTTGATCTGGAACTGCCGGTAAGCCTCCAGATCGGATGCCACTACGCGCAGCAAGAAATCGCAGTCACCCGCCATCAAATGACACTCCAGTACCTGCGGCAGCTCACGCACGGCATCGGTGAAGCGGTCCACCGTCTCTTCGTCCTGGCCGGTCAACCACACGCGTACGAACAGTGTGATGGCCGCATCCACCTTCAGCGGATTGACCAGGGCGACATAACGCTCGATGACGCCGGCTTCTTCCAACAGGCGCACGCGTCTCAGGCAAGGTGAGGGCGAAAGACCGACCTGTCTGGCCAGTTCAAGATTCTGCAAGCGACCGTCGCGTTGCAGGGCTCGCAGGATCCGGCGATCGATTGCATCGAGATTCAAGGGCATTAGATTCTGCTGCTTCTTTGATAAATGGCATCTGATGCTAATTGTTCTCCTGGTCATCCTGAGTTAGCAATCAAATTCTACCGAAGTGCTGGAATAATCAGCCTCTCTGGAGGTGGCTGATGACCGAACACAATCTGACGCTGTCGGCGACTGTCGGCAGTACACGAAAAAATGAACTGATGCGCGGTGCCAAAGCCGCTCGCCCCGTGTTGCTGGGTTTCGTGCCGTTCGCATTGGTGCTGGGAGCGCAGGCGTCGCAGAAAGGCTTGCGGGTATTTGAAGTGGCGCTGATGACCGGACTGAATTTTGGCGGCGGTTCGGAGTTTGCCGCCATAGAGATCTGGGCTTCGCCGCCGCAGGTGTGGGTGATTGTAGCTATGACGTTGCTGGTCAACAGCAGGCACTTGCTCATGGGGGCGACACTGGCCCCTTACCTGAAGCACCTTCCCCTGAAAAAAGCGTTGCCGTCGTTGTTTTTCATGTGCGACGAAAGCTGGGCCATGGGCCTGGACGATGCACAGCGCAACAGGGATCACCTCGGTCAGCCGCGTTTCAGCCTGGCCTATTACTTGGGGTTATCGCTGTGCCTGTGGCTGACCTGGATCATCTTCACGACCCTGGGCGCCGCTATCGGGCCCGTGCTGGGCGACCTTCATACCTACGGTTTCGACATGGCCTTTGCCGCGGTATTCCTGGTGCTGCTTCGTGGTATGTGGCGCGGCGTCCGGGCTGCGCTGCCCTGGTTGTTCAGCCTCCTGACCGCTGCGTTGTTTTACCGGCTGATCCCGGGTGGCTGGTACGTGCTTGCGGGTACTTCGGCCGGGTTGGTCACCGCTTATCTGTGGGCGAAATCATGATCGATCACCTGGTTTTGCTGACGATCGTGGCAATGGCGACTGTCACCTGGTTGACCCGGGTGCTGGGGTTCATCGTTCTGCGCAACCGCGTCATGAGTCCGGTGATGCACGAAGTGCTGCAGGCGGCGCCCGGGTGCGTGCTGATTGCCGTCATCGCCCCCAAGTTCGCCGACGGCAGCCCCGCGGACCTGATCGCCCTGGCGCTGATACTGTTCGCTGCCACGCGTTTTTCTATCCTGCCTGTCGTGCTGCTGGCCGTCGTCGCGACAGGTGCCCTGCGTTTTCTTCTGGCGGGCTGAAATGCCCGGCGAGGTTCCGATGCACCCACCTGTCAGTACCGAAACCCTCTGGATCGATACGCCCCATGGGCGTCTGTTCAGTTGCCGCTGGATCCCCGGCGTCGCGAGCGATAAGGCGCGAGTACCTATCGTGCTGTTCCATGATTCCTTGGGCTGTGTTGCGTTATGGCGCGATTTCCCCCAACGGCTGTGCCAGGTCACGGGACGTGAAGTGATTGCCTATGATCGCCTCGGTTTCGGGCGTTCCGATGTGTATCCCGGCCAGTTACCGCTGCACTTTATCCGCGACGAAGCCGAGCGTTTCTTTGCTTGCGTGAAGGCGGCATTGCAGATTGAGCGCTTTATCGTGTTGGGGCACAGCGTTGGCGGGGCGATGGCGGCAACGTGTGCCTCTGTGTTCGCGCAAAGTTGTACGGCGTTGATCACGCTTTCAGCGCAGGCGTTTGTCGAGGACCGGACGTTGCAAGGGATCCGTGTCGCGCAGGTACATTTCCAGCAGCCGGGGCAGTTGGAGCGCCTTGAGAAATACCATGGCGATAAAGCGTCCTGGGTGTTGTCCGCCTGGACGGGCACCTGGCTTTCCCAGGATTTCCAGGGCTGGAACATTGAGCATGGGGTCGACGTGATCCACTGCCCGGTGCTCGCCGTCCACGGCCAGCATGATGAATACGGATCGGCCCTGCATCCGATGCGCATTGCCAGGCTCGCGGGTGGCCGGGGTGACTGCTTGATCCTGGAAGACTGTTACCACAACCCGCATCGAGAGGCGCCGGAAACCGTGCTTGGGGCGATTGTCGATTATCTCGACACAGTCGCTCGATAGTCGCGCCGGGCCGGAGCGTCTTGTCAGCGTGAAGGGCCGTTCATCACTCGATCGATGCTGGAAAAAGTGCGCTGCTAGACTGCACCGACCAATCCCTCTCGGAGAAGCCGGATGAATAACAAGAACAGGATCTGTCTCTGGTACGAAGGCGATGCCCTGGAGGCGGCACAGTTCTACGCCGCGACGTTTCCGGACAGTGCGGTACAAGCCGTTCACCACGCGCCTGGCGACTATCCGTCGGGCAAGGAAGGCGATGTGTTAACGGTGGAGTTCACGGTGATGGGCATCCCCTGCATCGGGTTGAACGGCGGGCCGGTGTTCAAGCACAACGAGTCCTTCTCGTTCCAGGTGTCCACCGAGGACCAGGCCGAAACGGACCGTTACTGGAACGCGATTGTCGGTAATGGCGGTGAGGAAAGTGTCTGCGGCTGGTGCAAGGACAAGTGGGGGCTGTCTTGGCAGATCAGCCCGCGTGTCCTGACTGACGCCGTCGCGAGCCCCGACAAAGCCGCCGCCAAGCGGGCATTCGAGGCCATGATGCAGATGACGAAGATCGATATCGCAGCGATTGAAGCGGCGCTGAAAGGCTAGCTGGCCGGCGACTGTTCCATCGCTATCGCGAGCAAGCCCGCTCGCGATAGCGCCAGCACTGACTCACCGCACAGCGTCAGGCAACCTGGCAATTACCTTGATCTCGAACTGAAACCCATACAACCACGTCACCCCCACCGCCGTCAGCGTCGGGTGCGGTGCGTTGCCCCAGAATTCAGGCACCACTTTCCAGATGGTCTCGAATTTCGATTCGGGATCGACCATGAAAACGGTGACGTCCACCACATCGTCAAAGGTGCAGTCGGCAGCGGCGAGAATCGCCTCCAGGTTTGTAAACGCGCGCCGCACCTGAACCTCCAGATCGGGTTCCGGTGAACCGTCGTCGGTGCTGCCGACTTGGCCCGAGACGAACAAAAAACCATTGGAACGGATCGCGGGCGAATATCGATTGCGCTCGTAAAGCGCCTGGCGTCCGGGTGGGAAAACTACATCGCGCGGTGTCATGGGAACCTCCATCGGGAATCAGTGGGAAATCAACAATGAAGTCACTCTAGGGGCTTGTGTCCGAGCGATAAACGAGCAACCTTGGCGATCACTGTTTGTGAAATCCAAACAATCTGATCGATCACGGAGCTGCAATGGATCGTTTTGATGCGATGCAGGCATTTGCCCGGGTGGTGGAAGCGGGCAGCTTCACCAAGGCCGCCGAGACCCTGCACATGAGCAAGACCACCGTGACCCAACTGGTGCAGCAGTTGGAGGCGCGCCTGCGGGTCAAGCTGCTCAACCGCACGACACGCAAGGTCAACGTCACCGCCCAGGGTGCAGTCTATTACCAACGGGTGTTGCGTTTGCTCGCCGACATGGAGGATGCCGAAACCAGCCTGTCCGATGCCCAGGCCCTGCCCAGGGGACGGTTGCGGGTAGACGTCCCGAGCCCGCTGGCCGCCCTGATCCTGGTGCCGGCGCTACCGACCTTCCACGAGCGATACCCGGACATCCAGATCGACATGGGCGTCAGCGATCGCATCGTCGACATCATCGATGAAAGCGTCGATTGCGTGGTGCGTGGCGGTGAGCTGACGGATCAGTCGCTGATCGCCCGGCGCATCGGTGACCTTGAGCTGGGCGTCTTCGCGGCGCCGAGCTACCTGGCACGCGTCGGCATTCCCGCGTATCCACGCGACCTTGAAGACTCCCAGCACCGCATCGTCGGCTTCCTGTGGGCCCGTACTGGCAAAGCCGTGCCCTATGCCATGCACAACGACAATGAACACCTGCACATCAATGGCCGTTACGCCCTGGCCGTCGACGACGGTAACGCCTATCTCGCGGCGGGCCTGGCGGGGCTGGGGGTGCTTTGGCTACCCAAGTACATGTCCCGGCCCCACGAAGCGAAAGGCGAGTTGGTGCCGCTTTTTCAAACGTGGCGCATAGACCCGATGCCGCTCTACCTGGCGTACCCGCCAAACCGGCACATCAGCGCCCGGTTGAGGGTGTTCATAGAATGGCTGGTGGAACTGATGGCGCAACATGCGCCCGTCGCAGACCGCCGAGCTTTGTAAGTTGCCGGGACACCGTTGCGCATACTGACTTTCGATACCCAAGGAATGCCGAATGATCGCCGAAGGACTCGCTGTATTGCTGGACTATGCTCTTTACCTGTTACCGGGCCTCATCCTCCTGGGCCTCTGGTTCGGCTTGACGCCGAAGAGCCAGGTCGGATTGCGCATCGCGATCCTGATCCTGGCGTTCGTGCTGATGCGCGACGCAATGACGCCACTGCGCATGTGGTTGCTCAGTGACGACATGCAGATCGGCTTCCTGGCCAATCCGTTCCTGCTGGCTTCACTGGGAGGGTTGTCGCTGGCGTTGGTCGCGCTGATCTCGCGCCTGTCACCGGAGTTGTGGCAGCTTGTCGTTGTGTGCAAGGGCAACCGACTGGTTGGACTGATCCTGGGTATCGTCGCGGGATGCTTGATCGGTTTGCCCTTGCGGCTTTACCAAGGTGTCGAAGCGGGCATCATTCCAGGCTACTGGACCTGGCTGGCGGGCATGGCGGTACTGGCCTATGGCGCCAACGCGCTGGAGGAAGTGCTGTTTCGTGGATTGCTGCAAGGTTATCTGGAGCAGCACGTCAGCGCACTGCGGGCGGCGTTGTCCAGTGCCGTGGCGTTTTCGGCGTGCCATACGTTCCTGGCGCTGAGCGTCACCCAACTCGGTTGGCCCGTCCTGCTGTTCACCCTGGTCGAAGGGCTGGCGTGCGGACTCATTCGCATGCGTTATGGGGTCGTGGCGTCGACTGCCGCCCATGGGACTGCGATATTGCTGATTGCAGTGCCGCTGGTGGGGAGTCAGTAAGTTAAACCAGCAGCGACGAGGACGGTCGAAGGCTCATATCGCTCGATTGCAGAGGAGACACCCATGGACCGATTCACCGGCGGCTGCCTGTGCGGCAACGTTCGCTTCGAAGCTTCGGGGCGCCCGTACCGAGTCGGCCTTTGCCACTGCCTCGATTGTCGCAAGCACCATGGCGCACTTTTTTACGCGGCGGCCATGTTCCCCCAGGACGCGGTGAAGATCGAAGGCGAAACCCGTGACTACGCCGGCCGTTTCTTTTGCCCTCGCTGCGGCTCTCCGGTCTTTGCCCGCAGCGGTGACGAGATCGAAGTGAACCTGGGAAGCCTGGATGCCCCTGACCAATTGCTGCCTACCTACGAATGCTGGACCGTGCGTCGCGAGGCCTGGCTGCCGCCATTTCCGTTGACGCGATACGAGCATGATCGTGAAACGAAAGGTCGGTTCGAGGAGTAGGGCGATCAGCCAAACCCGACAATCGCCTTGACCTCGGTGTACTCCTCAAACCCATGGGCACCGAACTCCCGGCCATTGCCTGAGCGCTTGTAACCACCGAACGGCGCCAACGGGTTCCACGCTGGATAGTTCAACAGCACCTGTCCGGCGCGGATGCGCGAGGCCACGGCGCGTACTGCTTCGAGGTCCTGGCCCTGCACATGGGCACTGAGGCCGTAGACGGTGTCGTTCGCGATGGAGATGGCTTCTTCCACTGTGTCATAAGGGATGAGGCACAGCACCGGTCCGAAGATCTCCTCCTGGGCAATGTTCATGGCGTTGTCGACGTCCGAGAAAATGGTCGGTCGGGTGTAAAAACCTTTCTCGAAACCTTGCAGGCGTCCTGGTCCGCCACAGATCAGTTTTGCACCCTCAGCCAGGCCCATCTCGATCATGGCCTGCACGCGATCGAACTGAGCTTTGTTGGCGATAGGGCCGAGTACGGTTTTTTCCGATTGTGGATCTCCAACGACGATGGCGTTGGCCGTCGCGGCGGCCAACGCTTCGACTTCCGCCAGTCTGTTGCGGGGCACGATCATCCGGGTCGGCGCACTGCATGACTGGCCGACGTTACGGAACGCAGACATCACGCCGGGCGGTACGGCCTTGGCGAAGTCAGTGTCTGGCAGCAGCACATTCGGCGACTTGCCGCCCAGCTCCTGGGTGACGCGTTTAGCCGTGGGGGCGGCTGCCTGGGCTACCAGGGCCCCCGCACGGTTGGAGCCGGTGATGGAGATCATGTCGATATCGGGGTGTGCTGCCATGGCTGCACCGACTTCGACACCGCTGCCGTTCACCAGGTTGAACACGCCTGGTGGAAGGCCGGCGTCATGCAGCAGTTGGGCGAACAGCAAGGCGCTCAGTGGCGAGAGTTCGCTGGGTTTGAGCACCACGGTGCAGCCGGCAGCAATCGCCGGGGCGACTTTGGCGGTGATCTGGTAAAGCGGCCAGTTCCACGGTGTGATCAGCCCGCATACGCCGATGGGCTCGCGCTGGATGGCCGTGCCGTTTTCGACCTTCCGGAAGCTATAGGTAGACAGCAGGTCACGGGCGACCCGGACATGCTCGGCCGCCAGCGGCACCTGCATGGCCCGCGCGAAGCCGATGGCTGCGCCCATCTCCAGGGAGAGCACCTGGGCCAGTTGTTCTTTTCGTTCAAGAATCAGTTCATGGATCTTGTCCAGTACCTGTGCGCGGGACGCGGCCGGGGTCGCGGACCAGCCGGGAAACGCTGCCCGCGCCGCCGCCACTGCCCGGTCGACGTCCACAGAGGACCCTTGGGCGACTTCGGCGACAATTTCCTCGGTGGCCGGGTTGACCACCGGCAGCGTGGTCGGATGCGTTGGAGACGACCACGCACCATTGATGTAGAGCTGCTGCAAGGTCTGTGGGTCGGCGCGGTAGCTATTAGTCGATTGGGTTGTCATGCAACGGGCTCCCATAGAGCAGGTGAGGGCATTGCCAGCAGCGGATCGTGATGCTGTGTCTGCTCAATAAACTAACAAAGCGGTCCCACAGGGATGTGCCGTTCTTGAGGTTGGCAAAGGAGAATCTGCTGAATCTGGCGGGCTAACGGGGCGAAACGTGCGTTGGGGATCAGTTGTGGCGAGGGAGAGTTGCAAGCCTGAAACGACCGCCCTCCCTGCGCAGATTCTGCCGAAAATCAGTCCTTGCACAGCCGTTTGGCGCACCATAACTGCCCGCAAACCCACTGAAACAGGGGCGCAACGCCCGTGTCTGGAGCATCCCGCAAAGTCTGCTGAGGGAACCCTGCAAAACGGTGGTTTGTACCAAGCTGCCGCTATTTTTAACGGATTATCCACGGTCTCATGGTGTTGTAATGAAAACGTGGATGCAGCGTTGTGCCGGTGCTTCACGATGGTCTCAATGCTTGCCTCGTTCATGCTTTCAACAACAATTAAGGACCGCACTCATGAGCTTTCTTCGACCCAAGTACATCACCTTCGACTGCTACGGCACGTTGACCAACTTCCAGATGGGAAACATGACCCGTGAGCTGTTCGCCGATCGTGTCGGTGCCGGGCAGATGGATCAGTTCGTCAAGGATTTTGCCGCTTATCGCCTGGATCAGGTGATGGGCGACTGGCGTCCCTATGATGAAATCATCAAGACGTCCCTGGCCCGTGTCTGCAAGCGCTGGGGTGTTGAATACCGGGGCGAAGGCCAGCTCTATTACGACGCCGTGCCGACCTGGGGCCCTCACGCCGATGTACCGGCGGGCCTGTCGAAAATCGCCGACAAGATTCCCCTGGTGATTCTCTCCAATGCGATGGACGAGCAGATCATGTCCAACGTCGACAAGCTCGGCGCGCCTTTCCATAAAGTCTTCACCGCCCAACAGGCCCAGGCCTACAAGCCACGCCTGGCCGCCTTCGAGTTCATGCTCGATAGCCTCGGTTGCGGGCCGGAAGACTTGTTGCACGTATCGTCCAGCTTCCGCTACGACCTGATGTCCGCTCACGACATGAAGATCAAGAACAAGGCCTTCGTCGCCCGTGGTCACGAACAGCCAGGGAACGCGATCTACGGCTACCACCAGATCCCCGACATCGGTGGCCTGGCTGGCCTGGTCGGTCTCTGAGGCACGCGCGCTCTTCAAGGTGAAAGGGGTTAGACATGGGCAGTGAGTCCTATTGGCTCGATACCGCGCCGGCCTTCACCGGTGCCCAACTCGGCGGGTTGCCGGGGCAGGTCGATGTCGCCATCGTCGGCGGCGGTTTCACCGGCCTGGCCGCGGCGCGTGCGCTGGCCTTGAAGGGCGCCAGCGTGGCGGTGCTGGAAGCGGGCAGGGTGATTGGCGAAGCCTCGGGGCGCAACGGTGGGCATTGCAGTACCGGCGTCGCCCAGGATTACGCGGCGCTCACCGCCAGCCTCGGTGCCGACAGGGCGCGGGCGTATTACCAGGCGTATGAAAGTGCCGTGCAAAGCGTGGTCTCGCTGGTGGAGCAGGAACGGATTGCCTGCGACCTCAAGCGCAACGGTAAGCTCAAGCTGGCCGCCAAGCCGATGCATTACGAAGGGTTGGCACGCACCTGTGAATTGATCCGCCGGGAGGTGGACGCCGAGGTCGAGTTGCTGTCGGCCGAGCAGACCCGCCGGGAGGTCCATTCAGCCCAGTTCCACGGCGGTCTGTTGCAACGCAATGGCGTGCAGATGCACATCGGACGTTTTGGTGTCGGCCTGGCCGAGGCGGCGGCTCGCCACGGTGCGTTGATTTTCCAGGGCGTGACGGTGAAGGACTGGAAGGCCAGCGCCGGTGGCTATCAGGTCAACACCAGCAAAGGATCGCTGCATGCTTCGCAGATCCTGTTGGCAACCGGTGCGTGCCAGCAGGGCGGCCTGGGTTGGTATCGGCGGCGAATCGTACCGGTGGGCAGTTTTGTGATCGCCACCGAAGTGCTGTCGCCCGAGCTGATCGACAGCCTGCTGCCGGCGCGACGCTCGTACGTCACCAGCCGCATGATCGGCAATTACTTTCGCCTGACGCCGGACAACCGCCTGCTGTTTGGCGGCCGCGCACGGTTTGCCATGTCCGACAGCGTTTCCGACGCCAAGAGCGGCAAGGTGCTGCAAGCGGCGATGGTGCAGATGTTCCCGCAGTTGGCGAGCACCCGGATCGACTATTGCTGGGGCGGCCTGGTGGACATGACGTCCGACCGCCTGCCTCGGGCGGGCCAGCATGGCGGGGTCTTTCATTCCATGGGCTACAGCGGCCATGGCGTGCAGATGTCGGTGCACATGGGCCAGGTCATGGCCCAGGTCATGGCCGGCAAGGTCGAGGCCAACCCTTGGCGCGAACTGGACTGGCCGGCCATTCCCGGGCATTTCGGCAAGCCCTGGTTCCTGCCGCTGGTCGGTGCGTATTACCGCCTGCAGGACTACCTGCATTGAGTTTCAAGGTGTTGTTTGGCGTTACAACCACGTTGCGTTAACCGCACGTCATCGAGCCCTATCATTTTCCGAAAGGTAGAACTGACATGAGTGACAATAAAAACGGCATCAAAGACCAGTTGATCACCGGTACAGAAAGTCTGCGTGTTTTCGAAGGGCTCAATCGCGGCATGTCCCGCCGCCATGCACTGCAAATGCTCGGCCTGGCGGGTGTGGCCGCGGCGGGTGCCGGCAGCCTGTTCGGCGCCGCTGGCAAGCTGCTGGCTGACGACACCGTCAGCCCCGGCAAAGGCAAGCCCGGCGGGCGCATTCGCGTTGCCGGCATCTCCAGTTCCACCGCCGATACGTTGGACCCGGCCAAGGGCTCGTCGTCCACGGACTACGTGCGCCACTACATGTTCTACAACGGCCTGACCCGCTTCGACAGCCAGATGGTGCCGCAACTGGAACTGGCCGAACGCATCGACACCACCGACGCCACGCTCTGGGTGATCACCCTGCGCAAGGAAGTGACCTTTCACAACGGCAAGGGCCTGACCGCCGCCGACGTGGTGTTCTCGTTGTTGCGGCACAAGGACCCGATCACCGGTTCCAAGGTCCTGCCGCTGGCGGAGCAGTTTGCCGAGGTCAAGGCCAATGGCACCCATGAAGTGCAGATCCGCTTGAGTGGCCCGAATGCCGAGCTGCCCTCGATTCTTGCCGTTTCCCACTTGTTGATCGTTCCCGAAGGCACCAGCGACTTCAGCCAGGGCATCGGCACGGGCCCGTTCAAGGTCAAGGAATTCAAACCTGGGGTGCGTTCCGTTGGTGCGCGCAACACTAACTACTGGAAACCTGGCCTGCCATATCTGGATGAAATCGAATTCATCGGCATCGGTGACGAACCGTCGCGGGTCAACGCGTTGCTGTCGGGCGATGTGCAGATCATCAACGAGGTCAACCCACGCTCGACCACCCGTATCAAGGACAGCACCACCCATCGCGTGGTGGATTCTCCGTCGGGCAACTACACCGACCTGATCATCCGCCAGGACCAGATGCCCGGTCAGAACCCGGACTTCACCCTGGCCATGAAGCTGCTGCTGGACCGGGAACAGGTCAAGTCGGCGATCTTTCGTGGCTTTGCCAGGGTCGGCAACGACCACCCGATTGCCCCCGGTGCACGTTTCTATAATGCCGAGCTGCCACAACGGGCCTACGATCCGGAAAAGGCCAAGTTCCTGCTCAAGAAGGCCGGCATGGAAAGCATCAACATGCCGGTGATGTGCTCGCCGGCCGCTACCGGTTCGGTGGACGTCGCCGTGCTGTTGCAACAATCGGCCAAGGAGGCGGGGCTCAAGCTCAACGTCAACCGGCTGCCCAGCGACGGCTATTGGTCCAACCACTGGGCCAAGCACCCGCTGAGCTTCGGCAACATCAACCCTCGGCCCAACGCCGACATGCTGTTCTCGCAGTTTTTCCAGTCCACGGCACCGTGGAATGAGTCTGGTTGGAAAAACGATCAGTTCGACCAACTGCTGATCCAGGCCCGGGGCGAGACCGACGATGCCAAGCGCGGCCAGATGTACGCCGACATGCAGACCCTGGTGCATGATCACAGTGGCATCGGCATCCCGGTGTTCATCAGCAACATCGATGGCGTCGACCAGCGCGTCAAAGGCTACGGCACCAATCCGCTGGGCGGCTTCATGGGCTACATGTTCGCCGAGCAAGTCTGGCTTGAAGCGTGATGAGCGCGGTCTGTGGGACCAAAGCGTGCTCGCGATGCCGGCCACGCGGTCTGACTGCAAGGCCGCGTCCTCGTTCATCGTGAGTACATGGCACAAGGGGTAGGGTGATGAACAGCAACACAGTGTGGTTGATCGGACGCCGCGTGGGCGCCGCGATCGTGACCTTGTTGATTGTGTCGATGGTGGTCTTCGCCATCACGGCGGTACTGCCTGGAGACGCGGCGCAACAGTCCCTCGGACAATTCGCCATGCCGGAACAGGTGGCCGCCCTGCGGGTGAAGATGGGTCTGGATCAGCCCGGTGTGTTGCGCTATCTGCATTGGTTGACGAGCCTGCTCAGCGGTGACTTGGGCGTGTCGGTGTCCAACGCCGTGCCGGTCACCGAGTTGATGGCCGGAAGGGTGCCCAACACCCTGATGCTGGCGGCCGCCACGGCGCTGGTGTCGGTGCCGGTGGCGCTGGTTCTGGGCATCGGCTCGGCGATGGGGCGTGGGGGGCGAATCGACGGTTTCCTGAGCTTTGTCACCCTGACGATGGTGGCGGTGCCGGAGTTCCTGGTCGCCACCCTGGCGGTGCTGATTTTCGCGGTGAACCTGGGCTGGCTTTCCGCGTTGTCCTATTCCAGCGAGATCACCTCGCCGCTGCAATTCATGCGCACCTACGCCTTGCCGGTGATGACGCTGTGCTGCGTGATCGTCGCGCAGATGGCGCGCATGACCCGGGCGGCGGTGATCGATCAACTCGACAGCCCCTACGTGGAAATGGCCCGTCTCAAAGGCGTGAGTCCGATGCGGGTGGTGCTGCGCCATGCGTTGCCCAACGCCATTGGACCGATTGCCAATGCCATCGCCTTGAGCCTGTCCTACCTGTTGGGTGGGGTGGTGATCGTCGAGACGATATTCAACTATCCCGGGATCGCCAGCCTGATGGTCGATGCCGTGACCAACCGCGACATGGCACTGGTCCAGGCGTGCACCATGCTGTTCTGCACGGCGTACCTGACGTTGGTGTTGATCGCCGACCTGTGCGCGATCCTGTCCAATCCGAGGCTGAGAAACCAATGAACAATCTCATTGTGAAATCCCCGCCTGCGGCCCCTGACCTGGCCTATGGCAAGGTTTCCCCCCACAGGACGTCCTGGCTCGGCCTGGTCGGCGCCGCGATGTGCCTGTTCTGGTTGCTGATCGCGATCTTCGGCCCGTGGCTGGCACCGCACCCGGTAGGGGAAGTGGTCTCCGACAACGTTTTTGACAGTCTCAGCGCCGCGTATCCGTTGGGTACCGATTACCTGGGCCGCGACATGCTCAGCCGTATTCTCATCGGTGCGCAGTTCACCGTGGGCCTGGCGTTGGTGGCGGCGGTGCTGGCCAGCAGCCTGGGTACCACTTGCGCGTTGCTCTCGGTGGTTTCGCCCAAATGGCTGGACGAGTTGATCAGCCGCCTGATGGACGCGTTCATTTCGATTCCGAGCAAGATGCTGGCGCTGATCATGGTTTCGGCGTTCGGCTCGTCGGTGACCTTGCTGATCTGCACGGCGGTGCTCAGCTTCATGCCCGGCGCCTTCCGGATCGCCCGCAGCATGGCGGTGAACATCGAAGCCCTGGAGTACGTGCAAGTGGCCCGCACCCGTGGCGAGCGCCGCCTGTACATCGCCTGTGTGGAGATTCTGCCGAACATGCTCAACCCGGTGCTGGCCGACCTGGGCCTGCGCTTTGGCTTTATCGTCTTGCTGCTCAGCGGCATGAGTTTCCTCGGCCTGGGCGTGCAACCGCCGGACGCCGACCTCGGTTCGCTGGTGCGGGAAAACATCGGCGGCCTCAACCAGGGCGCACCGGCCATCGTGATTCCGGCGCTGGCCATTGGCACTCTGACCATTGGCGTCAATCTGTTCATCGACCGCTTGTCTTCGCGGCGCAACCGACGCAAGGGAGGCCATTGAGATGAGCCAGTTGATTCGAGTCGAGAACCTTCGTGTGGTCGCCTGTGGCGAGCGCCGCGAGGTGGAGATCGTCAAGGGGGTGAGTTTTTCCCTGGAGAAAGGCGAGGTGCTGGCACTGATCGGCGAGTCCGGCTCCGGCAAGACCACCATTGCCCTGGCGCTGCTGGGTTACGCCCGGCGCGGTTGTCGCCTGGCCGGCGGCGTGGTGCAGGTCGGCGAGCACGACATGCTGGCCCTCAGCGAAGGCGAGTTGCAGGGATTGCGCGGTAATCGAGTGTCGTACATCGCCCAGAGTGCCGCCGCCGCGTTCAACTCGGCGAAAAAACTCATCGACCAAGTGGTGGAGGGCGCGTTGATCCATGGCCTGGGCAGCCGCGCCATGCTCGAAGCCAAGGCCATCGAGTTGTTCCGCGACCTGGCGCTGCCGGACCCCGAACGCATTGGCCAGCGTTATCCTCACCAGGTCTCCGGCGGGCAATTGCAGCGGGTGATGGCGGCCATGGCGCTGATCAGCGATCCGCTGCTGGTGGTGCTCGACGAGCCGACCACGGCCCTGGACGTGACCACCCAGATCGACGTACTGCGCGCTTTCAAGCGTGTGGTGCGCGAGCGTGGCGCGACGGCGGTCTACGTGTCCCATGACCTGGCCGTGGTGGCGCAAATGGCCGACCAGATCGTCGTGCTCAATGGCGGCCAGATTTTCGAGCATAGCGCCACCGCGCGGCTGCTCAAGGACCCGTCGCACACCTACACCCGCAGCCTGTTGGCGGCGGCACGGCCCGACACGACGATTCGTCCGCCGTGCGGCGTGGCCGAGGACACGCCACTGTTGACCATCCAGGGCATGACTGCCGGCTATGGCAACAAGACTCCGCGAGGCCTGCCGGCGATTCCTGTGCTGGAAGACATCGACCTGACGGTGCGCCGGGGCCAGGCCATCGGTGTGATCGGCGAGTCGGGCTCGGGTAAGTCGACCCTGGCGCGCGTCGTGGCCGGGCTGTTGCCGCCGGCACTCGGTGGGCTGACGTTCGATGGCCATCCGCTGGGCGGCAGTCTGTCCGAGCGCACCGACGAACAGTTCCGGCGTATCCAGATGGTGTTCCAGAATGCTGACACCGCGCTCAACCCCATGCACAGCATCAGCACCCTCCTGAGCCGGCCGTTGAAGATGTATTTCGGCCTCAAGGGCGCTGCCTTGCGCGAGCGTATCGGTGAGCTGCTCGACCTGGTGCGCTTGCCCCGGGACATCGCCGAACGCCGCCCGAGCGAACTTTCCGGTGGGCAAAAGCAGCGGGTCAACCTGGCTCGCGCGCTGGCGGCCAAGCCGGACCTGATCCTCTGCGATGAAGTCACTTCGGCGCTGGACACCGTGGTCGGCGCGGCGATTCTCGAACTGCTGCGCGACCTGCGCCAGCAACTGGGGGTGTCCTACCTGTTCATCAGCCACGACATCTCCACGGTGCGGGCGCTGTGCGATGACATCGTGGTGATGTACAGCGGCCACATGGTCCAGTCGGGCAAGCGCCAAGCCTTTGCCCAGGCGCCGTTCCATCCCTACACCGAGCTGTTGATCCATTCGGTGCCGGAGCTGCGTCAGGGCTGGCTGGAAAGCTGCGGGACGACGACGTGCGGCACGCTCCCGCCGTTGGCCGACAACGCCCAGGTGCCGGGGTTGTGCACGTTCCTCAATCGTTGCCCGGTGCGCGTCGACGGGGTGTGCAATCGCACCGCCCCGCCCCGGCGAACCCTCGACGGCGGCAGCGAAGTGCTCTGTCACCGCGACGGCGCCGAACTGCTCAAGCACCAACAGGATTCAAACAGCATGATCGTGGGAGCCTACGCATGAATGCGCGTTTCGTGAGGCTGGCCGAACAGGGCCGGCCTGTCGTCAAGTTGAAAGTCGATGGCGTGCCTGTCGAGGCGTTGAAGGGCGACACGCTGATGGTTGCGTTGCTGACCCATGGTCCGGTGTTGCGCCAGTCGGAGTTCGATCCGGGCAGTCGTGCCGGTTTCTGCCTGATGGGCGCCTGCCAGGATTGCTGGGTCTGGACCCGCAGCGGCGAGCGCCTGCGGGCCTGCTCCAGCGAAGTACGCGAAGGGCTGGACATCATCACTGAGCAACCGGAGGCGATATGGCCACTGCGCGGCTGAACACATATCGCGTCGCCATCGTCGGCGCCGGGCCGGCGGGTATCCGGTGTGCCCAGACCCTGGTTGCGGCAGGCCTCAAGCCGATCCTGATCGACGAAAACCGTCGCGATGGCGGACAGATCTACCGACGCCAACCCGAAGGCTTCACCCGTGACTACGCCACGCTGTACGGCACCGAGGCCGACAAGGCCCGCGACCTGCACGAGAGCTTCGACCGCCTGCGCCCGCAGATCGACTACCGTCCGGACACCCTGGTGTGGAACCTGACGCCGGGGCAATTATGCTGCGTCTGCCAGGGCCGGCATTCGACGGTGGATTACGACGCGCTGGTCCTGTGCACCGGCGCCAGCGACCGCCTGATGCCCGTCGAGGGTTGGCAGTTGGGCGGCACCTACAGCCTCGGCGGGGCGCAGATCGCGTTGAAGGCCCAGGCGGTTTCCATCGGCCACCGCGTGGTGTTCATGGGCAGCGGGCCGTTGCTGTACCTGGTCGCCAGCCAATACCTCAAGGCCGGCGCCAACGTCGCGGCGGTGCTGGACACTTCGTCGCTGAGCCAGCGCATCAAGGCCTTGCCCAAACTCATGGCCCGTCCCGGGCTGTTGTTCACCGGCCTGAGACTGTTGGCGCAGCTGTACCGGGCAAAAGTGGCGGTGCACCTGGGGATTTCGCCGCTGAACATCCTGGGCGAGGCGACCTCGGGCGTCAGCGGCGTGCGGGTGCGTGGCGCGAGCGGGGAGACGTTGACGGTGGCGTGCGACGCGGTGGCGCTGGGTTATCACCTGCGCCCGGAAACCCAACTGGCCGACCTGGCGGGTTGTCGCATGCGCTTCGACGAGGCGTCGGGCCAATGGTGGCTGGACACGGACGAGTATGGGCGAACCTCGGTCGGCGGTGTGTATGCCGCGGGAGACGGTTCGAAGATCCGTGGCGCCGATGCCGCCGAGCAGGCCGGGCGCCTGGTCGCCTTGGCGCTGCTCGGCGATCTGCAACAGCCCGTGGATGCCGCGCTGGTTGCCGGGCAACGCCAGGCGCTCAAGGTCATGGACCGATTCCGCCTCGGTCTGGCCCAGGCATTTCCCTGGCCCGCCGCACAAGCCAAGGCCCTGCCGGACGAGGCCATTGTTTGCCGGTGCGAGATGATCACGGCTGGCGAGTTGCGCCGCACCGTCAGCGAAAAGGGCGCCTGCGAAGTCAACCGGGCCAAGGCGTTCAGCCGGGTCGGCATGGGCCGCTGCCAGGGCCGTTATTGCTCCCAGGCCGGCGCCGAGGTTATCGCCGCGGCGGCCGGCGTCGATGTCCAGGAGGTGGGACGACAACGCGGCCAGGCGCCGGTCAAGCCGCTTTCGATGCTGACTCAGGAGGTGGCGCCATGACGGTCGAAAAAGCCGATGTGGTGATTGTGGGTGGAGGCTTGATGGGTTCGGCGGCTGCATTTTTCCTGCGCCGACGCGGCCGCTCGGTGATCCTGCTGGAGCGCGACCAGATCGGGCAGTACGCCAGCGGCGTGAACTTCGGCAACGTGCGGCGCCAGGGGCGGTTTCTCGGGCAGCTGGAACTGGCGAACCGCTCCTGGGCCTTGTGGAAGCGCTTGCCGGAACTGATCGACGACGACCTGGAGTTCATCGCCAGCGGGCACATGCGTGTGTGTTATCGCGAGGATGAGATCCCGGAGCTTGAAGCCTATGCGGCGGCCCCGGAAGCGGCGCAGCTGGATTTGCAGATCTACCGCGGCAGCGAGCTGCACGCGCGTTTTCCGTTTCTCGGCAAGGACGTCAAGGGCGGCTCCTATGCGCCTCACGACGGTCACGCCAACCCGCGCCTGGCGGCCCCGGCCTTTGCCCGCGCGGCGCGGCGGCTTGGTGCACGCATCGAAGAGCGCACGGAAGTGGCCGACGTGCAGAAAGCCAACGGCGGCGAATTCAGCATCAGCACCACCGATGGTCGCCAGTTCAGCGCCGCCCAACTGCTGATCACCGCCGGCGCCTGGGGCCAGAAGCTCTCGGCGCAGTTCGGTGAGCCCGTGCCACTGGAGGCCAACGGCCCGCAAATGGCGGTCACCGAACCGGTGCCTTATGCCTTGCCAACCGTCATCGGCGTGTATACCAGGATCCCCGAGGAAGTGATCTATTTTCGCCAGATTCCCCGGGGCAACATCATCATTGGCGGCGGCTACCGCTGCAAACCGGACATGCTCAACCGCCGGGCTTATGTCGAGCCGCGCAGCACCCTCAACCAGTTGGAGCAGATGCGGCGCCTGCTGCCGGGTGTCGGCAACCTGAACATCATCCGCGTGTGGAGCGGCATCGAAGGCTACTTGTCCGACTCCCTGCCGATCATGGGGGCCAGCGGCAATGTCGACGGTCTGTACTATGCGTTCGGCTTCAGCGGCCACGGCTTCCAGCTTGGTCCGGGCGTGGGCGATGTCATGGCCGAACTGATCAGCACCGGCAGCACCGGCACGCTGATCGAGCCGTTCTCCATTCGTCGGTTCGCCTCTTCAGCCGAATCAGCCGAAAAACGGAGCAAAGCCTCATGAAGCCCCGTGTGCTAGCCATTTTCGAACGCCTGCTGGCGTTTGAAACGGTCTCTTCGGAGTCGAACCTGCCCTTGATCGAGTATGTGCGCGAGTTGCTGTCGAGCAAGGGCATCGAGTCGTTGATCGTCAAGGATGAAAACGGCAAGAAGGCCAACCTGTTCGCCAGTACCGGGCCGCGTGAAAGGCCTGGGATCCTGCTGTCCGGACACACCGACGTAGTGCCGGCGGCGGGGCAGGCCTGGACCGTCCCGGCGTTCCAGGCGACGTTGCGGGACGGGCGGATTTACGGGCGTGGCAGCTGTGACATGAAAGGCTTCATCGCGATTGCCCTCGACGCCATGCTCGACGCTGCCGAACATGCCCTGTCCCGACCGCTGCAACTGGCGCTGTCCCACGACGAAGAGATCGGTTGCGTGGGGGTGCGCCGTTTGCTCGACGTGCTGCACCTGGCGCCGATCCGGCCATTTTTGTGCGTGATCGGCGAGCCGACCAACATGCAGTTCGTGCTTGGCCACAAGGGCAAGGGGTCCTATCGCACCTACTGCCGTGGCCTGGAAGCACATTCGTCCCTGGCGCCGCGCTCGGTCAATGCGATCCACGTGGCCTGCGACTTCATCACGGCGCTGCGCCAGAGCCAGCAGCAGTTGCAGGAGCAGGGTGCCCAGGACGCCGATTACGACGTGCCTTACAGCACGGTGCATGTCGGGCAGATCGTCGGCGGCAAGGCGCTGAACATCGTGCCGAACCTGTGCACGCTTGATTTCGAAGTGCGCAACTTGCCGGCCGATGACCTGGGCCTGTTCCTGGAGCAACTGCGCGAGCGTGCCGAAGCCATTGTGCGCGAGGCGAAAAAACTCTCCAGCGTGGCGGACATCGAGGTCCAGACCCTGAACGTCTATCCCGGTCTCGACACCCACCCCAGCGTCGAGGCCGTGCGTTTTCTGAAAAACTTCGCCGCCCCGGACACCGGCACCGCCAAGGTCTCCTTCGGCACCGAGGGAGGCCTGTTCAAGCAACGCCTGGACGTCCCCGTCGTGGTCTGCGGCCCGGGCTCCATCGAACAGGCGCACAAGCCCGACGAGTTCATTGAAGTCAGCCAGATGGACGCGGCGGAACGGTTTCTGGAAGGGTTGCTCGGCTCCCTGAAAATCTAAGCCATACACAGAAAAAATGTGGGAGCACACCTGTGGGAGCACAGCTTGCTCGCGATGAACGATGACACGGTCTTGATCGATGTCGCCTGATCCACCGTCATCGCGAGCAAGCTTTGCTCCCACAGTGCTCAGTGCTCAGTGCTCAGTGTTCAGTGTTTGGTCGGGGGGCTCGGTAGAGCCTGCCGTCCCACCTCGAAACTTCAGCATCCAACACTGCCCCAACCCCGCTTTCAGCATCCTGCCCCGTGGCATCTCCCTAGACTGGAGCTACCTCGGAACAGGACGCGACCATGCTCAAGACTCAATTGAAAGACCCCAGCCTGCTGGCGGAGCGGGCGTACATCGACGGGCAGTGGGTGGCGGCGGACGATGCAGCCACCCTCGACGTCATAGATCCGGCCACCGGCCAGGTGCTGGCCCGTGTACCCGCGATGCAAGGCGTGGAAACCCGGCGTGCCATCGAGGCCGCCGAGCGCGCCTGGCCAGCATGGCGCGCGCGTCCGGCGGCGGAGCGGGCAACGCTGTTGGAGCGCTGGTATCAGGCCATGATGGACAACCTCGACGACCTCGCGCTGATCATGACCTGTGAACAGGGCAAGCCGTTGAGCGAAGCCAAGGGCGAAATCCGCTATGGCGCCGGTTTCGCCAAATGGTTCGCCGAAGAGGCCCGGCGGATCTACGGCGACACCATCCCCACGCCCAGCGGCGACCGACGCCTGCTCACGCTCAAGCAACCGGTGGGTGTCTGCGCCGCCATCACACCGTGGAATTTTCCCAACGCGATGATCACCCGCAAATGCGCCCCGGCCCTGGCGGCGGGCTGTCCGGTGATCGTCAAGCCGTCTGACCTGACGCCCTTGTCCGCCTTGGCGCTGGCGGTGCTGGCCGAGCGGGTCGGGATTCCCGCCGGGGTGTTCAACGTCGTGACCGGGCTGCCCGCCGGCATCGGCGAAGAACTGACCGGCAACCCGACGGTGCGCAAAATCTCCTTTACCGGCTCAACGGCGGTCGGTCGACTGCTGATGCGCCAGAGCGCCGAGCACATCAAGCGTTTGAGCCTGGAACTGGGCGGCAACGCACCGTTCATCGTATTTGACGACGCGGACCTGGAGCAGGCCGTGGCGGGCGTCATGCTCAGCAAGTTTCGCAACGCCGGCCAGACCTGCGTCTGCGCCAACCGCATCCTGGTGCAGGATGGCATCTACGAGCGCTTTGCCGAGCGATTGGTGGAGGAGGTGGGCAAGCTCAAGGTGGGCAATGGCCTGGAGGCCAACGTGACGATCGGTCCGTTGATCAATCCCGCGGCGGTGAGCAAGGTCGCCCGGCACATCGACGATGCCTTGAACCAGGGCGCGCACCTGCTCTGTGGCGGTGTCCCGGAAGGCGACAATCAGTTCGTGCAACCCACGGTACTGGGCGAGGCCCACGCCGGGATGTTGCTGGCCAGCGAAGAAACCTTCGGCCCCGTTGCCCCGTTGATGCGCTTCACTACCGAAGAGCAGGCCTTGTCCCTGGCCAATGCCACGCCGTATGGCCTGGGCGCTTATTACTTCACCCAGGACCTGCGCCGTTCATGGCGTTTCGGCGAGGCGCTGGAGTTCGGCATGGTCGGTCTCAACACCGGCATCATCTCCATGGAGGTCGCGCCGTTCGGCGGCATCAAGCAATCGGGGCTTGGGCGCGAGGGCAGCAAGTACGGCCTGGATGAATACCTTGAAGTCAAAGCCTTTCACATCGGTGGGCTGTGATGCGGCCATCGTTTGAACGCACATTTGGGAGCCACGCTTGATGAGCAAACCATTTCGAATAGCCGCTATCGCCGGCGATGGCATCGGCAAGGAAGTCCTGCCGGAGGGGCTGCGGGTGCTGGAGCAGGCCGCGAAAAAGTGGCAGTTGTCGCTGGACATCGAAGTGCTCGATTGGGCCCATTGCGATTACTACTTGGAACACGGGCAGATGATGCCCTCCGACTGGTTCGAGCAGCTCAAGGGCTTTGACGCGATCTACTTCGGCGCCGTGGGCTGGCCGGACAAGGTTGCGGATCACATTTCCCTGTGGGGGTCGCTGCTCAAGTTCCGCCGCGACTTCGACCAGTATGTGAACATTCGCCCGGTGCGGCTGTTTCCGGGCGTGCCCTGCCCTTTGGCCGGGCGTAAGGTGGGGGACATCGATTTCGTCGTGATCCGCGAAAACACCGAGGGCGAATATTCTTCGGTTGGCGGCAAGATGTTCGAAGGCACCGAGCATGAATTCGTGCTCCAGGAGTCGGTGTTCACCCGGCGTGGCGTCGACCGGATCCTCAAGTTCGCCTTCGACCTGGCCCAGACCCGCCCGCGCAAGCGTCTGACGTCGGCGACCAAATCCAACGGGATCTCCATCAGCATGCCGTACTGGGACGAGCGCACGGCGCTGATGGCAGAGCAGTACCCGCAGGTGAAATGGGACAAGCAGCACATCGACATTTTGTGCGCCCGTTTCGTCCTGCAGCCTGATCGTTTTGACGTGGTGGTGGCGTCGAACCTGTTCGGCGACATTCTCTCCGACCTCGGCCCGGCCTGCGCCGGCACCATCGGCATCGCACCATCGGCCAACCTCGACCCGCAACGACGGTTTCCGTCGCTATTCGAGCCGGTGCATGGCTCGGCCCCTGATATCTATGGGCAGAACATCGCCAACCCGATTGCGATGATCTGGTCAGGTGCCTTGATGCTCGATTTCCTGGGGAACGGGGATGAGCGTTATCGGGCGGCCCATGACGGGATTCTCAAGGCCATCGAGCGGATAATTACCGAAGGGCCAATCACACCGGACCTAGGCGGGCAGGGCTCGACCCAGGACGTCGGCGGGGCTATTGCAGCGGCGCTTTGAAGCCAGGGGTTACTACAGTCCTTTTTGCCCGCTCACACTGCGGGCTTTTTTTGCATGGTCGGTTGTGGGAGCGGGCTTGCTCGCGAAAGCGGTGGGTCAGTTGGAGGTGATGTTGATGTTGATGGTGCCGACGCCATCGCGAGCGTGCTCGCGATGGTGGTGCTACTACCTGAATCCAACTACCTGACGGCGTAGAACTTGCGCACGTAGACGCTGCTCTTCCAGGCACAACGCGCATGCAGAGGAACGAATACCGTGTCGCCCGTGTTGACCATCAGGTCGCTGCCGTCGGCTGTCTGCAAGGTGACGCTGCCTTCGATCAGGTGCATCAATTCATGCAGCTTGTGGGGCCGGGCCCTGCGGGTGTAGGGGGTCGAATCCCAGACACCGATACGCAGGTCAGTCGCTTGCTCGACGAACAGGTTGTACGAACGACACTGCGGCGCCGGGCTGATCAGAATCTCGGCGTCGGGGGCGGCGGAAGGAGAGAGCAGGGTGTGCGACGGCAGCGCGGTGAGCCCGGGGTTGCTCGCTTCGACGGGTTGGGTGTCGGCACAGAAGGCCCATAGTGACTCGGGTTTAGCGTCGACCTCCACCGCCATGCCGCGGGCAATGACGGCGCTTTCACCGGGTTTGAGCTGGAGCGTCTGCTCCTGGCTGCGCAGGGTGACGGCCCCGGCATGCACCACGATCATTTCGCTGAAAGGATAGCGATCGACGCGGGTCTGGCCGCTCATCTTGACCACGCCGGCAGCCATGCCATCCTCCCCGGCATAGGCGATCAGTCGGTCGAACGGATCGTTGGCGCCCAACGAGGCCAGGATGAAAGTCGTGGCGGCAGGACTGCCATCGGCGTGGGCCAGGAGCACCGCAGTAGGTTCAGGCATGAAGGTGACTCTCCAGAAATGTATGTTAGCCAATGGCTTGGGTCACCAGCGCGAACTGTTGCACCGCGCCAGTGGCTTCAGGGGGGGCGCCGAGTGCCATCTGGGCGACGGTGTCGATTTGCTTGAGCCCGGCTTCTTCCAGAAAGGCCGCCAGGTCGCTGTCGGAAGGGATATCGATGCGCACGAAAGTATCCGGCACCCGGGTCAGCAGCTCTGCGATCATGTGCCGAGCCTGCTCCGGCGTTTGCGCAACGACCGGGCCAATGCTGCGACCACGCCCGAATGGGCGCAGCATGGCAAAGCCGCACAGGTGGCCGTTCTGCTCTATCACTACAGCATGCTCGACGATATCGAACAGGTCGTTCAGCACGGCGCTTCGATCCAGGCCGCTTCCGGCATTGGCCAGTTCGATCAGCTCGGCCTGATCGGCTTCGCTCAGCGGCCGGCAGCGTTCGCCCGCAGACAACGGCTGTGGTGCAAGCGACAGTGCCTGTCCCTGATGTTGCTGGATATGCCCGAAATCGACGAAGCCCTGACTGGCATACAACGGCGCACCGGCCAGCGTCGCGTTGAGAATGGCAGTGCGCGACCCGCAGGCCTCGATCGCCAGTTCCATCAGCTTGCGACCGATCCCCTGGCCCTGGTATTCGTCATCGACGATTACCAGGCCAATGGTGGCATAGCGTCCCTGGGTGCAAGTGAAAGCCGTCCCGATCAGCCGGCCCTGGTCCTCCACGACGAAGCCCTGGGCGACGCGCTGCAACATCGCCCAGTCTTCCAGGCGATGAGGCCATTTCAACTGCACGGACAAGGCATGGGCCGAAGGAACGTCGGCGGCGGTCATGGCGCGATAAAAATAGAGGGGGCGTTGCGAACTGGACATGGCGAATCACCATTGGAAAGGCACTTGATTGGACGGCTTTTTAGGCGTTGCAAGTGGTTGTATCTCACCTGAAACGAGGCCTGGCAAGGGGCTTCAATGGATTCGGCAGGTTTGGCAAGCAACGACGTCGGCGACCACATTTCTTGCTCGAAACGACGACTTGACCAGCAGTAAATACCGGGCCATGAGTCATGGCCCGGCCCGCTACGAGCAGTACATCACCGGGTTGGGCGGGCTGCTTTTCAGGTGCACAGTCAGGTCTTCTTGAAGGTGGAGAGCAGGTCGGTCAACCCTGGCATGGTCGGCCCCGACTCGTTGGAGATCAGCCCGGTCTCCGAACGACTGAACAAGGATTGGAGGATGATTTTCCTCGACTCCTCGTCAACTTGCGTGTCCTGGCTGAGCGTCAGGTACAGGTGCGTAAGTTGCTCGCGTTCTTCGGCGTCACGTTGCAAGTGAAATGCACTGAAAATCAACCGGGACAGTGTCTTGGCAGTGAAGGCCAGGGTCGACAGAAGTGCCACGAAAATGAGCGCGCCCTCCACCTGGTTGAGGGCAATCGGCGTGCGATCGCCACTCAACCAGATGTTGAAGGAGGTCCACAGGCTGATGACAGAAAAGAACAGGGTGATGCCGAGGATGCCCGTCCAGATGTAGCCACGTGTCTGGTGTTCATTGGCCTTTCTTGCCCAATACGTCGCCGGGCCTTCCAGTCGCAGCTTTTCCTGATAAGTGGCTTCCAGGGTGGCGAGACGCCCTGTCCAGGCCTCTTCTTCGGTTTCCTGCCAGTTGGCAAAGTCATCCATTTCCTTTCTGGCTTTCTTTACCAGCCGGGCTTTTGCCTTGAAGAAATTTGAATGGATGTCACGCAATATCGCGGTTTCCGAAGCGGAGCGCTGGGTGAGCGTACTGCGTGACGGAAGCTTGAACTCGTAGGCCGCCAGGTACCCGGTGAGGTCGTTGAAGGAGTGGAGCTTGTCACTCTTGTTCAGAAAGGTCGCGTCGTAAAAGCCATTGGCAACCTCGGGTTCGGTCGAATGAATCTCCAGCCACTTCAGCGTGGCGGCCGATCCGCGATAGACCCAGACCTCAGAAAGCTTTTCTTCCGGTGCTTCTTCGTAGATGTAGTCAAACTCTTCGGTCTTCAGCTCATACTCAAAAATCGCGAGGGTGCTGCTGATGTTCTCCAACGCTTGATGGCGCTCGAATCTTTCGTTCTTGAGTTCCTTGGCGGTGGCCTTCCAGAAAGACAGTTCCTCCCGGATGAATTCGTTCCGTTCGGTGGAGGTGGCAAAGTCGAAGTGTTCGCCACTCAAGGCGCTCAGGCGATAGGTTGTCATTGCGGACCCGACAAAGAGACATTCAAGGCGTGGATATACAGGTCATCCGCGTCAATGGCGCGCAAACTGACGAGGATCAGCGACAGGTAGAAGTAGCCAAATAGAAAAATCCACGTGGCAGCGACAATGCTCCGGCTGTCCGAAAATATGCTGTTCACGCGCGACGCCACGTTCCCGTGGGCGTTGTTGTTTCGTGCCGCGTACAGGATGCCGAACACCAGGAACTCCAATCGCTGACTTTCCCCGGACAACGAGGGCGCTTGCATCTTGGGCTTGCCGAGGTTGTCGAACTGGTCAATGGCGGGTATCCGGACAAGGATTTTTTTGATCTCCTTTCCAAGCGCGTGGGTGATTTTCCGGGACTTTTCGCTGTCGGTTATTCCGTAGCTGACGTCCGTTTTGTCCGGGGTCTCGCTGAGGGTGCACAACGCCGAATAGGCTTGGCCAAAGGTCCAGTAGAAGTGGTTGAACATCACTGGGAATTTGCTTTTGAAGGTTTTGTATGAAGACGAAATATGGATTTTTCTTATCTGGTTCGCTTTCGTCGTGTCGAGCTCGTTGTGTTTCTCGATCGCCATGCCCTTGAGGATGTAAGAAGCGACGAAATGGAGGGTCTTGTCGGGCAGGCGTCCGATGAAGTCCAGGGTAATGTCTGCGGGCGTGCTGGAAGCGGCGGCCAAGCTTGCGTCCGGCGGCAATGCGATGTTCGCCTGCATGAACTTGTTGATTTCGGCCAGGGATTTTTCAATGGCTTTGGAGTCGCCAAGACTTTCCGCATTGCCGGACGACTTCATATACAGATCGTTGTAGCAGCTGTTCGTCGCGGTCCATAGGTAAGTAAACGCCATGTCCGGTCTGCGTGGGAGACAGGAGTAGCTGTCAATAAGGGCCGTGGCCGCGATGTAGGGGATCTTGTGGGGGTCGAGTGCCCAGCTGACTGGATTCAAGTAGTTGAACCGAGTGAACCAGGCGAGTGCGGCGTGATCGTTGGGCAACAGATTTTTTTCATGGGCTTCACGGGTGTAAGCGGTTACAAGCGTGTGAAGTGCCACCAATCGCTGTGTCCTGGTCGTTTGCTTCATGCATGCTGGTCCTTCAGATGGCTTGAAGGCCGGATGCTATCATTTTGCTATGTCCCTACGGTAGCAGCGGTTTCTTCAATAATTGCGTGCCCGATCCACCAAGCCCAGCATCGCCTCACCCCGTTGATGCCGGCGGATATTCTCCAGCAACACACCAAACGCGCTTTCGGGCTGGGTCATCGCTGCGATATGCGGGGTCAGCAGGATCTGCGGGTGATGCCAGAACGGGTGCTCCGGCGCTGCCGGTTCCTGTTCCAGCACGTCGAGCACGGCGGCGCTGAGTTGGCCGTCGGCGAGTGCTTCAAGCAGGTCTGCCTCCACCAGATGCCCGCCGCGGCCCATGTTGACCAACGCCGCGCCCCTGGGCAGGTACTGGAACAGTTGCCGATTGAGAATCCCCCGGGTCTGTTCGGTCAGTGGCAGGACGCACACCACGATGTCGCACTGACCAAGAAAGGCCGGCAGTTGTTTGTCACCGGCGAAGCACGCCACGGCGTCAATGCGATGCTCGCTGCGAGCCCAGCCCGACAAGGTGAACCCAAAGGTCTTCAAAGTGGCGAGTATCTGCCGCGCTTGCAAACCCAGGCCCATGACGCCGATCCGGCGTTGCGCCGCGGGCACCAGCCGGTGCGCCTGCCAGCGGCGCGCGGTCTGTTGCTGGCGATAACGCAACATGTCCCGGTGCAGGCTGAGCACGGCGAAACTGGCGTATTCGCACATGCCTTGGCTGATGCCGGGGTCGAGCAGGCGCACGACTGGTAACGTCGGCGGCAAACGGCTGAGGTCGAGTTGATCCACTCCCGCCGACAAGGCAAACAGCACTTGCAGGTTCGGCAGCAATGTTTCGAGGTCATCCGGTGCCTGCCAGGCTGCCAGGTAGCGAACGTCCTTCGGGTCGCCCATGTCCGGCCAGGCGCGCCATGGGATATCCGGCGCCTGTTCGGCGAACAGCCGCCGCCAGTGTTCGCCGCGTACCGGGTCAGCTTTATAGAGCAGTGCCATGGGTCATTTCTCGCCGGGGATTTGAGGAGCATCAAGCATGCCTCAACGGCTCTGGAGGATTCTGCTGTTTGCCGGGGTGTAAACAGTCGATCCGGATTTCTCGACGGCTAAGTTCGGCGTAGACCTTCGCGTCGAACCCTTAACCTGTGGACACACCGCAACCGCTTTTGGGTGCGAGGCTCACGACGGGAAATGCCAATGAACAGTAAAGTCGAAGAAACCCCCAGCCTGCTGCGTCAGCGTGATCGATTCGTGCCCCGTGGCCTGGTCACCGCGCACCCGCTGGTGATCGACCGCGCCCAAGGGGCGCAGTTGTGGGATGTGGACGGTAAGCGTTACCTGGACTTCGTCGGCGGTATCGGTGTGTTGAACATCGGCCACAATCACCCCAAGGTGGTCGCGGCGGTGCAGGCTCAACTGCAGAAAGTCTCCCATGCCTGTTTCCAGGTCGTGGCCTACCAGCCTTACCTGGACCTGGCCCAGCGCCTGTGCGAAATGATCGGCGGCCAGCAGGCCTATAAAGCGGCGTTCTTCACCTCCGGCGCCGAAGCGGTGGAAAACGCCGTGAAGATTGCCCGGGCCCACACTCATCGTTCGGCGGTGATCGCCTTTCGCGGCGGTTTCCATGGCCGCACCTTGCTCGGCACCACGTTGACCGGGATGAGCCAGCCCTACAAACAGAATTTCGGCCCGTTCGCGCCGGAGGTTTTCCATACGCCCTACCCGAACGCTTATCGCGGCGTCACCAGCGCGATGGCGCTCCAGGCACTGGACGAGCTGCTGGCCACGCAAGTGGCGCCGGAGCGCGTCGCGGCGATCATCATCGAGCCGGTGCAGGGCGACGGCGGTTTTCTTGCGGCCCCTGCCGAGTTCTTGCAGGGCCTGCGGGCACTGACCGAAAAGCATGGCATTGTGTTGATTCTCGATGAGATCCAGACCGGTTTCGGGCGCACCGGCAAATGGTTCGGTTTCCAGCACGCCGGCATCCAGCCGGATCTCGTCACAGTCGCCAAGAGCCTGGCCGGTGGCTTGCCCTTGTCTGGTGTGGTCGGCAAGGCCGAGATCATGGACGCGCCGCTGCCTGGCGGGTTGGGGGGCACTTACGGCGGTAACGCACTGTCCTGCGCGGCGGCGCTGGCGGTGATCGAAGCCTACGAGCAGGAACATCTACTGGCCCGTGGCGACGTCCTGGGTGAACGCCTGCGCCAGGGCCTGCTGCGCCTGCAAAGCCGTTACCCGCAGATCGGCGATGTGCGCGGCAGCGGTTTCATGCTGGCGATTGAGTTGATCAAGCCTGACGAGGCGCGCACCCCGGATGCCGATCTCAACCAGCGCCTGATCGATGAAGCCCGGGCCGGTGGCTTGCTGGTGATCAAGTGCGGGGTGTACCGCAACGTCCTGCGCTTCCTGGCGCCGCTGGTGACCAGCGAGGCGCAGATCGACGAAGCGTTGCAGATTCTCGACGCCGCCCTGGCACGCGTTTTGGGCTGATGCCTCAAGGGCTGTGGCGGTGTATGGAGCGTTGAACGATGGGACATCATCGGAGGTTGCACAGATGAGGCTGACTGAATATCAGGCGTTGTTGATCGACTGCGATGAGGTCCTGGTGGATCGGGACTCCGGCGTCTGGGCGGCATTGCAGCCGCTGTTGGAGAACCATGGCGAGTCGCCGGACAAGGCGCAGGTGCTGGCCGAGTTCGACCAGGTGCTGCAAGCGTTGTACCCGCGCTTCGGCGAATTGGGCTTCAGCGGCTTGCTGTGTTTCGCCCATCGCCAATTGGCCGAGCGCTGGCAATTCAAGGCCAGTTGGGAGGAGGGTATGACGTTCTCACGGTCGGCCGCCGGCTGGTCGTTGTTCGAGGATGCCCCGGGGGCGATGCTCTACCTGCGCAAGTTCTATCGCCTGCTGGTACTCGGTGATCGCGATGCCGAGGATCGAGGGGTGTTGTGCGAGCGTTTGGGCATCGAGCCGGACGATTTCATTTCGCGGGCGAGCGACCCATTGCAGGACCGCGAGTGGCTGGCGGCGAACAAGCTTGAGGCCGAAGCTATTCTTCAGATAACCCGTCCCGGTGCCGGTACTCGCAGGGTAGGGGCGGTTTGCCTGATCTGCCGCAACCTCGACACGCCGCCCCAGCCGTGCGCGGCAGACTACTGCATCAACAGCATGGCGGACCTGGTGGCTCAGCATCAGTTGTCTTTACGTCGCTGATTTTGTTAGAAGATCGTCCTAAGAACGGCAGGCAAGAGGTATGCGATGGAAGGTTTAGCGAAACTGGACCGGATCGACATCAGCATTTTGGTAGAGCTGCAAAAAGATGGCCGCATGACCAACGTCAGCCTGGCCGACGCGGTGGGCTTGTCCGCCAGCCCATGTCTGCAACGGGTCAAACGGTTGGAGTCGCTAGGGTACATCTCCAGCTACAAGGCCCATCTGAACCTGGCCAAGATCACCGATTCGGTAACGGTCTTCACCGAGGTCACCTTGAGCGACCACAAACGCGAGGACTTCGCCAAGTTCGAATCCAACATCCGCCTGGTTGATGAAGTGCTCGAATGCCACCTGATCAGTGGTGGCTATGACTACCTGGTGCGCTTCATGACCCGCAGCATCCAGGATTACCAGGACGTGATGGAAAGCTTGCTGGACAAGAACATCGGCATTTCCAAGTACTTCAGCTACATCGTCATCAAGTCGCCGGTACGCAAGGACGAGATTCCGCTGCGCAAGTTGTTGCGGCACTAAACCCCTGCCCCTCTGAAAACAAATGTGGACGCGAGGGTGAGCCGCGACCTTGCATCCAGCCCGGCCCCTCTGGGCGAGCTTGCTCGCGATGACAACGGTACATTCACCACCGCCTTCGCGAGCAAGCCCACTCCCATCAGGAATCAGGCTGTCATTCCTTGAGGAACGTCAGCAGATCCTGATTCAACCGTTCCTTGTGCGTTTCGGTCAAACCATGGGGCGCGCCGGGATAGACGATCAGTCGCGCACCCTTGATCAGCGCCGCCGAGGCCCGACCGGAAGCATCGATCGGCACGATCTGGTCGTCGTCGCCATGGATCACCAGGGTCGGCACATCGAACTTCTTCAAGTCGCCACGGAAATCGGTGGCCGAGAATGCAGCGATCGAGTCATAGGTATTCTTGCTGCCACCTTGCATGCCCTGGGCCCAGAAGGACTGGATCAAACCCTGGGACGGCTTGGCGCCCTTGCGGTTGTAGCCGTAGAAGGGGCCGGAGGCGATGTCCAGGTAAAGCTGCGAGCGGTTCTCCAGGGACCCCTTGCGCAAGCCGTCGAACACTGCCATCGGGAGGCCGCCGGGGTTGGTGTCGGTCTTGAGCATCAACGGCGGCACCGAGGACACCAGCACGGCTTTCTTCACCCGAGCGGTGCCGTGGCGACCGATGTAGCGGGCCACTTCACCGCCGCCGGTCGAGAACCCCACCAGGGTTACGTCCTTCAGGTCCAGCGCTTCGATGACCGCCGCCAGGTCATCGGCGTAGTGGTCCATGTCGTTGCCTTCCCAAGGCTGACTGGAACGGCCGTGGCCGCGACGGTCATGGGCAATGACGCGATAACCCTTGGAGGCGAGGAACATCATCTGCGCTTCCCAGCTGTCGGAGTTCAATGGCCAGCCGTGGCTGAAGGTCACGACCTGGCCATTACGCGGGCCCCAGTCCTTGTAGTAGAGCTGCACGCCATCCCGGGTGGTGATGTAGCTGGCAGACTGGACCACGCTGCCCACGGCGGAGACGCTGG
This sequence comes from Pseudomonas citri, assembly GCF_025336485.1. Taxonomy (GTDB): domain Bacteria; phylum Pseudomonadota; class Gammaproteobacteria; order Pseudomonadales; family Pseudomonadaceae; genus Aquipseudomonas; species Aquipseudomonas citri. The sequence continues at coordinate 76,768 of NZ_JAODAB010000017.1, read as the reverse complement.
CATCGGCCTGGACCGGCGAAGCGGCTTCGGCGCTGAGGGTTGCCAGGGCCAATGCGGTGACGGCCAGGGTGCGTTTGAATGTGTTCATCGTTGCTCTCTCCATAAGGTTGGTTTGTTCTGCGGCGACCTGTTCGATCGCGTTGGTGGGCAGATTAGAGAGAGGGGTGGGGATCGAGAACTGCATGATATCGATAGCAACTATAGGGATAACAGATACCTGGGTTATTTCGTCCAATCATGAGCCGTAGCGCGAAACACCGTGGCGAGGGGGCTTGAGGCACAAAAAACCCGACATCGAGGTCGGGTCCAATGAAGACGGGTTGTGTCACTTTTGTTCGGCAGGCTTGACCAGTCGCTTTTCCAGTTCGCTGCAGGCTTTCTGGATCATCTCTTCGGTGATCGGTACTTCGCGCCCTTGGGCATCGATGAACGAGCAGCCCAGGGACTGGTCCGGTTGCGTGCGGATCACTTGAATCTTGTCGTCGCTGCTATGTTGCAAGGACATGGCCTGTCTCCTCATCAGGTTGTGTGCCCACTTTAATGTCGCCAGGTGACCGAGCCATGACATTCCCTGTAGGTTCATGACGACACCTCCACTCAATCAGAAACACAGTTGCGTTTCCAGCCAGACTTTAGACCGATAACATCTACCCGCTAGTCGATGTGGTCATATTTAACCTGACTCATTCTGATTCAACAGGGTTGCGCCGTGCTTGGCGCTGCCGATCACTTTCCCCGTTGCATGACCGGATGCCATTGATGCTTTCTGCCCAACATCGCCGTGCCCTACGCCTGGCCAGCGGCTTTCTCGCTCCTTACCGCAAACAGGTTGTCGGCGCCTTGCTGGCCCTGGTTGTCACAGCCGGTATTACCTTGTCCATGGGCCAAGGCATCCGGTTGTTGGTGGACCAAGGCTTCATGACTCGCTCTGTGCACTTGCTCAACCAGTCCATCGGCCTGTTCATGCTGCTGGTGTTGGGATTGGCCATCGGTACCTTTTCCCGCTTTTACTTGGTGTCCTGGATTGGCGAGCGGGTGGTGGCCGATATCCGCCGGCAGGTGTTCAATCACCTGGTGTACCTGCATCCGGGGTTCTACGAGGACAACCGCAGTTCGGAAATCCAGTCGCGCCTGACCGCCGACACCACGTTGTTGCAGTCCGTGATCGGTTCGTCGTTGTCGTTGTTCTTGCGCAACGCCTTGATGGTGCTGGGCGGCATCGTGCTGTTGTTCGTCACCAACCCCAAGCTCACCAGCATCGTGGTCGTTGCCTTGCCGCTGGTGCTGGCGCCGATTCTGGTCTTCGGCCGTCGGGTGCGCAGTTTGTCACGCCAGAGCCAGGACCGGATTGCCGACGTGGGCAGCTACGTCTCCGAGACCCTCGGCCAGATCAAGACCGTGCAGGCCTACAACCATCAGGTTCAGGATGAGCGCCGTTTTGCCGTCACCGTGGAGCAAGCCTTCGACACCGCCCGCAAGCGCATCGCCCAGCGAGCGTGGCTGATTACCCTGGTGATCGTGCTGGTGCTGGGTGCGGTGGGCGTGATGCTGTGGGTCGGAGGCATGGACGTGATCGCCGGGCGCATCTCCGGCGGCGAGCTGGCGGCCTTCGTGTTCTACAGCCTGATCGTCGGCAGTGCCTTCGGCACCTTGAGCGAAGTCATCGGCGAACTGCAACGGGCCGCCGGTGCGGCCGAGCGGATTGCCGAATTGTTGCGTTCGCAGAACATCATCCAGCCGCCGACCTCGGGCCTGGTGACCTTGCCTGCGCGAGTGCGGGGAGACTTGCGCCTGGAGGGCGTGCGTTTTTCCTATCCGTCACGACCGGACAGCTTCGCCGTCGACGGCCTGGACCTGACCGTCAAGGCGGGAGAAACCCTTGCGCTGGTCGGGCCATCCGGTGCGGGCAAATCGACGGTGTACGATTTGCTGCTGCGCTTCTATGACCCGGCGCAAGGGCGGATTCTCATCGACGAGGTGCCGCTGACCCAACTCGATCCCTTGGACCTGCGCCGGCACTTCGCCCTGGTTTCGCAGAACCCGGCGCTGTTTTTCGGAACGGTCGAGGAAAACATCCGCTACGGCAATCCCGATGCTACCGCCGAACAGGTGCGCGAAGCCGCCCGGATCGCTCATGCCCACGACTTCATCGAAAAAATGCCCGGCGGTTACCAGACCCACCTGGGTGATGGTGGTCTGGGCCTGTCCGGCGGTCAGCGCCAACGGCTGGCCATCGCCCGCGCGCTGCTGGTGGACGCGCCGATCCTGCTGCTGGACGAAGCCACCAGTGCTCTCGACGCACAAAGCGAACACCTGATCCAGCAAGCTCTGCCCAACCTGATGAAAAACCGCACCACCCTGGTCATCGCCCATCGCTTGGCCACGGTGAAAAACGCCGACCGGATCGCAGTGATGGACCAGGGCAAGGTGGTGGCCGTGGGCACTCACCAGGAACTGGTCGCCAGCAATGCGCTGTATGCGCGGTTGGCGGCGTTGCAGTTCAATACTGACCGAGAATCGGCAGTCGACTGAAGGTCTGTGGGAGCCCTGTGGGAGCATTGATCAACTAGCCGACCAAAAAAATGCCCCTATCATTCGCTAGGGGCATTTTTTTCTTTCAGCAATAGCTAGCCGCTAACCCTCACTGATCATCAAAGTACCGCTCATGCCAGTCCACCAACGGTTGCGGCGAGTTGAGTTTCTGGCCGTAGATCACCGAGTATGACAACACGTTCTGCACGTATTGGCGGGTTTCGTCGAAGGGGATGCTTTCGACCCAGACGTCGAAGCTCAGGTGATCGGCGCCCCGCAGCCATTGGCGTACGCGACCGGGACCGGCGTTGTAGGCCGCCGAGGCCAGGACGCGGTTGCCGTTGAACTGGCTATGGACCTGGCTCAGGTAAGCGGCGCCGAGCTGGATGTTCTTGTCCGGGTCCAGCACCTGTTTCGGCGAGGCCAGTGGGATACTGAATTTGCGTGCGGTTTCCTTGGCGGTGCCGGGCATCAGCTGCATCAGGCCGGCGGCACCGACACCGGAGCGGGCGTCATCCATGAAGGCGCTTTCCTGACGGGTAATGGCGAACGCCCAACTTGGATGCAAGCCGCGGATCTTGGCTTCGCGCACCAGGGTGTCGCGATGGGCCATCGGGAAGCGGATATCCAGGTCATCCCAGTACTTGGCCTGGCTGATGGTTCGAATGGCCGGGAAATACCATTTCAGGTCATAGGCCAGCTTCGCCTGGGCAACCATTTCGTCGCGGTTGAAGTGACGGCTGACGTGATACCACTCGCGACGGCCCTCGACGATTTCCCCGCGGGCATGGAACTCAAGCGCACGACGCACGCCCGGTGTGTTGCGGACCTTATTGATCAACGCCTGGCTCATCACCAGCGGCTTATTGGCGAGCGAATAAGGGGATTGGGCGCGGTCGGCGGCCAGGAAGCCATAGAAGTCCCGCTCACGGGCCAGATGCTTGTAGAGCGTCAGCGCCTCGGGGTTCTGCGGTTGCGCCAACTCCAGCGTGCGGGCCTGCCAATAACGCCAGCGGTTGGTGCTGGACAGCGATTCGGGCAGGCGTCGGGTCAGTTGGTAGGCATCGTCCCAGCGAGCCAGGCGCAGCAGCAGGCGCAGGCGCCATTCGGAAACGGTATCGTCGCGCAGTTCCGGGTCGTATTTTGTCATCACGTCCAGGGCACGGCTGTCGAAGCGCTTGGCCAGGGCCAGGCCGATTTCCCGGGCAATCGCAACTTTTTCATCCCGGGAAAAATGCATGGTGCTGGCGTAGCCGTCCAGCAGCGTCATCGCTTGTTCCGGATCCTGGCGAGCCAGGCGGCGCAGGCCGAGGCTGACGATATCGGACATGGGCTCATCGGCCGGATTGAAGCGTGAGGGCTGGTTGAGCAGTTCGGGTTTTTGCGCTACGTCCACCAGCAATTTGCCGCGAGGGGCGAGGGTGGTCAGGCCGCTGACCAGGCTGTTGGCCAGGGGATAGTTGCGAGCCTGGGCGGCCAGCTTGGCCCGTTCCCAGCGCTTCTGTTCGGTCAGTTGGCCCTGGCTGGCCCAGAGACCGAACAATGCATCGCACGCCTGTGGCTGGGATTTGCCGGTGAGCCACAGCTTTTCGGTATTGGCATAGCCTTCGGCCTTCAGGCCATGGTTGAGCTGGTATTGCGCGTTGAGGCAGTCCAGCTCGGTGAAATTGAGCTTGGGGTCGTAATACTTGACGAAGGTGTCCCAGTCGCCGCGCTCGGTCAGCCACCGCAGCCAGCGTAGCTTCATCCAGTTGGCTTGGGGCAGGTCGCCGTGCTCGGCGAGGAATTGCTCGATTTCGGTGTTGCTGGCGCTCTTGAGGCGGGCGGTCAGTTCGTCGTAGGCCAGGTACGGCTCCAGCGGATAATCGCGCAGGGCCTGGCTGTAGCGCAAATAGGGGCCTGAATCGCCCTTGGCCAAGGCGCGCTTGGCCTCGTCGTAGTATTGGCGCTGAGTGGAGATATCCACCGCCTGAGCGGACTGGACGGCAGTGGCACATACAAAAAGACAAGACAAAACACTGAAAAGGCGACTGCTCATGATGCGTCCGGGCAGAAAAAACATGACAAGCCCAAGGCAAAACCCAGGGTAACTGTCTGTAGCTTAGCCTTTTGCCAGCAGCCGGCGAAAGCTTTGCAGGGCCGTCAGTGCAAGTTCGCAACATTTGTTGTGCAGAGTGCTTCGGCGACGAAATTGACGGCCTCCTGGTGCTGCATCTCAGGTAGAATGCGCGCCCGGTTTTTGGAGAAGCTCATGACCCTGCTCAAATTCAGCGATGTGTCCCTTGCGTTCGGCGCCATGCCGTTGTTGGACAAGGTGTCCTGGCAGATCGCCCGTGGTGAGCGGGTGTGCATCATCGGCCGCAACGGCACTGGTAAATCCAGCATGATGAAGCTGGTCAAGGGTGACCAGAAGCCCGACGACGGCTCGGTCTGGCGTGCGCCCGGCCTGAAGATCGGTGAATTGCCCCAGGAACTGCCGGCAGCCGACGAGCGGACCGTGTTCGACGTGGTCGCCGAAGGCCTGGACGGTGTCGGCGCACTGCTGGCCGAATATCACCACTTGAGCCAGAACATCGTCACCGATGCCGACCTGGACAAGCTGATGCATGTCCAGCACGACCTCGAAGCCCGCGATGGCTGGCGCTTGCAGCAATTGGTCGACAGCACCCTGAGTCGCCTGCAGCTGCCGGCCGACAAGACCCTCGCCGAGTTGTCCGGTGGCTGGCGTCGCCGGGTCCTGCTGGCCCAGGCCCTGGTGTCCGAGCCGGACCTGCTGCTGCTCGACGAACCGACCAACCACTTGGACATCGGCGCCATCGCCTGGCTTGAAGAAGCCCTGAAGGACTTTCAGGGGGCCGTGCTGTTCATCACTCACGACCGTTCCTTCCTGCAAAACCTGGCAACGCGCATCCTCGAGCTGGATCGTGGCGGCCTGATCGACTGGAACGGCGACTACGCCAGCTTCCTGGTACACAAGGAAGCCGTGCTGGCGGCGGAAGAAACCGCCAACGCCTTGTTCGACAAGCGCCTGGCCCAGGAAGAAGTCTGGATCCGCCAGGGCATCAAGGCCCGACGTACCCGTAACGAAGGTCGCGTGCGGGCCCTCAAGGCCCTGCGGGTGGAGCGCAGCGAGCGCCGTGAGCGCACCGGCAAGGCCAATATCCAACTGGAAACGGCGGAAAAATCCGGCAAGCAGGTCATGGTGCTGGAGAACGTCAGCTTCGCCCACCCGGACGGCCCGTTGCTGGTCAAGAATTTCTCCATGGTCCTGCAACGCGGTGACCGCATCGGCCTGCTCGGCGCCAACGGCACCGGCAAGACGACCCTGCTCAAGCTGATGCTTGGCGGCCTGGTGCCGACCAGTGGCACGGTGGAGGAGGGCACGAAGATCGATGTCGCTTACTTTGACCAGTTGCGCCATCAATTGGACCTGGAAAAGACCGTGATCGATAACGTGGCCGAGGGTCGCGATTTCATCGAGATCGATGGTCAGAGCCGCCATGTACTGAGCTACCTGGGCGACTTCCTGTTCAGCCCGCAGCGTGCCCGTACGCCGGTCAAGGCGCTGTCCGGCGGCGAGCGCGCCCGTCTGTTGCTGGCCAAGCTGTTCAGCAAACCGGCCAACCTGCTGGTGCTCGACGAACCGACCAACGACCTCGACGTAGAAACCCTTGAGCTGCTCGAAGAGGTGCTGCTGACATTCAGCGGAACGGTGTTGATGGTCAGCCACGACCGGGCGTTCCTCGATAACGTGGTCACCAGCACGCTGGTGTTCGAAGGCGAAGGCTTGGTTCGCGAGTACGTCGGTGGTTATCAGGACTGGCTGCGCCAGGGTGGTTCGCCGCGCCTCTTGGGCGTGACCGAGAGCAAATCCGGCAAGGCTGACCTGAACTCGGCGGTGGTCAAGGCCGAGCCCGCTCCAGTTGCCGCCGCCGCTCCGGCACCGACGAAGAAAAAGCTCAGCTACAAGCTACAGCGCGAGCTGGAGGCACTGCCGGGCGAGATCGACGCGAAGGAAGCGCAGATCGCCGGGGTGGAGTCTGAAATGGCTGACCCGGGCTTCTACCAGCGGCCCGCCGCCGAAACCGCCAAGGTCATCGCGCACCTGGAACAGCTGCAGGCCGAGCTGGATGCCCTGGTGGAGCGTTGGGCCGAGCTGGACGCCTGATCCGCGCAACCGTTACGTGCGCTTGACCAGGTGCACCGCCAGGACATCGCAAGGGGCGCCGTGCAGTACGTCGTTGGCGGTCGAGCCCAGCAGCAGCGCCAGGCCGTGTCGGCCATGACTGCCCACCACGATCAGGTCGCATCCCTGTTTCTTGGCCAGGTCATGGATCTCCTGGCGCGGCTGGCCATAGGTCAGGTGGCTGTTGTCCTTTTTCAGCGCCGGGTACTTGGCAATCAATCGTTCGAGGCGTTCCTTGGCCTGGTCGAATTGCTGCTGTTGCAGTTGAGAAAGATCCATCGGCACATCGCCGCCAAAGGCCATGGCCATCGGCTCGACGATATGCACCAGCGATAGTTTGGTTTCCCGGCTTTCGCACAGGGCGAGGGCGCGTTTGACGACGGGATCGCATTCTTCAGTGAGGTCGACGGCAACCAGGATGTGTTCGTAGTACATGGAAAGCACTCCAGAGAATTGCGATACGGTAAGTATGGCTGGTTTCAAGCGCATTGACGGCGATGCAGGTCAATGGACTCATCAGAAGCGGGGAGTACGAATATGACGGTCTGGATAGTGCTGTCAATCCTGTTGGTGGTCCTGAGTCCATTGGCATGGTTGCGTCCATCCCGTGTGCAGAACGGTCGCATGGCCTTGCGCCTGGAGGCGCGACGCCTGGGTCTGGCCATGCAATTGGCCCCTCAGGAGTGGCCGCACTGGCTTGGCCAGCCGGCGCCAAGCCCGTGCGCTCAGTACCATCGGCCTAGGCGAGGCAGTCAACCGGCTTGCTGGAGCTACTGGCAAACGGCGCCGGGCGTCTGGGTCAATCAGTGGCGCGAAGCCTGCCAGGATCAGTCGTTGCTCAATCATTTCGAAAAATTGCCGGCCAATGTCTACAAAGTCGAGGCTGATCGGCAAATGATCGCCTTGTATTGGGGCGAAAAAGGCGAGTCCAGTGTGTTGCAGGCCATTGCCGACGTGCTCAAGGCGCTGGCCTAGTACGCTGGGCTGGGTCGCTGAAGCACGCATAAAAAAGCCCGACAGTCTCATCGGGCGGGTTGGCCAGGCAGGCCGGTAATCGATCTCATCTCAGGGCGTGCGTTCGTGACGTCCCTTCTCCTGTCTTCAATCGCGTTCCTGACAGCGTAGTCGGTCGGATCCGACGTGCCCGCAATTAGGGCGACTTTTCTAAATATTGATCCTATGAATAGGTGCTCATGCGGCGCCGTGTTGCGGACCCGCACGGTACGGAAAATGACCGCGAAGTCGCGTTCATGCCGGTGTTTAGGGCGATTGACAATTGTCGGAAATTCCGTGAAGGTGACGTACCCAAATCAAACGGGCGTATGAATTGAGCGTTTGTATGTTCAGAACGTTCCTACAGACCCCGACTATCGCGTTGACGGGTGTGCCTGGCGGATTGGCGTAGCATCGACGGTAACGTCCATGTCGAACCAGCAGCCAGCGTTCAGCGTGTACTGTTCAGCTTCCATATCGTGGAGATCAGTTGATGATTTACGAAGGTAAAGCCATCACGGTTAAGGCTCTTGAAAGTGGCATCGTCGAACTGAAATTCGACCTCAAGGGTGAGTCCGTCAACAAGTTCAACCGTCTAACCCTGAATGAGCTGCGTCAGGCCGTGGACACTATCAAGGCAGATGCTTCGATCAAGGGTGTGATCGTCAGCAGTGGCAAGGACGTGTTCATCGTCGGTGCCGACATCACCGAATTCGTCGACAACTTCAAGCTGCCCGATGCCGAACTGATCGCTGGCAACCTCGAAGCGAACCGTATTTTCAGCGACTTCGAAGACCTCAACGTGCCGACCGTGGCGGCCATCAACGGCATCGCCCTGGGCGGCGGCCTGGAAATGTGCCTGGCGGCGGATTTCCGCGTCATGTCCAGCGCAGCCAAGATCGGCTTGCCGGAAGTCAAACTGGGCATCTACCCAGGCTTCGGTGGCACCGTGCGCCTGCCGCGCCTGATCGGTGTCGACAACGCCATCGAGTGGATTGCCGCCGGCAAGGAAAACCGTGCCGAAGACGCCCTGAAAGTGGGCGCGGTGGATGCCGTGGTTGAACCTGGCAAGCTCCAGGAAGCGGCGCTTGCAACCATCAAGCGTGCCATCAGCGGCGAGTTCGACTACAAGGCCAAGCGCCAGCCGAAGCTGGAAAAGCTCAAGCTCAACGCCATCGAACAGATGATGGCCTTCGAGACCGCCAAGGGTTTCGTGGCCGGTCAGGCTGGCCCGAACTATCCGGCGCCGGTCGAAGCGATCAAGACCATCCAGAAAGCCGCGAACTTCGGTCGCGACAAGGCTCTGGAAGCTGAAGCCGCCGGCTTCGTCAAGCTGGCCAAGACCTCGGCCGCCCAGAGCCTGATCGGTCTGTTCCTCAACGACCAGGAACTGAAGAAAAAGGCCAAGGCCTATGACGAAATCGCCAGCGACGTGAAGCAGGCCGCCGTGCTCGGCGCCGGCATCATGGGCGGTGGTATCGCCTACCAGTCGGCGTCCAAGGGCACGCCGATCCTGATGAAGGACATCAACGAACACGGGATCGAGCAGGGTCTGGCCGAAGCCGCCAAGCTGCTGGTTGGTCGCGTCGACAAGGGGCGCATGACCGCGGCGAAAATGGCCGAAGTGCTCAATGGCATTCGTCCGACCCTGTCCTATGGCGATTTCGGCCATGTCGACCTGGTGGTCGAAGCGGTTGTCGAGAACCCGAAGGTCAAGCAGGCGGTACTGGCTGAAGTTGAAGGCCAGGTCAAGGAAGGCACGATCCTCGCCTCGAACACCTCGACCATTTCCATTTCGCTGCTGGCCAAGGCCCTCAAGCATCCGGAAAACTTCGTAGGCATGCACTTTTTCAACCCGGTGCACATGATGCCGCTGGTGGAAGTGATTCGTGGCGAGAAGTCCAGCGAACAAGCGATTGCCACCACCGTGGCCTACGCCAAGAAGATGGGCAAGAACCCGATCGTCGTCAACGACTGCCCGGGCTTCCTGGTCAATCGCGTGCTGTTTCCGTACTTCGGCGGTTTCGCCAAGCTGGTCAGCGCCGGCGTGGACTTCGTGCGCATCGACAAGGTCATGGAGAAATTCGGCTGGCCGATGGGCCCGGCGTATCTGATGGACGTGGTCGGTATCGACACCGGTCACCACGGTCGTGACGTCATGGCCGAAGGCTTCCCGGACCGCATGAAGGACGACCGTCGTTCGGCTGTCGACGTGCTTTACGAAGCCAAGCGCCTGGGCCAGAAGAACGGCAAGGGTTTCTATGCCTATGAGGCCGACAAGCGCGGCAAGCAGAAGAAAGTGGCCGATCCGTCGGTGCTGGAAGTGCTCAAGCCGATCGTCTACGAGCAGCGCGAAGTCACCGACGAGGACATCATCAACTGGATGATGATCCCGTTGTGCCTCGAAACCGTGCGCTGCCTGGAAGATGGCGTTGTCGAGACCGCTGCCGAAGCCGACATGGGGCTGGTCTACGGTATCGGTTTCCCTCCATTCCGTGGCGGTGCGCTGCGCTACATCGATTCGATCGGGGTAGCCGAGTTCGTCGCCCTGGCTGACCAGTACGCCGATCTGGGCGCGCTGTACCACCCGACCGCGAAGCTGCGCGAGATGGCCAAGAAAGGCCAGAGCTTCTTCGGTTAAGCGCCCAACGACTAGAGCGAGAGAACATTTATGAGCTTGAATCCTAGAGACGTCGTGATTGTCGACTTCGGTCGTACGCCGATGGGCCGCTCCAAGGGCGGCATGCACCGCAACACCCGCGCCGAGGACATGTCGGCGCACCTGATCAGCAAACTGCTGGAACGTAACGTCAAGGTCAACCCGAACGAGGTCGAGGATGTGATCTGGGGCTGTGTGAACCAGACCCTGGAGCAGGGCTGGAATATCGCCCGCATGGCCTCGTTGATGACCCAGATCCCTCACACGGCGGCCGGCCAGACCGTCAGCCGTCTGTGCGGTTCGTCCATGAGCGCGCTGCACACGGCCGCCCAGGCGATCATGACCGGCAACGGTGATGTGTTCGTCGTGGGTGGGGTCGAGCACATGGGCCACGTGAGCATGATGCACGGCGTCGATCCGAACCCGCACATGTCCCTGTACGCGGCGAAAGCCTCGGGCATGATGGGCTTGACCGCGGAAATGCTCGGCAAGATGCACGGCATCAGCCGTGAACAGCAGGACGCCTTTGGCATGCGCTCCCACCAGCTCGCCCACAAGGCGACCGTGGAAGGCAAGTTCAAGGACGAGATCATCCCGATGCAGGGCTACGACGAGAATGGCTTCCTGAAGCTGTTCGACTACGACGAAACGATTCGTCCGGAAACCACCCTGGAAAGCCTGGCGACCCTCAAGCCAGCCTTCAATCCAAAAGGTGGCACCGTGACAGCCGGTACCTCGTCGCAGATCACCGACGGTGCATCGTGCATGATCGTGATGTCGGCCCAGCGTGCCCAGGACCTGGGCATCCAGCCAATGGCGGTGATCCGCTCGATGGCCGTGGCGGGTGTGGACCCGGCGATCATGGGTTATGGTCCGGTACCGGCCACGCAGAAAGCCTTGAAGCGCGCAGGCCTGGGCATCACCGATATCGACTTCTTCGAGCTCAACGAAGCGTTCGCCGCACAGGCCTTGCCCGTGCTGAAAGATCTGAAAGTGCTCGACAAGATGGACGAGAAGGTTAACCTGCACGGCGGCGCGATCGCTCTGGGCCATCCGTTCGGTTGCTCCGGTGCGCGTATCTCCGGCACGCTGCTCAACGTCATGAAGCAGAACGGCGGTACATTTGGCGTGTCCACCATGTGCATTGGCCTTGGCCAAGGCATCGCCACTGTCTTCGAACGCCTCTAAGCGTTGCGTTGATGGAAGCCGGGGCCAAGTGCCCCGGTTTTTGTTTTTGCGGGGCTGTTTTGTTTTTATTTTGAAAAAAATTTGAGAGAGGGCCGAAGCATGCCGATACAACCTGGGCTCTACCAGCATTACAAAGGTCCGCAGTACCGTGTATTCAGCATTGCGCGGCATTCCGAGACCGAGGAAGAGGTGGTCTTTTATCAAGCCCTGTATGGCGATTACGGCTTTTGGGTACGCCCCCTGAGCATGTTCCAGGAGTCCGTCGAGGTTGACGGGGAACAGGTCCCGCGCTTTGCTTTGGTGCAGGCCGAAGAGAGCATTTTTTCCAAGCCTTGAGGCTGGCATATGGGCAACCCTGCGCTTGACCTCACCTTGCAGCCACTATATATAGCGGTGCCGCGTCAGGCGCCAACCGCCTTTCACTTTTTAGAATTCAGGAATTTTCCGATCCATGGGCAAATCGCTGGTCATTGTGGAATCCCCGGCTAAGGCCAAGACCATCAACAAGTATCTGGGCAACCAATACGTGGTGAAGTCGAGTATCGGCCATATCCGAGACCTGCCCACCAGCGGTTCGGCCAGCGCCGGCAAAGAGCCAGCCGTCAAGCGCGGCAAGGCCGCTGCTGAAGCGCCAGCGCTCTCGCCCAAAGAGAAGGCGCGCAAGCAACTGGTGTCGCGCATGGGAGTCGATCCGGACCATGGCTGGAAAGCCAAGTACGAGATCCTGCCGGGCAAGGAAAAGGTCATCGAGGAGCTGCGCCGGCTCGCCAAGGATGCCGACACCATCTATCTCGCGACGGACTTGGACCGCGAAGGGGAAGCCATCGCCTGGCACCTGCGCGAAGCCATTGGTGGGGATGACAGCCGCTACAAGCGCGTGGTGTTCAACGAAATCACCAAGAAGGCCATCCAGGAGGCCTTCTCCGAGCCGGGCGAGTTGGACATCGATCGGGTCAACGCCCAGCAGGCGCGTCGCTTCCTCGACCGCGTGGTGGGTTACATGGTTTCGCCATTGCTGTGGGCCAAGATCGCCCGTGGCCTGTCGGCAGGTCGTGTGCAATCGGTCGCGGTGAAGCTGGTGGTGGAGCGCGAGCGGGAGATCCGTGCGTTCATCCCTGAAGAATATTGGGAAGTGCACGCCGACCTCGGCACCGCCAAGGGTGCCACCGTGCGCTTCGAAGTGGCTCGCGAGAAGGGTGAGGCCTTCAAGCCGCTCAACGAAGCCCAGGCCATGGCGGCGCTGGAGAAGCTCAAGGCCTCCAGCTTCAGTATCGTCAAGCGCGAAGACAAGCCGACCAGCAGCAAACCCTCGGCGCCGTTCATCACGTCCACACTGCAACAGGCGGCGAGTAACCGCCTGGGCTTTGGCGTGAAGAAAACCATGATGATGGCCCAGCGTCTGTACGAGGCCGGTTACATCACCTATATGCGTACCGACTCGACCAACCTCTCGGCCGATGCCGTGGCGATGGCGCGTACCTATATAGAAAGCGAGTTCGGCAAGAAGTACCTGCCAGACACGCCGAACGTCTACAGCAGCAAGGAAGGCGCACAGGAGGCTCACGAAGCGATTCGTCCGTCCGATGCCAACACCGAGCCAAGCAAGCTGTCAGGCATGGAGCGCGACGCGGAACGTCTCTACGAACTGATCTGGCGGCAGTTCCTGGCCTGCCAGATGTTGCCGGCGCAATACCTGTCGACCACGGTCAGCGTCGGTGCCGGTGATTTCGAGCTGCGCGCCAAGGGCCGCATCCTGAAGTTCGACGGTTATACCCGCGTGATGCCGCAGATCACCAAGCCTGGGGACGACGATGTCCTGCCGGATATGGCCCAGGGCGACGTGATGAAGCTGCTCAAGCTTGATCCCACCCAGCACTTTACCAAGCCACCGGCGCGTTATTCCGAGGCCAGCCTGGTCAAGGAAATGGAAAAACGTGGCATCGGTCGCCCTTCGACCTACGCGGCGATTATTTCCACCATCCAGGACCGCGGCTATGTGGCACTGCACAACCGTCGTTTCTACTCGGAAAAAATGGGTGACATCGTTACCGAGCGCTTGTCCGAGAGCTTCTCCAATCTGATGGACTATGGCTTCACCGCCGGGATGGAAGAGCACCTTGATGACGTAGCTCAGGGTGAGCGAGACTGGAAAAACGTCCTGGATGAGTTCTACGGTGACTTCAAGAAAAAGCTCGAAGTGGCCGAAAGTCCGGACAGCGGCATGCGTGCCAACCAGCCGGTCATGACCGACATCCCGTGCCTGACCTGCGGGCGTCCGATGCAGATCCGTACCGCCTCCACTGGTGTATTCCTGGGGTGCTCGGGCTATAGCCTGCCGCCCAAGGAGCGCTGCAAGGCGACGGTCAACCTGGTGCCGGGCGATGAAATCGCGGCAGACGACGAGGGTGAGTCCGAATCCCTGGTGCTGCGCGGCAAGCATCGCTGCCCGATCTGCAGCACGGCCATGGATGCCTACCTGCTGGATGAAAAGCGCAAGCTGCACATCTGCGGCAACAATCCGGATTGCGCCGGTTATGAGATCGAGGAAGGCTCCTACCGCATCAAGGGCTACGAAGGCCCGAGCCTGGAGTGCGACAAGTGTGGCAGTGAGATGCAGCTCAAGACCGGCCGCTTCGGCAAGTTCTTCGGTTGCACCAACCCGACGTGCAAGAACACACGCAAACTGCTCAAGAGCGGTGACGCGGCGCCGCCGAAGATGGACCCGGTGAAAATGCCGGAGCTCAAGTGCGAGAAAGTCGACGACACCTACATTCTGCGCGACGGTGCTTCCGGCTTGTTCCTGGCGGCCAGCCAGTTCCCGAAAAATCGCGAAACCCGTGCACCGTTGGTGCTGGAGATTGTCCCGCACAAGAGCGAGATCGATCCGAAGTATCACTTCCTGTGTGAAGCGCCGCAGAAGGACCCCGAGGGGCGCCCGGCGGTCATTCGCTACAGCCGCAAGACCAAGGAGCAATACGTGCAGACTGAAGTCGACGGCAAGCCGACGGGTTGGAAAGCGTACTACGACGGCGGTAAATGGACGGTCGAAGACAAGCGTTGATTGATGGGACGCTTGCTCACGCTTGATTGATCCGACGCTTCGGGTGCAGGCGTCCCCATAGCCTCAAATGAACAGAAAGGCCGCATGATAGGTTTTCATGCGGCCTTTCTGTTTTTGGCTTGCAGTGGCCTCGGTTGATCCACGACACTGTCGCTCTTGCGTGAAGCTTTTATTTCGTTGGGGGAGGATGCCGCCATGGCCCACGAACTCTATACCCGCACCAACCAGAAGATCTACTTTGCCGGTCTGTCGCTCGAAGCCCTTTCCAGGACCGAAGATGGGCGGGCGCTGAACTCCCCGGCGTTGCTCCAGGCAGGACGCGAAGCGGCGTTGTTTCACCTGTACGGCGCGTTGCTGGGGCTGTGCCATGAAATTGCGGGTTTCTATCGCTTGCCACAGGCCAATGCGCCGCGGGCCGAGCTGTTGTTGACGCGCGAAGTCCTGGAAACCATCGCCATTCCTGAGCTGGCCGAGATGGTTGAGCTGGCGCACAATCCGGAAACCTGGCTGGCCAGATTGTTGGCGGCCCATGCCGCGCTGTTCCAGCCACCGCGTGCCCCGCACAAGCCCAAGGGCGACGTGACCCAGCCACTGATCGTGGCGGTCAATCTGGACGAACCAGAACCTGAGCAGGAGTTGACCCGGGAGGAGTTGGAAAGTTGGCGCCAGAACCTCAAGAGCCTGGCGCTTCGCTTTCGCGAAGGATTGACTGAATGCTGAGTTTTCCGTCGGCCCAGGCGGTTGGTGGATTACGCTTGGTCAAGATCCCGAGCGAAGCCTGACTGATGACTATATAATCCTCGCCTTTCGTGGAGAACAGACTTTTATGCCTACGTCCTTTCTAGAAATTGTCGAACTTCCTGATGGCCGAATCGAGCTGCGAAGGGCTGAGGACGAGGGTTCTCTGGTTACCCTGAACTTTTCCGAAGATGCCAAGGCGTTCCTTCAGGGCCAACACGTTGAGGTCGCCAAGGCGATGCTGAGCGTCGGCGTTCAGATGGCGGGACGGCTGGTTGAAGGCGAATTCAACAAGGAAGAGGGCCCGCGGGTTCTCCATTGATCCCGTCTGTCGGCTTTTTGAAAGACCGTTTCTACTGACCGGCTTCTCTGTCCTGGAGAAGCCTCGTGTTTGTATCAACCCAATCGAATATTCAGGCTTTGTGCGTCCCCGGTGCGGGCGGCGCTGATCAACTGTTGCCGCGCGCTCGTGCTCAGCGGGTTGAGCCAGCTGACCACCGTGTGGCTGCGACCCAGGCGCAATGCCTCACAAGTCAGTTGCAGGGCGCTTTGAGTGCCGCGCGGTTGCAGCAGCAGGATACGCTCACGATTCAGTCCGGCGTCCCGTAGCCAGGCCTGGGTGACGCTGGCCGGTGGTGCAATCAGCGTCAACCAGCGTGCATCCTGATCCTGGCTGAGTTCGCGCAGGATCGGCGCCAACAGGTTCAAGCAGTTCCCGGCCGCACCACGTAACGACAGTTCGCTGAAGGGCTCGGGTTCGACGCCCCAAGGCGATTCGATGACCTCCTTCAAGGCCGGAACCAGCGGCTGGGCCATGAAAGCCTCGAACAGCGGAAGTTGTGTGTGTTGTGGGGTGTAAGGGATCTGCATAACGCCTCCTTTAACGGCGAATGACGCCGACGCTCAAGCCTTCGATGACCAGTTCCTGATCTTTCAGATTCACTTCGATGGGGGCGAACTCGGGGTTTTCAGCGATCAGCCAGACTTTGCTGCCTTCGCGCTTGAAGCGCTTGACGGTGACTTCATCGCCAAGACGCGCCACCACGATCTGGCCGTTGCGGGCTTCGCGAGTGGTGTGGACGGCCAGGAGGTCGCCGTCGAAGATGCCGATGTCCTTCATGCTCATGCCGTGCACGCGAAGCAGGTAATCGGCCCGTGGATGAAAGAACGAAGGGTTGATATTGCAGGACTCCTCGATGTGCTGCTCGGCGAGGATTGGAGCGCCGGCGGCGACCCGGCCAATGATCGGTAGGGTAGTTTCGTCGGCCTTGGCTTCGAAGCCGGGGATGCGAATGCCGCGGGATGCGCCCGGCGTCATTTCGATCGCGCCCTTGCGGGCCAGCGCCTTGAGGTGTTCTTCAGCCGCATTGGGGGACTTGAAGCCCAGCTCCTGAGCGATTTCCGCGCGGGTCGGCGGATAGCCGTTGTCTTCGAGGCAGCGTTTGATGAAGGCCAGAATCTCTGCTTGGCGTGGCGTCAGCTTTAGCATATTGATCGCTCTGTCTTTTTATACAGTGACTGGGATTATATACAGTGAACGCCACTTGGCAATCCTCCTTTTTTCCCTGGCCGCTGGACGGTCGGTCGTGTCGTTGGCGGCGACATGGCTACAGCGTGGGAAAGGTGTGGTTAAATACCTGACCGGGCGTTCGCAAAACGTCCCGGCAGGCTTGACAACTTCCAGGCTGCAAACGTATGTTTCAAACAAGTGTTTGTTAGGCGGAGTAGCCATGGCCCAGTCGGAAACCGTTGAACGCATTCTCGATGCTGCCGAGCAATTGTTCGCGGAAAAAGGTTTCGCCGAAACCTCGTTGCGTCTGATCACCAGCAAGGCCGGCGTGAACCTGGCGGCGGTGAACTATCACTTCGGTTCGAAAAAAGCGTTGATCCAGGCGGTTTTCTCCCGGTTCCTCGGTCCTTTCTGCCTGAGCCTCGATCGCGAGCTGGAGCGGCGCCAGGCCAAGCCCGACGTCAAGCCGAGCCTGGAAGAGCTGCTGGAGATCCTGGTCGAGCAAGCCCTCGTCGTGCAACCGCGCAGCGGCAACGATCTTTCCATTTTCATGCGCCTGCTGGGCCTGGCCTTCAGCCAGAGCCAGGGGCACCTGCGCCGTTACCTGGAAGACATGTACGGCAAGGTGTTCCGCCGCTACATGCTGCTGGTCAACGAGGCGGCGCCACGAATTCCACCCATCGAGTTGTTCTGGCGCGTGCACTTCATGCTCGGTGCCGCCGCGTTCAGCATGTCTGGCATCAAGGCCTTGCGGGCTATTGCCGAAACCGATTTCGGGGTGAACACCTCGATCGAGCAGGTGATGCGCCTGATGGTGCCGTTCCTGGCGGCCGGCATGCGCGCTGAAAGCGGTGTCACCGACGAGGCCATGGCCGCCGCACAGTTGCGTCCCAGAAGTAAAACCGCCCCGGCCCTGGCCAAGGCTTGAGCCCATGGGTGGGCGCAACAGCTTGCATCCGTTAAGCTAGTCGCCCATGCCGACCCTTCTATCGAACCCGTACTCTCTGCAGTGCATAACCACGACTTGCCGGGCTTTGCGCCCTGCGGCGCGGTTATGCCTGGACCGGCGTACGGGTTCTTCGCTACCAAGGAAATAGTATGACTGCTGGCCTGCAAGGCTCGTTGATGGTGGATGTCGCCGGTACCTGGCTGACGGCCGAAGATCGCCACCTGTTGCGTCAGCCCGAAGTGGGCGGCCTGATCATTTTTGCCCGCAATATTGAACATCCGCGTCAGGTAAGGGAACTGAGCGCTTCGATTCGCGCCCTTCGTCCCGACCTCTTGCTGGCGGTCGATCAGGAAGGCGGACGGGTTCAGCGCCTGCGGCAGGGGTTTGTACGGTTGCCGGCCATGCGGGCGATTGCCGACAACCCGAACGCTGAGTACGTGGCCGAACAGTGCGGCTGGATCATGGCTACTGAAGTGCTGGCGGTCGGTCTCGACTTGAGTTTCGCCCCTGTGCTGGACCTCGATTACCAGCGCAGCGCGGTGGTGGGCAGCCGTTCTTTCGAAGGTGATCCCGAGCGTGCGGCGTTGCTGGCCGGCGCTTTCATTCGCGGCATGAATGCTGCCGGGATGGCGGCCACGGGCAAGCATTTTCCGGGGCACGGCTGGGCCGAGGCCGATTCCCACGTAGCCATTCCCCAGGATGAGCGCAGCCTGGAGCAGATCCGCGCCAATGACCTGGTGCCGTTTGCTCGTTTGACCCAGCAGCTCGCCGCTGTCATGCCGGCCCATGTCATTTATCCGCAGGTCGATGCCAGCCCGGCGGGTTTTTCCCGGCGGTGGTTGCAGGACATTCTGCGCGGCGAGTTGCAGTTCGATGGTGTGATTTTCAGTGACGACCTGTCGATGGCCGGCGCCCATGTCGTCGGTGATGCAGCCAGTCGTATCGAGGCGGCCCTGACGGCCGGTTGCGACATGGGCCTGGTCTGCAATGACCGCGCCGCCGCGGAACTGGCGTTGAGCGCCGCCCAGCGCCTGAAGGTCAAGCCTTCGGCGCGGATCGCTCGAATGCGCGGCCGGGCCTTTGCTACCACCGAGTATCGTCAGGATCCACGCTGGCTGGAGGCGCTCGGGGCGTTGAAAGCGGCCCAGTTGATTGATTGAAGGCGATTTGTTGTGCCGCTATCGCGGGCAAGCATTGCCCCCACAGCAGATGGGTGCTGAGCGCCGGCCCCGTGAGCACTCGAGAGTCTCGGTAGATCAGCGCTTTTCCAGCTTGTCTGGCAATGGCGCGAACAGGGCCTCGATGTCTTCGCTCTGCAATTTCCAGTCTCCGGCCACGCGTCCGTCCAGTACGCCGGCCGCCAGGTCGGATTTTTCCTTTTGCAGCAGCTGGATTTTTTCTTCCACCGTGCCTCGGGCAATCAGCTTGTAGACGAACACCGGTTTTTCCTGGCCGATGCGGTAGGCACGGTCGGTGGCCTGGTGTTCCGTGGCCGGGTTCCACCACGGGTCGTAATGGATCACGGTGTCGGCTTCGGTCAGGTTCAAACCTACACCGCCGGCCTTCAGGCTGATCAGAAAGATCTGACGCTTGCCATTCTGGAATTCTTTCACCGGTGTGCGTCGATCCCGGGTCTGGCCGGTCAGGATCGCGTAATCGACACCGCGCTTTTTCAGTTCGTCTTCAATCAACGCCAGCATCGACGTGAACTGGGAAAACAGCAGCACCCGGCGACCTTCTTCGAACAGTTCGTCGAGCATTTCCATCAGGCTGTCGAGTTTGCCCGAAAGGCTGCCTCGGGTGGGCAGGGCGGTGTCGCTGATCAGGCGCAGGTCGCAACACACCTGGCGCAGCTTGAGCAGGGCCTCAAGGATGATGATCTGGCTGCGGGCCACGCCTTTGCGGGTGATTTCGTCACGGACCTTCTTGTCCATCGCCAGGCGCATGGTTTCGTACACGTCCCGCTGGGCGTCGCTGAGTTCGACCCAATGGATGATCTCGGTCTTGGGTGGCAGCTCCGTCGCCACTTGCTCTTTGGTCCTGCGTAGCAGGAAGGGTTTTATCCGACCGTTGAGGTGTTGAAGGCGTACATCACTGCCGCGCTTTTCAATCGGTGCGCGGTAATCGCGATTGAAGCTCTTGACGTCACCCAGCCAGCCCGGCAGCAGGAAGTGGAACAGCGACCACAATTCGCCCAGGTGGTTTTCCAGCGGTGTGCCGGACAGGCACAGCCGCTGGCGGGCATCGAGTTCACGGGCGGCCTGGGCGGCCTTGCTGGTGGGGTTCTTGATGTACTGGGCTTCATCCAGGATCAGTACGTGCAACGGTTGCGCCTTCAGGCGCTCGACATCCTTGGGCAGCAGGGCGTAGGTGGTGAGGACCAGGTCGTAGTCGCCCAGCCGTTCGAAATGCTTCTTGCGTCCGGCACCATACAGCGCCAGCACCTTGAGCTGGGGCGTGAAGTGCGACGCTTCGTCGAGCCAGTTGGGAATCAGGCTGGTGGGCATCACCACCATGCAGGGGCGGTCGAGGCGTCCGGCGTTTTTTTCGCTGAGAATGTGCGCCAGCGTCTGTAGGGTTTTGCCCAGGCCCATGTCGTCCGCAAGGATACCGCCGACTTCCAGCTGCCTGAGGGATTGCATCCAGCTCAGGCCTTCGAGTTGGTAAGGCCGCAGTGTTGCGTTCAAACCTTCGGGCGCGGTGCAGGTGTAGTCCCTGACGTCCCGCAGGCGTTGGGCCAGGCCACGGATGTGTTCGCCGCCTTCCCAGCGCAAGGGCATGTCTTGCAGCGGATTGAGGCGCAAGGCGTCCGCGCTGTTCAGGCGCAGTTTGGTGGTGCCGGGTTCTTGCAGGTAAAACTCGCCGAGGGTTGCCAGCACCGGTTTCAGTCGCCCATACGGCAGGGCCACTTGCTGTGGGCCGAACTCGGAGTTGGGACGGTGCGGCAAGTTGACCAGGATGAGCTCGTCGTCGCGACGCCTGGCCAGGCGTTCCGGGTTGAACAGCTCGATGTGCGAGCGCATCAGGTTCAGCAGGATCGGCAACAGGCTCAGGCGCTCGCCATTGACGATGATTCCCAGTTCCAGGTCGAACCAGTCCCGCTCCGGTGTTTCGTCGACGGTAGCGTACCACTCGTCCACGGCCGTCAGGTCAAAGCCGAAATCCTCGTCGATCTGCAATTCCCAGCCTTGGTCGCGCAGTTTAGGCAGGTCGTTGAGGGTGAAGGTCAGCCAGGCGCTGTCATTGACCATTTCATACAACTCGCCGGCGCTTTCCGGCAGGGCCTTGCTCTGCCGGGTCGCGACCTTGAAGCCGAGGATTCGCAGTTGTTCGCGGTAGGACTGTTCCACGTCCGTATGACGTTTTATCCGCAGCGTCTGGGTTTCCTGGCGAATCAGCACGTCGGTGTTGCGCTGGCCGCTGACGTATTCGTCCAGGTAGCTGAACGACAGGGCGGCACGGTGCTGGATGTAGCGCTGCATCTTGCCGTTACGCGGTTCGAAAGCGCTGAACTCGACGCTCGCCAGCCACAGGCGCGGTACCGGTTGCACGTTGTCCACCAGTACCTGCGGCGGTGCCTTGGGGTTGCGGTTGTCCAGGACCGCCTGGAGTTTCTCCAGCAATTGGGCGTCCTTCTCGGCGGCTGGATAGGCCAGGGTTTCCTGGACTTGCAGCAAGGCCGCGGCGCAATGCTTGCAGTTGATGCGCACGGGGCACGAGCAGGCGGCTTCGAGCAGGATCAGCGTGCCCTTGGCGGACTCTTTCAGGCGGATGGTCTGACGATAAACATTGCCCCCAGAACCTTCGCAACTGGCGACGATGATGCTGTCGCCGGTCTCGACAATCCGCACGCGGTTTTCCAGCGCATAACGTCGCCCACGCTCCAGGCTCTGTTCCTTGAATCGATTGACCCAGGAAGGTGCCAGGGGTTTGCTCAGGGGCGAGGGCATAGGCGCGCCGATCAGTCCGGAATGACTTCAGGTGCCTGCCGTGGCGCAGGCGCGGTCAACGAGGTCATCTTGATCAGCAGGCCGAGGTGGCCGTTGTCGAGAAAGTTCAGCTGGCCGTTCTTGGTGTGGCTTTGCTGTTTGAGGCGCTCGCTGGCAGTGACCAGGCCATTGGTGTTGATCTGGTTGATCCAGAAGTCCGCATCCACGTCGGTGAAACGGCCCAGTTTCAGCGCCAGGGTGCCCTCGATGGGAAACTGGCCGAATTGTTCAGTACCGTCGCTGATGGCGATCTTGCTGGGCTGTTCGCCCAGGGTTTGCTGCCAGGCCTTGTGCATCAGCACGGTGTATTGGCCGCTGGCGTTGAGTTTTTCCACGATGTTGCCCAGCGCGGGTGTGCGCTGGGTGTCGGCGCCGAGGCGGTGCGCGCCGGCGTCCCAATCTTCTGGTGCGGCGCGGCTGATGATCGCCGGCTCCGCGTTCTGCCGCACGAGGATCATTTCAACCTGATACAGGTCGTCGGCAGACGCCAGGGGTGCGACCAGGGTCGTCATCAAGGTCAGTGAGCGAAACAGGCGCATGTGGCGTCCTTCAAGCAGTGGTCGGGGCGAGGCGCTCGAACAGCGCCTCCACGGTATTGAAACGCTCTTGCGAGCGTTCCATGGGCACCATGAACTTGAACATGGTGGCACCTTCGAACTTGTAGCGTTTGGGTTGGCCCTGGATCAGCTTGATCAGCACCAATGGGTCGACCGGCGTCTGGGCCTCGAACTCGATGCGACCGCCGTTGGGGCCGCCGTCGACTTTCTTGATGCCCAGTTGTTCGGCCTTGAGTTTGAGCAGGGTCGTGCGCACCAGGTTCTTGGTCGGCTCCGGCAGCAGGCCGAAGCGGTCGATCATCTCCACCTGCAAATCCTTGAGGCCTTCCTCGTCGGTGGCCGAGGCGATGCGTTTGTAGAGGATCAGCCGCGCGTGGACATCCGGCAGGTAGTCTTCCGGGATCAGCGCCGGCACCCGCAGGTTGATTTCCGGTCCGCCGCCCAGGGGCTGGTCGAGATTCGGTTGTTCGCCCTTGCGGATCGACTTGACCGCCCGTTCGAGCATTTCCATGTACAGCGTGAAGCCGACGGCCTGGATCTGGCCGCTCTGGCCGTCGCCGAGCAATTCGCCGGCGCCACGGATTTCCAGGTCGTTGGTGGCCAGCACGAAACCGGCCCCGAGGTCCTGGGTGTTGGCAATGGCTTCCAGGCGTTTTTCCGCGTCCGGGGTGATCTGCTGGCGCGGCGGCGTCAACAGGTAGGCGTAGGCCTGGTGGTGGCTACGCCCGACCCGACCACGCAACTGGTGCAACTGGGCCAGGCCGAACTTGTCGGCGCGCTCGATGATGATGGTGTTGGCGCTCGGCACGTCGATGCCGGTCTCGATGATGGTCGAGGCGATCAGCACGTTGA
This sequence comes from Pseudomonas citri, assembly GCF_025336485.1. GTDB lineage: Bacteria > Pseudomonadota > Gammaproteobacteria > Pseudomonadales > Pseudomonadaceae > Aquipseudomonas > Aquipseudomonas citri. The sequence continues at coordinate 53,554 of NZ_JAODAB010000017.1, read as the reverse complement.
AGCGCTTGTGGTAGAAGTCGCTCATCACCTGTTCGAGTTCGCGTTCGCGCATCTGTCCATGACCGATGCCGATACGGGCCTCCGGTACCAGCTCGGCCAGGTCGGCGGCGCATTTCTCGATGGTCTTGACGTCGTTGTGCAGGTAATAGACCTGGCCGCCGCGCAGCAGCTCGCGCAGCAAGGCTTCCTTGACCGTGCTCTTGTTCTGTTCCATGACGAAGGTGCGCACCGACAGGCGACGGGCCGGTGGCGTGGCGATGATCGACAGGTCGCGCATGCCCGACACCGCCATGTTGAGCGTGCGCGGGATCGGCGTGGCAGTCAGGGTGAGGATGTCGACTTCGCTGCGCAGGGCCTTGAGTTGCTCTTTCTGGCGGACGCCAAAACGGTGCTCCTCGTCGATGATCACCAGGCCCAGGTTCTTGATCTTCACATCGTCCTGCAACAACTTGTGCGTGCCGATCACGATATCGATCTTGCCTTCGGCCAGGTCGGCCGCGGCGGCGTTCACTTCCTTGGCGGATTTGAAGCGGCTCATCACTTCCACCGTCACCGGCCAGTCGGCGAAGCGGTCGCGGAAGCTGTTGTAATGCTGTTGGGCGAGCAGGGTGGTCGGCACCAGGATGGCCACCTGCTTGCCACTGTGCACGGCAATGAACGCCGCGCGCATCGCCACTTCGGTCTTGCCGAATCCCACGTCGCCGCACACCAGCCGGTCCATGGGCTTGGGCGCGAGCATGTCGGCGCGCACGGCTTCGATGGCACTCTGCTGGTCGACGGTTTCCTCGAAGGGGAAACCGGCGCTGAAGGTTTCGTAGTCGGCTTTCGGGTCGGCAAAGGCGTGGCCTTCGCGGGCGGCGCGGCGGGCGTAGATGTCGAGCAGCTCGGCGGCCACGTCGCGCACTTGTTCGGCGGCCTTGCGCTTGGCTTTCTGCCAGGTTTCCGAGCCCAGGCGATGCAGCGGGGCCAGGGCGTCGTCGCTGCCGGTGTAGCGCGCAATCAGGTGCAGGTTGGCCACCGGCACGTAGAGCTTGGCGCCCTCGGCGTACTCCAGGGTCAGGAATTCGGCGGTCTGATTGTCGACTTCCAGCGTGGCCAGGCCGAGGTAGCGGCCCACGCCGTGATCGATGTGCACCACTGGCGCGCCTTCGCGCAGTTCAGTGAGGTTCTTGATGACTGCTTCGTTGCTGGCGTCGGCGCGTTTCTCGCGACGGCGGCGCTGCATGACGCGCTGGCCGAACAACGGGCTTTCGGCCACCAGTGCCAAGGCCGGGTCGTCGAGCACCAGCCCTTCGTCCAGCGGGGCGATGGTGATCGCCAGGCGATCCTTGCTGGCGACGAAATCCGGCCAGCTGTCCACCGCTTTGGGTCGCAGCTTCAGCCGTTCGAGTAGCTCCAGCAGTACTTCGCGGCGGCCGGCGGATTCGGCGGTGAACAACACGCGGCCTGGGAACCCGTCGAGGAAGCCGGCCAGCGCCGCCAGGGGTTGCGTGGCCTTGGCTTCGATCGCTAGGTCCGGCAGGGCCTTGGCCGGGAAGCGTTCGCGACCGACGCCGGTTTCCACGTCCTGCTGGCTGGCGACGACTCGCGGCCAGTTCTTGAGGCGGGCGAAGCAGTCTTCCACCGGCAGGAACAGCTCGGCCGGTGGCAATAGCGGCCGGGAAGGGTCGATGCGACGCTCTTCGTAGCGGTTGCGCACGTCGTTCCAGAAGTTTTCCGCCGCCTGCTCGATGCCCGGCAGGGAAAATACCTGGGTGTCCTGGGGCAAGTAGTCGAACAGCGTGGAAGTCTCTTCGAAGAACAGCGGCAGGTAGTACTCGATGCCGGCGGGCGTGATGCCGCTGCTCAGGTCCTGGAAGATCGGACAGCGCCGGAAATCCACATCGAAGCGCTCGCGAAACCGTGCCTTGAAGCGGGTCACGGCGTCTTTTTGCAGCGGGAACTCCTTGGCCGGCAACAGGCGAACCGACGAGACCTTGTCGATGGAGCGCTGGTTTTCCGGGTCGAAGGTGCGCAAGGTCTCGATTTCGTCATCGAACAGGTCGATGCGATAGGGCAGCTTGCTGCCCATCGGGAACAGGTCGATCAATGCGCCACGGACGGCGAATTCGCCGTGTTCGTACACCGTGTCGACGCAGCGATAGCCGCTGGCCTCCAGGCGGGTGCGCATTTGCTCGACATCGAGTTTCTGGCCGACGTCCAGCACCAGGCTGCTGCCAAGCAGGAACTGGGTGGGCGCCAGGCGATGTAGGGCCGTGGTAATCGGCACTACCAAAACGCCATGACTGAGCTCCGGCAACCGATAAAGGCTGGCGATTCGCTGGGAGATGATGTCCTGGTGGGGTGAAAACAGGTCGTAGGGCAGGGTTTCCCAGTCGGGGAAATGCAAGACCGGCAGGTCCGGTGCGAAGAACCCCAGTTCCTGTTCCAGCCGCTCGGCGCCTTGGCTGTCGGCCGTCAGCAGCAGGGTGAAGCGCTTTGCAGCGCTGGCCGCCTCGGCGATGGCCAGGCTCAGGGCGGCACCGGGCAGATTGCCCCAGTGCTGTTTACCTGCCGCGGCAGGGAGATGCGGAAGACGCAGAACGGGCACGGAAGATTGAGCTCCAGCGTTGCGACAAAGTCGACAATTGTAGCGGGGGAAGGGGCCTGCTGTCAGTCGCAGACTGCCTGTGTGGGCAGGAAAAGCCACGGTGCGACAGGCGCGCATTGCTCAGTCGTGGACTCGGCGGCATAATGTAGCCCCTTTTTTCTGTCCCTACATGTGGAAGGTTACCGTGACTCAGAAGCCCGACCAGTGTCTTGGTGAATGGATCGATCGTGAAGCACTCGCCGAAGCGATGATCCCTCTCATCGGTCAGCTCTACCGCAATAACAATGTGGTGAGCTCGATTTTTGGCCGCAGCCTGATCAACCAGTCTGTCATCGCGATCCTCAAAGCCCATCGCTTTGCTCGCCACCGTTCTTCCGACGACAGCGAACTCTCCGTCCACGAAACATTCCCTCTGCTCAAAGCCATGAGCGAGCTCAAGCTCGGCGCGGCTTCGGTGGATCTGGGCAAGTTGGCGTTCAAATTCCGTAGCGAAGGCAATGGCCGCACCGCCGAGCAATTCGTTCGCGAAGAGCTGGCCGATGTGGTGGGTCAGCAGAACGCTGCCGCGCGTAAAGGCACTGACGTGGTCCTGTACGGCTTCGGTCGTATCGGTCGTCTGCTGGCGCGTATCCTGATCGAGAAAACCGGTGGTGGCGACGGCCTGCGCCTGCGCGCCATCGTGGTGCGCAAGGGCGCCGAGAACGATCTGACCAAGCGTGCCAGCCTGCTGCGCCGCGATTCGGTCCATGGTTCGTTCAACGGCACCATCGTCATCGACGAAGAAAACAACACCATCAGTGCCAACGGCAACCTGATCCAGGTGATCTACGCGAAGAGCCCGACCGAGGTGGACTACACCCAGTACGGCATCAAGGACGCCCTGCTGGTGGACAACACCGGTGTATGGCGTGATGCCGACGGCCTGGGCCAGCACCTGGCCTGCCCGGGTATCGACCGCGTCGTGCTGACCGCGCCTGGCAAGGGCAAGCTGAAGAACATCGTTCACGGCATCAACCACGGCGACATCACCGCTGATGACAAGATCGTCTCCGCTGCCTCCTGCACCACCAACGCCATCGTGCCGGTGCTCAAGGCTGTGAACGACAAGTTCGGCATCGTCAACGGTCACGTTGAAACGGTTCACTCGTACACCAACGACCAGAACCTGATCGACAACTTCCACAAGGGCGATCGTCGTGGCCGCAGCGCCGCGCTGAACATGGTCATCACCGAGACCGGCGCTGCTACCGCTGCTGCCAAGGCCCTGCCTGAGCTGGCTGGCAAGCTGACCGGCAACGCGATCCGTGTGCCGACGCCGAACGTGTCGATGGCGATCCTCAACCTGAACCTTGAGAAAGCCACCACTCGCGAAGAGATCAACGAGTACCTGCGCTATATGGCGCTGCACTCGGACCTGCACAAGCAGATCGATTTCGTCAGCTCGCAGGAAGTGGTTTCCACCGACTTCGTGGGCTCGCGCCACGCCGGTGTGGTCGATGCCGAAGCCACCATCACCCAAGATAACCGCGTTGTCCTGTATGTCTGGTACGACAACGAGTTCGGTTACAGCTGCCAGGTGGTTCGCGTGATGGAAGACATGGCCGGTGTAAACCCGCCAGCGTTCCCGCGCTAAGCTTCAGTTGGCTATGAAAACGCCCCGACTTGTCGGGGCGTTTTTTTTTCTGGGTTTTGGGTTGCCCGGGCGATAGCGATCTATCAGGCGCCACCCGCTACGGCGGCCTGCGCCGTCCGCAATTCATGCCGATTCCCCTTGAACAACACCAGGGTCGCGATCAACCCCAGCACTGCGGCACCACTGAGCCAGATCCCCGGTGCCGCCTTGTTGTCCAGCACATGGATCAGGTAGGTGCAAGCTGCCGGGGTAAACCCGCCGAACGTTGCCGTCGCCAGGCTGTAGGCCAGGGAGAAGCCTGTGGTGCGCACCTGGACCGGCATGATTTCCGTCAAGGCCACCACCATGGCACCGTTGTACGATCCGTACAGGAACGATAGCCACAGCTCGACGATCAGCAAATGGCTGAAGCTGGGGTTCGTCACCAGCCAGGACAGTGCCGGGTAGGCGGTCAGGATCGCCAGGACGGTCGCACCGAGCAGCAGGGGTTTGCGTCCGATCTTGTCTGAAAATGCACCCATCACCGGCAGCCAGAAGAAATTCGACAAGCCGATGCACACGGTAACCAGCAATGCATCCAGGTCCGACAGGTTCAATTCGGCCTTGCCGAACGTCGGCGTGTAGGCGGTGATCAGGTAGAAAGACACCGTGGTCATTACCACCAGCGCCATGCCGGCCAAGACGATACCGAAGTTCTGACCAATGGAGCGGGTGATTTCCGACAGGCTAGGGCGATGTTTTCTCGCCTGGAACTCAGGTGTTTCTTCCAGTGAACGACGGATCATGAAAATCGCCGGGACGATCATGCAGCCCACCAGGAACGGTACGCGCCAGCCCCAGTCGCCCATCTGCTGCGGGCTCAACCAATGATTGAGGCCAACCCCCAGCAGGCCGGCGAACACCACGGCAGCTTGCTGGCTGGCGGATTGCCAACTGACAAAGAAGCCCTTGCGTCCTGGTGTGGCGATTTCTGCCAGGTATAGCGACACGCCGCCCAGCTCCACGCCGGCGGAGAAACCTTGCAACAATCGACCCAGCAGCACCAACAAGGGGGCTGCCACGCCGAGGACGGCGTAACCCGGTACGCAGGCGATCAGGATGGTGCCCATGGCCATCAAGGCCAGCGTAATGATCAGGCCTTGGCGACGGCCGTGGCGGTCAATGTAGGCGCCGAGGACAATCGCCCCCAGCGGACGCATCAGGAACCCGGCGCCAAACGTTGCCAGGGACAGCATCAGCGAGGCGAAAGCACTGTCGGTGGGGAAGAACGTCTTGGCGATGGCCGTGGCATAGAAGCCGTAGACCATGAAGTCGAACATCTCCAGGAAATTGCCGCTGACAACGCGAAAAATCGCCTTGCCGTTGCTCGTATTGGAAGACATGTGCAGGTACTCACTCTGGTCAATCTAGTATGAAAACGCCGCGCCTTTGGAATCTTGTGGAAGCTTTGGAAAAACCTTGGAAGAGCCTGGAGGAGCCTGTGGGAGCAAAGCTTGCTCGCGATGCAGGCGACACGGTTCAACTGCAAATCCGCGTCATCGTTCATCGCGAGCAAGCTTTGCTCCCACAGGTTTTCAGGAGTTTCCGTAAGGCCCTCATTGGTCCCCAGCAGGTTTTTTGCGCGCGCTGAAGTTCATAATGGCCGGCGCGGTTTCGAGAGGAGATGAAGATTTGTTAACTGGACGGTGGGGAGCCCTTGTGGCCCTGGTCGGCGTGTTTTCCGGCTGTGGCAACGGCGACACCCTGGAGCGATTCGACGGCCCGACCATGGGCAGTCGGTATTCCATCCAGTACGTCAAGCATCGGACCGGGCCCGCTCCGGCGGCGGTGCAGGCTGAGGTGCAAGGCATCCTTGCCGAAGTCGATCGGCAATTCTCGACCTATCGCAGCGACTCGGACGTCGAGCGTTTCAATGCGCTGGCCGCCAACAGCTGTCAGGTGATGCCGGCGGCAGTCCTGGAGTTGGTCCGCGTGGGTGAGCAGTTGTCGGCCCAGAGTGACGGCTCCTACGACCTGACTGTGGAACCGCTGTTGAACCTGTGGGGGTTCGGTCCGCAATCGCGGGAAGAAAAAGTGCCGGACGCCGAGGCCTTGGCCCTGGTGCGCCAGCGCATTGGCCATGGCCATTTGCGCATTGAGGGCGACCGGTTGTGCAAGGACGCGGCCGTGGAGGTCGACTTCAACAGCATCGCCGCGGGCTACGCCGTCGACCGCATCGCCGCCCGGCTCCAGGCCCTGGGAATCGACAGCTACCTGGCCGAAGCCACCGGAGAGCTCAAGGCGGTCGGGCACAAGCCCGATGGCTCGCCCTGGCGTGTCGCCCTGGAGGAACCCCGGGACGACCGGCAAGTGGCCGAACGGGTTATCGAGGTCAATGGCTACGGGGTTTCGACGTCCGGCGACTACCGTAAATATTTCGAGCAGGACGGCCAACGTTACTCCCACACCTTCGATGCGCGCATCGGTACGCCGGTCCTGCATAACCTGGCGTCCGTCACTGTCATTCATCCTTCGGCGCTGATGGCCGATGGACTGTCAACGCTGTTGCTGATTCTCGGCCCTGAACGGGGTTGGGACTATGCCGAGAAGCATGGCATCGGGGTGTTTTTCGTGCTGCGGGACGGGGGGCGTTTCGTGACTCGTACCAATGATGCGTTTGACCGCATAACCAAGGGGGAAACCCAATGATGACGTTGGGTTGTAGATGACCTGTGGCGAGGGTGAGCATCGAATGGCGCCGATGACAGGCTGCTGAAAGCATAGGTGTGGCGAAATAACGCAGGCAAAACTAGCCTACGACGCGACCAAGGGGTAATGTGCGCGGCGTTGACGCTTCTATAGACTGTGGCCGGGCTCGTGAACCGGCCACAAATTGTTCCTTCATGCCGTGAATCGGCGTGATTTAGCCGTCGGCGCCGCTGTGGTGCCACGGCCTGTTCTGAGGAGTACGCATGGCTGTCTACAACTACGACGTGGTGGTACTGGGCTCCGGCCCGGCGGGTGAAGGCGCGGCAATGAATGCCGCCAAGGCTGGGCGCAAGGTGGCGATGGTCGACAGCCGCCGACAAGTCGGCGGTAACTGCACCCACTTGGGCACCATCCCGTCCAAGGCCCTGCGTCACTCCGTACGGCAGATCATGCAGTTCAACACCAACCCGATGTTCCGGGCCATCGGTGAGCCGCGCTGGTTCTCCTTCCCGGACGTGCTCAAGAGCGCCGAGAAGGTGATCGCCAAGCAAGTGGCCTCGCGTACCGGCTACTATGCTCGCAACCGCGTAGATGTGTTCTTCGGCACCGGCAGCTTCGCCGATGAGCAAACCGTGGAAGTGGTCTGTGGCAATGGCGTGGTCGAGAAGCTGGTGGCCAAGCACATCATCATCGCCACCGGCTCGCGCCCATATCGCCCGGCCGACATCGATTTCAACCATGCGCGCATCTACGACAGCGACACCATCCTGAGCCTGGGCCACACCCCGCGCAAACTCATCGTCTACGGTGCCGGCGTGATCGGTTGTGAATACGCCTCGATCTTCAGTGGCCTGGGTGTATTGGTGGAGTTGGTGGATAACCGTGGCCAGTTGTTGAGCTTCCTGGACTCGGAAATTTCCCAGGCCCTGAGCTATCACTTCAGCAACAACAATATCACCGTGCGTCACAACGAGGACTACGACCGCGTCGAAGGCGTGGACAACGGCGTGATCCTGCACCTCAAGTCCGGCAAGAAGATCAAGGCCGACGCCTTGCTCTGGTGCAACGGCCGTACCGGCAACACCGATACCCTGGGCCTGGAAAACATCGGCGTGAAGGTCAACAGCCGTGGCCAGATCGAAGTCGACGAGAACTACCGCACCTGCGTGCCGAACATCTACGGCGCCGGTGACGTGATCGGTTGGCCGAGCCTGGCCAGTGCCGCCCACGACCAGGGCCGTTCCGCCGCTGGCAGCATCGTCGACAATGGCAGCTGGCGTTTCGTCAACGACGTGCCGACTGGTATCTACACCATTCCGGAGATCAGCTCGATCGGCAAGAACGAGCAGGAACTGACTCAGGCCAAGGTGCCTTATGAAGTGGGCAAGGCCTTCTTCAAGGGCATGGCGCGGGCGCAGATCGCCGGCGAGCCGCAAGGCATGCTGAAGATCCTGTTCCACCGCGAGACCCTGGAAGTGCTGGGCGTGCATTGCTTCGGCTACCAGGCTTCGGAAATTGTGCACATCGGCCAGGCGATCATGAACCAGTCGGGCGAGGCGAACACGTTGAAGTACTTCGTCAACACCACGTTCAACTACCCGACCATGGCCGAAGCCTATCGGGTAGCGGCCTACGACGGGCTCAACCGGCTTTTTTGAGCGGCTCCGGCCGGTGGCCTGAGCCGGCCGGGGAGACCGATTTCAGCCTTTCTCAAGCGTGGCAGTGGCCAAACCGGGAAAGTCTGTAATCAGGCTGTCAGCGCCAAAGTCGGCGAGCCTGCGCATCAGCGCGGGCTCGTTGACCGTCCATACCGACACATGCAGCCCTTGGCGCTGCGCCTTGATCAGGCGTTCCGGCGTGCACAGGGTCCAGTTCAACGCCAGGATCTCGCAGCCATAGCTCTGGGCGACCTTCAACGGGTCGAGCCAGGCGTACTCGGCCACCAGGCCGCGGGAAATGTCCGGCGTCAGCTCCTGGGCCGCCTTGAGCACTTCCCGCGAGCTGGACGTGATGGTGATCTTGTCCAGTAGCCCGAAACGCTGGGCCATTTCACGTATGCCCAGCACGGTGGCGGTGGCGCGGGTGCGCGAGGCACTCTTGACCTCCAGCTGCCAATGCTCGAAATCGCATTTCTCGAACAGCTCCTCCAGGCGCGGGATCGGGCATGGCTTGATCCAGCCCGGGCCACCTTTGCGCGCATCGTAGGTCACCAGCTCGGCGGCGGTGTGTTCGACCACCTTGCCGCGACGGTCGGTGGTGCGTTTGAGTGTCGGGTCGTGGATCACCATCAGCTCGCCGTCCATGGACAGGTGCAGATCCAGTTCGCAACGGCGTACGCCGTGCTTGAGGCATTCCTGAAAACCGGTCAGGGTGTTTTCCGGCGCTTCGCCCTTGGCGCCGCGGTGGCCATAAATGAGGGTCACGGTTGTTCCTTATTGATACCTGATTCGTTCTGTTCCCGGGCCAGGCGCCGTTCTTGCGCCTGTTTTTGCAGGATGTAGCGAGCCAGCAACTGGCGCTGGGCGTCGGTGGGGCGTTCGAACTCGGTGCCGACGTCGTAGCCATCGCCCTTGGGATCGCAATGGGTCACCCTCGCGCGCAGCAACAAGCCGAGGGCCTGCGGCATGAGTACCAGCTTGATCGACAAGTGCGTGCCGACGGCGATGGGTGTGGGAGATTGGAAGTCGATGCCGCCTTCGGAAATGATCACCGGCTGCGGTTCGCCGATTTCGCCGAGCACCGTCAGTGCGATGACCTGGCTGAGCAGGTCGAAGCGTTTGTTCATGGCCTTGAGGTAGGCGGCGATGCTGCGCTCACGCTCGCTGATCTGGCGCAGCAGGTGTTGCGATTCGAATTCGCTCAGGTGCAGTTCGCTGAGCAGATTGAACAATGGAGACGCATCCTGCAACACTTCCTGGCCGGCGGCTTCAGGAATGGAGAGGGGCCGAATTTCCAGTGCGATCGTGTCCTCGATACGGTAGTATTCGCGGCGATCTTCTTCATCTAATGTCGACATGGCGAACCCATGGTAGCGGCGGTGGTCTGAGTGTAAAGCTGGTTTGTGACCCCCGCCACAAGGACGTTTCTTTTCCCTCCGAACAAGCCCCGACATGTTCAGACCTCTCTTCGTATTCATCGGCACGCGTTACACCCGTGCAAAGCGTCGCAATCATTTCGTATCGTTCATTTCCCTGACATCCATCATCGGGCTGGCCCTTGGCGTGGTCGTGATGATCGTCGTGCTGTCGGTGATGAACGGCTTCGACCATGAAATGCGCACCCGCGTACTGGGCATGGTGCCCCACGCGACCCTCGAATCCGGCGAGGCCATCAGCGATTGGCCGAGCCTGGCCGCCAAGGTCAAGCAGAACCGGCAGGTGCTGGCCGTCGCGCCCTTCACCCAGATGCAGGGGCTGCTGACCAACAACGGCAAGGTCTCCAAGGTGTTGCTCAACGGCATCGACCCGGCGCTCGAGCGGCAGGTCTCGATCATCGATAACTTCATGCAGCAGGGTAAGCTCGACGACCTCGCGCCCGGCAGCTTCGGCATCGTCATCGGCGACAAGGCCGCGACCAAGCTGGGCGTGGCCATTGGCGACAAGCTGACCTTCGTCGCGCCGGAAGTCACCGTGACCCCGGGCGGGGTGTTCCCCCGCATGAAACGCTTTACCGTGGTCGGCATCTTTCATGTCGGTGCCGGCGAGCTGGACGGTTACCTGGGCGTTACCAACCTCCAGGACCTGGCGCGCCTGCACCGCTGGAAGCCGGACCAGGTCCAGGGCCTGCGCTTGAAGTTCGACGACCTGTTCCAGGCGCCGCGTGCGGCGTGGAGCATCGCCCAGCAACTCGGCGAGGACCGTTATTACGCCCGGGACTGGACCCGCACCCATGGCAACCTGTATCAGGCGATCCGTATGGAAAAAGCCATGATCGGCCTGTTGCTGCTGCTGATCGTCGCCGTTGCCGCGTTCAACATCATCTCCACGCTGGTGATGGTGGTGAACGACAAGAAAGGCGACATCGCCATCTTGCGCACCCTGGGCGCCACGCCGGGGCAAATCATGCGCATCTTCATGGTCCAGGGCACCGTGATCGGGGTGATCGGCACGTTCGTCGGCGCGCTGGTCGGCATGTTCGCCGCCTTGAATGTCAGCGCCGCGATCGCCGCACTCGAAGGCCTGATCGGGCACAAGTTTCTCAACGCCGACGTGTATTTCATCGACTACCTGCCCTCGCAATTGCAGGCCGATGATGTGTTGATGGTCTGCGGCGCCGCGTTGGTCCTGAGTTTCCTCGCCACCCTGTATCCAGCCTGGCGTGCCGCGCGCACCCAGCCTGCGGAGGCGTTACGTTATGAGTGAGTCGGGCATGAGTGAAAAAGCAATCTTGAGCTGCCGTAACCTGGGCAAATCCTACGAGGAAGGCCCGGAGTCGGTGGTGGTGTTGTCGGGCCTGCAACTGGAATTGCACCCTGGCGAGCGCGTGGCGATCGTCGGCACCTCGGGGTCGGGCAAGAGTACCTTGCTCAACCTGCTGGGCGGCCTCGATACGCCGACCGCCGGCAGTGTCTGGCTGGCGGGCGAGGAGCTCTCGGCGCTGAACGAGAAGGGCCGTGGCCTGCTGCGCAACCGTGCCCTGGGCTTCGTTTACCAGTTTCATCACTTGCTGCCCGAGTTCACCGCGCTAGAGAACGTTTGCATGCCGCTGTTGATTGGTCGCACGGCCATTCCAGAGGCTCGTCAGCGGGCCACGGCGTTGCTGGAGCGGGTAGGACTGGCGCATCGCCTGGAGCACAAGCCGGCCGAGTTGTCCGGTGGCGAGCGCCAGCGCGTGGCGATTGCCCGTGCCCTGGTCAACAAACCTGGCCTGGTGATGCTTGACGAGCCGACCGGTAACCTCGACTCCCATACCGCTCAAGGTATCCAGGACCTGATGCTCGAACTCAGTACGTCGATGCGTACCGCGTTCCTGGTGGTGACCCACGACATGAACCTGGCCCGCCAGATGGACCGCGTCCTGCACTTGCAGGAAGGTTGCCTGACGCCCATCTGACCGACCGAAACCCGGCGCTGGATGCCCGCGCCGGGTCTTTTATTTTCATACGGTGCCCCGCGAATGTTCAGACCGTTATCGATCTTTATCGGCACGCGCTATACCCGCGCCAAGCGGCGCAATCGCTTCGTCTCGTTCATCTCCATGACCTCGATGATCGGCCTCGCCCTGGGTGTGCTGGCGATGATCGTGGTGTTGTCGGTGATGAACGGCTTCCAGCGTGAAATGAGTTCGCGCATCCTCGGCATGGTGCCCCACGCCACAGTCGTCGGCGTCAACCCGATCGACGACTGGCAGCCGGTGGCCGCCGCCGCGCTGAAGAACCCCAAAGTGACCGCCGCCGTGCCGTTTACCGAAATGGAAGGCATGTTGAGCTATAAAGGCTCGATGCAGCCGATCCAGATCAGCGGTGTCGACCCGGCCCAGGAAGGCAAGGTGTCCATTGTCGCTCAACACATCGTCCAGGGTCGTCTCGACGCCTTGAAACCGGGCGAATTTGGCGTGGTGATCGGTGAAATCACCGCGCGCCGCTTCCGCTTGAATGTCGGCGATAAGCTGACCCTGATCGTGCCGGAGATCAGCAACGCACCTGGCGGCATCACGCCGCGGATGCAGCGGCTCAACGTGGTTGGCGTGTTCAAGGTCGGCGCCGAGCTGGATGGTTCCATGGCCCTGATTCACCTGGCCGACGCCGCGCAGATGCAGCATTGGCAGCCGAACCAGGTGCAAAGCGTGCGCCTGGCGGTGAAAGACCTGTACGCCGCGCCGAAGGTCTCCGGTGACATCGCCACGGGCCTCGGCGCCGGCTACAAGGCCGACGACTGGACCCACACCCAGGGTAGCCTGTTCAGCGCGATGAAAATGGAAAAAACCATGATCGGCCTGTTGCTGCTGATGATCGTGGCCGTGGCGGCGTTCAATATCATTGCCACGCTGATCATGGTGGTGAACGACAAGGGCGCGGACATCGCGATCCTGCGCACCATCGGCGCCACGCCGCGGCAGATCATGGCGATCTTCATGGTCCAGGGCACGGTGATCGGCATCGTCGGTACGCTCATCGGTGGTGTGCTGGGGGTGATCGCGGCGTTGAACGTCAGTGAGCTGGTGGGTTGGCTTGAGCGGGTCAGCGGCCAGCACATCTTCAGTTCTGACGTGTATTTCGTCAGCAACCTGCCGTCGGAGCTGCAGCGCGGCGATGTGGTGCTGATCTGCTCGGCCGGGTTCATCCTGAGTTTCCTCGCCACGGTCTATCCGGCGTGGCGCGCGGCGAAGACCGAGCCAGCGCAGGCGTTGCGGTATTCCTGATATGACACAGACCTCTGTGGCAGAAGGGCTTGCTGAAGACTCTTGCGGCGAGGGGACTTAGCGAAATGTCTGTGAGATAAGCTCGTTCGCCACAGGGGGGCGGCTTAATCCCCCTTTGGCAACTCGATCAGGAATCGCGTCCAACCGTCGGCTGATTCACAGCGGATCTGCCCGCCATGGGCGCGGATGATCGAGCGGGTGATGGCCAATCCCAGCCCGGCGTGTTCGCTGCTGCCTTCCCGGCGGGCCGGGTCGGCGCGGTAGAAGCGGTCGAACAGGCGCGGCAGCAAGGTTTCTGGAATGCCTTCGCCGCTGTTCTCCACGCTCACATCCAACCCCTGTGCCCCGTCGTTAATTCGCACCCGCACTTCGCCGCCGTCTGGCGTGAAGCGCAGGGCGTTGTCCAGCAAGTTGGACAGGGCCCGGCGCAGCATGTTGCGGTCGGCCTCGATGTGGCCGGCGCCTTCACGGTGCAAGTGAATCCCGGCGTCTTCGGCCAGCGGTGCAAAAAACTCCAGCAACACGTCCACTTCCTGCGCCAGTTCCAGCGGTTCGCGGTTGGGTGTCAGCAGGCCATGGTCGGCCTTGGCCAGGTACAGCATGTCGTTGACCAGTTGCGCCATCCATTGCAGCTCTTCGAGATTGCTGTGCAATGCCTCGCGATAATCCTCCAGCGAACGGTCGCGGGTGAGGGTGACCTGGGTGTGGGTCAGCAGGTTCGACAGCGGCGTGCGCAGTTCATGGGCGATGTCGGCCGAGAAGGCCGAGAGCCGTTGAAAGGCGTCGTCGAGACGTCCGAGCATGGCGTTGATGCTGTGGGCCAATTCCGCCAGTTCTGCAGGCATTTGCGCTTCGGGCAGGCGGGCGTTCAGCGAACGGGCCGAGACGTTGCCGGCGATGGCGCCCATGCGTCGCAAGGGGCGCAAGCCGCGTCGGGCAGCCCAGGCGCCGAGCAGGGCGGTGCCCAGGGCCGAGAGGCCGACGGTCAGCCAGATCAGGCGCTGCATGCGTTGCAGGAAGTGTTGATGGTGGGTGATGTCCAGCAGCAGCGTCAGTTGCGGTGAGTCCGGGCGATCGGGGTACAGCGGCGCGTTCAGCACGCGGTAATCGGTGTCGGCGTCGCTGATGGTCGACAGGCCAGGGCGCTCGGGCAGTTGCGCCGGAATCCGGACCGAGCTGTCATACCAACGCACGCCGTCGCTGCCTTTGATGCGCAGCGCCAGGTCGGCCTGGCGGCTCAGTTCATCTGCCAGGCGGCCCTGGGCCTGTTCGGCATCGAGGTCTTGCAGGGCGCGACGCAGACCGATCAGCTTGCCTTCCAGCAACTGTTGGTCGAGTTCGATGAAGTGCGTTTCACTGCCATGGCTGAACAGCACCCCGGCCACCAGCGACACCACCGCCGTGCAGGCGGCGAACAGCAGCGCCAACCGGCTGCTCAGGGACCATTGGCCTTTCACAGGCTGCGCTCTTCAAGCACGTAGCCCATACCGCGCACGGTATGGATGAGTTTGTTGGGGAAATCATCGTCAATCTTCAGCCGCAGGCGCCGGATCGCGACTTCGATGACGTTGGTGTCGCTGTCGAAATTCATGTCCCAGACCTGGGAGGCGATCAGCGACTTGGGCAGCACTTCGCCCTGGCGGCGCAGGAGCATTTCCAGCAAGGCGAACTCCTTGGCGGTGAGGTCGATGCGCCGGCCGCTGCGTTCGACGCGGCGGCGGATCAGGTCCAGGCGCAGGTCGGCCAGTTGCAGGCTGGTTTCCTGGGGCGTCGAGCTGCCCCTGCGCAACAGACTGCGTACCCGGGCCAGCAGTTCGGAAAAGGCGAAGGGCTTGACCAGGTAGTCGTCCGCGCCCAGCTCTAACCCGTGCACCCGATCCTGCACCGCATCCCGCGCGGTGAGGAACAGCACGGGCGTATCCAGGCCGGCGGTGCGGACCGCTTGCAGGATTTGCCAGCCGTCGCGCCCGGGCAACATCACGTCGAGGATCAGCAGGGCGTAGTCGCCGCTCAAGGCCATTTGCTGGCCGGTGACGCCATCAGCCACCAGGTCGGCGTTGAACCCGGCTTCGCCCAGGCCCTGGCGCAAGTATTGGCCGGTTTTGGTTTGGTCTTCGACGATCAGCAGTTTCATGGGCGGCTCAAGGCGTGGTTTGGACGTGGGCGTTATACCGTGGCCGGTGCGGCGCTGGCGCAACCTGACAAAGTTGTAATCGAACCGTCAGCCGACTGGCAGGCATACAAGGATAGAGTTTCCCACAAGCTGAATCTTATCCGCTTGGAGTATGGACATGTCGATGGGTAAACGTTTGATCCTGGCCGCTTGTGCGCTGGTCCTCAGTACGCCTTCCTGGGCATCGCCCGGTCATTTCGATTTCGGTGCGCCTGCCCCGGCCGCCAAGGCCAGTCGCAGCATCAATGTGGTGATGGGCGACATGACCTTCGACCCGGGCGCGCTGGATATCAAGGCCGGGGAAACCGTGCGGTTCGTGCTGATCAACAAAGGCCAACTGCTGCACGAGTTCAATCTGGGCAATGCGGCCATGCACGCCGAGCACCAGCAGGAAATGCTGAAGATGCAACAGAGCGGACAACTGACCCCGACTGCGATGAAGCAGGGAATGGGGCCTGGAGCCATGGATCATGACGCGATGGGCGCGGGCTCCGTGGATCATGCGGCCATGGGGCATGCCTCCAAGGATCAGGGGCACGCAGGCATGCGTCACGACGACCCCAACAGCGTGCTGGTGGAGCCGGGCAAGACCGCTGAGCTGACCTGGACCTTCACCAAGGCCACGCGCCTGGAGTTCGCCTGCAATGTGCCGGGTCATTACCAGGCCGGGATGAAGGGCGAGCTGACCGTCAGACAGTAAGCACTCAAAGGCTGCGGCAAAGACTGGTAGAATCCGCTGATTCTTCAGTCAGGTTTCCGTCATGCATCCCGCAGCCGAACATTCGCCGCTGGGTAAATCCAGCGAATACATCGCCACGTACACGCCGTCGTTGCTGTTTCCGATCCCACGCACCGCGAAATGGGCGGAGTTGGGGCTGACGGCCGAGACTCTGCCGTACAAGGGCGTGGACTTCTGGAACTGTTTCGAGCTGTCGTGGCTGCTGCCTTCCGGCAAACCGGTGGTGGCCATCGGCGAATTCGCAATCCCGGCGGACTCGCCGAATATCATCGAATCCAAGTCCTTCAAGCTGTACCTCAACTCCTTGAACCAGACCCCGTTCGCCGATACCGCGAGCCTGGAGGCGGTCTTGCGCCAGGATCTGTCGGCGGCCGCCGGCAAGGCAGTGGGTGTGCGGATCCGCAACCTCAAGGACGTGGAGCGTGAAGGTGTTGTGGCGTTGCCGGGTATCTGCATCGACGACCTGGACATCCGCGTCGATTCCTACGAGCATCCGCGCCCGGAACTGCTGCGTTGCGATGATTCGCGCATCGTCGAGGAAAGCCTGCACAGCCATCTGCTCAAGTCCAATTGCCCGGTGACCAGCCAGCCGGACTGGGGCAGTGTGGCAGTGGAGTATCGCGGCGCGGCCCTGGACCACGTCAGCCTGCTGGCCTACATCGTCAGCTTCCGCCAGCATTCGGATTTTCACGAGCAATGCGTTGAGCGGATCTTTCTCGACCTGCAGCGCTTGCTCAAGCCGGAGAAGTTGACGGTGTATGCGCGTTATGTGCGTCGGGGGGGGCTGGACATCAACCCGTATCGCAGCACCGAAGCGGTGCAGTTGCCGAACCATCGCCTGGTTCGTCAATGATCCCTTTCTCAGGGGATTGCATTTCAAATTGAAGATCAAAAGCCCCGATAGCGGGGCTTTTTGATGTCTGGCCGTTAGGCTTTTCGTATAGAGCCTAGATTCCCATGCTGCCCAAGGCTTGCACGATATTGCGCAGTGTCACGGCAATGGTTGGGTGGTCTACTTCGAAGCGCTCCACAGCCAGGTTCACGCCGTCGACCAGGTTGGTGTCCTGTAGCTGGTCTTCCAGTTGGATCTCAGCCTCGAGTTGAGTCATCAGTTGACGCAGGTTCTCGCGTTCCGGCTCAGACAGCGGCGGATTCTTGTCCAATTGCTCGCGCAGGGTGTCGAGTTGTGCTTGCAGTTCGCGGCGGGCAGGCATGGGCGTACTCCCTTCAGTAATAGGCACAGCCATGGACCGCGACGCCGGGTCAAAAATCCATGGCTTGCCTTAAGAGTAATCCACCCTTACGCAGCCTGCATGATCCCGGTCATGGCTTCTCGCCTTTGAGGCGGCGCAGGCGGATGTCGGCCAGGCAGGTGTCGAGTTCGCTCAGGTGATCGATCACCGAATGCACCCCCAGGCCGAACAATTGCACGGTGGCCTTGGCGCGCTTGATGTCCCGCTGCTGTTGGCTCAGCGCCTGCCACTGGGCCGGCGCCAGGCCGCACAGTGAGCCGCAGGAGGCCAATCCGATGGTCCACAAACCGGCGTTGAGCCCCGATTGCAGCAAACGAGGTTCGCCACTGACCAGTACACAGCCGTCCAGTTGCTGGACGTCCAGTGTCATCAGCGCTTGCCAGCAGGCATGAGGCGCCGGCCAAGAATAATTTGTTGCAGGAAGTTGCGGCGGTTTGATCCAACTGGGCAGCGACGCCGCCAGGCCATGGCTTATGGCGGGCGGCAGTTCGTCCAGCCAGGCGCAGGGAACCCCTTCAAGCTGCAAACGATGCAGGCTGTCCAAGGCCCCGGGCGTCGGTTGCGCAGGATTATCCGGCGCTGTTCCCGGCTGGCGGACGCATGCCCCGAAGTCTACCAGGCACCCGCTAAGGCCAAACAACACGGCCGTCAGGCTGGGAACGGGGAGGGGCAGGGTTTCGGCGCGGGGCATGGGAACGTCCTTGAAATAACCCGCAGCCTAGCGTGCGCCGATGACAGCCCGGTGACAGCGAAATGAAGGTGTCGCCCGAAGAAACGTCCTATAAGGTCGTTTATTTTTCGGTGCTGCCTATCCATGCGTTCCGCTTTATACTACGCACCTTATCGCCCGGGCCCGGCGCCCTTGCCTGAATAATCCAAGGAGTTTTCCCTTATGCGCTGGAGCCATCGTCTAGCTCAGCTGTGTCTTTCCGCCAGCGTCCTGGTGGTTCCGTTCGCTGCCCAGGCCGCCACGGAGGATGACCCTTGGGAGAGCTTCAACCGTCCGATCTTCACCTTCAACGACACCCTCGATACCTATGCGCTCAAGCCGCTGGCCAAGGGTTACCAGTACGTAACGCCGCAATTCCTTGAAGATGGCATCCACAACATGTTCCGCAACATCGGCGATGTGGGCAACCTGGCCAACGATGTGCTGCAAGCCAAGCCGGCCGCCGCCGGCGTCGACACGGCCCGGTTGATCTTCAACACCACGTTCGGCCTGCTGGGTTTCTTCGATGTGGGCACCAAGATGGGCTTGCAGCGTAACGATGAAGATTTCGGCCAGACCCTGGGCTATTGGGGCCTGGGCAGCGGTCCTTACGTGGTGCTGCCATTGTTGGGCCCAAGCACCTTGCGCGATGCGCCGGCCAAGGTCGTCGACAACTACACCGGCCCCTATCCTTACATCGACAACGTCTCGGTGCGTAACTCGATTTTCGGCCTGAACGTCATCGATACCCGCGCCAGCCTGCTGTCTGCAGAGAAGCTGGTGAGCGGCGACAAGTATGTGTTCATCCGCAATGCGTTCCTGCAGAACCGCGAGTTCAAGGTCAAGGACGGTCAGGTCGAAGACGACTTCTGATTTTCGATGTATTGAGTCAGGAAGGCGGCCATGAAGGTCGCCTTTTTGTGATGGAACCGGCGATTTATCCTTCCATTGGGTTACGCCCCGCTCGGTTCTTATAACTCTCTGTACTTTGACAAATTGAAGACCGCAGCGGCTATCCGCATGAGCTTGAAACGCCTGGCGGATGGGAGTACCGTCTGCGCCTTAGAAGGGCACCTCTGATGTAATTGCGTGCAAGGCAAAGGCCTGCAGCCGCTACGACAGAGAGGCTAGAAAGCGAATCCAGTAGTGCGTGCCAGGCTCGACGGCCCCGCCCGCTACGCCAACCTAATTCTGGCGCCGTTTGCCCACATGCCAAAAACCAGTGCCACGCTGCTGATAATCGATGATGACGAAGTGGTGCGAGCCAGTCTCGCAGCCTACTTGGAAGACAGTGGTTTCAGCGTCCTGCAGGCCAGCAATGGCCAACAGGGTCTTCAGGTATTCGAGCAGGAAAAGCCCGACCTGGTCATCTGCGACCTGCGTATGCCGCAGATGGGCGGACTTGAACTCATTCGCCAGGTCACCGAGATCTCCTCGCAGACCCCCGTCATCGTGGTTTCCGGCGCTGGCGTGATGAATGACGCCGTCGAGGCCTTGCGCCTGGGCGCGGCGGACTACCTGATCAAGCCCCTCGAAGACCTGGCCGTGCTCGAGCACTCCGTGCGCCGGGCGCTGGACCGTTCGCGCCTGTTGGTGGAAAACCAGCGTTACCGCGAAAAGCTGGAAACCGCCAATCGTGAGCTCGAAGCCAGCCTGAACCTGTTGCAGGAAGACCAGAACGCCGGACGCCAGGTGCAGATGAACATGCTGCCGGTCAGTCCGTGGACGGCTGATGGCTTTCGATTTGCCCATCAGATCATCCCGTCGTTGTACCTGTCGGGGGATTTTGTCGACTATTTCCGGGTGGATGAGCGCCGGGTCGCGTTCTACCTGGCGGACGTTTCCGGTCACGGCGCGTCGTCGGCATTCGTCACGGTGCTGTTGAAGTTCATGACCACGCGCCTGTTGTTCGAATCCAAGCGCAACGGCACCTTGCCAGAGTTCAAGCCTTCGGAGGTCCTGGGGCATATCAACCGGGGCCTGATCAGTTGTAAGCTGGGTAAACACGTCACCATGGTCGGTGGGGTCATCGACGAGGAGAGCGGTTTGTTGACCTATAGCATCGGCGGCCACCTGCCTTTGCCTGTGTTGTATACACCAGACAGCGTTCGTTACCTGGAAGGGCGTGGTTTGCCGGTGGGCCTGTTCAATGAGGCCGCCTACGAAGATCACGTGCTGGAATTGCCACCGACGTTCAGCCTGACGCTGATGTCTGATGGCATTTTGGACCTTTTGACAGAACCTACACTCAAAGAGAAAGAGGCGGCCTTACCTGAGCGGGTGAGTGCGGCGGGCGGCAGCCTGGAAGGCTTGCGCCAAGTGTTTGGATTAGCCACGCTAGGGGAGATGCCGGATGATATCGCCCTATTGGTGTTGAGCAGGAATCTTTGATGAGTACCGGTAGAATCCAGTTCGCCGAGCAGGACGGCACATTTGTCCTGAAGTTTATCGGTGAAGTTCGCCTGACCCTGTGTTCGGCGTTGGATGCGACTATTGAGCGGATCTTCACCGCACTGAACTTCAGTGCCATCGTGATCGACCTGACCGAAACCCGCAGCATCGACAGCACCACCCTGGGCCTGCTGGCCAAACTGTCGATCCTGTCGCGGCAAAAGGTCGGCCTGTTGCCGACCGTCGTCACCACCCACAGCGACATCACCCGTCTTCTGCAATCGATGGGCTTCGACCAGGTGTTCAACATTGTGGGCGATCCCGTGCCTTGCCCCGAATGCCTGGACGACTTGCCTGATCAGGATCAGTCGGAAGAAGAAGTACGGATCAAAGTGCTCGAAGCCCACAAGATCCTCATGGGGCTCAATGAGTCGAATCGTGAAGCTTTCCATGACCTGGTGAATGCGCTGGAGCGGCCTTGAGTCCTGAGCTTGCATAGCCCTTGAGGCTATCTCGAGCAGGCAAAATCCCCCTGTTTCCCCGTGCATAAAAAAGGGCGACCCCATCAAGGTTCGCCCTTCTCGTATACCGCTGAATCAGCTCAAAGCTTGGCTTGCAGCAACGCCTCCAGTTTTTCCTGGTCCCGAGCGAATTGACGAATACCTTCCGCCAGTTTCTCGGTGGCCATGGCGTCTTCGTTGGACAACCAGCGGAACTGTGCTTCATTGAGGCTCAGGCGCGCTTCCCCGGTTTGCCCCGGTGTGAGTTTGCGCACCAGCTTGCCTTCGTCGGCCGCCAGCTTCTCCAGCAATTCCGGGCTGACGGTCAAGCGATCGCAACCGGCCAATTGCTCGATCTGGTTGAGATTGCGGAAGCTCGCGCCCATGACCACGGTCTTGTAGTCATTGGCTTTGTAATAGTTGTAGATGCGGGTTACCGACTGTACGCCCGGATCATCCGCGCCGGTGTAATCGTTGCCATTGGCTTTTTTGTACCAGTCGTAGATACGGCCCACGAACGGCGAAATCAGGAACACCCCGGCATCGGCGCAGGCTGCGGCCTGGGCAAAGGAGAACAGCAGGGTCAGGTTGCACTGAATGCCTTCGCGCTCCAGTTGCTCGGCGGCACGGATGCCTTCCCAGGTGGAAGCGATCTTGATCAGGACGCGATCACGGCCAACACCGGCCTTGTCGTACAGATCGATCAAGCGATGGGCGCGTTTCAACATGGCGTCGGTGTCGAATGACAGACGGGCATCCACTTCAGTGGAAATGCGCCCCGGAATCACCTTCAGAATCTCTTGCCCGACGGCCACGCCGAAACGGTCGCTGGCCAGGCCCACATCGCCCTTGCAATCCGCCACGCAGGCGTTCAGTTGCTCGGCGTAACCCGCCAGGGCCGAGGCCTTGAGCAGCAGGGAAGGGTTGGTGGTCGCGTCTACGGGTTTGATGCGGGCGATGGCGTCGAAGTCGCCGGTATCGGCCACTACGGTCGTGAATTGCTTGAGTTGTTCCAGCTTGGAAGTCATGAGTGTGCTCTGTCCTATGGGTCTGTTGACATTACCCGAGGGCCGGCAGCCACTCAAGGGCGTGAAGAAGGATCGAAGGTCCCGGTGGCAACAACCTGGAAACGGCTGTTTGAAAGGCCGGGCGGTATCGGTAGATACGATGCCAAAACAGCGCGCGGGTTCAAAGCAAGTGACAGTCAGCGCCCTTCCAGCAACTCCCCAGCCTGATCCAGTAACGCCAACGGGTCCTTGGTCTTGTGGATGTCCACCGACAACAACTGCCTGAACCGCCGCGCCCCCGGAAAACCGGTACCCAGGCCCAGCACATGGCGGGTGATGTGATGCATCGCGCCACCGGCGGCCAGGTGATCGGCGATGTAAGGTCGCAACTGCGCCAGCGCCTCGGCCCGGCTGATGATCGGCGCGGTGCTGCCGAACAGTTGTTGATCCACCTCGGCCAGCAGATACGGGTTGTGATAAGCCTCGCGCCCCAGCATCACGCCGTCGAAGGTTTGCAGGTGTTCATGGCACGCTTCCAGCGTCTTGATCCCGCCGTTGAGCACGATCTCCAGCTCCGGGAAGTCCGCCTTCAAGCGCGCGACCACGTCATAGCGCAGCGGCGGGATGTCGCGATTCTCCTTCGGCGACAACCCCTCCAGAATCGCAATCCGCGCATGCACGGTAAAACTCGTGCACCCAGCGTCACGGACCGTCCCCACGAACTCGCACAACTGCTCGTAGCTGTCCCGCCCATTGATCCCGATCCGATGCTTGACTGTCACCGGAATCGACACCGCATCGCGCATCGCCTTCACACAATCGGCCACCAGCCCTGGATGCCCCATCAGGCAGGCGCCGATCATGTTGTTCTGCACCCGGTCGCTGGGGCAGCCCACGTTGAGGTTGACTTCGTCATAGCCATGCTCCTGAGCCATGCGCGTGCACGCAGCCAGGTCAGCCGGCACACTACCGCCCAGTTGCAGGGCCAGCGGGTGCTCGGACGGGTGATGACGCAGGAAACGTTCGTGGTCGCCGTTGAGCAATGCGCCGGTGGTGACCATTTCGGTGTAGAGCAGGGCGTGCTTGGAGAGGATGCGTAGGAAGAAGCGGCAGTGGTGGTCGGTCCAATCCATCATCGGCGCCACGCTGAAGCGGCGGGAGATGGGTTGTGGCGGATTTTTTTGTAAAGACATGGAGGGTCTGGATGCAAATTGCGGGGATACGCAGTTTATCAGGTATGGGTTGGCATGCGTTGGGCTGATCTCGCCCTGTGTTTCGAAGTAAACCGGTGGTTAAGGTTCGTGGGGGTGGAATCGCACGGTCAACTTTGAATCGCCTGCCCAATGCACTTCTCAAAAACCTGCTCCATAGGCCCCATGACGCAGTTGTAAGCCGCTATATTGGCAAGAATCCACTCGTCCTTCTCAATCCCCCACCAACTGATCTCAAATCCCGCGTTCATGATCAGGTGTTCAAAGAGAATGCGCTGGGCGCGACCGTTGCCTTCGCGGAAGGGGTGTATGACGTTGATGTCGGAATAGGCTTCGGCAACGGCAATGATCAGCTCTGCCCGGTCCATCCCTTCGAACCAGTTGGCCGCCGCCATGGAGGCGAAGACCTTGCTGGCCTCTTTCTCCATGTACTCGGGTTGGCAGAAGCGCGTGGCTTGTTTGGACATGCCCACGGTTCGCAGTTCTCCGGCCCATTCGAACAGGTCCGAGAACAGCATCCGATGAATGTTTTGCAGATAAGCCAGGCTGTAGGGAGGAGGGGTGAATTCGACGTGGTCTGCCGCGATGGCCGAGAGTTGTTGTTCGGCTTCGCTTAGGGTCGGTTCGTCACGGATATCGAGTTTGTTGCGAAGGACCGTGGAGCCGGGGTAGCAATAGGCGTCTTCGCCGACTCCATACTTGTCAGGCATCAGCGGCAGGTCTTGGCAAACGCCTTCAAGACCTCTTCACGCGTCGGCATTTTGCACTCGCCATCCGCCAGGGTCATCTTGAAGCCTTCCAGGCGCAGGCTGGCGGCGTAGTTGGACCGACGTGTCCGGGCGGCGTAGGCCTTTTTGGTTTCAAGGCTGATATTGCCCATGGGGGCTGGACCTCAAGTCGCGCTGGGTGGGTTTGCGGATTATAGCCCATCGTGTAGGCATGGCCTATTTCGTGGCCGGAATATACGGTCCTTCACGTTAGAGTGGGTTATACCAGCTACGCTGCGTTTGACCGTTTGGGGGGCACTTTTTAGCTGCCGTGTCATTCAGATATCAGGGCCTGGCGCAGCAGATCGTTGATGATGGCTTGATATCCGGTACCCGCGCTTTCGGCGTGCTCACGAACAGACTTGATTACGTCGTCATCAAGCATGATGGTGATGCAGGTTTTGCCTTTTCTGCTTGAAATCGGGCCACGCTTGGCTGTGCTGAAGTCGTACTCTTGCTTCATAGGTCAATCCCCAGGTGTTACGTAGTTTCATTTTTGAAGCTATTGTTGTGCTGTTGGTTGGGGCTCACCATACGTTGGAATCTTCGACCTTGCCAAAGCGCAGAGCACTTATTGGTTTCGGGATTTGAATCAGCGCGCCGCTGGTGAAGGTACGCCGGAACTGACTGAGTGTTGCCAGCTTTCCAGCAGCGCTATCCGGACATACGAAGGAAGCTCTGACTGGGAGGAGAATGCCATCCGCTCATTGCGCAAGAAATCCGCCATCGATGACAAACTCCGCGCCAGTCGCAAAACGTGACTCATCTGAAGCCAGGAAGAGAGCCATGTTCGCGATGTCGATTGCTTCTCCCAGAAAGCCGATAGGGTGCAGTCTGCGCAATCGTTCCAGTTCGACAGGGTCGTTGCCTACCATTGGTGTGGTGATGTATCCAGGATGGATGCTGTTGACTCGGATTCGATAGCCTTGGCGTCCGGCATGCAGTGCCGCGGATTTGGTGAGGTTGCGAATGGCTCCTTTTCCGGCACAGTAGGCCGCATATTCAGGATGACCCACGATGCCTTCGATCGAAGACAGGTTGATGATCGATCCGCCTCTTTCCCGTAAATATCTGAACGCCAGTTTCATGCCAAGGAAAGTCCCATGAAGGTTGACCGACAGTTCCTTGTTCCAATCATTGAAACTCATGGTTTCCACGTTGCCGGCTACTGCTATGCCGGCGCTGTTCATGACGATATCGACGCTACCGAATTGCGCCAACGCTGCTGTAAACGCTGCATCCCACTGACCTTCATCCCGAACGTCCAGGCGACAGAACAGTGCTGTGGCTCCTGAGGCCCGAATCGTTTCCAGCACAGATCCGGCTTTTGTCTCGTCGATGTCACAAATGATGATCCCGGCGCCTTCATCTGCGAATCGAATGGCACTGGCCGCGCCGATGCCAGACGCGGCGCCGGAAATCAGCGCCACTTTTCCTCCAAGTCTTTTCATTTTCACTTCCTCAGCACCGTATGGATGAACTGAGGCAACCTTACCTGGCCGAGATTTTTGCGCCCTAGCCAATATCGGCAATGGAAGTGTCAAGGCGCGGGCGGAGAGGCGGGTTTAACGTTTCATGGCCAGTTTGGCGGCTTGTTGTGCCTGGGCAGCAGACAGGGTTCCGTTCTTGGTCAGTTTTTCCAGGGCGGCGCTCGCTGTCACCAGGCTGGCGGTGAGTGTCGAGAGTGTCGCTTGCAGCGCGCCGACTTTCGCCTGCTTGGTTTCCGGGGACATGCTTTGATCAGCCATGAGTGCCTGCATTTCTGACTGCTTTTCTTCGATCTTCTGCTTCAACTCCCGAATCATTTTCAGGATCTTCTGCGCCTGGTCAGGCAACCCACTTTCTTCAATGTCTTTGTTGGTATTGGTGGCGCGTTCATTCGCGGCTTTTTGAAGTCCGACACCGGACAGCGATACTTTTACCCCCTCAACCTGTGTACCGGTAGACGATTTTTCCGCAGGCGCCTGCGCCACTTCATCCATCGACTTCTTGGGTTCTACGCTGATTGTGGAGAGTGGCTGGACACCGGAGAGCTGGGCATTGAGGGTAATCATGTTTAATCCTTGGAGGATGGAATATTCGAACGTTATCGGCGTGTTCTTTAATATGCTCAGGTTTTTGCCGGGAAAGAATTGTTAAAAGCTGTAATTCTCAAAGGGCATTTTTAATGGAGAGTGAACGAAATCTGGGAACCGAGGGCGTAGGGGGAGGGGGCTGTCCTCCTTGATGCCTGAGCCTGGCCGCCCAAGGCGGGGTGCGTGACGCGCCCCCCCCCCGATGTCTCTGGACCGTCAGAGGCTGACTCTCAAGGCTCCAGGCTTTGGCTGGGAATCCAGTGTCGGTTGGCTCAAGACAAGAGTGCGTGCGTAATGACCTTTGTCAAGAGGAACCAGGATCATACGGGCCGCCAGATAATACGCCAGTCCGGAAATGGCAATCACCGGTATGGAGGCGCCGAAGTATCGGAAAGATTCACTCATCGCCACGGTTACGGGGTTATACATGGCGAGGTATCCCGCTACTGCACCGATGCTGATAACCACGGCCGTCCAGTTGACCCCGCCCCAATAGGCGTAATGACTGTTGTGAGTGGCAAACAGACTGGGTGCGTCGAGCTGTTCACGTCTCAATATGAAATAGTCCACCAGGGTAATGCCCGAGATGCCCACGAACATCACGCCGTTATAGGACAACCAGCTCATCACGTTGGATAACAACCATTCGGTTTCGAACGCGAAGTACAGGCCTGGCAACAGCAATAAGGCGAGAAGCAACTCCCACCTCAAGCGTGCGAAGAACTTCACTTGCTGGATCGAGACTCCCGCCAGATAGATCATCACTACCATGGTGGCGATATTCGCAGTCAGCACGATGGTCATTATGATCGAGCCGAATATCGGCCCACCCACGGCGATCATCCAGATTGTCGGATCATAGGTGCCGGCGCTGATGGCGGCGAGGGCGGCGACAGTGGAAACAAACGCGGCACCGAGAATGCCTACGCCGATAATGGACGGCCCCATGACATGATTCTTATGTTTGACCAGACGAGTAAGGCCGCCCATGACTGGCCACCAGGTCATGGCGTTGGAGACGCCAAACTCAACGGCCAGCGCCAGCCCCTGGACGGGATCGTGGGAGAGCATCTGGTCGGCTGGTAGCTGGTTGTGCCACAGGTTTTCCAGACCGAATCTATGCACGAGGATGCCGAACATCACCAAGGTGATCAGCATGTGCAAAGGCCCGATAAAACCGTTGAGGCGTTCGAACAGCTTCGGACCCTTGCTCGCGATTATCCAGACCAGGAGTAGCGCCGCCAGCGCGACGCCAATCACCAGGTGCTCATGGGAATCCCCTGTTACCTGGCTGCCGGTGATGGTGGCCGCTACGTTCGCGGCACCTCTGGCAGTAAGCGCTTCCACCACGTAGGACCAACCGATCAACGTGGCCAGCAGCCCGAACAGCGGAATGACGATGCCGCGGTAGCCGAACGAAGGTTTGGCGGTGTCGATGGGGTCGGTGCCGTATTTGAAACTCGGGACGCCGGAGGCCAGCGACACCAACGCCATGCCGATGATCAGACCGATGGTGTAGCCCATCACCCCCAGTCGCCAATCGCCTACGAACGGCAGGTAACTGCCGATCAGGAAGGCCCAGGTCGCCGCGCTGAATGCGCAGCATGTCCACAGGAAGGATCCGTAAGTCTTATAGACCCGACTGCCGGCCAGAACGGGCAATCGACCCGCCAGGGCTTCTTGTTCGACGTTGTTTGAACTGTTCATGCGTTTGCTCCTACAGCCAGCAAGGTACCGACCCACAAGGCAGCACCGAAGAGGATCCACAAAGA
This sequence comes from Pseudomonas citri, assembly GCF_025336485.1. Classification (GTDB taxonomy): domain Bacteria; phylum Pseudomonadota; class Gammaproteobacteria; order Pseudomonadales; family Pseudomonadaceae; genus Aquipseudomonas; species Aquipseudomonas citri. Next base: position 25,686 of record NZ_JAODAB010000017.1, on the reverse strand, counting down.
CGCCTCTCTAACCAGCGATGCTCCACTGCTCCAGCATTCGGAGGAAGTGTGTTCGGCCTGGTTCAGGGCCTCCAGTTGTTTCAACAGATCCATGTTCAAGCTCGCGCTTGTACTCATCATCCCCGTGCTGTGTTCAACGTCGGCTTTGCTCATGTCGTTGCTCTCTGGACGAGTTCTTGCGATGCGTCCGCTTTGTTGTTCTGGAAAAATATTATGGCGACGGTAATCAATGTTTGCGGACGTTGCCGGTTAATGTATCCAGCACCGCCCTAAGTTCCAGCCTACGCCGAGCCGCTGTTACCCCTTATCCATTTTTGGCAATCGATAACGGCGATGGATGACAACCGTCAGGCGTAAAGCGGGCATGCCCACAGGTGTGTCGTTTCTTCTCGAACCGGGCGCGTGCAGTTGAGTAAAAACGCATCAGATTGGGGCGGGTGACCAATTCTTTTTCCAGGTGACGGTGAAGGACTCGGACAAAGACTGGTTATTCTGAGGAGGGCCGTTCCTGGCGATGCATCAAGGCCGCAGACGCTTGAGCATCATCGAGATTTACCCAGCCGCGCTGAAGAGCCCTATGAGGTCTATTACGGTATAAAGATTGCTGAGAAATAAAAGAAATATGTCTCCACCTCACGTACCTCGAGCCTCGCGTCATGCCCATCTCATCTCGTCCACCCGACACTCATTTCCGCTTCCTGGAATCCCATGACGCGTTCGAACATGCCGGTGGCTTGGAGGAGTGGGATGACAACCGATATCACCAACTTGAGAAAAGAGCCCGTTTTCATGGGGCGATAGCCAGCCATTCAATGGCGGGAAAAGTAAAAGTCACTCGTGAGACGATGGAAAGTCCTTACATCGAACAGATTTGCCATGTGCCACTCGACTCCATCGTCATCGTTAACGTAAGGTCCAATGAAGATGTATTACTCAATGGCCGATACGTGAATGGCAATACCTTCCATATTTCTTCCGGTCGGTTGTTTCACTCCGTATCGAAGGCGCCCATCGAGGCCCTGATGCTGACGGTAAAAAAATCTGACTTCCTGGAACAGTTCAGGATCGATGGGCACCTCAACATCGACGCGAAACCCTTCGAGCGTTTTATTCAGCCGTCCTCCGAAACGCAGATCGATTTCGAAAGGAATCTGAAGTTGCATTTGAGCCACGTACAATCGGGTTGGCCGGATGCGTCTGATCATTCGAGCCTGGCCAACGTATTCGCCTGTGTTCAGGAGATTCTGGATTTCGATACCGGTTCTTCCCGTCTCGTGGTGCCGCCGTCCACACGCACGTATATCGTTGAGAAGAGCTGTGAGTTCTTTGCCCGGCACCTGCAGGATGAAAACATTGGCGTGCTAGACCTGTGTAATCATCTGCGAATCAGCCGTAGAACCCTTCAGTACAGCTTTGAAGACGTTCTGGGCATGACACCTCTCAATTACATCAGGTCGGTGCGTCTGAACACGGCCCGCAAACTGCTCGTGCAGTCGCCGTTGGAAACCATCCAGGGCGCGGCGCTCGACGCAGGCTTCAGTCATCTGGGGAGATTTTCGAAGTATTACCAGGAGTTCTTCGGGGAACTGCCCTCCCAGACAGTGGGGCGCCTGGGTGCGCACCGGCACTCGCACTGAGTAGAGCGGTGCTGTGAAAAGGGCTGCTGAGCAGCCCAACGGGAGCAAGCTCCGTCGCCACGGATCAATCACTCCCAAAGCGGTTATTTCTTTACGTTGGCAACCAGATACTGGGCGTTGAAACCCAGTTCACCATGACCGGCGTCTTGGGCAACGGTCAGATCGTCAGCCAATGCCGAAATATGGCTGGCTCGTAGTCCGCTCGCTTTCAGCGCGTCCCGCCACTGGATGACCGCGTCCAGATACACGTTGACCGTCGCCTGGATGGTGCCAAATTCATTCGCTTCAATTTCCTTGATGCTTTTCTGTACTTTGTAGCGCAGCAGATCCAGCATCTTGTCGGCAAACTCAGACAATTGCCCGGCACTCACACCTTGGGTCTTGGCGTAGGCCGCCGCTTCGAGAAAGCCGGCCAGGCCGACAGCGTAGAAACTGCCGGTCATGGCGGCATCGACAATGGGCGGCACGGTCAGGTTTTCCCCGGTGTAGATCGTGCCCTGGGGCGCCATGGGTTTTACCGTTTCCGCGATTTCCTCCCACACGGCCGGAGCACAGGCGTATTGAATTGCCGTGTAGGGGCCGCCGATCAGATCCGGGTACGACGAAATCGCCGCGTTGATGAAGGTGCCGCCGTTGCCTTCGACGATGGCCCGATAGCGCTCGCCATCTTCCGGCATTGCCGTGCTGAGGTTGGCAATGAAGCGGCCGCTCAGGTCGAGCTCAGCAATGTTGTTTTCGATGAGCGCGGCACCGCCGGCGGCACTGCTGATGATCATGATGGTCAGTTCGCTGGCATGCACAGCGTCGACGAAGGAGGGGGCGAGCGTCGCGCCCTTGGCGACCAGGTGGCGCGTGGCTTCAGGACGACCGTCCCATACCGTGACCTTGCGACCTGCCGCGAGCAATGTGCTGGCCAGGCCCGAGCCCATCATGCCGGTGCCTATTACCGTTATTGTTTTAGCCATTTTCAAGTTCCTCATAGATGACGAGACGTGCCCATTGGGTGGTCTACGAGTGAAAACTAAGGGCATAACGACTGGGTCAATAGCCAATTTCGGCAATGGAGCAAGGGCTGACCCAATTGCCAATTCTGGATAGGTGCGACGCAAACCCGGAGGTAGCTTGAGGCCATCGAAACCGGAAATTGCGAGGCCTGAAATGAACACGATCCAGAAACCACAAGACGCCTACGTGCAAGTCGATCAAGTTGAATGGCAGGACTTTCCCGCGCAATTCCACACCGGTGGGGTGAAGTGGAAGTTGCTGCATGTGTCGCCGGAGTTTGGCATCTGGACCGTAATGTTTTTCTGCCCCAATGGCTCGATCCTGATGCCGCACATCCACCACGGTCCCGCTGAAGGCTATGTGTTCGAAGGCATCCTCGAGTTGCGCGGCGGCCCGGAGAATGGCGGTGCGCTGTGCGTCCAGCACGGCTTCCTCTACGAGGCGACCGGCGCCGAGCATGAGGAAACCAAAATGCTCGCGGACACCACGTTCATTCTGCAAATGGTCGGCCCTATCACCTGGCAGCTCCCGGATGGACAGGAGATCAACCAGACCTGGTCCACCGCCCAGGACCTGTGGGACCAGCAGATCGCTGCCTGACATCCACGTTTGCCGATGCCCGGAGCGTCCACGATGAGCATTCTATTTGTACTGACTTCCCACGACGCATTCGGTGATACCGGACGCGAAACCGGCCTATGGCTCGAAGAGTTCCTGGCGCCTTATTACCACTTTATCGATGCCGGCCTGGCGGTGCGCCTGTCCTCGCCTGAAGGTGGCAAAGTCCCGGTGGACCCGGCCTCGGTGGAGGCGTTGAAGGACAGTGCGCTTTATCAGCGCTACGTCTCGGATGCGGTCCTGGCAGAGCGCATGAATTCGACTATCAAACTGTCAGCGGTAGCCGCAGGGGAGGTCAGTGCACTGGTTTATCCCGGTGGGCACGGCCCGTTGTGGGACCTGCGCGACAACCCTGTTTCGGTGGCGCTGATCGAGTCGTTCAGCGCCTCGGGCAAGCCTGTCGCGACCATCTGTCACGCTGGCTGCGCATTGCTGGATGCGCGTAGAAGCGACGGGCGCCCCTTGGTCGACGGGGTTCAGGTCACCGCATTCAGTGACAGCGAAGAAGCCGCCGTCGGTTTGGATAGGGCCGTTCCCTATCTGGTGGAAACCGACATGAAGGCGCTCGGGGCGGTGTATTCGAAGGCCGGCGATTGGGAGAGCCATGTGGTGGTGTCCGGCTCACTGGTGACCGGCCAGAACCCGGCCTCTTCGCTGGGCGTTGCCGATGCTGTGATGAAACTCCTGAAGCGCTGACACACCAGCCCTTCAATAAAGACACTGACAGGAACGACAGTCATGAGCTTTGTGAAAACGAAAGAAGAGCTTCAGGAAATCCAGAGAATTCTTGCTGAAGGTCGTTGCACGATCGAAGCGGTGTCGATTGAGTTCGAAACGACATTCGAGTTTCTGCGGTCGGTGCTGCCGCCCTGTTTCGACCTGCCCGAAACGCCCACCGCCATCGCCAGTGTTTCACGTTGGCAGAGTGAACTGTGCGGCGAGTTCGACTGCGGAATCATTTCCCTCAACTGCCGATACAAGGAACTTGAAGGTACTACCATGCTGGTGCTGATCGTCAGTGGGGACATGCCCGTCACCATTGGTCGCGAGATGTGGGGGGAGGCCAAGAAAACCGGAATTGCCCAGGTCTATCGGGACGGACATCAAGGGTACGGTTTCTGTGAGCGTAACGGTACGCGTCTGATTGAGATCGAGGCCGTGTTCGGCGACGACCTGGGGCCTTCGAGCAGCGAAAGTTATGACTTCGAAATCAAGGCGGTGCCGCACTCTTCAGGCTATGGACTGCAGCACGATCCGATCCTGAACTGCATGAAGAATCAGGAACGTCTTCGGGTGAAGCGTGAAGGCAAGGGCACCCTCAAGCTCAACGGCACGGCGTGGGATCCGCTTGACACTATTCCAGTCGTCTCGGTCGGTATCGCCTGGTACACCGAAGGCGAGTCGACCTGGACGGTCCCGCGCCTGGACGTCCTGCCCGATCGGGAGGTTTACCTGCCTTTCGTCTACGGCCAGAAATTCGACGACTTCCGTCTGTTCCGTAAGCCGGCACGCTTTCAGAACGGTCAGTAAGGGTACGCTCTGTTCTTCAGTCATGAGGTCTGAAGGACATTTTTGACGCCTGGAAGGTTGATGTCGGCCCGTTCCCTTGGCTGACTGACATCCATCTGAAAGGCGTTTTTTTTCATCAAGGCCACTGGCCGTTGCAGACGCGCACCGATCAGCGCAACGAAGCGCCCATTACGAGCGAATCTCCAGCCGCGTGCTCCGTTCCTTGCCAGCGGCACCGACCAATAATCCCGCTCCAACTCGTCCGCCCCCGCACTCTGCGGCAACCAGGCCACAACGCGTCGTGAAAAAGAATAAGCTCCCGCCTTGATTCACTATGAGAACGGGCTTCGTTGAAGTTGCTTGCATCCCCCTGGGGGGATAGGATGGCGACGTCAATCCACCGAGGCCAAGTCATGAGTGAGCACACTCACGAACACCCCCATCCCCACCAGACCCATCCGGCAATCATCAAGCGCCTCAAGCGCGCGGACGGTCATTTGCGCAGCATCATCGCGATGATCGAAGAGGGTCGTGATTGCGTGGACATCGCCCAGCAATTGCACGCGGTGGAAAAAGCCGTGTGCCAGGCCAAGCGGACGTTGATCCAGGATCACATCGATCACTGTCTGGAGGACACCGTTTCGGCGCTGGACAGGGGCGAGCGCGCGCCGCTGGAAGCTTTCAAGCAAATCACCAAATATCTCTAGGCCCGACATGCCCGATTTCGCTGAACTGCTGCAACAAGGGGGCGCTCACGCCTGGCTGTATTTTCCCAGTGCGATCCTGCTGGGGGCCTTGCATGGCCTTGAGCCGGGGCATTCAAAAACCATGATGGCGGCATTTATCGTGGCCGTTCGTGGCTCGGTCAAACAGGCCGTGTTGTTGGGGCTTGCCGCTACGCTTTCCCACACCGCTGTGGTGTGGCTGGTCGCTATCGGGGGCATGTACCTCGGCCAGGGGTTGGATGCGCGGACCAGCGAGCCGTATTTCCAACTGGCGTCTGCGCTGCTGATCATCACGATTGCCCTGTGGATGCTCTGGCGTACCTGGCGTGGCGAGCGGATGTTCGGGCTCGAACACGATCATCATGACCATCACCATGGACATGACCACCACGGGCATGATCACCACCACGATCATGCACATCCAACCCACAGCGGCCTGCAATTGGCGCTGGAGGGCTACCAGGATGCCCATGAGCGCGCCCACGCAGACGATATTCGCAAGCGCTTCCACAACCGCCAGGTCACCACCGGCCAGATCGTCATGTTTGGCCTGACGGGTGGGCTGATTCCTTGCCCGGCGGCCATCACCGTCCTGTTGCTGTGCTTGCAGGTCAAGGAAGTCGCCCTGGGTGGCATGCTCGTGCTGTGTTTCAGCATCGGTCTGGCGATCACCCTGGTTACCGTGGGTGCGGCGGCGGCCATTGGTGCGAAGCAGGCTTCCAACCGTTGGCCCTGGCTGGGCACTGTTGCTCGGCGTGCGCCTTACCTGTCCAGCGTATTGATCATCGCCGTCGGTGTGTATGTGGGCGTGCACGGCTGGATCGGTTTGAACCCATGAAGCGAACGGGTAGGCACAGACGGTGTGCCTGCCCGAGACGCTCGTTCTAACGCAACAAGTGCACCAGCAACCCCACGAGTGCACACCCCGCCAGCACCTGGATGACCCCGCGCTTGTAGCGCAGCAACGCAATCGCGGCGGCCAGGGCGATCAGCGCCGAAGGCCAGTCGAGCGCGCCGCTGAAACCTTTGGGCCACAGCACGTGGTAGCCGAAGAAAAACGCCAGGTTGAGGATCACCCCGACCACTGCGGCGGTAATCGCCGTCAGCGGGGCGGTGAACTTGAGCTCGTTGTGGGTCGACTCCACCAACGGGCCGCCCGCCAGGATGAACAGGAACGAAGGCAGGAAGGTGAACCAGGTCACCAGGGTTGCCGCGACGGCGCCGGCCAGGAACAGCTGGTCGGCGCCGAACACCTGCGAAACATAAGCCCCGACGAAGCCGACGAATGCCACCACCATGATCAGCGGGCCGGGGGTGGTTTCTCCCAACGCCAGGCCGTCGATCATTTGCGTCGGGGTCAGCCAGCCATAGTGGCCGACCGCGCCCTGGTAAACATACGGCAGCACCGCATAGGCACCGCCGAAAGTCAGCAGGGCGGCCTTGGTGAAGAACCAACCCATCTGGGTCAAGGTGCCGTGCCAGCCGAACAGCGCGGTCAGCACGCCCATGGGCAAGGCCCACAGCAGCACGCCGATCACCGTCAGCAGCGCAAGCTTCAGCCAATGGAAGCGGGCGTGGGCGGGTGAGGGCGTGTCGTCATCGATCAAGGCCGGGCCGAAGGATTGACTGGCGGCGCTGTGGCCGCCGACCTGGAATTTTTCCGGTGCCAGCCGCCCGCCCACGTAACCGATCAGCGCCGCACTCAGTACGATCAGCGGGAACGGTACGTTGAAGGCGAAGATCGCAGCGAAGGACGCCGCCGCGATGGCCCATAACCAGTTGTTCTTCAGGGCCCGCGAGCCGATCCGGTGCGCGGCCTGCACGACGATCGCCGTCACGGCCGGCTTGATGCCATAGAAGAGACCGGCCACCACCGGGACTTCACCGAAGGCGATGTACATCCAGGACAAGGCGATCAGGATGAACAACGACGGCAGCACGAACAGCCCCCCGGCGATCAGGCCGCCCCAGGTGCGATGCATCAGCCAGCCAATGTAGGTTGCCAATTGCTGGGCTTCCGGCCCTGGCAGCAACATGCAGTAATTGAGGGCGTGCAGGAAGCGTCGTTCGGAAATCCAGCGTCGGCGCTCCACCAATTCCTGGTGCATGATCGAAATCTGCCCTGCCGGCCCGCCGAAGCTGATGAAGCCGAGCTTCAACCAGAACCAGAAGGCTTCGCGCAAGCTGATGGGGGCGGGCTTCGACTGACCCGCGCCTGTCGATGACTCGCAAGCCATACTCATGGGTGTTCCTCTTTTCATGAAGGCGATGAGTGGGGTTGTCGATGTCGACTCGCGACCCAATGCGTTGTTCGGTGAGGCTAACCCGCTGCGGCAGGTAAACGCAATGAAGCCCCTTCGAGGGTTTTCCAGAGTTTGCGCATCGTCGGGTTACGGTTGGCGATCGCGCAGTACGAACGTATCTCCAGTCGCGTGCTCCATTGTTCATCGCCGGCCCTGACCAGCAACCCGCGCTCCAGCTCGTCCGCCACCGCGCTTTGTGGCAACCAGGCCACGCCATAGCCTTCGATGGCCATGCGCATCAGCAACATCGCCATATCGGCTTCGTAACAGCGTTGCAACGCCGTGGGGGCAGGGCCGTTCTTGATGACGATGTCGGCGACGCGGCCCAGGAACGTGGTGGCGGTGTAGGCGAGGTAGGGCACCGGTTTGCCGGAGCGCCCCGGCAGGCGGAACAGCGGCTCGCCCTTGTGGTTGGGCGCGCACAGGGGAATGAACGCATCGTGGCCGAGGACCAGGCTGCCGAAACGCGCGGCGTCCAGCAGGATCGGGGCGAGCGGGTGGTGGTAGACCATCATCAAGTCGCAACTGCCTTCCTCCAGGGCGATGACGGCGTCGTGAATGTTGGCCGCCACCACCCGGGCGTTGAATTGCTCGTTGTTTTGCTGAAACTGGCTGAGCCATTTCGGCAGGAAGGTCATCGAGAGGCTGTGGCCGGCGGTGATCTGGATCGACCGTCCGGGCATCCGCTCCACATCGCGCAAGGTCGAACGCAATCTCAACAGGCCCGCGAGGGTCTCCCGGCTCTCATCGCAGAAGGTTACGCCGGCGGCTGTGAGTTGGACGGGGTAGGTGCCGCGATCCACCAGCTTGACCCCCACCCAGTCCTCCAGGGAGCGGATGCGCCGCGACAGGGCCGATTGCGTCACGCAGCGCACTTCGGCGGCGCGGGAAAAGTTTTTACATTCGGCAATCGCCAGCAGGTCGTCCAACCATTTGAGTTGCATCTCGATTCTCCTGCGATGAGAACGCCATCTTACTGCGCAAGCTCCCGGCCCAGCGCGGCTTTTCGGTAACTATTCCAAAAGCGCATGGGGCTAGCCGGATTACTCATCATCCCCGCCGAGCCGCTCCTTAGAATCGATCCTGCCAAGTAAAAAACTCCAAGAACTACTTGAGGATCGCATCGTGAAAAAGAATAAGCTCCCGCGTCGAATTGCCTTGGGCATTGCCCTCGGTGTGCTGGTGGGTTGGGCGTGTCACCATTTCGCAGGGAGCGAACAAAGTGCCAAGGAGATAGCGGCTTATTTCTCGATGGTCACCGACATTTTCCTGCGCATGATCAAGATGATCATCGCGCCGCTGGTGTTCGCGACGCTGGTGGGAGGGATCGCCAGCATGGGCAATTCCCGCTCCGTGGGCCGGATCGGTGCCCGCGCCATGGCCTGGTTCGTGACCGCTTCTGTGGTTTCGCTGCTGATCGGCATGGGGTTGGTGAACCTGTTTCAACCCGGTGCCGGGCTGAACCTGGACGTGGCCCAGCACGCAACGGCGACCGTGCCGGTCAATACCGGCGACTTCAGCCTCAAGGCGTTTATCGGCCACGTGTTCCCGCGCAGCATTGCCGAGGCGATGGCCAATAACGAAATCCTGCAGATCGTGGTGTTCTCGCTGTTCTTCGGTTTTGCACTAGCGGGCGTAAAGCGGGCGGGCTACACCCGGATAACGGACGGCATCGACGAGTTGGCCAAGGTGATGTTCAAGATCACCGACTACGTGATGGCCTTCGCGCCGATTGGCGTGTTTGCCGCCATTGCCTCCGCCATCACCACCCAGGGGCTCGGCTTGCTGGTGGATTACGGCAAGCTGATCGCCGAGTTCTATTTGGGGATCCTGATCCTCTGGGCGTTGTTGTTCGGGGCCGGCTACCTGTTTCTCGGCCGCTCGGTCCTGCACCTGGGCAAGCTCATTCGCGAACCGATCCTGCTGGCGTTTTCCACGGCCAGCAGCGAGTCGGCCTACCCGAAAACCATTGAAGCGCTGGAGAAGTTCGGTGCGCCCAAACGCGTGTCCAGCTTCGTGTTGCCCCTGGGTTATTCGTTCAACCTGGACGGCTCGATGATGTACCAGGCATTCGCCATCCTGTTCATCGCCCAGGCCTACAACATTGACCTGAGTTTCACTCAACAAATGCTGATTCTCCTGACGCTGATGGTCACCAGCAAAGGCATGGCCGGTGTCGCGCGGGCCTCGGTGGTCGTGGTCGCGGCGACGTTGCCCATGTTCAATCTGCCCGAGGCGGGGCTGCTGTTGATCATCGGCATCGACCAGTTCCTGGACATGGCGCGCACCGCCACCAACGTGGTGGGTAACAGCATCGCGACGGCCGTGGTCGCCCGATCCGAGCCGCACGAGGAACCTGCCGAGGACATTGACGCACCTGCACCCGTTCGGTCCCGAACCGAAGCGGTTGCGGCGATGTGAGGAGTCGGTCATGAAGATGAAGGCGAAGCCGGGCGAACAGGCCAGCGTGGTTCGCAAACTGGGCATTGTCGGTGGGCTGGGGTCGCTGGCCGGCGGTGATCTGTTCTACAAGTTGGTCAAGTCCCGGGCGGTGCTCGAAGATCAGGGGCGCTACCATTTCCTGTTCGAGCAGCATCCGTTCAAGGATGTGCTGCTGCCCCTGGACAAGGACGCGAGCATGACGTCGCGCAAGTTCTACGTGTTCCAGGTGTGCAAGTCCTTCGAGGACAGTGGTTTCGATGCGGTGATGCTGCCGTGCTTCGCCAGCCAGACCTTCCGGGCGGAGATCGAGCAGGAACTGGGCATCGTGGTGCTGGACATGATGGCCGCGCTGACCCGGCACGTCCGCCTTAGCGTCCAGCCGGGGGCGACGTTGGGGGTGATCGCTTCCGACTTCGTGCGCCATTGCGGGTTGTTCGAGAAACATTTGGGCCAGGATTTCAAGCTTGTCTACCCTGACGTGCCCACCCAGGCCGGGTTGATGGAGGCGGTGTACGGCGTCAACGGCATCAAGGACGGTCATCTGCAAGGCGTGCCGCTGGAGGCGGTCTACCAGGCCTGCCTCTCGCTGCAAGCCCAGGAGGCGACGGTGATCCTGCCCGGGATGACCGAGCTGTCCCTCGTTTGTGCGCACTTGCAGCGGCGTGGAGTGACCGTGCTGGACATCAACGAGATCTACGCCGATTTCGCCACGCTGGACCAGGCCCAGCCCCGGTCGCTGCCGTTCAAGCTGGGCATCGTCGGCGGCGTCGGGCCGGCGGCGACAGTGGACTTCATGGCCAAGGTGGTGGCGAACACGCCGGCGGGCAAGGACCAGGACCACATCAAGCTGGTGGTCGAGCAGAACCCGCAGATACCGGACCGCACGGCCAGCCTGGTGCGCGATGAAACCGATCCGACGATGGCGATGTACGCCACCTGCAAGCGTCTCGAAAGCGCGGGGGCCAATGCCATCGCGATCCCTTGCAACACCGCCCATGCGTTCGTCGAGCGCATCCAGGCGCACCTGCGGGTGCCCATCGTCAACATGCTGAACGAGACCGTGGAGTGGATCCTCCACGCTTACGGCCCGGGCAAGGCAATCGGCCTGCTGGCGACTTCCGGCACGGTGCAGAGCCAGGTCTATCACCAGGCGGCCCGACGCGCCGGGTTGCAGATCCTGACACCGGGCGTGGATTACCAGGCAATGATCATGGACGCCATCTATGGGCCGAGGGGGATCAAGGCCGGTTTCACCGAAGGGCTTTGCAAGGAGCAATTGCTGCTGGCGGCCGAGCATTTGTGCGAGCTGGGCGCGGATGTGCTGATCCTCGGATGCACGGAACTGCCCCTGGTGCTCGAACACTGCGCGGCGTTCGAGATCAACGGGCACCGTGTGGCGCTTGTCGACCCGACGAAGATCCTGGCGATGAAGTGTGTTGCGTTGGCGCAAAGGCACAGCTGTGTGGGAGCAAGGCGTGCCCGCGATGAAGTTGATGCGGTTTCCTGAGGGCCGAGGTGCTTGCATCGCGAGCAAGCTTTGCTGCCACAGTTAATCCATGTCCGATGACGAATCAAACCGCCTTGGTCTGCGAAGGGGGCACAGGATCAGGCAAGAATCACGCGGGAATGTGCTACCGGCCAGCCGCGCGGCCGCTGGAAAATGAGTGCATTCCCACCCTGCCAGGAGTCTTCTCATGCAAGTCCGAGCGTACGGCGCCCACGCGGGCGACAAGCCCCTAGAACCCCTGCAAATCAACCGTCGTGCCCCCGGCGCCCATGATGTCCAGATCGACATCGCCTACTGTGGCATCTGCCACTCGGACCTGCACCAGGTGCGTGCCGAATGGGCGGGCACACAGTTTCCTTGTGTGCCGGGCCATGAAATCGTCGGCCGGGTTTCAGCGGTTGGCGCCCACGTCGTGGATTTCAAGGCTGGCGATCTGGTTGGCGTCGGTTGCATCGTGGACAGCTGCAAGCACTGCGACGACTGCGAAAGCGGCCTGGAAAACTACTGTGACAGCATGATCGGCACCTACAACTTTCCGACCCCGGACGAACCAGGCTGGACCTTGGGCGGTTATTCGCAAAACATCGTGGTGCACGAGCGCTACGTGTTGCGCATCCGCCACCCTGAAGCGCAACTGGCCGCCGTCGCGCCGCTGCTGTGCGCGGGCATCACCACTTATTCGCCCCTGCGGCACTGGAACGCCGGGCCGGGCAAGAAAATCGGCGTGGTCGGCATCGGTGGCCTGGGCCACATGGGCATCAAGCTCGCCCATGCGATGGGGGCTCACGTCGTGGCGTTCACCACCTCCGAATCCAAGCGCGAGGCGGCTCGGCAACTGGGTGCCGATGAGGTGGTGGTGTCGCGCAATGCCGAGGAAATGGCGGCCCACACCAAGAGCTTCGACTTGATCCTCAACACCGTGGCCGCGCCCCACGATCTCGACGCCTTGCTGGTGCTGCTCAAGCGCGACGGCACGATGACGCTGGTGGGCGCTCCGGCGACCCCGCACTCATCGCCCAATGTCTTCAACCTGATCATGAAGCGGCGCACCGTCGCCGGATCGATGATCGGTGGCATTCCTGAAACCCAGGAGATGCTGGATTTCTGTGCGCGGCACGGCATCGTTTCCGACATCGAATTGGTACGCGCCGACCAGATCAACGAGGCCTACGAGCGCATGCTCAAGGGTGACGTCAAGTATCGCTTCGTGATCGATAACGCCACCCTGGCGGGCTGAATACCGCTCCTCCCACTGCTCGCGAAAGCGCTCGGCCAGCGGCACTGATGCTTGAAGGTGCCGACGCCTTTGCGAGCAGGCTTGCACACGAAGGGAAACCTTTCGAGGTCGCCCTTGTTGCGTCAGAGCCCCAGGCCTTCTTCCACCAATGAAAGCAGGGCGTCTTCGTCCAGGACGAGGGGGGTGGGGCGCGGTTGTCCGGTCGTTTGCGGCGCCTGGATATGCCACAGCGATTCACCGTGCTCCCCGACCGTGCGCACGAGGCGGCGTAGCTGTTCTTTGAGGTGAACTTCGATGCAGCCTTCTCCTTCGGCGCAAAAACGGGCGATGGGGTCGAGTTCGATGCGCCGATGGTTGCCTTCGATCACCAATTGATCGATGGCGTAGTGGTAGGAAGAACCGCTGCTATGGCGTTCGAACACGTGGGTAGGGTTGTGCCGGATGTCCAGGCCGGCCTCGCAGACCGGTGCCAGCCAGGTCTCGATCTGCCGGTACAGTTCGTAGACCTGGGCGGGCCAGTGTTCGATGGCCAGGTCGGCGCAATGGTCGGTATCGGCCGGGGTCCGCTGGGCTTGTCGCAGTTTCGCCGCCAATTGGTCTGCCTTGCTCATGTCGATTTTCCTTGTCGTGATAATGGGCTTGAGCTTAGCCGAAGGGGTGGGATGTTCACTTGCGCTGGATCATCTGACGGACCTGGCGCGAGTCAGCGGCGCTCTGTTCGGGTCGGGCCCCTGGCGGTTCAAGCTCGATGGTTTGGGCAGGGCCATGAACCTCGTCAGTTCGCATGGGGAATGAGCCGTTCCATTTCTGTTGCGTCGTTGAGCCATGGCGAGGGGACCATTTGCGCAGCTGGCGAAGGCCGATTTTCAGGCCGTTTGGGCGGTTTTTTTGGATCCACTCAAACCACCCATCGACTCGGTGGCACGCGCAAATTGCTGCCCCACAAACGGTAGGCTAAGCTCTCGAATATTGGAGGGTTTTGAGCGAATTCGCTCATGTTTTGCCCTCCTCAGGAACTGGCTTGCCTATCCCCATCCACGATCCGCTCCATCCCCCCGGCGGTGCCCTGAAACGCTTACCTCTGCTCAAGGCTGCGGTGACGTTTATCGCGGCGGTCTGCCTGTGCCTCTGTGGTTTGCTCTACCTGCAACTCGACCAGTCCCGACACCAGGACCTGGCATCGGCCCGTGTCGCTTCGGTGAACCTGACCCAGGCCATGGCCCAACAGGCCCAGGACACCTTCCTCCAGGCGGACCTGGTCCTGGCCAGCCTGGCCGATTGGATCCAGGCCGATGGTTTTGGCCCGGTGATGCAGCCGCGCATGCACAACACCTTTGCCCGGCGTGTGCAATCGCTCGAGCAACTGCATGGCTTGTTCCTGTTCGACAAGCATGGCCATTGGGTGGTGACCTCGTTCGACAATCTGATCAGGGGCGCCGGAGTAGCGGATCGCGAGTATTTTACTTTCCATCAGCAGAACGCTTCCTTGATCGCCCATATCGGGCCGGCGATCCGCAGTCGGCAGGATGGCGAATGGATCATCCCGATTTCCCGGCGCGTGAATGATAAGGACGGCAACTTCCAGGGCGTGTTGATGGCCGGGATCAAGATGGCGTACTTCGATCAGTTCTTCAGAAGCTTCAGCCTCGACGACAAAAGTGAAATGACCTTGGCCTTGGCCGACGGGACGCTGCTGGCCCGCCGACCTTTCGATGAGGCCCGGATCGGTTCGCAGCTGGCTGAGGAGCATATTTTCAAGCATGACACGGTCGTCGGTCAGGGTGGTGACGCCGTGATTCGTTCTGCGGTCGACGGGATTGTCAGGTTATACGGTCATCGGCATTTACAGGCCTACCCGCTGGTGGTCACTGCGGCGATGTCCGAGGAAGCGATCCTGGCAGGCTGGTCTGGCAGGGCTTTGCAATCCAGCCTGATCGTGGCCCTGGTGGTCCTGGGCATTTGTCTGTTCGGCTGGGTATTCACTCGCCAGGTACGCAACAGCGAGCGGATCGAGGCCGATTTGCGCAAGGCCCAGGAAGCGTTGGAGCTGATCGCCACCCATGACAGCCTGACCGGGCTGGCGAACCGGCGACTGTTCGAGCGGGCCCTGGACATCGAGTTCGGCCGAGGCGCTCGTCAGCACAGCCCGCTGAGCCTGGTCATGGTCGATATCGATTTCTTCAAGCGTTACAACGATACCTACGGGCATGTCGCCGGGGATCATTGCCTGGCGCAAGTGGCCCAGGTACTCAAGGATTGCTGTCACCGAAAGGCTGATCTGGCGGTGCGTTATGGCGGCGAAGAATTCGCGGTGCTACTGCCTGATACCAACCTGAACGGGGCGATGGCGCTGGCCGAACAGATCCGTCATCGGGTTATCGACAAGCACATCGTCCACTCCGGCTCGTCTACCGGCTACTTGACGGTGAGCCTGGGTTGCTACGCCTTCGTGCCCAGCAGCCTGGACAGCATCGAGGTGTTCATCCAGCGGGCCGACGCCGCCCTGTATCAAGCCAAGCACAACGGCCGTAACCGTGTGGCGGCCTTGTCGATGCAAGACGGACTGGACGCGCTGGAGCGCTCGGATCGTTGAGATCGGTTGGAATCATTGGCGAGGGGTGACGGCAGGGCGTCGCTGAAGACAGGGCCGTTGGAAGCCCGGGCCATTATTGTCTGGTGCGGGGAAATGCCTTATACCAGCCTGAACGCAGCGCGCGTCTCCAGCAGCGTTGCACCGGACCGGAAAGGACACCCCATGGACACGTTCCAACTGAGCGATTCGAAGCGCTATCTGCAGCGCCTGGGCTTCGATGACAAACCCGCGCCGACCCTCGACACCCTGCATCGGCTTCAACAGCGCCACACGGCCGAGTTTCCGTTCGAGACCCTCTCGACATTGCTGCGCCAACCGGTGCCCATCGACCTGGCATCGGTCGAGCGCAAAGTCTTCGAACAGGGGCGCGGTGGTTATTGTTATGAGCTCAATCAGTTGTTCCTGGCCTTGCTGCAGGAGCTGGGCTTCGAGGCGCGAGGCATCACCGGCCGCGTGGTGATGAATGCCCCCGAGGGCACCTGGGCCGCGCGTACTCATCGCCTGAGCCTGGTGACGTTCGATGGCGTGCGCTACATCACCGACGTCGGCTTCGGTGGCATGGTGCCCACCGCCCCGTTGCTGCTGGACAGTCGCGATGCCCAATTCACCCCCCACGAACCCTATCGGATCGACGTCCAGGAAAACGGCTATCTGCTGCGTGCCAACGTCGCCGGCGAATGGCGGCCGATGTACCTGTTCGACCTGCAACGCCAGGAGGACATCGACTACACCCTCGGCAACTGGTACGTCAGCAACCACCCGGAATCTCCGTTCATGGGCCGGCTGATGGTGGCTCGCACGGGGGACAAGTTACGCAAGACGCTCAACGGCAACAGCTACGCCGTGCACCGGTTCGGCCAGGAGAGCGAGCGACGGACCCTCACCGACGCCGATGAGCTGATTGATTTGCTGGAACAGGAGTTCGACCTGCGCGTTCCGCCGCGGGAACTCTTGCGCCCCGCTGTGATGGAGTTGCTGGGCTAAGGAGGGCTTGCGGGGCGAGAGTCGGTTAGGTCTTTTCTGAAGTGGTGCGCAATAAATTGTATACAGTTCTATGGACATTTGTTCTTAGTTTTGAATACAGTGTGCCCATAACAAAAACCAGGGAAGCTCCGAACCATGAAAACGCCCCATGTTTCACTCCCACGACCCGAGGACGAAAACCTTGGCGTCGGCGCGAATATGGCTTACGGCCTGCAGCATGTGTTGACCATGTACGGTGGCATTGTCGCGGTGCCGTTGATCATCGGCCAGGCGGCCGGGCTGACACCGGCGGATATCGGCCTGTTGATCGCCGCGTCGTTGTTTGCAGGCGGGTTGGCGACACTGTTGCAGACCCTCGGCCTGCCGTTCTTTGGCTGTCAGCTACCGCTGGTCCAGGGCGTTTCGTTCTCGGGTGTCGCGACCATGGTGGCGATTGTCGGCACAGACGGGGAAGGGGGCATGCAGGCCATCCTTGGCGCGGTGATCGCCGCCTCTCTGATCGGCTTGCTGATCACGCCGGTATTCTCGCGCATCACCCGATTCTTTCCGCCGCTGGTCACGGGCATCGTGATCACCACCATCGGCCTGACGCTCATGCCCGTGGCCGCGCGTTGGGCGATGGGCGGCAACAGTCATGCCAGCGATTTCGGCAGCATGGCGAACATAGGCCTGGCCGCCCTGACCCTGGTGTTGGTGTTGCTGCTGAGCAAGTTGGGCAGCGCAAGCATTTCCCGGTTATCGATCCTGCTGGCCATGGTCGTCGGGACGATCATTGCCGTGTTCCTTGGCATGGCGGATTTTTCCGCTGTCAGCCAAGGCCCGATGTTCGGCTTCCCGACGCCGTTTCACTTCGGCATGCCGACCTTCCACATCGCCGCGATCCTTTCCATGTGCATCGTGATCATGGTGACCCTGGTGGAAACGTCCGCCGATATCCTGGCAGTGGGCGAGATCATCGACACCAAGGTCGACTCCCGGCGCCTGGGCAATGGCCTGCGGGCCGACATGCTGTCGAGCATGATCGCGCCGATCTTTGGTTCCTTTACCCAGAGTGCCTTTGCCCAGAACGTCGGGCTGGTGGCCGTGACAGGGATCAAGAGCCGTTTCGTGGTGGCCACCGGCGGAGTGTTCCTGGTGGTACTTGGCCTGCTGCCGTTCATGGGCCGGGTGATCGCCGCCGTACCGGCTTCGGTCCTGGGCGGCGCCGGTATCGTGCTGTTCGGCACCGTGGCCGCCAGCGGTATCCGCACGCTGTCGAAAGTTGACTACCGCAACAACGTCAACCTGATCATCGTGGCCACCTCCATTGGCTTTGGCATGATCCCCATTGCCGCGCCGAACTTCTACGATCACTTCCCGAGCTGGTTCGCGACCATTTTCCATTCGGGCATCAGTTCTTCGGCCATCATGGCCATAGCGCTGAACCTGGCGTTCAACCATTTCACCCGGGGCAACTCCGACCAGCAGTCAGTCTTCGCCGCGGGCACCGAGCGGGTGTTGCGCTACCAGGACCTGGCGGCATTGCGCGAAGGTGATTATTTCAGTGACGGCAAACTGCACGACTGCGATGGCAATGAGGTTCCGGTGGTGGCGGAGCCGTTTCATGCACCGGTAGAGCATGAAACGGTACGATTCAAAAGCAGTGAGCACGTCTGAAGGTCCACTCACGAACTGACATAAAAAAACCTGTGATCATCGATCACAGGTTTTTTGTGGTGCTCCGGCAGCGGATTACCAGCGACCGTAGTGACCCCGAGGCGGGCCATAGTAGTAGCCCCGTGGTGGCCCGTAATACACCGGAGCCGGGCGATAGTAGATCGGCTGTTCCACATACACCGGCGGTGGCTGGTAGTAGACCGGTGGGGGTTGCTGCACATAGACCGGCTGCGGTTGGACGTAGACCGGTTGCTGCACGTACACCGGCCGATCGCGGTTGATGATGGCCGAACCGACGATGGCCGAACCGACGATGGCACCAAACACGGCGGGCCCCTCCCAACCACCATGACCGTGGGCGGATGCCTGGCCGGTGACCGCGAGTGCCCCCGTGAGCAGGGCAATGATGGGAAGTTTACGCTTCATGGCTGTTCCTCGTTTCGGCCCCGGCGCCTGTGGTCTGCGGCAGACCCGTTGAGGGGGGCGGGGATACTTGCTCTGACAGCGATTTTTCCAGAATTTACCGTGCCGTTGGGTAAATATTGTGTAAGGTCTGTACCGCTTTCGTTGCCGTATGGCCGGTGCCCGCCGGGCTGGAAGTCGCGCCTGGCCTGGCCCCACCATCGAATTAAACCGGGCAGGAGGGTGATTCCGTCTGTCCGAAAGTCAATGCAAGGAGACCTGCATGCAGATCAATCCCAACAAAGACACTCAATTGTGCATGTCGCTGTCGGGGCGCCCGGGAAACTTCGGCCTGCGCTTTCATAACCACCTTTACGAGCAACTGGGGCTGAATTTCTACTACAAGGCGTTCAGCAGCCAGGACTTGCCCGGTGCCGTGGGCGGTATCCGGGCCTTGGGTATCCGTGGCTGTGGCGTGTCGATGCCGTTCAAGGAGGCTTGTATTGCCCTGGTCGATGAGTTGGACCCTTCTGCCGCGGCGATCCAATCCATCAACACCATCGTCAACACCCAGGGGCATCTGAAAGCCTACAACACCGACTACATCGCCATCGCCCAGTTGCTGCAAACCCACGCGGTGCCCAAGGCTTCCACGTTTGCCCTGCGTGGCAGCGGCGGCATGGCCAAGGCGGTGGCCAGCGCCTTGCGCGACGGCGGGTATCCGAACGGTTTGATCGTGGCACGCAACGAAGCCACCGGGCGTGCCCTGGCCGAGTCCCTGGGCTACGCCTGGCAGGCTGAGTTGGGTGATCGTCGGCCGCAGATGTTGATCAATGTCACGCCGATCGGCATGAGCGGCGGCCCGGAAGCCGATCAGTTGGCGTTCGAGCCCGCGGCCATCGCAGCGGCCGAGACCGTGTTCGATGTCGTGGCGGTGCCGTCGCAAACGCCCCTGATCGTGCGCGCCCAGGCCGAAGGCAAACGGGTCATCACCGGCCTGGAAGTCATTGCGATCCAGGCCTTGGAGCAGTTCGTGCTTTACACCGGCGTGCGCCCCAGCCTGGAACAGTTCGAAAAAGCCGTGGCCTTCGCCCGCGCCTGAAGGGGCGTTACTCCAGCCGGGCCAGCCGTTCCTCCAGTGCCGCGATCCGTGCCTCGAGTTCCTCGATACGCTCCAGCGAAACACCGCCAGTGCCACGTTCCACGGGTTGCTGGCGCGCGGCGAGAATCGCCTCGATGTCCGCCGGGTCGCCCATGGCATGAACATAGCGGTCTTCGCGCTGGCCGGCCTGGCGCGGCACCAGCAGCGCCAGGCCACGGGCAATCAGGCGCTCCAGCTGATGCAGTACTTGTTCGGTGTCTTCGAAATCGTGCATCCGGCCGCTGCGGGTCAGCAGTTCATTGATGGTTTGCGGGCCGCGCAGGAACAGCAGTCCCATCAGGACCACCTGGGCCGGCACCAGCTCCAGGGCCTTGTCGAGCCGATGTTCCCAACGGTCGGCGCGGCTGCCCATCACCAGTTTGGTAAAGCCACGACCTTCCAGCGCCCGCAGGCTCTGCCCGACCTGGCCGGGGTTGAGGTTCATCACCGGTTCACGGCTGGTTTTCTGGTTGCAGGCCAGGACCAGGGCGTTGAGGGTCAGCGGGTAGGTTTCGGGGTTGGTGGCCTGCTTTTCGACCAGCGCGCCGAGGATGCGGATTTCCGTGCTGCTGAGCCGGGGTTCTTCAGCCTGGCTTTGTTCGTCGATGCTCATCGCGCGTTCCCTATGCTGTGGAGGTCGCCTAGCCTAATCCTTGCGCAATAAAAGACAAGCCGTGCAACGAGCGTGGCTATAATCGCTCCCGTTTGATTCATTCTTTCCTGCCACCTGCATGAGATCGCCATGACCATTTCCCTGTACGCCGCCTCCGTCCCGGTTTTCAAGCAGATGCTCAACGCGTTGAGCGACGTTCTGAACAAGGCCGAAGCCCACGCCACTGCGAAAAACATCGACCCGAACGCGTTCCTGCAAGCCCGCCTGTACCCGGACATGTTCCCGCTGGTACGCCAGGTGCAGATCGCCGTGGACTTCGCCAAAGGCGTGTCAGCACGCCTGGCCGAGATCGAAGTGCCAAAATACGACGACAGCGAGACCACCTTCGCCGAGTTGCAAGCCCTGATCACTAAAGTGCTGGCATTCATCGAGGGCATCCGCCCTGAGCAGATCGATGGCAAGGAAGGCATCGAGATCGTCACCCGTCCGGGCACGCCGAAGGAAAAACGCTTCAGCGGCCAGAACTACCTGCTGACCTACGGCCTGCCGCAGTTCTTCTTCCACGTCACCACTGCCTACGCATTGCTGCGCCACAACGGCGTGGAAGTGGGCAAGCGCGACTACATGGGCGCGTTCTAACTCGCAATCACAAAAAAGCCCGGGACGGTTTGGGCCGTTCCCGGGCTTTTTTGTAGTTGTCAGATCCTCGGCGGATTTGCCACCGTCGTCGTTACGCCATACGCGCCAGCTTCTCTTCCTCACCCAGGCAAGCCGCGGCGGTGAACAGCACATCGGTGGACGAATTCAATGCGGTCTCCGCCGAGTCTTGCAGGACGCCGATGATGAACCCGACGGCAACCACCTGCATGGCGATCTCGCTGGGAATGCCGAACAGGCTGCACGCCAGGGGAATCAGCAACAGCGAACCGCCGGCCACCCCGGAAGCGCCGCAGGCGCAGATGGCTGCGACGACGCTCAGCAGCACGGCGGTCGGCACGTCCACCGAAATACCCAGGGTGCTCACGGCGGCCAGGGTCAGGACGGTGATGGTGATGGCCGCGCCAGCCATGTTGATGGTCGCGCCCAGTGGGATCGACACCGAATAGGTGTCTTCGTGCAGGCCCAGGCGTTTGCTCAGTTCCAGGTTAACCGGGATGTTCGCCGCCGAACTGCGGGTGAAGAACGCGGTGATCCCGCTCTCGCGCAGGCAGGTGAACACCAGCGGGTAAGGGTTGCGACGCAGCTTCCAGAACACGATGAGCGGGTTGACCACCACGGCCACGAACAGCATGCAGCCGATCAGGACGGTGAGCAGGTGCAAATAGCTGAGCAGGGCTTCAAAACCGGAAGCGGCCAGGGTCGAGGCCACCAGCCCGAAGATCCCCAACGGGGCGAAACTGATCACCAGTCGCACGATGACGGTCACGCCCTCGGACAGGTCGCCGAGTACGCTGCGCGTGGTGTTGCCAGCATGGCGAATGGCGATGCCCATGCCGATGGCCCAGGCGAGGATGCCGATGAAGTTGCCGTCGATCAGCGCCCGGACCGGGTTGTCCACCACGCTGAGCAACAGGCTTTGCAGCACTTCACTGATGCCACCGGGGGCGGTGACGGCAACGTCTTGGGTCGACAGCACCAGGCTGGACGGGAACAGCGTACTGGCGACGACCGCCACCACCGCCGCGGCGAACGTGCCCAGCAGGTAGAGGAACAGGATCGGTCGGATGTGGGTTTCCTGGCCGTGCTTGTGGTTGGCGATCGACGCCATGACCAGGACGAACACCAGGATCGGTGCCACGGCCTTGAGGGCGGACACGAAGACCTTGCCGATGAAGGCGGTGGACTTCGCCAGGTCGGGCACCAGCCAGGCCAGGGCAATGCCGGCGATCAGGCCGATCACGATGCGTGTCACCAGGCCGGTGCGTTTGAGGCGGTGCAAAAGGGCAGGGGAAGAAGCAGTCATAGCGGCATCTCTGATTTTATTGTGTGCGACGGTCGACGACTCAGGGCAACAAGCGGGCAGGCCACAGGAGCGGACCGAGGGAAAGTACGGCGTTTGCAGGCCGCGGACTTTAGCACAGCCGGTAAAAAATCTGACGGACCTGTACTAGGCCGTCACCCTTATCCGGGTCATCGCATGCGTTTGTATGCCGCGCGCATTCTGGTAGGCTTTGTCCCTCTCACCTTCTTTCCTCCAGCGGGCTATTCGGCTAGCGCTGGTGTCGTCGTTTTGCTGGAGTTCTGCATGTTGTTGCCCATTTTCCTGTTGTCGGCCGCCGGCTTTACCGTGCTGACCACGGAATTCGTCATCGTTGGCCTGTTGCCCGCCATCGCCCGCGACCTGCAGGTCAGCATTCCCCAGGCCGGGCTGCTGGTGACTTTGTTCGCATTCACCGTGGCGGCGTTCGGGCCGTTCCTGACCGCCTGGTTCGCGCGTGTAGAACGTCGCAAGTTGTTTATCCGTTTGCTGGTGATGTTCGGCCTGGCCAACTTGCTGGCGGCATTCGCCCCCAACATTTGGGTGATGGGCATTGCACGGCTGATCCCGGCCTTGGGCTTGCCAGTGTTCTGGGCGCTGGCCAGTGAAACGGCAGTGGACATCGTCGGGCCGCAACACGCCGGGCGGGCCATCGCCCGGATCGGCTTTGGCATCGTCTGCGCGACGGTGTTCGGCATTCCCGTGGGCACGCTGATCAGCGATGCGTTCGGCTGGCGCAGCGCTTTTGCGGTCCTGGCGATCATCGCTTTCGCCAAGGCGTTGCTGCTGTTCATCTATCTACCCAAGACCCAACTGCACCACCAGCAGGTGAGCCTGCGCTCGCAGTTCAAGATCCTGCGCAACCCGTTGATGCAAGGCCATGTGCTGCTGTCGATCCTGGTGTTCAGCGGCATGTTCACCGCCTACACCTACCTGGCGGATATCCTCGAGCGCCTGGCCGGGTTCGACGGCACCTTGGTCGGTTGGTGCCTGATGGGCTTTGGCGCCGTGGGGCTGTTGGGCAACTCCCTGGGTGGTCGGGCGGTGGACCGGCATCCTTTGATCGCGTCGATGGTGTTCTGCCTGTTCATGGTCGGCGGCATGGTGGCGTTGGTGCCGAACATCCACTCGATCCTCGGCCTGACGGTGGCGCTGGGCGTCTGGGGGGTGACCCAGGCGGCCTTGTTCCTGGTCAGTCACGTGCGCCTGATGAAGGCGGCCCCGCACGCGCCTGCTTTTGCCGCTTCGCTGAACATCGCTGGCGGGAACCTGGGCATTGGCCTGGGGGCAATGATCGGTGGGCGGGTCATCGATACCCTGGGCCTGGGCAGCGTCGGTTTTGCCGCCGCCGGCCTCATTGTGGTGTCGATCTTGCTGGCGTTGTGGCTGATGACCTTCAACCCCAATGTCGCCTGTGCCGACAGTTAACCGTTGAACAGCTCGCGGCGCGCGCCTTCGGCAATCGCGACGATGCCTGGGTGGCTGACCTTGCGCTCCACGGAAATGGCGTAAAAAGATTCGCTCACCGCGTCGGTCTGGCCGATAAGCTGCACGCCATACTGGCGCTCGACTTCTTCGGCAATCACGCTCGGACCGATGAATATCCCGCTGCCTGATTGGCCAAAAGCCTGCATCAATGCGCTGTCGTCGAATTCGCCGACGATCCGCGGCTGGATCTGCTGTTCGGCGAACCAGCGTTGCAGGCGGCTGCGCACCACGGTTTCCGGCCCGGGGATCAGCAACGGGGCATCCTGCAACCCATGGGGAAAATCCTCCCCGTAGCGTTCGGCCAGCGCAGCGGTGGCGAAGAAGCTGATCCCGCATTCCCCCAGTTTCTGGCTGTAGCCCTTGATGTCCAGGTGGCTGGGCATCGGGCTGTCGGAGATCACCAGGTCCAGGCGCTGGATCGCCAGGTCCGCCAGTAGCCGTTCGAGTTTGTCCTCGCGGCAGGTGATGCGCAGCGGTTCGCTCAACTCCATGGTCGGTGCCAGCAGGCGATAGACGATGGACTTGGGCACGACATCCGCCACTCCGACCCGGAACAGGGTTTGCTGCTCATTGGGCTGGGCCCGCAGCATCAGTTCCAGTTCGCCGCCCAACTGAAACATGTGTTCGGCATAGGGCAGCGTTTGGCGACCGGCTTCGGTCAGTTCCAACTGCCGTCCGACGCGGCGAAACAACTTGATGTGATAGGTCTGTTCGAACAGAGAGATCTGCCCGCTGATGGTCTGGGGAGTGAGGTTCAGCTGCTCGCAGGCCCTCACGATGCTGCCGGTTTTCGCCACCACCCAGAAGTAATGCAATTGTCGGTAATTGAGCATGGGTTCACACAACTTCGTAAAAAACGAAGTATAACCGCTGAAAATACGAATTTTACTGAAGTGTGCTCGTCTCTAGAATGCGTTGCGATGCGGGCTACCGAATCCGCCCTATTAGCTTTCCAACCTCTTATCGAGTCAGGACCGACCCATGGATTATCTTTTACAACTCGCCGCCAGCCCCACCGCGTGGATCGCCTTGGCGACCCTGGTCGTCATGGAAATCGTGCTGGGTATCGATAACCTGATCTTCATTTCCATCCTGACCAACAAGCTGCCCGAACAGCATCGCGCCAAGGCGCGGCGGATCGGCATTGGCATGGCGTTGATCCTGCGCCTGGGCTTGTTGAGCACCATTGCCTTCATTGTGCAACTGACTGAACCGGTCATCGAAATACTCGGCCAGGCGTTCTCGTGGAAAGACATGATCCTGATTGCCGGCGGTCTGTTCCTGCTCTGGAAAGCCACCACCGAGATTCACCACAGCATGGATCCTTCCCCGGATGATCCGAAATCGGCCTCGTCTGGCGTGACCCTGGGTTTTGCCGCCGCCATCGGGCAGATCCTGATGTTGGACCTGGTGTTCTCCATCGACAGTATCATCACGGCCGTGGGCATGACTGAACACCTGCCGATCATGATCATCGCCGTAGTGGTTTCGGTATTGGTGATGTTGTTGGCGGCCGAGCCACTGGCCAAGTTCATCAACGACAACCCGACGGTGGTCATGTTGGCCCTGGGCTTCTTGATCATGATCGGCATGACGCTGATCGCCGAAGGTTTCGGCGCCCATGTGCCTAAAGGCTATGTCTATGCCGCCATGGCGTTCTCGGCCGCTATCGAGGTATTGAACATGATGGCTCGTCGGGCCCGGCGGAAGGCCCTGGTAACAGAAGCCTGACCTGGTAGTGCTACGAAAGAACCGTCCGGACCCAGTCCGGCCGGTTTAATGAGATGGTCACCCCCACACCCTGCGAGGGCTACGCTTTCGCAGGGTGTTTTGTTTTCGGAGGCCATC
>NZ_JAODAB010000016.1 GCF_025336485.1 Pseudomonas citri | reverse complement strand
GCGAGCAAGCTTTGCTCCCACAGGTTTTTGTGGGGGAGCATAGACATTGTGAGCAGCACATATCCTCTGTGGGGGGGCATAGGCATCGTGAGCGGCACATATCCTCTGTGGGAGCCAAGCTTGCTCGCGATAGCGGTGGGCCAGTCAGTGAAGATGTTGAATGTGAGGTAGCTGTCGCGAGCAAGCTTTGCTCCCACAGGTTTTTGTGGGGGAGCATAGACATTGTGAGCAGCACATATCCTCTGTGGGGGGGAGCATAGGCATCGTGAGTGGCACATATCCTCTGTGGGAGCCAAGCTTGCTCGCGATAGCGGTGGGCCAGTCGATGAAGATGTTGAATGTGAGATAGCTGTCGCGAGCAAGCTTTGCTCCCACATTCAAGCCAAAAGACCGCAGCCTTTGGCAGTGCCTGCATCGGATCGAGTGCAGGTGCTGCCAAAGGCTGCGGTCTTTTCGTGGGTAGGAGGTTTACTTGGTGCCGCTGGAAATGTCGCCGCCCTTGTCCTGGTCAAAGAACTCCGGGATCGGGTAGGTGAAGCTATTGAGCCAGCGTTGCATGGCCAGTTCGCGTTCGGCGGCGGAGGCGGTCTGCAGGTTGGTGGAGGCAACCACGCCGCGAATCTGCAACTGCATCCAGCTCTCGGTGCCCTGTTGCGCCGCCGAGGAGGGCCCGGGCTCTATGGCCCAGGCGGTGCTGGAAAGACAGGTCATGCACAGGATCATCAACGATTTGGTTTTCATCTCTTGGACTCCTCGTAGCGCTCTACTTGACCGTGCCGGATGAGGCGTCGACGACCTCGGTCAGGCGGTTCGCTGGTGATGCCGCTGCGTTCTTGGCCGATCCCCTGATTTTCTCGGCGCGGGCTTGTGCGTCGGCGACCTGCTTGGGCGTCAGCTTGGCCATGCTCGCGAGTTCGGCGGCCTGCTTCCAGTTGTCCTGGTAAATCAGCAGCGTCACCATGTTGAGCGCGGCCAGGGTGTCTGACTGCTGGAGCTCCATGGCGGTCATGAACTCGAAGCGCGCTTCGGGAATGCGTCGTTGATTGAGGTAGACGACGCCCAGGTCGTTGCGGATTTTTCCTTCGGTCGGGGTCATTTTCGCCGCGCGTTCCAGGTGTTCCGTGGCCGATGCATTATCGTTCCTGGCGGCGGCCAATTGGCCGAGGCCATGTTCTCCATCAGCGGCCAGGCAGGTGCCGAGCAGGCTTCGGTACAACGGCTCCGCCTCGTTACGCCCCATCAGGCGCAGTACCCGGGCCTTGCGCAAACGCACCTGGACCAGATCTTCAGGCAAGCCTTCGAGGTTCGCCAGGCTGGCGTACAAGCGTCCTTCGTTGGCCATGTCATCGGCCAGGTTCAGGGCCAGTTCCTGATCGCCGTTGGGCTTGACGCAACTGGCCGGGCGCGAAGCCACCACGCTGTGGCTGGCACAACCGGCGAGCACCACGGTCGCCGCTATCGCAATCACTGCTTTCATAGAATGCTCCCAGGCAACCGGATGGACAGTCGACCCCACGCACCGCAGACGCCGGCTCATTGAGAAAGCCCGTCACGGTTGTCGAATTCGCCGTGTTCCAGGAAGAACATGCGGTAGAAATTCGGGTCGTAATTGCGCAGTTGTTCACCCGGCAAGGTCGGCAATTGCGCGTTGGCGGCCAACGGTTGGACCAGGTGCGGCGTGACGATCATCAGCAACTCGCGTTCTTCGCGGTTGATGTTGTTGTCGCGAAAGAACGCGCCGAGTATCGGGATATCGCCCAACCCCGGGAATTTGTTCACCTGGGAGCTGTTGCGGGTGCTGATCAGGCCGCTGATGACGAAGCTTTCGCCATCGGCCAGGGCAATGCTGGTGTCGGTACGGCGCACGGTGAGTGCCGGAACCAGCGTGCCGGCGATGCTCACGGCATTGGTGAAGTCCAGCTCGCTGACCTCCGGCGCAACCTTCAGGGCGATCCGGTTCTGCCCGATGATGGTCGGGGTCAGGGTCAGGCGGATACCGAACTCCTTGTACTCGATGGACACGTTATCGCTGCCGGAACTGGGCACCGGAATCGGCACCTCCCCACCGGCCAGGAAGCTCGCGCTCTGCCCGCTGAGGGCCACCAGGCTTGGCCGCGCCAGGGTGTAGGCGAAGCCGCTGCCTTCCAGGGCGTTGATCATCAACAGCGTTTTACCGGTGGCGAACGACAGGTTGAACATGTCGTTATTGGCCGGCAGCGTGGGCCGGACAACGCCGCCGATGGTGGGCAAGGTTCTCGGTGAGCCGAACAGGAAATTGCCGCGGCTACCGAAGATCGAGGTCGCGGCGTCCTTGAGCTTGGTCCGGCTGACTTCGACAAAACGAATGTCGGTTTGCACCTGGGCGAGCAGGTTCGGATCTTCCGAAGGCACGCTGGCGACGCTGGTCAGCGCCGCCGTGGCCCGGCCCCTGACGAACACCATGCTCTGGCGGGGAACCTTGGAACATTCCGTCCAGATCATCAGGCTGGTGGCGCCGGGCATGAGGCCGGTGAGAATGAAGGCATCGCTGCCGCTGGGCTGTACATCGGCGATTTTCGGATCGCCCACCGCCAGTTTCGTCACGGCGGCGGGGATGCGCAGTTCATTCTGCAGGCCCTGGCCGACCTCGAAGGTCGCCGGCATGCTGTCCAGCTGGGAACAGTTGCCGGCGGCGTACGCCGCGTCCAGGCCCAGGCCCATCCAGAACAAGCCGTGAATAAGGTGTTTCAAAGCGGACACGTTGCGATCTTTCATAAAGCGCTCCTCGACAGAAGTCCCTGCTTGGGCTGACCAATCGCCTCGGAACACTTGCAGGGTCCGGGCTACCCCTTCATCTCACCAGACGACTCAATGGCTTGGGCAACGGGCCTCGTCGCAACTTGCAGACGGGTCCATTGCCTCGGCCGGACTGAACGGCAGGCGTTTTCCCAAAAAACGTCTTCAGGCCTGGCAAATAGCCGGGTCATCGAGCGGGGTGACAGGCGCCGATCAGATCGCTGGGGAGCGAATGGCTTGCCCCCGTGCTCGCTTCTTTTTGACAGTAGTTCAACCATGGCGAAGCGCCACGCGTCTCGCAAAAAAAAACGTCTGAAAAGTGACGTGCAAGAAAATTTTGTGAAAAGCGCTGTCAATAATTTGTCTTTTTAGCGCGGCGGGCGAGGGGAGAGGGGTTAAGAACGCGGGGGCAATAGGTTTAAAACTATCCCCCGTGGCGCAGGAGCAAGCTCCCTCGCTACGGGGTTGTGGGGTTCAGGCTGGCGTGATCGTCGGATTGCCGCCGGGTGCAAGCTCAGTTCCCAGAGATGGCTTGCCTGACCGGCATCAGTGCTTGCTGTCCTGGTCCGACATCGCCAGCAGTTGCTTTTCCTGGTTCCAGTCAAACGGTTCGTCGTTCTGTTCGGCTTCGAAACGACGTTCTTCCAGGGCCTGGTACAGGTCGATCTCTTCGTCGGGCATGTAGTGCAGGCAATCGCCGCCGAAGTACCAGAGCAGGTCGCGAGGCACCAGGTGGGCGATCTGTGGATAACGGACGATCACCTGGCACAGGAGGTCCTGGCCCAGGTATTGGCTCTCGATCGGATCGACGGGCAGTTGCGCGCGCAACTCGTCGAAGCGCTCCAGGAACAGGGCGTGGCTTTCTTCGGGCACCTGTTCGGCCTCACCCACGGCGACCAGGATGCTGCGCAAGTGGTCAAGCAAGACAAGGTGATCGGCAACGACATTGGACACGAGATAAGTCCTCAAGAGCAAAACGGGCGCAGGAGTATATAGCCCTTGCGCCTGCTTTTACATGCCAGTGGTCTGCACCAATGAGCCACACAGGCCACCAGGGCCTGCCTGGGCGTGGGAATCAACGCACCTTGCCCTCGGCGAGGGTCAGTTCTTCCTTGGCGAAGTCATCCACGTCGATCACCTTGCGCCGCGCCGCTTCGGCTGCGTGCAGGGCCTGCGCTTCGCGCGCCTGCAGGACGCCCGTTTCCAGGGCGGCATCGATGAGCGATTCCCCGGGGGCCGGATTGAGCTGGCCCTGCTTGAGCGCCGTGTGCAGCTTGCGGTAGAACGGTTGCGCCGCGGCTGACAGGTCGGCGGCGTGTTGCAGGGCGCCCACCGGATCGTCGGCCGATTGCGGGCGGTAGCAACCCTGCAATAGCTCTTCGAGGGCCGGATCGCCCTTGGCCTGGCCGAGTAGCGCCGCCACTTGTGCATCCAGTCGGTCGCTCGGGCCCTTGTGGCGGCGACCGAAGGGGAACACCAGCAGCCGCAGCAGGCAACCGAGGACCCGGTTGGGGAAGTTGCGCAGCAGTTCGTCAAGGGCCCGTTCCGAGTGGCCGAGGCTTTCTTCCATGGCCCAGGTGAACAGCGGCGTCATGTGCTCCGGCGAATCCAGGTCGTGGTAACGCTTGAGCGCCGCGGACGACAGGTACAGGTTGCTCAATACGTCGCCCAGGCGCGCCGACAAGCGCTCGCGGCGTTTGAGTTCGCCACCCAGCAGCATCATGCTCAGGTCCGCCAACAGGGCGAAGGCCGCCGCCTGTCGATTGAGGGCGCGCACATAACCCTGGCTCAGGGCGTCGCCGGGGGCTTTTTCGAAGTGCCCCAGGCCCAGGTTCAGCACCAGGGTGCTGGCGGCGTTACCGATGGCAAAACCGATGTGCTTGAGCAACAGGCCGTCGAATTCGACCAGGGCCTGGTCCTGGTCTTCCCGGGTCGCCAGGGTCATTTCCTTGAGCACGAACGGGTGGCAACGGATCGCGCCCTGGCCGAAGATCATCAGGTTGCGCGAGAGGATGTTCGCGCCCTCGACGGTGATGAAGATCGGCGCGCCTTGCCAACTGCGCCCCAGGTAGTTGTTCGGGCCCATGATGATGGCCTTGCCGCCGTGCACGTCCATGGCGTGGCTGATGCACTCGCGGCCGCGTTCGGTCAGGTGGTACTTGAGGATCGCCGAGAGCACCGACGGTTTTTCCCCAAGGTCCACCGCGTTGGCGGTCAGCATGCGCGCGGCGTCCATCATCCAGGCATTGCCGCCGATGCGCGCCAGGGCTTGCTGGATACCTTCGAACGCCGCCAGCGGTACGTTGAATTGTTCGCGCACCTGGGTGTACTGGCCGGTCACCAGGCTGGTGAATTTTGCCGCGCCGGTGCCCACCGCCGGCAGGGAAATCGAGCGGCCGACCGACAGGCAGTTCATCAGCATCATCCAGCCTTTGCCGAGCATGGCCTGGCCGCCGATGAGGAAGTCCAGCGGGATGAACACGTCCTTGCCCCAGTTCGGTCCGTTCATGAACGCGGCGCCGAGGGGCAGGTGACGGCGCCCGATATGCACGCCGGGCGTGTCGGTGGGAATCAGCGCGAGGCTGATGCCCAGGTCTTCCTCGTCGCCCAGCAGGTGGTCGGGATCGTAGGCTTTGAAGGCCAGGCCCAGGAGGGTGGCGACAGGCCCGAGGGTGATGTAGCGCTTTTCCCAGTTCAGGCGCAGGCCCAGGGTGGGTTGGCCTTGCCATTCACCCTGGCAGATGACGCCGGTGTCGGGCATCGCCCCCGCGTCGGAACCGGCCAGTGGCCCGGTCAGGGCGAAGCAGGGAATATCGTCGCCACGGGCCAGGCGCGGCAGGTAATGGTCACGTTGTGCTTCGGTGCCGTAGTGCAGCAGCAGTTCCGCCGGGCCGAGGGAGTTGGGGACCATCACGGTGGATGCCAGGTCGCCACTGCGGGTGGCCAGTTTCATCGCCACCTGGGAATGGGCATAGGCGGAAAAACCCTTGCCGCCGTATGACTTGGGAATGATCAGCGCAAAGAAACCGTGGGCCTTGATATGCGCCCAGGCTTCGGGCGGCAGGTCCATGGCCTGGCCGATCCGCCAGTCGCTGACCATGGCGCAGAGTTCCTCCGTGGGGCCGTCGATGAACGCCTGTTCTTCCTCGGTCAGTTGCACCTTGGGGTAGGACAGCAGCAAGTCCCAGTTCGGGCGACCACTGAACAGCTCGCCATCCCACCACACCGTGCCGGCCTCGATGGCGTCGCGCTCGGTCTGGGACATCGGGGGCAGCGTCTTGCGGAACCAGTCGAACATCGGCGCGCTGAACAATCGGCGGCGCAGGTCCGGGAGCAACAACGGCGCCGCAACGGCAGCGAGCAGCACCCAGAGGACCAGCATCAGAGCGCCGGGTGCATGGCTGAAGACACCCATGGCCAGCAGATAGGCGGCGACGATAGCCAGCATGGGCAGGGGTGCGATACGCCGATGCGCCAGCCAGGCTTTCCCGACGACCAGGACCAGTATCCACAACAACAGCATAGGTAAATCCTCCGTGAACGAGGGCAAACACGACCCTCAGAGCTTAGACGGCATCTGCGATGTGGCGAGGGAGTGCCCCAACAGCCCCGCCAGGGACGGATCCGGCGTATGCTGCTGCGGCATTCATTCAACGAGGAGGCGGTGATGCTGAAGATCTGGGGGCGCAAGAACTCATCGAACGTGCGCAAGGCGCTGTGGTGCGCCGAGGAACTGGGGCTGGCCTACGAGGCCATCGACGCCGGCGGTGCGTTCGGTGTGGTGGATACGCCCGAGTACCGTGCGAAAAATCCCAACGGTCGCGTGCCGATGATCGAAGACGACGGCTTTGTGCTGTGGGAATCCAACACCATCGTGCGTTACCTGGCGGCACGCCATGCGTCGGGCTCGGCCTGGTATCCCGCCGATGTGCAGGCCCGGGCCAGCGCTGAAAAATGGATGGATTGGACCACCTCGTCCTTCGCCGGACCGTTTCGCACGGTGTTCTGGGGCATCCTGCGCACCCCGGCCGAGCAGCAGGACTGGCCGGCGATCAAGGCCGCGATCAAGGAATGCGATGCCTTGCTGGTGATGGCAGACCAGGCCCTGAGCGTTCAACCTTACCTCTCGGGCGAGGAAATCGGCATGGGCGATATCCCCCTGGGCAGTTTCATTTATGCCTGGTTCGAGATGCCTATCGAACGGGCCTCACTGCCTCATTTGCAGGCCTGGTATGCGCGGTTGCAGGCGCGTCCGGCTTATCGCGAGGCCGTTATGACCGCGTTGACTTAATACTTACTATCGACACACTTGACTGTACTTGTGCGGCGATGCCACGCACCATGGCCTCCGTGCGCCGTGGTTGCAATGCGCGCCGCATGCCCTTGTTCCATTTATCCTCTTTCCCTTCTTGGTGCGTAATCCGATATGAGTTCCGCTCTGTCCATCCGGCAGCTAACCAAAACCTACGGCAACGGTTTCCAGGCCTTGAGTGGTATCGATCTGGACGTTTCCGAAGGTGATTTCTTCGCTCTGCTCGGCCCTAACGGCGCCGGCAAATCCACCACCATCGGCATTCTTTCCACGTTGGTGAACAAGACCAGCGGCACGGTGAATGTCTTTGGCCATGACCTGGACCGCGAGCCCGCCGCGCTCAAGCGTTGCATAGGCGTGGTGCCCCAGGAGTTCAATTTCAACCAGTTCGAAAAGACCTTCGACATCGTGGTGACCCAGGCCGGTTACTACGGCATCCCGCCGAAGATCGCCAACGAACGCGCTGAGAAGTACTTGACCCAGCTGGGCCTGTGGGACAAGCGGAACGTGCCGTCCCGTTCGTTGTCCGGCGGCATGAAGCGGCGCCTGATGATCGCCCGTGCCCTGGTGCACGAGCCGCGCCTGCTGATCCTCGACGAGCCGACCGCTGGCGTGGACATCGAGCTGCGCCGTTCGATGTGGAGCTTCCTGACCGAGCTGAACCAGAAAGGCATCACCATCATCCTCACCACCCATTACCTGGAAGAGGCCGAGCAGTTGTGCCGCAACATCGGCATCATCGACCACGGCACCATCGTCGAGAACACCAGCATGCGCCAGTTGCTCAGCCAACTGCATGTGGAAACCTTCCTGCTGGACCTCAAGCATGACCTGCCGGCCGCGCCGCAGCTCGTCGGCTATCCGGCCCGGTTGCTGGACGGCCGAACCCTGGAAGTCCAGGTGGATAAATCCGTCGGCATCACCGGCTTGTTCACCCAATTGGCCCTGCAAAACATCGAAGTGCAAAGCCTGCGCAACAAAACCAATCGCCTCGAGGAGTTGTTCGTGTCCCTGGTGGAAAAAAACCTGGCGAAGGTGGCGGTATGAGTTCCGAACTGCGCCCCAACCTGATCGCCCTCAACACCATCGTCTATCGCGAAGTCCGGCGCTTCATGCGGATCTGGCCGCAGACCTTGCTGCCGCCGGCCATCACCATGGTCTTGTACTTCGTGATCTTCGGTAACCTGATCGGTCGGCAGATCGGTGACATGGGTGGCTTCACCTACATGGACTACATCGTGCCGGGGCTGATCATGATGTCGGTGATCACCAACTCCTACGGCAACGTGGTGTCGAGTTTCTTCGGCAGCAAGTTCCAGCGTTCGATCGAAGAGCTGATGGTCTCGCCGGTGTCGCCCCACACGATCCTCATCGGCTACACCCTGGGCGGCGTCTTGCGGGGCTTGGCGGTCGGCCTGATCGTGACCTTGCTGTCACTGTTCTTCACCCATTTGCAGGTGCATCACCTGGGGGTGACGGTGCTGGTGGTGGTGCTCACGGCGACGATCTTTTCGCTGCTGGGTTTCATCAACGCGGTGTTTGCGCGCAATTTCGATGACATCTCCATCATCCCCACGTTCGTGCTCACGCCACTGACCTATCTGGGCGGGGTGTTCTACTCGATCTCCCTGCTGCCGCCATTCTGGCAGACCGTGTCCCTGGCCAACCCGGTCTTGCATATGGTCAATGCGTTCCGCTACGGCATCCTCGGGGTTTCGGACATCAAGATCAGTGTCGCGATTTCCTTCATGTTGATGGCGACCGTGGTGCTTTACATCGGTTGTGCGCGGTTGTTGGTCAGTGGGCGGGGGATGCGGACGTAGGACCGTTTTCCGGGGCCTCAAACAGCCTCCCTTGCCATGGGGTGGGTGGTGTCCGGGCTGGCCTCATCGCGAGCAAGCTTTGCTCCCACAGCAGTTTGCAGGTGTTCACAGATCTGACGTTCACATGAGATTCCTGTGGGAGCAAAGCTTGCTCGCGATAGCGATACTTCAGGCGTGCATCTCACATCCGACTTTTCTTGCGCCGTTTCCACTGTCGCGCCACCCACCAGCGCCAGTAACTCATGGTGACGAAGTAGGCGAGGGTGCCCAGCACCAGGCCGGTCACCACCGAGCCCAGCAGGAATGGCTGCCACAAGGTGGACAACTGGCCGCTGATCCATTCCCAGGTCAGTGCTTCGGGCAGCGTGCGGGCGGGCACGTCCATCAGCCAGGCGCCGGTCTGGTAGGTGCAGAAGAACACCGCCGGCATGGTGATCGGATTGGTCAGCCAGACCAGGCTCACGGCGATCGGCAGGTTGCCGCGCACTGTGATCGCCAGTGCGGCGGCCAGCAGCATTTGCAAGGGGATCGGCAAGAAGGCGGCAAACAGGCCAACGGCCATCGCCCGGGCGACCGAGTGGCGGTTGAGGTGCCAGAGGTTGGGATCGTGCAGCAGGGTGCCGAGAAAACGTAAGGACTTGTGTTCCCGGATGCTTTCAGGGTCTGGCATGTAACGTTTGAATAAGCGCCGGGGCATAAGGCTTCTCGGTCGGTTCAACGCAGTAAGGCCGCAAGTATGTCCGGATTCTACGGCGGGCAGATTCAGACTTTGTGACAATTGATAACGCGCGCGGTGCCGCAGACCGTCTATGCCTGAAGAGAGAACTCTCAAGGACGGGTTATGCGCACAGGGTTGATCGCGCTTGCACTGGGGCTATTGGCCCCGGTTTTTTTTCCGGCACTGCCGTCGTTGTGGCTGGTGGTTGCCATGGCGCTGCTGGCGCTGACGGTGTTGCCGTTTCGAACCTATCCGCTGGGGTTCTTCTTGTTGGGCGTGGTGTGGACCTGCCTGTCGGCGCAGTGGGCGCTGGACGACCGGTTACCCGCTGCGCTGGACGGAGAAACCCGCTGGGTCGAAGGGCGCGTTGTCGGCTTGCCGCAACAGGGCGACGGCGTGGTGCGTTTTGAACTGGCCGATGCCCAGGCCCGCCGAACCCGGTTGCCATCGACGATACGCCTGGCCTGGTTCGCTGGCCCGCCGGTCAGCAGCGGCGAGCGCTGGCGCGTGGCGGTGAAGCTCAAGCGTCCCGCCGGGTTGCTGAACCCGGATGGCTTCGATCATGAGGCCTGGCTGTTGAGCCGGGGCATCGGCGCGACCGGTTCGGTCAAGGCCGGTTATCTCCTGCAACCGCCCCGGGGCGCTTGGCGCGATGGGGTGCGCCAGGCGCTGGCAAGGGTCGACACCCAGGGCCGTTCCGGTGCGCTGGCGGCTTTGGTGCTGGGCGACGGCACGGGCCTGAGTCGCGCGGATTGGCAAGTGCTGCAGGACACCGGCACGGTTCATTTGCTGGTGATTTCCGGGCAACACATCGGCTTGCTCGCCGGTCTGGTGTACCTGCTGGTGGCCGGTGCGGCGCGCCATGGCTTGTGGCCGGCGAGGCTGGCGTGGCTGCCCTGGGCCTGTGCGCTGGCCTTCACCGCCGCCCTGGGCTACGGCTTGCTGGCCGGGTTCGAGGTGCCGGTGCGACGGGCCTGCGCCATGATCGGGCTGGTGTTGCTGTGGCGCTTGCGCTTCCGGCAGGCGGACCCGTGGTGGGCGTGGCTGCTGGCTTTGACGGGCGTGCTGCTGTTCGATCCGCTGGCCAGTTTGCGACCGGGGTTCTGGCTGTCGTTTGCCGCTGTCGCCGTGCTGATGTTTACCTTTGGCGGGCGCCTGGGGCCCTGGCGCTGGTGGCAGAGCTGGACCCGGGCACAGTGGCTGGTGGCCGTCGGGTTGTGTCCGTTGCTGTTGATACTGGGCTTGCCGATCAGCCTCAGCGGTCCGCTGGTGAACCTGCTGGCGGTGCCCTGGATCAGCTTGCTGGTACTGCCGCTGGCGCTGCTGGGCACTGCATCGTTGCCGGTGCCGTTCTTGGGGGAGGGGCTGCTGTGGCTCGCCGGCGGTTTGCTTGACCTGTTGTTCAAGGGGTTGGCCCTGGTTGCCGGGCGGATGCCTGCCTGGATCCCCGCCTCGATACCCTGGTGGGCCTGGCTGCTGGCCGCCCTCGGTGCGTTTCTGTTGCTATTGCCCAAGGGCGTGCCGCTGCGGTTGCTGGGATGGCCGATGTTGCTGTTGATGGTCGTTCCGCCCAGGGAGGAGGTGCCGCAAGGGCAAGCCGAGATCTGGCAGTTGGACGTCGGCCAGGGATTGGCGGTGCTGGTGCGGACCCGGCGTCATAGCCTGCTCTACGACGCGGGGCCGCGCTTTGGCGACGCCGATGTGGGCGCGCGCGTCGTGCTGCCCACCTTGCACAAACTGGGTGTGCGCGGCTTGGATGTGATGTTGCTCAGCCATGCTGACGCCGATCACGCCGGCGGTGCCCAGGCCGTGCGCAACGGGTTGCCGACGGGGCGGGTGATCAGTGGCGATCCCGTCGGGCTGCCCGGCGAGTTGCGAGCCGAGC
Source organism: Pseudomonas citri (assembly GCF_025336485.1). Classification (GTDB taxonomy): domain Bacteria; phylum Pseudomonadota; class Gammaproteobacteria; order Pseudomonadales; family Pseudomonadaceae; genus Aquipseudomonas; species Aquipseudomonas citri. The sequence continues at coordinate 116,389 of NZ_JAODAB010000016.1, read as the reverse complement.
CTTGCGACAGTGGCGAGCGCTGGGAGTGGGACGGGGTCAGGTTCACGCTGTGGCGATGGACGTCCGCCCGTGAAAGCAATCAGAAGTCCTGTGTCTTGCTGGTGGAGGCCGGCGGTGAGCGCTTGCTGCTGACCGGTGACATCGACACCCATGCCGAGCGTGCCTTGCTCGACAGCCCCCTGGCGGTGCCGATCCAGTGGCTGGCGGCCCCTCACCACGGCAGTCGCAGCTCATCGTCCATGGCCTTGCTGGCGGGGCTTGCGCCTCACTCGGTGTTGATTTCCCGCGGGCGCGGCAATGCGTTCGGCCATCCTCATCCGCAGGTGCTGGCCCGCTATCGACGCGCAGGCATAGATATCTACGACAGCGCCGAGCAAGGCGCCATTCGTCTGCGACTGGGGGCCTTCGAGTCGCCCCGCACCCAGGCCGGGCAGCGGCGTTACTGGCGCGACCCGCCGCCGGCCGGGCCGGCGCATGGACATTGATTCGGCTCAACCGAGCGAGGACCTTACCGGCGGTCGGGCCTGCAAGGCGAGTCTGTGTGATAAAGTGGCGCACTTTTTCAAGGGGGCAGTCACTGTGTGGGAATTGGTCAAATCCGGCGGTTGGATGATGTTGCCGATTATCCTGAGTTCCATCGCGGCGCTGGGTATCGTAGCCGAGCGTTTGTGGACCCTGCGGGCCAGTCGCGTGGCCCCGGAGCATCTGGTCGGGCAGGTCTGGGTCTGGATCAAGGACAAGCAACTGAACAAGGACAAGCTCAAGGAGCTGCGAGCCAGTTCGCCCCTGGGGGAAATCCTCGCCGCGGGACTGGCGAACTCCAAGCACGGTCGCGAGATCATGAAGGAATGCATCGAGGAGGCCGCCGCCCGGGTCATCCATGAGCTGGAGCACTACATCAATGCCTTGGGCACCATTGCCGCGATGTCCCCACTGCTGGGTCTGCTGGGGACGGTGCTGGGGATGATCGATATTTTCAGCGCATTCACCAGCTCTGGCATGACCACCAACGCCGCCGTGCTGGCGGGCGGTATTTCCAAGGCTTTGATCACCACGGCCTCGGGCCTGATGGTGGGCATCCCGGCGGTCTTCTTCCACCGGTTCCTGCAACGTCGTATCGACGAGCTGGTGGTCGGCATGGAGCAGGAGGCCATCAAGCTGGTCGAGGTGGTGCAGGGTGACCGTGACGTGGACCTGGCCGGGAGCAAGAAGTGAAGTTCCGCCGCAAACCACGGGAAACCATCGACATCAACCTCGCGTCGCTGATCGACGTGGTGTTCATCCTGTTGCTGTTTTTCGTCGTGACCACCACGTTCACCCGGGAAACCCAGCTCAAGGTTGAATTGCCGCAAGCCGTCAGCGGCTCGCCGGCCGAAGACCAGCAACTCAAGAACCTGGAAATCACCATCAGCGCCGACGGGGCGTTCTCGGTGAACAACCAACTGTTGCCCAAGAGCGACCTGGCGAGTCTGATCGAGGCGCTGCAACAGGCGTCCGGCGGCGATACCAACCTGCCGTTGTCCATCAGTGCCGACGGCAAGACGCCTCATCAATCAGTGATCACCGCGATGGACGCGGCCGGCAAGCTCGGCTTCAGCCATTTGCGCATGACCACGGTCGAGGCGGCACCTGCACCCTGATGGCCATCTCCGATCGATTGCTCGCCGCCTGGTATGAGGGGCATCCGGCCCTGACGTTGTTGCGCCCGTTGGAGTGGTTGTACCGTCGGGTGGTGGTCGGCAAGCGTGAACGCTTCCTGGCCGGCGAAGGGCAGATCTACCAGCCAGCGGTGCCGTTGGTGGTGGTGGGCAATATCACGGTCGGCGGCACCGGCAAGACGCCGTTGATCCTGTGGATGATCCAGCATTGCCAGCGCAGTGGCTTGCGGGTCGGGGTGGTCAGTCGTGGCTATGGCGCCAAGCCGCCACAACTGCCCTGGCGGGTCGAGGCCGAGCAGGGCGCGGACGTCGCGGGCGACGAGCCGCTGTTGATCGTCCAGCGCACCGGTGTGCCGCTGATGATCGATCCCGATCGCAGTCGTGCGGTCCAGGCGTTGCTGGCGGCCGAGCCGCTGGACCTGATCCTGTCCGATGATGGCATGCAGCATTATCGGCTGGCCCGGGACCTCGAACTGGTGCTGATCGACAACGCCCGGGGCCTGGGCAATCGGCGCTGCCTGCCGGCCGGCCCGTTGCGCGAGCCTGTCGAGCGCCTGCAATCGGTCGACGCGGTGTTGTACAACGGCGCCCCCGCCGACCGTGACGACGGCTTCGCCTTCGAGCTACGGCCCACGACCCTGGTGAACCTGGCCAGCGGCGAACAGCGCCCCATCGACCATTTTCCACCTGACCAGGCCGTGCACGCCGTGGCCGGCATCGGCAATCCCGGGCGTTTCTTCAAGACCCTCGAAACGCTACACTGGCGGCCAATCCCGCACGCCTTTGCCGACCACGCCGAGTACAGTGCCCAGGCCTTGAATTTCATGCCGCCGCTGCCAGTGATCATGACGGAAAAGGACGCGGTCAAATGCCGTGCCTTCGCCGCGCCCGACTGGTGGTACCTGACGGTGGACGCGGCGCCATCGCCGGCCTTCGTGGCCTGGTTCGATACGCAGTTGATGCGCCTGCTGCCGGATCGGCTTTTGCCTTAACTCTTTTACCCAGGGGAATTTCATGGACACCAAACTGCTCGATATCCTGGCCTGCCCGGTCTGCAAAGGCCCGCTCAAGCTCAGCGCCGACAAGACCGAACTGATCAGCAAGGGTGCCGGCCTGGCCTATCCGATTCGCGACGGCATCCCGGTGATGCTCGAAAGCGAAGCCCGCACCCTGAACACCGACGAGCGCCTGGATAAATGACCGCAGCCTTTACCGTTGTCATTCCGTCGCGTTTCGCCTCGACGCGCCTGCCGGGCAAGCCGTTGCTGTCGATCGCCGGTAAACCGATGATCCAGCATGTGTGGGAGCAGGCCTGCAAGAGCAGCGCCCAGCGTGTGGTGGTGGCGACCGACGACGCGCGCATCGTCGAGGCCTGCAAGGGCTTCGGCGCCGAAGTGGTCATGACCCGCGAAGATCATAATTCCGGCACCGACCGCCTGGCAGAGGTGGCGACTAAGCTCGGTCTCGCCGCCGACGCCATCGTCGTCAACGTGCAGGGCGACGAGCCATTGATCCCGCCCAGCGTGATCGACCAGGTCGCCGCCAACCTGGCGGCCCACACCGAGGCGCGCATGGCCACCCTGGCCGAGCCGATCGAAGATGTGCAAACCCTGTTCAACCCCAACGTGGTCAAGGTGGTCAGCGACCTCAATGGCCTGGCGTTGACCTTCAGCCGCGCGACATTGCCCTGGGCGCGGGACGCATTCGCCCAAAGCCGTGACGTGATGCCGGAAGGCGTGCCATATCGCCGTCACATCGGCATCTATGCCTACCGCGCCGGCTTCCTCCAGGACTTCGTCGCCTGGGGCCCCTGCTGGCTGGAAAACACCGAAGCCCTGGAACAATTGCGGGCCCTGTGGCACGGCGTGCGGATCCACGTCGCCGATGCGTTGATCGCGCCGCCGACCGGTGTCGACACCGCCGAAGACCTCGAGCGCGTCCGTCGCCTGCTGGAGGCTTGATGCGGGTTCTGTTCGTTTGCCTCGGCAATATCTGTCGCTCGCCCACCGCCGAAGGCATCTTGCGTCACAAGCTGCGCGAGGCCGGGCTGGCCGGGCAGGTGGAAGTCGCTTCCGCCGGCACCGGTGATTGGCACGTCGGCAAGGCTCCGGACAAGCGCAGCCAGGCCGCGGCCCTGCGGCGCGGCTACGATTTGTCGGCCCAGCGCGCCCGGCAGGTGTCGCGTGCCGACTTTGCCGCCTACGACCTGATCCTGGCCATGGACGGCAACAACCTGCGCGATCTCAAGGCGCTGCAACCGGCCGATGGCCGGGCCGAGCTGGACCTGTTCCTGCGTCGCTACGAAGCCGAACTCGACGATGTGCCGGACCCGTACTACGAAGGCGAGCAAGGCTTCGAACACGTGCTGGACCTGATCGAGCGCGCCACGGATCGTCTGGTGATCGAATTGAAGGGGCGGTTATGACCTTGCAGGTACAAGCGGGCGTCAGCCTCAAGCCCTTCAACAGTTTCGGGGTGGACGTCGGCGCCCGGTTGTTCGCCGAAGCCCGCGACGATGGCGATGTGCGCCAGGCACTGGCCTATGCCCGCGAGCATGACGTGCCGCTGTTGGTGATCGGTGGCGGCAGTAATCTGCTGCTGACCGGCGACATCGATGCGTTGGTGCTGCGCATGGCCAGCCAGGGTATCCGCCTGCTCAGCGACGACGGCGAACGGGTGGTGATCGAAGCCGAGGCGGGGGAGCCGTGGCACCCGTTCGTCCAGTACACGCTGGCGCAAGGGTGGTCGGGCCTGGAAAACCTCAGCCTGATCCCCGGTACCGTCGGCGCGGCGCCGATGCAGAACATCGGTGCCTACGGCGTGGAGATCAAGGATGTCTTCGCCGGCCTCACCGCGCTGGATCGCCAGAGCGGCGAGCTGCGCGAGTTCAGCCTCGATGAGTGCCGTTTCGCCTATCGCGACAGCCTGTTCAAGCAGCAAGCGGGGCGCTGGCTGATCCTGCGGGTGCGTTTCGCCCTCAGTCGTGTTGCGCATCTGCACCTGGAGTACGGCCCGGTCCGCCAACGGTTGACCGAGCAAGGCATCGACCAGGCAACGCCCATGGACGTGAGCCGGGCGATTTGCAGCATCCGCAGCGAAAAACTCCCCGACCCGGCGGTGCTGGGCAACGCTGGCAGTTTCTTCAAGAACCCGCTGGTGCCGGCCAGCCACGTGGCGTACCTCAAGCAGCAATACCCCGACCTGGTGGCTTATCCACAGCCTGAAGGGCAGATGAAAATCGCCGCCGGCTGGCTGATCGAACGAGCCGGCTGGAAGGGCTTTCGCGAGGGGGATGCCGGGGTGCATAAGTTGCAGGCGTTGGTGCTGGTCAACTACGGCAGCGCCACCGGCCCGCAACTGCTGGACCTGGCCCTGCGCATCCAGAAAGACATTGCCGAACGTTTCCAGGTCGAGCTGGAAATGGAGCCGAATCGGTACTGAACCGCACTTCTTCGCCCGCCCCTGAAAAAGCGCCCTGCACAATCCTGCACACCTTCATTTGTGCAGGATTGTGCAGGGCGTTTTGCTTGAACCTGGGTTAATTTAGCTTCCTAACGATGCGACCATCGTCCTGAAGGCCCGGTGCAGACGCTTGCGTGTGCACAAGAGAGCCCGATCAGCCTGAGCCAGTCTGCGACACCGACCTGTCACCCAAACGGCAGATGGCTCGACCCCATCACTCGAACATTGTGCGGGCGTGCCCATGATTACCCTGAAACTCAATGGAAAAGACCATCAACTGGATGTGACCGAGGACATGCCGCTGCTCTGGGCGATCCGCGATGTGGCCGGTTACAACGGCACCAAATTCGGCTGTGGCATGGGGCTGTGCGGCGCGTGCACCATCCACATCGACGGCGCGCCGGCGCGCAGTTGCATCACGCCGATCGGTTCGGTGAAAGGGCAGGACATCCGCACCATCGACGCGCTTCACGCCGACCCGGTCGGGCAAGTCGTGCAGCAGGCCTGGCTCGATACGGCCGTGGCCCAGTGCGGTTACTGCCAGGGCGGGCAGATCATGTCGGCCACCGCCTTGCTCAAGAGCAATCCCAATCCGAGTGACGAGCAGATCGAGGAGGCGATGGTCGGCAACATTTGCCGCTGCGGCACCTACAACCGGATCAAGACCGCGATCCGCCAGGCCTCCACTCACCTGAAGGAGGCCAAGGCATGAGTCGTTTGCCCAATGATTTTGTACTGAGCAACCTCAGCCGTCGTGGCTTTCTCAAAGGCGCAAGCGCGACCGGTGTGCTGGTACTGGCCGCCAGTTGGGGGTTGCCGGATGCATTCGCCGAGGACAAGAAATTCGGTGCCGAGGGCATGCCCCACGGCGCGGTCGATGATCCGAAGGTCTATGTGAGCATTGCTGCCGATGGCAGCGTGACCGTGATTTGCAACCGTTCGGAAATGGGCCAGGGTGTGCGCACCAGCCTGAGCATGGTGGTGGCCGACGAGCTGGAAGCCGATTGGGCGCAGGTCAAGGTGCGCCAGGCGCCGGCCGACGAGGCGCGTTTCGGCAACCAGGACACCGACGGCTCGCGCAGCATGCGCCATTGGTACGAGCCGATGCGTCGTTGCGGCGCTGCCGCCCGGACCATGCTGGAACTGGCCGCCGCGGCACAGTGGAAGGTCCCGGTGAGTGAGTGCCGGGCGCAACTGCACAAAGTGCTGCACCAGCCTTCCGGTCGCGAGCTGGGCTACGGCGCGCTGGCCGCTGCCGCCGGCGCCTTGCCCGTGCCCGCGCGGGACAGCCTGCGGCTCAAGCAGCCTTCGGAGTTTCGCTACATTGGCAAGGAGGCGACACGGGCCATCGACGGTGCGGATATCGTCAACGGCCGCGCGGTGTTTGGCGCCGACGTGCATTTCGACGGTATGCTCTACGCCGTCGTGGCCCGTCCGCCGGTCTATGGCGGCAAGCTCAAGACCGTGGACAGCAGCGCGGCGTTGAAAGTACCGGGCGTGGTCAAGGTGGTGTCGATCGAAGGGCGCCCGCTGCCCTCCGAATTCCAACCGTTGGGTGGCGTTGCCGTGGTGGCGAAGAACACCTGGGCGGCGATCAAGGGCCGTGAAGCGCTGAAAATCGATTGGGACGATGGCCCGAATGCCGGCTATGACTCGGTCGCCTACCGCAAGGAACTGGAAGCGGCGGCCCTCAAGCCTGGAAAAATCGTGCGCAGCAGCGGCGATGTCGACGATGCCCTGGCCAAGGCCGAGTCGACCCTGGAGGCTTCGTATTACCTGCCGCACTTATCCCAATCACCCATGGAGCCGATGGTCGCCGTCGCCCGCTTCAAGGATGGCCAGTGCGAAGCCTGGGCGCCGAGCCAGGCACCGCAAGTGACTCGGGAACGCATCGCCGAACGCTTGGGCATTCCTTTCGACAAGGTCACGGTGAACATCACGCTGCTGGGGGGCGGTTTCGGACGCAAGTCCAAACCCGATTTCGTCCTCGAAGCGGCAGAGCTGGCCAAGGAGTTCCCGGGCCAGGCCGTGCGGGTGCAATGGACCCGTGAAGACGACATCCATCACTCGTATTTCCACACGGTATCGGCCGAATACCTCAAGGCCGGTCTGAACCAGGACGGTATGCCGTCCGGCTGGTTGCACCGCACCGTGGCCCCGAGCATCACCGCACTGTTTGCGCCGGGCATGACCCACGAGGCGCCGTTCGAAATAGGCATGGGTGTGACCAACATGGCTTACGCCATCCCGAACCTGCGCCTGGAGAATCCCGAAGCGGCGGCCCATGCCCGGGTGGGTTGGTATCGCTCGGTGTCGAACATCCCCCATGGTTTCGCGACCCAGAGTTTCATCGACGAATTGGCCCACAAGGCCGGCCAGGATCCGCTGAAGTACCAGATCAAATTGCTCGGGCCGGACCGTAAGATCGATCCGCGGACCTTGAGTGAAGAATGGAACTACGGCGAATCCCCCGAGCGTTATCCGATCGATACCGCACGGATCCGCACGGTGCTGGAAACCGCGGCGAAGGCCGCCGGTTGGGGCCGCGAGTTGCCCAAGGGGCGAGGGCTGGGGCTGGCGGTGCATTACAGTTTCGTGACTTACGTCGCCGCCGTGATCGAGGTCGAGGTCAAGGACGACGGTACGGTGATCGTGCACAAGGCGGACATCGCCGTGGATTGCGGTCCGCAGATCAACCCCGAGCGCATCCGCTCCCAGTTCGAAGGCGCCTGTGTCATGGGCCTGGGCAATGCGATGGTGGGGGAGATCAGCTTCAAGGACGGCAAGGTCCAGCAGGACAACTTCCACATGTACGAAGTGGCGCGTATGTCCCTGGCCCCCAAGGAGGTGGCGGTGCATCTGGTCACGCCGCCGGGCGAGGTGCCGTTGGGTGGCGTCGGCGAGCCGGGCGTGCCGCCGATTGCGCCGGCGCTGTGCAACGCGATTTTCGCCGCCACCGGCAAACGCATCCGTAACCTGCCCGTGCGCTATCAATTGCAAGACTGGCGGCAGGTCAAGGCTTGATGGACAGCGTCGACCTGAACGTCCTGCGCAGCGTGCTCGAATGGCGCCGCGCCGGGCAGCGTGTGGTGTTGTTCACCGTGGTCCAGACCTGGGGCACCGCGCCAAGGCCGCCAGGGGCGATGTTGGCCCTGCGTGAAGATGGCGTGGTGATCGGTTCGGTGTCGGGTGGTTGTGTCGAGGATGACCTGATCGCCCGGCTGCACGACGGTCGCATTCCAGCGGACGGTCCACCGGTGCAACTGATCACCTATGGCGTCACCCGCGAGGAGGCGGCGCGCTTCGGCCTGCCGTGTGGCGGCACCTTGCGCCTGACCGAAGAGCGCGTGGGCGATCCGCATTGGGTCGCTCAATTGCTGGAGCGCTGCGAAGCCCATGAGATCGTCGCCCGTGAACTGACGGTCGCCAATGGTGATGTGGTCCTGGCCCCGGCCAGCAAGACCGACGCCCTGGTGTTCGATGGACAGGTCTTGCGGGCGATTTACGGTCCACGCTGGCGGCTTCTGCTGATCGGCGCCGGGCAACTGTCGCGCTACGTGGCGCAAATGGCCCGGCTGCTGGACTTCGAAGTGTTGATCTGCGATCCGCGCAAGGAGTTTGTCTACGGTTGGGAAGCACAACATGGTCGCTTCGTCTCGGGCATGCCTGACGAAGCGGTGCTGAGCATCCAAACAGACGAGCGCACGGCGATTGTCGCCCTGACCCACGATCCGCGCCTGGACGACATGGCACTGCTCACCGCCCTGGACTCCAAGGCGTTCTATGTCGGGGCCCTGGGCTCTCGGGTCAACAGCCAGAAACGGCGGGATAACCTGGCTCAGCTAGGCTTGTCCGCAGACGTCATTGAACGCCTGCACGGGCCGATTGGCTTGCACATCGGCAGCCACACCCCGGCGGAGATCGCCTTATCGTTGCTGGCGGAGATCGTGGCGATCAAGAACGGCGTTGAACTGCGGCAGAAAAAACCGCTGTAGACGCGACAGGAGGGCATATGGCGAATTCGATAGGTGTGATCATCCTGGCGGCCGGTTCCGGTCGTCGCTTCCGTCAGGTGGCAGGCCCCGACAAGGATAAATTGCTGGCCGACTGCACGGGGCGTGATGGCGCCGTACGATCAGTGATCGAGCAGGTGCTGGTGAATTTGCCTGCCACCCTGGAAAAGCGCGTATTGGTGACGAGCACGGATCGACCCCAAGCCATTCGCATGGCCCAGGCTTACGGATGCGAGTTCGTGGAACTGGACTCGCCCGGGCTAGGCGACAGCATTGCCGCCGGTGTCCAGGCGTGTCCGGGCCTCGATGGCTGGCTGATGGTGCTGGGCGACATGCCATTTATCCTGCCGTCTAGCATCGAACGCGTCGTGGCAGGGATTCGTGAGGATGGCATCAGTGTGCCGGTGCTTGCCGGCGAATACGGGCATCCCGTGGGGTTTGGCCGTGGGTTTGGGCCGAAATTGATGGCGTTGACGGGGGACCGCGGCGCCAAGGTGTTGTTTGCCGGGGCGAGGGTGGTCGAAGTGGAAGTGGACGATCCCGGAGTCACTTGGGATATCGATGTGCCTGAGGCGCTCACGTTCAAATAGCTGCCGGAGCAAAGCCTCTGTGGCTGTCGGTGATGCTACAGGGCTGTGGATAACTTGAAGGCATGAAAAAGCCCCGCCTGGCATCACCAGGCGGGGCTTTTCATTGCGCGATGGAATCAGGCGTGAGGCTTGGACTCGTGCTCTTTTTCCACTACTTCAGCGTGACGCGGTGCGATTTCTTCAGCGGTGTGCTGAGGCTCATCGATCACCGGAGCCGATTCGCTCGGGGCTTCAGCGACCGGGGCAGGGGCTGGCTCGGCAGCAGGCGCTTGAGCTGCAGCGGCGGCTTGTTCGGCTTCCTTCTGCAGACGCTCAGCTTCACGCTTGCGACGACGCACTTCACGCGGATCGTTCGGCGCACGACCGTTCGGAGTCAGGGCGCTGACAGGGGCAGGCTCTTGCGCTGGGGCGGGTGCTTCGGCGACCACGGGGGCTTCGACCACGGGAGCTGGCGCGACCACTTCTGGTTCGACCGCTTTCACGGGCTCAGGAGTCGGCTCAGGCTCGACCACGGGGGCCGGTGCAGCTGGCTCCGCGGTCCAGTTGAACGCAGTCTGCTCCTCACGGACTGGCGCGGGTGCCTTTTCCTCGGCCGCTACTTCGGCAGCCGGCTCGGCGGCGACGACTGGCGCCTCGACGACCGGCGCAGGCTCGGCGGGGGCTTCGGCTTCAGGCTGGACGTCACGAACCGGTGCGAGTTCCACTTCTGGCGAGGTGGTGGCTTCTACCGGCGTCGTGGCTTCGACCACAGGCGCTTCGACCGGGGTGTTTTCCACAGCTGCGGTGGCGCGTTCGGCTTGCTCGTGAGCCTGGGCTTCGGCCGGGGCGCTGATCACGCTGCTGGCAACGGCCTCGGTCACGGCCAGGCCAGCGGCCAGGTCCGCAGCGCGTGGCGCTTCGGCGTTCTCGGTGGATTCGGATTCCTCCGAACCTTCGATCACATTGCCGTTGGCGTCACGTTGGCGCTCACGACGGTTGCTGCGACGACGCTGACCACGGGAGCGGCGGCGTGGACGATCGCCCTCGGCGTTCTCCTGACCGTCTTCCGGCAGTTGCTCCTCGGCATTGAGCACTTCTTCTTCGCTGGCAGCGGCAGCAGCCTGTTCGACGCGTGGTTGACGCTCTTCACGTGGTGGACGCGGTGCGCGCTCTTCACGAGGCGGGCGAGCTGGACGCTCTTCAGTGCCAGCAACAGTGGCAGCAACGGCTGGGGCGGCATCCAATGGCTCGCGCAGTTCGCGAACACGTTCTTCACGCTCGCCGCGAGGCTTGCGATCTTCACGCGGGGCACGAGGCTGGCGCTCTTCACGCGGCGGACGCGGTGCACGCTCTTCGCGGGCTACGGCTGGCGCTTCCTCGCGGGCTTCACGAGGCTGGCGTTCTTCACGCGGTTCACGCGGCGCACGTTCTTCACGTGGTGCGCGTTCCTCGCGAGGCTTACGCTCTTCGTCGCGACGACCGTTGCGGTTGCGGGTCTGCTGGCGACCGTTGCGGCGTTCTTCGTTGCGGGCCGGACGCTCGGTAGCGGCTGGCTTGGCGACGACGGCCGGTGCGGCAGGCTCTTCCTTGGTGGCGAACAGACTGACCAGGGACTTCACGAGGCCCTTGAACAGGCTCGGCTCAGGCGCGGCGACCGGTGCGGGTGCCGGCGGTGCGACGACCTCGGTCGGAACCGGAGCGCTGGCACGGGGAGGAGCCGTCTTGACCGCGGCTTCCTGGCGAACCAGGGTGCGGGTGGCGGCAGCCGGCTGGGCTTCTTCCACTTCGGCAGCGGCAGCGGCGATTTCGTAGCTGGACTGATTGTTGTGGGCTTCTGGATTGTCGTCGCGCAGGCGCTGCACTTCGAAGTGCGGCGTCTCCAGATGATCGTTCGGCAGGATGACGATACGGGCACGGGTGCGCAGTTCGATCTTGGTGATCGAGTTGCGTTTTTCGTTGAGCAGGAACGCAGCCACCGGGATCGGCACCTGGGCGCGGACTTCGGCGGTGCGGTCTTTCAGGGCTTCTTCTTCGATCAGGCGCAGGATCGCCAGGGACAGCGACTCGACGTCACGGATGATGCCGGTGCCGTTGCAACGCGGGCAGACGATGCCGCTGCTTTCACCCAGGGATGGGCGCAGGCGTTGACGAGACATTTCCAGCAGGCCGAAGCGCGAGATACGGCCAACTTGTACGCGGGCGCGGTCGGCTTCCAGGCATTCGCGGACCTTTTCTTCCACGGCGCGCTGGTTCTTGGCCGGGGTCATGTCGATGAAGTCGATGACGATCAGGCCGCCGATGTCGCGCAGGCGCAACTGACGGGCGATTTCCTCGGCCGCTTCAAGGTTGGTCTGCAGGGCGGTTTCTTCGATGTCGCTGCCTTTGGTGGCGCGGGCCGAGTTGATGTCGATGGACACCAGGGCTTCGGTCGGATCGATGACGATGGAACCGCCCGACGGCAGTTCGACGACGCGCTGGAAGGCGGTTTCGATCTGGCTTTCGATCTGGAAGCGGTTGAACAGCGGGACGCTGTCTTCGTAGAGCTTGATCTTGCTGGCGTACTGCGGCATCACCTGGCGAATGAAGGTCAGGGCTTCGTCCTGGGCTTCGACGCTGTCGATCAGCACTTCGCCGATGTCCTGGCGCAGGTAATCGCGGATGGCGCGGATGATCACGTTGCTTTCCTGGTAGATCAGGAACGGCGCGGAGCGATCCAGCGAGGCTTCCTTGATGGCGGTCCACAGCTGCAGCAGGTAGTCGAGGTCCCACTGCATCTCTTCGCTGCTGCGGCCCAGGCCGGCGGTGCGCACGATCAGGCCCATGTCGGCGGGGGCGACCAGGCCATTGAGGGCCTCGCGCAGTTCGTTGCGTTCTTCGCCTTCGATGCGGCGGGAGATACCACCGGCGCGCGGGTTGTTCGGCATCAGGACCAGGTAACGACCGGCCAGGCTGATGAAAGTGGTCAGGGCAGCGCCCTTGTTGCCACGTTCTTCTTTTTCGACCTGAACGATGACTTCCTGGCCTTCGCTCAGGACTTCCTTGATGTTGACGCGGCCTTCGGGGGCCTTCTTGAAGTACTCGCGGGAGATTTCCTTGAGGGGCAGGAAGCCGTGGCGCTCGGAGCCGAAGTCGACAAAGGCAGCCTCGAGGCTTGGTTCGATGCGAGTAATCCGGCCCTTATAGATATTGGCCTTCTTCTGTTCGCGTGCACCGGATTCGATATCCAGGTCGTAGAGGCGCTGGCCGTCTACCAGTGCAACACGCAACTCTTCGGGTTGAGTTGCGTTAATCAGCATTCTTTTCATGTAGTACCGTCGGTTTCCGGGCTGCCGGAAACGGCGTTCGGCACACACGACTTCTCACGGTCGGTGTCAGGTGCGTCATGGAAGTGGCCGGGCCATTCCAGTGTCCAGCGAGTTCGATCCAAGGATGGCGAAGTCGCGACGGACGCGTCCTGCTTGCTGGTACTCAAGCACTCAGTCAGGAGGAGGAATCAACCGGCGTCTGTGGACGAGATGAAGCGTCTAAATATAAGCCTAGTGCTACACAGTCCGACGGTTGTACATCTCCACCCTACACGTATCCCTGATAATTCGGGTGCTGCCGCGCGCAGAATCCGCAGCGGGTTGGCATTTACCGTGAGCTCCGCAAGGGGAGGTCACGCATCATGGCTAATTCGGGCGTTGTTTCCGAAGCTCTCACCCGGGTCGTTTGCAACTGACTGCACTTTGTGAACTGGCCGTGAATGTGGCACGCAAGGCGAGTCAGAACTCTGCTTTGCGGCGTATTTCAGGCCTCATGTCACCTGCGCTCGTTACACCTGCAAACTCTTCCCGAATCGTGGCAGAAGCCCCGTAGGACGGCCTTTCGTCCTCGTGAATTGCGTTGGTCAGGGCCGGTTTTTGACCGTTAGTCCGCTGTCCAGCCACTTTTGGCGGCGTTCGCGACTATAGCAGCAATGATTAAGTGCTTCAATTCCATAAAAAATTGTTATGATCGCCGCCATGACGACTACTGCCCCTTCGACCCCAGGCGTTCAAATGCTTGAGGTCTCGCCGGAATATGCCGGCCAACGCATCGATAATTTCCTCCTGGCCCGGCTCAAAGGCGTGCCCAAGACCTTGATCTACCGCATCTTGCGTAAAGGCGAAGTGCGGGTGAACAAAGGTCGGATCAAGCCCGAATACAAGCTCCAGGCGGGCGACCTCGTGCGCGTGCCGCCGGTTCGCGTGCCTGAGCGTGATGAGCCGGTACCCGTCGCCCAAGGCCTGTTGCAGCGCCTCGAAGCGTCGATTGTCTATGAAGACAAAGCCCTGATCGTGATCAACAAGCCCGCGGGCATTGCTGTTCATGGGGGCAGCGGCCTGAATTTTGGCGTGATCGAAGCCTTTCGTCAGTTGCGTCCGGAGGTCAAGGAGCTGGAACTGGTCCACCGCCTCGATCGCGACACTTCGGGCCTGCTGATGATCGCCAAGAAACGCAGCATGCTGCGCCATCTGCACGAGCAGTTGCGCGGCGATGGCGTCGACAAGCGCTACATGGCGCTGGTGCGCGGTCGCTGGGAAACCTCCGTCAAGCAAGTCCGTGCGCCGTTGCTCAAGAGCAACCTGCGTTCCGGTGAGCGCATGGTCGAGGTCAACGACGAAGGCAAGGATGCACTCACCGTGTTCAAGGTGCTGCGTCGTTTCGGTGATTTCGCCACCATGGTCGAAGCCAAGCCCGTGACCGGGCGTACCCACCAGATTCGTGTGCATACGCTACATGCCGGGCATTGCATCGCGGGTGACCCCAAATACGGGGACGACGATTTCACCCGGGAGATCCGGGATCTTGGCGGAAAGCGCCTGTTTCTCCATGCTTATATGCTCACCGTGCCGTTGCCTGACGGCGGAGAACTGAAGCTGCAGGCACCCGTGGATGACATGTGGGCCAAGACCGTGGAGCGGTTGAGTGCATCCTGACTACAGATTGTTGATTTTCGATTGGGACGGCACTCTGGCCAATTCCATTGGTCGGATCGTGGAGTCGATGCATATCGCATCCGATCGTATGGGTTTCGCCAGGTGTGATGACCTGGCCGTCAAAGGGATTATCGGGCTCGGGTTGCCAGAAGCGATTCGCAGCCTGTATCCAGAGATCGACGATGATGAGCTGGTCATTTTCCGGCAACATTACGCCGATCACTATATTGCGCTGGACGCCGAGCCTTCGCCGTTGTTCGACGGCGTGGTGCAGACGCTTGAGTGCCTGCGGGGCGAGGGGTACCACCTGGCCGTTGCGACGGGAAAGGCGCGTCGGGGGCTGGATCGGGTGTTGAAAGCCCATGGTTGGGAGGATTATTTCGACATTACCCGTGCCGCCGATGAAACCGCCAGTAAGCCGCATCCGCTGATGCTCGAGCAGATCCTGGTGCATTGCGAGGTGCGGCCAGAGCAGGCGCTGATGGTGGGGGACTCGTCGTTCGACCTGCAAATGGCGCGTAACGCCGGCATGGGGTCCGTGGCTGTCAGCTATGGCGCGCAAACGATCGAGGCGCTGCGGGCGTTCGAACCACGACTGGCGATTGATCATTTTCCTGAGTTGCACGCCTGGCTGAGCCGGCACACCGATTAAAGTCTGTTGAGGATGCATGTATGACCGATGAATGGAAGGCACCGGCCAAGGCGAGCGCTGACAACGGTGACGAAAAAAGCTGGAAACTGCTTGAAAAGACCTTGATGGCCAGTATCGAGGAGCAGCGCCGCGCCCGTCGCTGGGGTGTTTTCTTCAAGGCGCTGGTCTTTATCTATCTTTTTGCCGGGTTGACGCTGTTCTTCCAGGCAATCGACATGAAGAAGAACCCCGGTGGCGGTTCGGCCTACACGGCGGTGATCGACATCGAGGGCATGATCGCCGACAAGGAGGCCGCGAGCGCGGACAACGTCATCGGCAGCCTGCGGGCGGCGTTCGAGGATTCGAAGGTCAAGGGTGTGGTGCTGCGCATCAATAGCCCGGGTGGTAGTCCGGTGCAGGCAGGTTACGTCTATGACGAAATCGTGCGTTTGCGCGCGGCGCACCCGGACATCAAGGTCTATGCGGTGATTTCCGACCTGGGGGCCTCCGGTGCTTACTACATTGCCAGCGCGGCGGACCAGATCTACGCGGACAAGGCCAGTCTGGTAGGGTCCATCGGGGTGACAGCGGCCGGCTATGGCTTCGTTGAAACCCTGGATAAGCTCGGGGTGGAGCGCAGGGTCTATACCGCTGGCGAGCATAAGTCGTTCCTTGACCCATTCCAGCCGCAAAAGCCTGAGGAAACGGCGTTCTGGCAGGGCGTGCTCGACACCACTCACAAGCAGTTCATCGTCAGCGTCAAGAAAGGCCGGGGCGACCGGCTGAAGGACAAGGAGCATCCAGAGCTGTTTTCCGGGCTGGTCTGGTCTGGAGAGCAGGCGCTGTCCTTGGGGCTGATCGACGGGTTGGGCAGTGCCAGCTCGGTGGCGCGGGATGTGATTGGCGAGAAGGAACTGGTGGACTTTACCGTCGAAGAGTCGCCGATCGATCGTCTGTCCAAGAAGCTGGGGGCGAGCATTGCCGAGCACCTGGCAATGTGGATGGGCTTCCGTGGGCCGTCGTTGCGCTGAAACGCCTGTAATGGCACAAGAGGAGGCTTGCTGCGGCAGGCCTCTTGTCTTTAGGGAATCTGTACGCCCTCGGCCAGCAACATGTCCACAAGACGAATCAGCGGCAGGCCGATCAGGCTGGTAGCGTCGGGGCCTTCGGTGCTCTGGAACAGGCTCACGCCCAAGCCCTCGGCCTTGAAGCTGCCGGCGCAGTCGTAGGGTTGTTCTGCCCGCAGGTAGCGTTCGACGCGTTCGGGGTCCAGTGTGCGCATATTGACCGTGAACGGAACGCAATCGATCTGGCAGGCGCCGGTCTGGCTGTTGAGCAGGGCCAGGCCTGTCAGGAACGTGACTTTGGCGCCGCTGGCCGCCAGCAGTTGTTCACGGGCGTTCTCGAAGGTGTGAGGTTTGCCCAGGATTCGCTCGCCGAGCACGGCGACCTGGTCCGAGCCGATGATCAGATGCGCCGGATGGCTGTCGGCCAGCGCCAGGGCTTTCTCCCGGGCCAGGCGTTTTACCAGTTCCACGGGGGACTCTGCGCAGTGCCGGCTTTCGTCGATGTCGGGTGAGCTGCAGACGAACGGCAGTCTCAGGCGGGAGAGCAATTCCCGTCGATAGACTGAGCTTGAGGCAAGTAATAAAGGCAGCATGGGTATCTCCAACAGGCGGATGGGGATTCTATCGAGGCGTGCAAGTGACGGACAGGGCTGAATTTCCTTTGACATGGCCGGGGGCATCCCTATAATGCTGCGCCTATGTTGAATGACCCGATTCCACCTCACGTTGACCCGCGCAAATTGGCTGACCGTGGCGCCACCCTACAAGGTGAACTGCTGCTGGCCGATTTGAAGAGACTCTGCGACCCGCTTTCCGACGACGTCGGTACGGTCCAGGCCAAATTCGTTTTTGAACGAGATGAACGTAAATCTGTGGTGATCCACAGCTTTATCGACACTGAAGTCAAAATGGTTTGCCAGCGTTGTCTTGAGCTGGTCACCCTGCCGATCCACAGCGAATGCACTTACGCCGTGGTGAAGGAGGGTGCGAATACCCAGTCGTTGCCGAAAGGTTATGACGTGCTGGAACTGGGCGAGGATCCATTGGATCTGCAGTCACTGATCGAGGAAGAGCTTTTGCTCGCCTTGCCCATTGTGCCTGCTCATCATCCGGAAGAATGCCAGCAGCCGGCGGGAGCAGATGAGCCCGAGCCGAGCGAGGACGAGGTAACGCGGTCCAACCCGTTCAGTGTATTGGCGCAGTTAAAGCGTGACCCAAACGTTTAGGAGTTAATCAATTATGGCTGTTCAGCAGAACAAAAAATCCCGCTCTGCCCGTGACATGCGCCGTTCGCACGACGCTCTCGAGGCTAGCACCCTGTCCGTAGAAAAGACCACCGGTGAAGTTCACCTGCGTCACCACGTATCGCCAGAAGGCGTATACCGTGGTCGTAAAGTGATCGACAAGGGCGCTGACGAGTAATCCTTGTCCGCTCAAGTCATCGCGATTGACGCAATGGGCGGGGACTTTGGTCCCCGCAGCATTGTTCAGGCCAGCCTTGCTTGTCTGAATGCTACGCCCTCGCTGCACCTGACCCTTGTCGGTCAACCCTCCCTCCTGGAAGAAATGCTCAGCGGCCAATCGGCTGTGGATCGCGCGCGCCTGTCCATTACCCCGGCGTCCGAGGTCATTGCCATGGACGAAAAACCGGCCCAGGCCCTGCGCAGCAAGCCGGATGCCTCGATGCGAGTGGCCCTTGAGCTGCTGCGCGACGGCAAGGTCCAGGCCTGTGTCAGTGCGGGCAATACCGGTGCGTTGATGGCCTTGTCGCGCTATGTGCTCAAGACCTTGCCCGGTATCGATCGGCCGGCCATGGTGGCGGCGATCCCCACCCAGCGTGGTTTTTGCCAGTTGCTCGATCTGGGGGCCAATGTCGATTGCAGTGCCGAGCATTTGCTGCAATTCGCCGTGATGGGCTCGGTGGCGGCTGAAACCCTGGGTATCTCGCGCCCTCGTGTGGCGTTGCTGAACATTGGTACTGAAGACATCAAGGGCAACCAGCAGGTCAAGCTCGCGGCCACCCTGTTGCAGGGCGCTCGGGGGGTCAATTACATCGGCTTCGTCGAGGGTGATGGCCTTTATCGGGGCGAGGCGGACGTGGTGGTGTGCGACGGCTTTGTCGGCAATATCCTGCTCAAATCCAGTGAAGGTCTGGCGACCATGATCAGCGGTCGAATCGAAGCATTATTCAAACGCAGCCTGGCTTCGCGTGCGGTCGGTGCCCTGGCGTTGCCGTTGATGCGCAGGCTGCAGGCGGACCTGGCGCCGGCGCGGCATAACGGTGCGAGTTTTCTCGGGTTGCAGGGTATTGTGATCAAGAGTCATGGTTCGGCGGGCGTGCAGGGCTTTCAAAGCGCAATCAACCGGGCCGTGATCGAAATCCAGGAAAATCTGCCTCAGCGCCTCCATGGTCGCCTTGAAGATTTGTTAACTTAGGCGTTTTCGCCTGGCAGTGCTTAAATGTGACCGGTCGGTTCAAGCCGTCATCCAACTGTCAGTTTCCTAGCGCCCCCAGGGGCGTCACTTTCTGACGACAAGATCATTAGGGGCTTTGTTTTCATGTCTGCTTCCCTCGCATTCGTCTTTCCAGGACAGGGCTCGCAGTCCCTCGGCATGCTGGCCGAGCTGGGCGCGCAATACCCGCTGGTCCTCGAAACATTCAAAGAAGCTTCCGCTGCACTCGGCTATGACCTGTGGGCGCTGACCCAGCAGGGGCCGGAAGAGCAACTCAATCAAACCGACAAGACCCAGCCGGCCATCCTGACCGCCTCGATCGCGCTCTGGCGCCTGTGGCTGGCTGAAGGTGGCGCGCGCCCAGCGTTCGTTGCCGGCCATAGCCTGGGTGAATACAGTGCCCTCGTGGCCGCTGGCAGCTTGAGCCTGGGCGAGGCGGTGAAGTTGGTCGAGCGTCGTGGCCAGTTGATGCAGGAGGCCGTTCCGGCCGGGCAGGGCGGCATGGCCGCGATCCTGGGCCTGGAGGATGCCGATGTGTTGGCCGCTTGTGCCGAAGCCGCGCAAGGCGATGTGGTCAGCGCGGTGAACTTCAACTCGCCTGGCCAAGTGGTGATCGCTGGTGCAAAGGCTGCGGTCGAGCGTGCGATCGAAGGTTGCAAGGCGCGCGGCGCCAAGCGCGCGATGCCGTTGCCAGTCAGCGTGCCGTCGCACTGTGAGCTGATGCGTCCGGCGGCCGAGCGCTTTGCCGAGTCCATTGCCGCCATTGACTGGCAGGCGCCGCAGATCCCTGTGGTGCAGAACGTCAGCGCCAACGTCGCGCCAGACCTGCAGACCCTCAAGCGCGATCTGCTGGAGCAGCTCTACAAGCCGGTTCGCTGGGTCGAATCGGTGCAGACCCTGGCGGCCAAGGGCGCGACCGAGCTGGTCGAATGCGGTCCTGGCAAAGTGCTGGCCGGTCTGAACAAACGCTGCGCCGAAGGCGTGTCGACTTCCAATCTCAATACCCCAGACGCTTTCGCTGCCGCCCGTGCAGCGCAGGCCTGAAAAAGGAGAAGCTTGCATGAGTCTGCAAGGTAAAGTTGCACTGGTGACCGGTGCAAGTCGTGGCATCGGCCAGGCCATTGCCCTGGAACTGGGTCGTCAAGGCGCCATTGTCGTGGGTACCGCGACTTCTGCTTCGGGCGCCGAGCGTATTGCCGCGACCCTGAAGGAAAACGGCATCCAAGGCACTGGCCTTGAGCTGAACGTCACCAGCGACGAATCCGTTGCGGCGGTGTTGGCAAGCATTCAGGAGCAGTTCGGCGCGCCGGCGATCCTGGTCAATAATGCCGGTATCACCCGCGATAACCTGATGATGCGCATGAAAGACGACGAATGGTTCGATGTGGTCGATACCAACCTGAACAGCCTGTACCGGCTGTCCAAAGGCGTCTTGCGTGGCATGACCAAGGCTCGTTGGGGTCGAATCATCAGTATTGGTTCGGTTGTGGGTGCCATGGGCAACGCAGGCCAAGTAAACTATGCTGCGGCGAAGGCAGGTCTGGAAGGTTTCAGCCGCGCACTGGCGCGTGAAGTGGGTTCGCGCTCGATTACGGTCAACTCGGTAGCGCCGGGTTTCATCGACACCGACATGACCCGTGAACTGCCGGAAGCACAGCGCGAAGCGTTGCAAACACAAATTCCGCTGGGTCGTCTGGGGCAAGCTCAAGAAATTGCGTCCGTGGTTGCTTTCCTTGCATCGGACGGTGCGGCATACGTGACCGGGGCTACAATCCCGGTGAACGGCGGGATGTACATGAGTTGAATGTGACGGATTGCTTCAAAAAAATGTCATACGAGCTGTCTAAAATCCGTTATAAAGCTGCAATCAATTTATAGACGGTGGGCCACTGGGTTTGAGGAGCGAAGCTTTCGGTTGAAAAACCGAAAAGGTCTTCTATACACTTACCTTCCCGGCCAGCCGACTGAATTTATCCATTAGGAGTTAAAAAAGGTATGAGCGACATCGAATCGCGCGTCAAGAAAATCGTTGCCGAGCAACTGGGCGTGAAAGAGGAAGAAGTGAAGAAAGAGTCTTCCTTCGTTGAAGACCTGGGTGCCGACTCCCTTGACACCGTTGAGCTGGTGATGGCTCTGGAAGAGGAATTCGAGACCGAGATTCCTGACGAAGAAGCTGAGAAGATCACTACTGTTCAGCTCGCTATCGACTACATCAATAGCCAGCAGCACTAATTATTTTTAGTCGTCGCTAGCTGTCATGGAAAAACCGCACTGCCATCACGGCGTGCGGTTTTTTCTTTAAGCCTGATGCAAAGTCGTCATTTGAAAAAAGGAGAGTGCTGTGTCGCGTAGACGCGTCGTAGTCACCGGTATGGGTATGTTGTCGCCACTGGGCACGGATGTGCCGAGCAGTTGGCAGGGCATTCTGGCTGGCCGTAGTGGCATTGGTCTGATCGAACACACCGACCTTTCCGCCTATTCCACCCGTTTTGGCGGCTCGGTAAAGGGTTTCAATGTCGAGGAATATTTGTCGGTCAAGGAAGCCCGCAAGCTTGACCTGTTTATCCAATACGGCCTGGCAGCCGGATTCCAGGCCGTGCGCAATGCCGGGCTGGAGGTTACCGATGCCAACCGTGAGCGTATCGGCGTGGCCATGGGTTCGGGTATTGGCGGTCTGACCAACATCGAAGAAACCAGCCGCACGCTGCACGATTCGGGGCCGCGACGGATTTCTCCGTTCTTTGTGCCGGGCTCGATCATCAATATGATTTCCGGTTTCCTGTCCATTCACCTGGGTGCACAGGGACCTAACTACGCCATCGCTACGGCTTGCACCACCGGTACCCACTGTATCGGCATGGCGGCCCGCAACATCATGTACGACGAAGCCGACGTGATGATTGCCGGCGGTGCCGAGATGGCGGCTTGCGGCCTCGGCATGGGCGGCTTCGGCGCTTCCCGTGCGCTGTCGACCCGTAACGACGAACCGGCGCGTGCCAGCCGTCCATGGGACAAGGGGCGGGATGGCTTCGTGCTGTCCGACGGCGCCGGTGCGCTGGTGCTCGAGGAGCTGGAGCACGCCAAGGCGCGCGGTGCGACCATCTACGCCGAACTGATCGGCTTTGGTACCAGTGGCGATGCCTACCACATGACATCGCCACCGGCCGACGGTGCCGGTGCTGCCCGTTGCATCGCCAACGCCTTACGTGACGCGAAAATCAACGGCGAGCAGGTGCAATACATCAACGCCCATGGCACGTCGACCCCGGCCGGTGACCTGGCCGAGGCCCAGGCGATCAAGACGGTGTTCGGTGAGCACGCCTACAAGCTGGCGGTCAGTTCGACCAAGTCCATGACCGGCCACCTGTTGGGGGCCGCGGGTGCGGTGGAGGCGATCTTCAGCGTGCTGGCGATCAACAGCCAGGTTGCGCCGCCGACCATCAACCTCGATGAGCCGGATGAAGGCTGCGACCTGGATTTCGTGCCGCACACCCCCCGCGGCATGGACATCGACGTGGTGTTGTCCAACTCCTTCGGCTTCGGCGGGACCAACGGCTCGCTGGTGTTCCGTCGGTTCGCCGGTTGATGGAGAGCTGGGTCGACGGTCGGCCGGCTGACGTTCTGTCGCTGAAGGACCGCGGCCTGGCTTACGGCGATGGACTGTTTGAAACCATCGCCGTGCGCAAGGGCATCCCGGTCCTGTTGGAGCGTCATTTACAACGCCTGGAACTGGGTTGCCAACGACTGGTGCTCAAGCTCGATCGGACCGAACTGAGTGCGGAGCTGGAAGCCTACGCCCGACGCCTGGGCGATGGCGTGCTGAAATTGATCGTGACCCGCGGCGACAGCCTGCGCGGTTATGCCGCCGACCCCAGCGCCCCGGTCCGGCGCATCCTACAAGGAAACCCGCCAGCCGCCTATCCTGATGCCCATGCCGAGCAGGGTATCCGTCTGTTCCCCTGTACCACGCGCTTGTCCGAGCAGCCCTTGCTCGCGGGCCTCAAGCACCTCAATCGTCTGGAACAAGTGCTGGCCAGAGCCGAGTGGCGCGACGGGGATCACGCCGAAGGCTTGATGCTGGATATTTCCGGGCGAGTGATCGAAGGCGTATTCAGCAACTTGTTCCTGGTGCGTGATGGCGTGTTGTTCACAGCGGAGCTCAGCCGTTGTGGGGTGGCGGGGGTGATGCGCGCAGAATTATTGTTTCAGGCGGAGTCTCATGGCATCGCCACGCAAATCACGGACATCAGCCTCGAACAGCTGCACCAGGCCGACGAGGTCTTTGTCTGCAACAGTGTCTATGGCGTATGGCCAGTGCATGCATGTGGTTCGGCGCGCTGGTCGGTTGGGCCGCTCACCCGTAAACTGCAGACCCTTGCCCGCGCGCTATTGGATGTTTGAGACGTGAGACGTAAATGCTTGCTGTTGCTGGAAACCGGATTGGTTCTGGCAGGGCTGTTGTTGGGCGCTTCGGCCTGGAAGATTCATTCGGCGTTGCAACAGCCGCTGAACATTACCCAGGAAGAATTGCTGGACGTACCCAATGGAACCACGCCGACGGGAACCTTGAGGCGCCTCGAGGCCGACGGCCTGATCAAGGATGCTTTTTGGCTGCGGGTCTATTGGCGCTTCAATCTCGCCGAGCAGCCCTTGCACTCCGGTGAGTATCGGATGGTGCCCGGCATGACCATGGAAGGCCTGATTGGCCTCTGGAAACGTGGGGAAGTGGTGCAGTACAGCGTGACGCTGGTGGAGGGTTGGAATTTCCGTCAGGTACGTGCGGCGCTGGCCAAGGATGAAAAACTCCAGCAGACCCTCTCCGGCCTGAGCGACAGCCAGGCAATGGATCGG
Source organism: Pseudomonas citri (assembly GCF_025336485.1). Lineage (GTDB taxonomy): Bacteria > Pseudomonadota > Gammaproteobacteria > Pseudomonadales > Pseudomonadaceae > Aquipseudomonas > Aquipseudomonas citri. The sequence goes on along the minus strand of NZ_JAODAB010000016.1, from coordinate 92,723 downwards.
CTCGGCCATTCCGGGGTCTTTCCGGAAGGCCGGTTCTTTCCGGACACCTATCGCTTCGTGCGTGGTACGTCGGATGTCGATGTGCTGAAAAAGGCCTACGACCGGCTCGAAGGCGTGTTGGCCAAGGAATGGGAACAGCGGGCCGCCGATGTGCCTTACACCCAGCCCTATCAGGCGCTGATCATGGCGTCGCTGGTGGAAAAGGAAACCGGCGTGCCCCAGGAGCGCGAGCAGATCGCCGGCGTGTTCGTGCGACGCCTGCGCCTGGGCATGCTGCTGCAGACCGATCCCACGGTGATCTACGGTCTGGGTGAGCGCTACACTGGCAAACTCACCCGTGCGCACCTGAAGGAAGAAAACCCGTACAACACCTATATGGTCCCGGGCCTGCCACCGACCCCTATCGCCATGGTGGGCCGCGAGTCCATTCATGCCGCGTTGAACCCGGCGGCGGGCAGCAGCCTCTACTTCGTTGCACGCGGTGACGGCAGTCACGTGTTCTCCGACGACCTGGATTCGCACAACAGCGCGGTGCGTGAGTACCAATTCAAGCGCCGCGCCGATTATCGCTCCAGCCCGGCCCCGATTCCTGCTGCCTCGCCCGACACGGCCCCGGAAGCGGTGCCCCAGGAGCCGCTACAGGAATCGGCCCCGGATGCCAGCGAGCCGCCGAGCCCGCAATGACTTTGATTAAGGATCGCCCGTGACTGGCTTGTTTATAACGCTGGAAGGCCCTGAAGGCGCCGGCAAGAGCACCAACCGCGACTACCTGGCCGAACGCCTGCGCGCCGCCGGCCTTGAGGTGGTGCTGACCCGCGAGCCGGGCGGTACGCCATTGGCCGAGCGGATTCGCGAGGTGTTGCTGGCGCCCATCGAAGAAACCATGAACCCCGACACCGAGTTGCTGCTGGTGTTCGCCGCCCGGGCACAGCACCTGGCCGAGGTGATCCGTCCGGCGCTGGCCCGCGGTGCCGTGGTGCTCTGCGATCGTTTCACCGACTCGACCTATGCCTACCAAGGCGGTGGACGGGGCTTGCCGCTCGAGCGCATCGCCGCGCTGGAGAGCTTCGTCCTGGGCGACTTGCGGCCCGACCTGACCCTGGTGTTCGATCTGCCGGTGGACGTTGGCCTGGCCCGCGCCAGTGCGCGTGGCCGGCTGGACCGTTTCGAGCTGGAAGGCCAGGCCTTCTTCAATGCGGTACGCAGTGCTTTCCTGGCGCGGGCCAAGGCCGATCCGGCGCGTTACCTGCTGATCGATGCCGCCCAGCCGTTGAGCCAGGTCCAGCAGTCCCTGGACAGCCTGGTGCCGCGGTTGCTGGAGCGTGCCCGTGGCTGAAGCCTACCCCTGGCAGGACAGTCTCTGGCAGCAGATGGCCGGTCGTCCACGGCATGCCCATGCCTATCTGCTGCATGGTCCGGCGGGTATCGGCAAACGAGCGCTGGCCGAGCGATTGATGGCCAGTTTGCTGTGCCACAACCCCGGGAGCTTGAACGCCTGCGGCGAATGCAAATCCTGCCTGCTGCTCAAGGCGGGCAGTCATCCCGACAATTATGTATTGGAGCCGGAGGAGGCGGACAAGGCGATCAAGGTCGACCAGGTCCGGGACCTGGTCAGTTTCGTGGTCCAGACTTCGCAGATGGGCGGGCGCAAAGTGGTGCTGATCGAGCCGGTCGAGGCGATGAACATCAACGCCGCCAATGCCTTGCTCAAGAGTCTCGAAGAACCTTCCGGCGACACGGTGCTGTTGCTGGTCAGCCACCAGCCGAGCCGGTTGTTGCCGACCATCAAGAGCCGTTGTGTGCAACAGGCCTGTCCATTGCCGAGCGAGGCGATGAGCCTCGAGTGGCTGGCCCAGGCCTTGCCCGACTGCACTGACGAAGAGCGGGCCGAGTTGTTGACCCTCGCTGCCGGCTCGCCCCTGGCGGCGGTGAGCCTTCAGGTTCAGGGTGTGCGCGAGCAGCGGGCGTTGGTGGTGGATGGGGTGAAGAAACTGCTCAAGCAGCAGCAATCGCCCACGCAGTTGGCCGAAGCCTGGAACGCCATCCCCTTGCTGTTGCTGTTTGACTGGTTCTGCGACTGGTCGAACCTGATCCTGCGCTACCAGCTCACCGAGGATGAGGGGGGGCTTGGCCTGGCGGACATGCGCAAGGTGATCCAGTACCTGGCGCAAAAGGGCAGCCGCGACAAAATCTTGAACATCCAGGACTGGATTCTTGCCCAACGCCAGAAGGTGCTGAGCAAGGCGAACCTCAACCGCGTGCTGCTGCTCGAGGCGTTGTTGGTGCAATGGGCGAGTTTGCCTGGTCGAAACTGACAGACACTGCCTAAACTCAGCGCAATCGCAGTTTCATTGCAGCGGAGGTCTGTATGAACGAACCCGTCAGCCCCGGGCCACGCAACGGCATCCTGTCCCTGGCGATCAAGGACAAGTCCGTGCTGTACGCGGCCTACATGCCGTTCATCAAGAACGGCGGCCTGTTCATTCCCACCAACAAGAATTATCGTTTGGGCGATGAAGTGTTCATGCTGTTGAGCCTGATGGACGAGCCGGAGAAAATCCCGGTCGCCGGCAAGGTGATCTGGTTGACCCCAAAAGGCGCCCAGGGCAACCGGGCTGCCGGTGTCGGTGTGCAGTTCAACGACGGTGACAATTGCGCCCGCAATCAAATCGAAACCCACCTGGCCGGATCCCTGAAGTCCGACCGTTCCACCCATACGATGTAGCCCGGCCCTTTATGCTTGTAGATTCCCATTGCCATCTTGATCGTCTTGACCTGGCTGCCCATGGCGGCTCCCTCGATGCCGCGCTGGACGCCGCCCGCCAACGGGATGTTGGACATTTCCTGTGCATTGGCGTCAGCGCCGACAACGCAGCCGACGTCAAGGCGCTGGCCGAGCGCTATGAGGATGTCGACTGTTCGGTCGGCGTCCATCCGCTGGACGTCCAGCCCGATGCCGCACCGGCCCTGGACTGGCTGCTGCGCGAACTTGATCATCCACGGGTGGTTGCCATTGGTGAAACCGGCCTGGACTATCACTACGAGCCGGAGGCCGCCGAGGTGCAGCAGGCGTCGTTCCGACTGCACCTGGAAGCTGCACGGCAGACCGGCAAGCCGGTAATCATCCATACCCGCGGTGCGCGCGCCGACACCCTGGCGCTGCTGCGTGACGCGGCACTGCCCCAGGCCGGGGTGCTGCATTGTTTCACCGAGGACTGGGACATGGCCAAGGCAGCGCTGGACATGGGGTACTACATTTCCTTGTCCGGGATCGTCACCTTCCGCAATGCCGACGCCTTGCGCGACGTTGCCAGCAAAGTACCGGCCGATCGGCTGCTGGTGGAAACCGACTCACCGTACCTGGCACCTGTTCCCTATCGCGGCAAGTCGAACCTTCCGCAGTATGTAAGGGAAGTGGCGGAGTTCCTGGCGATGTTGCGCGGCGAGTCTTACGAGCGGTTTGCCGAGCAGACCACGAAAAACTTTAAGCAATTGTTTCCGCTGGCCCATGTCCGTGGGGATGAGGCCTGAATTGCGTGCAAAAAAAACCCGGGTTCTGGGGGGTGAATCCGGGTTAAGACCATTAGGAGTAAAACAAAGGCACGCGGTCCATTGGTACCTTTATCAGCGCGTCACTTGGGGGAGATGGCGCGCCGACAGTTCAAGTATTGATCAGTATGCGAACGCGTCCAGTCTGGCCGGGGGTGGTTTTTAAACAAATTTGGAATACGCTCGCTTCGGATAGGTTCTCATTGCCGGCAAAGCTCGCCCCAGGCTGCCCCGGCAGGAAAAAACAAAAAACCAGGTACGCTGGATATTCTGAAGAACGACCGCCATGGACGGATGATCCGTGCATTTTTGCGTAAGTTAGGCATAATACCCGGCTTCGAATTTTGACCCTTCAGACCTTTTTCTTATGCACAAAGAACCTCGTAAGGTCCGTGAGTTTCGTCGCCGCGAGCAGGAAATTCTCGACACCGCGCTCAAGCTGTTCCTCGATCAGGGTGAAGACAGTGTCACCGTCGAGATGATTGCGGATGCCGTGGGTATCGGCAAAGGCACGATCTATAAACATTTCAAATCCAAGGCAGAAATCTACCTGCGCCTGATGCTCGACTATGAGCGTGATTTGAACGAGCTGTTGCATTCGGCCGATGTGGACAAGGACAAGGAGGCCCTGTCGCGAGCCTACTTCGAGTTCCGCATGCGTGACCCGCAGCGTTACCGCTTGTTCGATCGCCTGGAAGAGAAGGTGGTCAAGGGCAACCAGGTACCGGAAATGGTCGAGGAGCTGCACAAGATCCGCGCCTCGAACTTCGAACGCCTGACACTGCTGATCAAGGGCCGCATCAGCGAAGGCAAGCTTGAAGATGTACCGCCGTATTTCCATTACTGCGCAGCCTGGGCCCTGGTGCACGGCGCGGTGGCGCTGTATCACTCGCCTTTCTGGAGCAACGTGCTGGAAGACCAGGAAGGTTTCTTCCAGTTCCTGATGGACATCGGTGTGCGCATGGGCAACAAGCGCAAGCGGGATACCGACGTTCCGAGCAGTTGAGGCATTCACCTACCTGATTGCGCCATGTCCGCTTACATGGCGTAGTGCCCCAGGAATATACTCAGGCTTGGGTCTTGCGAAAACTTGAATTCTAAGTCAAGTTTCGCGAGGCCGATTCTTCTTCGCCGGAGTGTTCCATGATCGTTGACCGTCAAGGCAGGCGTTTCCGAAATTTGCGAATCAGCCTGACTTCAGCTTGCAACTATGCCTGTACCTACTGCGTGCCGGACGGCAAGCGGCTGGTGGCTGCACAGGATGAGCTGTCGGCGGAGGCCATGGCACGGGGCGTGGCGTATCTGATCGAGGCTGCCGGTATCGAGCGCTTGCGTATCACCGGTGGCGAGCCGCTGGTCAGTCCCAAGCTAGAACGTTTCATGACGGCCGTGGGGCAGATGGGCCTGGAAGACATCAGCCTGACCACCAATGGTCAGTTGCTGGCGAAAAAACTGCCATTGCTGGTGGATGCCGGCCTGCGTCGCATCAACGTTTCCCTCGACACCCTGGATCCCGGCGCGTTTCGTAGTATTGCCCGCGGAGGCGACCTGGCGACCGTGCTCGATGGCATGGAGCAGGCGCGGGCGGCGGGCATGAAGATCAAGGTCAACATGGTGCCGCTGCGCGGGCAGAACCTGGACCAGGTGATGCCGTTGCTCGAGTACTGCCTGGAGCGTGGCTATGAACTGCGCTTCATCGAACTGATGCGCATGGGTCACCTGGCCCGCGATTCGAATGCGTTCCTGCAGCAATTTGTCAGTCTTCAGCAACTGCTTGGCCTGATTGGTGAGCAGTACGAGTATTTGCAGGCTGACGCACCGGTGGACGCCACGGCTGTGCGTTACGAAATCCCGGGACACGGGTACTTCGGCGTGATCGCCAACGAAAGTGTGCCGTTCTGCCGCACGTGCTCGCGGTTGCGTTTGTCGTCCACGGGTTGGTTGCACGGCTGCCTGTCGTCGAGTAACCGTCACTTTGTCGGCGATCTGTTGGACAAGCCCCGTCACCAGGCATTGCCAGCGCTTCAACGCTTGTTGGTCAAGGCGCTGGGGGACAAGCAGGAAGTGGCGTTCTCCGGCGGCGCAACCATCATGAAAATCATCGGCGGCTGATCCCACGCAAATCGCGGGTAAGCCTTGCTCCCACAGGTACGGCGTTTACCCTGTGGGAGCAAGGCTTGCCCGCGATTACATTGTTCCGGTCAATCCATTCTCATTGAGCTGGCGCAAAAGCTGCATCCCGAGGCCATTCGCCGGTTTTCCGACACCGGCCTCTGGAGGGTAGGATGCGTAGCCTGGTTTTGCTGCTGGCCGTTTTGGCGCTCGGTGGCTGCATGAATGTCAGCGATATGGGTGAGGGTGTTCGCTATCACATGAGCGACGCCGGGCTGCTGGACCATAGCGACAGCCGTCGTGTGAATAATCTGCGTATCCAGCCGGATTCGTTCATCTACATCGCCCAAGGAGCCTTCGCTCCGCCCGGCGGTGCCTATCCACGCCCCAACGTCGTGGCCGAAGAAGCCTTCAACGGTTTCATCGAATATTTCCCCATGGTCCGTCGCGCCCGGGTACCCGAAGGCCTCGACCAGGCCATGGGAGAAGCCCGTGCCGCGGGTGCCCATTACCTGCTGTACACCCGCTTCGCCAAGGCCGATAACCGCATCGGCAATACCGACGAATGGCAGGACGAAGAAGCCTTGGATCGTCTGGGCGTCGACACCAGCGTTATCCAAATCATGTTGATCGAGACCAGCACCCAGTATTTGATTGATACTGCACGGATCAAGAGTCGTGGCGGCCTGTTGACGCTGCACGACAAACAGCCGCAAGACCTCATCGCCACGCCATTGCGTGAGTACGCCCGCAGCCTGCTGGGGATGAGCGACGAATAGATAAGGAGTCACCATGAGTGGAGCGCAAAAAGCCAATGATTTGCTGGGGCAGATCCCCAAGACCAAAGGCCTGCCACCGGTCCACTTGTGGAACCCCGACTTCTGCGGCGACATCGACATGCGTATCGCCCGTGACGGCACCTGGTACTACCTGGGCACGCCCATCGGGCGCAAGCCGATGGTCAAGCTGTTCTCCACCATCATCCGCCGCGACGGCGATGATTATTTCCTGGTCACCCCTGTGGAAAAAGTCGGCATCAAGGTCGACGATGCGCCGTTCGTGGCCGTTACCCTGGACGTCGAGGGACAGGGGGAAGGGCAGTTGTTGCGCTTTACCACCAATGTCGAGGAGACCACCGAAGCCGGTGCCGAGCATCCGCTGCGCGTGATGATCGATCCCCAGACCCAGGAGCCTGCGCCCTATGTCCATGTGCGCAGCAATCTCGAAGCGCTGATTCATCGCAATGTGTTCTACCAACTGGTGGAGTTGGCAGTCAGCCGCGAGATCGACGGCCTGCGTTGGTTGGGAGTGTGGAGCGGCGGTGAATTTTTCCCTATAGGCCTGGAGCCGTAAGCCTGTCCCCCACAAGAGAGGCAAAATTCAAATTGACACCCAATCATATGATGATTAGCGTGAGCCTCCATCGAGACCAGCTCATGGGGTGTTCATGTCCAGCAGTTTTCACGCATCGACCGTCGATTGGCTGGGTGGCTGGATCGCCGCGGGCCAGGTCAAGCCTGGGCAGACCATCAAGGTCGAGGCGGATCTGGGCGAGCAATTGGGCGTCAGTCGCACGGTGATTCGCGAGGCGATCAAGACCCTGGTGGCCAAGGGCATGCTGGAGGTCGGGCCGAAAGTCGGTACGCGGGTGTTGCCGGTGCGGCGCTGGAACCTGTTCGATCCCCAGGTGGTTGGCTGGTTGTCGCGTAGCGGTTTGCCGGAAAACTTTGTCGATGACCTGCTGGACTTGCGCCGGACCATCGAGCCGATGGCGGTGCGCTGGGCCTGCGAGCGGGCCACGACTGAGCAAGTGCAAGCGATCCGCCTGGCTTACCATGCGTTGGAACGGGCCGTGGACAGCGGCGCCGATTACAACCGCGCCGATCAGTTTTTCCATGAGTGCGTCCTCGCCGCCAGCCATAATCAATTCATCGAGCAGATGGTCCCGGCGCTGGGGGCGCTGCTGGCGGTGTCGTTCGAGGTGTCGGCCGCCGACCCGGACGAACTGCGCCGCACCTTGCCTATCCACAAGGACATTGCCGACGCCATCGCCGCCCGTGACGTGACGCGGGGCGTGTGGGCTTGCATGACCTTGATCGACAATGCCGACCTGGTCATAAAACGCTTTTACCCCGATGTCATGGCCGGCCGAACAGACGCCGCCGGCCAGACCGGGAACGGGAGAATGCAATGAAGTGGACTGCTGTGACGGAACACCGGGCTAAATTGGGCGAAGGACCGTTCTGGGATGAGCCGACCCAGGCGCTGTATTGGGTCGATATCGCCGGCAAACAGGCTCTGCGGCTGATCGGCGCCAATGTGCAGATCTGGCAGATGCCTGAACATGTGTCCGCCTTCATCCCGACCCAGCAGGGCGATGCGCTGGTGACCTTGAGCAGCGGGGTCTACCGGTTGGACCTTGACTCGCCAGGGTTGGAACCTCGCCTGACGTTGCTGTGCATGGCCGATCCCCAACCGGGCAACCGCCCCAACGAAGCCCGTTGCGATGCGTTGGGCCAGCTTTGGCTCGGCACCATGCAGAACAACATCGGCGAGGCGGGCGAAGACTTGCCTGTCGAGCGCCGATCCGGTGGCCTGTTTCGTGTGGGCGGCGATGGTCGAGTCATGCCGCTGCTACGGGGGTTGGGTATCCCCAATACCTTGCTGTGGAGCCCCGACGGCACCACGGTGTATTTCGGTGAAAGCCTCGATGGCACGCTGTACCGCCATTTTATCTATCCGGAAGGCAACCTGGCGCCCGCCGAGGTCTGGTTCGGCCCTCATCCGCGGGGCGGGCCGGACGGCTCGGCGATGGATGCCCGGGGTTATATCTGGAACGCCCGCTGGGACGGCAGTTGCCTGCTGCGGTTGAACCCCGAGGGCCAGGTCGATCGGGTGATCGAACTGCCGGTCAGTCGCCCCACCAGTTGCGTGTTCGGTGGTGAGGACCTCAAGACGTTGTACATCACCAGTGCGGCGAGCCCGTTGGGTCATCCGCTGGACGGTGCGGTGCTGTCGATGCGGGTCGACATACCCGGTGTGGCGTGTACGCGGTTTGCGGGTTAAATCCCTAAATGTGGGATGTAAATATATATATTGAGATTATTTGGTGGTCGGGTTTATAGTCGGCTCCATCAGCAACATGCACTCACACTAAAAAAACAAGACAGGTGAAGTGATGCAGCGATCTTCCCTCGGGGCCCAGCCGCTTTCCTTGCCGCCGGTGCCCGAGCCCCCGAAAGGCGAACGACTGAAAAACAAGGTGGTCTTGCTCACCGGTGCCGCCCAAGGCATTGGCGAGGCCATCGTCGCCGCGTTCGCCTGCCAGCAGGCGCGGCTGGTGATCAGCGATATCCAGGCCGACAAGGTCGAAAGCGTCGCCGCCCATTGGCGTGAACGTGGCGCCGATGTGCAGGCGCTGGCAGTCGATGTGGCGCAGCAGCGGGACTTGCACACCATGGCCCGTCGTGCCGTCGAATTGCACGGTCGCATCGACGTGCTGGTGAACTGCGCGGGTGTCAATGTTTTCCGCGATCCGCTGGAAATGACCGAGGAGGATTGGCGCCGTTGCTTCGCCATCGACCTGGACGGCGCCTGGTACGGCTGCAAGGCGGTGTTGCCGCAAATGCTCGAGCAGGGCGTGGGCAGCATCATCAACATTGCCTCGACCCATTCATCCCACATCATTCCCGGCTGTTTCCCTTATCCGGTGGCCAAGCACGGCCTGCTCGGGCTGACCCGAGCGCTGGGCATCGAGTACGCCCCCAAGGGGATACGCGTCAACGCCATTGCGCCGGGTTATATCGAAACCCAACTGAACATCGACTACTGGAATGGTTTTGCCGATCCACAGGCCGAGCGCCAGCGTGCGCTGGATCTGCATCCGCCACGGCGCATCGGTCAGCCGATTGAAGTGGCCATGACGGCCGTGTTCCTGGCCAGCGATGAAGCGCCTTTCATCAACGCCGCTTGCATCACCCTCGATGGAGGACGCTCGGTCATGTATCACGACTGAATGTTCGCGGATTGCAGTGTGAAACTTTGCCTGCAATTCAATCATCATACGATATGACTATTTAGGCCTATGCTGTGTAGCAACTTGATTTGAACGCTCATCCTGCCCATCTCCATTGGTGGTGGAGCAGGGCCCTGGTCGTTTTGGCTTTCAATAAAAAAAACAAGGAGTCAACTATGAATCATCGTCGTGGGATCCGTTCCCTGTGCCGCGCTGCCCTGGCGGTTACCGCAGTCAGCCTCAGTTGCAGCGTGCTGGCGGCTGAAGAAGTGAAGATCGGTTTCCTGGTCAAGCAGGCCGAGGAGCCCTGGTTCCAGACCGAGTGGGCGTTTGCCGAGAAAGCGGGCAAGGACAAAGGCTTCAAGGTGATCAAAATCGCCGTGCCCGATGGCGAGAAGACCCTCTCGGCCATCGACAGCCTCGCCGCTAACGGTGCCAAGGGGTTCGTGATCTGCCCGCCGGACGTATCCCTCGGCCCAGCCATCGTCGCCAAGGCCAAGCTCAACGATATGAAAGTGATCGCCGTCGATGATCGTTTCGTCGGTTCCGATGGCAAGTTCATGGAAGACGTGCCGTACCTGGGCATGGCCGCGTTCGAAGTGGGCCAGAAGCAAGGCGCCGCCATGGCCACGGAAGCGAAAAAACGTGGCTGGGACTGGAAAGACACCTACGCGGTGATCAACACCTACAACGAACTGGACACCGGCAAGAAGCGCACCGACGGGTCGGTCGACGCCCTCAAGAAAGCCGGTTTCCCGAATGACCATATCCTTTACACCGCGCTCAAGACCCTCGACGTACCCGGCAGCATGGACGCTACCAACTCGGCCCTGGTGAAACTGCCGAGTGCTGCGAAGAACCTGATCATCGGCGGCATGAACGACAACACCGTACTGGGCGGCGTGCGCGCCACAGAAGCGGCCGGGTTCAAGGCAGCCAACGTGATCGGCATCGGCATCAACGGCACCGACGCCATTGGCGAATTGAAGAAACCGGACAGCGGCTTCTTCGGTTCGATGCTGCCAAGCCCGCACATCGAAGGCTACAAGACCGCCGAGATGATGTACGAGTGGGTCACCACCGGCAAGGAGCCGCCCAAGTACACCGCCATGGACGAGGTGACACTGATCACCCGGGAGAACTTCAAGCAAGAGCTGGAAAAGATCGGCTTGTGGAACTGACGGCCGGTTGATTCAGAAGCGGCCCTGGCAACGGGGTCGCTTGATCTCTGTAAGTTCGAGGTGGTTATGCAAGCGCAGACAGCGACACAACAGCACAACATCGGCGGCAGCTTGCGGTTCAACGGGATCGGTAAATCCTTTCCCGGTGTGCAGGCGCTGGCCAATATCAGTTTCGTTGCGCATCCGGGGCAGGTCCATGCCCTGATGGGCGAGAACGGCGCGGGCAAGTCCACGTTGTTGAAGATCCTCGGGGGCGCGTACATCCCGAGCAGTGGTGAGTTGCAGATCGGCGAGCGGACGATGGATTTCAAATCCACCGCCGACAGCATCGCCAGCGGTGTGGCGGTGATTCACCAGGAACTGCACCTGGTGCCGGAAATGACCGTCGCCGAGAACCTGTTTCTCGGCCATTTGCCGGCGCGTTTCGGCTTGGTCAACCGTGGGCTGTTGCGCCAGCAGGCGTTGACGCTGCTCAAAGGCCTGGCTGACGAAATCGATCCACTGGAAAAGGTCGGCCGCCTGTCCTTGGGCCAACGCCAACTGGTGGAGATCGCCAAGGCCTTGTCCCGTGGCGCCCATGTCATTGCTTTCGACGAGCCGACCAGCAGCCTTTCGGCCAGGGAAATCGACCGTTTGATGGCGATCATCGCCCGCCTGCGAGACGAGGGCAAAGTGGTGCTGTACGTCAGTCATCGCATGGAGGAGGTATTCCGCATCTGCAATGCGGTGACGGTGTTCAAGGACGGCCGCTATATCCGCACTTTTGAAGACATGGATGAACTGACCCACGATCAACTCGTCACCTGCATGGTCGGTCGCGATATCGAGGACATCTACGACTACCGTGCCCGCGAGCGTGGCGAAGTGGCGTTGCAGGTGGAGCGCCTGCTGGGCCCGGGCTTGCGCGAGCCGGTGAGTTTCCAGGTGCATAAAGGCGAAGTCCTGGGGTTGTTCGGGCTGGTCGGCGCCGGTCGTACCGAGTTGCTGCGCCTGCTCAGTGGCCTGGAGCGCCAGACTGACGGACGCCTGGTCCTGCACGGCGAGGAGCTGAAATTGCGTTCGCCGCGCGATGCCATCGCCGCCGGCGTGCTGCTCTGCCCGGAGGATCGCAAGAAAGAAGGCATCATGCCCCTGGCCAGCGTGGGCGAGAACATCAACATCAGCGCCCGTGGCAGACATTCCACCCTCGGCTGCCTGTTGCGCGGCGATTGGGAGCGGGGCAACGCCTACAAACAGATCAAGGCGCTGAAGGTGAAGACCCCGACGGCGGGCCAGAAAATCATGTACCTGTCCGGTGGCAATCAGCAGAAGGCGATTCTCGGTCGCTGGCTGTCGATGCCGATGAAAGTCCTGTTGCTGGATGAGCCGACCCGCGGTATCGACATCGGTGCCAAGGCCGAGATCTACCAGATCATCCACAACCTGGCGGCCGATGGCATCGCGGTGATCGTGGTGTCCAGCGACCTGATGGAAGTGATGGGCATTTCCGACCGGATCCTGGTGCTGTGTGAAGGGGCCATGCGTGGCGAGTTGCCACGCGACCAGGCCAATGAATCCAACCTGCTGCAACTGGCGCTGCCGCGCCAACGCGTTGCCGACGCGGCGAACTGAGAGGTAATCATGACCATTCAAAACAATGCACTGCCAACGGCACGCAAACCCCTGGACCTGCGCCGCTTCCTCGATGACTGGGTCATGCTGCTGGCGGCCATCGGCATCTTCGTGCTCTGCACCCTGATGATCGACAACTTCCTCTCACCGCTGAACATGCGCGGCCTGGGCCTGGCGATTTCCACCACCGGCATCGCCGCCTGCACCATGTTGTATTGCCTGGCGTCCGGGCACTTCGACTTGTCCGTGGGCTCGGTGATTGCCTGTGCCGGCGTGGTCGCGGCAGTGGTGATGCGTGACACCAACAGCGTGTTCCTGGGTATCAGCGCGGCGCTGGTGATGGGGCTGATCGTCGGCCTCATCAATGGCATCGTCATCGCCAAGCTGCGAGTCAATGCGTTGATCACCACGCTGGCAACGATGCAGATCGTCCGTGGCCTGGCCTACATCTTCGCCAACGGCAAAGCGGTGGGCGTGTCCCAGGAGTCGTTCTTCGTTTACGGCAACGGTCAACTGTTCGGTGTGCCGGTGCCAATCCTGATTACCATTGCCTGCTTCCTGTTTTTCGGCTGGCTGCTGAACTACACCACCTATGGGCGCAACACCATGGCCATCGGCGGCAACCAGGAAGCGGCGCTGCTGGCGGGGGTGAACGTCGATCGCACCAAGATCATCATCTTTGCCGTGCATGGCGTGATCGGCGCCTTGGCCGGGGTCATCCTGGCGTCGCGCATGACCTCGGGCCAACCGATGATCGGCCAGGGCTTCGAGCTGACCGTGATCTCGGCTTGCGTGCTGGGCGGGGTGTCGTTGAGCGGTGGTATCGGCATGATCCGGCATGTGATCGCGGGCGTGCTGATCCTGGCGATCATCGAAAACGCGATGAATCTGAAGAACATCGACACCTTCTACCAGTACGTCATCCGCGGTTCGATCCTGCTGCTGGCGGTGGTGATCGACCGCTTGAAACAACGCTGAACCCAACGGCAAGCGAACCGCCCGACATCGCTCGCGATGGCGGTTTCCCAGAGGTTGACGGTCATCCGGCCTTGCGCAACGTCTCCACCAGTTCCTGCTTGCGCATCTTCGAACGCCCGGGAATGTTCTTCGCCCGGGCTTCTTTCATCAGGCTGTCCACGGTCTGGGCTTCATGGGAGGCCTTGCTGCTGCGCGGATGCCCTTCACGGGTCTTGGCGGCGCGGCGGGCGGATTCCTTGCGGTCGGTTTTCTTCGCTGCTGCCGGTTTGTCCTTGCCTGAACCGCCGGAACGTTCACCGCCACCGGACTGCTTGTTGACGGTCGCCCAGGCCCGCGCCTCGGCTTCGTTCTCGGATACGCCTTTTTTCTCGTAGCTTTCTTCGATGTGTTCGGCCTTGCGCTTTTGCTTGTCGGTGTACTTGTCTTTGCTTCCACGAGGCATGGGGTATTCCTCCTCAACTGTCCGGGCCGTGGCTACTGACTGGCTGCGCCCCCTTCGGAGCCCGAGCCCCCGGTGGTGGTTTTCGAGCCCACACCGGTCTCGGCGTTATCGGGCGCTGTCGAGTCCGGCGTGTTCATTCCACCCTGACGCCCCATGTCGTTGCCCTTTACCCGCGGATCGGTGCCGGTGGCGGGAGGTTGGCCATTGTTCAGCGTACCGCCGGTGCCGTCGGTGTTCAGCTTGGGCATGCCTTGGGTGGCGGGGGAATTGGGCGCCTCCACCGGATCGGTCGGCCCGGTGCCCGAGGTGGAGGCCGCAAAGGCCGCCGAAGACAGCAGCGTGGCGAAGGTGAATGCAGTCAGCCTTGGAATGCTCATGGTGTCGCCTCCATTTTTTGAGCGCTTGTCTGGATTTGGGCTGCGCTGCGTGGAGGTTCGTGCCGCAGGCGCGACGAATGGCGCTTTGCAGGGGAAGCGGATTGAAATGTGACGAGCGCCCCGTAGCGGCTTAGTATGGCGCTTTCATTTGGCTACAAGGCCCGTTCATGTCGATCGAGATCCGTCCTGCGCAACCCAGCGATGCGCCTCAAATCCTTGCCTTCATCACCGAACTGGCCGATTACGAAAAGGCCCGCCACGAAGTCATCGCCAGTGTCGCCGACATCGAGCGCAGCCTGTTCAGCGAAGGGGCGACCGCCCACGGGCTGATCTGCCTGCGGGACGGTGTGCCCATTGGCTTCGCGGTGTTTTTCTTCAGCTATTCCACCTGGCTGGGCAGCAACTGCCTGTACCTCGAAGATTTGTACATCACCCCGGAACAGCGTGGCGGCGGGGCGGGGAAGACGCTGTTGCGCCACTTGGCGAAGATCGCCTGTGACAACGACTGCGGCCGCTTCGAATGGAGCGTGTTGGAGTGGAACACCCCGGCCATCGAGTTCTACAAATCCCTCGGTGCGCAGCCCCAGGAAGAGTGGGTGCGCTACCGAATGGACGGCAAGGTGCTACGGGATTTCGCCAGCGGCAATTGACCGGATCACGAGTGTGCGTCGGACGCGTACTCGGCGAACCCTGGTCGTTGCGCGAGCCGCTCGCAATAGGCGGCCACCGCTGGGTAGTCCGCACGCTCCATGGGCGCCTGGCGCCAGCGGTGCACGGACAAGCCAATGAGCACGTCCGCCAAGGAAAACGCCTGGCCGGCCACGTAGGCTCCGGTGCGATTCAATTGCTGCTCCAGCAATCCCATCTTCTCATTCCAGCCCTTTACGCCGGCCGCGATGCGTTGTGGGTCCTGGAAGTCCGGATTCTTGCGCACCAGCGCATGGAACGCATAACCCCATGACGGGTTGAGTTCGGTCGCCTGCCAATCCATCCACTGTTCGACCCGCGCCCGGGCGGCCGGCTCGACAGGCAGCAGATCGCTGCGCCCCTGTTTGCCCACCAGATAACGGCAAATAGTGTTCGACTCCCAGAGCACGCCGTTCTCATCGATGATCACCGGTACCTGGGCGTTGGGGTTGAGCGCCAGGAACGCCGGCTCATGGGTCGAGTTGAAACCGATGCCCCAGTCTTCCCGCTCGTAAGCGATCTCCAGTTCCTGACAGGTCCACAGCACTTTTCTGACGTTGATTGAAGAAGTACGACCGAGGATTTTCAGCAGTTGTCCCATCGCGATTTCCCTGAGTTTTTAGGAGTGAGTTCTTAGGAGTGAGTTCTGAAGCGTCCCACGGGAAACGTAGCAGGGTCGTGGGGTCAATGGCGATTGGCTTTTGGGTTATCCATCAAATCCCAATATGTGGGAGTGATATTTATATATTGAGATTTTGCTGCGCCCAGGTTTATAGTTCGCCCCACTCACTGCCCAATAATCAGAACAGGTGAAGCGGATGCAGGCGCAATTGATCGCGCTCGATTGGGGGACCACCTCTCTACGGGCTTACAAACTCGCCGCCGCAGGCGAGGTGCTTGAACAGCGCTCGCTGTCGTCGGGGATCATGCAGTTGCCATCGGCGCCGCGCGCGGTGGCGGGGCAGGTTTGTAGCGATGGTTTCGAACTGGCCTTCGACGAGGCGTGCGGCGACTGGCTTGACGCGCAGCCAGGCTTGCCGGTCATCGCCTGCGGCATGGTCGGCAGCGCCCAGGGCTGGCGCGAAGCGCCTTACTGCGACACGCCTGCCAACGTCGCCAATCTCGGACATTCCCTAAAAACCGTTCGCAGCCTTCGTGGGGTCGAGGTGCATATCGTGCCGGGCGTGATCCAGCGTTCACGCTTGCCCAACGTCATGCGCGGCGAAGAAACCCAAGTGCTTGGCGCCTTGCCCAGCCTGCCCAACGAAGCCGTACTGATCGGCCTGCCCGGCAGCCACTCGAAATGGGTGGAAGTGGCCGACGGCTGCATCGTGCATTTCGACACCTTCATGACCGGCGAGATTTTCGCCGTGCTCAGCGACCACAGCATTCTGGGGCGCACTCAACAACGTGGCGTGGCCTTCGATGGGCAAGCCTTTGATCGTGGTGTGCAGGTGGCGTTGTCGGCAGACGGCCAGGTCGGTCCGTTGTCCACGGTGTTCAGTGCCCGCAGCCTGGGCTTGACCGGCGAACTCGCTGCCAGCGCGCAAGCGGACTATCTCTCCGGCCTGTTGATCGGCCACGAACTGGCGGCGCTGGCCGCAGTGCAGCGTCATCGCCGCAACAGCGTCCACCTGCCGACGGTGGTGCTGATCGGCAACTCGCAACTCTGTGCCCGTTACCAACGGGCCCTCGACGCCTGTGGTTTCGCCCGGGTGATCCTGGCCGAACAGGCCACCGAACGTGGTTTGTGGCAACTGGCCGTGGCGGCCGGGCTGCTCGCTTGCACCGCATCGCGTTAACCGATTGGAGGTCTGACATGCTCACACAAGCCCTGGCGCACAACGGGTTGATCGCGATCCTGCGCGGCCTGCGTCCCAACGAGGCTGCGGCCATCGGCGAAGTCCTGTACAGCGCCGGATTTCGCGTCATCGAGGTGCCGCTCAATTCCCCGGAACCGTACGAAAGCATCCACATCCTGCGCAGTACTTTGCCTGCCGATTGCCTGATCGGTGCCGGTACCGTGCTGACGCCGGAACAGGTGGAGCAGGTGAAAGCGGCGGGCGGCCAGGTGATCGTCATGCCCCACAGCGACCCGAAGGTGCTGCGTGCGGCAAAAGCGGCGGGCTTGTACCTGTCGCCCGGCGTTGCCACGCCCACTGAGGCCTTTGCCGCGCTGGCCGAAGGCGCCCATGTATTGAAGATGTTTCCCGCCGAGCAAATGGGCCCGGCGGTGGTCAAGGCCTGGCTCGCGGTACTGCCGGCCGGGACCGTGCTGGTGCCGGTGGGCGGGATTACGCCGGACAACATGGCGGCGTTCGTCGAGGCCGGCGTCAAGGGCTTTGGCCTTGGCTCAGGGCTGTTCAAGCCGGGCCTGACAGCGGTTGAAGTGGCGGTGCGCGCCAAGGCCTACGTGGCCGCATGGAATGCCCTGAACTGAAGACTTTTCCGAGCGCCCCGTGCGCTGCATCTGACAAGAGAGACAACAAGATGAAAATCACCAAACTGACCACCTTCATCGTTCCGCCACGCTGGTGTTTCCTCAAGGTCGAGACCGACGAGGGCGTGACCGGTTGGGGGGAACCTGTGGTCGAAGGCCGCGCCCATACGGTGGCGGCTGCCGTCGAGGAATTGTCCGACTACCTGATCGGCAAAGACCCACGCAACATCGAAGACATCTGGACGGTGCTGTATCGCGGCGGTTTCTACCGTGGTGGCGCCGTGCACATGAGCGCCCTGGCCGGCATCGACCAGGCGCTGTGGGACATCAAGGGCAAGGCCTTGGGCGTCTCGGTCAGCGATCTGCTGGGTGGCCAGGTGCGCGACAAGATCCGTGTTTACTCGTGGATCGGCGGTGACCGGCCGGCAGACACCGCCCGTGCGGCGAAAGAAGCGGTAGGGCGAGGCTTCACGGCGGTGAAGATGAACGGCACGGAAGAACTGCAGTTCCTCGACACGTTCGAAAAAGTCGACCTGGCCCTGGCCAACGTCGCCGCCGTGCGCGATGCCGTCGGGCCGAGCGTCGGCATTGGCGTGGACTTCCACGGCCGAGTCCACAAACCGATGGCCAAGGTGCTGATGAAGGAACTTGACCCGTACAAGCTGATGTTCATCGAAGAGCCGGTGCTCAGCGAAAACTACGAAGCCCTCAAGGAATTGGCGCCGCTGACCAGCACCCCGATTGCCCTGGGCGAGCGGTTGTTCTCGCGCTGGGACTTCAAGCGCGTGCTCAGCGAAGGCTACGTGGACATCATCCAGCCGGACGCGTCCCACGCCGGCGGCATCACCGAAACCCGCAAGATCGCCAACATGGCCGAGGCCTACGACGTGGCGCTGGCGCTGCATTGTCCGCTGGGCCCCATTGCCCTCGCGGCATGCCTGCAACTGGACGCGGCCTGCTACAACGCGTTCATCCAGGAGCAGAGCCTGGGCATTCATTACAACGAGAGCAACGACCTGCTGGATTACATCAAGGACCCGCAGGTGTTCGATTACGACAAAGGTTTCGTGAAGATCCCCAACGGCCCGGGCCTGGGCATCGAGATCAACGAGGAATACGTCATCGAACGCGCGGCCATCGGCCACCGCTGGCGCAACCCGATCTGGCGCCATGCCGATGGCAGCTTTGCTGAGTGGTGAGTCCCACCTTGCAAGCCTCTCCCACAGGGGCTTGCTCCAGCTTTGCCCTATTCGACAAATATAAAAAGAGGCACCTCACATGCAAGCGCACACCCTGAGCGCGCAGGCGTCGTTGGTGACGCCCAGCCGCAAGCGTTTTTTCATCATGGTCCTGCTGTTCATCACCGTGGTGATCAACTATCTGGATCGCAGCAATCTTTCGATCGCCGCCCCCGCGCTGACCAGTGACCTGGGCATCGACCCCATTCACGTCGGGCTGATTTTCTCGGCGTTCGGCTGGACCTACGCCGCCATGCAGATCCCCGGTGGCTGGCTGGTGGACCGGGTACCGCCGCGCATTCTCTACAGCGTTGCGCTGCTGCTATGGTCGGCGGCCACAGTGATGCTCGGTTTCGCCGCCAGTTTCATCGCGCTGTTCGTGCTGCGCATGGCGGTCGGAGCCCTCGAAGCGCCGGCCTATCCGATCAACAGCCGCGTGGTCACCACCTGGTTTCCCGAGCGCGAGCGGGCCACGGCCATCGGCTTCTACACCTCCGGGCAGTTCGTCGGGTTGGCCTTCCTGACGCCGGTGTTGGCCTGGCTGCAACACGCGTTCGGTTGGCACATGGTGTTTGTCGCCACAGGCGCGGTGGGCATTGTCTGGGCGGCGATCTGGTATGCGGTGTATCGCGAGCCGCGGGATTTCAAAGGCGCCAACGCGGCTGAAATCGAATTGATCCGCGAGGGCGGCGGGCTGGTCGACATCCAGGCCGATACCGCCAAGGCCAAGGCGAAATTCAGCTGGACCGACCTCGGCATTGTCCTGACCCAACGCAAGTTGTGGGGCATTTACCTGGGGCAGTTCTGCCTCAATTCCACGCTGTGGTTTTTTCTGACGTGGTTCCCGACCTACCTGGTGAAATATCGCGGCATGGATTTCATCAAGTCCGGCCTGCTGGCGTCGTTGCCGTTCCTGGCGGCGTTTGTCGGCGTGCTGTGTTCCGGGTTCTTCTCCGACTGGTTGATCCGACGCGGCGCCACGGTGGGCTTCGCCCGCAAGCTGCCGATCATTGGCGGATTGTTGATTTCCACCTCGATCATCGGTGCCAATTTCGTCGAATCGACGCCGCTGGTCATCGCCTTCCTGGCCCTGGCGTTCTTCGGCAATGGGCTGGCGTCGATCACCTGGTCACTGGTCTCCACCCTGGCACCGGCACGGCTACTCGGATTGACCGGCGGCGTGTTCAATTTCATCGGCAACCTGGCGGCCATAGCCACGCCGATCGTCATTGGCTTCCTCGCCAGTGGCGCTTCGTTTGCACCGGCCATTACCTACATCTCGGTCCTGGCATTGGTGGGCGCGTTGTCCTACATCCTGCTGGTCGGCAAGGTCGAGCGCATCGAGTTGTAGTCCGATGGGGCGGGCGACCATAATGCCGCCCGTTCCCCGCTCACTGTTGAAGGCCGGATATGCAGCAAGACGATCCAAAAATCATCAAGGACGCCGCGCCGACGGGCACGCAGACATTGCTGCGCGGGTTGGGCGTGGTCCAGGCGGTCGCCAGCGGCGCCCGTGACTTGAAGGAAATTGCCCGGCTGATCGGCACCACCCGCAGCACCACCCATCGCCTGGCCAGTTGCCTGGTGGATGAACGTTACCTGCGGGTGGTGCCGCAAGTGGGCTACCTGCTGGGGCCGAAATTGATCGAGCTGGGCTTTCAGGCCCGGGAAGAGTTGCCACTGGTGAGCCTGGCGGGGCCGTACCTGGACGAGCTGTCGGCGCTCACCGGGGACACCGTGCACTTGGCGATTCGTGAAGGCGATGAAGTCTTGTACCTGCTGAAAAACCCAGGGCGCAACGGCCCGGAAATGCGCTCGCGTGTAGGCCATCGCATGCCGTTGGCGCGCACCGGGATCGGCAAGGCGCTGATGCTCGATGACTCGCAGGAACAATGGAAACGGCTGTATGAAATCAGCTTGCCGGCCGGTGGGAAGAATCAGTTCTGGCCCCAGCATCAGGAGCAATCCTGGGAACAGTTCCAGCAACGGATGGTGGAATACGTGGCGGGGGGCTATGCCTTCGACCTGGAAGACAACGAACCGTCGATTCGCTGCGTGGCAGCGCCGATCCGTGACGCCGGTAAACGCATTGTCGCCGGTATCAGCATCGCCAGCACCGTGCCGTATATGCCGCTGGAGAAAATGGCCGAGCTGATTCCGTTGGTCAAAGGGGTGACGGCGCGGTTGTCGGCGGAGCTTGGGGCGAAGGTCTGAGCTGAATGGCCCGCACACATTGGTTTGTGTGCTTGTTGGGATTGCAGGCAACAAGAAGGCCCCCATTGCGGGAGCCTTCCTAGCGAATCGGCTTACATGTTCGGGTAAGTCGGCCCACCGGAGCCTTCCGGCGTCACCCAGGTGATGTTCTGCGCAGGGTCCTTGATGTCGCAGGTCTTGCAGTGCACGCAGTTCTGGGCGTTGATCTGGAAGCGCTTCTCGCCGTCTTCCTGGGTCACCACCTCATACACGCCGGCCGGGCAGTAGCGTTGGGCCGGTTCGTCGTACAGCGGCAGGTTCTTGCCGAGCGGGATGCTTGGGTCGGTCAGCTTCAGGTGGCAAGGTTGTTCTTCTTCATGGTTGGTACCGGAGATGAACACCGAGCTGAGTTTGTCGAAGCTGATCTTGCCGTCCGGTTTCGGGTAATCGATTTTCTTGCAATCGGCGGCGAGCTTCAGGCAGGCGTAGTCCGGTTTGTTGTCATGCAGGGTGAACGGCAGCTTGCCAGCGAAAATGTTCTGGTCGATCCAGTTGAAACCGCCGCCGACGATCGCGCCGTATTTGTGGATCGCTGCACCGAAGTTGCGGCTGGCGAACAGCTCTTCGTACAACCAGCTGTTCTTGAAACTGTCGACGTAGGCGGTCAGTTCATCACCACCTTCGGACTCGGCGAACAGGCGATCGGCCACGGCTTCGGCTGCGAGCATGCCGGATTTCATGGCGGTATGGCTGCCCTTGATCTTGGCGAAGTTCAAGGTGCCGAGGTCGCAACCGATCAGCGCACCGCCCTTGAAGACCATTTTCGGCAGCGAGTTCAGGCCGCCCTTGCAGATGGCACGGGCGCCGTAGCTGACGCGCTTGCCACCTTCCAGGTACTGCTTGAGCACCGGGTGATGCTTGAGGCGCTGGAATTCGTCGAACGGCGACAGGAAGGTGTTGCTGTAGGACAGGTCGACGATCAGGCCGACCACCACCTGGTTGTTTTCCAGGTGATAAAGGAAGGAACCGCCGGTGTTCTCGGTGCCCATGATGTCCAGCGGCCAGCCGGCGGTGTGCACCACCAGGCCAGGTTGATGCTTGGCCGGGTCGATCTCCCAGATTTCCTTCAGGCCGATGCCGTAGTGCTGGGCGTCCGCGTCGCTGTCCAGGTTGAAGCGCTTGATCAGTTGCTTGCCGATGTGGCCACGGCAGCCTTCGGCGAACAGCGTGTATTTGCCACGCAGTTCCATGCCTGGCGTGTACAGGCCTTCCTTCGGATTGCCTTCACGGTCGACACCCAGGTCGCCGGTGATGATCCCGCGCACCACGCCGTTCTCGTCGAACAGCGCCTCTTGGGCGGCGAAGCCCGGGTAGATTTCCACGCCCAGGTTTTCGGCCTGCTGGGCCAGCCAGCGGCACAGGTTGCCCAGGGAAATAATATAGTTGCCTTCGTTGTGCATGGTCTTGGGCACGAAGAAGTCAGGTATTTTGCTCGCGGCCTCGGCGTTTCTCAGGACATAAATGTCATCACGCGCGACCGGCGTGTTCAACGGTGCACCGAGTTCTTTCCAGTCCGGGAACAGTTCGTTCAGGGCTCGTGGTTCGAACACCGCGCCGGAGAGAATGTGCGCACCGACTTCCGAGCCTTTTTCAACCACGCAGACGCTGATTTCCTTACCGGCTTCGGCGGCCTTCTGTTTCAGGCGACAGGCGGCAGACAGGCCAGCGGGGCCGGCACCGACGATGACCACGTCGAATTCCATGTATTCGCGTTCCACAGGGCTATCTCCTACTCAAGGCTCACGGTTTTTCTAATTGGAGGGTGACGTTGCATCCGTTGTTTCCTTAGCAAAAAGCACCGAAAGCAACAATGGATGACCCGCGTTCTCTCTTGGCGGCGCATTATATCTACACCACTCTCAGGGTCCAATACAAACGTTTGTTTGAAATAGCCGCAGCCCAGATAAATCACTGACGTACGGCTTATGACTGGCCATTTTGCCGTATTGACCGGAATAGGTGTTCCGGTCAAGATACGGGCGGTTTTGCGCTCGCCGTAGGCTGACTGTCGGTTCCAAGAGCACCTCTAAAGGCAGGGCGAAGGCGCCCAGGAAATGACGTATTGCGCGGTTCGGATGCGCAGTTTACACGCCGCGATAATGAATGACTCATCGGTCATCCGTGACAAATGGTCTTCACGCCGTGAGCAAGGTCATGTGTGGTTCATGCCGGCGTTTTTAGAGGTGCCCTTGCACCCACGAGCATCAACCGCCAGGTTCGCCTAGGCGACTTTCTTTTCACCGGAGAGTAACGAGGAATCCATGAAGGTTCTTGTAGCTGTCAAACGAGTGGTCGACTATAACGTCAAGGTTCGCGTCAAGGCGGACAACTCCGGCGTCGACCTCGCCAACGTCAAGATGTCGATGAACCCTTTCTGCGAAATCGCCGTAGAAGAGGCCGTACGTCTGAAGGAAAAAGGCGTGGCGACTGAGATCGTCGTCGTGTCCATCGGCCCGACCACCGCCCAGGAACAACTGCGCACCGCGCTGGCACTGGGTGCCGACCGCGCCATCCTCGTCGAATCCGCTGAAGATCTGACTTCCCTGGCCGTGGCCAAACTGCTCAAGGCGGTGGTCGACAAGGAACAGCCGCAGTTGGTGATCCTTGGCAAACAAGCCATCGACAGCGACAACAACCAGACTGGCCAGATGCTCGCGGCATTGAGCGGCTACGGTCAGGGCACCTTCGCCTCGAAAGTCGAAGTCAGCGGCGACAAGGTTGCCGTGACCCGCGAAATCGACGGCGGCGCGCAGACGGTTTCCCTGAAACTGCCGGCCATCGTCACCACCGACCTGCGTTTGAACGAGCCGCGCTACGCGTCCCTGCCAAACATCATGAAAGCCAAGAAGAAGCCTCTCGAAGTGCTGACTCCAGATGCTTTGGGCGTTTCCACCGCCTCCACCAACAAGACCGTGAAAGTCGAAGCGCCAGCGGCACGCAGCGCGGGTATCAAGGTCAAGTCGGTGGCTGAACTGGTCGAGAAACTGAAAAACGAAGCGAAGGTGATCTGATCATGACTATCCTCGTAATCGCCGAACACGATAACAAGGCGCTGGCCCCGGCCACGCTGAACACTGTTGCTGCCGCTGCCAAGATCGGTGGCGATATCCACGTATTGGTGGCCGGGCAGGGCGCTGGCGCCGTGGCCGAAGCTGCAGCGAAAATCGCTGGCGTCAGCAAGGTCCTGAACGCGGACAATGCCGCCTACGCGCACCAGCTTCCTGAGAACGTCGCGCCACTGGCAGTCGAGCTGGGCAAGGGCTACAGCCACATCCTGGCCGCCGCCACCTCCAACGGCAAGAACATCCTGCCGCGCGTGGCCGCTGCATTGGATGTCGACCAGATCTCCGAGATCATCTCGGTAGTGAGCGCCGACACCTTCACCCGTCCGATCTACGCCGGTAACGCCATCGCTACCGTGCAATCGACTGCTGCGATCAAGGTCATCACCGTGCGCGCCACCGGTTTCGACCCGGTTGCCGCCGAAGGTGGCTCGGCTGCCATCGAAGCCGTGGGCGCTGCCCATGACGCCGGCATTTCCAGCTTCGTCAACGAAGAACTGGCCAAGTCCGACCGTCCTGAGCTGACCGCTGCCAAGATCGTCGTTTCCGGCGGTCGTGGCATGCAGAACGGCGACAACTTCAAGCACCTGTACGCCCTGGCCGACAAGCTGGGCGCTGCCGTCGGCGCTTCCCGCGCGGCGGTCGACGCAGGTTTCGTACCCAACGACATGCAGGTCGGGCAGACCGGCAAGATCGTGGCGCCACAGCTGTACATCGCCGTCGGTATCTCCGGCGCGATCCAGCACCTGGCCGGCATGAAAGACTCCAAGGTGATCGTGGCGATCAACAAGGACGAAGAAGCGCCGATCTTCCAGGTGGCTGACTATGGCCTGGTAGCGGACCTGTTCGAAGCCGTCCCTGAGCTGGAGAAGCTGGTCTAATCCGGCCTCTTCACTTATAACGTCTTCATTTATAAAGAGCCCGGCCCTTTGGTCGGGTTTTTTATTTCTGTATCAGAGGAGCATATCGCCATGGATCTGCGCCGTTTGGCAGGTGGGTCGTTGTTATGCGCTTTGGCGCTCGTGCCGGACCTGTCAGCCGCGGCCGGCAAGTGTGAGCGACTGATCGCCACCGGCAGCCCGGATGCGCCACCCTACCTTTGGCAAGACCCGCAAGACCCCAAGCACCTGATCGGCGCCAGTGCCGACCTGCTCACGCAAGTGGCGCAGGAGCTGGGGATCAAGATCGAACTGCTCTACGCCGGCAAGCGCGCCCAGGCACTGGATGAAGTGCGCAGCGGCCGCATGGACCTGCTCGCCGACGTGCCGTTGACTACGACGGAACTTGAAACCCTGGACTACATTCATCCACCGTTGCTGGAAAACGACTATCTGGTCTGGACCCGCAAGGATTCGACCCTGGCCTTCAACCAGCCCGGCGACCTTCATGGCCATCGCGGCGCCTTGTCGGAAAAGTCTCGCATGACCCAGGGATTTGGCGTTTTTGCCGAGCAGCAATTGTCCCTGACCCGCACGCCAAACCTGACCCAGGCCTTTCAGAAATTGCTGTTGGGAGAGGTGGAATATGTACTGGCGGGACGCTACTCGGGCCTGGCAATGGCTCAGACACTGGGCATGGCGAACGATCTTCAGGCCGCACCGCAAGCGGTGGATAAACCGGGACTGTTTGTGGCGGTTTCCCACAACTCCGCCTGCAATGACCCATGGTTGCGCGGACAGCTGGCGCAAAAGATGACAGAATTGGCCGCGTCCGGCCTGACGGAGGCTGTGTTGCAGCGCAATCTGGAGCGTTGGAACACACAGTTGCAGCCATCTGTCAGTGCCCCCAAACAGTAGGGAACATTAGTGACTATTCGACCTCTTTCCGCTGCCCTGGCCGTTCTGGCTCTGGCGGGCTGCGCAGCCGATCCGGCGCCGAATGAACAGATCCGCCTGACTGAACAGGCACTTGAGCAGGCCCGTGCCGTAGGCGCCACTGCCGACGAAGTACCCGAGTTGAAACTGGCTGAAGAAAAATTTGCCCGAGCCAAATCCAACATGGCCGACGAATCGTACAAGAAGGCCCGCATGCGCTCCGAACAGGCCGAACTGGACGCACGCCTGGCCGAGGCGAAGGTGCTGACCCTCAAGAGCCAGGAGCAATTGAACGTGCTCGACACCCGCATCAAGCGTTTGCGCAAGCAGTTGCGGGAGGACGCCCAATGAAGCACTCCCACGTATTCGGCGGCTTGCTTCTGGCGGGCCTGGCCAGTTTGTATGGTTGCGCCGGCCAGCGTAGCGAGGCCGCGCTTGATCAGGCCAGTGCCGACTTCCAGAAGGTCAAGGAAGACGCCAACGTGCTGCGTGCTGCGCCCAAGGACGTCATCCGCGCCGGCGAATCCCTGGCCCGTGCCGATCGTTTGTCCAGCTACTGGGGCAGCGGCGAGGATGTGCAGCATTACGCCTACCTGAGCCAGCGCTACAGTGCGATCGCCCGCGAGCACAGCAACAAGTTGCTCAACGAAGAGCGCGCGGCGAAGCTCGAACTGGAGCGCCAGCGCCTGCAATTGGCCTTGCGCGAATCCAAGTTGTTGAGTGTCCAGCAGCAGGGCAAGTGGCTCGAAGAACAGATCATGGCGATGGCGACCACCGAGACCGATCGCGGCTTGGTGATGACCCTTGGCGATGTGCTGTTCGACGCCGGTGAAGCCGAACTGAAAAACTCGGCCAATCGGGTTGTGCTCAAGATCGTCCAGTTCATGCAGCTCAATCCCAAGCGTGTGGTGCGTATCGAGGGTTATACCGACAGCACGGGGGGTAAACAGGAGAACCTGAAGTTGTCGCGTGATCGCGCACAGGCGGTGGCCGATGTGCTGGTGGACCTGGGGATCGACGAAAAACGCATCCAGGTCGAAGGCTACGGTGACGAGTACCCGGTGGACGTCAACGCTTCGGAGCGGGGCAGGGCGCAGAACCGTCGCGTCGAGATCGTGTTCTCCGACGAGAAAGGCCAGCTCGGCGCCGCCCGCTGAGGGCTGCGTCACTGGAAAACCCGGCCCCTTTAGAAGGCGCCGGGTTTTTTTGAGCCTGCGCTCATGCGATTAGTACAGTTGGGGCTGTCACCCCACTGTACTGTCGAGTAATCTGGCAACTGTCCCAGTACACTTCTAAACTGTTCCGGTATCGTTTCCCACAAGAATAAAATGCCCGTGAAATCGAGTGCTGCGTCATGACCAACCTTCTGCTCTATCAACGTATTGCTCAACAGCTGGCTGAAGACATCCGGCGCGGTGTGTACCAGCCGGGTGAGCGCGTACCGTCGGTGCGCAAGATGAGCTCGCAACTCAACGTCAGCCATGCCACGGTGTTGCAGGCCTACGCCAATCTTGAAGACCAGGGGTTGATCCGCGCGCGGCCACAATCGGGTTACTACGTGCACCAGACGCCAGCCTTGACGGCGTCGACCCCGGACATTGCCCGGGTCGAACGTCCGGGGCTGGTGACGCGCAGCAGCATCATCCAGCAGGTGTTGGTGGAGTCGCGTCGCGAGGGCGTGTTTCCGCTGGGGGCGGCGGTGCCGAGCGTCGACTACCTGCCTGTTCGGGCATTGCACCAGCAATTGGCGAAGGTCACGCGTTTCCATAGCCCGCGGGCATTCAGCTACATGTTCAGCCCGGGCTTCGAACCGCTGCGTCGCCAGGTGGCCATCCGCATGCGTGACGCCGGTGTCGTGGTGGACCCTTCCGAGGTAGTGATCACTCACGGCTGTGTCGACGCGTTGCAAATGTCCCTGCGGGTGCTGACCCGGCCCGGGGACCTGATTGCCGCCGAGTCACCCACCTACTACGGCTTGTTGCAGCTGGCGGACTTGCTGGGGCTCAAGGTCATCGAGATCCCCAGTGACCCGGTGACCGGCATGAGCCTGGAAGCCTTGCAACTGGCGGCAAACCAGTGGTCGATCAAAGCGCTGGTGCTGACCACGCGCCTGAGCAATCCCCTCGGCGGCACCATGCCCGAGGAGCGGCAGAAGCAATTGCTGCGCCTGGCGTCGGACTTCGACATCCAGATCGTCGAGGACGATATCTACGGCGAACTGATGTTCGAGCAAGGCCGCACCAAGGCCCTCAAAGCCTACGATCGGCTGGACCGGGTCATTTATTGCTCGAGTTTTTCCAAGACTTTGTCGCCGGGCGTGCGCATCGGCTGGATGATCGCCGGCAAGTTCCAGCAGGAAATCCAGCGCTTGCAGACCTTCAGCACCCATTCGGCGTGCAGCGTCACGCAGATGGGGATCGCGGCGTATCTTGAGAACGGCGGTTATGACCGACACCTGCGCTATATCCGCCAGGAGTACCGCAAGAACCTGAGTGCTTTCCAGTTGGCGGTGCAGCAGCACTTCCCCGAGGGCACGCAAATGAGTCGTCCCACCGGAGGCTTCATCCTGTGGGTCAGCCTGCCGGGGCGGGTCAACACCCAGGAACTGCATGTGCAAGCCTTGCAGCAAGGTATCAGTATTGCGCCAGGGCTGATTTTCAGTAATACCGAGCAGTTCAACCACTGTATTCGCCTGAACTGTGGTATCCCCTGGAACCGCGAGGCAGAGCGGGCGTTGATGACGCTGGGGCTGT
The DNA here is from genome assembly GCF_025336485.1 of Pseudomonas citri. Lineage (GTDB taxonomy): Bacteria > Pseudomonadota > Gammaproteobacteria > Pseudomonadales > Pseudomonadaceae > Aquipseudomonas > Aquipseudomonas citri. The sequence goes on along the minus strand of NZ_JAODAB010000016.1, from coordinate 64,211 downwards.
TGGCGAAGCAATTATGCCAAGAGACGGCCAACGGATTTCTTTAGGCGCCAGCGGCATCATCCGACGCACTTGTCAGCGCCCTGTTATCAGGCGAGCATGGGCACCTGTGTCGCCAGTGTCGTGATGTTTTATGAAAGCCATTTTTCCTGCCGCGTGGGTCTTGATCGGCCTGTTGACTGCCTTCCATGCAGGGGGTGTCGTGGCGGCTTCGGCATCGGAGAAGCCGTCGGCCCAGGTCACGAAAAAAGCACCTGGAAAGCCGGCGGTCGTTAAAAAGACACCGGCCAAGAAAGCCGCTGCCACGGCGAAGAAACGAGCGCCGATTGCGTCCAAGAGCCAATCTGCCCATGAGATCGCCCAGACGCCTCTACCACCGGCCAAGCTGGATCTGAGCTTGCCCCGGGACATGGTCGAACAACTCCAGCCCCCCGGCAAAGTGTCGATGTCCAAGCGCGAACCTTTATTGCCGTCGATGTTCGGGGAGAAGCCCGGGCCGTTCCAACTCAATGGCCGTTTGCTGAGCAACGAAATGCAACTGCCATTGCGTAACCAGGAGCGTTATGAAGTGGAAGGCGCGGCGCTGGACATCGAGTTCAAGCAGTAAGCCAGGGGATGTTGTTCGTCGCTGACTGTTCAGTCATCCGATCGTGGGGAAAAAACACGCCGACGGTAATTTAAAACAACTGTTTTAGCCGTTACTCTGTGTCCCGTTACCAACCATTACCTGCCGTGAGGATGTTGTCGTCATGAAATGCCGTGAAGGCTGTGGCGCGTGTTGCATTGCCCCTTCCATCAGCTCGTCCATTCCGGGAATGCCCCAAGGCAAGCCTGCGGGCGAACGTTGCGTGCAGTTGTCGGTCGATAACCTGTGCCAGATCTTTGGCCAGCCAGAACGCCCGGCGGTGTGCTCGGGTTTCCAGGCCGACATCGAGGTCTGCGGCAACAGCAGCGAAGAGGCCATCCGGCTGATCGGTTGGTGGGAGCAAATCACGGCTGCGTAATGGCGCAATGAACGGCATTCAAATGAACGAACTTGGACAATAAGGAAAAGACTATGGGTTCGCTGCATCGTATGGCTGTGCTGTGTGGGTTGACTGCCTTGTTGGCCACGGCCGCTGCCCAGGCCGAAGACTGGCAAGTCGCCAAGGAACAGGATGGTATCAAGGTGTCCCTCAGTGAAGTGGCCGGCTCCAAATACAAGGCCTACCGAGGCGTGACCGTCATGAAAACCAGCTTGGAAAAGCTGCGGGCGCTGCAGGAAGACGTTCCCGGAGCCTGCGCCTGGATTCATGAGTGCAGGAGCCAGAAGCTGCTCAAGCATGAAACCAACAAGAGCTGGACCTACACCCAGTTCAACACACCATGGCCGGTCACTTCCCGTGACTCGGTGTTGGAGGTCACCACGGAAGAAGGCGCCGATGGCAGTCTGACTCGGCACCTCAAGGGTGTGCCGACTTACCTGCCCGAGGAAAAGGGTTTTGTGCGCGTGACCCAGGTCGACGGGTTCTGGAAGTTCACTCCCAAGGGCGCGGGCCAGGTCGAAGTGGTCTACCAGGTCCACACTGAGCCGGGTGGTGATGTTCCATCCTGGCTGGCCAACAAATTCGTGGTGGATGCGCCGTTCAATACCCTGAAGTCCTTGAGGGAGCGCGCCGAGAAGTAATCGACGACTGTATGAAAAGACCGCCCGCGAGGCGGTTTTTTCATAAGGGCGCCCAACGACTCAGCGGAACGATTATTCAGCCTGCAATGTCGAGATAGAGGTAAGCCAGGTTCTGAATCGATCGAGGAGACAGCGATGCAAAAGTGGGAAATCACTTTCGTTGATGATCACGGCGAGACCCTCGCCGAGCAGTTCGACTATGAACAGGAGCCCACGATGGAACAGGCTGCACAATGGATTCGCGAAAGGCTGCTTCCAGTGCCCGCGCAACTGGATCTCAACGACCTGGAAGGTCGCACCCCGGAGCCGACCGTCAAGAACCTCAAGTCCCAGCACAGCATCGAAATCATCAGCATTACGCCGATTTCATGAAGTCGGTGTCTGGCCCCGCTTGGCAGTGGTGACGACTTGAGGCTACTCTGCAACTGAGATCAGCGAAAGGATCGCTCAGGTCCGGTCTTGTCAGCTACATGCTTGTGTCCCAACGGTTATTCATGCCGTATCGCGTCCAGCCTGCGGGTTGCTCGCGCGGGAAGACGGAAAGTCTATCCATTGGTTTTCAGGAGGACGTTTCATGAGCACAGCCTATCAAGAAGACATCAGCACCAGCGTGCTGCGCCGCATGAAAGAAGGCGGTTTCGATTTTTCCCGATTTCATCCCATCGAGTTCTACGCCATTTTCCCCGACGAGGAGCGGGCGCGTAGGGCGGCAGGCCATTTTCTTCGGGGCGAATCGCTCAATGCCCAGATCAGTGCACGAGATGACGGTGCCTGGTCGTTGGAACTGAGTCGGGTGATGTACGCCACATACGATGATATTGGCGATTTCGAACAAGATTTCGAGGCGGTGGTCGAGCCCTTGGGCGGCGTTATCGAAGGCTGGGGCGTCAAGCAGGAGATCCGGCGCCTGCAAGCCTGATACCCTTCACGCAACCGCAGCGACGGCCGACCTTAGTGTCGGCCGTTTTCATGTTCGGGCCGACGATCCGGCTGACCCATCGCCATCGCGAGCAAGCTTTGCTCCCACAAGTGATTTGCGGGAGTACGGACTCAGCTCAGAAGCTGTGGGAGCAAAGCTTGCTCGCGATAGCGGCCCCGCTATCCACGAGTCCTGCCAGGAGGTCATATGAGACTTACGATCAGTCACGAAACGGCCTACCACTATGCCGGCCAGGTTCAAGCCAGTATCCAGTACCTGCGCCTGACGCCCCGCGACAGCGAGCGCCAACAGGTGTTGAGCTGGCAACTCGACCTGCCGCGGCCGGTGCGGGCGCAGTTGGATCCGTTCGGCAATATCCTGCATGTACTGACCCTGGACGAACCCCACGAGACGATCATCATCGGCGCCCGTGGCCAGGTGGACATCGACCCGCTGTGCGAAGCCGAGCATGAAAGTCAGTCGGCGCTGCCGTTCTTGCGATTCACCCGGTTAACCGAGGCGGACGAGCCCCTTCGAGCCTTTACCGCGCAACAATGCAAGCAGCGTCGCAATCGCACGGCACTGATCGACCTGATGCACGGGCTGAACCAGCACATGACCTACACCCCTGGCGTCACGACAATCGAGACCCGCGCGGCCCAGGCCTTTGCCGGTCGTAGCGGGGTTTGCCAGGACCATGCCCATGCATTCCTGGCCTGTGCTCGCAGCCTGGGCATTCCAGCGCGGTATGTGTCGGGGTATCTGTTCAGCGAGCAGAGCGCCCACTTGACGAGCCATGCCTGGGCTGAGGCCTGGTTCGACGGCGCCTGGTACAGCTTCGACGTCACTCACCAACTGGCCCGCCCGGAGCGGCACCTGAAACTGGCCGTGGGCCTGGATTACCTGGACGCCTGCCCGGTGCGTGGGTTGCAGCGCGGTGGCGGTTGCGAACAGATACACGCCAAGCTGGTCGAGACACCGCAGCAATAGCGGCGCCGCATTCAACGTGGCGAGGGGATCAATCTGTGGCGAGGCTTGCCCGCGTGCAGGCGACGCGGTCTTTCCGGGTGTAGAAGCCCATCGCAAGCAAGCCAAGCGAACTTATGGCTTCAACGGCTGCTTGCGTCCCGCCATATGCTTCAAATACCCCACCAGCAAATCCAGCTCCGAATCCGGCAGCACCGCCGCCGAGAACCCCGGCATCTTGCCTTGTGGCCAGTGACGCAGGCCCTGTGGGTCGCGGATGTAGCGCTTGAGGAAACCTGCCGAGAAGTATTCGGTCGGGTTGAAGGGGACGTTCAGGTCCGGGCCGAACTGTGCATCACCCGCGCCGTTGAGCCGATGGCACGCCAGCCAGTTTTTCTGGAACAGCTCGAACCCTTTGTTGACCGGATCGTCCTTGGCCAGGTTGGGCGCCGGCAGCAAGGCCGGGAAACGGTCAGCCACGGCTGACAGACGCTTGATCGTCGCCACCGCGTACGGCCATTGTTCCGGGCTGATATGGCTGGCCTGCGGATCCGTCCAGACCAGATAGAACGGCCCGGCACTGTGCTTGCCTTCACCCAACGGTGGCCATGGCTTGGCAGGATCCTCGATGGCCAGCCAGGCCCGGGCGCCGCGGGTGTTGAGCAGTGGCGCCGCAGGCATTTCGGCGGCGAAGCCGTCCGAGGCGACGGCTTGCAGATGATCGTCCGGCTTAATGCCTGTCAGCAACGCCGTCAACGGTACGGCGCGATAACTCATCGGCTTCTTGTAGGAAACGTCTTCAGGAATCTCGACCGTCCGGGCTTCCGGATGCTTGAGCAATTCTTCGGTTTGCCAGGTGCGCGTCGTCGAGCCGAGCTCCATCACCAGTTGCGCGGCATACAGGGGCGTGCTGAGCAGCAACGCCCCGAACACTATGAGAGTTTTCAACTGAATCGCCATCCATGTCGAGAGGGGGGCGCAAAGATTGGCACAGCCACCACGGCTCGAACAACGCGACCGTCAGGTTTTTTGAGGGCGCAGGTGCTGGCGCACGGGCCTCAGCCGATCATCTTGGGGATATTCGGCAAAATCAACAGCAGTGTCGTGGCGAAGAGAATGAGTCCGGCTTGACGAACTTTCGAATGCTTGAACATGGCTGACCCGCCTTTTTTGTTATTTCCTGAAGGCCAACCTGCATATCTCCATGACGGCTGGCGTTGCACTTCCTGTCTGACAAGTGTCTCGGCAAAACCCGACGACTCGCTTGTACAAGGATTACATTAGGGGGCCCGGAGGCCTTGGTTTAGATCCAATTTGTATGAGCTTGACGCTTTTTGCTATCAGAACGGTATGAGGCCTATTGCCACCTTCTTGCCGGCCCTTTTGCTAGACAGCTCGCTCTCCTGAATCGGTTAACCCGATAGCTCGCTACCGTTCGTCTGAGCGTGGTCGTCAACCCCGTTGAGCGCTGTGGTCATTGAATCCCGCGCCGCGGGGCTTATGGTTGGAGGCATCGCAATGCCCCCGGTTTTGGCGAGGAATTCATGACCGAAGCTTTGATTTTCGACGCGTTACGTACCCCACGTGGCAAAGGCAAGGCCGATGGCGCCTTGCACAGTGTCAAGCCGATCACCTTGCTGGCTGGCTTGCTCGACGCCTTTCAGCAACGCATGAGCCTGGACACCCGCCAGGTCGACGACATTGTGCTCGGATGCGTGACCCCGATCGGCGAGCAGGGCGCCGATATCGCCAAGACTGCGGCGCTGCTGGCCGATTGGGACGTCAGCGTGCCGGGCGTGCAACTCAACCGGTTTTGCGCCTCGGGCCTGGAGGCGGTCAACCTGGCCGCCATGAAAGTGCGCTCCGGGTTCGAAGACCTGGTGGTGGCCGGTGGCGTCGAGTCCATGTCGCGGGTGCCCATGGGCAGCGATGGCGGTGCGTGGGCGCTGGACCCGCAAGCCAACCTGCACGGGCATTACATCCCCCAAGGCATCGGCGCCGACCTGATCGCCACGTTGGAAGGCTTCAGCCGCGAGGACGTCGATCGCTATGCGCTGCATTCCCAGCAGAAAGCGGCACGCGCCCGGGCCGATGGCTCGTTCGATAGATCCCTGGTGCCGGTGCGGGACCAGAACGGCATTGTCCTGCTGGACCACGACGAATTCATCCGTGCCGACTCCACGCTCGAAGGCCTGGGCAAGCTCAAGCCGAGTTTCGCGACCATGGGCCAGATGGGCTTCGACGGCACGGCGCTGCGGGTCTATAGCCAGCTCGAGCGAGTCGACCATGTGCACACGCCGGGCAACAGTTCCGGCATCGTCGACGGAGCCGCCCTGATGTTGATCGGTTCCGAAGCCAAGGGGCTTGCCCTGGGTTTGCAGCCTCGGGCGCGAATCGTCGCCACGGCCGTCATCAGCACCGACCCGACCATCATGCTCACCGGCCCGGCGCCGGCCACTCGCAAGGCGTTGGCCAAGGCTGGGTTGCGGGTGCAGGACATCGACCTGTTCGAAGTCAACGAAGCCTTCGCCAGCGTGGTGCTCAAGTTCATCAAGGACATGGCCATCGACCCCGCCAAGGTCAACGTCAATGGCGGCTCCATCGCACTGGGGCATCCCTTGGGTGCTACCGGGTGCGCCATCCTTGGCACGTTGCTCGACGAATTGGAGGCGCGGCGTCTGCGCTATGGCCTGGCGACCCTCTGTGTCGGTGGCGGCATGGGCATTGCCACCGTCATCGAACGCCTCTGAGCCCCGACTTCAAGGAATGCTTTTTTCATGACCGATGCCATCCGCTACGAAACCGGCCCGGACCGGATCGTCGTCCTGACCCTGGATTCACCGGGCCAGAGCGCTAATACCATGAACGCCCTGTACCGCCAGGCCATGGCCGCCTGTGTCGAGCGTTTGCTGGCTGAAAAGAATTCGATTGCCGGAGTGATCATCACCTCGGCCAAGCGCACCTTCTCAGCGGGTTGCGATTTCAACGAACTGATCAACGTCGACAAAACCAGAGCCCAGGTTTTCTACGACGCAGTCCTGGAACTCAAGACGCAATTGCGCGCCTTGGAAACCCTGGGCAAGCCCGTGGTGGCGGCCATCAACGGCGCCGCCCTCGGCGGTGGTTGGGAAATCTGCCTGGCCTGCCATCATCGCGTGGCGCTGGACCAGCCGTCGGTGCAGATCGGCCTGCCGGAAGTCACCTTCGGCTTGCTCCCAGGTGGCGGCGGGGTGGTACGGATGGTGCGCCTGCTCGGCCTGGAAAAGGCCTTGCCGTATCTGCTCGAAGGTCAGAAGGTCAGTGCTCGACAAGCGCAGCAGGCCGGTTTGATCGAGGATTTGGCAGAAGATCGCGAGCAATTGCTCGCCAAGGCCCGCACCTGGATTCTTGCTAACCCCTGCGTGGCTCAGCCATGGGACGTGAAGGGCTATCGGATTCCAGGCGGCACGCCGTCCGACCCTGGCGTCGCGTCCATGCTGGCGATCGCGCCCTCAATCCTGCGTAACAAGACCCAGGGGTGCCTGCCGGCACCGGAGAAAATCCTCTGTGCCGCAGTGGAAGGAGCCCAGGTGGATTTCGACATCGCCCACCTGATCGAAACCCGCTATTTCACCGAGCTTGCGACTAGCCAGGTGGCGAAGAACCTGATGGGCACCTTCTGGTTCCAGCTCAACGAGATCAAGGCAGGCGGTGCTCACTCACAGGGTCTTGCGTCTTGGGAAATCATCAAGGGCGCCGGCACCAACGAAGCGAGCGATTCTGTTCTGCAGATCAACGAGACGCCGATTGTGCTCAACGACCGACCGGGCTCCTTCAGCTCCCGGGTACTCGGCGCCTATACCCATGAAGGCATCGCCATGCTCGGCGAAGGCGTGAGTGCGCCGATGATCGAGACCGAAGCGCGCAAGGCCGGGATGCGGGGCGGGCCGTTGGCGATTTCTGACGAAATTTCCCTCAGCCTGATGAGCCATATCCGCGCGCAAACTGCCAAGGACCTTCAAGTAGAAGGGAAAACACCGATCGAACATCCGGCATTCACCGTGATCGACTGGCTCCTTGAGTGCCAGCGACCGGGCAAGGCCGCCGGTGGCGGATTCTATGAATACCTGGCCGACGGGCAGAAGCACCTTTGGCCGCCGCTCAGGCGCCGTTTCGAGAAAGCCGACGGGCAAATCTCGCCTCAGGATATCCGTGATCGCCTGTTGTTCGTCCAGGCCCTGGAAACGGTGCGTTGTCTGGAAGAGGGCCTGCTGGTCTCGACCGCCGACGCCAACGTCGGCTCGATCTTCGGCATTGGCTTCGCGACCTGGACCGGCGGTGCGTTGCAGTTCATCAACCAGTATGGATTGCGCGATTTCGTGGCTCGGGTCCAGTACCTGGCCGAGCAATATGGCGAGCGTTTCTCGCCGCCGGCATTATTGCTGGAAAAAGCCGCCAGGCAGGTGCTGTTCTGAGACGCTGAGGGGCTTGCCTTGGGACCGTGTTTCGAGGCAGGCTCTGGGGTGTGCAATATTCCCATCATCGTGTCAGGTATTTTTTATGTCCCTACGCATCTGCATTCTGGAAACCGATATTCTGCGTCCAGAACTGGTCGATCAATATCAGGGTTACGGGCAGATGTTCCAGCGCCTGTTTTCGCAGCAGCCCATTGCCGCCGAATTTGTCGTCTACAACGTGATGCAAGGCCATTACCCCAGCGATGACGAGCAGTTCGACGCCTACCTGGTCACCGGCAGCAAAGCCGACTCCTTCGGTACCGACCCCTGGATTCAAACCCTCAAGACCTACCTGCTGGAGCGCTACCAGCGGGGCGACAAGTTGTTGGGCGTGTGCTTTGGTCATCAACTGTTGGCGCTGTTGCTCGGTGGCAAAAGCGAACGCGCCACCCAAGGCTGGGGCGTGGGCACCCATAGTTACAAACTGGCCGCCAAGGCGCCCTGGATGAGCCCGGTGAGGGAAGAACTGACCTTGCTGATCAGTCACCAGGACCAGGTCACCGAACTGCCGGAGAATGCCACGGTGATCGCTTCCAGCGATTTCTGCCCATTCGCCGCCTATCACATCAACGATCAGGTGCTGTGCTTCCAGGGCCACCCGGAGTTCATCCACGATTACTCCCGGGCCTTGCTGGAAATTCGCCAGCAACACCTCGGCGAGCAGATCTACAGCAAAGGGATGGCGAGCCTGGACCAGGAACACCATGGCACGACGGTGGCAGAGTGGATGATGCGTTTCGTAGCTCAGAAGTAGGTCTGAGCTACGAGCTACGAGCTGCAAGTCGGAGCGGCGACGCTAACTTGCAGCTTGCAGCTGCCTCCTACAACCATCCCGAACGTTTGAAGCTCCACCACAGCGAGGAGCAGCCCACCGCAATAACCCCCAGCACCGCAAAGTAGCCGTATTGCCAGCTTAGCTCTGGCATGTCCTGGAAGTTCATCCCATAGATCCCGGCCACGGCCGTGGGGAACGCCAGGATCGCCGCCCAGGCCGCAAACTTGCGCTGCACCACGCTCTGGCGCGAAGCTTCGAGCAGCACACCGACTTCAATGGTCTGGCTGGCAATGTCCGCCAGGGTCGTCAGGTCTTCCATCTGTCGGGTGACATGGATCTGCACATCGCGGAAATAGGGGGCCATGTTTTTGTCGATGAATGGAAAGTCGAGTTTTTGCAGTTCTTCGCTGATTTCCACCATCGGCGCCGCATAACGGCGCAGGCGCAGCACGTCACGGCGCAGGCTATGCAGGTTCTGGATGTCCCGTTCGTTCAGGGAACTGCACAGGACGTTGCGCTCCAGCTCATCGATCTCGGCGTGGATGGCTTCGCCCATGGGTTGGTAGTTTTCAATGACGAAATCAAGGATCGCGTAGAGGACGAAATCTTCCCCGTGCTTTAGCAACAGGGGACGCGCCTCACAGCGTTGTCGGACATGGGCGTAGGACGCCGAATGGCCGTTGCGGGCGGTAATGATATAGCCCTTGCCGGCAAAGATATGGGTTTCGATGAACTGCAGCTTGCCGTCCTTGCGGATCGGCGAGTAGGTGACGATGAACAGCGCGTCGCCAAAGGTCTCCAGCTTGGGACGACTGTGTTTCTCCATGGCGTCTTCGATCGCCAGTTCGTGCAGGTTGAACTGACGTTGCAGGTTGGTCAGTTCCAGGGCTGTCGGCTCTTCCAGGCCGATCCAAACGAAATGACCTGGTTTTGCAGCCCAGGCGCTGCCTTCGTCGAGGGTGATGTTGGTGACTTTCTTACCGGCGCTGTAGACCGCAGCGGCAACGACTCTACCCATAATGGTGATTCACTTCTTATTGGAAAATGGCAGTAGCAGGCACTTGCCCAGCTTAGCGCGCCCTGTTCCTTGGGCGTCAGCAAAATTTGCGCAATGTCGCGGCAAAAGAAAACCCGCCGTGAGGGTAACGCCGATCAGTTAAGGATCAAACGGTGCAAACCCTGTGGGAGCAAGGCTTGTTGTGGGAGCAAGGCTTGCCCGCGATGAAGTTGACGCGATCTGAAGTCGTGGCGCCTGTATCGCGAGCAAGCTTTGCTCCCACGGGTTTGTGGCTTAACTGATCGGCATTAGCCGTGAGGGCGGGTTTTCATTCACGCGGCTTGCAACTGCCGGTCCATCGAGGCGATGCACTCGCGCATCTGCTCGCGGCATTGGGCGATGAGCCGGGGCATGTCATCCATGCTCAACCCTGCCGTGGGAATTGCCGGCAATGATCGTATGAGAATGTCGCCGCTGCGCCAGCGGTTGAGGCGCATGTGCTTGATGTAGCTGCTGACGCACACCGGGACAATCGGCACCCCGGCCGCAATCGCCATCTGGAATGCGCCTTTCTTGAAGGGCAGCAAATCCTCGCCCAGATTGCGCGTGCCCTCCGGGAACACCCAGATCGACGTGTCCTCATGTTGCAAGGTATGGGTGGTGGTCAGCATCGCCCGGCGCGCCTTGATCGCGTTGCCACGGTCGATCAACACATTGCCTGCCAGCCAGAACAACTGTCCGAACAGTGGTACCCATTTCAGGCTCTTCTTGCCGATGCACACGGTACGGCGCGGCACCACGTTGCCGAACACGAACAGGTCATAGTTGGATTGGTGGTTGGCGATGATCACGCAGCTCTGGGGCTTGCCCCGCAGCGTGTCAACATCGGCCTTCACCCGCAGGCGCAAGATCCACATGGCTGGCAATGCATAGAGGCGTGCGCATAAACGGCTGTTGTCCGGATTGAATGGTCGACACAGGCCCAGGATCGTCCCAAACACACCCGCCAGGCAAAAGTGCAAGCCCATCAACAGCATACGCAGAACAAACAGCATCTACAGGTCCACCGGGACAAAAGGTGGCGCAGTGTACGGACGTGCACTGTTTTCGGCAATTGCCTGCTATAGAGGTAGGAAATGGATGATGTTCAAGTCGCACGTTTCAACGTAACGCGACAGAAGCGGCCTAGAGCTGTCGACCTAACGAGTGGCGAGGGAACCCGCTCCCTCGCCACGATGATCCGTGCAAGCGTTAAATGACTTGGTGGCGTTAGCCGAAGCTTTCCTGATCCAGCAGGATCGCACTGTCCAGCGTATCCAGCAGGGCTTTGCGAACCTTCAATTTGGTGTTCTTGTGGGCCGTCATATTGATCTTCTTCAACTGGCGCGCAGCTTCCAGGGCGGCGTCGTGCAGCTCTTCGGCGGCGACCACCTTGTCGAGGAAACCAGCATCCACGGCGCCCTGCGGGTTGAACATCTCGGCATTGATCACCGAACGATGAAACGCCGACTTGCGCAGCCGATCACGGGCCAGCTCGATACCGGCGTGGTGCATGGTCATGCCGATCTGCACCTCGTTCAGGCCGATGCTGAACGGCCCGTCCACACCGATGCGGTAGTCCGCCGAAAGCAGCAGGAATGCGCCCTTGGCCACCGCATGCCCCGGGCAAGCGACAACGATGGGGAAGGGGTGCGACAGCATACGGCGGGTCAGCGTCGAGCCCGCGGTGACCAGGCTCACCGCTTCCTTGGGACCGGCGGTCATCACTTTCAAGTCATAACCGCCCGACAGGATCCCCGGCTGCCCGGTAACGATCACCACCGCCCGATCCGCCGTCGCCTGGTCCAGCGCAGCGTTGAACGCGGTGATCACCTGGGGCGAGATGGCATTGACCTTGCCGTTGTTCAAGGTCAGGGTCGCGATACCGTCTTCGAGATGGTAGGCAATCAAGTCGCTCATGACGCTATTCCTTGTAAAAGAAGTGACGCAGACGTTACCCACCGGGGCAGGACAGGTAAAGCGCCATGACTGACTCGCCGGTCACTGCTCCAGGCCCATGAACCCGCTGCGCTGCCCAACCGGCCGCACCTTCCCCTATCGCGCGGGGCATTCGTTGCGCCGAAGATTGGCAGGTTTGCCATGTCCGAGAGCGTTGGAAATGACGGATGGCCTTAACCACATGAAAATTCTGAAAAAAACCTTTGCCATCGCCAAGGCTTTCGACTACATTAGCGCGCCTCGACAGACTGAACAGTTTGTAGAGCTACGGTGAAGTGTCCGAGTGGCTTAAGGAGCACGCCTGGAAAGTGTGTATACAGGAAACTGTATCGAGAGTTCGAATCTCTCCTTCACCGCCAAATTTGAAACGCCTAAACCCCTGAAAACGTTAAAGTTTTCAGGGGTTTTGTGTTTTCTGAGGGCCAAAAAAGGCCCATATGGGAACATCGGTGGGAATGGGGAGGAAACAGTAGGCGTGAATTCGTATTCAGAAATACAAAGCGCAGCTTGTGCTTGCGGATCGTCTTATTGTCCCGCTCGACGACCTCTACCGTCTCCGCTCTCTTGGTCTGGTTGATCGCGTCTAGCTTACGCAGCGCGTCCCACGCAGGCTCCAGCAGCCGCACCTTGCGAGTGGAGCGCCGGGTTTTCGTAACACGGTAAGCTCCGCGCACTTTGGATCTATTCGTTCAAGATGAGGGGGTAGAACCTGGAGTGGGAATGTTGCTGGGTGAGGCGCGGCTAAAAGGTAGGCAACTATTATGGATACTGTCGACGAAACTCAACCGGCCCTCCATTGAGAAGGGCAGGGCCTGGTTGAATAGTATGAGCCCAACAATCCACAGCCAAGCGCTATCGCGTTGGCTCTTCGAACAGACGCCTCGCATCGAAGATCTGCCAAAAGTTACCGCAGCGGCAGCATCAACGTAACCGGTGACAGCCCTGGGCAAGGGATGAATCCAGCGTACTTTATATAAAATTTGGACAGCCGCTCGTCGAGCGGGTGGACAATCAACGCGGTGGAGCCAATGGCCGCCGAGGCAGTAATCGTCCTTTCAATCGCGTCTTGCAGCAAGTCGATTGCAAAGCCTTGGCCTTGGGCTTCGAGAGTAATGCCCATGCGACCCAGAAGCGTCACTGGATGGACGTTCGGGGAGTTGCGTTGGCGGTTTTTCGGAGCCACGTTCTCGCGAGCAACCGACCCGCTTGATAGCGTGTAATACCCCATGACGACAGGCGTATCCTTGCGGCAGATAACGTAAACCACGGCCTGCTTTGCCGCTTGAGCCTTTCGCGCCTGTCGATGAAGGTAATCGTTGATCGACTGCACGCCTGAATCGAACTCGTCCAGGATGTGTTCTTCGTTCAGCTTTTCTGGAGCCCTCAGCTCCATCGTTTGGGTCTTTCGAGAAGTTGTTGGAGGCATTTGTTACCTCGAATCGGATTGGCTTCCATTGCCTGTTCAAATGCGTCAAATGCAACGTCGTCGAGAAGGAACAAACGCTTATCCAGAATGACTTCCTCTGCTTTCTGACAAGCAGCTTCCAGGATAAAGCTGGTTCGATCACGACCAGACATAGCAGCTGCCAAATCGATCAGGTTCCGTTTTTTTTCATCCGCTCGCATGTTGATGGGAACGGGCTTCGATCTTTCGACGTTTTCAATACTTACGGTCATGTAGATTCCCGCCTTGGAGATGCCTCAATGCTTCGCTTAATGTGATCAGTCGTTGGAAAGATCTATCGATTGAGATTTGATGCCGTTGAGTCGGCTTCGTGGTTAACACTATATGAGTGTGTAGCTATTGTCTATACGCGTATATCGTTTAGCTACACGGCCTGTGACCCTGTCAATCCTCGCCCAACCCACTCCGCCACCTGCGTAACAACGACATTTCCGGCACTGAAAGCCTCTGCAAGGTTGGCCGCATCCAGTCCGAGGCAAAACCCATCACCTGCTGATGCCGGACACCGCCGTTTTTTGGCGTCTCCTCTCCAACACCCATTCAAAAGATACGATTTCCCTAACCCTGACTCCGCCATTCCAATGACTAACCCCACGCGCGGCCGTGCTAAAAATCGGTCTCAATCAACGCGTGGAAAAAAGAAGATGCCACCAATCTCCCAACAAAAAAATGCCCCGCGGTTCGGTCTGTTTTGCGTAGCCAGTTTCCTGTTGTCCATCTCTTACGGCGCCACGTTCCTGGTCTCGCTGCTGGTGACTTCCCTGGGAGGCAGCGAGCGTGACGCGGGGCAGGTTTTTGCCGTGGCCATGTTGAGTACCCTGGCGGCGGTGGTGGGGTCGGGGCATTTGATGCAGCGCCTGGGGGCCGCGCGGTGTGTTGCTCTCGGTGCCGCGTTTCTAGCTATCGCATCCATGGGGTTTGCCCTGATATCCGGGCTCGGCAACGGACTGCTGGCGTGTGGCCTGATGTTGGGGATCGGCTGGGGGTTGTTCTACACCCTTGGCCCTATCATTGTGGCCGCGATGGTGGAGCCTGCCAGGCGGACTCATTGCTTCGCGCTGTTGTCGGGCAGCATGTTGACGGGGATCGGCAGTGGTCCACTCGCCGGGAAGTTGGCCAGTCATTTCGGGCTGCCCCTCCAAACCGCGTTCTTCTGCGCGGCGACCGCGGCGGTGTTGGGAGGTGTGTATTTTTGGCGGCTCAGAACACTTTCTACCGAGCGGATCGGCACCAAGGTCGAGATCGGGTTGAAATCGGCCGCGACGGTACTGCGCTCGCGCTCCGCGTTGTCTATTTTGATGGTGGGGTTGGGAGGGGCGGTCTTTGGTGGGCTGGGCAGTTTCCAGACCAGTTATGCTGCCAATCAAGGGCTGGATTATTCGCTGTTTTTCATCGGTTTCATGGGCGCGGCTATCGCGTGTCGATTGTTGATTGCCGGTTGGGTCGTCAAGCGCAATCCGTTCGCCACTTCCTGCCTGTTGACCACCCTCATGTTGATCGCCGTGACAGGTTTTGGCGAGTGGGTCCATGACGGTCTCAGCTATGGGTTGACCGCCGCATTGCTCGGAGTCGGCTACGGGCTGAACTATTCGGTTATCAACGGCCTGGCGGCCAACGAAGCCCCTCCTGGCCTGACCGCTCAGGCGCTGTTGCTGTTCAGTCTTTCCTATTTCATTGGCGTATTCGGCTTTCCGTTCATCGCCGGCAAGCTGATCAGCAGCGCCGGTGTGGACGGGATGTTGCTTGGCGTGCAAGTGATCGCATCGTTTGCCTGGCTCCTGAGCGCGAGCCGCTGGCTGGCCGGGCAATTGCGCAAGCATACCCGGCTAGCGACATAAAAACGGCTCGTTGATGAGACGAGCCGTTCATCAGGTATTCAATGCCAATTGCGGCGTATCCGGATTGAGTTGCTGGCGCCGGAACTGCCCCGGCGGCTGTCCATGTATCTGGCGAAAACGCCTGGAAAAATAGGCCTCGTCGGCAAACCCGCACAACCTCGCCACTTCACCCACGGGGCGCGTGCCGTTAAGCAAATAGTTGCGTGCCGCATGCATCCTGCGCTCGAGCACCAGTTCGGTGAAGGTCTTGCCGATTTCCTTGCGCAACCAGTGGGTCAGGTACGTCGGCGACAGGTAAGTCGCCGCGGCGACCTTGATCAGGTTCAGGTCCGGGTCGGCAATATTCTTGCGCAAGTACTCGGACATCCGGCCCAGGGCATCGCGGCGGCTGACCTCGGCGGCATTTTCTTCAGCCAGACGCTTGAGCGGTTCGGCATACAAGGCGCACACGCTGCCAATCAGTTGCAGCAGCAAGCCCTTGAGCATCTCGCGGGTGCCGAACTGCCGGTTCTCGTCCAGGGCGCGCATCTGTTCGATCAGCGTGCAGACCTGGTTGAAATCCTTGTCCTCGAGAATGAAGTCCAAGTGTTCCTGGAAACGGAACGGCGACAGCTCGGGCGCCAGCAGGATCGAGACTTCTTCCAGGTCCATCGGGTCGCATTGCAGGTGCGGCAGCAGGAAAGTCTGGGAGAAATTGATCACGATGAAATTGCTGTCCGCCGGATGCGGAATGACGTGCACGCGGTGGGGCAGGATGAACGCCAGGGTGTTGCGCGGAAACGGCCGTTCGACGTTGCCGATGTGCTGCACGGTGTCGCCGCCAAGGTTGATCTGGACCTGGAAGTATTCATGGCGATGTGGGCTGGTTTCGGCGCGCCGCCCCTTTCTGTCGCGGATGTAGAAGTCCGTCAATTCGCTGCGTTGCTGCATGACATAAGTAGGGACTCGACTCGGTGATGACATCTCCTGGAAACCCTCTGCGGTGCGTGGCGATGTCGACGATTGTGACGTCGCATCTGGCGGTTTTTCAAGAAGTTATACGATGACATCGCGCCGACTGGCCATTTTTTGCTGCTCCACGGCGGAGCGTGGCTGTCCAAAAACACGTAGGCGACCTTGTGATATTTTTCGTTTAAAAACAGCATGTTATGAATTGTATGAAAACAGAGCGGAGAATTCAGCCGAATTGATTTTTTTGGACAGGTTCCTTGTTGACGGTTTCAACGGGTAAAAATGATCTAACACCTCGGTTGATTTTGAACTGTTGTACGACCACTGTGGGGTCACGCAACCCATCCTGCTCTCCAAAAACAATCAAAAGGTGCGCACTCCATGAACCTGTTCCTGTACCTCGTTGACCCTCCCGATTGCTCCGCCGACCGATCCTGGCGCAAGGCCTCTTTGAACACCTGACACCGGCCGTCGGCACCTCTCACCCCAGTAGCGATTGTTCTGCCCCGGTATCGAGGGCATCGATTTCGGCTGCTCGTAAACATCTCGACGCTTCCAACAATAATGAGGTCTATCCATGTCGAACCCACACACCTCTCAGACTACCGCCGCGTCGGTGATGGCCGGCACCCGGGACGCCGCCGTGCCAGCGCGCCTGCCGTCGCGACGGCGCTGGTTCATGCTGTCGTTGCTCTTGATCGCGACCATCATCAACTACATCGACCGGGTGAACATTTCGATTGCCGCGCCATTCCTGGCCAAGGACCTGGGGCTGGACAAGATCGAAATGGGCCTGATTTTTTCGGCGTTCGCCTGGACCTACGCGATTGCACTGGTGCCTGCGGGCTTCATCGCCGACCGCTTCGGTTCCCGCTTCACCTACGGGGTGTCGTTGATCAGTTGGTCGACAGTCACCGTATGCCAGGGCCTGGCCACGGGGTTTGCCTCGTTGTTCGGCCTGCGCCTGGCCGTCGGCGCGATGGAAGCGCCGGCGTTTCCGGCCAACAGCCGTGCGGTCACGGTGTGGTTTCCGGCCCGTGAGAGGGGGCTGGCCAGCAGCATCTACGTGTGCGGCCAATACCTGGGCACGGCGTTGTTTACGGGTGCGTTGCTGTGGCTGGCGACCACCTTCGACTGGCGCCATGTGTTCTACAGCACCGGCGCGCTCGGCATCGTTTTCGGCGTGGCCTGGCTGTACCTGTACCGCGATCCGTTGAACTGCAAGAAGGTCAGCCAGGAAGAACTCAAGTACATCGAAGCCGGGGGCGGGCTGGTCAAGAGCAGCCAGGAGCGCACCCGTTTCAACTGGCGGCAGGTCGCTGAGCTGTTCAGCCATCGGCAGGTCTGGGCGATCTGCATCGGCAAGTTCGCCAGCACGTCGGCGCTGTATTTCTTTCTTACGTGGTTCCCGACGTACCTGATCGAGGAACGGCAACTGACCACGATCAAGGCCGGGATCTTCGCCGTATTGCCGTTCGTCGGTGCAACGGTGGGCATTTTGCTGGCCGGGATCGTCTCCGACCTGTTGATCCGCCGCGGCTACTCACTGTCCTTCGCCCGCAAGTTACCGCTGGTGGTGGGGTCGATGCTGGGTATGTCCATCGTGCTGGTGAATTTCACCGATTCGAACCTGATCTGCATTGCCGTGCTGACGATTGCTTTCTTTGCCCAAGGTATCGCGTCGTCCTCGTGGGCGGCGGTGTCGGAAGTGGCGCCCAAGGAACTGATTGGCCTGACCGGCGGGATCACCAGTCTGGCGGCCAACATTGGCGGGATCGTCACCCCCATCGTGATCGGCGCGATCGTGCACAAGACCGGCTCCTTCGCCTTGGCCTTCTGGTTCATCGGCGGCGTCGCGCTGATGGGCACCTTGTCCTACTCGCTGCTGCTTGGCCGCTTGTATCGCATTGAGCTCAAGGCGCGCTGAATCCGACATTCACCGTTTTTCTCCAACACGAGGCGGCATTTCTCCAACTTCACCCGGGATTGCCGCCGTACGCTGACGTTTCCCACAGGACTTTCATCAGGATGAACATGCCCGAATACGTCTTTACCCCGGACCTGCCAGTGACCTTGCCGGTGCTTGGCAGTCAGCAGCGTTTTCCCGTCGGCCGGGTCTTTTGTGTGGGTCGCAACTATCCATGGCCTGATACCCAGGGTGAATCCCGAGTGCCGCCGGTGTTCTTCATGAAGCCCTCGACATGCGTGGTGGACGCCGTTGGCGAAGTGCCGTTCCCGACGGTGACCGAGGAGTTCGTTCATGAAATCGAACTGGTCATCGCCATCGGTGAAGGTGGCGCGAATATCCCCGAGGAGCAGGCGCTGGCCTATGTCTGGGGTTACGCCGCTGGCCTGGACCTGACCCGGCGCGATGTCCAGCGCCTGGCCAAGCGCGACGGTTTGCCGTGGGAGGGCGCCAAGGTGTTTGACGGTGCGGCGCCGATGACGGCCATCGTGCCGGTGTCGCGGTCGGGGCACCCCGAGGGCGAGTTGTGGCTGAACGTCAACGGCCAGGAACGCCAGCGCGACAGTCTCGACAGCCAGATCTGGTCGGTCAGCGAGATGATCAGCCGCATCTCCCAATCGGTGTCGCTGCGGGCCGGCGACCTGATCATGACTGGCAGCCCGGCAGGCGTCGATCTGCTGCAACCCGGTGATGTGATCAGCGCTGGCATCGACGGCATCGGTCAATTGGAAATGCGCGTTGGCCAGCGGCCTTGAATCATTTTTGAAGAAGGAACGAACAACATGTCCAACTCATTGAAAGTGGCGCTGGTGACCGGCGCCGGCAGCGGCATCGGTCGCGCCGTGGCCCTGGGGCTGATGGCGGATGGGTACACGTTGGTGTTGGCCGGCCGCAGGCCCGAGCCCTTGCAGGCATTGGTCGACCTGGCGGCCTGTGAGGGGCGCGAAGCGTTGGCGGTGTCCACCGATGTGCGCGACCCGGTCAGTGTCGATGCGCTGTTTGCAACCATCGCCGAGGTCTACGGACGCCTGGACGTGGTGTTCAACAATGCCGGCGTCAATGCCCCTGCCGTGCCGCTGGATGAACTGACGTTCGAGCAGTGGCGCAACGTGATCGACACCAATCTCAACGGCGTTTTCCTTTGCGCCCGGGGTGCCTTCGGCCTCATGCGCCGGCAACAGCCCCAAGGCGGACGCATCATCAACAACGGTTCGATCTCGGCCCACACCCCGCGCCCCTTCAGCAGCGCCTACACCGCCAGTAAACACGCAGTGCTGGGGCTGACCAAATCCCTGGCCCTGGACGGACGTGAATACAACATCGCCTGCAGCCAGATCGACATCGGCAACGCCCTCACCGAAATGTCCGTGCGCATGACCCAAGGCGTGCGCCAGGCCAACGGCACCATCGCGGTGGAGCCGATGGTGGACGTCAAGCACGTGGCCGATGCGGTGCGCTACATCGCCGGCCTGCCACTGTCGGCCAACGTCCTGAACATGACCGTCATGGCCACGGCCATGCCGTTTGCCGGTCGCGGCTGAGCCGGTTTTTCCATTTGTTACACGAGGTCCACATGAAGCCAGAAGTCTTGCAACT
Source organism: Pseudomonas citri (assembly GCF_025336485.1). Lineage (GTDB taxonomy): Bacteria > Pseudomonadota > Gammaproteobacteria > Pseudomonadales > Pseudomonadaceae > Aquipseudomonas > Aquipseudomonas citri. The sequence goes on along the minus strand of NZ_JAODAB010000016.1, from coordinate 44,581 downwards.
CAGCCCGATCCTGATCCCTGAAATCAACACCCGGCTCAACGAGCTGTTCACGATCCGGCGCTATTTTGAGCAGGTCGACAAACCCGCCTATCTGAAAGAACACGGCGCCCACATTCGTGGCGTGATCACGGGGGGGCATACCGGCATCAGCCAAGCGCTGATGGCACAACTGCCCAAGCTGGAAGTGGTGGCGGTCAACGGCGTGGGCACCGATGCGGTGGACCTGGCCTACGCCAGGGACCGCGGGATCCGCGTGACCGCCACCATCGGCGCCCTGACCGAAGACGTCGCCGACCTGGCTATCGGCCTGTTGATCGCTGTGTGCCGTGGCCTGTGCACCGGTGACCGCTACGTACGCTCGGGCCAGTGGCCCCAGAGCCCGACGCCGCTGGCTCCGTTGCCACTGGCCCGGCAGGTCTCCGGCATGCGCATCGGCATCGTCGGCATGGGCCGGGTCGGTCGCGCCGTGGCCACCCGGGCCGCCGCGTTCGGTTGCTCGATCCGTTACACCGACCTGCAACCGATGAACGACGTGAGCCATACCTTCGTCGCCGATCTCACGCAACTGGCCCGCGACAGCGACGCCCTCATTCTCGCCGCTGCCGCCGACCAGGCCAAAGCCATCATCGATGCCCAGGTGCTGCGCGCCTTGGGCAAGGGCGGTTACCTGATCAACGTCGCCCGCGGCAAACTGGTCAACGAGGCCGACCTGGTGGCGGCGCTGACCGCCGGGGACATCGCCGGGGCGGCGCTGGATGTGTTTGTCGATGAACCGAACGTGCCTGAGGCGTTGTTTGGCAACGAGCAGGTGGTGTTGCAACCTCACCGCGCCAGCGCGACGTTGCAGACCCGTACACGAATGGGCGAAATGGTGGTGGCGAGCCTGGTGGACAGTTTTGCCGGGAAGGTGCCGCAAGGCTGTGTAACAGGCTAATGCGGGCTGCCACGCGGGTTCGGCGATCCCTTGGGACGGCGATAGGTTAGACTGGCGGCCGGATGGAAAGGCGAAAAGAGGCCGCCGTTGAACGAACAGACATTGTCCATGCGCCTGGAGCGCGTGGCGGCGCAGGTGCCGGCAGGGGCGCGGCTGGCCGATATCGGCTCGGACCACGCCTACCTGCCAGTGGCCTTGCTGCGCCGTGGCGTCATCGTCGCGGCGGTGGCGGGCGAGGTGGCCTTGACGCCACTGCGCTCGGCTGAACGGACCGTGCGCGAGAACGGCCTGGAGCCATGGATCAGCGTGCGCCGGGCCAATGGCCTGGCGGCCATCGAGCCGGAAGACAACATCACGGCGATCAGCCTCTGCGGCATGGGCGGGGAAACGATCCGCGACATCCTCGACAGCGGCAAGGCACACCTGAGCGGCCGCGAGCGCCTGATCCTGCAACCCAACGGCGGTGAGCAACCCCTGCGCCAATGGCTGATGGAAAACGGCTATCGCATCCTCTTCGAAGAAGTGCTGCGGGAAAACCGCTTCGACTATGAAATCATCGTCGCCGAGCGCGCCGGCCCGGTCACTTATACCGCCGAAGAACTGTACTTCGGCCCCCTGCAGCTTCAAGCCCGCAGCCCGGCATTCCTGGCCAAATGGCAACGCCTGCTGCGCCTCAAGCACAAGACCCTGAACCACTTCGCCCGGGCCCGACAGACCGTGCCCGAGCAGAAGGTGCAAGAGATCGAGCGGCAGACGCGGTGGATCAGTGAGTTGCTGGCAGAGTGCCGCTAGCTGAGCTATACATCCCCAACGGAGTCTACTGCTGAGGGATCTAGCGATGAGCGTTATTGCGCCGGCACGTCAGTCGTTTCGACCTTCATTGTGCAGTACCGAACCTTCCCAGTTGCGTTGTCGACCCGTCGCACGTCGGGGAATGGCCATGAAAGCGTACATCGCGTGGATACTGCTTACCTCCTTGATCGGATCTTCCGCGTTCGCACAAGGACTTTCCGGTGCCGTTCTACCCTGCAAGACCAACGCCGTGTACCTCAATAGTATTGGCGCTGACATTGCTACCGCCGTGGTGCGTACCTTGGTCGGTACCGCCATTGATACTGCCGTGGCGTATCTGGATGACCCGAAGGTGTCCAAGTACGAAGTGGTGGTTCCTGTCGACAATGCCGATGATTTGACCGGCGGAACGAAATGCATCTTCATCAGCTCCGCGCGCATCACCGCCGACGGTAAGATCCAAGGAAAATCCTTGTACGACAGTGCCTCTCTGGAAGGGGTTGATCTGTTCATCAAGTTTCAGATTTCAAAATCGTCCACCGCCAGCGCTTCGGGAGACCATCCGCTACGGGCCGGTATCCTGGCTTGGCAGTACAAGCACTTTCTGAGTGACGACTGTCCCTTCCTTCGCCAATGCTCCAAGCGTGACATCGTCATGAAGCTGGGCTTCATGCTGCCTGCGGCCAGCGCCAACAACACAACCCATACCTCGGAGCCTTTCGGTTTCACGATTGTGAACGCAACCGCCAATGAGGTTCAAAACGCTGTCCGGCTTGATGACAACGCAATAGCGACCCTTCCGTGGACCACCTCAAGCGAGTTGAAAGGGCCGATCAATATCCGTTTCGAATTGATCGAGACTTCGCAACCCAATGCATTCACCAAGGCCCTCGCGGCTGCGGTCAAGGCACAAAAAGGCGTCATCCAGGACACCGTCGAAAATAAGATCAAGGGTCTTTCCGATCAAGTGGCCGCTGCGGCGGCTCAACCGAGAGTCACTGAAGCCGCCAAAGCCTTCGACAACTACAAAGCGGCCTATGATGTGGCGTTGGCCACCCGAGCAGCGTACGAACTGGCCGATGCCAATCAGCGCAAAGTCCTTGCCGTGCAATACGAGATCCAACGACGGTCGGCGAAATTGGCGGAGACGTTGGGCAAAGCCGCTTTTAAACTCGCCGACCTGGACTGGCCCGACGGTGGGCTCGGAAATCTTCCAGCGCTTTAGGTTTTGCGCATGATTGGCACGTAGCCGGGGGATTTGTCTGTGGGCCGTTGCTGAAGGAGGTCTGGGAAATGACGCGTGAGGAGTTGCTTGGGAAAAAAGCGGCGGCGGGGCTGTATTGAGGCGTGTTCGAATGAGGTGGGATTGCCCTCAAGTGGTTTTCTACAAAACGTGTTATCAGGATCGATTCATGTTGCTGAGCTTTCACAAAATGCATGCCACAAGACGCATGCCAATGACGATGAAGCCCTCCAGAAAGCCAAGCCCAGCCCAACGCGATTGATTTACAATACCGCACCTTCGGCAGAGGCGGGCCCTCCGTGGATGCACTTTCCCTTTTTTATCAACAACTAAGCGCATGGGTCATTACGCCCGTTGCCAACCAGTTCCTGGATATTTTCAATTTCAATGGCCGGTTCGGCATCCTGTTTCTCTGCGCGTCCTACGGCGTCGCCTATGGCCTGTTCCGCTTCCGGAAACAGCGCGGCCTGACTGACGCTCGCACGTTCTGGCAGTTTATCGGCGGCAGCCAGGTGAATCTGCATCGTTCGGCGCTGCTGGATTATCGCTACTACTTCGTACGGGCCATCCTCAAAGTGGCCCTGGTATTGCCCATCGTCCATCTGGTAGACCCTTACATCCTGCGTTCCGGCGACTACCAGGCGTTTTTCAGCAATCTCTGGGGGGCACGACCTCGGCTGGGGGAGGGCCTTTCGCTCGCATTGCTCTATGGCTTGGGCGTATTCCTGGTGAAGGATTTCGTGCACTACTGGTTGCATCGGGTCTTCCACTCGCGTTGGCTCTGGGCTTTCCACAAGGTTCATCACTCGGCCCCGGTGCTGGTGCCAGCCACGGCGAGTCGGCTGCATTTCGTGGAGAAAATCGTCGAAAAGCTCGGCCTCACCGCCGGCGTGGGCCTCTTCGCGGGGGGCTTCTGGTATGCGTGTGGGGGTGAGGTCAGCCGCTATACGTTGTTCGGCGTGACGTACCTGGTGTTCATCTTCAATAGCCTGGCGGCCAACTTGCGGCACACCCATGTCTGGTTGTCCTTTGGCCCGGTGGTCGAACATGTGCTGAACAGCCCGGCCCAGCATCAGATCCACCACAGCGACGCGCCCCGGCATTTCAACCGGAATTTCGGCATCAACCTATCGCTGTGGGACTGGATGTTCGGCACGCTCTACGTCACCCGTTCGCAACCCGAAGTCCTGCGTTTTGGTACCGGAGAGCAGGATCATCATCGTTACCTGACGGTTTATAGCCTGATCGTCACGCCTTTTGTCGAGACGGCGCGCAAACTCCTGGCCACGTTTCCCTATCGAAATCCACGCGCGACGATGCCCCCAATGCCGGCTATTACGGATGAGGTTGAGCGACAGGCCGCCAAGGAACGTCCGTGAGTTTCTTCAAGACGCTGCTCGGTTCATTGAAGATCTTCGAACGCTTGCTGCCTGGCTCCCCCGGCCGATCCACAACCGAGATTGAAAACCCCATGGACGAACGCCAAAAAGCGATCAGGGACAAGATCGTTGCTGTGATGGCCGGCAGTGAATCCAACGAGATCGTCTATCAGTCCGAGTGGCTCGGTTATGTTCCTTTCGGCGTTTACCACTGGGTCGAATACCAGGGTAAAGACCTTTCCGGCGACTTTCCTTTTGGATGGTCGCTGGAAGACTTGGTTGGCCTTCAGCGGATCGGGTTCTTGGAACAGCTTGAAGCTTATGAGAATCCTGAGGATCAGTTTGATCGGTGTATCCGATACCGTGTTTGGCTTTCAATCCCACTTTCAAGGACGAACCCATGACCGCATCCCCCGCCAAACTCATCTTCCTACCCGGCGCCTCCGGCAACACCCAGTTCTGGCATCCGGTCGCCGAGCGCCTGACCCATCCGGCGCAGCAGGTGCACATCGGTTGGCCCGGTTTTGGCGACACGCCGTCTGAGCCTGGCGTGACTGGCATGAAGGACCTGGTGGCTCGCGTACTGGCCGAGATCGACCGACCCACAGCCCTGGTGGCGCAGTCCATGGGCGGTATCGTCGCGGTACTTGCAGCGCTTGAACGCCCTGAGCGGATCACGCACCTGATCTTGACCGTCACTTCCGGCGGGGTGGACATGTCGGCGCTGGGCGCGCAGGACTGGCGCGCGGATTTTGCAGCGGCCAACCCGACACTGCCGAGGTGGTTTCTCGACGACCGCACCGACCTTACCCACCGGATGGTCGAGTTGCCCATGCCCGTGCTGCTCCTCTGGGGCGATGCCGATCCGATCAGCCCCGTTCGCGTCGGCCAGCGCCTTGCCCAACTGTTACCCCGCGCTGCACTGCACGTTTTTCCAGGTGCCGATCACGACCTGGGGTTTACTCACGCAGATGAGGTGGCGCGGCTGATTGAAGAGCATCTGAGCAACAGGTGAGTGGCGCTTGTTGCCAAGGTATCGAATTGATTGTGCGGCGCGACGTGCTTCAATACTTCACGGACCCCAACTCCTTTCGAGATACCCAATGACCGACTACCGTGGACTGATTTTCGAGGACACCCGCGAAGGCGCCACCGACCGTGCCATCTCGCAGTTGGAAGCCAAGCTTGGCGCCCGCTTGCCGGACGACTATCGCCAGTTCCTCAAGACCTGCAACGGCGCCTACGTGGAATACGATGTGCTGGCCACCCTCGCCAATGGCGATGAGGAACTGCTGAGCTTTTCGCTGTACGGGCTGGATCCGGACGAAGAGTATGAATCCAACCCCTTTGAACTGGAGCAACTGCAGGCCCAGCCCGATTTCCCCGCAACCGGACTGCTGCCGATCGGTCGCGACGGTGGCGCGAGTGTATTACTGCTAGACCTGCGGGACGGGCGCCAGGACGTGGCGGCGATGGTGGCGGGCTTACCCGCCTGGACCGGCCGCCGCCAACAAGGCGATGAATACGTCGTGCTGGCGGATTCCTTCAATGGCTATTTGGACTTGCTGCATCTCTCCCACGAGCGGATCGAGGAACACATCAATCATTTCATCATCAGCCCTGACAGTGTCGAGGCGACGTTGGAGTGGTTGGACAAGGGGAGTCCGGGGTGGCGGGAGCGCTATCGGGCGTTGTGGAATGCGAGGGTGGTGGAGAGGTTGATTTGATTGGCTGGGTTGTTGCACTGCGGCTCGCGGATGGCCGCCGGCCAACCGCGAGCCAGTGCCATCAAGCCAGCAACTTAAGCTCGTCTTTACCGTACTTGAGCGATTTCTCGTCTGGAATCATCAGGCCGGTATGCTCGTTGCGCCCCTGCAGGATGAAGCGGGCGTTCGGGGTGCCCAACTGGGTGGCGGCCTGCTGGCTGTCGGCGCCGATCTCGCCCTTCTTCATGCGGTTGACGATCACCCCCACCGCCGTATCGTTGAAGTCGCGCAGCATCCAGGCATCGCCATCGCTGTCGCCAGCCACCAACACCGGGCCATAGCCCTTCTGTTTAACCAGCACGTTCTTGATGCCGACGGTCTTGCCCGGCCCGTAGTTGAAGTGCCAGTCCGGCTGATAGCGAGTGGTGTACTTGCCGCCTTCCATCGCCATGCGCAGGCCGATCACGTTCTCAGGCGGCACGCCGTATCCGTAGTGAGGATTGCCCGCGAACACGCGTACCACATCGTCGATCGAGGCGGTGCTGATATAGACGTCAATGCCGTTGGCGCGCAGCGTGTGCATCAGGCCGCGGATTTCCTCATGGATGCGGATGCCATGAAAGTGCGTAGCCGCCACCACCCCGGCCTTGCCTGGCAACGTGCGTGAGCTCTCGTACTTGACCTTGCGCAGCGCGTCGCCGATGGCATCGTTGTTGGAAGCCTCGGCCGTCGCCTGCAACTCAGCCGTGGTCATGTTCTTGTAGAAATACAGAATCCACTTATAGCCGATCTCCACCGGGTAACTGTCGCAGATCGCGTCGTACATGAAGTAGAGCTTGGCGAGAAAGTCCTTGTACTGCTCGCTGGCCTGAATCTCTTCCAGGCTCTTGTCGCCGGCGAGCCCCTTGTAGTTGGCGTGCAACCAGCGGTAATCCGCTTCTACGTCGCTGGCGATGTCTTCCATCTTGACCGGCTTGCCGTCCACCGTGGTGTAGTCCTTTATGAACGCGCCGTTCGGCACGTCCTGACGCACCACCTCAGCGAACTCATCGGGCGTCAGCTTGTACTGCAGATGATTGATCTGGTGGACCAGCAGCGCTTCTTCACAGTCGTTCATGATGCAGGTGTTGTCCCAGTCGAACACCGCGTACGGGCGCTGGTCAGGGCGGTAGGACGCGCTCTTGACGCCATGTTCATCGATCACCGCCTGCAGGCGCTTTTGGTTGAGCGGCGACCAGCGCGCCGGGTCCAGCGCACTGGGTGTGGCCAGGGGCGTGGCGGCTTGCGTTATGCGGGATGACAACAACAGCGGACTGACAACGGAAACGGTGGCGAGGGTGTTCAGAAACTGGCGACGCTGCATGGCATTGCTCCTACTTCTAGATGAGAGGTTACAACCGAGGCGATGGCGAAAGCGTGTTTCGAAATGCGGACGGGGGGAAAGAAACCGTCCGACCGCGAGGCTAGCTACAAATACACAAAAAAACAACAATGCCTCAACATCGCACAAATATGACGCGCAGGCTGCGCCAGCCCAGTGATCATGAGACCGCGCCAAACTTGACAGCGACTGACGCCCCTCCACAATGCGTGCTCGGATAGCGACTCGAACAGCAGGGACACCCGGTATGTGGCAAGAAGAGCGTTACCAGCGGATCCGCGCACTCCTGTCGACTTTGCAGCGCGTCACCACCGACCGCATCGTCACGGAGCTAAACGTTTCACGCGAGACGGTGCGACGCGACCTGGTCGCTCTGGAAGAACTGGGGGAGTTGAAACGGATACACGGCGGCGCCATCCGCGTTGAAGACGAAGCGCCCATCGCCGAGCGGGCGAACATCAACGTCAAATTCAAGCGTGACCTCGCGCGTGCAGCGGTCAGTCTGCTGTCCCACGGACAAACTGTGTTTATCGACGCGGGCACCACCACCGTCATCCTCGCCGAAGAGCTGGCCAAGCTGGGAGGGCTGACCGTGATCACCAACTCGTTCAACGTGGCGTTGCAATTGCGTAATCCCGTTGTGCCAGGCGGCCAGCACAACGAGGTGATCGTACTGGGCGGTTCGCTCGGCGACCGTGCTCCCGCTACGGTCGGCGGCACCACGGTGGCGGAAATTGGCCGCTATCGGGCCGACCTCGCGCTGTTATCGCCCGTCGGCATCGACGCCCAGCGCGGTGCCAGCAACTACGACCACCGCGAAGCCGAAGTGGCGCGCGCCATGGCCGACAATGCCGAAGGCGTGATCATCCTCGCCGATTACAGCAAGATCGGCGTGGAGAGCCGCGTCGCTGTCTGCCCGCCAGAACGCATCGACGCGCTCATCACCAACCACAAGGCCAGTACCGAAGCGGCGTTCGCCGCACTGAACGCCAAGCTCAAACGTATTGTCCTGGCGTAGCAGTGACTCGGCGGTGCAACAGGCATTGACGCTGCGTGATGCGCTAGTGCGGCGCAATCGGGTAGATCTTGCGCGATGCGACTCTCGGCGCGGGCAAATTGACTGTAACTGTATTGGCGGCGATCGCTTGCAATGAGGCGTTGACTGTCCCTGGCGACAGGCAACAATCGGCCAAAAGCAGACGGTGACGTCGAGGTATAGAATCCACACCTGAACCTGAGACGGTGTAGCACTGGGGGTGATAGACATGCCAGTGGCCAAATAGTAGCATCGGGTAAGAAAATCATAATAAATGTCTTAGAATGGAGTCTGATGTGGCGCTAACTAACTCTTATGTGCAAGTGTACGGACAATTACCTGATCTCTTCAGCCGTATACGGGAAGCTGGTGCTCCAGATAAGTTTACATCTCAACATTTGAAAGACTGGGGATATACTTCATCAAACTATCGCGCTGTTATTCCTCTATTGAAATCTTTGGGATTTCTAGCGCCCGATGGCTCACCCACAACCAGATATCACGACTACCGTAATAACGCACAATCGGCAAGTGTGATGGCGGAAGCATTAAGAGAGGCTTATGGTGATTTATTCAACATCAAAGCTAATCCAGCGCAAAGTGATAGGGCCCTAATCGAAGGGAAATTCAAAAGCTCGCACAACGCCTCACCAAATACTGCAAAAATGATGGCAAACACTTTTTATTCATTACTGGGTCTTGCGGACTTATCCATCCCTACAAATCAAGGTAGCAGTGCACTGGAGAACATTCGGGTGCAGTCTGCGGATTCACAGCCAAATCAACAAAATGAACAGCAACACAAGTCCGCACGACCTTCACTTCATTATAATATCCAGATCCACCTACCCGCGACAAAAGACATCGAGGTTTTCAACGCAATCTTTAAATCCCTAAAGGAGCATCTGCTTGACTGACCTAAAGAAAGATCTGCGTGATTTTATGTTCCGGGGGATCATGTTTGAATCTGAGGCTAGCCAATTTCAATCGGCTGGCATACAGGTCGGTGCCGATCAAGGGGATGCAGAAGAAAGACTATTATCCGAAGGTCTTTCTGTTTTCGGTATTTCTAGAAGAAATAACGCGTTAGAAATGGCCAGATTATATGCAATTTTGCACTGCTTTGAAAACGAAGTTCGCTCATTGATTAGTGAGACCCTAGAAGAAAAAGAAGGGCCAGAGTGGGCAGATAAACTGCCCTCAAAAGTACGTCAACATGCTACATCGAGGCAAAATACTGCACTTACTGATTCTTGGCTAGAAGGAGAAAAATCAGACATCTTAGGCTTCGTTGATTTTGGGCAGTTATCCTCAATCATTCTAGAGAAATGGAGTTATTTTGAAGCCCTAATGCCTTCCCAGCATTGGTTGAGGCAGCGAATGGATGAATTGGAAAAATCAAGAAATTTTATAGCCCATAATCGCATGCTGCTACCGAGTGAATTTCAACGAATTTACATGTACATAGCTGACTGGAATAAAGTTATTGGGCTTTGACGCAAACAAAAAAATATTCGCAAAAGCTAATGAAACAGATTGAACGGACACCGCTGAATGGCAGCATCTAGCTGAAAACTGCCACTCACAAAAGATTTCAACCAGAAATCGACACCCAGAACAAACTCAACTTGCGGATTTAATAGCTATGGATCTTTTTGACGGTGTACCATCCGTTGATACTTTAAGGATTTTACAGGACATAACTAGCGAAGATCTTCAGAAGATCACGAAGTCGCAGGGGTTATCTAGGGAGCGAGCAGAGTTGCTGGTCGAAGTAATAAAGCACAAAAGGAAAGTTGAATTCTATCTCGGAGTGGACATACAGCGATATGCATTGAAGATTTTGCATTCGGATTTATATGCAGATCTAGCCTTGGGTAATCACATCTATTCAACTTCTGAGCTTTATGACTATGACCCTCCTAAAAATGGTCAGAACGCTATTAAACACGGACTCAGCTTCAGAGAGGTTGTAAGCTACTCATCTCAGTTTGGAACTTTACTAGTTCCATGTCCTGACAATAATAATGGGGCAAGGTGCGTAATATTTTCCGATCTTGATGCTGGAGTCAATGGAGAGAACTTAGAACTTCCGATCTCGGGCATGAGTGGAGAAATATATACCATCTCTGTTGCCCAGCAAAGCTCAGGAAAATTTAGATTTATCTCTTCTAGAATGTTGAGTCAAAACAGTTACAAGGAAATTATGGGGCGTGCCTTCAAGAACATATATCAAGATGATCCCGGAGCGAAGGATGCCTTTGTAAAGCGCTGCATTGAAATCGTTGAGCAGCATTTATTTAAATGAAGTAATCATTGCCGGTATCACCTAATACCTCGAAAGGCCGCTTCTGGCCAAAAGCTGCCGGTCACAGATGGCTGTTTTCGGCCAAAAGCAACCGCTAAGCACCACCAGAACTCACTGAAAAATCCCCCAACAAGCTAGCTGCTATATTCAATGAACCTACCCGCTCACTATTTGCTCACCGACCAACGACGTTGCGTTGAGGGCCGTCATGGCTGGGACGGTGCGGAATGGATCAACGCGCAGGTGCGCCCCAAGATCCATCAGGCAGCGCCCATACGAGGGGATCGTGTCTATGCAGACTCGTATCAATGAGGCAATCCAGACGCACTACACCCGTACCGATCTGGGTGACGTCATACTCTCGGCGCTGGAGAAAGCGGGCAAGGACCTGAACCGCCTGACGCCCGAAGACTTGGCGCCCATCGATCAGTTTCATATCCGCGGACGGGCGGCGACGCTCGAGCTTGCCCGTGCTGCTGGGCTTGATGCGACAAAGCACGTGCTCGATGTGGGTAGCGGTGTAGGCGGGACCTCGCGGTGTCTTGCGCAGACATTCGGTTGCCGCGTCACGGGTATAGACCTCACCGACGAATACTGCCGAGCGGCTGCGATGCTCTCGGCCAAGACTGGTCTCGCCCACCTCGTCGATTATCGTCAGGGCGATGCCACCCAGCTGCCATTCGATGACCAGGTATTCGACGTCGTATGGACGGAGCATGTGGCGATGAACATCCCGGACAAGACTCGGCTGTACAGGGAGATGCATCGAGTTCTAAAGCCGGGAGGCACGCTCGCGATCTACGATGTACTGGCCGGCCCGTCTGGCCCGGTCCTGTTTCCGGTGCCGTGGGCGCGCACACCCGAGACGAGTTTCCTCGTGTCGCCAAATGAGTTGCGCAAGCTCCTCGAAGAAACAGAATTCACCGTCACCGACTGGTCTGACACAACGGAAGCGGCGCGTGCGTGGTTTGTGGCCCTGGCCGAGAAGATCCAGAAAGAAGGCTTTCCGTCCCTTGGATTCCATTTGCTGCTCGGGGCTGACTTCAAGGTGATGGCGCAGAATCAAGGTCGGAACCTGCAAGAGGGGCGGATTGTGCTGGCGCAAGTCGTGGCGAGGAAGTGAATGAAGGGGACAGTTTAAGTTCCCTCGCCACGGGTGTGTTGGTTGGCAGGCTTACAGAGTGGAGCCTGCCGGCGCCGCATCCAATCGTCGTGCAATCACATCCATCACGTCGCAGCCATCACGCAGTGGGATGCAGCAAAGCTGCGCCAGGTCTTGTAGGGTCGCGGGGTCGATGGTTTGTTCATCGCGCATTGCCAAATTCTCCAGGAACTGGGTGGCGGCGCGGATGCGGTAGGCGGCTGAGTCGAGCAGGATGTGTAGCGGGGCGGTGGTGTCGACGTAGAGAGGTTGGTCGTCGGCGTTGCTGGTAAGGCCCATGTATTGATTCATAAGTAAGCTCCACTGGAAGAGTTTCGCCACCTTCGTCGCCAAACGAAGGTGGCAACTGTACGCAGGTTGGCGAACCGGAGTGGAAGCCGGCAGACCCGAAGGTCTCCCGCGTACAGCTGCCATAACGACAACTCTACAGATGCAAGAACGCCTGCAACAAAGCAAGCGCTTCTGCATCCCACTGCGGGTCGCCAAACCCGGTCACCATCTGGGCGACGCCAAGACTATAGACGTCACCGCAAAAAATACGCAAGGGATTGATAGGGAAGGGGATTCCCAATCATATGTAGGACATTGCGATGGTTGTAACCGTCCGAGCTATATGTCTTACAACTGGGGAGGCCGCCACCTACATTGATAGGCGGGACTTCAATATCGAGAATCCCTGCGAGATTGCCGTTTTCTACGAATTCACGCGGCTCGCGTAAAATTTGCTCCAGAATTGCGGATCTCGAGCCGCTTTCCTGGCGTAGAAGGGAATTGATGAGCAAGTCTCTTTTAAACGTTGTGAGCCCAGCGCCCGGCACACTAGCTATCCCAGGAAAAAACTGTAACCATCCTCAGCTCTCCGGCCATCACAATTAGGCCTATTTTTCAGAACCTTTCAGCCGGCTTTGCCTCGGATGGCAGCAATATCGGGAGACACATGGGACATGTCCTTGGTCATGGAGAGCCTGAACAGGTATGAGCGAATTGAGTGCTCGAAGGTCAGCACTAGCGGCGGCTGTTATCCGAAGCATACCCATGAAGAGTATGTGATCAGTGCCAATCTACGCGGGCATGAGCGCATTTGGTATGACGGCAAACAACAGGACGTTTGGGAAGGTGAAGTGACCCTCTACAATCCGATGACCGTTCAGGCATCAGAGTTTTCTGAGAGCGATTCACAATTCATTAGCGTCCACCTGGATGGACAGCATGTCCAAAGCGTCATGGGCGAGCTCGCTAGCAGCAACGGTTTGCCCGTTTTCACTGAAGGCGTTATTCGAGATCGCGAGCTCTTTCACTCGATCGTCAGCCTGCATGCCCATCCGGACGCCGGCAGTAGTGAGGAAGCCCAGCTCAGCCTGTTCAGTGATCTGCTGCGCTTTCGCACTACCCGGGCGGATCCTGACGGTACGCTTCGGGTGACCCAACTGATCAATTTCATGAAGGCCAATCTGTACGAGCAGATTGATCTCGAAGATCTGTGCGTTGAGGCCAAGCTATCGAAGTTCCACCTTGTGCGTAGCTTCAAGTCAGAGAAGCATCTTCCGCCCATGCAGTTCTTCAGACAGCTTCGCCTCATTGAAGCGCGAAGGCGGTTGCGCTTGGGCGAGTCTCCCACTCGTATCGCTGTCGACTTGGGGTTCTTCGACCAAGCACATCTGAGCAATGCGTTCCGAAAGGTTATGGGGGCCTCGCCGTGGAGCTACGGCTCAATGCTCGGAGGCGTAGGGCTGCCTACAAATTCGGCGTAACCGGTAATCACGACATAAGCTGCGAAGTAGGCGAAGATCAATGCCGACGCGATGTACGTGTATTTGACCAGTTGCTGCCCCATCAGCCGACCGCCCTGCGCCGCCAACGTGCACAGCACAAACGCCCAGAAGATGCCCGCGGCGAAAAAGCCGCTTAGGAACAAGCCCGCGCTGACCATATCCGAACTCTGCCGGGCAATGATGGCGCCACCTACTGCAGCGAACCAGAGGATTGCGCTGGGCGACGACATGGCCAACATCACCCCGCGGGCAAAGAGAGCCCGATTGCTGTCACCCCACTGGTTGGCCGCGCCGCCTGGGTCGCTGGCCTTCACTCTTAAGGCGCTCATGACCATCTTCGCGCACAGGTAGCACAGCACCGCTGATCCACCGATCCACAGAACCCAGCGTACCCATTCAATTTGCAGCAGCACGGCCATGCCGGCCATGGCCAAAATGGCATAAATCAGATCGCCCACGCAGGTGCCGACACCCAGCCATACCCCTTGGGCAAAGCCTCTTTGCATCGCCAAAGTGATCATCGCCATGTTTGCAAGCCCGATCTCCAGGCAAAGCGAAAGACTGAGCAGAAAACCATTACTGAATTGCATTAACGGATCCTTCGAAAATTTCTTGTGTGTACCCCAGCGTGACATCACAACCGGGCAAACCGAACATGAAATCGCTTTCCTCGCCGGCAAGGCGGTGCGGGCAATATTGCGAAATGAAGGCCTCGAATCGCGCCAAGTCGCCTTTGAGCGCTGCATCGATCAGAGCTTGAGCAATGGAGCGCATCGCTTGGGCAAACAAATCGGTATCAACCGACCATGACTGGCTGTTCTTGCAATCAAGCACCCCAGAATCCTGCAGCAGACGCAGTTGGATGTAGGCAGATCCGGCATCCGGGAACTGGCGCGGCCCTCGCAGCAGGTAGCGTAGCAGCTCAAGCACATAGACTCGCACCATCTGCGCCGGTTTCAGGCCGACCCTGTTCGAAATGGCTTCATCAACGCTCAGCAGGAAACCGAACACATCAGCCAAGGCCTCCTGGATAACCATCGACCCCCAGCGGTCATGCTTGCTCAATTGAGCAAAGCTGGTGCCTTCAAGGACGATGGAATGGCCTAAGTCGTGTCCCCTGAACCAAGTGATCAAATAGGGTTCCAGTTCTTCACCCGCGGGAAGGTCAGAAGCCTGCCAATTGAAGAGCGGAGCTTGCTGTACTGCAATCTCCTCGAAAAGGTTGCGGTAGGTGTTGGCAAAGACAATTGTGCGTTTTACTGGGGAATACTTGACCCCCTGGTCCTCTGGCATGAAATAGGCGAAGTGCTTTGGAAAATAATTCGCTTCGCCAGCAATGCCGAAAAGATCGATGATTTTGTACGAGCAGTGGGGCACCACCTGCAGAGGTGCACACAGGTCAATGGCCAGCTGCTCCAATGCCTTAGTGAAATGCTCGTCAACGCAGTCCGACACGTGTTGCAGGCGAGCGTTAGGGGTTCCGAAAAAAGCCGAGCTGAAGGTCTTACGCGACTTGCCTAGCCAGGTCGAAAGATCTCCGACGTGAGCGACCAGTTCACGCTCATCCAATGCAGCCACGGCTTGGCTCATTGAGGCAAATTGCGCACTACCCATTAACCCCTCTGCGATGTAACCGATGGCAGTGCGGGAATCAGAATCTTGCAGATGTGCCGAGACCTCAGCCAGGTGGGTGGCAATGCTCTTCTTCAGCTCATTGACCACGTGCGTATCCGTATCGCTGCAGGCTTGCACGCTACGCAGCGCGTCAACTCTGCACAGAATCTCCCGGATTGCCTCGATGAGTTCAAGGCTAAGCATGGGGGATGAAAGCGCAACTGTACGAACTACATGTTGCGGACGTGGGGGCCAAAAAAATCCATTCATGGTGGTGCTCCTTGAAAAGGAGCCCATCACACCAGCCAGACCTTGGCGGTTATTGGAAAAAATTGCTTATATGCCGCTGCATGGCCCGAATGCCGCTTACGTCTTGAGGAATAGCTGCGCGAATGGAGGACGCGCGCGCAGGTCAGCCGCATAGCAGTGCTCCGCCTCAACCGCAGATCGCAGCATCGGTGTAAATCACTTTTTCACTGGCAACCAAGATGTCTTACAGTGCAAAAAAAGTGGTTTACATGCCAGTCTTTCGGGGGGGGCATACGTTAGGCACCGAATCGTCCTGATCAGTATCTGGGCAACCGCAAGACTATGCACGTTCCCCTAAAAACTACACAAGACCGCCGCACGCAGGCCAATTCCCAACGATATGTAGGACATATCTGTAGCCCCATCACCCGTTTCCCCCCGCCGGCCGTCATTTTCAGTCCTACCGCTCCCACAAGCCCATCGCGCATTCCCACCCACCACGGGATAATGCTGTCAGGCTTGAGGACAAGCGCTTTACTTCGATGGTAAGGACAGCAGAGAAGGATCGGACGCAATGACAGACTGGCTTCAGCGTGATGGAGACATGGCCGGACGGATACGTCGCCATGATTGGAACGGTACTTCCCTCGGGCCGTTGGAGCAGTGGCCGGATGTGTTGAAGACGACCGTGGCGCTGAGCCTGGCCTCTCATTTCCCCCAGGCCATCGTATGGGGGCCGGAGCTGGTCACGCTGTACAACGATGCGTTCGTTCCGATCCTGGGCAGCAAGCCCGAGGCGTTGGGGCGGCGGTTCGATGAAGTGTGGCAAGAGGTCTGGAGCGAGATCGGGCCGATCGTGCGGGGAGCGTTCGACGGGCGAGCGACGTATATCGAAAACTTCCCTCTGGTGATCGAGCGTGGCGGTGGGCCTGAGCCGGCCTATTTCACCTTTTGCTTCAGCCCCATCCGTGATCAGTTCGGCAACGTCGTGGGCATGCTCGATACGGTCACCGAGACCACGTCGACGGTGTTCATGACCCAGCGCCTGGCGGTGCTCGATGCCATCGGCAACGCGGTGGCGAACGCCAGTGATTCGCAGACGATCATGGCGACCACCACGCAGATCCTGGCGGCACGCCTGAACCTGTCCAATTGCGCCTATGCCGACATGGATGAGGACGAGGACGGTTTCACCATTCGTGGCGATTGGGCCCGGGAGGGCTCGCCTCATATCGTTGGGCACTATCGCCTGGCGGATTTCGGGCAACTGGCGGTCGCCAACTTGCGCGCCGGCAAGCCACTGGTGGTCAACGATAACCTCAAGGAACTGGCGCCAGAGGAAGCGGCGACGTTCCAGGCCATTGGCATCGCGGCCACTATTTGCGTCCCGTTGATCAAGGGCGGGCGCTTGACCGCGTTGATGGCCATTCACGACAGCGCGCCCCGGGTCTGGTCTTCCAACGACCTGGCGCTGTTGATGGAGGTCACGCAACGGTCCTGGGCGCACATCGAGCGCGCTCGGGCCGACGCGGCGGTACGTGAAGGCCTGGCGGCGCTGGCCGAGCTGAACGCGACGCTGGAGGAGCGCGTCGAGGAGCGCACCACGCGGCTGAAACAGACCGAGGCGGCGCTTCGCCAGTCGCAAAAACTCGAGGCCATCGGCCAACTGACTGGCGGTGTGGCGCACGACTTCAACAATCTGCTGACGATCATTCGTTCTTCCGTCGACTTCCTGTGCATGCCCAACCTGTCCGAAGAGCGCCGGCAGCGCTACATGACGGCGGTGTCCGAGACGGTGGAGCGTGCGGCCAAGTTGACCAGCCAGTTACTCGCATTTGCCCGGCGCCAGCCACTCAAGCCGAAAGTCATCGACGTCGGCAAGCAGGTGCGGGGCCTGGGGGACATGCTGCAAACCGTCACGGGCGCGCGGATTCAGGTTGTTGTCGAACTGTGCGACCGGCCCTGTCACATCCGGGCTGACTTGAGCCAGTTCGAAACGGCCGTGATCAACATGGCCCTCAATGCCCGCGATGCCATGAATGGCCAGGGCACATTATGGCTGCGGCTCAGTTGCGGCAATGGCATGCCGCCGATCCGCGGCCATGCCGCGGCCGCGCAACCCTTTGCCGCCGTGACCCTGGCGGACACCGGCAGCGGCATCGTGCCGGAGGTGCTCGAGCACATCTTCGAGCCGTTCTTTACCACCAAGGAAGTGGGTAAGGGGACGGGGCTGGGGTTGTCCCAGGTGTTCGGCTTTGCCAAGCAGTCCGGCGGTAACGTCGACGTCTCGACGGTTGTGGGCGAGGGGACGGTGTTCACCTTGTACCTTCCGGAAGTCGAGCACGAGGCAAGCCATGAGCTCGACCGGGAAGAAACCTCGCACCTGGTGCTGGAAAAAGGCAAGCGCCGGGTACTGGTGGTGGAGGACAACCTGGAAGTGGGACGTTTTGCGAACCAGATCCTGCAAGACCTGGGTTATGAGACTGATTGGGCGACCAATGCCGAGGAGGCGCTGGAAATGGTCGGCGCGGATGCGATGGCTTTCGATGCGGTATTTTCCGACGTCGTCATGCCGGGCATCAGTGGTATTGCCCTGGCAAAAGAGCTACGCCAACGACGCAAGGACTTGCCGGTGGTCCTGACGTCCGGCTACAGCCAAGAATTGGCGCTCACCGGCCATGAAGGCTTCGAGTTCCTGTCCAAACCTTATTCGGCAGACCAGGTTTCCCGGGTTTTAAGCCGGGCGATACTGCGCGCCGAATGAGTGTTTCCTTTTTGAAACAGTGAGTTCCATTCGTCGGTCAGGGCTTTGTTGAATGAGCAGTCTGTTGCTGACCAACTAGTCTCTTTGTCGTGAAGGTCGATATTTTCAGGCAATCGGTTGTTGCCGGTATGGGCCTCGATGAAAGGGGAAAGGCAATGGGAGCACCGTACAGCGAGGAGAACGGAGCCGTATATCCAATCAACGAAGGTTTGCAGTGTGGTCAGTCGGCCTACCGGTCAGACTTCGGCGACGAGCCGATCAAGTCCATCCGCACCAAAGTGCCGAAAGTGCAGCGAGGGGAGAAGGCCAAGTTCCTGCCCCGGGTTCCGGCGAGGAAGTAGCGGCGAATCGAAGTGGCTGGCGCTTGGCTCCGTAGGCGCCGGTCAATATTTTTCATCTTTTTCCCAGGGTGGTTCCTTTCACGTTTCTTTCACAAGCGGCCACGTAGTCTGGGCTCATCCGTTAGAAAGCAGTACCTGCCCGTTTCCCCAGCGGGCTTTTTTTTGCCTGTCATAAAACTCCCCCTGTGTTTGCTGTCCAAGCGGTATGGCTGGTTCCGTTTGGCGTAGACTCGCGCCCGTGTGTACCGGCTCTTCCTGCCGATGCGGCATTCTTGAGGTTTTCATCATGCGTTTGACTTTGTCCACCTTGGTACTTGGGCTTGTGGTTGCTCAGGGCGCGATGGCTGCGGGCGACGGTACCGCCGCGATTGGCGGTGGCCTGGGCGGTGTGTTGGGTAATGTGGTCGGCCAACAAATGGGCGGCAGCACTGGCGCGGCGATTGGCGCGGGTGTCGGCGGTGCCGCCGGCAGTGCGGTCGGTGCTCGCAAGGGCAGCCGTACGGAAGCGGCCATTGGCGGTGGCCTGGGTTCGGCCGGTGGTTCGATTGTCGGTAACCGTCTGGGCGGGTCCAGCGGTTCTACCATTGGTGCAGGCATTGGCGGTGCGGCGGGCGGGGCGTTGGGCAGTCATCTGTCTGAAGGCGACGGACATTCCGGTGGCAAGCACAAGTACAAGCACAAGAGAGGGCATCGTTGATTGGGTGTTTGAGTGAGCGGTCTCGGCCTTGTGCTGTGGGGCGGCTCACTTAGGGGGAAACGGCGTTTTTTTCAGAAATGAAAGGCGCCGTTTTTTGGGGATATATCCGTTTCTTCGGCAGCGGCTGCTTAAGGTTCCGCCCTTACGGCGGGTTACTTTTGGCAAACGCCCCAAAAGTAACCAAAAGGTCTTAGCCCCACCACTCGGCACCTCGCCATGCGAGGTGTTCCCTCACTCCGGCATTGCTCCGTGGGCCCGCCGCGAAGGGCCATCCATGGCCCAGCGCGGCTATCCCGGCCTCCATGCCGGGATGCCCACTGCGCAATGCCTGCGTTCGGCCAGCGTGGTTAACGGGGCGTCAGGATCAAGATCAAGATCAAAAGCCGGGGCTAAGGTATTTGTCTGGAACGTTTACTACTTGCCAGCTTCGAATCCATACATCCATCAGCAATTGCGAGGTGTGCCATGACGCCGCAAACCGAAGGCAAGGAAGAAAAAGGGCCGACGGGCGTTTCCTTTATCGATGATCCGGGCCTCAACGACCCGGGCAATGAAGACCCCGGCTCGCTGATGGATGATGCCCAGGTTCCGTTGATCGATGATGAAACCCCGGAATACCCGCTACCATCACCCACCAATTCCCTGAGCCGCGACCAGCGCCCACCCGACGATGATGCGGGCGTGGAGCAGGTGCCCAACGATGATGAGGATGTCGAGGTGACGCCGGACGACCCGGATATCGCCGGGGACGACGCGTCCGGCAAGCCGAGCTGATCCGGTCCCGCCTGTCGATTTCGCGGCACCATCGCGCCGGCCGGTTTGCCACACATCAGGTAGCACCTTGAAAAGGAGACTCACCATGATGAAGCCAAGCGTGACGGCGCTTGCTCCCCCTGGGGCGGCCCGACGTTTCGGGCGAAGCACACGACATCAGCCACAGGTCCCCCATTGCCTGTTCCAAGCCCTCCTCGTTATGCTGCTGAATCCTTTAAGGCGAGCTGATAACGGATCAGATGCGATGAGTGCAGCGCTGAAAGAGTTTGGCCCGATCAAGGCCGTGATTTTCGACATGGACGGGCTGTTGCTGGACACCGAGGGTATCTACACCGAGGTCACGTCCATCATCGCCGAGCGCTACGGGCGCACGTTCGACTGGAGCGTGAAGCAGAACATCATCGGGCGTGGGGCCACGGACCTGGCCAATTACGTCGTCCAGGCGCTGGAATTGCCGATCACACCGGAAGAATTCCTGGTCATCCGCGAGCCCCTGATGCGCGAACGTTTTCCCCGCGCCTTGGGTATGCCGGGGGCTGAAGAGCTGGTGCGTCATCTCAAGGCCCACGACGTTCCGATTGCGGTGGGCACCAGTTCGTCGAGCCACACGTTCGAGCTTAAAACCACCTTGCACCGCGACTGGTTCGCGCAGTTCGACTTCATCGTGACGGCGGACGATCCGGAAGTGGGCGCGGCAAAACCGGCACCGGATATTTTCCTGACCGCCGCGCGACGCCTGGGGGTGGCGCCGCGCGATTGCCTGGTGTTCGAGGATTCCCCATTCGGCGTGACGGCGGCCAAGGCGGCGGGCATGACTGCCATCGCCGTTCCGGATTCGGCCATGGCCGACGAAAAATATGCCCACGCCGATGGGATCATCCGTTCGTTGAAGCTGTTCCAGCCGAGCCTGTGTGGTTTGCCGGAACTGGAGTGGGCCTGAAGAGGGGCTGCCCTGTCCGAGGCGTCGGACCGATCCAGCGGGAGCAAGCTCCCTCGCCACAATGATGATCAGCTTCGGATGATCAGCTTCGATCAAGCACCGAATCCACCGTCGATGGTCAGGCTGGCACCGGTGATGTAGCCGGCTTCGGGGCCTGCCAGGTAACTGACGAAGCTGGCGATTTCATCGACGTTGCCGTAGCGCCCGATCGCCATCAACGACATCAGGCTGGAGGCGAAATCGCTGTCGGCCGGGTTCATGTCGGTGTCCACCGGGCCGGGCTGCACGTTGTTGACGGTGATGCCGCGCGGGCCGAGGTCACGGGCCAGACCTTTGGTCAGGCCCACCAGGGCCGATTTGCTCATGGCGTAGGTGGCGCCGCCGGCGAAGGGCATGCGGTCGGCGTTGGTGCTGCCGATGTTGATGATGCGACCACCTTCGTTCATGTGCCGGGCGGCGGCCTGGCTGGCGACGAACACGCTGCGCACGTTGATCGCCAGGGTCTGGTCGAAGTCTTCGAGCTTGAACTCGTCCAGCGGCGCCATGGCCAGCACGCCCGCGTTATTGACCAGGATGTCCAACCGACCGAAGGCTTCGACGGTGGCTGCCACGGCGTTGCGGATGGCGTCAGCGTCGGCACTGTCGGCCTTGATCGCCAGGGCCTTGCCGCCCGCTGCGGTGATGCTGTTCTGCAGTTCTTCAGACTTGGCGCCCGAGCTGACGTAGGTGAAGGCCACGGCGGCGCCTTCGGCGGCCAGGCGTTTGACGATGGCGGCGCCGATGCCGCGCGAACCGCCTTGGATCAAGGCGACTTTACCGCTCAAGGGTTGAGTGTTCATGGTGTTCTCCAAAAAGTGCCGGGGCGGGATGCCGCGGTTGTTGGACGTGAGTATCAAGTCTTGCCGATGGGCTGTGTAGGCTGCGGTTGATATAGTCTGTGTAAACCAAAAGTATGGAATCTGGCTTGTGGAGACGTTCAGCAGTATCGAATGCTTTGTGCGCAGCGCCGAAGTCGGCAGCTTTGCCGAAGCCGCGCGCCGCTTGAGCGTGACCCCGGCGGCGGTGGGTAAAAGCGTGGCCAAGCTGGAAGCGCGGTTGGGCGTGCGGCTGTTTCAGCGTAGCACCCGCCGCCTGACACTCACCGAGGCTGGGCAATTGTTTCTCAAGGAAGTCAGCAGCAGCTTCAACACCATCCAGAACGCCGTCGCCAACCTGGCCAGCGTCGGCGGGCAGCCGGCGGGCACGTTGAAGGTCAGCATGGGCACCGCGTTCGGGCGTTTGTTCGTCGTACCGCTACTGGGCGAATTCTTGCGGCGTTACCCGGCGATCAGCCCGGACTGGCATTTCGATAATCGCCAGGTGGACCTGATCGGCCAGGGCTTCGATGCCGCCATCGGCGGCGGTTTCGAGCTGCCCCAGGGTGTGGTGGCGCGCAAGCTGACGGTGGCCCATCGGGTGCTGGTGGCGTCCGCGGCTTACCTGCGCGACCACCCGCCCGTGACCGAGCCGGAGGACCTGGCCGTGCACCAGGGCATCCTGATCCGCTCGCCCCAGACCGGGCGCGTGCGTTCCTGGCAACTGACCAGTCGCGCACGGCAACACAGCCCGCTGATGTTGAAGGCACGCATGACCATGAGCGACTCGGAAGCCGACTGCGCGGCCGCGGCCCAAGGGCTGGGCATCGGCCTGGTGAGCATGCCGATCGCCGTTCCCTACCTGGAATCCGGTGCGTTGCAGCGGGTGCTGCCGGACTGGTACGTCGACGACGGCAATATTTCCATCTACTACGCCGAGCACAAATTGCTGCCGGGCAAGACCCGGGCATTCGTGGATTTCATCATCGAACGGTTTGCCGAGCAGGGGTTGGCGCAGCGCTTCAGTGCGATCTAAACCTGTGAACTCACCGCCCAAACCGCCCCGGCCAGCCAATGATGGTCTTGGGCCGAGGCGTCGCGTAGGTGCGCACTTTCGAGGTGGACAACCCCAGCCGCACCAGCGATTCGGCGATGGTCACCGCCGCCGTCACGCCATCGACCACCGGCACTCCGGTGCGTTGGCGGATCTGTTCATCGAGCCCGGCCATGCCGCCGCAGCCCAGGCAAATGACCTCGGCCTTGTCCTGGCTGACCGCCAGTTCGGCCTGTTGCACGATGGCTTCCACCGCCCGTTGCGGGTCCTGTTCCAGTTCCAGCACCGCCAGGCCGCTGGCCCGTACCGAGGCGCAGCGGTCGAACAGGCCGGAGAGCTTGAGGCGGTCTTCGATCAGCGGCACGGTGCGGTCCAGGGTGGTGACCACCGAATAGGCGTGACCGAGGAACATGGCGGTGCTGGCGCCCGCGTCAGTGATGTCCACCACCGGGACGTTCAGCAGTTCCTGCAAGCCTTCGCGACCATGTTCCCCATAACCGGCCTGGATCACTGCGTCGAACGGTTGGTCGTAGGACATCACCCGGTCCATCACCGCAATGGCGGCCAGGTAGCTTTCGAAATTGCCTTCCACGGAATCGGCGCCGAAATACGGCGTGAGCCCGACGATCTCGGTGCCCGGCGCGGCCACGGCCTGGGCCTGCCGGGCGATGGCCTGGGTGATGGAGTCAGTGGTGTTGACGTTGACGATGAGAATTCGCACGGGCGGTTCCTTAGCGCATAAAAGTAAGTGGCCCGCACCGGGCGGGCCGTCTTGAGCGATCAATGACTGACGTTATCCACAGCGATGGATTCACCGCTGACGTCTTCGTAATACGGCTGGCGCTTGGCGACGATCAGGTACAACAGCCCTGCGATCGACGCACCGATGAGCCAGGAGAACGGTGACACGCTGTCGAAACCGGGCACCAGCGCCAGGACGATGGCGATCAGCGCGGCGGGAATGAACGCCACCAACGCACGCAGGTTGACCCCGTTGCTGTAGTAGTACGCCCCGTTGGGGTCTTCGCTGTACAACTGCGGCACGTTGATGCGGCCTTTTCGCAGCAGCCAGTAGTCGACCATGATCACGCCATACAGCGGCCCGAGCAGGGCGCCAAGGCCGGAGAGGAAATACACGATCACCAGCGGACTGTTGTAGAGGTTCCACGGCAGGATCAGCACGGCGATGCCCGCGCTGATCAGCCCGGCGCGGCGGAAGGTCAGGTATTTGGGCGCCAGGTTGCTGAGCACGAAGGCCGGGGCGACGAAGTTGGCCATGATGTTCACCGCGACGGTGACGATCAGGAACGCCAGGCAGCCGAGCACCAGGAAGAAGGTGTTGGGGATTGAGGCGATGACTTGCGTCGGGCTCTCGATGATTTGCCCGTTGATCTGGAACTGCGCGCCGCAGAGCAGGACGGTAATCGCGGCGAACACCAGGATGTTGACCGGCAAGCCCCAGAAATTGCCGACGATGATGGTCTTGCGGCACGGCGAGGAGCGGGCGAAGTCGCAGAAGTTGAGCACCAGGGTGCCGTAGATCGCCAGCCATAACGCGCCGCCGGCAAAAATGTTGCGCCACATCGGGCCACCGGTCAGCGGCTCGTGGATCGACCAGGCAATGGTCGCGCCGGCCTGGGTGTACATCCACACGGCGAGGGCCGCGACGGTCACCAGGATCACCGGGCCGGCGAAACCTTCGTAGCGCCGCACGGTTTCCATGCCATAGGCCAGGATCACCAGTTGCACGAACCAGATCGCCACGAAACACACCCAACCCAGGCTCGACAGGCCCAGGATCGAGTCGTGGTCGTAGTCGGCGAAGCCAGGGTGAATCGCCGTCAGCAACACCCGCAAGACCACCGAGGCCAGGTAAGTCTGGATACCGAACCAGGCGATGGCGATGACGGCCCTGATCAGCGCGGGAATCTGCGCGCCATGGATGCCGAAACTGATCCGGCTGATCACCGGAAACGGCACCCCGGTCTTCTGTCCCATGAAGCCGGACAAATTCATGAAGCCATACACCAGCGCCGCCCCGATTCCCAGGGACAGCAAGATCTGCCAGCCACCCAGGCCCAGCGCGTACAGGCCGATGGCGAAGGAGTAGTTGGCAATGTTGTGCACATCGTTGGTCCACAGGGCGAAGATGCTGTAGCGACCCCAACGGCGGCCTTCGGCCTTGGTCGGTGCCAGGTCTTTGTTGTGCAACCTTGGACTCAAGGTCTGTGGCGTTTTCTCGTCTAGCGGTGTGGTGGGAGAGGGCAGATCCAGCGCGATGTTATTAGAAAGACTTGTACGCATTCCGGCAGGCTCCTGATTCTCGGGGCCGCGATGACTGTGCATGAGCGCGAGGCTCGACAAATCTTCGTCGCGGCGGGTGAGCATCATTGGTTATGGGGTATCTGCAGCCTGTACGGGATAGGGCGCTTCAGACTGTCGGATCTAAAGTGTGTGTAGGTTTTGTTAGGTTTGTATACAAAACACGAGTCGGCTAAAGCCAGAACTGTGCCACTTATCGATCTATCTGCGGCAGGGCTAATTTCGTTTCGTTATGGAGAATAAGTAACTGATTGAAATGCAAGCTTTATAAATTGACCGTTTGAACAGGTATTTATTTTTCTGGACAAGATGAGGGAAAAGAAAAGCGGGTGGGGAAAGGGAGAGGGTGTAACTTTTCAGGGCATTAGCGGTGTGACTGCACACAAAAATGGCACCTGAGGTGACATTTTTGTGTACAGAAGTACGGCGGGGTTATACGGACTTGGCTTTGGCGATGATATTGCCGGCGTGAAGCCCGCATTCTTTCTGTGTGGCTTCTTCCCACCACCAGCGTCCTTCGCGTTCGTGCTGGTTTGGCAGCACCGGGCGGGTGCAGGGTTCGCAGCCGATGCTGATGAAGCCGCGCTCATGCAGGCTGTTGTACGGCAGCTCCAGCATGCGGATGTAGCCCCAGATTTCCTCGCTGGTCATCTGCGCCAGCGGGTTGAATTTGTACAGGGTGCGTTCCGGGGTGGAAAACGCCGTGTCGATTTCCAGCACCGCCACCTGGCTGCGCGTGCCGGGGCTCTGGTCGCGACGTTGGCCGGTGGCCCAGGCGCGGACATCGCTCAGCTTGCGGCGCAGTGGTTCGATCTTGCGGATGCCGCAGCATTCGCCATGGCCGTCCTTGTAGAAACTGAACAGGCCTTTTTCCTTCACGAACGGCTCGAGTTTCGTATGGTCCGGCGAGATCACTTCGATGTCGATCTTGTAGTGCTCGCGCACCTGATCGATGAAGCGATAGGTTTCAGGATGCAGGCGGCCGGTGTCGAGGCTGAACACCTTGACGTTCTTGTTCAGTTTCCAGGCCATGTCCACCAGCACCACGTCTTCGGCGCCGCTGAAAGATATCCACAGGTCATCGCCGAATTCGGCGAAGGCCAGCTTGAGGATGTCCTGGGCGGACTTGTTGGCATAGGTGGTGGCGAGTTCCACGACGTCAAATGATGGCTTCATCAGGGCGGTTTCCTACAGGTCGGCGGCGCTGTGCGCTCTATATGGGACCGATGGTAACAAATGCTGTCGGGGCTGGCGCGCCCCTGTGCGTTGCGTGTACACCGGTGAAGGTTTGTGTTGGCAAACCGCTGTTCGCATAACCAATACACACCGTCATCGCGGGCAAGCCTTGCCACAGGGACACGACATCAGCCTGTGGGAGCAAGGCTTGCCCGCGATGCTTTAGAGGTTCTGCAAGGTCTCCAGCAGTACCTTCACCTTGGTAATCGACTCCTGATACTCGGCCGCCCAATCCGAGTCCGCGACAATCCCGCCGCCGCCCCAGCAACACACTTGCCCATCCTTGACCAACAGGCTGCGGATGGCGATGGAGCTGTCCATTTCCCCGCGCACATCCAGGTACAGCAACGAGCCGCAATAGAGGCCGCGCCGGGTCGGTTCAAGTTCGTCGATGATCTGCATGGCGCGGATTTTCGGTGCGCCGGTGATCGAGCCGCCGGGAAAGCTGCCGGCGATCAGGTCCAGGGCGTCTTTGTCGTCGGCCAGTTCGCCGGTCACGCTGCTGACCAGATGATGCACGTTCGGGTAGCTTTCCAGGCTGAACAACTCCGGCACCCGCACCGAGCCGATGCGGCAGGTGCGGCCCAGGTCGTTGCGCAGCAGGTCGACGATCATCAGGTTCTCGGCGCGATCCTTGGGGCTGGCCAACAGCTCGGCGGCGTGGGCCGCGTCTTCGCCGGGCGTGACGCCACGGGGCCGGGTGCCCTTGATGGGCCGGGTTTCCACATGGCCTTCGCTGACCTTGACGAAGCGTTCCGGCGACAGGCTCAACACCGCGCCGCCGTCCGGCAGGCTCTGGAAACCGGAAAACGGCGTCGGGCAGGCCGCCCGCAGCGCCAGGTAAGCAGCCCAGGCGTCGCCCTGGCAAGGCGCGCGAAAGCGTTGGGCGAAGTTGACCTGGTAGCAGTCTCCGGCCTGGATGTACGCCTGGATGCGTTCGAACGCCTGTCGATAGGCGTCGGCGCTGAGGTCGGGCGCCATAGGGCCGGTGAGGCTGAACGCGCCAACAGGCGTGGCAACGGTCGGGGTGAACAGGGCGATCAGGCGCTGGCGTTCACTTTCGCCGCAATGGGGATGGAACACCAGTTGGCTGGTGCCGGCCTGGTGGTCGGTGACCAACGCCCAGTCGTATACACCGAAACGCGCATCGGGCAGTTGCAGGTCGTCCACGGCGTGGGATGGCAGCGCTTCGAGGTGTCGGCCAAAGTCGTAGCTCAAGTAGCCGATCAGGCCACCGGCGAAGGGTAATTGCACCGTGGCAGGCAATACCGCTTCACCCAGCTGGGTCAGTTGGTTGCGCAAACGTTGCAGGAAGTCGCCGCCGCGCTCGTTCGGCAGCACCGCCAATTGCTCCAGTGGCCAGGCACTGAGCAGGTCGTAGCGACCGCGTTCGGCACTCGGTCGGCCACTGTCGAGCAGCACGCTGCCAGGGGCATGGCGGATCGCCGTGAAGTACTCGGCGGGGTTGGCACGGTAGGGCAGCGGGTGTACGGAGCAGGTTGGCATGGGCGGGGTGGGTCAGCCGTTCAGGCGGGGGGGCGATTGTAATCCCTCTGTAGGATTTGCACCTAGAGGGATGTCGGAGATGGGTAAGTGTCTGGCTATGGGATTGTGGGAGCAAGGCTTGCCCGCGATGAAGTTAACGCGGTTTAACCTTGAACCGAGGCGTCTTCATCGCGGGCAAGCCCACAGTCGTGTATGACTGATTTTTGGATCAACCCTCGACCGGCGGAATATGCCCAAACAACTCCTGGGCAAACGCCACCCGTTGTTCCACGGTTTCAACCACGCCCCGGGCCTTGAGTTCTTCCAGGCGTGCTTCCACCGCGTGGGTACGCAGGGTCAGGCCGCAGTCGTTGGCGATCTGGATGTTCAGGCCAGGGCGGGCATTGAGTTCCAGGATCAGCGGGCCTTTTTCCTGGTCCAGCACCATGTCGACGCCGATGTAGCCCAGCCCGCACAGCTCATGGCAGCCAGCGGCGAGTTTCATGAAGCCGTCCCAGTAAGGCAGTTGCACGCCATCCACCGCGTTGGTGGTGTCGGGGTGCTTGGCGATGATGTTGTTCAGCCAGGTGCCGCGCAGGGTCAGGCCGGTGGCGAGGTCCATGCCCACGCCGATGGCGCCCTGGTGCAGGTTGGCCTTGCCGCCGGACTGGCGCGTCGGCAAGCGCAGCATGGCCATCACCGGGTAGCCCATCAGCACGATGATGCGGATGTCCGGTACGCCTTCATAACTGATGCTCTTGAAGATCTGGTCCGGCACGACTCGATATTCGATCAGCGCCCGATCACGGTGTCCGCCCAGGGAATACAGACCGGTGAGGATACTGGAGACATGGTGCTCGATTTCCTCATGGCTGATGATCTTGCCGGACACCGTGCGGTAGCGGCCCTCGAAACGGTCGGCGATGACGATGATGCCGTCGCCGCCAGCGCCCTGGGCCGGTTTGATCACGAAGTCGGTGCGCTCGCCGATGATCTCGTCGAGCTTGTCGATTTCCTTCTCGGTGGAGATCACTCCGTACAGTTCCGGCACATGGATGCCGGCGGCGATGGCCCGTTCCTTGGTGATGATCTTGTCATCGACGATGGGGTACAGGCTGCGCTTGTTGTACTTGAGCACGTAGTCGGCATTACGCCGGTTGATGCCCATGATGCCCCGGGCTTCCAGGGCCTTCCAGGTCTTCCAGAGGCCGAACATCAGGAGTCAGCCTTGACGAAGGCCTTGAACCGCACCAGCTCGGTCAGGCGGTAGCCGCGATAGCGACCCATGGCCAGCATGAAGCCCACCAGGATCAACAGGATCGCCGGGAAGGTGAACACGAAGTACACCAGTTCCGGCACGCTCATGATCAGGTGCGCCAGGGACGCGGCGAACAGCGTGCCGATGGCGACTTTCATCGCATGGCCGGCGCCGCGCTCTTCCCAGGTGATGGACAGGCGCTCGATGGTCATGGTCAGGATCACCATCGGGAACAGGGCCACCGACAGACCGCGCTCCAGGCCCAGCTTATGGCTGAACAGGCTGATGGCGGCAATCAGCACCACGACGAACGTCAGGACCACCGAAAGCCTTGGCAGCATCTGCAACTTGAGGTGTTCGAGGTAGGAGCGCAACGACAGGCCCAGCGTGGTGATCAGCGTGAACAGGATGATGCCGAAGCCCAGTTGGGTCTCGCGAAAGGCCAGGGCGATCAGTACCGGGGTGAAGGTACCCAATGTCTGCAAACCGATCAGGTTGCGCAGGATCAGGATCACCAGTACGCCGATCGGGATCATCACCATGATCATGAAGGTCTGCTGGGTTTGCAGCGGCAGGCCGTAGAGCGAGTACTCGAGGAAGTTGGCGTCGGTGTTCTCGTCCGTCAGCTTGGCCAGGCGAATGGCGTTCATTTCGCTGTTGTTCATGCTGAAGGTCACGGTGGCTTTCTTGCCGCCATCGACGGTGATCAGGTTTTCATCGCCGGTCCACCACAGCAGGCGGTCGGTGGGCAGGCCCTGTTCGCCGGTGTCCGGGTTGAAGTACAACCAGTCGGTGCCGTTGAAACTGCGCAGCCACAGCTCCGGCGTTTGCGGCTGGTCGGCCACCAGGCGGATGGTGTGGACCTTTTCCACCGGCACGTGGGCGATGGACAGTACCAGCTCGACGATTTTCGCCTTGTGGGCCGAGGTCTGGTCGCCGGCCAGCAGCAGCTTGACGTTGTCGTCGTTGAGGTTGTTGACGCGCTTGATGGCTTCGCTGATGAAGGTCTCGACGTCGGCCGAGTGTTGGCGGATCGGCGCGAGCAGCGCCTCGGCGGCAATTTTTTCCGGACCTTCGACGGCGATGCTGTCACGGAAGGTCGGGCCCTTGATCTTGGTCTTTTCGGCGCTGTAGCGCTTGGTCAGCACCAGGCGGTAGTACAGCGTCTGGTTGCCCTTGGCCCGACGGGCCGACCAGGTCACCTTGCGGTTGCCGTCGACCCGGTTGACCGCCACCCCGTAGTTATTGGAGATGAAGCTCTCGTTGAGGCTGACATAGTCGCGGCTCAAGGGTGGGACGAACATCTGGATCTTCACCGGATCCTTGGCGTTGGGCACGAATTCGACCTTGGCGTCGATGTTCCACAGGTCGTCGGTGGCGTCTTCGGTCACCGGGATGCCGAGCACGAAAATCTGATAGGCCGTCACCGACAGGCCCAGCACCACCAGGATGGCGATCAGCATTTTCAAATGGAGGGTAAGCGAGCGCATTGGAATTACTCTGCGATTTGAGCGGCATTGGCGCAGGCGGGTTTGCCAGCAGCGTATTTAAGACTGGGGTCGACCAGCGCGTCGAAGCGCTTGAGCGCCTCGGAGCCGATCAGCAACGGGTATTGGAAGGCGCTGCGGTCGGTCAGGTTCACTTCGATGCTGCGCAGGGCCGAGCCCATGCAGATGTCCAGTTCGATGACCGGCCGGGCCGTGTATTTCTTGCCTTCTTCCGGGTCGTAGTCGCCGGCGCGGCGCTTGATCTTGCTGACCCGGGCCAGGGGGCGTTCGATGGGGTGCGAGTGGGCGGCGTCGATGGCCAGGTAGAACCGCACCCAGGATTCGCCGTTGCGCTTGAAACGCTTGATGTCCCGGGCGCTGAGGGAGGCGGTCTTGGCGCCGGTATCGAGCTTGGCGGCCACCTCCAGGTCGATGCCCTGCAAGGTGGCGTATTCGTTGAGGCCGTACACGGTTTTTTCACCCGCCACGGCAAGCCCCGGCAGGCACAAGAAATAAAAAGCGGCAGATAAGGGCTTGAGTGTCATAAATCCTGGTGCGCAGCGTTCCGTGTATCGGGTCGGGCCCTGGCATTACTGCACAAGCTCCTTCGGGGGCCTTCTCTGTCCTCTATAAAAGGAGAGGGGCAACAGCGGCGGCATTCTAGCACGGTGGTTTTCTGACGCCACCGCTGGCCGGCGGCTATCGAGGGAAGGTGGACGGCTGGTCATCGGCGTACCCTATTAGACGATTGTCGACAATATCGTTTTTTGTTTTGACGTATCGATGTCTATTGGGTAGTTTTTGCCGTATTGATTTCAAAGGTGTCGACAATATGCTCGATCAGCTCGAAGCCACAGTGATGGCCCAGGACGACTCGGAGACCTTGTCCGAGAACGTCTTCCGGCGTATCCAGGCCGCCATCGTCAAGGGTGAAATTGCCCCCGGCAGCAAAATCTCCGAACCCGAGCTGGCCCGCACCTATGGCATCAGTCGTGGGCCGCTGCGCGAGGCGATCCATCGCCTGGAAGGCCAGCGCCTGCTGGTGCGCGTACCCCACGTCGGCGCCCGGGTGGTGTCGCTGAGCCACGCCGAGCTGCTGGAGCTCTACGAAATCCGCGAATCGTTGGAAGGCATGGCCTGCCGCCTGGCGGCCGAGCGCATGACCGTGGAAGAAATCGACGAGTTGCGCCAAGTGCTGGAAACCCATGAGCGCGATGCGGCGTTCCAGGCCGGTGTCGGCTATTACCAGCAGGAAGGCGATTTCGATTTCCACTACCGGATCATCCAGGGCAGCGGCAACCGTACCCTGACGCAAATGCTCTGCGGCGAGTTGTACCAACTGGTGCGCATGTACCGCATCCAGTTCTCCACCACGCCCAACCGCCCGCGCCAGGCCTTTGCCGAGCACCACCGGATTCTCGATGCCATCGCCGACCGTGATGGCGAACTGGCTGAATTATTGATGCGCCGGCACATCGGCGCTTCCAAACGCAACATCGCGCGTCATTACCAGGACAGCGCCACCACTGAACGAGGTGAGTCATGAGTTCCAGCAAGAGCACGCCAGGCCAGCGCTTTCGCGATGCGGTCGCCACCGAGCATCCGCTGCAGGTGGTAGGCACCATCAACGCCAACCATGCATTGCTGGCCAAGCGCGCCGGTTTCAAGGCGATCTACCTGTCGGGCGGCGGTGTCGCAGCCGGTTCCCTCGGCGTGCCGGACCTGGGCATCACCGGCCTGGACGACGTGCTTACCGACGTGCGTCGCATCACCGACGTCTGCGACCTGCCGCTGCTGGTGGATGTGGACACCGGTTTCGGTTCCTCGGCGTTCAACGTGGCCCGCACGGTCAAGTCGATGATCAAGTTCGGCGCGGCGGCCGTTCATATCGAGGACCAGGTCGGCGCCAAGCGTTGCGGTCACCGGCCGAACAAGGAAATCGTCTCGCAGCAGGAGATGGTCGATCGCATCAAGGCCGCCGTCGACGCCCGCACCGATGACAGTTTCGTGATCATGGCCCGCACCGACGCCCTGGCCGTGGAAGGCTTGGAATCGGCTCTGGACCGCGCGGCCGCTTGCGTCGAGGCCGGTGCCGACATGATTTTCCCCGAAGCGATCACCGAGCTTGAGATGTACAAGCTGTTCGCCAGCCGCGTGAAGGCGCCGATCCTGGCCAACATCACCGAGTTCGGCGCCACCCCGCTGTACACCACCGAGCAACTGGCCGGCGCCGACGTGTCGCTGGTGCTGTACCCGCTGTCGGCCTTCCGCGCCATGAACAAGGCGGCCGAGAACGTCTACACCGCGATCCGCCGCGACGGCACGCAACAGAATGTCATCGACACCATGCAGACCCGCATGGAGCTTTACGATCGTATCGACTACCACACCTTCGAGCAGAAGCTCGATGCGTTGTTCGCCGCGAAGAAGTAAGGCGCGACTCCCCTACAAATTCAAGAAATGGAGACAAGCAAATGGCCGAAGCAAAAGTACTCAGTGGCGCCGGACTCCGTGGCCAGGTGGCCGGGCAGACCGCATTGTCCACCGTAGGCCAGTCGGGCGCCGGCCTGACCTATCGCGGCTACGACGTCCGCGACCTGGCGGCGGACGCTCAATTCGAAGAAGTGGCCTACCTGCTGCTGTACGGCGAGCTGCCGACCCAGACCCAGCTGGACACCTACATCGGCAAGCTGCGCCAGTTGCGCGATTTGCCCCAGGCCCTGAAGGAGGTACTGGAGCGCATCCCCGCCGACGCCCATCCGATGGACGTGATGCGCACCGGCTGCTCGTTCCTGGGCAACCTGGAGCCCGAGCAGGATTTTTCCCAGCAGCACGACAAGAC
Source organism: Pseudomonas citri (assembly GCF_025336485.1). GTDB lineage: Bacteria > Pseudomonadota > Gammaproteobacteria > Pseudomonadales > Pseudomonadaceae > Aquipseudomonas > Aquipseudomonas citri. Next base: position 10,951 of record NZ_JAODAB010000016.1, on the reverse strand, counting down.
CGACCGCCTGCTGGCCGTGTTCCCCGCGATCATGTGCTACTGGTATCGCTTCAGCCATGAAGGCCTGCGCATCGACTGCGTAAGCGACGAGCCTTCCATCGGCGGCCACTTCCTGCACCTGCTGCATGGCAAGAAGCCGAGCGAGCTGCACGTCAAGGTGATGAACGTATCGCTGATCCTCTACGCCGAGCACGAATTCAACGCCTCGACCTTCACCGCCCGGGTTTGCGCTTCCACGCTGTCGGACCTGTTCTCCTGCATCACCGCGGCCATCGGCTCGTTGCGCGGCCCACTGCACGGCGGCGCCAACGAAGCGGCGATGGAAATGATCGAGCGTTTCAGTTCACCGCAGGACGCCGTCGACGGCACCCTCGGCATGCTGGCGCGCAAGGACAAGATCATGGGCTTCGGCCATGCGATCTATAAGGACAACGACCCGCGCAACGAGGTGATCAAGGGCTGGTCGAAAAAACTCGCCAATGAAGTGGGCGACACGGTGCTGTTCCCGGTCTCCGAAGCCATCGACAAGACCATGTGGGAGCAGAAGAAACTGTTTCCCAACGCCGATTTCTACCATGCCTCGGCGTACCACTTCATGGGCATCCCGACCAAGCTGTTCACGCCGATCTTCGTTTGCTCGCGCCTGACCGGCTGGGCCGCCCATGTGTTCGAGCAACGGGCCAACAACCGCATCATCCGCCCGAGCGCCGAATACACCGGCGTCGAACAGCGCAAGTTCGTGCCAATCGAACAACGCTGAGCTGGAGGAGCAGGCGCAACCGTTGAAGGAATCGCCAACCCCGCGTGGGAGCGGTTCCTTCAGTCACCGCGTAACCCTCCTGAAACCACCGTGACCCGAGTCCTGACGATGAACACAGAATTTCGCAAACCGCTGCCTGGCACTGCACTGGATTACTTCGACGTTCGCGGGGCCGTGGAGGCCATCCGCCCCGGCGCCTACGACGGCCTGCCGTACACCTCCCGCGTGCTGGCGGAAAACCTGGTGCGACGCTGCGAGCCGGCGACGCTGGGCGAGTCGCTGTTGCAATTGATCGAGCGCAAGCGTGACCTGGACTTCCCCTGGTTCCCGGCGCGGGTGGTGTGCCACGACATCCTCGGCCAGACCGCCCTGGTGGACCTGGCCGGCCTGCGCGACGCCATCGCCCAGCAGGGCGGCGACCCGGCGCAGGTCAACCCGGTGGTGCCGACCCAACTGATCGTCGACCACTCCCTGGCGGTGGAAAGCGCGGGCTTCGACCCCCAGGCGTTCGCCAAGAACCGCGCCATCGAAGACCGGCGCAACGAAGACCGTTTCCACTTCATCAACTGGACCAAGAAGGCCTTCAAGAACGTCGACGTGATTCCGCCAGGCAACGGGATCATGCACCAGATCAACCTGGAAAAAATGTCCCCGGTGATCCAGCAGCGTGACGGCGTGGCATTCCCCGACACCTGCGTCGGCACCGACAGCCACACCCCCCATGTCGATGCCCTGGGGGTGATCGCCATCGGCGTCGGTGGCCTGGAAGCCGAGAGCGTGATGCTCGGCCGTGCCTCGTGGATGCGCCTGCCGGAGATCATCGGCGTCGAACTGACCGGCAAGCTGCAACCGGGCATCACCGCCACCGATATGGTGCTGGCGCTGACCGAATTCCTGCGCAAGCAAAAAGTCGTCGGCGCCTGGCTGGAGTTCTTCGGCGAAGGCGCCCGGGCCCTGACCCTGGGCGATCGCGCGACCATCTCCAACATGGCCCCGGAATACGGCGCCACGGCGGCGATGTTCTACATCGACCAGCAAACCATCGATTACCTGAAACTCACCGGCCGCGAAGACGCGCAAGTGCAGCTGGTGGAAACCTACGCCAAGCAGGTGGGCTTGTGGGCCGACAGCCTCAAGGGCGCGCAGTACGAGCGCGGCCTGACCTTCGACCTGTCGTCGGTGGTGCGCAACATGGCCGGCCCGAGCAACCCGCACGCCCGTGTCGCGGTGTCGGACCTGGCTGCCAAGGGAATCGCCGGCCAGTGGGACGAGGTACCCGGGCAAATGCCCGATGGCGCGGTGATCATCGCCGCCATCACCAGTTGCACCAACACCAGCAACCCGCGCAACGTGATCGCCGCAGGCCTCTTGGCGCGCAACGCCAATCGCCTGGGGCTGGTGCGCAAGCCGTGGGTCAAATCCTCCCTGGCGCCAGGTTCGAAAACCGTGGCGCTGTACCTGGACGAGGCCGGGCTGACGCCTGAGCTTGAGAAGCTGGGCTTCGGCGTGGTGGCGTTCGCCTGCACCACCTGCAATGGCATGTCCGGTGCGCTGGACCCGGTGATCCAGCAGGAAATCGTCGACCGCGACCTGTACGCCACCGCCGTGCTGTCGGGCAACCGCAACTTCGACGGGCGCATCCATCCGTACGCCAAGCAGGCGTTCCTCGCATCGCCGCCGCTGGTGGTCGCTTATGCCATCGCCGGGACCATTCGTTTCGACATCGAGAAAGATGTGCTGGGCGTGGTGGACGGCCGGGAAATCCGCCTCAAGGACATCTGGCCGAGCGACGAGGAAATCGAAGCGGTGGTCAAGTCGGCGGTCAAGCCGGAACAATTCCGCCAGGTGTACATCCCGATGTTCGCCATCCAGGAAGACACCGGGCCGAAAGTCACGCCGCTGTACGACTGGCGCCCGCAAAGCACCTACATCCGTCGCCCGCCCTACTGGGAAGGCGCGCTGGCCGGTGCGCGGCCGCTCAAGGGCATGCGCCCGCTGGCGGTGTTGCCGGACAACATCACCACCGATCACCTGTCGCCGTCCAACGCGATCATGCTGGACAGCGCCGCCGGTGAGTACCTGGCGAAAATGGGCCTGCCGGAGGAGGATTTCAACTCCTACGCGACGCACCGGGGCGACCACCTGACCGCGCAGCGCGCCACCTTCGCCAACCCGAAACTGTTCAACGAAATGGTTCAGGAAAACGGCAAGGTCAAGCAGGGCTCCCTGGCCCGGGTCGAGCCGGAAGGCAAGGTCATGCGCATGTGGGAAGCCATCGAGACCTACATGGAGCGCAAGCAGCCGTTGATCATCGTTGCCGGCGCCGACTACGGCCAGGGCTCGTCGCGGGACTGGGCAGCCAAGGGCGTGCGCCTGGCGGGTGTCGAGGCGATCGTCGCCGAAGGTTTCGAGCGCATCCACCGCACCAACCTGGTGGGCATGGGCGTGCTGCCGCTGGAGTTCAAGCCCGGCACCGACCGCAAGACCCTGGGTATCGACGGCAGCGAAATCTATGACGTGATCGGCGAACGCACGCCACGGGCGACGCTGACCCTGGTCATCACCCGCCGGAACGGCGAGCGCGTCGAAGTGCCGGTGACCTGCCGCCTCGACACCGCCGAGGAAGTATCGATCTACGAGGCCGGTGGCGTGCTGCAACGCTTTGCCCAGGACTTCCTCGAATCGGCGGTTGCCGTCTAAACCTCTGCGTGCGGCCAAAGGAACCTGAGTCCTTTGGCCGCTGGCTTTTATGGAGCAAGAGCACCATGGCTCACTCGCCTCAAATCAAGATTCCCGCGACTTATATGCGGGGCGGCACCAGCAAAGGCGTGTTCTTCAGCCTGCAAGACCTGCCCGAAGCGGCCCGCGTTCCGGGTGCCGTACGTGATGCCCTGTTGCTGCGGGTAATCGGCAGCCCCGACCCCTACGAAAAGCAGATCGATGGCATGGGCGGCGCGACGTCCAGCACCAGCAAGACCGTGATCCTGTCCAAGAGCACCCGGGCCGACCATGACGTGGATTACCTGTTTGGCCAGGTGTCCATCGACAAGCCCTTCGTGGACTGGAGCGGCAACTGCGGCAACCTGTCGGCGGCGGTGGGTTCGTTTGCCATCGGCAGCGGTTTGGTGGATGCCGCTCGCATCCCGCATAACGGCGTGGCGGTGGTGCGGATCTGGCAGGCCAACATCGGCAAGACCATCATCGCCCATGTGCCGATTACCGATGGTGCGGTGCAGGAAACCGGTGACTTCGAACTCGACGGCGTGACCTTTCCGGCGGCCGAAGTGCAATTGGAATTCATGGACCCGGCAGCCGACGAAGAGGGCGGCGGCGGTTCGATGTTCCCCACCGGCAATCTGGTGGATGATCTTGAAGTGCCGGGGGTGGGTACGCTCAAGGCAACCTTGATCAACGCGGGCATCCCGACGATTTTCATCAATGCCCGGGACGTCGGCTACACCGGTACCGAGTTGCAGGGTGCGATCAACGGTGACCCCAAGGCCCTGGCGATGTTCGAAACCATCCGTGCCCACGGCGCCTTGCGCATGGGGCTGATCAAGCACCTGGACGAAGCCGCCCAGCGCCAGCACACGCCGAAAGTGGCGTTTGTCGCGCCACCGGCGGATTACCTTTCATCCAGCGGTAAAGCCGTGGTGGTGAAGGACGTCGACCTGCTGGTGCGGGCGCTGTCCATGGGCAAGCTGCACCACGCGATGATGGGCACCGCCGCCGTCGCCATCGGCACGGCCGCCGCGATTTCCGGCACGTTGGTCAACCTCGCGGCCGGCGGCACCGAGCGCAACGCCGTGCGCTTCGGCCATCCGTCCGGCACCTTGCGTGTCGGCGCCGAGGCCAGCCAGGTCAACGGCGAATGGACTGTGAACAAAGCCATCATGAGCCGCAGCGCGCGGGTGTTGATGGAAGGGTATGTGCGGGTGCCGGGAGATGTCCTGGGGTGACAGTCAGGCTCAACTGCAGCTTGTGGGGGCGAGCTTCCACAAGCTGCAGCCAGCGGGAGCAAGGGTGGGTCAGCCTTGCTGTTGGAACATTTCTCTGGCCCGTTGCTCGATCTGCTCCTGGCTCAGGTCTTCCTTGTGCGTCGCCAGGAACCACACATGCCCGAACGGATCCCTGAGGGCCCCGGTGCGATCACCGTAGAACTGGTCCTTGACCTCGGAGATCACCGTGCCGCCGGCGGCAATGGCCTGGGCATAGGCGCGATCTACGTCCTCCACGTATAGATGCAGGCCGACCGATGGCGATTGGTCCGGGTTTTTCAGTGGGCCTTGATCGCACGGTGTGCCGAGCATGATCGGATAACCATTGATCCGCAGCTCGGCATGTCCTACGCCACCATCAGGCATCGCCAGGCGCATGACCTCGGTGGCATTGAAGGCTTTTTTATAAAAGTCGATGGCTTCGGCAGCTTTTTGAATGCCCAGATAGGGCGTGATGTTCTGGAAACCTTCGGGAATGGCTTTGACGCCCATGACGTTTCTCCTTGTTGTATGGGAGGCGAAGAGGGTCTTCGTCCATTTGCGCCAATCCACTATAGGCCTGCGACCGTGGATGGGCTTGCGTCCCGACGAACGTCCTTACGGTTCATCCAGCAAGTGCGCGCCTGGTCCGCGCTGGCCCAGCACATCGCCCTGGTTGCGTAACGGGCAGCCTTCCATCGACAGGCAGCCGCAGCCGATGCAACCATCGAGTCGGTCACGCAGCGCGATCAATTGGTTGATGCGCTCGTCCAGGTTCCGGCTCCACTGCGCCGACAAGGTCTGCCAGTCGGCGGCCGTGGGCGCGCGGTCGTCCGGCAGGCTCTTCAACGCCTCGCCGATTTCCGCTAGGGGAATGCCCAAGCGTTGGGCGACCTTGATCAGCGCCACGCGGCGTAACACGCCTCGTGGGTAACGGCGTTGGTTGCCCTGGTTACGCGTGCTTTTGATCAGCCCCTTGGCTTCATAGAAGTGCAGGGCCGTGACCGCCACGCCGCTGCGGGCGGCCACTTGGCCGACGGTGAGTTCCTTGTGGACATCGATCTGCGTCATCGCTTCGATTCACTGCTTGACCTTGACTTAACTAGAGGTTTTACCCTGCACACTTTCGGATCGCAAGATCCGCCTTACCTGCATAGGGGACCTTTCATGCAATCGCCCAGGAACAATCGCAGCTTCACCCAACTGATGGAATTCGAGATCGAACCTCAATGGCAGCAGGCACTGGTAACGGCCTTGTCGGAGCAGACCGAGCGCTTGGCTCGGGACCACCGGGGGTTCCTGAGTGCCAGTGTCCAGGCCAGCGAGGACGGTCGGCGCGTACTCAATTATTTGCAGTGGCAGACCCGCGAAGCCGGTGAGGCGGCACTTCAAAGTTTCGAACATGGCGAGCAGGGCTTCTGGCGGCTGATCCAGGCCCATCGAGCCAAAGCCGTGACGTTCGGCTCGTTCCAGGTGCTGCGCAGTATCGAGCGCAGCCTGGATGACGCGCTGCATTGTCCGGTGGTCGGCTGAGCTCAGCGGTTGATCCGCAAAGGCAATAGCCACTATCGAGAGGGTTGATTTCTGCTGTGCAGGGCCGGGGCGTAGCCTTTGTTCATCGCCCAACGCCAGAAGCCCGGACACTCGCCATGAACCGTACCCTTGTTGTTTTGTTGCTGACCGCCGTCTTGAGTGGTTGTGCCGCTTCGTCTCCGGAGTTGCGCCCCTACACCGCCGACGAAACCCGGGAACTGGCCCTCGAAGCCTTGAACCGCAGGGGCCTGTCGTTCGATGAGTACCATGCGAAAAAAGCCGAACTGCTCGGCACGGCGCAAAAAAACACGGCTTTCGACGAGCACGGCCAGATGAGCGCCGAGCAGGTCGTGCAACAGCCAGGCCGCTCAAGTTGAGAGACTGTACTGCTCGAAGTTTTGCCTGACTGTTCATAGGTTTGGATCGGGACGTGGGGTAGGGTCATGGCTTGACTGACCGCCCGATGGATTAGACCTGCCATGACCCTCTCTATTGACCTGTTGCTGGGCTTTGCCCTGTTTGCCCTGGTGACGTCGATCACGCCTGGCCCCAACAACACCATGTTGCTGGCCTCCGGCGTCAACTTCGGTTTCAACCGCACCATTCCACACATGCTGGGTATCACCTGCGGCTTCTTTTCCCTGGTCCTGGCGGTGGGCTTTGGCCTGGGCGCGATGTTCCAGACCTATCCGTTGCTGTACACGGTCCTGCGTTATGTCGGCGCGGCGTACTTGTTGTACCTGGCCTGGAAAATTGCCCGCTCCGGCCCGGTCTCGGAAAACCAGGCGGGGAAAAGCACGCCGATTACCTACTGGGGCGCGGCCGCCTTCCAGTGGGTCAACCCCAAGGCCTGGATCATGGCCATCGGTGCCATCAGCACCTACACACCGCTTCAAGGCTACTTCTTCAATGTGGTGGTGATCGCGGCGGTGTTTGCCTTGATCAATCTGCCGAGCGTCAGCGTGTGGGTGGTTTGCGGCAGCCTGTTGCGCAGCTTGTTGCGTGATCGCCGCTGGCTGCGGGTGTTCAACTGGGGCATGGCGTTGCTGCTGGTCGCTTCGCTGTACCCGTTGATGCTCGAAAGCCTCAGTTGAGTGCTGAGCTTCGACGCGATGCCTGCTAAGCTCGCTGAATAATTGATAAGCAGGAGAAACGATGAGCACCGAGCCTTTGATCCACGGACTGGTTCCCCAGCGCCTGGCGCAAATCCGCGAACTGATGCACCGCGAGGGCGTGCATGCGTTGTTGGTGCCATCGGCTGACCCGCACCTGTCGGAGTACTTGCCGGGGTATTGGCAAGGGCGGCAATGGTTGTCGGGCTTCCATGGCTCGGTGGGCACGTTGATCGTGACCGGCGATTTCGCCGGGGTCTGGGCCGACAGCCGCTATTGGGAGCAGGCCACCAAGGAACTCGAAGGCAGTGGCATCGAGTTGGTCAAGCTGGTTCCAGGTCAGCCTGGTCCATTGGACTGGTTGGCCGAGCAGACGCCTGAAGGTGCGGTGGTCGCGGTCGACGGCGCCGTCATGGCCGTGGCGTCGGCCCGTACCCTCGGTTCCCTACTCGAGGAGCGCGGTGCGCGATTGCGTACCGACATCGATCTGCTCAAGGAAGTCTGGACCGACCGCCCCGGCTTGCCCGATCAACCGGTGTACGCACACCTGCCACCCCAGGCGACCGTCAGTCGCGTCGAGAAACTATCCACGCTGCGCCAATCCCTCAAGGAGCGTGGCGCCGACTGGCATTTCATCGCGACCCTGGACGACATTGCCTGGCTGTTCAACCTGCGTGGCGCGGATGTGTCGTTCAATCCGGTGTTCGTTTCCTTCGCCTTGATCAATCAGCAACAGGCGACGCTGTTCGTGGCACTGGACAAGGTTGATGCGCAACTGCGCGCCGTTCTCGAACAGGACGGTGTGCGCCTGCGCGACTACAGCGAAGCGGCCAGTGCATTGCGGGAAGTGCCCGGTGGGGCGAGCCTGCAGATCGATCCGGCGCGGGTCACCGTTGGTTTGCTGGATAACCTGGGGGGCGATGTAAAGCTGATCGAGGGGCTCAACCCGACGACGCTGGCCAAGTCTCGCAAGAGCCTGGCCGACGCCGAGCATATCCGTCGTGCCATGGAGCAGGACGGGGCTGCGCTTTGTGAGTTCTTTGCCTGGCTGGAAAGTGCCTGGGGACGCGAACGCATTACCGAGCTGACGATCGATGAACACTTGACCGCAGCCCGTACTCGCCGACCGGATTTTGTTTCCTTGAGCTTCAATACCATCGCCGCGTTCAACGCCAATGGCGCCATGCCCCATTACCACGCGACGCCAGAGGCCCACGCCGTCATCGAAGGTGACGGTTTGTTGCTGATCGACTCAGGCGGCCAATACTTGGGCGGGACCACTGACATCACCCGCATGGTGCCGGTGGGAACGCCCACTGCTGAGCAGAAGCGCGATTGCACCCGTGTGCTCAAGGGCGTGATCGCCTTGTCCCGCGCCAAATTCCCACGGGGCATACTCTCGCCCTTGCTGGATGCCATTGCCCGTGCGCCGATCTGGGCCGAGCAGGTGGATTATGGTCACGGCACCGGTCACGGCGTCGGCTATTTCCTCAATGTCCATGAAGGCCCGCAGGTGATCGCCTATCAAGCCGCTGCCGCCCCCCAGACGGCTATGCAGCCGGGCATGATCACTTCCATCGAGCCGGGTACTTATCGTCCTGGCCGTTGGGGCGTGCGCATCGAGAACCTGGTGTTGAACCGCGAGGCGGGGAATAGTGAGTTTGGAGGGTTCCTTGAGTTCGAAACCCTTACCCTGTGCCCGATCGACACCCGCTGCCTGGAGGCTTCGCTGCTGACCCGGGAAGAAAAAGACTGGTTCAACGCCTACCACGCTGAGGTGCGGCGCCGATTGAGCCCATTGCTGGAGGGCGATGCCTTGCAATGGTTGAATGAGCGGACAATGGCAATCTGACCCGCTGCGGACTCATGGACGAGTACAGTAATAGTCAGCGGGGATCGCCCGCTGACTATTTGCAGATGACGATCATGCTGCGGCTTGTATAGCCGGCTGGATTGAGTCCGAAGGGGTAGTCTCCGGGTTCCTCGACGGAGTCCCCCGATTTTGCGATCACTTTGTAGCCCTTGGGAGCGCATGAATTGGCCGCGCTGGCAGCGCATTGACCCCATGAGGAGGACAAGCCGGAGCAGTCGATGTGCAAGCCTTTTTTGCCACGCTTGACTTCAGTTTTCGTTGTCGCCGCACAACCCGTCACTGCCAGCACGACGACCAATAGCAAAATTCGTTTCATTCCCGTCCTTATAATCGCCGCAAATCTCATGTCCACGTACGATTGTGCGCGCTCTTGCTTGAAGCGTTCATGACGTCCTGTATGAAAAAATCCATGGCTGACATTAGGTTACCGGCCTAAACATGGCTTAAATGCGTGGCAAATGCCAGAGCTAAGTTCAAGTCTGCCTCAATCCGCCGGCACGACGGGCTTTGCACGGGCATTCATGGTCAGTGTTGCGCCAACCGACGCAAGGATGATGCAGATAATGGCTGCCCATTGGGCCAGGGACAGGTATTCCTGAAGGAACACCAATCCCGACAAGGCGCCGAATGCCGGCTCGATGCTCATCAGGGTGCCGAAGGTTCGGGCTGGCATTCGAGTCAGGGCGATCATCTCCAGGGTGTAGGGCAGGGCGGTGGACAGGATCGCGACGCCAATGGCAATGGGAATGAGGCTCGGTGTGAGCAGTGCGGAGCCCGCGTGGACGAGGCCGATCGGCGCGACGAGCAGGGCGGCGATCATGACGCCCAATGCGGCGGTCTGCACGCCATTGTCCGCCCCGGCCTTCTGTCCGAACAGGATGTAGAGCGCCCAGCAAACACCAGCGCCCAGCGCATACCCCGCCCCGATCAAGTCAACGCCTGCACGGGTTGCGCCGGTCGGTATCAACAGCAGCAGGCCGACCACGGCCAAGGCGATCCACAGGAAATCGATGGCCCGGCGTGAGGCGTAGATCGCTACTGCCAAAGGGCCGGTGAATTCCAGTGCAACGGCAATCCCCAGCGGAACGGTGCGCAATGACATGTAGAAAAGAAAGTTCATGCCGCCCAGCGCCATCCCGTAGACGATCACCGTGCGCAGGGATTGGGCTGTGAGCTTGGCGCGCCAGGGACGCAGCAAGATGAGCATGATGATGCTGGCAAAAATCAGCCGTAGCGTGGTGGTTCCTTGTGCACCTATGACCGGAAACATGCTTTTGGCGAGGGAGGCTCCGGATTGGATGGAGGCCATGGCTATTAGAATCAGGGCAACCGGGAACAAGGAGGAAGCCAGGTTGCGAGGTGAGGCTGTCATTGCGGGAAGTCATCCAGAAAAGAGCAAAAGGAGCAGGTATGAGCAATATACTGCGCATTCTGGGCTGCTGCGTCTATATATCGGCCGGATTTAAACGCTGATGGCAGGATATAGATAGAAAATCCAAATTAGGGGTTGACGGCAGATTCTGGATCTCTATAATTCGCCCCACTTCCGGCGCAGTCGAAACGGAAAACTCCTTGAAATTCAATGAGTTAAGTAAGTTTCGAAGGTGCAGGGCTTCAGTTCATCGAAGTCCGGAAGCGCTGAAAAAGAGGTGTTGACAGCAGCGAGTAACGCTGTAGAATTCGCCTCCCGCTGACG
>NZ_JAODAB010000015.1 GCF_025336485.1 Pseudomonas citri | reverse complement strand
CAGGCCGACCTGGTGAAATCAAGGCCTGCCTGACGGCAGGCCGCTACCGGCCCGAACACAAAAAATCTGACAGTCCCCATAAGTGGCCGTTACCGAAGCAATGGATATGTTCCCGGTCAACCATCAGACCGCCATCGCGAGCAAGCTTTGCCCACCAAGTCCGCAAAATCGCGTTGACATCGCTTAAAACAGCGCGCGACGTGCTGTCCACGTTTTATGGAATGTGGACAGCCAGCAACTGGACCCTTGTGAAAAGTCAAATCTACCGCCCTCATTTGAGCGACGGGGGTGGATATCGAAGTCATTGAAATTCCTCTAGAGCGCCTTCGTGAACAAGCCCCTCGCCCCCTCGTCGTGGCGCAGATAGCCAGGAACTGCGCCACACTCACAATCGGAAATGGCGCAGTTCTGAAAACTGCGCCAAAATTGCGCCAACATCATTTAAACGGCGCCAACGCAGCCATGCCTCCAAGCACTGAAATACTGAACAGCATCCAGGCATCCGGGAACGGATTGACGCTGACCGAGCTCCTGGTCAGACACCCTGACATTGCTCGTAGGACAGCGCAGCGGTTGATTGCAAAGCTGATCGAGAGCGGTCAAATCACAGTAAGCGGTGAAGGCAGGGCACGACGCTATTTCGGCGCAACTGCCCCGGCTGACGCCAGCGCATTGGATACGGGCACCGATAGTTTCCCGTCCTTTATTCCACTGTCCGCAGATAGCCGGGACATACTCGCCTACATCAATCAGCCAACAGAGGCGCGCAAACCCGTGGGTTACCAGCGTGACTTTCTAGACGCCTACCAACCGAACGAAACCAGCTACTTATCCGAGTCTTTGCGGCGCCAACTGCACAGAATGGGTAAAACCACTGATGCAGTGGAACCGGCGGGCACATATAGCCGTGCTGTTCTAAATCGTCTACTGATTGATTTGTCGTGGGCATCCAGTCACTTGGAAGGGAACACCTACTCGCGCATAGACACACGAAAGCTCATTGAGCATGGCAAAGCTGCACGAGGCAAAGCGGCTATCGAAACACAGATGATCTTGAACCATAAGGCGGCAATCGAGCTGCTGGTCGAGAACATCGAAAGTGCCGAGTTCAACCGCTACACCTTGATGAACCTACACAGCGCCCTGGCCGAAAACCTACTTCCAAACCCAGCGGACGAAGGTCGAATTCGTCAGCACGCCGTTGACATTGGAAAAAGCACCTACCGCCCACTGTCAACGCCACAGCAGATTGAGAACGCACTGGACGCTCTGCTCAGTAAGGCCAATAAAATTACTGATCCCTTCGAGCAGTCCTTCTTCATGATGGTACAGCTGCCCTACTTACAGCCGTTTGCCGACATCAACAAACGCACATCCCGGTTGGCGGCGAACCTGCCGTTGTTTCGCGCTAACTTGTGCCCCCTGACATTCCTGGATGTACCCGAGCAGGCCTACAGCCGCGCCACTTTAGGTGTCTATGAAATGACCCGGATAGAGTTACTTCGCGACCTTTACCTCTGGGCCTACGAACGGTCAACGCAGGAATACCTGGCAATCAAGCAGGGCCTTGCAGAACCGGATCCCCTTCGACTTGCCTGGCGGGACTTCATCAAAACGACCATTCACGAGGTCGTTACTCACCCAGAGGTTGACCCCCTGCTCTGCATTCAACGCTCGGTAGCAGGGCAGGTTTCAGAAAATGAGCAGCTTGAGGTCCAAGCCTTGATCGTCGAAGAACTCCGGCGATTGCATGAAGGTGTTCTAGCGCGCTACGGGTTACGACCATCGGAGTTCATGTCCTGGAAATCGCGCCATGAACACTGATCCGTTCAAGGGCAAGTATCGATGAACCTGCTGTCACGCCGCCTCGTCAAAAGCCAAACAACACACAGGTATACCCAAACCCAAGGTCCCCCTCACTTTTCGATATTTCCACCCTCCCTACCCGCAACGGTACCCTGCCGCGAACGTCACCATCGCCAAGGGATTTCATGGACCGGACTACCTTCAAACCACTTCTACTCACCCTCGCCCTGATCAGCAGCGTTCCCATGGCCCAGGCCGCGAACACCCTGGTCTACTGCTCCGAAGCCAGCCCCGCCGGGTTCGACCCCAGCCAATACACCAGCGGCACCGACTTCGACGCCTCGGCCGAAACCGTCTTCAACCGCCTCACCCAGTTCAAGCGCGGTGGCACCGAAGTCGAACCGGGGCTGGCGAAAAGCTGGGATGTCTCCGCCAACGGCCTGGCCTACACGTTCCACCTGCGCGAGGGTGTGAAATTCCATACCACCGACTATTTCACCCCCACCCGCGACTTCAACGCCGACGACGTGCTGTTCACTTTCCAGCGCCTGCTTGACCCGCAACACCCGTTCCGCCAGGCCTACCCGACCGAATCGCCGTATTTCACCGACATGGGCCTGAACACCACGATCAAAAGCATCGAAAAAGTCGACGAGCACACCGTGCGCTTCAACCTGAACAACGTCGACGCCGCCTTCGTGCAGAACCTGGCGATGAGCTTCGCCTCCGTGCAGTCCGCCGAATACGCCGCGCAGCTGTTGAAGGAAGGCAAGGCCGGCGACCTTAATCAGAAACCCGTCGGCACCGGTCCGTTCGTGTTCAAGCGCTACCAGAAGGACTCGCAGATCCGCTACGCCGCCAACACCGCGTACTGGAAACCCGAGGACGTGAAGCTCGACAACCTGATTTTCTCCATCACCCCGGACGCCGCCGTGCGCCTGCAAAAGCTCAAGCGCGGTGAATGCCAGGTCAGTGGCTATCCACGCCCCGCCGACATCGAGGTGATCGAGCAGGACCCGAACCTGCAAGCGCTCAAGCAGCCCGGTTTCAACCTGGGCTTTCTGGCCTACAACGTGACACATCCGCCCCTGGATCAGCTCAAGGTGCGCCAGGCTCTGGACATGGCCATCGACAAACCGGCGATCATCAAGGCGGTGTACCAGAGCGCCGGGCAACTGGCGCAGAACGCCTTGCCACCGGCCCAATGGTCGTTCGACCCGGCCATCCAGGACGCCCCCCACGACGTGACCAAGGCCAAGGCGCTACTCAAGGAAGCCGGGGTGGCGCCTGGTACAACCATCGACTTATGGGCGATGACGGTGCAGCGCGCCTCCAACCCCAACGCGCGGATGTCGGCGCAGATGATCCAGCAGGATTGGGCGAAAATCGGCATCAAGGCCAATATCGTCAGCTATGAATGGGGCGAGTACATCAAGCGCGCCAAGAATGGCGAACACGACGCGATGATCTACGGCTGGACCGGCGACAACGGCGACCCGGACAACTGGCTGGGCGTGCTGTACAGCTGCGCGGCGGTCAAGGGCAGTAACTACGCCAAGTGGTGCGACCCAGCCTACGACCGGTTGATCCAGCAGGCCAAGGTTTCCACCGATCGCCAGCAACGGGTCGACCTGTACCGCCAAGCGCAGAAAATCCTCAAGCAACAGGTGCCGATCACGCCGATCGCCAACTCCACCGTCTTCCAGCCGATAAACAGGCAAGTGGTGGACTTCAAGCTCAGCCCGTTCGGCCTCACACCCTTCTACGGCGTGGGTTTGAAGAAGTAGAACCTGCCCCTTTCCGGTGCGCAAAAGCCTCGCCGCGCACCGCGAAAGCGCGTAATTCGCCCCAAAACAACACGCGCAAACGATCAACTACGTCAGAACTTACACAGATGCGACATTAAGGTACGTTCGTGCCACTGTTTCAGACTTGTGACCGCTCTGGATCTTGCATTGGGTATGGGGCCTGCATAAGTATCCGCAGGACGACTCACGAGGTCGCCCTCAATCCAAAAATGACAACAAATCATGAGGCCAACATGCTTAAACACGCGGTCATTCCGTTTTTAGTCGGCGCAGGCTTACTGGCCAGCGCACCCTTCGCTTCCGCTGCGACTAACCTGGTGTTCTGCTCCGAAGGGAGCCCGGCCGGTTTTGACCCGGGTCAGTACACCACCGGAACCGACTTCGACGCCTCTGCAGAAACCATCTTCAACCGTCTGACCCAGTTCGAACGCGGCGGCACCGCTGTGATTCCGGGCCTGGCGACCAAGTGGGACATTTCCCCCGACGGCCTGAGCTACACCTTCCATCTGCGCGAAGGCGTCAAGTTCCACACCACCCCGTACTTCAAGCCAACCCGCGAATTCAACGCCGACGACGTGCTGTTCACCTTCAACCGAATGATCAGCAAGGATGAC
The DNA here is from genome assembly GCF_025336485.1 of Pseudomonas citri. Classification (GTDB taxonomy): domain Bacteria; phylum Pseudomonadota; class Gammaproteobacteria; order Pseudomonadales; family Pseudomonadaceae; genus Aquipseudomonas; species Aquipseudomonas citri. The sequence continues at coordinate 143,644 of NZ_JAODAB010000015.1, read as the reverse complement.
CCGTTCCGTAAGGCCTACCCAACCGAATTCCCGTACTTCACCGACATGGGGATGGACACCAACATCACCAAGGTCGAGAAAGTCGACGACCACACCGTCAAGTTCACCCTCAAGGATGTCGACGCCGCGTTCATCCAGAACATGGCCATGAGCTTCGCCTCGATCCAGTCCGCCGAGTACGCCGCGCAGTTGCTCAAGGAAGGCAAGGCCCCCGACATCAACCAGAAACCGGTCGGCACCGGCCCGTTCGTGTTCAAGAGCTACCAGAAAGACTCCAACATCCGGTACACCGGCAACAAGGACTACTGGAAGCCTGAAGATGTGAAGATCGACAACCTGATCTTCGCCATCACCACCGACCCGTCGGTGCGTATCCAGAAGCTGAAGAAAAACGAATGCCAGGTCACCCTCTTCCCTCGTCCTGCAGACCTCAAGGCGCTGAAGGAAGACAAGGACCTGAAGATGCCTGATCAGGCCGGCTTCAACCTGGGCTACATCGCCTACAACGTGATGGACAAGATCAAGGGCAGCAACGAGCCGAACGTGCTGGCTGACCTGAAAGTCCGCCAGGCGCTGGACATGGCGGTCAACAAGCCGCAGATCATCGACTCGGTATACCAGGGCGCCGGCCAGTTGGCTGTCAACGCCATGCCGCCGACCCAATGGTCCTACGACACCACCATCAAGGACGCCAAGTACGATCCTGAGAAAGCCAAGGCGCTGCTCAAGGACGCCGGCGTCAAGGAAGGCACCAACATCACCCTGTGGGCGATGCCGGTGCAGCGTCCGTACAACCCGAACGCCAAGCTGATGGCCGAGATGCTGCAATCCGACTGGAAGAAGATCGGCCTGAACGTGAACATCGTCAGCTACGAGTGGGGCGAGTACATCAAGCGTTCCAAAGGTGGCGAGAACCAGGCGATGATCATCGGCTGGAGCGGTGACAACGGTGACCCGGACAACTGGCTCAACGTGCTGTTCGGCTGCGACTCGCTGGCCGGCAACAACTTCTCCAAATGGTGTGACAAGAAGTTCGACGGTCTGGTCAAGGAAGCCAAGCGCACCACCGACCAGTCCAAGCGCACCGAACTGTACAAACAGGCACAACACGTCCTCAAGGATGCCGTGCCCATGACACCTATCGCTCACTCGACGGTGTATCAACCCATGCGCGCCAACGTGCAGGACTTCAAGATCAGCCCATTCGGCTTGAACTCCTTCTACGGCGTCAGCGTCAGCAAATAAGGTGACCTGTGGCGAGGGAGCTTGCTTCCTCGCCACATCGTTGCTTTAAGCCAAGACTCCAGGAAATCACCTACATCCCAAAGCACTGCGTACCACAGCAGTGGGTTTAGGACGTATCGCCTTTTCCCACAAGTCTTTCAGGCATTACGCATTTACCGCTTGGTCCACGGCCCATACCGTCGGGACCTGGACGGCTTGCCTGCCCTGCGGCATCGCTACGCAATGGAATGAGCCCAGTGCTCCGGACTGTCCCTGGACGGACAGTGGTTCACTGTTAAAAACACCCCGAACGAGAGAGGGAGCGTCATGCGCCATACTTTGGTTTTTTCCGCTTTGCTGGGCACCGGCCTGTTGGCCGCGACGTCCATGGCCCAGGCCGCCGCCGGCAGCCTGGTGTTCTGTTCCGAAGGCAGCCCGGCCGGTTTCGACACCGCGCAGTACACCACGGCCACCGACAACGACGCCGCCGAGCCGCTGTATAACCGGCTGGCCGAGTTCGAAAAAGGCGCGACCAATGTCGTCCCGGGACTGGCGACCAAGTGGGACATTTCCGAAGATGGCTTGACGTACACCTTTCACCTACGCGAAGGCGTGAAGTTTCATACCACCGACTACTTCACCCCGACCCGGGACTTCAACGCCGACGACGTGCTGTTCACCTTCAACCGCATGCTCGATCCGCAGCATCCGTTCCGCAAGGCCTACCCCACCGAGTTCCCGTACTTCAACGGCATGAGCCTGAACAAGAACATCGCCAAGGTGGAGAAGACCGACCCGCTGACGGTGGTCATGACCCTTAACAAGGTGGACGCCGCGTTCATCCAGAACATCGCCATGAGTTTTGCCGCGATCCTGTCGGCCGAATACGCCGAGCAGTTGCTCAAGAACGGCAAGCCGAGCGACATCAACCAGAAGCCGATCGGCACCGGGCCGTTCGAGTTCAAGAGCTACCAGAAAGACTCCAACATCCGCTACGTCGCCAACAAGCAGTACTGGGCGCCGGAACGGGTCAAGCTGAACAACCTGATCTTCTCCATCAACACCGACGCTTCGGTGCGGGTGCAGAAGCTCAAGGCCAACGAGTGCCAGGTCACCCTGCATCCACGCCCTGCCGATGTGCCGGCCTTGAAAAGCGACACCAAGCTGCAACTGATCGAGAAGCCCGGTTTCAACCTCGGCTACATCGCCTACAACACCCGCCACAAACCGTTCGACCAGGTCGAAGTGCGTCGTGCGCTGGACATGGCGGTGAACAAGCAAGGCATTCTCAACGCCGTGTACCAGGGCGCGGGGCAGTTGGCGGTCAACGCCATGCCGCCGACCCAGTGGTCCTACGACGACACCATCAAGGACACGCCCTACAACCCGGAAAAAGCCAAGGAGTTGCTCAAGGCTGCCGGGGTCAAGGAAGGCACCGAAATCACCCTCTGGGCCATGCCCGTGCAACGCCCGTACAATCCCAACGCCAAGCTGATGGCCGAAATGCTCCAGGCCGACTGGGCGAAGATCGGCCTGAAAGTGAAGATCGTCAGCTACGAGTGGGGCGAGTACATCAAGCGCACCAAAAATGGTGAGCATGACATCAGCCTGATCGGCTGGACCGGCGACAACGGCGACCCGGACAACTGGCTGGGCACGCTGTACAGCTGCGACGCCATTGGCGGCAACAACTACTCCATGTGGTGTGACCAGAATTACGACAAGCTGATCAAGCAGGCCAAGGTCGTCACCGACCGCGACCAGCGCACCGCGCTCTACAAACAAGCCCAGCAGTTGCTCAAGCAGCAAGTGCCGATCACCCCTGTTGCCCACTCGACGGTCAACCAGCCGCTGAGTGCCAAAGTCGAAGGGTTCAAGGTCAGCCCCTTCGGTCGCAACGTGTTCTCGGGCGTCAGCCTGAACCCATAACCGTTTAGCCACGCAGCGAGGACTCCTGTGGAGTCCTCACGCAGGCGTTTTGCCTGAATTCGCCGATAAGGCACAAGGCAAACGTTTGCAAGCTGTAAATGAGTTGTAAACCGATAGCCGTATCACCCAAAAAAGAACGGCATAAAAAAGAAAGAAAAAGGAGCGTTACCCATGAAATTGAGCAGCACCGCGATACTGACCCTGGCCATCAGCAGCATCAGCGCGACGGCCTTTGCAGAGTCCCAGAGCCAGGCCGTCACCCCGGTGACCCTCAAGACCACCAGCGAGCAAAGCGAAGCCAAAGGCTTCATCGAGGGCCAATCGGTGAGCGGTTCGACCCGCAACTGGTACGCCAACGAACAGTTCAAGCGCGGTGCGAAACTCACCTACCGCAAGAACGGTGAGGCCCGCGAAACCGACCGCCGCATCAACTGGGTGCAGGGCACCATCATCAAGTACAACTCCGGCTTCACTGAGGGCACCGTCGGTTTCAGTACCGAAGTGGCCGCCTACAACGCCATCGCCCTGGACCGTGACCGTAAGGATCTCGCCTCCAACAACGGCGGGGCGCCGACCACCCGTCCCGGCGCTGGTAACAACCGCACCCTGACCCACGAAGGCGGCGACGCCGTCGGCCAGTGGAGCAAACTGGGCCTGGCCAACGTCAAGGCCCGCGTCTCCAACACCACCCTGACCGCCGGCCGCCAGAACTTCAGCAGCCCGATGGTCGACGTCATCGGTAACCGTGCCCTGCCCTCCAGCTTCCAGGGTGTGAGCCTGCACAGTGAAGAGTTCGAGAACCTGGGCTTCGATATCGCCACGTTCGATCGCAACTCGCCACGTACCGAAGAGAGTGTGCGCAAGTTCCGCTCCGAATACGGTGACAGCAGCGTTGAAACCGATCACGTCAACACCGCCGGTATCACCTACCAGCCCCTGGCCAGCCTGAAGACCAGCCTGTGGGCAACCGAAGCCGAGGACCTGTGGAACCAGTACTACTTCGGTGCCACCCACGAGTTGGGCGACAGTTCGGTGCTGAGCCTGACCACGGGCCTGAACTACTACAAGACCGTGGACTCGGGCAAAAGCAAGCTGGGCGAGATCGACAACGACACCTACTCCCTGTCGCTGGGCCTGACTCACCAAGCCCACAGCCTGACCTTCTCCTATCAGGAAGTGAACGGCAACGAGTACTTTGACTACCTGCACGAAACCAACGGCATCTACCTGGCCAACTCTCTGCTGTCGGACTTCAACGGACCGAACGAGAAATCCTTCCAGATCGCCTATGGCCTGAACATGGCCGAGTACGGCGTGCCGGGCCTGAAGTTCAACATCTACCAGGCTCGCGGCTGGGGCATCGACGGTACTCACTACAACAGCACTGGCTACAGCGACGTAAGGGCGATGGACGGTGAACATCACTACGAATACGGCATTGGCGCGTCCTATGCCGTGCAGAGCGGGCCACTGAAGGCCACCGCGATCCGGGCGACCTACACCGCTCACCGCGCCAGCGAAAACCAGGCCGACGGCAACCTCAACGAATTCCGCCTGGTCACCACCATCCCGTTCAACATTCTCTAAACTCCCACCAGGCGGTCGACTCACAAGGTCGCCCGCCCGGTCTTTTGCCATTGACCCGATTGCAGAGGATTGACGATGAACATGCTCCCCCTACGCGCCGCCATCGCCGCCGCGTTGCTGAGTGTCGCCGTTGGCGCCACGGCCAAGCCCCTGGTGGTTTGCACAGAAGCCAGCCCGGAAGGCTTCGACATAGTCCAGTACACGACTGCAGTCACCGCCGACGCCGCGGCGGAAACCATTTTCAATCGCCTGGCCGACTTCAAGCCCGGCACCACCGAGGTGATTCCGGCCCTCGCCGAATCCTGGGACATCAGTGACGATGGCCTGACGTACACCTTCCACCTGCGCAAGGGCGTCAAGTTCCACACTACCGACTACTTCAAGCCGACCCGTGACATGAACGCCGATGACGTGGTCTGGAGCTTCCAGCGCCAGTTGGACCCGAACCACCCGTGGCACAAACTGTCGAGCGTGGGCTTCCCGTACTTTGAAAGCATGGGCTTCAAGGAATTGCTCAAGAGCGTCGAGAAAGTCGACGAGCACACGGTCAAGTTCACCCTGACCCGCCGCGAGGCGCCGTTCCTGGCCGACATCGCCATGGCCTTCTCCTCGATCTACCCTGCCGAATACGCCGACCAGTTGCTCAAGGCCGGCAAAGCCGGCGACCTCAACAGCAAGCCGGTGGGCACCGGGCCGTTCGTCTTCCAGCGCTACAACAAGGATGCCCAGGTGCGCTTCAAGGCCAACCCGGACTACTTCCGTGGCAAGCCGCCGGCCGATTCGCTGGTACTGGCCATCGCCATCGACAACAACGTGCGCATGCAGAAACTCAAGACCAACGAGTGCCAGGTCGCGCTGTACCCCAAACCCGACGACATCCCGAGCATCAAGAAAGACCCGAACCTGAAGGTCACCGAGCTGGACGCGATGACGGTTTCCTACACAGCCCTGAACACCAGTCATAAGTACATGAGCGACGTGCGGGTGCGCAAAGCCATCGACCTGGCCTTCGACAAGGAGGCCTACGTCAACGCGCTGTTCGGCAAGGGCAACGCCACCGTGGCGGTCAATCCTTACCCGCCAACGCTACTGGGCTTCAACCACGACCTGAAGAACCCGGCCCGCGACCTGGACAAGGCCCGCCAGTTGCTCAAGGAAGCCGGCGTGCCGGAAGGCACCGTGTTCACCCTGTTCACCCGCAACGGCGGTGGCCCGACCAACCCCAACCCGATGCTCGGCGCGCAGATGATGCAGGCCGACCTGGCGAAAGTCGGAATCAAGGTCGACATCCGCGTGATGGAATGGGGCGAAATGCTCAAGCGCGCGAAAAACGGCGAGCACGACATGGTCTCCGCCGGATGGGCGGGCGATAACGGCGACCCGGACAACTTCCTGACGCCTATGCTCAGTTGCGAGGCCGCCAAGAACGGCGAAAACTACGCGCGGTGGTGCAACGACAAGTTCCAGGCGCTGCTCGACCAGGCCCGCGCCACAGTGAACCCCGAGGAGCGCAGCAAGCTCTATGAACAGGCCCAGGTGATTTTCAACCAGGACCAACCCTGGATCAGCATGGCCCACACCCGCATGTTCACGGCAATGCGCAACAACGTAGAGGGCTATGTGATTAGCCCGCTGACCACCAACAACTTCGCCACCACCCAGGTGAAGTAGATAAGAAAACGCCCGGCACCGCTTACCCAAGCGGCGCCGGGCACGCCTAACCGGCTGATGAGGTACACCTGAAGATGTTTAGTTTTATTGCCCGCCGACTGGGATTGTTGATCCCCACGTTCTTCGGCATCACCTTGCTGACCTTCGCGTTGATTCGCATGATCCCCGGCGACCCCGTGGAAGTGATGATGGGCGAACGTCGGGTCGATCCCGAAATGCATGCTCAGGCAATGGAACGCCTTGGCCTGAATAAACCGTTGTATGCCCAGTACCTGGACTACGTCGGCAAACTGGCCCACGGCGATCTCGGCGAATCGCTGCGTACCCGTGAAAGTGTATGGACCGAATTCAGCTCCCTGTTTCCCGCGACCCTGGAACTGTCCATGGCCGCCCTGTTGTTCGCCGGCGTCCTGGGCCTGTTGGCCGGGGTGATCGCGGCACTCAAGCGCGGGTCCCTGTTCGACCATGGGGTGATGGGCATCTCCCTTGCCGGTTATTCGATGCCGATCTTCTGGTGGGGCCTGATCCTGATCATGTTTTTCTCGGTGTCCCTGGGCTGGACTCCGGTGTCGGGGCGGCTCGACCTGCTTTACGACATCGAGCCGAAAACCGGCTTCATGCTGATCGACACCCTGCTGTCCGATGAGCCGGGCGCATTCCTCGATGCGCTGCACCACCTGATCCTGCCGGCCATCGTGCTGGGCACCATCCCGCTGGCGGTGATCGCCCGCATGACCCGCTCCTCGATGCTCGAAGTGCTGCGCGAAGACTACATCCGCACCGCCAAGGCCAAGGGCCTTTCGCCGACCCGGGTAGTGTTCGTGCACGGCCTGCGCAACGCGCTGATCCCGGTGCTGACCGTGGTCGGCCTGCAAGTTGGCACCCTGCTGGCCGGCGCGGTGCTGACCGAAACGATCTTCTCCTGGCCGGGCATCGGCAAGTGGCTGATCGAAGCCATCGGCGCCCGGGACTATCCCGTGGTGCAGAACGGCATCCTGTTAATCGCCTGCCTGGTGATTCTGGTCAACTTCGTCGTGGACATCCTCTACGGCTTTGCCAACCCACGCATCCGTCACCAGCGCTGAGATCGAATCCATGAGTACTCCAACGTCTTCGGTAGCAGTCGATCAAAGCCTGCTGTACCCGTCCCCGTACAAAGAATTCTGGCAAGCGTTTTCCCGCAACAAGGGCGCCGTGGCCGGACTGCTGTTCATGCTTCTGGTGGTGTTCTGCGCGATCTTCGCGCCGTGGGTCGCCCCTCACGACCCGAGCGAGCAATACCGCGACTTCCTGCTGACGCCACCGGCGTGGCTGGAAGGTGGGCAGATCCAGTTCCTGCTGGGCACCGACGAACTGGGCCGCGACCTGCTCTCGCGGCTGATCCAGGGTTCGCGCCTGTCGCTGCTGATCGGCTTGTCGTCGGTGGTGATGTCGCTGATCCCGGGCATCCTGCTGGGTCTGTTCGCCGGGTTCTTCCCGCGCCTGCTCGGCCCCACCATCATGCGCCTGATGGACATCATGCTGGCCCTGCCTTCGCTACTGCTGGCCGTGGCGATCGTCGCCATCCTCGGCCCAGGCCTGATCAACACCGTGATCGCCATCGCCATCGTGTCGCTGCCGTCCTACGTGCGCCTGACCCGCGCCGCCGTGATGGGCGAACTGAACCGCGACTACGTGACCGCCGCCCGCCTGGCCGGTGCCGGCCTGCCGCGCCTGATGTTCATCACCGTGCTGCCCAACTGCATGGCGCCGCTGATCGTACAGGCGACCTTGAGCTTCTCCTCGGCGATCCTCGACGCCGCCGCCCTGGGCTTCCTCGGCCTGGGCGTGCAACCGCCAACGCCGGAGTGGGGCACCATGCTGGCCTCGGCCCGCGACTACATCGAACGCGCCTGGTGGGTAGTGAGCCTGCCCGGCCTGACCATTTTGCTCAGCGTGCTAGCAATCAACCTGATGGGCGACGGGCTGCGCGATGCGCTGGACCCGAAACTCAAGAATGCCGCCTGAGGAGATTCCCATGTCACTGCTAGAAATCAAGAATCTCAACGTCCGCTTCGGCGACGCCAACGCCGTGCCGGTGGTCGACGGCCTGGACCTGAGTGTGGAAAAAGGCGAAGTGCTGGCCATCGTCGGCGAATCGGGCTCGGGTAAATCCGTGACCATGATGGCGCTGATGGGCCTGATCGAGCAGCCCGGCATCGTCACCGCCGACGCGCTGAACTTCGACGGCAAGAACATGCTCAAGCTGAGCGCCCGCCAGCGTCGGCAGATCGTCGGCAAGGACTTGGCGATGGTGTTCCAGGACCCGATGACCGCGCTCAACCCCAGCTACACGGTGGGTTTCCAGATCGAAGAAGTGCTGCGCCTGCACCTGAAGATGTCCGGCAAAGCCGCCCGCAAGCGCGCCATCGAACTGCTGGAAAAAGTCGAGATCCCCGGCGCCGCCAGCCGCATGGACGCCTACCCGCATCAACTGTCCGGCGGCATGAGCCAGCGCGTGGCGATTGCCATGGCGATTGCCGGCGAGCCGAAACTGCTGATCGCCGACGAACCGACCACCGCCCTGGACGTGACCATCCAGGCGCAGATCATGGACCTGCTGCTGGCCCTGCAAAAAGAGCACGAGATGGGCCTGGTGCTGATCACTCACGACCTCGCCGTGGTGGCCGAAACCGCCCAACGCGTCTGTGTGATGTATGCCGGCCAAGCGGTGGAAGTGGGCAAGGTGCCCGAGTTGTTCGACATTCCGGCCCACCCTTACAGCGAAGCGCTGCTGGCGGCAATTCCAGAACACAGCATGGGCGCCGAGCGCCTGGCGACCTTGCCGGGTATCGTCCCCGGTCGCTACGACCGTCCACAGGGCTGCCTGCTGTCGCCACGCTGCCCGTACGTACAAGATAACTGCCGCCAGCAACGCCCGGCCCTCGACCCGAAAACCAACAGCCTCGCCCGCTGCTTCTACCCGTTGAACCAGGAGGTGGCGTGATGGCCGTCGTACTTACCGCCCGTGACCTGACCCGTCATTACGAAGTGTCCCGTGGCATGTTCAAAGGCCATGCGACCGTGCGCGCGCTCAACGGTGTGTCGTTCGAACTCGAAGCCGGCAAGACCCTGGCCGTGGTGGGCGAATCCGGTTGCGGCAAATCCACCCTCGCCCGGGCCCTGACCCTGATCGAGGAGCCGTCCTCGGGCTCGTTGAAAATCGCCGGCCAGGAAGTCGCCGGGGCCAACAAGGCCGAACGCAAGCAACTGCGCAAAGACGTGCAGATGGTCTTTCAGAGCCCGTACGCGTCCCTCAACCCGCGGCAGAAGATCGGTGATCAACTGGCCGAGCCGTTGCTGATCAACACCAGCCTGTCGGCCACCGAGCGGCGGGAAAAAGTCCAGGCGATGATGAAGCAGGTGGGCCTGCGCCCCGAGCATTACCAGCGCTACCCGCACATGTTCTCCGGCGGCCAGCGCCAGCGCATCGCCCTGGCCCGCGCCATGATGCTGCAACCCAAGGTGCTGGTGGCGGACGAACCGACCTCGGCGCTGGACGTGTCGATCCAGGCCCAGGTGCTGAACCTGTTCATGGATCTGCAGCAGGAGTTCAACACCGCCTACGTGTTCATTTCCCACAACCTGGCGGTGGTGCAACACGTCGCCGACGACGTGATGGTGATGTACCTCGGCCGCCCGGTGGAAATGGGCCCCAACGAGTCGATCTACAGCCGCCCGCTGCACCCGTACACCCAGGCGCTGCTGTCGGCCACCCCGACCATCCACCCGGACCCGAACAAGCCGAAGATCAAGATCGTCGGCGAACTGCCTAACCCACTCAACCCACCGCCCGGCTGCGCCTTCCACAAGCGTTGCCCGTACGCCACCGAGCGTTGCAAGAGCGAAGAGCCGGCGCTTCGCCCGCTCGATAATCGACTGGTAGCGTGCCACTACGCCGAGCAGTTCCTCGACGGTGCGGCATAAGGCTAAAAGGCTGCAAAGCACTTAAGGCAGAAAAGCTCCCTCACCACAGGGATAGCGTCAAGAAAGGAAAACCCCTCCAGCCCACGCTGATATTTCAGTGGCGGCTGGAGGGGTTTTTCTTTGCTTGAAGTCTACGTCTGGCTATCGCCTTCTTCTTCCTCGTCAGGCGGCGCACCGTCATCGTCCGGTTCGTCTGGATGCGAGTCGGTGTCATCCTGTTCGTCCGAATCCGTATCCGCTGCCGCCAGCATCAATTCGCCCTGCATCACTTGCCCACTCGATGCGTGCTCCTCCTGCCCAGTGCATTGCGCCCACGCCATGGATGAGCCGAGCGATAGCATCACCAGCAGTTTTATCAACAACAGCATGCGTAGAAAGGTGTTCATAGCCGATTCCTTCTGTGTTCCAGATAAAGCCTGGGGCCTGATGGCGCTCAGTAAAATCTAGTTCTGAACAGGCCGGCTCACCAGATTAGGACGCTGTGGGACCGACAGAATTGCCCAGGGCGGACAGATTGGTTTCGAATAAAGGTTATTTCCAAAACGACTAACACCCGGAGTCCCCTGTGGGAGCAAGGCTTGCCCGCGATGACGGCGGTCCATTCCATGGACAAGGCATAAAAAACCCCGCGGCTTTCGGCGCGGGGTTTTCAGTTCTAACGCTCGACGCTTAGTGATGCTCACGGGTCGCGCGGAACTTCACATCGGGCCAGCGCTCTTCCATCAGCGCCAGGTTGACCCGGGTCGGGGCCAGGTAGGTCAGGTGACCGCCGCCGTCCAGCGCGAGGTTCTCCACGGCCTTGTTGGAGAATTCCTCGAGCTTCTTCTTGTCGCCGCATTCGATCCAACGGGCCGAGTACACGGTGATCGGCTCATAGGAGCATTCGACTTTGTATTCCTCTTTCAAGCGGCTGGCGACCACATCGAACTGCAGCACCCCGACGGCGCCGAGGATGATGTCGTTGCTGCGCTCCGGGAAGAACACCTGGGTGGCGCCTTCTTCGGCCAACTGTTGCAAGCCCTGGCGCAGTTGCTTGGACTTGAGCGGATCTTTCAGGCGCACACGACGGAACAGTTCCGGGGCGAAGTGCGGGATGCCGGTGAAGCCCAGCGCTTCGCCTTCGGTGAAGGTGTCGCCGATCTGGATGGTGCCGTGGTTGTGCAGGCCGATGATGTCACCGGCAAAGGCCTCTTCCAGTTGCTCACGTTCCGAGGAGAAGAAGGTCAGGGCGTCGCCGATGCGCACGTCCTTGCCGGTGCGCACGTGGCGCATCTTCATGCCTTTTTCGTATTTGCCCGAGCAGATGCGCATGAAGGCGATGCGGTCGCGGTGCTTGGGGTCCATGTTCGCCTGGATCTTGAAGATGAAGCCCGAGAACTTCTCTTCCACCGGCTCCACGGTGCGCTCGTTGGCGACCCGGGCCAATGGGCGTGGGGCCCAGTCGACCACGGCGTCGAGCACATGGTCGACCCCGAAGTTGCCTAACGCGGTACCGAAGAACACCGGGGTCATCTGACCGTCGATGAAGGCCTGCTGGTCGAACTCGTGGCAGGCACCCTGCACCAGCTCCAGTTGCTCGATGAAACGCTCGTACTCGTCGCCCAGGTGCGCGCGCGCCTCGTCGGAGTCCAGCCGTTCGATGATCCTGGTTTCGGTGCGCTCATGACCATGGCCGGCGGTGTAGACGATGATGTAGTCGCCCGCCAGGTGGTACACGCCCTTGAAGTCACGGTAGCAACCAATCGGCCAGGTGATCGGCGCGGCCTTTATCTTCAGGACGGCTTCGATCTCGTCGAGCAGTTCGATCGGGTCGCGGATGTCGCGGTCGAGTTTGTTGATGAAGCTGACGATCGGCGTATCGCGCAGGCGGCAGACGTCCATCAGGGCGATAGTCCGTGGCTCAACGCCTTTACCACCGTCGAGGACCATCAACGCCGAGTCCACCGCGGTCAGGGTGCGATAGGTGTCTTCGGAGAAGTCTTCGTGGCCCGGAGTGTCGAGCAGGTTGATCATGTGCTCGCGATACGGGAACTGCATGACCGACGTGGTAATGGAAATACCCCGCTGCTTTTCCATCTCCATCCAGTCGGAAGTGGCATGGCGGTCGGACTTGCGGGATTTCACCGTGCCAGCGACCGCAATCGCCTTGCCCATCAGCAACAGCTTTTCGGTGATGGTGGTCTTACCGGCATCGGGGTGGGAAATAATGGCGAAAGTGCGGCGTTTCGCGACTTCGGCGGCCTGTTTGGTCATGGGAAATCGCCTGGCAGGTGATAAAAAAAGGGCCGGGAGTATAGCTTGAAACACCGTCCATGGACCACCGGTGCCGAGGTGATTCGTCGCGTCCGAGCACTGCGGGAACGGCCCGGGCGATCCGCAACGATCGATCCGAAGGAACATCAATCCGTCACACAGGTCGGTTACATCATGAGCCGTCGCGGGCCGCACGACGGATGTGTGCAAAAACGCGACATTTTTAGTTGATCTCAGGCCCCTCACGCCCTAAAGTTCGCGCCGAACGTCCATGCTGGAAACGATCCATCCGGCTCAAGTACTGACGACGAGACAGCAAGGCCAAGGGCATCCTATTTCAGGTCGTTTGAGAGCGTAGCGAGCGCAGGCAAGACAAGGCGGGAGGAGGCGAGGAAGCGGAGTTTACTGATTGTAAATGAGCATTCCGAGCCTCTTCCCAACGCAGTATTGCCAAGCGCAGTAGCTCTCAAACGACCTGGATGGCCTTTTTGCTTTCGGCGGCAATGCCTTGGGAAGTAGGCGAACCAAAGTGGGGATACGGAGGACGTTCACGAGGGCTAACCGCCCCTTACACCCATTGATCCTGATGTTTGCCCAGTAGGAGTCCCAACGTATGTCGATCCAGGTCGAAGATTATTTCGCGCGCGAAACTTTCCAGAAAATGAAAGCGTTCGCCGACAAGCAGGAAACCCCGTTCGTGGTGATCGACACCGCGATGATCGCCCAGGCCTACGACGACCTGCGCGCCGGGTTCGAATTCGCCAAGGTGTACTACGCCGTCAAGGCCAACCCGGCAGTGGAAATCATCGACCTGCTCAAGGAAAAAGGCTCGAACTTCGACATCGCCTCGATCTATGAGCTGGACAAGGTCCTGAGCCGCGGCGTGACTCCGGACCAGATCAGCTACGGCAACACCATCAAGAAATCCAAGGACATCCGCTACTTCTACGAGAAGGGCGTGCGCCTGTACGCCACCGACTCCGAAGCCGACCTGCGCAACATCGCCAAGGCCGCGCCGGGTTCGAAAGTCTATGTACGCATCCTCACCGAAGGCTCGACCACCGCTGACTGGCCGCTGTCGCGCAAGTTCGGCTGCCAGACCGACATGGCCATGGACCTGCTGATCCTGGCCCGCGACCTGGGCCTGGTGCCGTACGGCATCTCGTTCCACGTCGGCTCGCAACAGCGCGACATCAGCGTCTGGGACGCAGCCATCGCCAAGGTCAAGGTGATCTTCGAGCGTCTTAAAGAAGAAGACGGCATCGAGCTGAAACTGATCAACATGGGCGGCGGCTTCCCGGCCAACTACATCACCCGTACCAACAGCCTGGAAACCTACGCCGAGGAAATCATCCGTTTCCTCAAGGAAGACTTCGGCGACGACCTGCCGGAAATCATCCTGGAGCCGGGCCGTTCGTTGATCGCCAACGCCGGTATCCTGGTCAGCGAAGTGGTGCTGGTGGCGCGTAAATCCCGTACCGCCGTCGAGCGTTGGGTGTACACGGACGTGGGCAAGTTCTCCGGCCTGATCGAGACCATGGACGAAGCCATCAAATTCCCGATCTGGACCGAGAAGAAAGGCGAGATGGAAGAAGTGGTCATCGCCGGCCCGACTTGCGACAGCGCCGACATCATGTACGAAAACTACAAGTACGGCCTGCCGCTGAACCTGGCCATCGGTGACCGCCTGTACTGGCTGTCGACCGGTGCCTACACCACCAGCTACAGCGCGGTGGAATTCAACGGTTTCCCGCCGCTGAAATCGTATTACGTGTAAGCCATCGGCCGCGTAATCCCGAAAGCCCGTGACGTCTGTCACGGGCTTTTTTCATGCCTTGAGCCGGGCTGACATGGCGATCAGGGCATCAACCATCTGGCTCAGCTCTTCCAGCGGATAAGCCAACTGGGCCATCGAACTTCTGGCGCGTCTGAAGCTACAGTGCTGGTCATTGGATTGAAGCTCGTCCTTCATACAGACCAGGAAGTAATTCATGCGATGACAGAAATCGGCAAAGTTATTACCCGCCGAGATGGCGCGTGCATACAGCCCGTTCAACACCTTCAGATGCTCATTGGCCTTTTCCCGACGCTGTGCCTGGGAATACTGGCCCGCCGGGTCGTACTGCATGTTCGGCAAGGCTATGCGCCCCAGGCTGTAATACGCCTCGATCTTTGAGACAGGCGCATCACAGACACACAACCTCAGCGCCAATGACTCGATGAAGCGCACGAAAATGCTATGGATCGTCTGCGAAACTTCGACGATCAAGGACTTGAAATGCGCAGTGACCTTCGCGCATTGGTTCAGTCGCAAACAGAGATTGTTGATCAGGTACAGGACATCGGGCGGACGATTGGTCCCTTGCGATCCAGCGTTGATCGGTGTGAAGTGCTGCGGATCGACAGTCCCGAGCGGCTGACGACGCGCCGGGCCGGTCGCGCCTTGCGCCACCTGTTCAAGCTCTCCGAGAAACGTCGACGTTTGCGCGACCAATTGACGGCCCATGGTGCTCAGTGACGGAACGACCATGGTAATCGCCCGCCAACGCCCTTCATTGGCAATGGCAGCCCGCGTCAGCGCCTGCGCATCAGGTGGCGTCATCAGTACGTGACCCGAGCGTTGGAAATCGTCTGAAAAGCGCTTGATCTCTGCCAGCGCGCCAGGGAGATCACTCAGGAAACTCATGTACTCTCTCAAGGACGAAAAGTCCTTCGCGTCCAGTAAATAATCCGACATGACCGGTCATCCAAACCAGAACGACCGTCGGTCAGCCGTACACAGGGCACAGCCCATACCGACAGTCGTTTCATCTATTCATCGACAGCTCACGGCTATCACCCATTGATCGAGGCTCAGCGAGGTGCCAGGGGCAGCGACAGTGGCTCCAGGAACGCGATGAATTGCCGTAGCCGGTTGATGAAACCGGTTCGATGTTCCGCCAGCTCGGCTTGACTGCCCGTCTTCGCCTGCTCGGCAAACAACTGGAAGCCCCGGACCGCGCGTTGATACTCGCCCACGTAACGTCGACGCTGATCGTCCAGGGTATGAATGATCTGGAGGAATTCGACTTTGCCCTTGAGCGCGGCGAGCCCGACGTCTTTCAACTCGATGTCGCGCGCCAGGGCCTGGATGCCTTCCACCACTTTGTCGCGCTGGCGCAGCAGGTCCAGGAAACGCAACCCCTCGCCAACTTGCCCAAGGGTCTTTTTCAACTGCTCGACGGCAAACATGACCAACTGCACCTGGGGAGGCGCGACACCGAGCTTGGTGACTTCCTCCACCGTCAGCAGCAGATCGTTGCCAATCTGCTCGATGCCGCTCTGTTTAAGCGCATTGATGGCTTCGCTGAGCACACGGCGCTTGTCCTGGCCCTCGGCGTGTTCTTGTTTCAATTGCACGAGGACGACCTCGACAGCGCGCTGCTCTTTTTCAAGATCGTCGATGAATCCCAGGGTCAAGCGTCGATCGAAAGTGTCATCGATGGCCGACAGTTGGCTGGACAGTTGACGGGTTGATTGCCCCAGCAGCGTCCCGATACTGTCCAGTGCTTTAGCACGGTCGGCCTGGATGTCTGCAATTTCCTGCTCATCCTCCTCATTCGCCAACTCTTTCTCCAGCATTTCCAGGCGCCCCATCTCGACTTCGAGTTTGATCTTCGTGCTCAATGCCGCATGGCTCAAGACACCGGTGCTGGTGCTTACATCGCGCGCCATGGCACTGAACCGCTCATGCAAGGCCGGCAGGTAGTTCCACTGGGTGAAGAGCGTAAGGGAATGGACAGCAGACTCTCGTACCTGCGCGCCGCTCTCGGCCATGAGGTTGAGATCGACACTGGGATAGCCTGCCGGCAACGCGGTGTAACCGGCAAAACGGGGGCGGTTGCCATACACACGCTCGTACTCTGCGTCGGCCTCCTTGAACACCGCGATCAACGCGTCGGCGTCGGTCTCGATCTGCTTCCAGGGCCTGACCACCTCACGAAACGCCGACATGAACTGCCTTAGCCGCAACGCGTCGGTAATCCCGGCCACCGCTTCCTGGGAGCTTTGCAGGTAGAGGTGCATGACATTCCAGACGTGCATCAGGTTCTGCGTAGCGATATCCGCATCGACAGCGACCAACTCAAGCCCTTGCAGATCATGTTTGACCCGACTCAGGGAACCCAGGGTCTGGTTCTTGGCCTTGAGTGTTTCGAGCGCCTCTTCCTGTTCCTTGTAGAGACGGTTCCTGTCGGCCCGAATGTTTTCAGCTTCGACGCCCAGATAAATCGCCAGGGCCAGGCCGACGAGATTCAACCCGGCCGCCGCGCCGATGGACTTTTCCACAGCGGCTTTATAGGCGGCGTTCTTCTCGCCGATTTGCACGGCGCGTTCATCGATCTGCTGCTTGAGCATGTTGACTTCAACCGGCAACGAACTGCTACCAATCAAATCGAGGCGAAACTTGATTTCAGGCAGTATGTACACACGCAGATCGTAACCAAACGTCGCCAACGATACCTTGATATCACTGACACTCTTTAGATTCCTCTCGACGTGGTCAAAGATTTTTTCGAGGTAGGAACCCAAATCTTCGAGATCCTCCGGATCCACTTCAACACCCAGAAATTTATCGCCCAGTTGCAGTTCCAGCCTTTTTAGTTGCTCCAGCGTATTGACCTGATATTGATCAAGTTGAACGGCAGTCCTGACCTCCGCGTAGACCTCTTCCATGGCCTCGCCGTAAGTGAGCATACTGGCGGCGAACAGTTTCAACTGACTACCGGTCAACATGATGGCCTCACGCAACGGCGACCAGCGTTGGGCATGGCGTCGGGTTGCACTGAAGGTTTTCAGGAAGTCGTCGGCCTTGAGCCCGACGCCGCCGCCCGCTGCGTCACCAAAATTCAGATAATCCTTCACATCGTTCAAGGTAAACGGCAGAGCCAGGGCGGCCGCTTCATATTTACGCAGATCGATGATTTGTTTCTTGGTCAGCAACAGCCCTTTACCACGGGACTCGCCCTCCCGTTCCGGGGCCGAGGCGTTGGACAGCGTCTTTGGCGCCAACTG
The DNA here is from genome assembly GCF_025336485.1 of Pseudomonas citri. GTDB lineage: Bacteria > Pseudomonadota > Gammaproteobacteria > Pseudomonadales > Pseudomonadaceae > Aquipseudomonas > Aquipseudomonas citri. The sequence continues at coordinate 125,962 of NZ_JAODAB010000015.1, read as the reverse complement.
GGCAAATCGGGTGATGTCGTCCGGCGAGGCGGAATTAAGTGCATCATCCCAGAGTGCATTAGAACTCATAATTAATCCTTTAATTACGTGGTTATTTTCAATCTTATTGCTGCAGCCACTTATCAAGAAGTGCTTTGACAATTAATTAAATCGCAGCCACGGCACACTAGAGCATTGCTGCAAACGAAGTCAAAGACCGAAAACAACATAAACATTAGCGAATAATGCAATGCCGCGAACGCACGTGTTCAACATGGAGTGAAACGGCCTGTCGATAGCGCGGTGACTGTCCATCGCGAGCAGGCTCACTCCCGCAGCACCCGTCTCGCGCCCGAACTTTTTGCACTTATCATGAATGCTTCTCGATAACAAATGGCATAATACGCGCCGTGTTGAACAGTCATGAATGAACGAGGCGGGCGAAGTGTTGAAGAAAACCCTGTTCCAGCTGCACTGGTTTTTCGGCATCAGTGCCGGGCTGGTCCTGGCGTTGATGGGCATTACCGGTGCGACGGTATCGTTCCAGGACGAGATCCTGCGGGCACTGAACCCACAGGTGCTGACGGTTGCGAAACAACCGGCCGGTGTCCTGCCGCTCGCCGAACTGGTGGAACAGATCGAGGCCGCCTCCGGCAAGACCGTCGCCATGCTCTGGGTCGAGACCGACAACGATCACGCCGCGCGGGTGATCTTCGCCGCGCCCCCCGGAGAAAAGCGCGGCCCCATGCGCTATTTCAATCCCTACAACGGGCAGTTCATGGGCGAGGTGACGGGCCAGGCGTTCTTCGATGTGGTGCTCAAATTGCACCGAGTCCTGACCCTCGATGACGCGGGCCGGCAGATCACCGGCGCATGTACGCTGATCCTGGTGTTTTTCTGCCTGTCCGGACTGTACCTGCGCTGGCCGCGCCAATGGAAAAACTGGCGGGCGTGGCTGACCCTCGACTGGGCGAAAAAAGGCCGCAGCTTCCATTGGGACCTGCATTCGGTGGCCGGCACCTGGTGCCTGGCGTTCTACCTGCTCGCCGCCCTGACCGGGCTGACCTGGTCCTACGACTGGTACAACAAAGGCGTGACCCGCCTGCTCTCCGATTCGCCCAAGGAGGAGCGGATTCGCAATCGCGGCCCGGCACCGAGCGGCCCCGCACCGGTGGCCGATTACCGGGCCATGTGGAGCAGCATCTACAGCGCCGCCGGCCCGGACCTGTCGTCTTATAACGTGCGCATGTCGCCGGTGGCCGGCCAGCCCGCCACGGTGTTCTACCTGCTGAAGAACTCGCCCCACGACCGGGCGCTGAACCAGCTCATCGTCGACCCGGCCAGCGGCACGATCAGCCAGCACAGCCGCTACAGCGACAAGAGCCTCAAGGCGCAGTTGCTGACCAGCGTCTATGCGCTGCACGTGGGCAGCTATTTCGGCTTGGTCGGGCGAATCCTGGTGACGGTGGCCGCGCTGAGCATGCCGCTGTTCTTCATCACCGGTTGGTTGCTGTACCTGGACCGGCGCCGCAAGCAGCGCCAGGTCCGTCATGCGCGTCAGGCGCTGTCCGCCAGCCAGGCCGATGCGCCGGCGTGGCTGATCGGTTTCGCCAGCCAGAGCGGTTTCGCCGAGCAACTGGCCTGGCAGACCGCTGGCCAGCTCCAGGCCGGCGGGTTGTCGGTGAAGGTCCAGCCCCTGGCCGACCTCAACGAACAGGACTTGAACGACTGCACCCAAGCGCTGTTCGTGGTCAGTACCTTTGGTGACGGCGAGGGGCCGGACAGCGCCCGGGGCTTCGAACGCAAAGTGCTGGGCCGGGCGTTGAGCCTGGCACACCTGCACTATGCCGTACTGGGCCTGGGCGACCGGCAGTACCAACACTTCTGCGGCTTCGCCCGGCGCTTGCACGCCTGGTTGGCCGAACACGGCGGCAAGACCCTGTTCGCCCCGGTGGAAGTCGACAGCGGCGATCCGTACGCCTTGCGACACTGGCAACAGCAACTGGCCGAGCTGACCGGCCAACCCTCGACGGGCACTTGGCAGGCACCCGCCTTCGAGAATTGGACGTTGAGCCAACGCACCTTGCTCAACCCCGACAGCAGCGGTTCGGGCGTCTACCTGCTGGGCCTCACCGCCCCCGGCCCGAGCAGTTGGCTGGCCGGCGACCTGGTGGAAGTCCTGCCGCGCAACGACCTGGGGGCCATCGAGCATTTCCTCGACGGCCTGGGTCTCAATGGCAAGGCTCGCGTGCAGGTCGACGGCTTGCCGCACACCTTGGAACAAGCACTGGGCACTCGTCAGTTGCCGCAGAATCGCGCGCACCTGGTGGGCCTGCATGCCCAGGCACTGGTGGAGGCACTGGCGCCGTTGGCAATGCGCGAATACTCCATCGCGTCGATTCCGGCCGACGGCGTGCTCGAACTGATCGTGCGCCAGGAATGTCACGCCGACGGGAGCCTGGGCATCGGTTCCGGCTGGCTCACCGAACATGCGCCGCTGGGCAGCGCCATCAGCCTGCGAGTGCGGCGCAACAGTGGTTTCCACCTGCCGTCTCAGGGCGTGCCGATGATCCTGCTGGGTAACGGCACCGGCCTGGCCGGCCTGCGCAGCCTGCTCAAGGCGCGTATCGCCGAGGGCATGCAGCGCAATTGGCTACTGTTTGGCGAGCGTCACCGCGAACACGACTTCCACTGCCGCGATGAGTTGCAGGAATGGGTGACCTGCGGCGACCTGGAGCGCCTGGACCTGGCCTTTTCCCGCGATCAGGAGCAGAAGATCTACGTCCAGGACCGCCTGCGCGAAGCCGCCCCACTGCTCAAGCAATGGCTGGCCGACGGCGCGGCGATCTATGTCTGCGGCAGCTTGCAGGGCATGGCAGCGGGGGTGGACCAGGTGCTCAACGAAGTACTGGGCGCCGCGCACGTGGAGCGGTTGATCGAGCAGGGACGGTATCGGCGGGATGTCTACTGATCCTTGTGGGAGCGAAACCTGCTCGCTCCCACAGGGCTATCGGTTTTCAGAGCAAAGTGATCAAGCCTTGGCCGGCTCCAACGCCATCTCGACCGCTTCCGAGCGTTTGAACAGCGCATACGCCACCGCCGTCAGCAGGCTGCCTGCAATGATCGCCAGCAGGTACAACAGCGCATGGTTGATGGCGTTGGGGATCAGCATCACGAACAGCCCGCCGTGGGGCGCCATGAGTTTACAGCCGAAGTACATCGACAACGCACCAGTGAGCGCGCCGCCGGCGATGCTGGCCGGGATCACCCGCAGCGGGTCCTTGGCGGCGAACGGAATCGCGCCTTCGGAGATGAAGCACAACCCCAGCACCAGCGCCGCCTTGCCGGCCTCGCGTTCGGTCTGGGCGAATTTGCGCCGGGCAATGAAGGTGGCGATGCCCAGGCCAATCGGCGGAACCATGCCGGCGGCCATGGTCGCGGCCATCGGCGCGTAACTCTGGGACGCCAGCAGCCCCACCGAGAACGCATAGGCCGCCTTGTTGATCGGCCCGCCGAGGTCCACGCACATCATCCCCCCCAACAGCACACCCAACAGAATCGCATTGGTGGTGCCCATGCTGTCGAGGAAATGGGTCAAGCCTTCGAGCATGCCCGCCACCGGCTTGCCCACCACGTAGATCATCACCAGGCCGGTGAACAGGCTCGCCAGCAGCGGAATGATGAGGATCGGCTTGAGCGCTTCCAGGCTTTGGGGCAGGCGCGCATAGCGGTTGATCGCCTTGGCCGCATAACCGGCGAGGAAACCGGCAATGATCCCGCCGATGAAACCCGCGCCGAGGGTGCTCGCCAGCATCCCGCCGATCATGCCCGGTGCCAGGCCCGGACGGTCGGCGATGGAATAAGCGATGTAACCGGCCAGCAACGGCACCATCAGCTTGAACGCCGTGTCGCCACCGATCTGCATCAGCGCCGCCGCCAGCGTACCGGGCTCCTTGAACGCGGTAATGCCGAACACGAACGACAAAGCGATCAACAAACCACCGGCCACCACCATCGGCAACATGAACGACACACCCGTCAGCAGATGTTTATACGCCCCGCTCTTCTCCGCTTTGGCCGGGCTTGCCGCCCCGCTCGCCACGCTTTCCTCACGCCCTTCGGCCAAGGCTTTCTTCAAGGTGGCTTCGGCCTGTTTCAGGGCGATGCCGGTGCCGCAACGGTAGATTTTCTTGCCAGCGAAACGCTCGGTGGCGACTTCGATGTCGGTCGCCAGCAGCACCACGTCGGCGTCGGCGATGACCTCGGCGCTCAACGGGTTACGTGCACCCACCGAGCCCTGGGTTTCCACTCGCAGGTCGTAGCCCAGTTTCGTCGCCGCCTGCTGCAAGGCTTCGGCGGCCATGAAGGTGTGGGCGACGCCGGTCGGGCACGCGGTAATAGCCACCAGGCGCGGGGCACGCTCGCCCGGCTGCGCCGCAGGTTCGTCCGCGACGACATCAGCAGCCTGCAACACCTGGGCTTCTTCAGCGCCACGGCGCAGCAGCGCATCGACATCTTGCAGGGCCTGGGCCGGGTTGCTGCGGAACACGCGCTTGCCGACGAAACGCGACAAATCCACCGGACCGCTGGCGACCAGCAAGACCCACTCAGCCGCCTCCAGGACGGCCGCTGACAATTGCCGCTCGGGATGGGCCGCGTCATGGACTTCGACACTGGTGCTCCACCCCTGGCGCTGGGCCGCCGCGTCCAGCAGGCGGGCGCACAACACACTGGTGACCATGCCATTCGGGCAGGCCGTCACAATGGCTAATTTCATTTTGCGAACCCTCTTATTGTTCTGTCAGGGGGCGCATGCGCACGCCCTGTTCAAGCGACGCCAGCAACGCGGTGTCGTGGATGCCGAAGCCGATCTGCGTGACCGCCATGGCGGCGATGGCCGTGGCGGTGCGCAGGGTCTGTTGCGGGGTGTCGGCGCTGAGCAGGCCATGCAGCATGCCCGCCAGCAACGAATCCCCGGCGCCCACGGTACTGGCGACACTGACCTTGGGCGGCGAAGCATGCAACGCCGCGCCGACACTGAACCAGTTCACGCCATCGGCGCCGTGGGAAATCACCACGTGCTCGATGCCCTGGGCGTGCAGGCGCTGCGCCGCTTGCGCCTGGGCCGATTCACCCAGCACCTCGCAACCCAGGGCGTCAGCCAGCTCCTCGGTGTTCGGCTTGATCAGCCACGGCCCCGCAGCCAGGGCGACGCGCAAGGCTTCGCCGCTGGTGTCGAGGGCGACATTCAAGCCGAGTTTTTTCAACCGCATGATCAACGCCCGCAACCATTGCGGACTGACGCCCCGGGGCAGGCTGCCCGCCACCACGACCGCGTCGTGGCCGGGGGCGATGCTGTCCAGGCGCTCCAGCAAGGCCTGCTGGGCGGCGGCATCAACCACCGGGCCCGGCCCATTGAGGTCGGTGATGCGGCCATCCTGCTCGGCCAGCTTGATGTTGCTGCGGGTTTCGCCGGGGACGCGGATAAAGGCGTCGACAAAACCTCGCTGGGCGAACAGGGTTTCGAACACCTGGGCGTTGTCCTCGCCCAGAAAGCCACTGACCGTCAACGTATGGCCGAGATCGGCCAGCACCTGGGCCACGTTCACCCCCTTGCCCGCGGCGTGAGCGTGCATGGCGTCGCTGCGGTTGACCTGGCCCGGCTCCAGGCGCGCCAACTCTACCGTGAGGTCGAGCGCCGGGTTGAGGGTCAGGGTAAGAATCCTAGCCATTACAAGGCCTCCACTAATGCGCGCACGTCGTCGGCGCTGCCAACGGCCAAAGCCTCTTGGGCCAAAGTTCGTACTTGCGCCAGGCTCAATTCGCGGACGCGCGCCTTGACCTCGGCAATGCTGCGGGCCGAGACGCTCAGTTCGTCTACGCCCAGGCCCACCAGCACCGGTACCGCCAGCGGATCGGCCGCCAGCTCGCCACATACGCCGACCCATTTGCCATGGGCATGGGCGGCGCGCACGGTGATGTCGATCAGTTGCAGCACCGCCGGGTGCAAGCCATCGGCCTGGGCCGACAGGGTCGGGTGACCCCGGTCGATCGCCAGGGTGTATTGGGTCAGGTCGTTGGTGCCGACACTGAAGAAATCGACTTCCTTGGCGAGCACCGGCGCCAGCAATGCGGCAGACGGCACTTCGATCATGATCCCCAGTTGCAGGTCCGCCACCGGGATTTCCCGGCGCAGGCGCTCGGTCATGTCCCGAGCCTGGCGCCATTCCTCGACGCTGCCGACCATCGGGAACATGATCCGCAACGGGCGATTGTCCGCCGAACGCAACAAGGCCCGCAGTTGCGCTTCCATGACCTGCGGACGCTGCAAGGTCAGGCGAATGCCGCGCACGCCAAGGAACGGGTTTTCTTCTTTCGCGATCGGCCAGTACGGCAGCGGTTTGTCCCCACCGACATCCAGCGTACGCACCACCAGCGGCCGCCCGGCCAGGCCATCGAGGACCTTGCGGTATTCGGCTTCCTGGGTCGCCTCGTCCGGCGCCTGGGGGTGGGCCATGAAAATCAGTTCGGTGCGCAGCAGGCCAATACCTTCGGCGCCCTGCTCCACCGCGCCCGTGACGCCGGCGCTCTCGCCAATGTTGGCAAACACTTCCACGGCATGACCGTCACGGGTGCACGCCGGTTCGTGACGCTGCTCGGCGGCAACCTTGAGGCGCTGTTCGCGGGTGTCGCGCTCTTCCTTGGCTCGCTGCAAAGTGGCGGCGTCAGGGTCCACGTGCAGGCGACCGCGCTGGCCATCGAGCAACAGCGACGTGCCCGGCGCCAGCAGCAACACCGCGGCGCCGGCACCCACCAGCGCCGGAATGCCCAGGGCCCGGGCAACGATGGCGCTATGGGCGGTGGCGCCGCCACGGGCCGTAAGAATCCCCGCCACACGGGTCGGGTCCAGGCGAGCCACATCGGATGGACCGACTTCGTCCATCACCAGGATGTAGGGCTGATCGGGTTCGCTCGGGGTCTGGACGCCGCACAGCTGCGCCAGCACCCGGCGGCCGACGTCGCGCAGGTCGGCAGCGCGTTCGGCCAGCAGGGCGTCCTGCAAGGCTTCCTGTTCTTTCGCGGCGGCTTCGATCACTCCCATCCACGCCGCTTGCGCACTCTCGCCCAGCTTCAGGCGGGTGTCGACTTCGTCGGTCAGCTCCGGGTCGTCGAGCATTTCCTGGTGGGTGATGAAAATTTCGCGGATGGCCTTGGCCTTGGCGCGTTCGACCAGGCCTGCGATATCGCGACGCACCTGGTTCAAGGCGTTTTGCAGGCGCTCGCGCTCAATGGCCGGCGACTCGCCGCGCAGCGGATAGTCGATGGCTTGCAGCACCTGGACATGGGCCGGGCCGATGGCAATGCCCGGTGCGGCGGGAACGGCCTGGACCAGGCTGCCGGGGGCAGGTGCCAGCACCACCTCGACGACTTCGGCCACAACCGTTGCCTGCGGCGCGCTCGGCGGCGGCAACGGTTCGACGTCTTCGCCCAAGCCCTCTTCAATGGCCGCCAACAAGGCCGGCAGCGCATCGGCGGCGATGCTCGGCTCGGCGATGAGTTCCAGAATCTGCCCGCGGCGGGCGCCGAGGCTGAGCAACTTGCTCAGGCTCTTGACCGACACGGCGCTGTCCTGGCCGTCGACGATGCGCACGCGGATCTCGCCTTCGAAGCTCTTCGCCAACTGGGCGAGGATCTTCGCCGGACGCGCATGCAGGCCATGGGCGTTGGCCAGGCCGATACGTGCGCTGGGCCAGTCGGCCGGCAGCTCGCCGCCCAGGACCTCCAGCACCTTGCGACTACTGGTGGCGCGGCCCAGTTCGTGGCCGCGACCTTCGATCAACAGCGCGCAGAGCCTTTCCAGCAAGGCCTGATGGGCCTCGCCGAGGCTGGCCAGGCAAAACAGGCCACTGAGGGGCTGGCCCAGGTAACGAATCGGTTTGTCCGGGGTGACGAAGGCCAGGCCCGGGCGTTTGACGGTCTGTTCGCTGTGCAGCCACCACAAGCCATCACCCAGGGGCAATGCGTCTACCTGCTGCAAGACGCTGGCAAAGCCATTGCTCACGCAATCGGCCTGGCGCAACAGACGAGCACCGCGCCAGACCAATTCCTCGAAATCGTCGGCCGGGACACCGAGGCCGATCATTTGCGCATCCAGCGCCAACTCCTGCGGCGCACCTTGCAGCAGCTTCAACAGCGCTTCGGTGGAACCGGCACGGCGCAGGGCCTGGCCCAGGTCCGTCTCGCCGAGGGCACGGGTCAGCAGTTGCAGCAGGCGCAAGTGTTCATCGGATTTGGCCGCGATGCCGATGGCCAGGTAGACGATCTGGCCATCGCCCCAATCCACGCCCTCGGGAAATTGCAACAGGCGCACGCCCGTCGAATAGACCAGATCGCGGGTTTGCGGGGTGCCGTGGGGAATGGCGATACCTTGGCCAAGAAAGGTCGAGCCCTGGGCTTCGCGAGCCTGCAAGCCGGCGAGGTAGCCTTCGGCAACCAGGCCATCGGCCACCAGTTTTTCAGCGAGCAATTGCAGTGCAGCGTCTTTATCCACCGCCGTCTGAGCCATGGATATCTGCTCTAGAGTGAGCTCGAGCATGCTTTCTCCTTTTTGGCGGCCGGTTGGCGCCAGGTATTGTTTTGAATGAATCTTAGCCTTGCAGGACAGCTTTTGGCGGTTTCGCGGCAGAGCGGCCAAAAATCCTGACAGCCTTGAAAATACGCTTGCTGAAACGTTTAATCTAGAAAGATTGGCACGTTACTCGATAATCTCCCATCCTTGAAGTGCAACTTGTCGTTCGCGTTTGGACGGTGAAGGTCATTCTGAATCGGGTACGATTGCCCTATTTGTCGGGCTAACTCGAAAAAACAAAGGGAAACCGGGTTGAAACTCAGCGATATTGCCCAGTTGGCCGGTGTGTCAGTCACCACCGCCAGCTACGTCATCAACGGCAAGGCCGAACAGCAACGCATCAGCAGCGCCACCGTCGAACGGGTGCGAGCGGTGGTCCAGGAGCATGGTTTTACGCCAAACCCGCAGGCCGCCGGGCTGCGCAGTCGGCATACCCGCACGCTGGGTTTCATCCTGCCCGACCTGGAAAACCCCAGTTACGCCCGCATTGCCAAGCTGCTGGAGCAAGGCGCCCGCGCGCGGGGCTATCAGTTGCTGATCGCCAGCTCCGACGACGCCCCCGAGAGTGAACGGCAATTGTTGCAGCTGTTCCGGGCCCGGCGCTGCGACGGCCTGATCGTCGCCAGCTGCCTGCCGGCCGGGGACGACAGCTACCAGCAACTGCAAGCCAAGGGCATTCCGATCATCGCCATCGACCGGGTGATGGAGCCGGCGCATTTCTGCTCGGTGATCAGCGACGACCACCAGGCCAGTCTGCAGTTGACCCGCAGCCTGCTCCAGACCCAACCCCGGCAAATCGCCCTGATCAATGCCCGTCCCGAACTGAGCATCAGCCAGGAACGGACTGCCGGATTTCGCGAAGCCCTGGCCGGTTTCGAAGGCCAGGTGCTGATCGAACACGGGGAGTCGTTCAGCCGTGAATGCGGCCGGCAACTGATGGAGGAAATGCTCACGCGCCTCGGACATTTGCCCGACGCGCTGGTAACCACCTCCTACGTGCTGCTGCAAGGCGTATTCGATGCGCTGCATGATTTCCCGCTCAAGTCGCGTCCGCTGCGCCTGGGCACGTTCGGCGACACGCAACTGCTGGATTTCCTGCCGCTGCCGGTCAACGCCATGTCCCAGCAGCATCAACTGATTGCCGACAAGGCCTTGGAGCTGGCCCTGGCAGCCATCGAGAACGGTGACTATCAGCCCGGCGTGCAGGCCATTGCGCGGACCTTCAAGCAACGCATTCATCAAGGCTGAGCATTGGCCAGGATCCGAACATGGAGTTGATCGACACCCACACCCACCTGGACTTCCCGGACTTCGACGCGGATCGCCCGGCGCTGCTGGCGGCGAGTCGCGCCCTGGGGGTGCGACAGATGGTGGTGCTGGGGGTGTATCGGGACAACTGGCAACGGGTCTGGGACCTGGTGCAAAGCGACCCCGACCTGCACGCGGCCCTGGGCTTGCACCCGGTGTACCTCGACCAGCATCGCCCCCACGACCTGGTGCAACTGCGCGAATGGCTGGGCCGCCTCGCCGGGCATCGGCAGCTGTGCGCGGTGGGGGAAATCGGCCTGGATTACTACATCCCGACCCTGGATCGCGAGCGCCAGCAGACGTTGTTCGAGGCGCAACTGCAACTGGCGGCGGAGTTCGACCTGCCGGCGCTGATCCATGTGCGCCGCAGTCATGCCGCGGTGATCGCGACGCTCAAACGCATCGAGCTCAAGCGCGCGGGAATCATCCACGCCTTCGCCGGCAGTTTCGAAGAGGCCCGGGAATACCTCAAGCTCGGCTTCAAGCTCGGCCTGGGCGGCGCCGCGACCTGGCCCCAGGCCCTGCGCATGCACCGGGTCCTGGCAAAACTGCCGCTCGACGCCGTGGTGCTGGAAACCGACTCACCCGACATGGCCCCGGCGATGTTCCCCGGCCAGCGCAACAGCCCGGCGCATCTGCCGGCGATTTGCGAGGCGCTGGCCGGGATCATGGCGATCAGCCCTGAGCGACTGGCCGAGGCTAGCAGCGCCAACGCCCGCCAATTGTTCAACTGGTAAGCCTGAAGCCCACACAGGCCACTAGTGGCCTGTACTCGAATTAGCCACACAGGCCACTCACTACACCCTGAACGCATTGATCAACTGCTTGAGCCGCACCACCTGGGCGGACAGCTCGCGGCTGGCGTCTTCGGTCTGGTGCGCACCTTGCGCCGTGCGCTCGCCGGCGCGATTGATCTCGACGATGTTCTGGTCGATATCGTGGGCCACGGCCGTCTGCTGTTCCACCGCAGCGGCGATCTGCTGGTTCTGGTCGACGATCATGCCGACCGCACCGAGAATATTCTCCAGCGCCTGCTGGACCTTCTCCGCCTGGCCGACCGTACCGCTGGCCATCTCATGGCTGGTGCCCATGGCCTTGACCGCCGCCCCCACGCCACCGTGCAGGCGGCTGATCATCGCTTCGATTTCTTCGGTCGACTGCTGGGTGCGCTTGGCCAGTGTGCGGACTTCATCGGCCACCACCGCGAAACCGCGCCCCTGCTCACCGGCCCGGGCCGCTTCGATGGCGGCGTTGAGGGCCAGCAGGTTGGTCTGCTCGGCGATGCTCTTGATCACTTCCAACACGCGGCTGATGGCCTGGCTGTCATTCGCCAGTTGATTGATCACCTTCACTGACTGATCGATCTCACCGGCCAAACGGACGATGCTGTCCTGTTGCGACTCCACCAGCCCTCGGCCACTGAGCGTCTCGTCGTTCACGCTATGGGCACTGCTTACCGCCGCGGCGGCGCTGCGGGCTACTTCCTGGGCCGTCGCCGACATCTGATTCATCGCCGTGGCCACCTGCTCGATCTGGCTGCGCTGCCCGGCCACGGCCTGGTTGCTCCGGGCCGAAACCGTTTCCACCTGCCCGGCCTGGCGCTCGACCTCGGCGACGGTGCGGCCGACCTGTTCGATCAGGTCATGGATCTTCGCCACCGTGCCGTTGAACACGTCACCCAATTCACCCAGTTCATCTTTGCTGCGGGCCACGAAATTGACGGTCATGTCGCCGGCCGCCACCTTGTCCATCATCCGGCCCAAATACCGGAGCGTGGTGCGGGTCGACGCGTAGAAACCGGCGTACAGGTAAAAAATCAACAGGAACACCCCGGCCAGCGCCACGGCCTGCAGCACCATGTGGCTGCGATTCTGCTCCAGGCGCTGCTGTAACTCGGCGCCGAGAAAACCCAGAATCGCGTCGTCGAGGCGGTAGGTCTGCTCCATCAGGCCACTGAGCTGCTCATAGAATCCCGACCATGGCGCATCGAGGGTATCGGCCATCACCACCTGTTCCTCGATCAGTTCCGCGGCCTTCTTGAGCGTGCCCTTGCTGTCATTGGCTTGCCCCGCCAACGCCTGGCCGGCGGCCTTGCTGGAGCCGAGGGCGTCTTGCAATTTCAGGTCATATTCACCCTGGAGTTTTTCGATCTGCGCCAGCAACTCGTCAAACCGGGTGCTCGACGCCGAATTGAGAAACCCCAACCCCAGCGACGCAGCTCCCAGCGCGCGACCTTCGCCCAGGGTCTGGGTGACCCGGGGCGTCACGCCGATGCTCAGCTCGCTGAGCTGGCGGATATCGCTCTGGTTGTCGCGGCCAAGCCCCGCCTGGCTGGCGATGAGCTGGCTGAACATTTGCGCAGTGTTGAGCAACTTGCCAATCAGGGCGCTTTTGCTTTGCAGGGAACCCTCACCCTGCTGCGCCTTGAAGGCCGCCATCAGTTCATCGCGCTTGGCATCGAAGGCCCCAGCCTGTTCAGGCTCGACGGCCACGGCACGCATGCCTTGCAGGCGCACGAGGACACGTTGCTCAAGCGCCCCGATCTTCGCCTCGACATCACCGGCCTTGCCGGACTGGCCCAGGCTGGCGTTGATCTGCACCAGGTTGTTGAGGGTTTCCAGATCCCGGCGCAGGGTCAGGCTGCTGCTCAGCAGGTCGAGGCTTTGCAGCTCCACTTGCGTTCCTTGGAATTCCCGATAGGAATCGCGCACCAGAAAGAAGTTGGTCACCAGCATCGGCAACAGGAACAACACGCTGATCAGGCTGAACTTCATACCGAAGCTCAGGCGATTCATCAGCGCGACAGCGGGCCAGAGCAAACTCTTCACAAGGAAGTCTCCCGGGGTGTTCTTATTTTTATGAATTCGCGCGCAGAGACAGCAGAAAGCCACTATTCGGGCGCTGCCCCTGTATAGCCTAAAAAGGCGGGGAGATTTGTAACTTAAGGTTAACGCAACCCATCACGTTCCCTATGGTGGTGAGGGGACACTGTGGGAGCAAGGCTTGCCCGCGATGGCCGCGTCGCAGTCTAAAAGCTAAACCGCGTTATCGTTCCTCGCGGGTAAGCCTTGCTCCCACAGCTTCTCTCACCACAGGGAACAGGCGTGTCTAGGCCAACACCGTCCACAACGCAAAACCGGCATACCAGAGCACCGCCGCGCGCAGCAGCAACTCCCAGAGCCGGTCCAGGCTGTTGATCCCGTCCGGCCCCGTCGCGGGTTCGGCTATTTCGCCGGCCACCCGACCGACCTTATCGATCAGATGGGCGGCGCTGATGTTCCAGTTCAGCAGTTCATGCAACATGATCCGGCTGACGGCGACGAAGTTGCCCACCAAGGCAAAACTCGCCGCCAGCAAGCGCACCGGCAACCAGTCGAAGGCATGGCGCAGCTGCGCGGCCCTCTCGGCCACGCCGGGGTTCAGGCTGTGCTCGGCCGCCAGCGCCAGCAGTCGATAACTCAGCGCCGCGACCGGCCCCAGCAGGAAGTACCAGAAAATCACCGCGAAAAAGCTCTGGTACGCCTGCCACAGCACATACCCCTGGACCCGCTCCAGCAATTGCTCGCCGCAGTCGGCTTCAAGGTCCAGGTCGCGCTTGGCCACATGGACGGCCGCTTGCAGGTCTTCCCGCCGCCACGCGTCGCGAAACGGCCCCAGGGCCGCCAGCAGATCGCCGCGCCCCAGGCTGTAAATCACCACCAACAGATGCACCGGCAATGCCAGCAGGCCATAGGCAACCGGGTCCAGCACCCACAGCAGCAACGCCAACGACGCCACGGGCAGCAGGACCATCACCAGCAGCACCAGCCAGGGCCGCTTGAGCCAGCGCGGGCGCGCTTCCAGCCGGTTGAGCTCGTGCAACCAACCACTGTCGCGCTGGACCCGCTGGCGCAACGCCGAGAACTTCTCGATCCAGACGGCCAGCAGCAACACCAGAAAACTCATTGTCCTTCCCCTTCTGTCAGGGCCGCACGATAGCGAACCCAGTCGAATGCCGGCCCCGGATCGGTCTTGCGTCCCGGCGCGATGTCACTGTGCCCGCAAATGCGCGACACCGTGATCGCCCTGAACGCCGCTTGCAACTGCCGGGTCAGGTCCACCAGCGCGGCGTACTGCGCGTCGGTGAACGGCTGATCATCGGTGCCTTCAAGCTCGATGCCCAGGGAAAAATCGTTACACGTTTCCCGCCCCTCGAAGCACGACACACCGGCGTGCCAGGCACGGTCCAGGCAGGAAACGAATTGGGTAACGGCACCGTCACGCTCGATCAGAAAATGCGCAGACACGCGCAGATCGGCGATCCCGGCAAAGTAGGGATGCTCTGTGACATCCAGGCGATTCTGGAAAAATTCCTGCACCTTGCCCGTGGCGAACTGTGCCGGCGGCAAGCTGATGTTATGGATCACCAGCAGGGAGATCTCGCCCTCGGGGCGCGCATTGAAGTTGGGCGATGGGCAATGGCGCACGCCATCGCACCAACCGCTCGCGGGGTCCAACTGCATACAGGTTCCTTCGATGACAGCGGTCGATGCCGCCAGTATGCCGTGATCGGACTGGCGAGTGTGATCACTTGCCGCGATTGAGCTGGCGCAAGTTGCCCAGAACCGACTCCAACGCCCGGTCGAACAGCAACGTATCGTCCAACAGGCGCGCCGCCCCCCGGCGAAATTCCAGGGCCAGGCTGGTGCGGCTGTGCTCCTGCACCTTCAGGCCGGTGCGGTTGACGAAGACATACTTGCCGGTGGACTCGATGATCGCCGCCAGTTTGCAGCGCAGGCGGTTGTCCTCGTCCTCCTGGAACTCGACCCAGCTTCCCAGACGCAATTGATCGACCTGGCGCAAGCTCGCATCATCGGCCGGCAAGCCGACCAACGAGCTGTCCACCGAAGCCTTCTGAGGCGCACGCAGGGTGATTTTTTCCAGCACCTGGATCATTACCGGCGACTCGGCCGACTCGCCCTGCCCCGACGCCTGCCCCATGTGCTCCAGCGCCTGCACGTGCAAGACCTCCAGCTCGGCGAAAAACTCGCTGGTGGCGAACGGGTCGAACGCCGAACGGCTCAAGCCTTCACGCAGGGCCTTGAGCAGTTCCGGCACCATCGCCAACAAGCGCACGCCCGCGTCGGCCTCATTGTGGGGCTGGACGCTCCAGATCAGTTGTTCCAGGGTCAGGACATCCGCCTGCCACTCGGCTGAACGCTCGCCGTGCTTGAAGCAGGTCAGCAGCAACACCTGGCTCCAGGCCTGCTGCACGAACTCCACCACCGCCAGCGGCAACACTTTGCCCAGCATGAGGTGGTTCAGTGCCCCTTCGACACGCTGGCGCGCCCATTCCGCCTTGGCCCTCCCCTCTTCGGCATCCCGGATGCGCTGCTCGAGCAGTTCGCTGCGGCGTCGCTCGTCGCTGGTGAACGCCAGGAAGTCGGCCAGCAGCTCGGAGAAAATGGCCGGGTCATCGACGAAATCATTCAATAAACGCTGCACCACCTGTTCGATGCGCTGGTAAAGGCTGTCACGCTGATGATCGTCGCAATCGCCACAGCCCATGGCCGCCGCGGCGATTTCATTGAGCAGCCGCCGCGCCGGATGATTGCCTCGGCTGAAGAAGCTCTTGTCTTGCACCGCGACCTTGAGCATCGGGATCTGCAAGCGACCGATCAGCGCCTTGAAAGAGTCCGGCAGGTTATGGTCGTCGAGGATGAACTCGAACATCATCGAGATCAGGTTG
Organism: Pseudomonas citri; assembly: GCF_025336485.1. Lineage (GTDB taxonomy): Bacteria > Pseudomonadota > Gammaproteobacteria > Pseudomonadales > Pseudomonadaceae > Aquipseudomonas > Aquipseudomonas citri. The sequence continues at coordinate 110,318 of NZ_JAODAB010000015.1, read as the reverse complement.
ATCACGTCCTCGTCCGCGCCTTCCACCACCCGGGATTTGCCGCTGCGGACACTGACCCGGGTCAGCAGTTGCTCGAGCTGGCTACGCAGATCGAACTCGTCCTGAACCGCGGGCGCCGGCACGTATTGCTGCAAATGCGACAGCAGACGCAACAAGTCACTGGTGGAGATCGGCTGGGTCGGCGCGCTGACCTCCAGGGTCGGCGCTACGCTGCCACGGACCTGCCGCAACAGCTTCTGCAACGCCGCGAACACTTCCTGCACGCTGTCGTCGACTTCAGCGGCCCGGGACTTGGCAGCGGCATCGGCCTTGGGCCTGGGACTGGCATCCGCGCGATCCGATGCGCGCCGCGACGGCGTCGCCTTGAGGTCGGGCAGGATGCCGGTGGCGGCCAGCAACTGATTGGCCTCGGCGTAGAGTTGGTCGCACTCGCTGAGCACATAGCGCTCGAACAATTTGAGCAGGATCAGCTTGACCTTGATCCCCACACCCAGGTTCCGCGCGGCCTGTAGAAAGCTTTCGCACAACAGTGCCGGGCTCAGAGGATTCTGCTGGCTCGACAGCGGCCGGGCCAGCAGCGCACTGAGCCGGACCGTCAATTGATCGAGGGCCCCGCCTTCGCGGCTGAGTACCCGGGTGACCATGGCTTCTACCGCGAGATGGCGCTCCAAGTCGTCATGGCCGCGCTGGGGCGGGCCATCTTGCGCCAGGATGGGCGCCAAGGTGGCTTGGGTCAGGTCGTACTGGGCGAGGCTGACAAACGCCTCGAAAAACTGTTCGATGAACTCGCGCTCAATGCTCTTGCGCTTGAGCCGCAAGTCCCGCATCGCTTCGAAATACAGGTTCTGCTCGACATCCTGACGCGCCCGGTCGGCCATTTCGAACAGAGTGTCGTCGGCGTTATCGAACAACTCCTGCAAGCCTTGGCGCAACTGCTGTGCGGCCTTGTCGCGGACCTGAAGCAGAATCACAGGAAGACGGGCAAGGGGCGAACGAATCGCCTGATCGGCAGAAACCTTGTGTAAAGGCACTACATTCCCGTCGTTATGCATCCCGACCTCCTGTAACGGCATTCTTCGGCGCTGGACGTCAAAGTCATGACGTCAATCGAAAGGCGGATTATCTGCAAAACAACCCCGTCGCACCAGCGGACTCTGTGATCCCACTCGAAATCCAGCGCAATAAGTGACCGGATAAATGCGCAAACGTTGCGAGCAGGCGACCAAATGCCGTTTCGATACCTACGGTAGACCTCCGGCACCTTGGGTTCGCTCACGGCCTGGCCCTATAATCTGGCCACTTTGTTTGTGGAGCCCGTCATGCCGAATCTACGTCTCGCCGATCTGACCGCCGAAATCGAAGCCAACGTGCGCCGCGCGTTGCTCGAAGACATCGGCAGCGGCGACATCACCGCGAAACTGATCCCCGCCGAACGTCTGGCCAAGGCCACCATCATTACCCGCGAAGCGGCGATCATCAGCGGTACGGCCTGGGTCGATGCCGTGTTCCGGCAGTTGGACCCGCGCGTCGCGGTGCATTGGCAAGTGCACGACGGCGAGCGGGCCAGTCCCGATCAGGCGCTGTTTCACCTTGAAGGCCCGGCCCGTTCGCTGCTGACCGGCGAGCGCAGTGCGCTGAACTTCTTGCAGATGCTTTCGGGCGTCGCCACCCGGGCGCGCTACCTGGCGGATTTCGTCGCCGACACCCAGGTCAAGCTACTGGACACCCGCAAGACCCTGCCCGGGCTGCGGCTGGCGCAGAAGTACGCCGTGACTTGCGGCGGCTGCCATAACCACCGCATCGGTTTGTACGACGCGTTCCTGATCAAGGAAAACCACATCGCCGCCTGCGGTGGCATCGCCCAGGCCATCAGCGCCGCCCACAAGATCGCACCGGGCAAACCGGTGGAAGTCGAGGTGGAAAGCCTGGAAGAATTGAAACAAGCGCTGGCGGCCGGCGCCGACATCATCATGCTCGACGAACTGAGCCTGGACGACATGCGCGAAGCCGTGCGCCTGAATGGCGGCAAGGCGAAACTGGAGGCCAGCGGCGGGATCAACGAAAACACGTTGCGCCCGATCGCCGAGACCGGGGTGGACTACATCTCGATCGGGGCGATGACCAAGGATGTGAAAGCGGTGGACCTGTCGATGCGGCTCAGTCTTTAAGCAGCTTCGAGCCGCAAGCTACAAGCTGCAAGCTGCAAGCTGCAAGCTGTTCCGTGCTTGGCTTGTAGCTTGTAGCCGCCGTTAAACCACCAGATTATTCATCTCGCAGTATTCTTCCCACTCAACCCCCAATACCTCGGCCGCTTCCTTGTGCAACGCAAGGCGCTGCGCCTCGAATTCTTCAGGCGTGCAGGTGTACTTGAGGGTCAGTTCCCAAGGCTGCAGCCCCTGGGCTTCAGCCTCGTCCTCGAACGCCCACTGGATCTGGTCTCTCTGATCGTCGGCGGACAAGTCCTTGATCTCTTCCAGCAACTGCGGCGCGTCCAGAACGTACTTCTTCAGCGCTTCTTCGTGCCTGGCTTCTTGGGACAATTGTTTAACAGTCATGGCGTTCTCGTTGATCTGGGGAATGGGAGATGGATCTGGATCATCAAGGATCTCTCTGACGCAAGAAACCGTGTGAAGCCCGGTTTACCTGGCCTTCAGGACCATTCTGGGGATCATTTGAAAACCGCTGGGTGAAACTCATAACGAGGGAATGGTGCCCGAGACAGGAATCGAACCTGCGACCTTCGCGTTACGAGTGCGCTGCTCTACCGGCTGAGCTACACGGGCGGTGGCTAAACCTAGCATCGTCCCCGGTGACCAGGCAACCTGCCAGAGAGGGATTTTTAGCACATAGCAAAACGCCCCGAACCAGTCGGGGCGTTTGCTTGTTCAGCAGTCAGGCGAAAGGCTGATTAAACGCCCGATGCCTTGGCGGCAGCCACGTCCTTGATGGACAGCTTGATACGGCCACGGTTGTCCACGTCCAGCACCAGCACTTCCACTTCCTGGCCTTCCTTGAGGATGTCGGTCACTTTCTCGACGCGAGCATCGCTCAACATGGAGATGTGCACCAGACCGTCCTTGCCCGGCAGGATGTTGACGAAGGCGCCGAAGTCGACGATGCGCTCGACCTTGCCGACGTAGATCTTGCCGATCTCGGCCTCGGCGGTGATGCTCAGGACGCGCTGGCGTGCTGCTTCTGCCGCTTCCTTGGTTTCGCCGAAGATCTTGATCGAGCCGTCGTCTTCGATGTCGATCGAAGCCTTGGTTTCCTCGCAGATCGCACGGATGGTCGCGCCGCCTTTACCGATGACGTCACGGATCTTGTCGGTGTCGATCTTCATCGCGATCATGGTCGGAGCGTTGGCCGACAGCTCGGTACGGGACTGACCGATCACCTGGTTCATCTGGCCGAGGATGTTCAGGCGCGCTTCCAGGGCCTGGCCCAGGGCGATTTCCATGATCTCTTCGGTGATGCCCTTGATCTTGATGTCCATCTGCAGTGCGGTGACGCCCTTGGCGGTACCGGCCACTTTGAAGTCCATGTCGCCCAGGTGGTCTTCGTCACCGAGGATGTCGGTCAGGACGGCGAATTTCTCGCCTTCTTTCACCAGGCCCATGGCGATACCGGCAACCGGCGCCTTCATCGGCACACCGGCGTCCATCAGGGCCAGGGAAGCGCCGCAGACCGAAGCCATCGAGCTCGAACCGTTGGACTCGGTGATTTCCGATACCACGCGGATGGTGTACGGGAACACGTCAGCGGCTGGCAGCATGGCCTGGACCGAACGACGGGCCAGACGGCCGTGACCGATTTCGCGGCGACCGGCGCCACCCATGCGACCACACTCGCCTACCGAGAACGGTGGGAAGTTGTAGTGCAGCATGAACGGGTCTTTCTTTTCGCCTTCCAGGGTGTCCAGCAGTTGTGCGTCACGGGCGGTGCCCAGTGTCGCAACGACCAGCGCCTGGGTTTCGCCACGGGTGAACAGTGCCGAACCGTGGGTCTTTGGCAGAACGCCGACTTCGATGTTCAGCGGACGCACGGTGCGGGTGTCGCGACCGTCGATACGCGGCTTGCCGTTGACGATGTTTTCGCGAACGGTACGGTATTCGATTTCACCGAAAGCCGCTTTGACGTCGGCAGCAGACGGCTGGCCTTCTTCGCCGGACAGCTTGGCAACCACCTGGTCGCGCAGCTCGCCCAGACGCGCGTAACGGTCGGCCTTGACGGTGATGGTGTAGGCCTGGGAGATCGCTTCGCCGAACTCGGCACGGATCGCGCCCAGCAGTTCGGTGGCTTCCGGCTGTGGCGCCCAGGTCCAGGTTGGCTTGGCGGCTTCGGCGGCCAGCTCTTTGACAGCCTTGATGACCGATTGGAATTCGTCGTGGGCGAACAGCACGGCACCCAGCATCTGGTCTTCGGTCAGCTCTTTGGCTTCCGATTCAACCATCAGTACGGCTTCCTCGGTACCGGCCACGACCATGTCCAGGCTGGAGGCAGCCAGTTGCTCGTAGGTCGGGTTCAGCAGGTAGCCGGTGCTTTCGTGGAACGCCACGCGGGCTGCGCCGATCGGGCCATCGAAAGGAATGCCGGAGATGGCCAGTGCAGCCGAGGTACCGATCATCGCAGCGATGTCCGGATCGGTCTTCTTGCTGGTGGAAACGACGGTGCAGACAACCTGCACTTCGTTCATGAAACCTTCTGGGAACAGCGGACGGATCGGACGGTCGATCAGTCGGGAAGTCAGGGTTTCTTTCTCGGAAGGACGGCCTTCGCGCTTGAAGAAACCGCCAGGGATCTTACCAGCCGCGTAAGTCTTTTCCTGGTAGTGAACGGACAGAGGGAAGAAGCCCTTGCCTGGATCGGCTTGCTTGGCACCCACTACGGTCACCAACACGCTGACGTCGTCGTCAACGGTGACCAGTACTGCGCCGGAGGCCTGACGGGCAATACGGCCAGTCTCGAGGGTAACGGTCGACTGACCGAACTGGAATTTCTTGATTACCGGGTTCACGGTGTCCTACCTTCTTTGTGGCTCTTGGGGAACTTGTCTTCTTGCGAAATTCTTGGGCAGTGCGGGGAATCGGCCCAACGACTGTCCAGATAAAACTTGAGGCTGGAAGCCTGCCGGCCACCCGAGCAGAACGCAGGCAACTGGCAGACAACCAACCTCATAGCGCAATCGCTGATTAGCGACGCAGGCCCAGGCGGCCGATCAAGGTGCTGTAACGATTAACGTCCTTGCCCTTGAGGTAGTCCAGCAGCTTACGACGCTGGTTTACCATGCGGATCAGACCACGACGGGAGTGGTGGTCTTTACCGTTGGCCTTGAAGTGACCTTGCAGTTTGTTGATGTTGGCGGTCAGCAGTGCAACTTGCACTTCTGGCGAACCAGTATCACCAACAGCTTGCTGGTAGTCGGTCACGATCTGAGCTTTTTCTTCAACGCTGAGTGCCATGTGGCTTTCCTCTTGTGAGGTACCGTTTCCAGGGAAACCGTACCAACAGGCCAGGGACAAATCCCTGTATCGATAAATGAGTAGTGACCGTGCCTGTTAACAGCCACACTCGCCAGCCTGTTGTTACACAGGCTGGTTCCGGTCATTCCGACCGAATCAGTCGACGCGGCGCAATACGCCCGTCTTCGCTCACTTCACCGATACCGATGAAACGACCGTTGTGATCCTGTACCCGTACCATGCCGAACTTCGGCGCATCCGGGGCACGTACCGGCTGGCCGTTGAGCCAGTAGAACGCACTGTGTTCCGAGAACTGCAACAGCGGCCAGTCTTGCAGCCCGCTGTCCGATGGCATCAGGAAACGGTCGACCGCTTCATTGCCACCTTCGGCATGGGCCGCTTCGAGCTCTTCCAGCGTGACCGTCTGGGCCAGTGTGAAAGGCCCGGCCTGGGTCCGGCGCAGTTCCGCCACGTAGGCACCGCAACCGAGCCGCTCGCCGATATCCTCCACCAGGGTCCGGATATAAGTGCCCTTGCTGCAATCCACGGCCAGCCGCGCAGTATTACCGTCAAAGGCCAGCAATTCCAAGCGCGCAATAGTAACAGAACGCGGTTCACGCTCCACTACTTCACCCGCACGCGCCAGTTTGTACAACGGCTGCCCATCACGCTTGAGGGCCGAGTACATCGGCGGTATCTGACTGATTTGCCCACGAAATCCTGGCAACACCGCCTCGATATCAGCCTGACCAACGGTCACCGGGCGCTCGAGCAAAACCTCACCTTCGGCATCTGCCGTGGTAGTGGTCTTGCCCAGTTGCGCCAGGGTTTCATACCCCTTGTCGGAATCGAGCAGGTATTGGGAGAACTTGGTTGCCTCGCCGAAACACAACGGCAGTACGCCGGTGGCCAGCGGGTCGAGACTGCCGGTGTGCCCGGCTTTCTCGGCATTGAGCAACCAGCGGACCTTCTGCAGCGCCGCGTTGGAGGTGAACCCCAGCGGCTTGTCGAGCAGGATGATGCCGCTGACGTTACGACGGATACGTTTGACCTGCGCCACCGAATTACTCCTTGGTGTCTTCGGGTTCAGCCGCGTGCTGACTGTCTTCAGCCACGGCACGCTCGATCAGCGCCGACAGGTGTGCACCCCGAGCAACGCTTTCGTCGTAGTGGAAGTGCAACTGCGGGACGCTGCGCAGCTTCATCTCCCGGGCCAACTGCATCCGCAGGAAACCGGCCGCCGAGTTCAGCACCTTGATGCTCTGGGCGATTTCTTCGCCGCTGTCCTGGCCCATCACAGTGATGAAAATTTTCGCGTGACCGACGTCACGGCTGACTTCCACAGCGGTAATGGTGACCAGGCCGACGCGCGGGTCTTTGACTTCGCGACGGATCAGCTGGGCCAGCTCGCGCTGCATCTGATCGCCGATTCGTTGGGTACGGCTGTATTCTTTTGCCATGTCTTGTTACCTGTTACTGCCCCACGGTGAAACCCGCGAGGTCTGAAAGCGGCAAACGCCCGGCCTGGCAAAAACCAGACCGGGCGTTGCGTTTAGAGTCCGCTCGCGCGGCAGCGCATGTTCATGCGACTACCCCGTGCGGCTCTTGAAGTGCGCGAGTCAGAGGCTGCGAGCAACCTGGACCTTCTCGAAGACTTCGATCTTGTCGCCGACCTTGACGTCGTTGTAGCTCTTGACGCCAATACCGCATTCCATGCCGGCACGAACTTCGGAAGCGTCATCCTTGAAGCGACGCAGCGATTCCAGCTCGCCTTCGAAGATCACGATGTCTTCGCGCAGTACGCGGATCGGACGGTTACGGTGAACGACACCTTCGATCACCATGCAACCGGCGATGGCACCAAACTTCGGCGAGCGGAACACGTCGCGAACTTCGGCCACACCCAGGATGTTCTCGCGAACGTCGCTGCCCAGCATACCGGTCAACGCTTTCTTGACGTCTTCGATGATGTCGTAGATCACGTTGTAGTAACGCATGTCCAGGCCTTCCTGCTCGACGATCTTGCGAGCGCCGGAGTCGGCACGCACGTTGAAGCCGAACAGTACCGCATTGGAAGCCAGCGCCAGGTTCGCGTCGCTTTCGGTGATACCACCGACCCCGCCGCCGACCACACGCACTTGGACTTCGTCGTTGCCCAGGCCGTTCAGGGCGCCTTGCAGGGCTTCCAGCGAACCACGGACGTCGGACTTGAGGACGATGTTGAGCGTCTTCTTCTCTTCCTGGCCCATGCTTTCGAAGATGTTTTCCAGCTTGCCGGCGTGAGCGCGAGCCAGTTTGACTTCGCGGAACTTGCCTTGACGGAACAGCGCCACTTCACGGGCTTTCTTCTCGTCAGCCACAACGCTCATCTCGTCGCCAGCGTCCGGGGTACCGTCCAGGCCGAGGATCTCGACTGGAATGGCAGGACCGGCTTCCTTGATAGGCTTGCCGTTCTCGTCGAGCATGGCGCGCACGCGGCCGTAGTTCGAGCCGACCAGCACCATGTCGCCCTGACGCAGCGTACCGTCCTGGACCAGGACAGTCGCAACCGGGCCACGGCCCTTGTCGAGGCGCGATTCAACGACCACACCACGGCCAGGGGCCGAAGGTGTCGCGGTCAGTTCCAGGACCTCTGCTTGCAGCAGGACCGCTTCGAGCAGTTCGTCAACGCCGGTACCCATCTTCGCCGAGACCGGAACGAATGGCGTGTCGCCACCCCAATCTTCGGAAGTCACGCCGTGAACCGACAGTTCGCTACGGATGCGATCGAGGTCAGCACCTGGCTTGTCGATCTTGTTCACCGCGACCACCAGCGGTACGCCAGCAGCCTGGGCGTGCTGGACGGCCTCGACGGTTTGCGGCATCACACCGTCATCCGCCGCGACCACCAGGATCACGATGTCGGTCGCCTTGGCACCGCGGGCACGCATCGCGGTAAACGCGGCGTGACCCGGGGTGTCGAGGAAGGTGACCATGCCGCGATCGGTTTCAACGTGGTATGCACCGATGTGCTGGGTGATACCGCCGGCTTCGCCAGCCGCCACCTTGGCACGACGGATGTAGTCGAGCAGCGAGGTCTTACCGTGGTCAACGTGGCCCATGACGGTCACGACCGGCGCACGAGGAACCGCTTCACCTTCGAACTTCAGCGACTCGGCCAGGGAATCTTCCAGGGCGGTATCACTGATCAGGGTCACTTTGTGGCCCAGCTCTTCAGCAACCAGTTGGGCAGTTTCCTGGTCCAGTACCTGGTTGATGGTGGCCGGTGTACCCAGCTTGAACATGAACTTGATGATTTCGGCAGCCTTGACCGACATCTGCTGGGCCAGATCGCCCACAGTGATGGTTTCGCCGATCTTCACTTCACGCACGACAGGGCCGGTCGGGCTCTGGAAACCGTGGGCGTTGCGTTTTTTCGGTTTGGCCTTGCCGCGACCGCCGCGACGGAATCCATCGCTTTCTTCATCGGTAGTGCGCGGGGCAACGCGGGGTGCCGGCGCCTTTTCCTTGACCGAAGCACGATGAGGCGCGTTCTTGCGCTCGCCATCGCCACCGCCACGACGGTTTTCGTCGGCACGTGGCTTGTCTGGACGACGCTGCTCGTCACGCTTGCGAGTATCCGCCACCGGGGCCGGCGCAGGCGCCACGACCGGGGCGCTTTCGCGCTCGGGCTCGACAGCCGGTGCAGGTGCAGGTGCAGCGACGGCCTCGACCGGCGCGGGTTGCGCGACGGCAGGCTGGCGACGCGCCTCTTCTTCGGCTCGACGCTTGGCTTCTTCTTCAGCCTTCTGACGGGCAGCATTCTCTACTGCGCGACGCTCTTCCAGTTCACGCTTGCGCTCGGCTTCGATTTCTTCCGGGCTGCGCTGTACGAAGACTTTCTTCTTGCGGACTTCTACGCTGATGCTCTTGCTACCGGCAACACGCAGGGTGCTGGTGGTTTTACGCTGCAGAGTGATCTTGCGTGGTTCTTCCACTTTCGCCTTGTGACTGCTTTTCAAGTGGGTCAGCAGGGATTGCTTCTCACTGTCGGTCACATGTTCCTCGGCGGCGGTGTGCGGCAGACCTGCCTCACGCATCTGCTGCAACAGGCGCTCTACCGGTGTTTTGACCTCATCGGCCAGTTGTTTCACCGTGACTTGCGTCATGCACTTCTCTCCTCAGGCCGCGCCTAATTACTCGAACCAGTGGGCTCGGGCGGCCATGATCAACTTGCCGGCACGCTCATCGTCAATGCCGTCGATGTCGAGCAGATCGTCAATAGACTGCTCGGCCAGGTCTTCGCGGGTAATGACGCCGCGCACCGCCAGTTCCATCGCCAAATCCTTGTCCATACCCTCAAGCGAGAGCAGGTCGTCGGCCGGATGGGCGTCTGCCAGCTTTTCCTCAGTAGCGATGGCTTTGGTCAACAAGCGATCCTTGGCTCGAGCGCGAAGCTCGTTGACGATGTCCTCGTCAAAGCCGTCGATGTTGAGCATCTCCTCCACCGGTACATAGGCAATCTCTTCCAGGCTGGTGAAGCCTTCATCCACCAGCACCTGCGCCAGCTCTTCATCGACTTCGAGTTCTTCGATGAAGTTGCGCAGGATGTCGCCGGTTTCAGCTTGCTGCTTGGCCTGGATGTCCGATTCGGTCATCACGTTCAGGGTCCAACCGGTCAACTGGCTGGCCAGACGCACGTTCTGGCCTCCGCGACCGATGGCCTGAGCCAGATTGTCCGCGCCAACGGCGATGTCCATGGCGTGGGCATCTTCGTCGACGATAATGGCCGCCACTTCAGCAGGCGACATGGCATTGATCACGAACTGCGCCGGGTTGTCGTCCCACAGGACGATGTCCACGCGCTCGCCGCCCAACTCGCCGGATACGGCCTGGACACGCGAACCACGCATGCCGATGCAGGCGCCTTGCGGGTCGATGCGCTTGTCCTTGGAACGGACCGCGATCTTGGCACGCGAGCCCGGATCACGGGAGGCAGCCATGACTTCGATCAGGCCTTCAGCGATTTCCGGCACTTCGATGCGGAACAACTCGATCAGCATTTCCGGCGCGGTACGCGACAGGATCAGCTGCGGGCCACGGTTTTCAGTGCGGATTTCCTTGAGTAGCGCGCGCAGCCGCACGCCCACCCGGAAGGTTTCGCGGGAAATGATGTCTTCACGCGCCAACAGCGCCTCGGCGTTGTTGCCCAAGTCGACGATCACGTTGTCGCGGGTGACCTTTTTCACGGTACCGGAGATGATTTCCCCCAGCTTCTCGCGATAGGCGTCGACCACTTGCGCGCGCTCGGCTTCGCGAACTTTCTGCACGATGACCTGCTTGGCAGTCTGCGCAGCGATACGACCGAATTCGATAGACTCGATTTTTTCTTCGACGACATCGCCGACCTTGGCACCTGGATGCGTCTGGGCAACCTTGCTCGGCCAGGTCTCGATAGCCGGATCGTCCAGGTCGGCTTCCTCGACCACTGTCCAGCGACGGAAAGTCTCATAAGACCCCGTGTGACGATTGATCTCCACACGCAAGTCAACTTCGTCTTCAAACCGCTTCTTGGTAGCAGTGGCCAGGGCCAGCTCCAGCGCTTCAAAAATAACGTGAGCCGGTACGCCCTTTTCATTGGATACCGACTCAACAACCAGCAGTACTTCTTTGCTCATCGTACGCCTCGCCTTTCGCAAGCCATTGGATCCGCGGGATCCGCAGTATCTGGCACGTATCAGTCAAAACTGGGAATAATGTTGGCCTTGTCGATCATATCGATCGGCAACAGGAACTCATGGTCATCTACCTGCACCACGACGTCCTGTTCTTCTACACCGCGCAGAAGGCCTTGAAAGTTGCGTCGCCCTTCGAAAGGAGAACGCAGCTTGATCTTCACTTGTTCACCGGCAAACGAAGCAAACTGCTCAAGAGTGAACAGTGGGCGTTCCATGCCAGGCGAGGAAACTTCAAGGGTGTATTCGGTGCTGATTGGATCTTCAACATCCAGCACACCGCTGATCTGACGGCTGACGATGGCGCAATCGTCCACCAACACGCCGCCTTCCTTATCGATATAAACGCGCAACAATGAGTGGCGACCTTGAGCCGAAAACTCAATACCCCAGCATTCATAGCCCAGGGCCACGACCACCGGGGCCAACAAGGCCTGCAACTGTTCTAGCTTGCTCGACACCTGAACCCCCTCGTGCATGTTTGTGCATGCTGTGCAAATAAAAAAAAAATGGGCGAATCGCCCATCCCTGAAACGCCGCCTGAACAGCGGCGCTGTAAAGTGTCCAGCTAACAAAAAGCCCCTTGGAAGGGGCCCTGAAACTGGTTGCGGGAGCCGGATTTGAACCGACGACCTTCGGGTTATGAGCCCGACGAGCTACCAGGCTGCTCCATCCCGCGACAAAGCTGGGGCGGAAGTATACGACCGATCCCCTACAGGGTCAATGTAACCCTTCCACCTACAAGAAAGCCCGCAATCGCGGGCTTTCCTGATAATTGGTACCGAGAAGGGGACTCGAACCCCTACACCCTATGGGCACAACCACCTCAAGGTTGCGTGTCTACCAATTCCACCACCTCGGCAAATACAGCGTTTGAAACCTTCTTACTTCTGCTCTTGAGCTGGAGGTACGTCAGTCGCCGGGTTGGCCGACTTTTGCTCTTGAAGCACCGGGACATCATCAGAAGCCGGTTGTTGCTTTGGCGCCTCCAGAACGGCCGGGTTTGGCAAACCTACTTGAGTCAGCTCGTGAGCCTTCTCTTTAGCAAAGTAACCTAACCCTAAGCTGGTCATGAAGAAACCGGCGGCAAGTATAGCAGTAAACTTACTAAGAAAGGTAGAGGAACCTTGGCTTCCGAACACAGTATTTGAAGCACCTGCACCGAAAGACGCACCAGCATCCGCACCTTTACCCTGCTGCAGCAATACGAGGGCAACTACACCCAGTGCACCCAGCAGATGAAAAACGACTACGACTGTTTCCAGCATTTTTTCAGTTTCCCGCGGCGCGACAAATCGCACCGAACTCATCTGCATTCAGGGATGCCCCACCAATGAGCCCCCCATCGATATCCGGCATGCCGAACAGCTCAGCCGCATTGGCCGCCTTCACGCTGCCGCCGTATAGAAGCCGCACACCTCGTGCCACTTCAGAATTCTCTGCCGCCAACTGCGCCCTGATGGCTGCATGCACATCCTGCGCCTGTTGAGGCGAAGCTGTCAGCCCGGTACCAATGGCCCAGACCGGCTCGTAAGCAATGACAGCCTTGGCAAAAGCGCCGACGCCCAGGTCTTCGATGATGCTGCCCAGCTGACGCCCGACAACCTCAAGGGTCTTGCCGGCTTCACGCTGTTCGAGGGTCTCCCCTACACACAACACCGGGATCAGACCGCACGCCTGAGCCGCAGCGAATTTGCGAATCAAGGTCTTATCCTGCTCACCCATGATCAGGCGACGCTCGGAGTGTCCAACCAGGACCAGGGAACAATCCGCATCCACCAACTGACTTGGAGCAATCTCACCCGTCAATGCACCTTGCATGGGCTCTATCGCGGAATTCTGTGCGCCGACCGAAATCGACTTGCCTTTCAAGCCATCAATCACTTGATTGATATACAAGCAAGGCGGGAATACCGCGACATCAACACCGCTTGGCAAGGCCAAATGACGAAGGCCATTGATCAGCTCAGCGACGCTGGCGCGGGTACCGTGCATCTTCCAGTTACCAGCTACCATAGGGCGACGCATGCTGTACCTCGTCGGTCAAAGTGGGCGCAGATCTTACCCAACCGTTCCATGGCTGGCAAGCCGAATTCAGGCAGAAACTTCAGCAACCAGTTTTGCCAGCTCTTCGGCATAGCCGCGAACCAGTGTTTCGTCCTCGCCTTCGACCATCACACGCACCAGAGGCTCTGTTCCGGACTTGCGCAACAGCACACGACCACGACCAGCCATCGCCTGTGTCACACGCTCGCTGGCCTGCTTGACCTTCTCATGCTCGATCGGGCTCGCCCCGCCACCGAAACGCACGTTGATCAACACCTGCGGGCATTTGCGCAATGCCTGGCGTGACTGTGCGAGCCCTTCGTTGCGCGCCTTGAGCGCCATCAGCACTTGCAAGGCAGCAATGATGGCGTCCCCGGTAGTGGTGTGATCAAAGCACACGATGTGACCGGAGTTTTCACCGCCGATCACCCAATTGCGCTCCAGCAACTCCGAGATCACGTAGCGGTCACCCACGTTGGCGCGCACGAAGGGAATATCAAGATCCGCCAAGGCCAGTTCAAGCCCGAGGTTGCTCATCAGTGTACCGACGACACCGCCCTGCAACCTGCCACGACCGTGCAAGTCGCGAGCAATGATGAACAGCAGCTCGTCTCCATCGACGACCGTACCGGTGTGATCAACCATCAGGACCCGGTCACCGTCGCCATCGAAGGCAATCCCCAGGTCGGCCTGCTCGGCGAGCACGGCAGCCTGCAACGCCTCGGTATGGGTGGAACCGCAGTTGTGATTGATGTTCAGGCCGTTAGGCTGGGCGGAAAGCACCACGACCTCCGCCCCCAACTCGCGAAATACACTCGGCGCGACCTTGTAGGTAGCGCCATGGGCGCAGTCGACGACAATTTTCAGGCCCGAGAAGCTGGTGCCGGTCGGCACACTGCCTTTGCAGAATTCGATGTAGCGACCCGACGCATCGTTGATCCGCGATACCTTGCCGATCTTGCTCGACTCAACCACGGTCATCGGCGTATCCAGCAGTTCCTCGATCATCAGTTCGATTTCATCGGGCAACTTGGTGCCCTGGCCGGAGAAAAACTTGATGCCGTTGTCGTCGTGAGGGTTGTGCGAGGCACTGATCACGATGCCTGCCTGCGCCTGGAATGTACGCGTCAAGTAAGCAATGGCGGGCGTCGGCATCGGCCCCAGCAGCATCACGTCGGCACCCGCCGACGTCAGGCCAGCCTCCAGGGCGGATTCGAACATGTAGCCGGAAATGCGCGTGTCCTTGCCGACCAGCACCTTGCAGGCGCCCATCTTGCGGAACGCCATGCCGGCAGCCCAGCCGAGCTTGAGCATGAAATCAGGGGTGATGGGGTATTCGCCGACCCGACCACGGATACCGTCGGTGCCAAAGTATTTTTTGCTCATAAGTGCTCCGTCATTCTTATTCGGCTGAATCCACAGCAGCGATCATCCGCACAACATCCATCGTTTCGGCCACATCGTGCACTCGCAGGATGCGCGCACCTTTTGTAATGGCCAGGGCCGCGAGCGCGAGACCGCCATACAGGCGCTCCCCCACCGGTCGCCCCAAGGCATTGCCTATCATGCTCTTTCGCGAAACCCCAACCAACAGCGGGCGCCCCAAGGCATGCAAAGCTTCCATATGCTTGAACAGGCTGAGGTTGTGAGCCAGCGTCTTGGCAAAGCCAAATCCGGGATCGAGAATAATCCGCTCTCCAGGGATACCCGCTGCGGCGCACTGGGCCAGACGCTCTGCCAGAAACTCGCCCACCTCCCTGGCTACATCGTGATAATGCGGGTCATCCTGCATATTCCCGGGCTCACCCAGCATATGCATCAGGCACACCGGCAACCCCGTGGCCGCTGCTGCGTCGAGTGCACCATCGCGCCGCAGAGCGCGGACGTCGTTGATCAACCCCGCCCCCAGCCGCGCACTCTCGCGCATGACCGCCGGGGTGGAAGTATCGACAGAAATAATCACGTCCAGCTCGCGGTGTATGCGCTCGACAATCGGCGCCACGCGCTCCAGCTCCTCGGTAGGGGACACCGCTCGCGCCCCTGGCCGGGTTGACTCCCCCCCGACATCGATCAGCGTCGCCCCGGCAGCCACCATGGCCTCGGCATGACGCAATGCCGCATCGAGCTGGCTGAAGCGCCCACCGTCGGAAAAGGAATCAGGAGTGACATTGAGAATACCCATGACATGCACATGGGCCAAATCAAGAACCCGGTTGCCGAAAGGCAACCGGGTCGAGGACTGAACAGAATTCATTTCAAGCCTTATACGTCAGCCGCCGGACCACCGATCGGCGTCTCCGGACGCTCACCCTGCACGGCCGGAGGCGTTCCCGAAGTACCGGTGCCACCGGACCAGTCGCGAGGCTCACGAGGCGGGCGACCCGCCATGATGTCGTCGATCTGTTCGGCGTCGATGGTCTCGTACTTCATCAGCGCGTCGGCCATGGCATCGAGCTTGTCACGATTGTCCGTGAGGATCTGCTTGGCCGTGCCATAGCACTGGTCAATGATGCTGCGCACCTCGGAATCAATCAGCTTGGCCGTCTCACCGGAGAAGGTGGCATGCTGACCACCGCCACCACGCCCCAGGAACACTTCGGTGTCTTCTTCGGCATACATCAGAGGTCCCAACTTCTCGGACAACCCCCATTTGGTCACCATGTTCCGCGCGATCTGGCTCGCACGCATGATGTCATTGGATGCCCCCGTGGTCACACCATCGAACCCAAGAGTCATTTCCTCAGCGATACGACCACCGTACAGCGAACAGATCTGGCTGATCAGCGCACGCTTGGACAGACTGTAGCGATCCTCTTCCGGCAGGAACATGGTCACCCCAAGGGCACGACCGCGCGGGATGATCGACACCTTGTAGACAGGATCGTGCTCAGGCACCACGCGACCGACGATGGCGTGACCCGCCTCATGGTACGCAGTGTTCTGCTTTTCCTTTTCCGACATGACCATGGATTTGCGCTCGGCGCCCATCATGATCTTGTCCTTGGCCAGTTCGAACTCCTTCATTTCCACGACCCGCTTGCCGGAACGAGCAGCGAACAAGGAAGCTTCGTTCACCAGGTTAGCCAGGTCGGCACCAGAAAAGCCCGGTGTACCGCGCGCAATGACCGCCGCGGCGACGTCGTCACCCATCGGCACCTTGCGCATGTGAACCTTGAGGATCTGTTCGCGACCGCGAATGTCCGGCAAGCCGACCACAACCTGACGGTCGAAACGACCTGGACGCAACAGCGCAGGATCAAGCACATCCGGACGGTTGGTGGCGGCAATCACGATGATGCCGTCGTTCATTTCGAAACCGTCCATCTCGACCAGTAACTGGTTGAGGGTTTGCTCACGCTCATCGTGACCACCGCCCATGCCAGCGCCACGGTGACGGCCCACGGCGTCGATTTCGTCGATGAAAATGATGCACGGCGCGTGCTTCTTGGCTTGTTCGAACATGTCACGAACACGGCTGGCACCCACGCCGACGAACATTTCGACGAAGTCGGAACCGGAAATCGTGAAGAACGGCACCTTGGCTTCACCGGCAATCGCCTTGGCCAGCAAGGTCTTACCGGTACCCGGCGGACCAACCATCAGGACGCCACGCGGAATACGACCACCCAGGCGCTGGAACTTGCCCGGATCGCGGAGGAACTCGACCAGCTCGCCCACTTCTTCCTTGGCTTCGTCGCAACCGGCCACGTCGGCCAGCGTCGTCTTGACCTGGTCTTCGGAGAGCAACCGGGCCTTGCTCTTGCCAAAGCTCATCGGCCCGCCCTTGCCGCCGCCACCGCCCTGCATCTGGCGCATGAAGAACATGAACACCGCGATGATCACCAGGATCGGGAAGCTGGCGACCAGAAGCTGGGTCCAGATGCTTTGCTGTTCAGGCTGCTTGCCTTCGACCACGACATGGTTGTCCACCAGGTCGCCGATCAGGCCATTGTCCTGGATCGCCGGACGAATGGTCTTGAAATTGTCACCGTCGGTGCGCTTGCCGGTAATCACATAGCCGTCTACGGCTACGCGTTCGACCTTGCCATCCTTGACCTGCTGGATGAAGTCGGAATAGTTAAGGGTCTGCGGCTCGTTAGGGCTGGAGAAGTTGTTCATCACGGTCACAAGGACAGCGGCGATGATCAACCACAGGATCAGATTCTTTGCCATGTCGTTCAATTAACTACCCTCTGAAGCAAGCTCCGCTACTGGCGCGCGCTTCGCATGATATTCACCGGCCTAACTTACTACATTACGTACGGCTCTGGCAGGCGCCGTCTGTAACCCAATGTGAAACTGTGACCGCCTGATTTTCATCCCGCGGCTTCTGCAATGCGATACAAAAAAAACTATCGCACCCTCTCAAAGACGCTCATCGCTCGCTGCGCCCTCGATCCCGCGAAAGCCTCTCGCCAGCAGATACTGTTCGCGAGAACGGTCACGGGACGACAGTGGCTTGCGCATCTGCACCTTTTCGAACAGTTTGCGCATGCCCTTGTGGTACTCGTCGAAACCTTCACCCTGGAAAACCTTGATCAAAAAATCCCCGCCCGGGCGCAACACCCGCCCGGCCAGATCCAGGGCCAGCTCGCTGAGGAACATCGCACGAGGCATGTCGACAGCGGGTAATCCACTCATATTGGGGGCCATATCGGAAATCACAAGGTCAACCTGCGTATTTCCGACGGCTTCGAGGATTTTTGCCAGTACCGCATCTTCAGTGAAATCGCCCTGGATGAAGGTCACATCAGGGATGCTGTCCATTTCCAGGATGTCGGAAGCGATCAATCGTCCCTGGCCGCCAATCAGACGACTGGCCACCTGGGACCACCCACCCGGCGCCGCGCCGAGGTCGATGACTGTCATGCCCGGGCGGATCAGGCGATCCTTTTCCTGCAACTCCAGCAATTTATAGCTTGCACGAGAGCGATAGCCGTCCTTTTGCGCCATTTTGACGTATGGGTCGTTGAAGTGCTCTTTCAGCCAGTTCTGGCTAGTCTTGGAACGGGCCACAGGCCACCTCTGAAATAAAAACGGATCGTGATTAAGTGGGCGGTCCCGGACTCGCTCGGGTAAACTGGCCGCCGCTTTTTACAAGATCAGACGCAGGGGTCAGATTATGCCGCTCACTCAAGAGCAGAAGAAACAATACAAATCCATTGGCCACCACCTCAAGCCGGTGCTGACAGTAGCTGACAACGGTCTGACTGAAGGTGTACTGGCCGAGCTGGAACGCGCCCTGAGCGATCACGAGCTGATCAAGATCAAGCTCAACATCCTCGATCGCGAAGCTCGCCTGGCTGCCGTGGCAGAGCTGTGCAAGACCGGCAAGGCGGACCTGGTGCAGGTCATCGGCAAGATGGCGCTGATCTATCGCAAGAACTTCAGCGTCAACAAGCAGCTGTCGAACGTCCACCGTTTCAAGTAACGCCAAAGGGTCAAGGGTGTGCCTCGCACACCCTGCCACTCCATCCGGGCACCGGCTGTAACACCAGTACCAAACCTGAAAAGCCCAGCACCAGGTAACTGAAAGCCAGCCACTGGCCTGCATCCGGCCAGCCAAGCCGCACGACAAAGTACATCCCGCACGCATACAACGACATGACCAGCAGTTGCCCACGGATGTCGCGCCATAGACTGACCAGGCCCTCGGCCTGAATCAGCACCAAAGCCTGGAACGTCACGCACACTGCGGAAAAACCTACCAGCAGCGCCGTCAGCATGCCGTCGATCTCATCGATCAGCAGCGGTGCCAGGCCTACTCGGCCCAGCACCGGCAGCAAACCGATGTGCAACAACCAGACACCGCCCACCCACAACATTTGGGCAAGCTGCCAGATCATGGCGCCCGCGCGAAGCGGGCGCCTTCGTTCAGACGTGACGGACTTCGACAATCTCATACTCGATGACGCCACCGGGCGTCTTGACCGCCACCACATCCCCCTCTTCCTTGGCAATCAAGGCGCGGGCGATAGGCGAGCCAACGGAAATCTTGCCGAGCTTGATATCAGCCTCGTCCTCACCAACGATCTGGTAGGTAACGCTTTCATCCGTCTCGACGTTGGCGATTTCCACTGTGGTGCCAAAAATGACCTTGCCAGTATGGGGAATCGTCGTGACATCGATGATCACCGCATTCTGCATGCGGCCTTCGATATCACGGACACGCGCCTCGACCATCCCCTGCTCCTCGCGGGCAGCGTGGTATTCGGCGTTTTCCTTGAGATCGCCCAGCTCACGCGCTTCACCAATAGCCTGGCTCAAGCGCGGGCGCTCGACCTTGGTCAGGAAAGCGTGTTCTTCTTCCAGGGCCTTCGCGCCCTGAACGGTCATCGGGTACTTGGTTATGCTCATGCCTTCAATCCTGCATGTAGATCCTGCAAGCGACGCACGGTCTTCTCCGGACCGAACTTGAGCGCTTCGCAGATCGCTTCGCCCGCAGCAATGGTCGTGGTGCAATAGATCTTGTGCTGCAGCGCATTGCGACGAATGGAGTAGGAGTCGGCGATCGACTGGCGACCTTCGGTGGTGTTGATGATCAGCGTGACTTCGTCATTCTTGATCATGTCGACCACGTGCGGACGCCCTTCGGTCACCTTGTTCACGCGACGCACCTTCAGGCCTGCGGCCTCGATCAGCCTGGCAGTACCGGCGGTGGCGACCACTTCGAAGCCCAAGTTGATCAGATCACGGGCTACGCCTGCAACCAACGGCTTGTCGTCATCACGCACGCTGATGAATGCCGTGCCGCCCGTCGGCAGCACTTCGCTGGCGCCCATCTGGGCCTTGGCGAACGCTTCGCCGAAGGTATCGCCCACGCCCATCACTTCACCGGTGGATTTCATTTCCGGGCCGAGGATCGGGTCAACGCCAGGGAACTTGGCGAATGGGAATACCGCCTCTTTCACGCTGTAGAAGTTCGGGATGATTTCCTTGGTGAAACCCAGCTCCGCGAGGGTCTTGCCGGCCATGACACGGGCCGCGATCATCGCCAGGGAAACACCGATGCACTTGGAGACGAACGGCACGGTCCGGGACGCGCGCGGGTTGACTTCGATGACGTAGATGTCTTCGCCTTGAAGCGCCAATTGCACGTTCATCAAGCCGACGACGCCCAGCTCCAGGGCCATCTTCTTGACCTGCTCGCGCATTTCATCCTGGATGTGCGCCGGCAGCGAATAAGGCGGCAGCGAGCAAGCGGAGTCGCCGGAGTGAACGCCCGCCTGTTCAATGTGCTGCATGATGGCGCCGATCACGACATCCTTGCCATCGCAAACCGCATCCACGTCCATCTCGATGGCGCAGTTGAGGAAGTGGTCCAACAGCACCGGGCTATCGTTGGACACCTGGACCGCTTCGCGCAGGTAGCGCTTGAGCTCTTCTTCCTTATAAACGATTTCCATCGCACGGCCGCCCAGTACATAGGACGGACGCACCACCAGCGGGTAACCGATCCCGGCCGCGGCACGCACTGCTTCGTCTTCGCTGCGCACAGTGGCGTTTGGCGGCTGACGCAGGTTCAGGCGCTCGACCATCTGCTGGAAGCGCTCACGGTCTTCGGCGCGGTCGATGGCATCCGGGCTGGTGCCGATGATTGGCACGCCGGCCGCTTCGAGGGCACGAGCCAGTTTCAACGGAGTCTGGCCACCGTACTGGACGATCACGCCTTTTGGCTTCTCGACACGGACGATTTCCAGCACGTCTTCCAGGGTCACTGGCTCGAAATACAGGCGATCGGAGGTGTCGTAGTCGGTCGATACGGTTTCCGGGTTGCAGTTGACCATGATGGTCTCGTACCCGTCGTCGCGCAGCGCCAGTGCGGCGTGTACGCAGCAGTAGTCGAACTCGATGCCCTGGCCGATCCGGTTAGGACCGCCGCCCAGGATCATGATCTTGTCGCGGGTCGATGGCGCGGCTTCGCACTCTTCTTCGTACGTGGAGTACAGGTAGGCGGTGTCGGTGGCGAACTCGGCCGCGCAGGTGTCGACGCGCTTGTAGACCGGGAACACTTCCAGCTTGTGACGGTGAGCGCGCAGGCTCTTCTCGGTCACACCCATCAACTTGGCCAGGCGTTGGTCGGAGAAGCCCTTGCGCTTGAGGCGGAACAGGGTGTCACGGTCAATGCTGGACATACCCAGGGTCTTGACCTTCTCTTCTTCCTTGATCAGGTCTTCGATCTGCACCAGGAACCAAGGGTCGATCATGTTCATGCCGAAGATCTGCTCGACGGTCATGCCGGCACGGAAAGCGTCAGCCACGTACCAGATGCGCTCGGCGCCTGGAACGGTCAGTTCGCGCTTGAGCACGCTCATGCTTTCCGGGTCGTTCAGGTCCAGCTTCGGATCCAGGCCGCAGACGCCCACTTCCAGGCCACGCAGGGCCTTTTGCAGCGATTCCTGGAAGGTCCGGCCGATGGCCATGACTTCACCAACCGATTTCATCTGGGTGGTCAGGCGAGCGTCTGCCTTGGCGAATTTTTCGAAGGCAAAACGTGGCAACTTGGTGACGACGTAGTCGATGGACGGCTCGAAGGACGCCGGGGTCTTGCCACCGGTGATGTCGTTCGACAGCTCGTCCAGGGTGTATCCCACGGCCAGCTTGGCGGCAACCTTGGCAATCGGGAAGCCGGTGGCCTTGGAGGCCAGCGCCGACGAACGGGACACCCGCGGGTTCATCTCGATGACCACCATGCGCCCGGTGTTCGGGCAGATACCGAACTGGACGTTGGAGCCGCCGGTTTCCACGCCGATCTCGCGCAGCACCGCCAGGGAGGCGTTACGCAGGATCTGGTATTCCTTGTCGGTCAGGGTCTGGGCCGGTGCGACGGTGATCGAGTCGCCGGTGTGCACGCCCATCGGGTCGAAGTTCTCGATGGAGCAGACGATGATGCAGTTGTCCTTTTTATCGCGGACCACTTCCATCTCGTACTCTTTCCAGCCGATCAGGGATTCGTCGATCAGCAGTTCCTTGGTCGGCGACAAGTCCAGGCCACGGGCGCAGATTTCTTCGAACTCTTCACGGTTGTAGGCGATGCCACCACCGGTGCCGCCCATGGTGAAGGACGGACGGATGATGCACGGGAAGCCAAGGCGCTCCAGCACCGCGTTGGCCTCTTCCATACTGTGGGCGATCCCCGAGCGCGGGCATTCCAGGCCGATGGCTTTCATCGCCTTGTCGAAACGCGAGCGATCTTCGGCCTTGTCGATGGTGTCGGCATTGGCGCCGATCATTTCCACGCCGAATTTTTCCAGGACGCCTTCGCGCTCCAGGTCCAGGGCGCAGTTGAGCGCGGTCTGGCCGCCCATGGTCGGCAACAGCGCGTCCGGACGCTCTTTCTCGATGATCTTGGCAACGGTCTGCCACTTGATCGGCTCGATGTAGGTGGCATCGGCCATGGCCGGGTCGGTCATGATGGTAGCCGGGTTGGAGTTCACCAGGATGACGCGGTAGCCCTCTTCGCGCAGGGCTTTGCAAGCCTGGGCGCCGGAGTAGTCGAATTCGCAAGCCTGGCCGATCACGATCGGGCCAGCGCCGAGAATCAGGATGCTTTTTATGTCTGTACGTTTTGGCATGGGTTTGTCACTCAAATCCGCAGGTCAGTCGGCTAGGCCGTCGAACAATCTTTGAAGCGCCCGAGGGGGCCGCCGCGCACGGGGCCGCCCTCGGGCTGCACGCCGTCAGCGTCGCTTGGCCATCTCGTTGATGAAGCGATCGAACAGCGGCGCCACGTCATTCGGGCCCGGGCTCGCTTCAGGGTGGCCCTGGAAGCTGAATGCGCTCTTGTCGGTACGCTCGATGCCTTGCAGCGTGCCGTCGAACAGCGATTTATGGATCGCGCGCACGTTGGCCGGCAAGGTGGCTTCGTCCACCGCGAAACCGTGGTTCTGGCTGGTGATCATCACGACACCGGTATCCAGGTCCTGCACCGGGTGGTTGGCACCATGGTGGCCGTGGCCCATCTTCAGGGTCTTGGCACCCGAGGCCAGGGCCAGCAATTGGTGACCGAGGCAGATGCCGAACACCGGGATCTCGGTTTCCAGCACATCCTTGATCGCCTGGATCGCGTAGTCGCAAGGCTCCGGGTCACCCGGGCCGTTGGACAGGAACACGCCATCAGGGTTGAGGGCCAGGACATCGGCAGCCGGAGTCTGGGCCGGCACCACGGTCACGCGGCAACCACGCTCAACCAGCATGCGCAGGATGTTCAGCTTGACGCCGTAATCGTAGGCAACCACGTGGTACGGCAGCTCGGAAGCCTCGATCGTCGCGTGGGCGTCGGTCTTCAGGTCCCAGACGGTGGAGCGCCATTCGTAGGCTTTCTGGGTGCTGACGACTTTTGCCAGGTCCATGCCCTTGAGGCCCGGGAAACCCTGGGCCGCCGCGATGGCCGCGGCTTCGGAAATGTTGTCACCGGCCATGATGCAGCCGTTCTGCGCGCCTTTTTCCCGAAGAATGCGGGTCAGGCGGCGGGTATCGATACCGGCGATCGCCACCACGTTGTTGGCTTTCAGGTAATCGGACAGGGACAGCGTGTTGCGCCAGTTGCTCGCTACCAGTGGCAGGTCGCGGATGACCAGGCCGGCAGACCAGACACGGTCAGACTCGGCGTCTTCCGGCGTAGTGCCGGTGTTGCCGATGTGCGGGTAAGTCAGGGTAACGATTTGCTGGGCGTAGGAAGGATCGGTAAGAATTTCCTGATAGCCGGTCATTGCGGTGTTAAACACCACCTCACCAACGGTCTGGCCGTCGGCTCCAATGGCTTCGCCGCGAAAAATGCTGCCATCAGCAAGGGCGAGTATGGCTGGCTTAGTCAAGAAGACCTCCCGTAAATAAAGCCTGAAAGGGCGATCGCAGGTTGTAAAAAAGCGGAGTGACGTATGGACACGTCACCCCGCTTGTTCACTGAATTATTCTGCGCGCTTTTAGTGGACACACTAAAGCTGTAGCTTACAGAAAAAGGCTTTTTTGGTCCACCGCTAATGAGCCTTGAAGGCAGGGGAATGCGACAGGCCGTCGCGAAGCGGTGTTGAAACGGGGCGCAGTATAACCTGAACCCCGCTTTCAATGACATCAACGCAGGTCGAGAACGTCCTGCATGTCGTACAGGCCAGGCTCGCGACCCTCCAGCCACAGTGCAGCACGCACGGCCCCCTTGGCGAAGGTCATCCGGCTGGATGCCTTGTGAGTGATCTCCAGGCGCTCGCCTTCCGTGGCGAACAGCACGGTATGATCGCCCACTACGTCACCACCGCGCACAGTGGCAAAACCGATGGTGTCGCGCTCGCGGGCACCGGTGTGCCCCTCGCGACCGTAGACGGCCACTTGCCGCAGATCGCGACCCAACGTATCGGCGATCACTTCCCCCATGCGCAAGGCCGTGCCGGAAGGCGCGTCGATCTTGTGCCGGTGATGCGCCTCGATAATCTCGATGTCCGCGTCATCGCCCAAGACCCGAGCCGTCATCTCCAGCAATTTCAGCGACAGGTTCACCCCCACGCTGAAGTTCGCCGCGAACACGATCGGAATGTCCTTGCCCGCCTCGGCCAGCAATTGCTTCTGCGCAGCGTCCAAGCCCGTGGTGCCGATCACCATGGCCTTGCCGTGCTTGCGGCAGATGGCGAGGTTTTTCAGCATGACGTCCGGCAAGGTGAAGTCGATCAGCACGTCGAACTCCTCCAGCACCTTCTCCAGGCCACCGGACATCGGCACACCGATACGTCCAAGCGAGGCCAGCTCACCGGCGTCGGCACCAACCAGCGTGCTGTCGGGCCGAACGATGGCCGCCGTCAGGCCGGAAAGCGGCGAGCGCTGCTGCACCGCCTCGACCAACGCCTTGCCCATGCGCCCGGCAGCGCCCATCACAGCTATACGTCGCATGAGAACTCCTTACAGGTCGCCGAAGAAACGCTTCACGCCTTCGAACCAACCGGTGGTTTTCGGGGAATGGCTGTTGTCGTCCGCCAACGAGCTGCGGAATTCCTCCAACAGTTCACGCTGACGCCGGCTCAGGTTGACCGGCGTCTCCACCGCCACACGGCACATCAGGTCACCCGCACCACCGCCACGCACTGGCGCAACACCTTTGCCACGAATCCGGAATTGCTTGCCGGTCTGCGTACCTTCGGGAATCTTCAGCTTGACACGACCGTCGAGGGTCGGGATCTCAAGCTCGCCACCCAACGCCGCATCGACGAAGCTGATCGGCACTTCGCAAAACAGATGCTTGCCGTCACGTTGGAAAATCGCATGCTCACGCACGTTGATGACCACATACAGGTCACCCGTCGGACCACCCAGGGCGCCCGCCTCGCCTTCGCCCGACAGACGAATGCGATCCCCGGTATCGACACCGGCCGGCACCTTGACCGACAGCGTCTTGTACTCTTCGACACGCCCTTCGCCGTGGCAGGAGTCGCACGGGTCGGAAATGATCTTGCCCTGGCCATGGCAACGCGGGCAGGTCTGCTGCACCGAGAAGAAACCTTGCTGCATGCGAACCTGACCAATACCGCCGCAGGTCGGGCAGGTCACTGGCGAGGAGCCTTTCTTGGCACCCGAACCATCGCACGGCTTGCAATTGACCAATGTCGGAACACGGATATTGACCGTGGTACCGCGCACCGCTTCTTCCAGGTTCAGTTCCAGCGTGTAGCGCAGGTCACTGCCACGCTGAGCGCCGCCACGGGAACCGCCACGACCGCCACCAAAGAAATCGCTGAACACGTCACCGAAAATATCGGAGAAGTTCTGGCCACCAAAGCCGGCACCGCCGCCACCCATGCTCGGGTCGACCCCGGCATGACCGTATTGGTCGTACGCTGCGCGCTTGCTGGAATCGGACAGCACTTCGTAGGCCTCGTTGGCCTCCTTGAACATTTCTTCCGACGCTTTATCGCCGGGATTACGGTCCGGGTGATGCTTCATTGCCAGGCGACGATAAGCCTTTTTCAGCTCCGCCTCGCTGGCCCCGCGCTCAACACCCAATACTTCGTAAAAGTCACGCTTTGCCATTAGTCTTTGCACTCTTATAGGACGTCCGGCAAACCTCTCCTGAGCCTCGCCAAACTCGTTGAGCCCTATAGGCCCGGACCCAACCACGCCAATTCAACGATCCTGGTCTTCGATTTTTCAGCCAGAGACCCAGCCAAAACGCGGCGCCTATTGCACGGAAAGCAGGAGCATTCCCGATCACGCCGCCCAGCATCCGAGCACTGTCGCATGCTGTAAAAATTCATTGGTTCCAGACACGCCAACGCGGGAGCAAGCCCCCGCGCGGCGACATCCTACCAGTCACCGCACAAATGCAGTCAACCGGCCGACCAACAAGCGATTACTTGTGGTCTTTGACTTCTTCGAACTCGGCGTCGACGACGTCGTCGGCTTTTTCAGCCGACTCGCCTTGCTCAGCCGCGCCTTCAGCGGGCTTGGCCTGCTCGGCGTACATCTTCTGGGCCACTGGCGCGGAGACCTTGGACAGCTCTTCGATCTTCGCCTCGATGGCCGCCTTGTCATCACCCTTGACAGCGGCTTCCAGCGCAACCACCGCTGCTTCGATGGCGGTTTTCTCTTCCGCAGTCACTTTTTCACCGGCATCGGCAATCATCTTGCGAGTCGAGTGCACCAAGGCGTCGCCCTGGTTGCGGGCACCGGCCAGCTCTTCGAACTTGCGATCTTCCTCGGCGTTCACTTCAGCGTCGCGAACCATCTGCTGAATTTCTTCCTCGGACAGCCCGGAGTTGGCCTTGATCACGATCGACTGGGTCTTGCCAGTGGCCTTGTCTTTCGCGCCCACGTGCAGGATGCCGTTGGCGTCGATGTCGAAGGTCACTTCGATTTGTGGCACGCCACGTGGCGCTGGCGGAATCTCGGCCAGGTCGAACTTGCCCAGGGATTTGTTCTGGGCAGCTTGCTTGCGCTCACCCTGCAGCACGTGAATGGTCACGGCACCCTGGTTGTCATCGGCAGTCGAGAACACTTGGGATTTCTTGGTAGGAATCGTGGTGTTCTTCTCGATCAGCGCGGTCATCACGCCACCCATGGTTTCGATACCCAGGGTCAGCGGGCTGACGTCGAGCAGCAGAACGTCCTTCACGTCACCGGCCAGAACAGCACCCTGGATGGCAGCACCCATGGCAACGGCTTCGTCCGGGTTCACGTCCTTGCGTGCTTCCTTGCCGAAGAAATCGGTGACCAGTTTCTGCACCAGCGGCATACGGGTCTGACCGCCCACCAGGATCACGTCGTTGATCGAACCCACGTCGATGCCAGCGTCTTTCATGGCGATGCGGCAAGGTTCGATGGTGCGCTGGACCAGGTCTTCCACCAGTGCTTCGAGCTTGGCGCGGGAGATCTTCACGTTCAGGTGCTTAGGACCGGTGGCGTCTGCGGTGATGTACGGCAGGTTCACGTCGGTCGACTGGCTCGAGGACAGTTCGATCTTGGCTTTTTCAGCGGCTTCTTTCAGGCGCTGCATGGCCAGCGGGTCACCCTTGAGGTTCATGCCGCTTTCTTTCTTGAACTCGTCGACGAGGTAGTCGATCAGGCGGATGTCGAAGTCTTCACCACCGAGGAAGGTGTCACCGTTGGTCGCCAGTACTTCGAACTGGTGCTCGCCATCGACTTCAGCGATCTCGATCACGGACACGTCGAAGGTACCGCCACCCAGGTCATAAACGATCACGGTGTGATCGCCCTTGGCCTTGTCCATACCGTAGGCCAGAGCGGCTGCGGTCGGTTCGTTGATGATGCGCTTCACGTCCAGGCCCGCGATACGGCCGGCGTCCTTGGTCGCCTGGCGCTGGCTGTCGTTGAAGTACGCCGGAACGGTGATGACCGCTTCAGTCACGGCTTCGCCGAGGTAGTCTTCGGCGGTTTTCTTCATCTTCTTCAGAATTTCAGCCGAGATCTGTGGCGGAGCCATTTTCTGGCTGTTCACTTCAACCCAGGCGTCGCCGTTGTCAGCCTTGGCGATCTTGTAAGGCACCATCTTGATGTCTTTCTGCACGACTTCTTCGTCGAACTTGCGACCGATCAGACGCTTCACCGCGTACAGGGTGTTATGCGGATTGGTCACAGCCTGACGCTTGGCCGACTGGCCAACCAGAATCTCGCCATCGTTGGCGTACGCGATGATCGACGGCGTGGTGCGCGCGCCTTCAGCGTTTTCAATCACTTTGGCTTTGCCGTTTTCCAGCACGGAGACGCACGAGTTGGTGGTCCCCAGGTCGATACCGATAATCTTGCCCATGTTAACTCTCCCGGAACTTGGATTTGGTTGCCGCAGCAGTGGTGGCTAACTGCGGTAGCACTTAAACGCTTGACTTATAAATGGGGCCGCTGCGATCGATTTCAAGCCTGCTCATCGATAGAAGGCGAAACCGGTGCGGGCGTCTTGCTGACCACAACCATGGCCGGGCGCAGCAGGCGACCGTTGAGCAGGTAACCCTTCTGGAAAACCTTCAGGACACTGTTTGGCTCGACATCGGTACTTTCCTGCATCGCCATGGCCTGGTGATGCTCGGCGTTGAACGGCTCGCCGTGTGGGTCCAGGGCTTCAAGCTGATAGCGCTTGAGGGTGTCCTGGAACATCTTCAGGGTCAGCTCGATGCCTTCACGCATCGGACGAATGTTCTCGTCGTCCGGGCTGGAGAGCTCCAGGCCACGCTCCAGGCTGTCGATGATCGGCAGCAAGTCGCCGGCGAAACGCTCCAGGGCGAATTTGTGGGCTTTTTCCACATCCTGCTCGGCGCGACGACGGACGTTCTGCAGGTCGGCCGCTACACGCAACGCCTGATCCTGCGCACCGGCCAGTTGCTCCTCGAGCACTTGTACACGTGCCGCCAGGTCTTCACCCGAATCCTGGGGAGCCTGGTTGGTGTCTAGATTTTGCGTATCCTGCGTCTGTTCGTCAGCCATAGATTTCTCCTCTCAACTTCGTCCGCGAGTTCGACTCGCGCTTCTGCCCCGGTATATGGGGCCGGGTTTTTCAGCTTCAAGGGCTACCGGACGAATTAACCCTACAAAAAATAGCTGCGTAACAATTCCCCTCAGCACTAAGAAAGCCATTGTCTCAAGCAAATCGAGCTAAGCACGGGCATTGTCAGGCCGAAACAAAACACTGTATAAATAACCAGACCTAAAGCCTGGGAGCGGCCTTATGCTGGTGCACCTGTCCGTACACAACTACGCCATCGTCGAACACCTCGACCTCGAACTCGATCGAGGCATGAGCGTAATCACCGGGGAAACCGGCGCGGGCAAGTCGATCATGCTCGACGCCCTCGGCCTGACCCTGGGCGATCGCGCCGACAGTGGCGTGGTACGCCCGGGGGCGGACAAGGCTGACATCCTGGCGACCTTCGACCTGGTCGACATCCCCGAAGCCAGCGCCTGGCTGGCGGAGCGGGACCTGGACACCGACGGCCTGTGCATCCTGCGCCGGGTCATCACGGCCGAAGGCCGCTCGCGGGGCTACATCAACGGCACACCATGCCCCCTGGGGGACCTCAAGGCCCTGGGCGAGCTGCTGATCGATATCCACAGCCAGCACGAACACCAATCCCTGCTCAAGACCGACACCCATCGCCGCCTGCTCGATGAATACGCTGCTGCCACGGACCTGGCCCGCCAGGTCCAATTGGCCGCCCAGCGCTGGCGCCAGACCCGCCAGGAACTGGACCGGCTCTCCAATTCCGGCGATGAACAACGCGCCCGTCATCAGTTACTGAGCTATCAACTCGAAGAACTGGAAAACCTGGCCCTGGGCGAACATGAACTCGAGGAACTGGAACAGGAACACAAGAACCTGACCAACGCCGAAACCCTGCTGGGCATCTGCCGGCAAGTGGTCGAACAATGCAGTGAGAGCGATTCGGGCAACGTGCTCAATGCCCTGACGGCGAGCCTTAACCGACTCTCCAGCGTGAACAATTCGGTGGGCGCCCTGAACGAGGCGACCAACCTGCTGACCAGCGCGCAGATCCAGGTCGAGGAAGCCGTTGGCGAGCTGAACCGGTTTCTCGATCATTTCGATGCCGACCCGGCACGCCTGCAATACCTGGAAGAGCGCCTGGACACTATATATACGCTGGCCCGCAAACACCGCGTCCAGCCCACTGACATCGTCGAACTCCAACAACGCCTGCTGGAAGAGCTGGAAACCCTTAACGCCAACGACGAATCCATCGAGAGACTGGGAGACGAACTGGCCTCCTATGCTCGCCACTACCAGGAAAAAGCCAACGAACTCAGCGAACTGCGCCACCAGGCCGCCACCGACCTGGCCAGCGCCGTGGAGCAGGAAATCCAGCGCCTGGGCATGCCCGGCGGCCGCTTCACCATCGAACTGCGTCCCAACGGCGGCGACGAGCTGCTCCCCCACGGGTTGGAACAGGTGGAGCTATTGGTCAGCGCCAACCCTGGACAACCGCTCAAGGCACTGGCAAAAGTCGCCTCCGGCGGCGAGCTGTCGCGTATCAGCCTGGCCATCCAGGTCATTACCGCGCAAACCTCACGGGTACCGACCCTCGTGTTCGACGAAGTGGACGTGGGCATTGGCGGGCCAACCGCGGAGATCGTCGGCCAGTTGCTCCGTCGATTAGGAGAACGAGGCCAGGTGCTGACAGTCACCCACCTGCCCCAGGTCGCCGCCCAGGGTCACCAGCATTTATTTGTGCACAAGGTTCGAGGCGAAGACGCCACGCGCACGGCTGTGTCCAAGCTCAACAAGAACGAGCGGGTGGAAGAGGTTGCGCGCATGCTGGGTGGGATTGATCTCACCAAGGAATCCTTGGCCCATGCGAAGAAAATGGTCGTGGCAACCAAGAGCTGAAACAGCCAGACAAAAATATGGCGACCCGCGGGTCGCCTTATTTCGTTTTGAACCTTTAAAGCCCAGGCAAGCGCTTACTTGCGCTTGCGCACATGCAAGACGAGATGGTGATCGATCAGCTCGAAACCATACTTCTCGGCAATGTCCTTTTGCAGCGCTTCGATTTCCGGACTGATGAATTCGATAACCTCACGGGTTTCCACGTCCACCATGTGATCGTGGTGCTCCCCATCGGCCAATTCAAAGACCGCATGACCGCCATCGAAATTGTGACGAGCCACGAGACCTGCTGCCTCGAATTGAGTCAGGACGCGGTAAACCGTGGCCAGACCAACGTCCTCACCCGCTTCCATAAGCGCTTTGTAGACGTCTTCGGCGCTCATGTGGCGTTGCTCGGTAGAGTCGAGCATTTGTAGAATCTTGACCCTTGGCAGGGTCACCTTGAGGCCGGCTTTGCGTAGTTCGCTATTTTCAACCATGGTCAGCTTTCTCGCGATGCTGCTTCGCAGCTTCTCTTAATGCGGGTATGATCGGCGTTTACGTTGTCCCAGCCAAGATAGTGGAAGTCGCCCACCGATGCAAAACACCAAGCTCTTGCTAACCAGTTTCACCTTCGTGGGACTGCTCGCACTCGCCGGTTGTTCATTCCCCGGGGTTTACAAAATCGACATCCAGCAGGGCAATGTCGTCACGCAGGACATGATAGACCAGTTGCGCCCGGGAATGACCCGCCGGCAAGTACGGTTTATCATGGGCAACCCTCTGCTTGCCGACACATTCCATGCCGATCGCTGGGATTACCTGTACAGCTTGCAGCCTGGCGGCGGTGAACGCCAACAGGAACGCATCAGCGTAATCTTCAATGCCAATGACCAACTTGTCAGCCTGTCGGGAGACTTCATGCCCGGCGTGAGCCGCGACGAAGCCATCATGGGCAAGGACAGTGGCACCACCGTCACCGAGCCCACCCAGAACGGCCAGCAGCCGAAACCGGAAAAACCGGTCAAGCCCGGTTCGTTGCTGGACCAGATCCAGAAGGACGTGGACAAGGTCGAGACCGTGCCTGTCCCGACCCCGGAACCGCTGGATACTTCACCGCAATAAATCGACACATCAAAAAACCCGGCATGCCGGGTTTTTTGATGCCTGCGATTCAGGACCGAATCGTCAGTCCGATTGACGCGCCAGGGCAGCCTTGGCGGCGCGCAAGCGACGAATTTCTTTCGGGTCGGCCATCAATGGCCGATAGATCTCGAGCCGATCACCCGCCTGCACCTGCCGCTGCTCCGGATCGCTCACTACCTTGCCGAAAATTCCCACCGGGCAAGTGGCCAGGTCCAGCTCCGGAAACTCAGCGGCAATGCCCGATGCCACCAACGCGGCGCGAACGCTGGTGCCCTCTTCCACCGCGAATGCACGCAGGTACTGACGCTCAGCGCCGGCATACACCACTTCTATCCCGATCAACGCTTGAGCTCGGCATTCTGCTTGGCGCGCTGGCAGAACGCGTCGACCAGGGTATTGGCGGCCTGATTGAACAGCGGCCCCAACGTCGCGCGCACCAGTGGGCCGGCATAGTCGAACGACAGATCCAGGCTGATCTTGCAGGCTTTCTCGCCCAGCGGCTTGAACACCCAGACGCCGTGAAGCTGATTGAAAGGCCCCTCTTCCAGATTCATCTCGATGGACTGCCCCGGCACCAGGGTATTGCGCGTGACAAAGTGCTGGCTCAACCCGCCCTTGGCGACGTTGAGCCTGGCGCGCATCTGCGTGTCCGAGCTCTCGAGCACCTCAGTCGAAGAACACCAGGGCAGGAATTCGGGATACCTCGCCACGTCGTTGACCAGGTCGTACAGCGCCTGCGCCGGATAAGGCAATAAGGCCGAGCGTTGAATATGAGTCGTCATGTCAGCGTCACTTCCACAACTGGGCGGCAAACACTACGAGAATGCCAATGGGCGCCACGTAGCGCATCAAGAACAGGCTCAGGGCAAACAACACGGGACTGCGCAGCGACAGCTCATCACGCACCGCCTCGCGCCCCATCACCCATCCCGCAAACACCACGAAACACAAACCACCGAGTGGCAGCATGATCCGTGAAGTGAAGAAATCGATCACGCCAAAGAAATCCAGGCCAGCGGTGGCTCCCCAGCGGTAGAGATGGAACAAGCCATCTTCGTTCACGAAAAACTTCGCCTCCTTCCATATATTGAAGGAAAACACCGTACCCAGGCCGACGAACCAGCAGGTAAAGGCCAGCCAGAACGTGACCCAGGCGCGACTGATCCGCGTCCGCTCGACCAGATACGCCACCATGGGCTCAAGCAGGGAAATGGCCGAACTCCAGGCAGCGATCGCCACCAGGACGAAGAACACCACACCCATCACTTGGCCGAACGCCATGCTGCCAAAAGCGAATGGCAAGCTGACGAACATCAGCCCCGGGCCTTCGCTGGGGTTCAGGCCCGCGGCAAAGACAATCGGAAACAATGCCACGCCAGCCATCAGCGACACGAAGGTGTCCAGCAGTGCGACACCGACGACAGTCCGGGTGAGAGAGGCGTTCTTGGGCATGTAGGCGCCATAGATCATGATCGAGCCGACGCCCACGCTCAGGGAAAAGAACGCGTGCCCCATGGCAGGCAGCAAGCCATCCAGGACTTTTTCCGGCTGGAAGTCGAACATGAAATGCAGGCCTTCCATGAAATGCCCGGTGGTCATGCTGTAGCCCAGCAGCACCAGGATCATCACGAACAGCAACGGCATCATGACGCGCAGGCTGCGCTCGAGCCCCGCCACCACGCCCTTGGCGATCACCACGGCGGACAGCAACATGAACACCGTGTGCCAGAGGGTCAGCCGCAGGGGATCGGCGATTACACCGCCGAAGTAGGCCCCCACCAGGTCGGGCGTTGCGCCTTGGAAGTCCCCGCGCCCCATGTCGATGATGTAGTCCAGCGACCACCCCCCGACCACGCTATAGAACGACAGGATCAGCAACGCCGTGATCATCCCGGCGAAAGCGCCCCACGACCACTTGGTGGAATGGCCCGCCTCCTGCGCCAGCACCTTCAGGGCGTTGGCCGGGCTTTGCCGGGCGCGACGACCGATCAGGGTTTCAGCCAGCATCACCGGCCCGCCGATCAGCGCGATGCAGGCCAGGAACATCAATACGAAGGCGCCGCCACCGTAAACGCCCACCATGTACGGAAACTTCCAGATACTACCCAGCCCCACGGCAGAGCCGGTCGCGGCGAGTATGAAGACCCAGCGGCTAGCCCAACTGCCGTGGACAGAAACCTTGTCTGTCGACATCGTGATCACGCCCAAGCGTTCAAAAAAGAGGCCGCATTGTCCGGGATTCACTCAACGTGCTCAAGCACACAGCTTCACCGTAGCCGACACGCGCGCAACTGCCTATAATGCCGCCCCTATGGCTAAACAGAAGAAACACCCCACAGGGACCATCGCGCAAAATAAAAAGGCGCGACACGATTACTTCATCGAACAGCGTTTCGAGGCTGGCATGGTCCTGGCCGGCTGGGAAGTAAAGAGCTTGCGTGCCGGCAAGGCGCAACTGGTCGACAGCTACGTGCTGCTCAAGGACGGCGAAGCCTGGCTGCTAGGCAGCCACATCACGCCGCTGACCACCGCCAGCACCCACGTGATCGCCGACCCGGTGCGTACCCGCAAGCTGTTGCTCAACAAGCGTGAGCTGGAAAAGCTTTTCGCGGCGGTGCAGCAAAAGGGCTATGCCTGCGTCTGCACCTCCTTCTACTGGAGCAAGCACTTGATCAAGTGCGAGATCGCGCTGGGCAAGGGCAAGAAGGAATACGACAAGCGCGATACCGAACGCGAACGCGATGCCGGTCGCGAATTGCAGCGAGCGGTGCGCAACAAGGGCAAGGAAGAATAAATAAGCCCGGGCTCAACTGTGGGAAGGAGCCTGCTCATTCCCACAGGATTCACAGCCACGATTACATCCCCTTGCGCCGCTCCGCCCGCGCCACCCGCTGCACCTCCTGACGCACCTCTTCCAGCACTTCCTGCACGTACAGAATATGTCGGCTGGACACTTCCCGCGCCTGCTCGGCATGCCCATCCATGATGGCCTGGTACAACTCCCGGTGCTGGCTGATCAGCATGTCGCGGGTTTCGCTGCGCTGCTTGTACATGCCGCCGATGTTGGTCACCACGTTGCGCTTGAGCAAATCGAACAGCCCGCGAATGGTGTGCAGCAACACCGCATTATGGCTGGCCTCGGCGATCGCCAGGTGGAAGCTGGCATCCGCGGCACCCTCCTCCGCCCGACTCACTTCTTCATGACGCGAATAGCAATCGAGCAGCGCCTCAAACGCCGACGTCAGCCGTTCGCGGTCCACATCGGTGGCGCGCAAGGCCGCGTAATAGGCACAGGACGCCTCCAGGGTGTGACGAAACTCCAGTAAGTCACGTTGCGCCTCAGGATTGCTTTCCAACAATTGCAGCAGCGGATCGCTGAAGGTCGAGCCCAGCGACTCCACCACATAATTGCCGCCGCCCTGACGACTGACCAGCAAGCCCTTGGCTGTCAGTTTCTGGATAGCCTCACGCAACGACGGGCGCGACACACCGAATTGCTCGGCCAGGGTCCGCTCAGCCGGCAGCCGCTCGCCCGCCTTGAGCGTGCCCTCAAGGATCATGCCTTCAAGCCGCTCGACAATATCGTCAGACAAACGGCGCTGACGAATCTGATCAAACCCCATAACACCTTTCTCCACGATCCCGACGGCTCGCCGGGCTGTCTATTCTGGCCCATTCGGGCCTCGTCCACACCCACCAAAAGCCGTTTGCAGCTACGGATCAGATGCCATCTGCGCCGCTTATTCGACGAAAGTTTCAGGGCGGCAAATTGACACATCACAACCAAGGCTTTTACCCTAGCCGACAGCGCTTGTAAATTGGTCTTACCAATTACCCAAAATCGCTGACAGTGCCTGACCAACAACAATTAGGGGCCCACCCATTATGCAAACCTGGCAACAGCTCTACAGCCCGCTCGGCAGCCTCGGCTTGTCTGCACTCGCGGCCGTCATCCCCATCGTATTTTTCTTCCTGGCCCTGGCGGTGTTTCGCCTCAAGGGGCATGTGGCCGGCAGCATCACCCTGGCCCTGGCGATCATCGTGGCGATCTTTGCGTTCCACATGCCTGCCGACATGGCTTTCGCCGCCGCCGGCTATGGCTTTGCGTACGGCCTGTGGCCCATCGCCTGGATCATCGTCGCCGCCGTGTTCCTATACAAACTGACGGTCAAGAGCGGGCAGTTCGAGGTGATTCGCAGCTCGGTGCTGTCGATTACCGATGACCAACGCCTGCAGGTGCTGTTGATCGGTTTCTGCTTCGGCGCATTCCTGGAAGGCGCCGCCGGCTTCGGCGCACCCGTGGCGATCACCGCTGCCTTGTTGGTGGGCCTGGGCTTCAATCCGCTGTACGCCGCCGGCCTGTGCCTGATCGCCAACACCGCCCCGGTGGCGTTCGGCGCACTGGGTATTCCGATCATCGTCGCCGGCCAGGTCACCGGCATCGACGCCGTCAAGATCGGCGCCATGACCGGCCGCCAACTGCCGCTATTGTCGCTGTTCGTGCCGTTCTGGCTGGTGTTCATGATGGACGGCCTGCGCGGCGTGCGCGAAACCTGGCCGGCTGCACTGGTAGCAGGCTTGAGCTTCGCCGTTACCCAGTACTTCACCTCCAACTTCATCGGCCCGGAACTGCCAGACATCACCTCGGCCCTCGCCAGCCTGATTTCCCTGACGCTGTTCCTGAAAATCTGGCAACCCAAGCGCACCGCAGGCGCGCAGATTGCCGGTGCCGCCGCCAACACAACGGTCACCGCCAGCGCCGGTGGTTTCGGCCAACCGCGCACCACCGTGGCTTCGCCCTACAGCCTGGGGAAAATTTTCAAGGCCTGGTCGCCCTTCCTGATCCTCACCGTACTGGTGACGATCTGGACCCTGAAACCGTTCAAGGCCATGTTCGCCGCGGGCGGCTCGATGTACGGCTGGGTGTTCAACTTCGCCATCCCGCACCTGGACCAGATGGTGATCAAGGTCGCCCCCATCGTGATCAACCCCACCGCCATTCCGGCCGTGTTCAAGCTCGACCCGATTTCCGCCACCGGCACGGCGATTTTCTTCTCCGCGCTGATCTCGATGCTGGTGCTGAAAATCAACCTGAGAACTGGTCTTACCACTTTCAAGGAAACGTTTTTTGAACTGCGCTGGCCGATTCTCTCCATCGGCATGGTGCTGGCGTTCGCCTTCGTCACCAACTATTCGGGCATGTCCTCGACCATGGCCCTGGTGTTGGCCGGCACTGGCGCCGCCTTCCCGTTCTTCTCGCCGTTCCTGGGTTGGCTGGGTGTGTTCCTGACCGGTTCCGACACATCATCCAACGCCCTGTTCAGTTCCCTGCAATCCACCACTGCGCATCAGATCGGGGTCAACGACACCTTGCTCGTCGCGGCGAATACCAGCGGCGGCGTCACCGGCAAGATGATCTCGCCACAATCGATCGCCGTGGCCTGCGCAGCGACCGGCCTGGTGGGCAAGGAGTCGGATCTGTTCCGTTTCACCCTGAAACACAGCCTATTCTTTGCAACGATCGTCGGCCTGATCACGTTGGCCCAGGCCTATTGGTTCACCGGCATGCTGGTGCACTGAGTACGACAAGCCCTACCGAAAGAACCGACGCCGAATACCGACTCGGCGTCTGCTATGGATCACCGGGTCTGCAAGGCTGCTGAAAGATTTGAACTCTATATTCAGCAGCCTCAGCGGACGGACAACCGGGACCACCCGGAGACACGCCTGATGAGCGAGCTTTTTTACAACGCTGTGCCGAACGCGACCCGTGTCGCCCCGCCATTGCCCGAGCCTCGGCAGTACCCCAGCGAGAAACCGCAACGGGTCTACCTGTTCGGGACCTGCGTGGTGGATTTGTTCTATCCCGAAGCCGGGATGGACGCGATCCATCTGCTGGAACGCGAAGGGATCCGGGTGGAGTATCCGCAAGGGCAAAGTTGCTGCGGACAACCGGCCTACACCTCGGGCTACACCGAGCAGGCCCGGACGGTGGCACGCGCGCAACTGGCCTTGTTTGCCGGCGATTATCCGGTGGTGGTGCCTTCGGGCTCCTGCGCCGGCATGGTGCGCGAGCATTATGCCGACCTGTTCAAGGACGAGCCCGACACGCTCAAGCAGGTCCAGGCCCTGGCGGCCCGGACCTATGAGCTGGCCGAGTTCCTGCTGTTTGTCTGCAAGGTGCAGTTGAACGACAGCGG
The DNA here is from genome assembly GCF_025336485.1 of Pseudomonas citri. GTDB lineage: Bacteria > Pseudomonadota > Gammaproteobacteria > Pseudomonadales > Pseudomonadaceae > Aquipseudomonas > Aquipseudomonas citri. Next base: position 71,941 of record NZ_JAODAB010000015.1, on the reverse strand, counting down.
CACGCCAGTGAAAGTCGCGCTGCACACGTCGTGTTCGGCACGGCGTGAAATGAATACCCACTTGCATGGCCGTGCCCTGTTGGCCCAGCTGAGCAACGTGGAGCGCGTCGAACACAGCCACGAAAGTGAATGCTGTGGTTTTGGTGGGACGTTCAGCGTTCGCATGCCGGACATTTCCGGCGCGATGGTGGCCGACAAGACCCGCGCGCTGAAGGAATCCGGCGCGCACCAGGTGGTCAGTGCCGATTGCGGCTGCCTGATGAACATCAACGGCGCATTGGAAAAACAGCAGGCGGCGTTGCGCGGCCAGCATCTGGCGAGCTTCCTCTGGCAGCGTACCGGAGGTGCGGCATGAGCTCGCCGACGCTGATTCCCACCGTTGAGGTGCAGGAAGATTTTCGCGCCAGGGCCCGGAAGGCACTGGGCGACACACAACTGCGAAACAACTTTCGCAGTGCGATGGATTCGCTGATGACCAAACGGGCAACGTCCTTCAGCGATGCCCACGAAAGAGAACATCTACGGATGCTGGGCAATGCTGTCCGCGCCCGTGCGTTATCCAAGCTGCCCGACCTGCTCGAGCAACTTGAAAGCAACCTGACCCGCAACGGTGTGAAAGTGCACTGGGCGGAAACGGTGGACGAAGCCAACGGCATCGTCCTTTCGATCATCCGTGCTCACGAGGCGCGGCAAGTGATCAAGGGCAAATCGATGGTCAGCGAAGAGATGGAGATGAACCATTTCCTCGAGGATCGGGACATTGAATGTCTTGAGTCCGACATGGGGGAATACATCGTCCAGCTCGATCACGAGAAGCCTTCACACATCATTATGCCGGCAATCCACAAGAACGCCGGTCAGGTCGCGTCCTTGTTCCACGACAAACTCGGCGTGGAGTACACCAAGGACGTCGACCAACTCATTCAGATCGGTCGCCGGGTGTTGCGGCAGAAATTCTTCGAGGCCGATGTCGGCGTTTCGGGCGTCAACTTCGCCGTTGCCGAAACCGGCACGCTGTTGCTGGTGGAAAACGAAGGCAATGGGCGCATGTCCACCACCGTGCCACCGGTGCACATCGCCGTCACCGGCATTGAAAAAGTCGTGGAGAACCTGCGCGACGTCGTGCCACTGCTCTCGCTGCTGACCCGCTCGGCCCTCGGCCAGCCGATCACCACCTACGTCAACATGATTTCCGGCCCGCGCAAGGCCGAAGAACTGGACGGCCCCCAGGAAGTCCACCTGGTGTTGCTGGACAACGGCCGCAGCCAGGCCTTTGCCGACAGTGAACTGCGCCAGACGCTGAACTGCATTCGCTGCGGTGCCTGTATGAATCATTGCCCGGTCTATACCCGAATCGGCGGTCACGCCTACGGCGAGGTTTACCCGGGGCCTATCGGAAAAATCATCACTCCCCACATGGTTGGCCTGGCCAAGGTGCCGGACCACCCGAGCGCATCGTCGCTGTGCGGCGCCTGCGGCGAAGTGTGTCCGGTGAAGATTCCGATCCCGAGCTTGCTGCGCCGCTTGCGCGAAGAAAACGTCAAGGCGCCGGACAGTCCGCATCAGGTCATGCGCGGCCAGGGCAGCAAGTACTCGCCCAAGGAACGCTTCATCTGGAACGCCTGGGCCTGGCTCAACAGCTCGCCACGGCTGTACCGGTTGTTCGGTTTCCTCGCCACGCGCCTGCGCGCCCTGACACCGCGCAACGTCGGCCCCTGGACCCAGCACCACAGCGCCCCCAAACCCGCCGCCCGCTCGTTGCATGACCTGGCCCGCGAACACCTGAACCAGCAGGGAGAGCGCCAATGAGCGCCAAGAACAATATTCTCGCCAAGCTGCGTAAAAGCCTGACCGGCACCACGCCCGTTGCCGACAATTTCGATGTCGACCTGGTGACGCAAACCTACCGCTATGCGCCCGAGCAACGCATCGCGCAATTGCGCAAGTTGATGGAAGCGGTGCACACCGAAATCCACCTGACTTCCGGGGACGGCTGGCCGGCCCTGCTGGCGCAATTGCTGCGCGACCGGCAGTTGCCCGGCCTGCTCATCGCCCCGACAACAGCACACGGAGAAAAAATCACACAGTTCTGGGCGAACAATCCGGACCTGCCAACGCTCAAGGCCTACAACCGGCCGGTAGAAGAATGGAAAGCCGAACTGTTCAATGACACGCCCGCCAGCCTCACCGGTACGCTGGGCGCCATCGCCGCCACTGGCAGCCTGATCCTCTGGCCGACTCGCGAAGAACCCCGACTGATGAGCCTGGTGCCGCCGGTGCATTTTGCCCTGCTCAAGGCCAGTCAGATCCGCGACAACTTCTATGAAGTGCAGCAGGAATTCGAATGGGCCCAAGGCATGCCCACCAACGCCTTGCTGGTGTCCGGCCCGTCGAAGACCGCCGACATCGAGCAAGTCCTGGCCTACGGCGCCCATGGCCCGAAAGACCTGGTGGTGCTGATCCTGGAGGACCAATGACCCTTCCAGCCTCTTTCCTGCACGACGTACACCGCCTGATCCCGCAGAAGCGACGTTTCGACGACCCCGTGTCGACCCTGGCCTTCGGCACCGACGCCAGTTTCTATCGGCTGATTCCGAAACTGGTGGTACGGGTCGAGTCCGAGGATGAAGTGATCGCCCTGCTGAAACTCGCCCAACGCGACCGGGTTGCGGTCACGTTCCGCGCCGCCGGCACCAGCCTGTCCGGGCAAGCCATCAGCGATTCAGTGCTGATCGTGCTTGGGGATAACTGGAACGGCCGGGAGATTCGTGGACAAGGCACGCAGATTCGCTTGCAACCCGGCGTGATCGGCGCCCAGGCCAACGCCTGGCTGGCACCGTTCGGGCGCAAGATCGGCCCGGACCCTGCGTCGATCAATGCCTGCAAAATCGGCGGTATCGTCGCCAACAACGCCAGCGGCATGTGCTGTGGCACGGCGCAGAACACCTACCACACCCTGGCCGGCATCCGCCTGGTCCTGGCCGACGGCACACGCCTGGACACCGAAGACGAGCGCAGCGTGGCCGCTTTTCGCACAAGCCACGGCGAACTGCTGGAACGCCTCGCCACCCTGGGACGCGAGACCCGCGCCAACACCGAACTGGCCGCCAGAATCCGCCACAAGTACCGTCTGAAAAATACCACCGGCCTGTCACTCAACGCCCTGGTGGACTACGACGAGCCTGTGGATATCTTGAGCCACCTGCTGGTGGGCTCCGAAGGCACCCTCGGCTTCATCAGCGCGGTGACCTACAACACGGTGGTCGATCACCCGAACAAAGCCTCGGCCCTGATCGTCTTCCCGGATGTGGAAACCTGCTGCAACGCCGTCACCGTGCTGAAAAGCCAACCCGTGTCGGCCGTGGAACTGCTGGACCGCCGCAGCCTGCGCTCGGTGCAGGACAAACCGGGCATGCCGGATTTCGTACAACACCTGTCGACCCATGCCTGCGCCCTACTGATCGAATCCCGCGCGGCGTCTTCATCTCTACTGCAAGAACAACTGGCGCGGATCATGGCCTCGCTGGCCGCATTCCCTGTGGAAAAACAGGTCGACTTCACCGAAGACCCACGGGAAAACGCCCGCCTCTGGGCCATCCGCAAAGACACCTTCCCGGCAGTGGGCGCGGTACGCAAAACCGGCACCACGGTCATCATTGAAGACGTGACCTTCCCGGTGGAACAATTGGCCATCGGCGTGAATCGCCTGATCGAGCTGTTCGACAAACATGCCTACGACGAAGCGATCCTTTTCGGACACGCGCTGGAAGGCAATCTGCACTTCGTCTTCACCCAAGGCTTCAACAGCGCCGCAGAAGTCGCACGCTACCAGGCATTCATGGATGACGTGGCGCAGTTGGTGGCGGTGGAGTTCGGTGGCTCGCTCAAAGCCGAACACGGCACCGGCCGCAACATGGCGCCCTTCGTCGAACTGGAATGGGGCAGCGATGCCTACCAGCTGATGTGGCAACTCAAGCGCCTGCTCGACCCCAACGGCATCCTCAACCCGGACGTGGTGCTCAGCGAAGACCCGCAAATCCACCTCAAGCACCTCAAGCCGCTGCCGGCCGCCGACGAGATCGTGGACAAGTGCATTGAGTGCGGTTTCTGCGAGCCGGTGTGTCCGTCCAAGGACCTGACCCTGAGCCCGCGCCAACGCATCGTGATCTGGCGCGATATCCAAGCGAAGAAACGCGCCGGCACCGACACCGCCGAACTGGAGCAGGCCTACCGATACCACGGCATCGACACCTGCGCCGCCACGGGCTTGTGCGCACAACGCTGCCCGGTCGGCATCAACACCGGCGACCTGGTGAAAAAGCTGCGCAGTCGCGAAGCAACAAAGACGAAAACCGCCAACTGGGTTGAAGGAAATTTCGCCGCCACGCTGCAAGGCGCCCGCTTCGCCCTGCACGTCGCCAACGGCGCGCGCATGTTGCTCGGTGCGCCGCGCCTGGCCAAACTCTCGGCATCGCTGACCCGACTGTCCAAAGGCCAGGTGCCGCAGTGGACCAACGCCATGCCCCAGCCGGAAAAAGCCATCCGCGTAAGTATCGCGGTAACGGACGAGCGTCCGCGGGTGGTGTACCTGGCAGCATGCGTGTCGCGGGTCATGGGCCCGGCAGCGGGAGACAAGGAACAAACATCGCTGTACGAAAAAACCCGCAGTCTGCTGGAAAAGGCCGGCTACCAAGTCGTCTTCCCAGACAACCTGGACAACCTCTGCTGCGGCCAGCCCTTCGCTTCCAAAGGCTATGCCGAACAAGCCGAACACAAGCGCCAGGAACTGATCGGCGCCTTGCTGCACGCCAGCCGCGGCGGGCTCGACCCGATCTACTGCGACACCAGCCCGTGCACCTTGCGACTGGTCCAGGACCTCGGCGACGTGCGGCTCGACTTGTACGACCCGGTACGTTTCATCCGCACGCACCTGATGGACCGCCTCGACTTCACCCCCCAAGAGGCGCCCATTGCCGTACACGTCACCTGCAGCACCCAGCACCTTGGCGAAAGCCAGGCACTGATCGAACTGGCACGCAAATGCAGCAAAAACGTGGTCATTCCCGAAGGCATCCATTGCTGCGGCTTCGCCGGCGACAAAGGCTTCACCACACCGGAACTGAACGCGCATTCGTTACGCAGCCTGAAGGACGCGGTGCAGCATTGCAGCGAGGGGATCTCCACCAGCCGCACCTGCGAGATCGGTCTGACACAACATGGCGCAATCGACTACCACGGACTGGTCTACCTGGTGGATCGGGTGACCCGGGCCCCCGCGACCTCAAGAAAGCGACCTGAAGAAAAATAGAACCCTGGCGAACGGTCGCAGTCCACTGATCAAGTCCCGCAAACGCGGGACCTTCCCCAATGGGTAGCCGTACTGATGGCCGGTGTTGCCTGGGCCACAGTCCAAGGAGAGACATATGAAGCGCTCTGTACTGTTAGGTCTGTTCGTTACCGCCTCCATGCTGGCGTCGCCCTCGTTTGCCGCCGGCAGTTCGAGCGACCTGTGCGACACCAACCTGAAAACCATCGAAAGTGCCAAGACCCAGATCCAGGGCTCGGACATCGAGGCGCGTGTCGAAGCCAGCGTCCAGCAAGCCAAGGCTTATCAAGCCCAAAACACGGAGGAAGGCACCAAGAAATGCATCTCCGAAACCACCCAGACCATCCAGGAAATCCAGAAGGTCAACAAAGACGGTAAAAACACCTGACCACCGAGGGCCAACCTGCGGGTTGGCCTCGGACGTGGATTGGCGTACACTGCAAATGCCTGCCGCTTCAACAGATCCACGAAGCGCCAGGTTCGGGGCCGTTCAGGATTCGACGCCGGTTGCGAAACTTTAGGTGCATGCCGAGTTGGTAACAGAACTCGTAAATCCACTGTTGCAACTTCTATAGTTGCCAATGACGAAACCTACGGCCAGGATTACGCTATCGCTGCGTAAGCAGCCTTAGATCCTGAGCTTCTGGTACCTTCGGGTCCAGCAATCATTAGGGGATGTCCGTAAACCCAAAGTGATTGTCATATAGAACGGAATCGCCGTGCAGTACGTTGTGGACGAAGCGGCTAAAACTTACACAACTCGCCCAAAGCACCCTGCCCGTCGGGTCGCTGAGGGTTAACTCAATAGACACGGCTACGCATGTAGTACCGACAGCGGAGTACTGGCGGACGGGGGTTCAAATCCCCCCGGCTCCACCAAATTAGCGTTATAAATCAGGCACTTAGCGATTATCGCAAGTGCCTTTTTTGTGCCTGAAAGGGATAGATTGACTCAGGAATGCCTGCTTAATGACAGCCTGCTAGGCACAGCTCAACGGCGTATAGATCCTGGAATGAGCTTTCGTGTTTGCCTCATCAGACCGATTACTTCGGGCCCTTCCATTCCCACCTAGGCAAAGGCTAAACAAACAGCTCCTTTGAGCGTCTGGCTCGATGGCGCAAAAACCTTACCGCAACCCCGTCCCCTACCGGGTGCAGGACGTCGCTTGGCTTAGGATACAATCTCCGGCATTTAATCGGCATCCACTCCCTGGGTGCCCACAAGAGATTCCGCAATGCCCCTCACTCTGCAACAACTGGAACGCCATCTGTTCAAAGCTGCCGATATCCTGCGCGGCAAGATGGATGCCTCGGAGTTCAAGGAATACATTTTTGGCATGCTGTTCCTCAAGCGCTGCTCCGACGTATTCGAGGAGCGCTATGAGCAGGTCGTTGTCGATCAGATGAATGCCGGCAAGAGTAAATCCGAGGCATGTGCCATGGCGGAAAATCCGCGCTGGTACAAGCTTCATGGCAATTTCTGGGTGCCCATCCATTCGCGATTCTGGTACGTGCTCAACGAAGCGCACATCAATGTCGGCGACCTGCTGAACAAGGCGCTGGCCGGCATCGAGGGCAACAATGCGGACCTGGAAGGGGTGCTGGAGCATATCGACTTCACTCGTAAGGTCGGCCAAGGAAAGATTCCCGATCAGAAGCTACGCCAGCTCATCACCCACTTCGGTGAAGTGCGCCTGCGCAACAGTGACTTCGAATTCCCTGATCTGCTCGGTGCCGCCTACGAGTACCTGATCGGCGAGTTCGCCGACTCGGCCGGCAAGAAGGGCGGCGAGTTTTATACACCGCGTGCGGTGGTGCGGTTGATGGTTCACCTGCTCAAGCCACGCCTCGAACACGACATCTATGACCCATGTTGCGGCTCGGGCGGCATGTTGATTGCTGCCAAGGAATACATTGACGAGCACGGAGAAGACGGTCGCAAGGCCAACCTGTTCGGCCAGGAATTCAACGGTACCGTCTGGTCCATCGCACGGATGAACATGCTGTTGCACGGCATCAGCGGCACCGGGCTGGAGAACGAAGACACCTTGGCCAACCCTCGGCATATCGAAGGCGGTGAGTTACGCCGCTTCGACCGCATCCTCACCAACCCGCCGTTCTCCATCAACTGGGGCCACACCGAGAAAAGCCCGGATGGCAGCCTGGCCTGGAACCCGACATTCCGCGAGCAGCGCTTCCGCTTCGGCGAGGTGCCGTTGGGCTCGAAGAAGGCCGACTTGATGTTCCTCCAGCACATGCTCGCCGTGACCCGCGACGAGGGCATGATCGCCACGGTACTGCCCCACGGAGTGCTATTCCGTGGAGGTGAGGAGCGCGGTATCCGAGCCGGCATTATCGAGAACGACCTGCTCGAAGCCGTGATCGGTCTGCCGGCCAACCTGTTCTATGGCACCGGCATTCCGGCGTGCATCCTTATCCTGCGCCAACAAAAGCAGGAAGGCGCCAACCGTGTCAGCGCCAAGCCTGCCGATCGCCAGGGCAAGGTGCTGTTTATCAACGCCGACCGCGAGTACTTCGAGGGTCGTGCGCAGAACTACCTGCTGCCCGAGCATATCGAGAAGATCACCACCGCCTTCGATGAATTCCGCCGGATCGACGGCCTCAGCGATGTGGTGGATATCGCTACGCTGCGCGAAAACGATTACAACCTGAACATCCGCCGCTATGTGGATAACGCACCGCCACCAGAACCGCATGATGTACGCGCTCACCTGCTGGGAGGTGTGCCCAAGGCTGAAGTTGACGCGAAAGCCACACTGTTCGCTGCCCATGGCCTCGACCCGCAGGACCTCTTCGTGGCTCGAGACGCACAGTATCTCGACTTTCGCGACGAGCTAAGCCGGCGCACCGACCTCAAGCCAGCCATCGAAAGCAACGCAGGGCTGCAGGCCAAGGAAGCCGCCCTGCGTGATGCCTTCGAAAACTGGTGGCACGCACACAGCCCGCGCATCACTGCCCTGGCTGGGAAGCTGGATAACAGTGCCACACTGGTCGAGTTGCGCGGCGACCTGCTGGCCAGTTTTAGCCAGACGCTGGAAGGCATCGGCCTGCTCGACCCCTTCCAGGTGCGCGGCATTGTTGCCGGCTTCTGGTACCAGAGCAAATACGACTTTCTCGGTTTGATGGCCCACGGCAGCCGGGGCGTAATCGACGCTTGGCGCATCAGCATCATCACCGCCCTGGAAGACAAGACCAGCAAGCAAAGCCCGCTGGAGCACAAGCTGGTGAAGTTCCTACTCGGCGATTTCGTAACCGAGCTGGCCAAGTTGGAATCGAAAAGGGCCGAACTGGATAGCCAGCTCAAAGCCGCAGCCCCAATTAAGGGGGAAGATTCAGACGAGGCCGATGTCGAGATGGGTGCCGATGACGAGGAAAACCCTATCGATGAAGCCCAGCTCAAGAGCTGGAAGGCCGAGCTGACAAAGGTAAAGAAACAACTCAAAACTCAGCAGGAAAACTTCGCCAGCCACCTGAATCAGGCCGTCGACGGGCTGGACGAGCTACAAGCGACCGAGCTGCTGCTAACCATCCTGCATAACGATATGCAGGCCATCGTCGAGCGCTATATCGCCGCCCAGCGCAAGCAGATAGTCGCTACCTTCGAGAACTGGTGGGACAAGTACCGGGTAACGCTGAACGAGATCGAGCACAAGCGCGATGCGGCAGCAGAGGCGTTGCAGGGGTTCTTGAAGGGGCTGGGGTATGTCTGAGCAAGAGTTCCTACCTTTGGAAGTCTCGATACCCAATGAGGCAGGATGGCCAAAAAAGACGCTCGATGAACTGTGCAACCTGATTTCCCGAGGCACGGCACCGGTTTATGTAGAGGGCAGCAGCGTTTTGGCCATCGGTCAGCGGTGTGTCACCACATCTCGCTTCGCTCCTGAGTTTGCACGCCCTCATGCAGATCGAGCGATGCGTAATGTGCTGCGCCCGGAGTCTGGTGATGTCCTGCTGAACTCTACCGGCACAGGGACTATTGGCCGATCGGTTGTATTCGATCATGACGGGGCCTTTATTGTTGACGGGCATGTCACCGTGCTTCGGCCAAGGGCTGAAGCCGCTGATGGAAGATGGCTCAATGCCGTGCTGCGTACGTCTTGGGGGCAGAGCCACCTTGAGCGATTTTGCTACGCAGGGTCGACCAATCAGTTAGAGCTAATCCGTAAACCTGTTAAAGCAAGCGTGCTTCCTGTTCCAACAGTTCAGGAGCAGCAAGGAATTGCCCAAATCCTCGACATCTTCGACACCGCCATCCGCGAAACCGAGGCGCTGATCGACAAGCTCAAGGCCATCAAGCAGAGCCTGCTGCACGACCTGCTGACCCGTGGCATTGACTCTAACGGCCAACTGCGCCCGCCGGAGAGCGAAGCGCCGCAGCTCTACAAAGAGTCGCCGTTAGGCTGGATTCCAAGGGAATGGGATGCGCAGTTAATTGCTACATTGCTTACTGACATTGAGGCGGGAAAAAGTCCGAGCTGCTCGGACACTCCAGCACCTTCTGGAAGTTGGGGTGTATTGAAGGTTAGCGCTGTTCATTCCGACGGTTTCCGCTCTGACCAAAACAAGCTTGTAGAGCATGAATCTCTTGTTAATCCGGCTTACGAGGTCCACTCAGGCGATCTTTTGATAACGCGCGCCAATACTCCAGAACTAGTTGGAATGGCATGCCTGGTAGAGGACCCACAGCCTAAGTTAATGCTCTGTGACAAGACCCTACGTTTGGTGGTTAATTGCGGCATGGCTTCGAAGGAGTACTTGTGTCTCTGTTTGCAACAGCCGTATATCCGATCTCAGATTGAGTGCTCGGCAACCGGAACCAGCATGAGCATGAAAAACATCAGTCAGCACGCTATCCGAAACTTGCTCGTGGCTATCGCCCCCTTGCCGGAGCAAATTGAGATCAGTGCTCGAGCCAACACCTTGGCTTTGAGGCTCCAGCATGAAATGGCCCTGCTTGAAAAACTGAGACAGCAAAAAGCTGGCTTGATGGATGATTTACTGACCGGCCGCGTGCGTGTCACCCCGCTGCTGGAGTCCGTTCAGCAAGCTGCTCCATCAATGGAAGCCTGATATGCCCCAGCACCTACCACCCCGCGAAACCCTCACCGTCGAGTTCAAGAGCGACCTCAAGAAGCTCCCCGACCGCGAGCTAATTGAGGCACTGGTCTGCCTGGCCAATGCCGAGGGCGGCGAACTGTGGCTGGGTGTCGAGGATGATGGCACGCCCACCGGCCTGCATGCCGAGCACCGCCTGCTGGAGGGCTTGGCCGGCATGGTTGCAGCGCGCACCTCGCCGTCGCTGAACGTACAGGCAGAGGCGCTCGACCTGGATGGTGTAATCGTGGCGCGCATCAATGTACCCAAAGCCCAGGGCGAGGTGGCCACCACCAGCGGCGTCTACCTGCGCCGCCGCTTGAAGCACAACGGCACGCCCGAATGCATAGCCATGCTGCCCCATGAGCGCAGCAGCCGCGCAAGCAGCTTCGGCCTACTCGATGTTTCCGCCCAGCCAGTGGCCGGTGCCACTCTCGCCGACCTCGACCCGCTGGAGCGTGAACGCCTGCGCCAGGCGGTGCAGCAATACGGCGGCGACCGCGTGCTGTTAGAACTGGACGACGAAGCCCTGGACGGCGCACTGCTGCTCACAGCGCGTCAACCCGATGGTTCGCGCGTGCCGACCCTTACCGGCCTGCTACTGATCGGTCGGGAAACCTCCCTGCGTCAACTGGTACCCACCCATGAGTTCGCTTTCCAGGTGCTGGCCCAGCAGGCAGTGCGCTTCAACGAGTTTCGCCGCTTCCCATTGCTCAAGGCACTGGACTGGCTGGAAACCAACTTCCGTCCCTACAACCCAGAGGAAGAACTACAGGTCGGCCTATTCCGCGTGCCAGTGCCCAAGGTCGACCTCGGCGCCTTCCGTGAAGCCGTAGCCAATGCCTTGGTGCATCGCGATTACCACGGCAGAGGCGCGGTACATGTGCGCCTGGAGGACGATGCCCTGGTGGTTAGCAACCCCGGTGGCCTGGTCGATGGCGTGACCCTGGCCAACCTGCTGGTGACCGAACCGCGCCCGCGCAACCCGGCCCTGGCCGACGCCATGAAGCGCGTCGGCGTGGTCGAACGCTCCGGCCGAGGCGTGGACAAGATTTTCCGCGGCATGCTCAAGTTCGGCCGGCCGGCCCCGGACTACAGTTACACCACCGCACAGAACGTGGTGTTGCGCCTCCCCACCGCAGAGGCCGATCTTGACTTCCGCCGTCTGGTAGTCGAGCACGAACGCGCCACCAGCGCCGAGCTGCCCATTGACAGCCTGATCGCCCTGGCCGCCCTACGTGAGACCAAGCGCGTCACGGCCGACGAACTGGCCGTACAGATCCAGCGCGACACCGCCAGTGCCAAACGCACCCTGGAAGCCCTGACCGAAGCCGGCTTGGTGGAGGCTCACGGTTCTACCCGAGGGCGCAGCTACACCTTGTCCGCCAGCCTATACCAGGCCGTGGGTGACAAGGCCGCCTATACCCGCCAGGCTGGCTTCGCTCCGATTCAGCATGAGCAAATGGTGTTGAACTATGTACAGCAGCATGGGCAAATAAAACGTGCCGAGGTCATGGGACTATGTCGCATATCAACTGACCAAGCGGCCAAGCTGCTGAAAAAGCTGAAAGACAAAGGCGCCCTTGTGCAGAGCGGCAAGAATCGAGGGGCAATCTACACCGTTGGGATCTCGGAATGAGCCGGAATGCGCGGAAATGAGTCGGAATGAGCCGGAATGAGCCGCTATGAGCCTGTATGAGCCCATACACGCCTGAACTGGATTAAAGGAGTAAACCGTGGGCTGGGAGCTGAAAGACGTCGAAAAACCCTTTGTGGCTCAGTTACAGGGGCTGAACTGGAAGCATATCGAGGGCAGCCTCGACGACCCGGCCATCACTGGCCGCAGCAGCTTCAGTGAAGTGATTCAGCAGGCCGCACTGGCAGAGCGGTTGCGTGCCATCAACCTGCGCGACGGCCAGCCCTGGCTGGATGAGCAGCGCATTGCCGAAGCACTGGCGGCCATTACCCGTGTAGGCGCCGGCAAGCTGATGGAAGCTAACCAGACGGTCACTGAGCTGCTGCTCAAAGGTATCACTGTCGACGGCCTCCCAGGCTGGGAGGGCGGTCGCGGCCAGACAATCCAGTACATCGACTGGGCCAGCCCGGCCAATAACCACTTCAGTGTGATCAATCAGTTCCGAGTGGATTGCCCGCCGGGCTATAACAGCGGCAAGAAATTTATCGTCCCGGATCTGGTGTTGCTGGTGAACGGCATCCCTCTGGTGGTGGTGGAGTGCAAGAGCCCGTCCATTCCAGAACCGCTGGCCGAGGCTGTCGACCAATTGCGCCGCTATAGCAACCAGCGCAAAGCGGCCTTCGAGGTCGAGGAGAATGAGGGCAACGAGACTCTGTTCGCCAGCGTGCAGCTGTTGATCGCCAGTAGCTACGACGAGGCTCGGGTCGGCTGCATTGGTGCCGGCTTCGGGCATTTCTCCCAATGGAAAACCGTGGTTGGCCCGGATGGCAGCGGCAGCGAACAGTCTGTGGCCGAGCAGTTGGGCAAAGCCAAATTGTCCGAACAGGAACGCCTGGTGGCAGGCATGCTGACGCCGGCCCACCTGCTCGATCTGATTCGACATTTCATGCTGTTCATGCAGATTGGCGGGCAGACCATAAAGACAGTCTGCCGCTACCAGCAATACCGCGCGGTGAACCGCACGGTGATCCGCATGAAACGCGGGCAGACACGCCTTGAACATGGCGAGAGCGACCAGCGCGGCGGCATCGTTTGGCACACCCAGGGTTCGGGCAAGAGCCTGACCATGGTATTTCTGGTGCGCAAGATGCGCACGGATACACAACTGCGCCGCTTCAAGATCATCGTGGTCACCGACCGTAAAGACTTGCAAAACCAGCTCGCCGCCACCGCCACGCTGAGCGGCGAGCTGCCGGAGGTGGCGTCCAATATCGAGGGCGTTAAAGCCTTGGCACGCCGCCAGGGCCCAGGCCTGATATTCGCCACCATCCAGAAGTATCGCAATCCCGAACAGGAGGAAGATGGAGAGGCGCCGCCCCCTGCGCAAGCTACGGCATCCCTCAAAGCCGCAGAAAAGCGTGCGCCCTACCTGGTGAGCAAACCATTCGAAGTGCTCAACCACGACGAGAGCATTCTGGTACTGATCGATGAGGCGCACCGCACCCAGGCCGGCGATCTACACGCGAACCTGCTGGCGGGCCTGCCAAACTGCGTGCGCATCGGCTTTACCGGTACGCCGATCATCATGGGCGATAAGAAACGCACCCACGAAATTTTTGGCGCGTTCATCGATAAATACACCATCAAGGAAGCCGAGGCAGATGGCGCGACAGTGCCGGTGCTTTACGAAGGACGAACTGCTCAGGGCGCTGTGAAAGACGGGGCGAGCCTGGATGAACTGTTCGAGGATTTGTTCCGCGAGCACAGTCAGGACGAGCTGGAACTGATCAAGAAAAAATACGCCACCAAGGGTCATATCTTTGATGCCCCCGCGCTGATTACCGAAAAGGCGCGCGATATTCTCAAACATTACGTCACCAACATCCTGCCCAACGGCTACAAGGCGCAAGTGGTGGCTTATAGCCGGATTGCAGCGATCCGCTATTTTCATGCGCTGGAGGCCGCCCGCGATGAGCTGCTGGCCGAGGCCGACGCGCTGCCAGCAGTTGACAAAGATCTCGACGACGAGACCCTGTGCCAGCGCCCACCCAAGCTCCAGGCACGCGTGCAGGCATGGCGCTATCGCGACAGGCTACGCAGCTTAGAATTCGCACCGATTATTTCCGGCTCAAATAACGATCCGGCCGAATGGAAAACCTGGACGGATGGCAGCAAGCACGAGCAGTTGATCCAGCGCTTCAAGAAGCCGCTGAATCATGAGCAGCCGGGCAAGGCCGATCCACTGGCCTTCCTGATCGTTAAGTCTATGTTGCTCACCGGCTTTGACGCCCCCATCGAAGGGGTCATGTACCTTGATCGGCCAATCAAGGAAGCCGAGCTGCTGCAAGCCATTGCGCGGGTCAACCGTACTGGGTTTGGCAAACGCTGCGGCATCGTGGTCGACTACTACGGGGTCGCCAACCATTTGCGCGAAGCCCTGGCAGCCTATGCTGACGAGGATATCGAGGGTGCGCTGAGTAGCATCAAGGACGAGGTGCCGGTGTTACGAGATCGTCATCTGCGAGTGGTGGATGTGCTGCGTCGCCAGGACATCGAGTCGCTGGAAGATGCCGAAGCCTGCATTGCTGCACTGGAATCGGAAAAGGTGCGCGCCGAATTTGCGGTAAAGCTCAAAGCATTCCTCGACTCATTGGACACTGTACTGCCACGCCCCGAGGGCCTGCCCTTCGTCAAGGATGCCAAGCGCCTAGCCTATATCCACGCACGGGCGCGCGGTCGCTACAAGGACCTGCCGCAACTGGGCAAGGATGTCGGCGCCAAGGTGCGCAAGCTGATCGACGATCACGTTATTTCCCTGGGCATCGACCCGAAGATTCCGCCGATTCAGCTCACCGACGCAGACTTCGAGAAGCAGCTATCGCGCAGCGTCAACGACCGCGCCAAGGCCTCAGAGATGGAGCACGCCATTCGCTCGCATGTGCGCAAGCATGCTGATGAAGATCCGGTACTTTATCGCAAGCTATCCGAACGTCTGAACGACCTGCTCAAGTCGCTGGGCGAACAGTGGGATCAGTTGGTTGAACAGATGCAGAAGATCATCAACGAACTGCGCAGCGGTCAAATGAGCGATGACTACAGCCCCCTGGACCTACCTGAGCACTATGCACCCTTCCTGCGCACCCTGCTGGATGTGGTATGTGCCGACGCCAATCCGCAGCCCACCGAGCTGCTGCGTTTGAAGGATGTAACAGTGGAACTGGTCGATTTGTTGGTGGGCGAACTCCAAAGCCACCGCGATATCTGGAGCCCGCGCAAGCGAGCAGCACAGGAGGAACTAGCCGGGCAGCTATTCGATTACCTGATGCGACTACGTCCGCCCTTGATGGACAGCGATACGGCGGGTGTACTGTCTGACCGGCTGATGGACCAAGCGAGAGCTAGCCATGATCGGTTGATGCAACTATGAGTAGCCAGACCCTCACCGTAGGCGAGCTGCAACTGACGCTACGCCGCAGCGCGCGGCGTAAGACGCTACAGATCACTGTCGAGCGTGACGGCGCCCTTATCCTGTCTGCCCCACCTGAGGTTGATGAGCAAGCTCTGCGGCAATTCGTAGCGGAAAAAAGCTTCTGGATCTACTCGCGTCTTGCCGAAAAGGAACGCCTGCAGCGCGCAATCCCGATCAAGGAATACGTTGATGGCGAGGGTTTTCTATATCTGGGACGAAGCTATCGCCTCAAATTGGTTGATGAACAGGATGTGCCGCTGAAACTCTCTGCGGGTCGTTTTCGCCTGCTGCGTAGCGAGCTACCAAGAGCTCGAGAGCATTTCATTCGTTGGTACAGCGAACATGCGCGCAGTTGGCTGGCCTTGCGCGTCAAAAGTCACCAAGCCCGCATGGACCTTATCCCAGGCGGTATACGTGTGCAGGATCTGGGCTATCGGTGGGGCTCCTGTGGCAAGGGCGCGCAGCTCTACTTCCATTGGAAGACCATTCTGCTGCCCAAGCCCATTGCGGAATATGTGGTGGTGCATGAGATGGTGCATTTGCAAGAGCCACATCACACCCCAGAATTTTGGCTACGCCTGGAGCGCGTCATGCCTGACTACGCACAGCGCAAGACATGGTTGGCAGAACACGGAATTGATGTTGAAGGCATCTGAGTATCATAGCGGACGATGTCACCAGCGCACGCGGCATAGGTACTGGTCAGAACCATCCAACTTCACTCTGAAGATGGCTTACAAGCATCAGGGTTCCATCGACCCGATAATTCTCAGCACTTAACTTTGAGTCAGACGTTAGAACCCCCAATGCAGGCGATACGCTGTATAGCAGCTCACGATTTAAGGACACAGTCTTATCAGAAAGGAGTTAGGTAAATCACAATGCCTTCACATACCCTACATTTTATAAAACCTTGCCGCAAAACCGACAGTTCCCCGCAGCTCACCCCAAGCATCGTGACCGAGAACAAGCGGAAAGGCATAGAAACGACCTTGATTCTTGACCTTAACATTTTGGTGAGAATGGAAGATGTAATTCTTCGTCGCCACAGCCCGAACGATTTCGACTTAACTAGACTTATAAATTTCATAAACTCTTGCCCACCACAAAGTCTGTGCCTAACGCCCGGGTTTGCCCTTAACGAGGTCCACCCGAAATTCAAAAAGCTAAGCTTTGAGATGTATGAATTGTTTCTTTCGATATTCTGCCCTCAGATGATCGATCATCCAACCGCGACACGAAACACCCCGAATGAAGCGGAAAGAACCCGAGCGTATGAGTTCTCAGAACTCAGCATAGAAGAGCAGTACCTCTACAGCGTGCCGTTTTTCTCGCTCATGCAGATACATATCATCAACGCCACGAAGCCAAGCTTATCAGGCGTTGAAAAATTCAAAACATATATGAGCCGTGTCTGTGATGAAATTGATATGCTCAGCGCTGTTGAAGCCGAAATTGCCAAGTACTGCTTCTGCGATAAAAAGCCCAACTATTCCGACGAGCTTAACGCAAAAATCGAAGACATCAAGAACAACTTCATGAGTGGAAGCAACAAGCCAGCGCAGCGATTCAAAAATATTTTTAACGGCGTTCAAGACCTCAAGTACATAAAAGGCGCCCTGGAGTTTTCCAAAGAGCACTTTTACGGCAAGACTCAGGACACATGGATAGCCACATTGGACTCCAAGCTATACTGGCTGAGCGAGTCCATTCATCATTATCCAGTCGCGGGTGAGCGAGACGGAAAATATTTCAGCATCAATCGATCACATGATCAGCAGACATGCAACTATTGGCTATCAGTAGATGAATTACAAGAGCAACTCCAGCACGAGAGAAGCCAAAACGGCAAAGGAACCGCCCCTTTAGGTGAGACAGGATTACTACGCATACACAATACATTAACCACAAATGGCTTCAGGGAATTTTTCGCTGTTTTCAAGCCCACATAGTCGACCAAGCAGGGTACAGGTACAAGATGTTGCTCAACCACGCACCTGTACTCTTAGTACCTTGATTTTAAAGATGAGCGATCAAAGCAAATTAGGCCCCTTAATTTAAAGCTCATACCTGTACCCTACCCTCATCCAACACTGGGCAGAAAAGGGGATGACGACCACGTGATTGGCCACTGCGAAATGACTCCTGATGATTGCCTCAGGAGGGTCACGCCTCAGCATTCCGGCTCAATCCTGTGCAGCGCATTCCAAATGGTATTCCACGAAGAAAGTTTAACCAGAAAACTCTATATATTTCATATATTTATCAGACCATTTCAGCTCACCCCGGCACATCAAACAAAAGAAGACGTCCTAGGACGTCTTTTTTTGTGCCCAGGATTCTGCTCCCCCCCACACCCCGGTATCCTGCCAAACGCCCCTCAACAACAAGGACCGTCCCCCCATGCAAACCCACTTCGGCAAAGGTGTGATCTTCGCCCTCTGCGCCGCCGCGCTAAACGCCACCATCGGTGTCCTCAGCAAAGTGCTAATGAGCAGCGGCTTCACCGCAAGCAGCGTCGCCGTTATCAAGACTGTCCTGGGCTGCTTGCTGCTCTCGGTCCTGCTGTTTTTCCTCAAGGGACCGGCGACGAAGGCCAAGTGGTGGCAGGCGGCGATTTGTGCGTTTCTCGGTATTTTCGTGCTGTTCCACTTCGAAACCTCCGCTTACCGGCATTACGCGGCGGCGGGTGTGGTGGTGATGCTGATGGCGAGCGCGTCCATTTCCTCGATTCTGTTGGGGCGTCTCTTCCTGAAGGATGCGATCACGGCGAACGCCACGGTTGGCGCGGTGCTGGCCATTGCCGGGATCGCGGTGATTTTCGGCGCCGATCTTCAGCAGGGCTTTACGCTGCAAGGCGCGGCGCTGGCCGTCATGGCGGGCTGTGGTTACGGCGCGTTTTCGGTGGCGATGAAAGGTATGGGTGTGTCGGGCGGGTTGCACTTCACTCGCCAGTTGCTGTTTTTCGGCAGCCTTTACTTGCTGATGCCGGCTGCGGCGGATGGCTTTGTGATCGGTGAGTTCTCCATCCTGGCAATTGCCGTGCTGCTGGCACTGGCGGCGCTGCCGACGATCCTGGGTTTCTTCTGCACCACCAAAGCCATTGAATACCTCAAGCCGTCGCAAGTGCAGGCACTGGAGCTGACCGAACCGCTGTTCGCGGCGCTGCTGGCCTTTGTGGTGCTCAATGAAGTACCGAGGGACAGCCTGTACGCGGGCGCGGGGCTGATTATCCTCGGGTTGTGTTTCTCCAATGAACTGATCCGCCTGGGCAGACGCGTACCCGTTGCGTCTCATTCATAAGCGAACCCCGGTAAACCAGGCACTTGGCGATAATCGCCAGTGCCTTTTTCGTGCCCGCGAACACCTGCGTCAGATACCCGGCCCCATCACTCGCGCAGGCAACCGGGCCAGGCGATCCCAACCCTGCGCGCTGATCCCGGAGCCGTTGCGCAAGGACAACCGTTGCAGCGGCAACTGCTCCAACACCGGCACCATGGCGGATGTGAGCTGCGACTCCCCAGGGCCTGCCTCGAGCGTCAGGTCCCGCAACGGCAGATGCGCAAGGTGCGCGACGCCGGCATCAGTGAGCCAGGGGCTTTCATACAGGCCGAGGCGCTGCAACGGCAGATGACGCAGGCAGGCCAGGTCGTCATCGCGCAGATCCAGGCCGCTGATCTCAAGCTGCTCCAACGGCAGCCCCAGGTCGACGAGCTTGCGCAAGACCTTGCCATCGACGCCCTGACAAAAACTCAGGTCCAACCGCTTCAGCGGCAGGCCGGCCAGTTGTTTCAATGCCTTCCAGCTCAGCTCGTTCAACGACAAATCCAACGACTCCAGAGCCAAGCCTCGCAGGTCGCCCAAGGTCCGCGCATCGATCCCCTGGACATCGGCGAGCACCAGGCGCTTGAGCGGAAAAGCGTGCAGCACATCGAGCCGCTCGATCATCATCCGCGATGCCTTGAGATCCAGCTCGGCCAGCGGCATGCCTTCAAGCGCCTCAAGCCCTTCCTCGCAGACATACGAAGCACCGAGCGCAAGCCGTTCAATTGGCAGGTCGCGGATGAACGGCAACATGTCATCCGTCGCGGAGCAGTCGTTCAGGCTCAGGGAACGCAACTTGCCCAGGTCACGGAGCCAGGCAGGCTCATCCAGGATCCTGCGGTTATCGCTGATCGACAGTTGTTCGAGTGGATGGCTGCACAACTGCGCCATCCCCCGCGACGTGAGTTCCCCCGCGTCGCGCAAGGTGAGCGAGCGCAACTTGAGAGGCGCCAGGGCGCGAAGGCCTTCGTCGGTCACTTCATCACAGTTGTTCAGCCACAACGCCTCCAGCCGACCGCTGCCCAGTTGGCGAAAGAAATCATCGTCGAAATCCTCGCTGCGGGTTTCCAACTTCAACCGACGCAACCGTTCGAGCGCAGGCAAATGCGGATCGCCGTCATTACGCCAGAAACCGTTGATCTCCAACGCCTCCAGGGCAGCGGTCGGCAAACGCCCCCATATTTCCTGGCTGCAACTGAAATGCGGGTAATGGAGCGCCAGGGTCCGCAACGGCAGCCCGTTCAGGGCATCGCACCACTGCGGCTCGGCATCCTCCAACTCCAGATGATCGACCGGCAAACCGCGAAGCTGCGCCAACAACGGGCCAGGGCGATTGACGTGGGGCGTGGCGTTCAACTGGGCCACGGCGCTGATGGCCGCCGGGTCACCCAGGCCGGCCGCGACTCGCAGGCCATCCAGGGAGGCCTCGCCGGTGTCGAGCAGGTCGCGATACAGCGCGGCGCGTGTGGGGATGTCATCGGGGGTGGTGGAGAGTTGGGCCATCAGAGCGTTGCGAGAGGGGGTCTGCATGGTCTACGAGTCCGTGTGAGCATGCGGCGTATGCTGCCGTAAAAAATGGGTTTGATCATCGACCAAACCCATTTTTTCAGTTTCTATCTCGGGTCCACCGTATCCAGCGCCCGGTTCGCCAAGAGCTGGCCCAGCTCGATCAGCTGTTGCAGCCCCAACGCAAAGTGTCGTCGGGAGCCCTCCAGTTCGAATGCCAGGTCACCGGCCATGACGTTGGCGGAGGCCAGGGTTTCGCTGAGATTGGCCAACAGGCTTTCGGCATCGACGCCCTCCACGACAGTGAACAACTGGTCCGGAGGTAATTTCTTGTCAAGCTGTGCGGGTTTGGGGTTCAGATAGGAATCGATGACGCGTTCGGCGTTGGCGTCGGCGGCGATGTCCAGGTGCAGCGGTGGGACGGGTGGATCGGGGATGAGTTTGTCCATGGGGTGCTCCTAACGTAAGTGGGAGCCGCCACGTTCGCTGCTAAACGAGTGGGTGGCAGCCGTGCGCAGGTTAGCAGACCGGTACGTTAGGAAACCGGCGCACCCGAGGATGCCCTGCGCACAGCCGCCATAAGAATTCAGGCGATAAAGATGCCCGCACTCATGGTGATTGCCATGCGCCTAACGTGACTTCCGAGCTGCTAAACCCGACCGCTGAATGGGCAGCGGTGAGCAAAGACTAGGCACCGGAAACGGCAGGCGCAAGGGGTTGGAATTTTCTAGGAAATGTCCTGCAAGTCAATGGGGAAGGTGCCTACAAAAGGCATTTCACATCGAGCAAGCTTGGCTCCCACGGCCCTGTATTCAATCGTAATACAGCGCAGCCGCGGCCAAAGCACGTCCGTGGCGAGGGAGCTTGCTCCCGCTGGGCTGCGACGCAGCCCTTGCGCCGCCAAGCGAGAGCAAACGCCCTTGCCACAATGAAATTATTTAACCGCCTGCCCGGGTGATTCAGAAGGTGTTGTTGTAACAGACGGCTCTATAACTTTCGCGGAATGCCCTGTCTCGACATCGCGAATTTCGTAATACCACCATTTCATCGTAGAGATGCCATAAAGCCCATAAGTACGGCCACCGACCAAATCCACGGTCATTTCAATTGGACGTGTGTACTCAGTTCCAATAGCTTGATTAACGGAAAGTTTATGCCGTCCTGCACCGATTCGATATTCGGTCTGACGGGCTAGCATATATAAGGATTCATCGTCATCGATCTTAGATATCGACAGGCTTTTGTCATACTGCCGAATCGTCGCGACTTCGTCCCAAGGCTTTCCTTCCGCGCTTTTATGTTCGTAATGAATGCATCCTGTCAGAGTGAAACAGAGCAAAATCATCGCTACAAAGCGTAAAACAACATCGTGTCGCATCGGTGGCCCTCCAAGGCACGTTATTTATCTCGATTCAGAGAAAAGGCAAACTAAGCCACTACAACATCACCAGAATCTAAACAGATTGAATAAGCTTCATACCCACTTTCGCCATCACCTTCAGCGACGATCGTGTCGCCAGAATGGAATATTATCTCCAACCCTAAGCCTTTAATTTCTCTAACCGACACGACATCTTGTAATAAAAAGTCCAGCAAAGGCGCACTCGTATAAGAATCAGAAAACTCTCGCCGCCCTAAGATGCCACCAACCTTATATGTCAAACCTCCTTCTATACAGAAAGAGACTTTATAAGAGGGTACACCCGGAGCCGCTTGCGGACGCGCGAAATCCAATTTGGTGATTGCCACCCCAAAACTAACCATTTCCAAGTAACACTCGGACAATAGCAAAAAATCAAAATCATCTGGTAATGCGTACATACGTCACCTATGCCGCAAATTCAACGACGAACCGGCGGCCAGATTAAATTACAGGATCCCTCAGGGTCTGCCCCCGTTTCCTCCCTCGGTTGTTTTTTCAACACTTATATAACGAATACTAAATGGAATGGCGTCCTGCTTTCCGCCCAATACTCAGCAGCTTCCAACCAAGCAGTTACAAAACACCCCAACACATATGGGGCCTGAGACCATCCTTTAGCTGCATCGTATAGAACAAGACAATAACCATCAGCAGGTAACCAATCCATATCCCCCAAACACTCGTCAAGAGCGTCCCAGTTGCTCCCAAAATAATCTGGAAACTGCATCGCCGACGCGACAACTGCAAACAAATCCTTATCTGACCTTACATTCGCTACCGACCCCACAGTTACCGTGCTCCCGAGAGAGCCTAATTCATCTTTAACCTCCTCAGTACGGACAAAGTGGATAGAAACTGCCGACGCTTTTTTCAAATAGCTCATGTTCGTCATGACTACCTCCTGACCGGATCAACTTGAATGAAGTTTTCGTAATGATCATCTGTGTAGTACAACCTACCGGAATTTGCATCTTGAACTACACGACGCGTGCCGCGATTATTCGCGCCTGGTGTATCAACGGTGTACTCACGGTAATCTCCGTCTGGTAGCTTACCTTCTTTATTCTTGAAGACCGTTCCATCTTTTCTGTGGGGAAAAGGGCCGCCAGCTTCGATACGATCAAGAGTCTTATTTACCTCAGTTAAACGATCAGCATCCTTGAGCGGAAGATTCCTGGCCCCTTTTGAACCATCGGCCCCTACAACCCCAACCTTAACCCCGGTTGTACCACCCTTCCCCCCAGCCGTCGACGCGAACAAATCCCGATCCGGATTCAATCCCTCCGACGCAAGCTCCGCCAGTAATGCAGCACCATCGCCATTTTCGGTGCGCGTCGTCTCGACGATGCCGGTATTGATGGCCCGTTCGTTACTTCGAGTGATCTCCCAAAGTGTCGCCGAACGGGTGAACCCGGCGCTTCTGCCGTCATGCAGCAATTTCTCATTGGCTGGAATCTCATCCGCCAGCTGTTTGGTCACTTGTAAACAACCCGTTGGGTTGTCCCGGCAGTACTGGCCGAACTCTTTGTTCCGAGTCGTATCAAGGTCGTTGTAGTAGTCCCTGACGGCTTGGCAATCCGCTGGAGAAACGCAGGTGTTGAGCCTCTGTTCTCTTTCAACCAGCTCGGCATGGAACAGATAGTTGAACCTGGTCGCCGTCTCGGCGATCTTCGAGCCTGTATTCAGGTCGCCATCGACCGCGGCCGCCGCCAGTAACCCCGTTAGCTGCGACAGCATCAGTTGCAGTTGTTTGTTTCCATCCGCAACTTTGGCCATGCCGGGAATCAGCGCTTCATTCAAACCGGCGGCGACCGCACCGGTCTTGAAGTCACTGCCGGTCAGCTCAGCCAGCAGACCACCCATGATCGCGTGGGCAACAATTTTCTGTGGACCACCATCGGGGAACTTGATGGTATCGCCCACCCAGTTGAAGCCGGTCGCCATCGCCACATTGCCCGCTTCTCCCAGCAGGGCAGCATTGAAATTGCTGCCGAAGCTGCCCCCCCCAATCGCGGTGGAAATGCTACTGGAGATGAACGCTTTCCCAGTTGTGCGGATTGCCGTGTCAGTCGCGTTACTCCAACGGAAGATATCTTTGGAGGAATTGCCCGCACTCGATGCTGAACTTGCCGACCCCGTCGAACCCGCCGACGGCTCGACGCCTTGGGTGGTAGTACTGGCGCTGTCGGCACTGGTAAACCATTCTTCGTCCGCGTATTGGAATGCATAGGCGGTAAAACCGGCAATCGCCGCACTTTTCAGGCTGTCGGCGCTGACTGTTTCCTTCAGCGCAAGACCCAGGTTGCCTTTGTTTTCGATGGTGCTGGTGACCGCGGTGGTACTCAGGGTGGTGGCGATCGCAAGGTTGGTGCCCGACAATCCGAAACCTGCCGGCCCCATGACGAACGACATCAAAATCGCGATGGCGATTTTGGCTCCGGCACCCAGACCGGAGTTTTCATACTTGAAGCTGTCGTGGATTTCCTTCACCTGGCGCCAGTCGATGTCGCCCCGCGCCTCGGCCTCTTTCATCCAGGCCAGCTCCGGCTCAGCCTTCACCATCGCATCGATGGTCTGGCTGACGCTCTGCTGATCGACTTGTTTGACATCGATACGCAGACCATCGACGGCCTTGATAACCAACTTTCCTTGGGCAACCAGAGCACTCTGGCGCAAGGTTTCATCGGTCCGCCCCTCGCCTTTCATCTTGTACCAGGCCAGGTCACCTTTACTCTTGGTGTGGCTCTCGTCGTGGAAATCCTTGACCCCTTCGAACGTGATGCGCCCACCGCTGTCGATGATCAGGTCGTTTCCGCTTTGTAACTTCGCCACTTGATAGGTCTGATCACCACCGCTGACCAACATCAAGTTGCCCCCGGTGCTGATCTCACTTCCGATATGAGTGAGTTGGGTGACCTCATCTCGCCGTGCGGCGTTGCTGCCCCAACTTCCCTTTTTCTTCATGTCATACAGCGAATAGTCCCGATTCTGCTCAGCCAGCAGACTCAACTGCTTACCCGCCACCAGGTAGGCCTCGTTACCCGCGGCAATCTTGCTCGCGACCATCAGCAAGTCATTGCGCGCAGAAACCCTTACATCCCCTCCAGCATCGAGGGTGGTCGCCTGCTGCTGGACATGCTCCTCTTCCTTGTTGATCTTTTTGCCGCTGCGTTTGTAGCGGTACTCGCTGGAGTCCTCGTTCGCGGCCGAAATCAGGGCAACATCTTTGCCACTCAGGTTGATATCGCCTTTGGCTTGGAGATGGCTGGCGACGACGCTCAGATTGTTCTCGGCGGTGACGTTCAGATCGCCGCCCACCTTGACCTCACTGGCGTGCTGAACGGTCTGGCTCTGTTCCCAGAAGTGGCGCTTGTCCTTGCGCATCGAGCCGTTCTCTTCGCGAGCGGCGGAGATGACGATGTCTTTGCCCGCACTCAGGTCCGCGTTGTTGCCTGCCGTGATCGCACCGCCCACATTCAGCAGATCACCCGCTGCCTTTACGGTGAGGTTGTTGCCGGCCTCGATGCGTGCGGCATTGTCGACAACGGAGGTTTTCGCACTGAAACCCTCGCCGTTGTTGTCGATGATGCTGATGGTCCGGTCATTGCGGATATCGCCCGTCAAGGTCGACAGTTCGACGTCCTTACCCTTGAGGATGCCGCCCTGTATGTTGACCAGGTCTTTGCCAGCCACCAGCTTGAGCCGCTCGCCAGCTTCGGCGAGGCGTGTGTTGACCAGATTGTTTCCTGCCGCCGCCGAGAGGTTTTCACTCGCGCGCAGGGTGCCGGCGTTCTTCAGGTCGGCACCCGTGATCAGGGTGAGGTTCTTGCCCTGGATCAACGCGCCATCGGCCATCAGCCGGTTGTTGACCTGTGCCAGGTAGAGCACCGGCACCAGGACATGTTGGCCGTTGACGACCTGGTCTTCCATCCAGACGATGTCATGGGTCAGTGCGGCAACTTGCTGCGAAGTCAGGGTCACGCCAACAGCCAGGTTCAACGCATCCTTACTGGCGATGGCGTTGTTCATCAGGTACTTGAACATACCTTCATCACTGGTCTGTCCGGCAATGAAACGCTGTCCGGTGCGGGCCAGCACCGCCTGTTGAATCAGGCGTTGTTCGTACAAACCATCACCCAGGCGCTTCCAACTGGTGTCTGGGTCATAACCCAGGTTATCCAGCAGGTAGTCCGAGCTCATGAACTGCCTGAGGTCGGTCAGCGCGGGGTTGGTTTCAATCAGGTATTTGGGGCCGGTGATGACCCGGCTGGCATCCGAACCTTGAACAGTGGCCCGGCTCTGGTCATGGCTGTCTTGCGCCGCAGCGGCGCTGTCGACGACACGGAACAGACCATTTTCGCCGGTCGGCAAGCTGAACCCAGGCATGGTGGTCGGGTTGATCTGTTGTTGGGCCAAGTCCGGCGGCAACTGCGGGTTGAGCACCACGACCGCTGGCTGTGCGACGCTGGCCACACCGGTCGCCGCTGACTTGGCTGCGCCCGCCAGTGGTGCCTGGAACTGCGCGACACTACTGTTCTCCAGGCGCTGCGTAGCCTGGATGCTGATGTTGCCCCCCGATTGGACGACCGCCGGCGCCAGCGACTGCCCTGGCGTGACGGTTGTGATGTCGACCACCTGACGGAAAGAATTGAGTGCACCTACGGGCACATCTTTCGGGTTGGCCTGGGCGTTGTAGGGGACGATGTAGCGGGCACGGAAACGCTCGTCGGTTCCATCGGTGACCCGGCCAGTGTTCCATGTCCGCGTTCTAACACTGGTGCCGGAAGCGGCACCCACGTTGGCGAAGTTGTCTGCCGTGATCGCCAGATCGGCAGCCGAGGCCATCACGCTGTATTGGTTGGTCACCCTAGAGCCATCAATGGTCAGCTTCGCCCCGCTCATCAGGGTGGCACTGGCTGAGTCTTCAAGCACTACGCTCTGGTAGGTCTCCTTCGCCACATAGTCGACGTTGTGATGATCGCCACTGCAGTCATAGCATTTGACGCTGATGGAGCCCGATACCAGCTCGTCGCCAGTGGTAAAGACGCTCTTGCGGTTGATCAGGACGCTGCTGCGCAGCGACATGTCCTTTACCGACTCAAGGGTGCCGGAGATATTCTCCAACAGTGTGCTACGGGCGATGCCGTCTCGCGCCATGACGTTCAGCGTTCCCAGGCTGTAGACGTCTGCCCGCTCGTTAGTGAAATTGTTGAAACGTAGCGCCATGTCCGCGCCACTGAAGATCAGACCGCGGTCGTTACGTGCGTCATTGGCAACCAGCTCGACGGTGTCGGCGCCACCCAGCGTGCCTGTATTGGTCAGGCTCGTGGCGGACAGGGCGAACTTACCACCGCCCGTGATCCGCCCCGCATTGTTCAGCGCACCCTGGCTAGTGACGGTGGTGACACCCCCTCCAGCCAGGCGCGAGCCGCTCGAAAGATCGATACTGGCGGCGCTTAAATCGAACTGGCCGACCCCGCTGACGCTGCTGTTTTCGGTACCGACATAAGCACCGGTCAGCTTCAGATCCAAATCAGCGTCGCTGCTGATGGTGCCGGCGTTGTTCCAAGTACCGCCAGTGGCCAATAGGCTTTGCACCGCGATCAACTTACCGGTGCTGCTCTGATTGAGCTGGCCCACCTTCAGGTTCAGGACGTTCGCCTGGATATCCGAGCTGTTGTCCCAACGCGCCGCGTCGACGGTCAGAGTGCCCGACGTCGTCAAACTGCCGCCGATGTTGCTGAACCTGGCGAGATCCACACCTAAAGTACCGGCGCCCACATGACGAACATCGCCGCCGCTATTCTTGAAGCCTGCCATCTGCAGGGACAGGTCTTGGGTGGCCGCTTCAATGACGCCGCCCTGGTTGTCCAGCAATTGGTCAACCGTTAGCGTCGCGGTCCCCAGCTTGCCCACCGAGCGCAACTTACCGCCCTGGTTATCAACTGACGCAGCACGGATCAGCAGGCCATTGGAGCCCTCCACCAGACCGCGCTGGTTGTTCAGTGCACCGGTCAAACCAAAGTCAATGGTGTTTGCCGCGGCGCGTCCGTCACTATTGTCCAAGTCCTGCGCGCTTATCGTCAGTGCCTGTTTGGCAAGCACGGTACCGTTGCGGTTTTCGAGCGTGACGGTGGAGAGCTCAACGGCACCGGACAAGGCCGAGACCTCCCCGCCATTGTTGACGATCGCTTGCTTGGCATCGAGGTTGACGGATTGCGCCTGGATCAACCCGGCCTCGTCGGCAGAGTTGAGCGACTCGCCATTATCCAGCACCTTATCCAGGGTGACTTTCAGCCAGCCGCCGACACTGGCAAGCACACCGCCACGGTTATCGAGACTGCTCGCCTCAACGTCCACGTTCCCGGCCTGGGTAATCGCGCTGCCATCCTGATTGACGAAATCACCTGTGATATCGACCTTCAGGTCACCTTGGCTGAGCAGGCTACCGCTGGAGTTATCGAGACCACCGCCGCGGATCGTCAGCCCCTGCTCGGTGCTGATGATTGCCTTGTCGTTATTGAGCAACTGTTGGTGAGCGGTCAGGCTCATGGCCTTGACCGAGGCGATATAGCCATCGTCACTGTTGTTGATGCGGTCTGCGGTCAGGGTTAGCTTCCCCTGGCTGATCAACTTGCCGTCCTGCTGGCTGAAGCTTTTCAGCGTGGCAACGAGATCACCCTGGCTGGTGATCTGGCCCCCGCTATTTTCAACGTCGCCCCCCTCAAGCGTCAGCGCGGTGCCGGAAGCAATTTTACCGGCGCTGTTATCCAGCGCTTTCGCTTCGAGTTTGAGGGTGTTCTGGCTGCTGATAACGCCTGTGCGGTTTTTTAGTGTCCCAGCTACCAAGGTTTGCTCGCCGTCGCTGACGATGCCCCCTTTGTCACGGTTATCCAGCGTTCCAGCGGCCCGTGCTTGGATTTTTCCTTGGCTAACCAATGTGCCGGCACGGTTGTCGAGATCTTTGCTGTCGAGTGTCAGGGTTTTCCCTGCGGAAAAAGTGCCGCCGCGATTGTCGAGAGTCTGCGTTGCGGTGGCCTTCAGCTCGCGACTGGCGATCACGCTCTGCCCGCGATTGTCGATATTCGCCGCTGTCAGCACGACGTCGCCAATCTGGTTGCGGGTGCTATCAGCGTTAACACCCGCTTCGATGATGCCAAGATTGCGGAGCTGGCCGTCGGTCGTCAGCGTGACACTGTCGCGCGCAGCGATGGCGCGCTGATTGTTGAGTGTCCCCCGGGTCGTCGCTTGGACATGGCTGCCGGCATAAATGGTTTCTTGGGCGTCCAGGCTCTCTGCCTTGATACCGATCGCACCCGCCGCAGCAGCCTGCGCCAAACTCAAATGCCCATTCGCATCAAGCTGAATATCCCCACCACTGGCAACCATCTTGCCATCCAGCTTCACCCCGACCCCAGCCTCGGTCCCCACCAGCTTGATCGCGCCGGCGTACATGCCGCCCAACGCCGAGGAATCGATGGCCAGTTGCGGCTTGGCACTGCCGTCGTCGGCGCGGGCGGTGGCGTTGAGGGTGTTGGCGTCGACGTCGTTGCGGCCGGCGACGATGGTCAGGTTCTTGGCCTGGATCTCGGCGTTGATCCTGGCGCTGCGGGTGATGATTTCGAAGCGGTCGACGTTGTTGGCGTTCAGGCCCGCGCCTTCGACGGTGACGCTGCCCTGGTCGACCTGATAGCGCTTGAGCTGACCGTTTTCGACGACCGGCTTGCCGGTGGTCAGGGTCGCTTTCGGGGTGTTGATGAAACCACAACCATTACAGGTAATGCCGTAGGGGTTGGCGACGATGACATGGGCCGACTGCCCGGCCACTTCGGTATAG
Source organism: Pseudomonas citri (assembly GCF_025336485.1). Classification (GTDB taxonomy): domain Bacteria; phylum Pseudomonadota; class Gammaproteobacteria; order Pseudomonadales; family Pseudomonadaceae; genus Aquipseudomonas; species Aquipseudomonas citri. The sequence goes on along the minus strand of NZ_JAODAB010000015.1, from coordinate 42,305 downwards.
CCGCGCAACTGGCTGGGGTTGCCGCCGTTGACTTCGTTGAGGATGGTGGTAGCGGCCGTGCCCTGAAGGTTCGGGTTGCCGAGGATGATCCCGCCCAGTTGCGTGGACTGGGCCGCGTTGGTGGCGTTGTTGAGGATCACGCCGTTGCTGCCGACGTTGTAGTCCTTGAACTGGTTGTGGGACAGGCCGCTGCCGTTGGGCTTGGCGATGTTGACGACCGGTACGCCATTGCCCGCCTGGCCGAGGCTGGTGCCCGGCTTGCTGACCACGATGCCGTCGGCCTGGGCCCACATCGGTTGCCAGAACATGACGTTGGCCAACAGGAACGCCAGGCCGCGCTTGGGCATGCCCCAGAACCGCTCGCGGGTTTTCAGGACAGCAGAAGGCTGGCGGGCCAACAAGGCGTATTGACGATCGTCCATGTTCAAGTCTCGTTGCAGCAGAAATTAAAGAAGTCGGAATCAGAAAAAGGCGTCTACGCGGAAGTAGATCGGCGCTTCGCGTTCGGTCATGGCATCCGGGCGTTCCAGGGAATGGGCAAACGTGACGCTGGCACTCAGGTGTTCACCGCGGGCGAACAGCTCCAGCGAGTTGCTCGACATGCGCCCGTGCTCGTCACCGTTGTAGCGGTCGCCGCGAATCACGCCCTGGTCATAGCCCAGGCTGGTGCCGTATTCGGCGAACACCGGGCGCAGCCATTGCAGCGTCACCGGGCGACTCCAGCGCAAGTCGTTGCGCCAGTAACCGCCGCTGTCGCCGGCCAGCGTCTGGTCCTTGTAACCGCGCACCGACGACAGCCCGCCCAGGCTCATGCGCTGGGGACTGAACAGCACATCCTCGCTACGCTGGCCGGTCATCAGGCTGCTGAAACTGAAGGACTCGCCCCACAACTGGAACGGTTGCAGGTAGCTGAGGGTCGCGGTGTATTTGCGGTAGCGCGCGTCCGGCACGCCGGGGCGCGGGTCATGATCGCCCTGGGCGTCGAGCGCGCCGATGCCGTTCTGCGCGCCCAGGTCGAGGTTGACGAAGGCATTGCCGACCCGTCGGCCATGGTTGATACCGAACTGCGCTTCGCTGATGCGGTTGCTACTGCCGGACAGCTTGCTGCCTTCGATGAAGTTGTTGGTGCGCAGGTAAGCCAGGCCGGTATTGAGGGAGGTTTTGCTCACGGCGTCGCGATGGATCACCCGCTCGACCCGCACCTGGTGGTTCTGGCTGTCACCGCTTTGCTTGAAGTTGAAACCGTTGGCCTGGCCCAGGGCGCGGTATTCGCTCTGGCTGTAGGTGTAGCTGACGTTCCACCAACCGAACGGCAGGTTGTAGTAGAGCATGGCATTGCGCGAAGTTTTCTGGTGATCGCTGATGGCATCGTGGCCGCCGCGCAGGGCCAGTTGATCGGCCAGGCCCAGGGGGCTGTCCCAATCCAGGGAGCTGCCCCATTGTTGTTCACCGGTACTTTTCTGGCCGTCGTTGTGCCGCGACAGGCCCACGCGCCAGGGTTTTTGCGGGGTATTCTTGACCAGCACCTGGCTGCCGCCGATGTTCTGCCCTGGCGCCAATTCCATCTGGGCCTGATTGGACGGCAAACGGTTCAGTTGATCGACCATCTGCTCGATGTCCCGCAGATTGAGCAGCTCGCCGGGCTTGCCGGGAAAGCTCATGGCCAGTTCCCGCTCAGAGAGGCCGCTGCCCTCGGCGCCCTTCAGCCCCTCCAGTCGGCCCTCGACCACCAGCACTTGCAGGTGACCGCTGGACAGGTCCTGTTGCGGCAGGTAGGCACGGCTGGTGACCAGGCCTTTCTCGATGTAATGGTCGGTGATGACCTTGAGCAGCTCGTTGAGCTGCGGCACGCCCAGGCACCGGTTGATGAAGGGCGCAAGCAGGCGTTGACGCTCGCCTTCGGACAGGGCATCGGCGCCCTTGAGTTCGATGGTCTTGATCGGAAAACAACGGGTATCGGCAGGGGCTGTCGGTTGAGTCGGCCGCGCCTCTTTGCCAGGCAAGTCCTTGAGTTCTTCCAGCCGCCTGCGCTGCTCTTCGAGCAAACGGTCCTGGCGTTCACGGATCAGGTCCGTATCGCCTGGGGTCGGCGCAGCGACAGCAATGTTCATCGCGAGAAAACACAGCGACGCAGCGACCAGCCTCGTCCCTAAGGCGAATACGGACATGTTCGATCCCTCGATATCAATACGACAGCCCGCCTATGGCGGCTCAAAACCGGATGCCTGGCTGATCCCGCCATGCACGGATACGCAAAAAACTGCGCACACCAGACCCGGGTTATCGCTTTCGGTTCACAAGGGAGGAAAATATCTTCGTAAAAAAGAGACGCATCTCACAGGATTCGTCGCAATTGCTGTGGGAAACGCCCGTTTGCCTTCGGCTCTTCGCCCATCACGGAGCGGATGGAGCCTCATGAACTTTTCTTCACGCCACCTTCCCAGCGGATTCGGTACAGTGGCCCCGCTCATTCAAGAAACTAAGGTTTTAGCCCGCTTTGTTCGCGGGCTTTTTTTTGCCTGGCATTCATGTCGACGATTGCACACCGCCCAACGCAACCGCGCCAGGCGCCACCGTCACGGACCTGGCCTGCAAGACCGGTTGCTGCAACGCCTCCCTGCCATAAAACGCCAGGGCCGTCAGCCAACACGTCAGCCAGACGAAAATCCCCGCCCAGAACGTGTGGGACATGTAGTGCCACCCCTGCAAGACCCGCGTCGTGCCGTAGACGAACCCCAAGGCCAGCGCCCCGTACATCACGGTTTTGGAATGGCGCCAACGATAGCGGCGAGCGACGAAGTACAGCGCCAGCATCGTGAAGCCACCAGAAGCGTGGCCACCAGGCCAGCAGCGTCCGTCACCGGCGACTTTCAGCAGGTTGAAATTCTGGTACCACTCCTTGTGTTCGATCTTGCCGGCGTACTGGGTGGTTTCCACCGGGCAATACACGCTGGTGTGGCCCTTGAGGTAATGGATGACGCCGGTGCTGAGGGAAAAGGCGAAGACCACATAGAGAAAATCGCGGCGGTGCTTGTAGGCAAAGCGCAGTGGCTTGGTCAGCCGGGTCTTGTCCAACAGGCGAAGCACTCCAGCGCGTTTTTCCGGCTTAAGGATCGGCCAGGCAAACGACAACAGCGCCCCGATGATCGCCGCCTCACCGGTCCAGTTCGGAATGATCCGCGCCCATTTGTGGGTGATTTTCTCGAACAGGCGCACATGCTCCAACGGGAACAACTGTTGTACCGGGTCATAGAAAAAATCGCTGATGGCGATGTCGATGCGCGTCATGTCGAAGAGCAAGAACACGACAGCGGCGCAGAGCAGAGGGATTCCGAGATTGAGCCCGTAGAAACGAGCGCGGGCAGACGTCAGCATGGGCGATCCTAATCGTGGAAAAAATTACTGGAATTTAACCGAGCGCCAGTCGGACGCTTCGATGAAACCGAGCAACCGAGGCGTCTTGGGCTGGGCGGCGGAGACGAACAGCGAAGCGCCATAGCCAAACGCCGAGGTCGGCCGTTGGAGCGCGGTTTCCATGGCCTGCATGCATTCGCTGTGGGTGACCAGGATCAGGTTGCGGCCGGGCACCTTGCGGGCCAAGGCGTTACGCAGCAGGTCATGTCGGCAATTGGCCAACCAGTCGTCGCCCGCGCTGACCTTGTTGAACATGTACCCTGCGGTCTGGGCCGTGCGCAGCGAGGGACTGTTGTAGATGTCGGCGTTGTCCAGGCCCAGTTGCTCGAACCGGGCGCCGACGCTCACCGCAACGGCACGGGCGCGATCGGTGATGCCTTCGCGGTCGTTCAGGCACGTGGCCTTGGAGCGGTCGCAGCGTTCGACATGGCGCACCAACACGATCATCTCGCCCTTGGCCCAGCCATCGGCCAGAGCCCGGTCGCTGGCGCGGTTGCCATGGGCCAGGTCCGGCACCGCCGCCGGGCTCAGGCACCAGAAGCCCAGCGCGATCAGCAGCGGCGCACAGGCCAACACCAGCATGGCCGTTCGGTAGCGGGCAAAGCGGCTCGCTTCGAGCGAGCGCGTCAGGCCGAAAAGGCTCAGTCTCAGTTCCACAGCAAGCCGCCCCGACGGCATCCCACCCAGTCATTCGATGGCGCGACAGTAGAGATGCCTACGTAGGCAAGCAGTGAAAGGGATGTGAAAAAAAACTTATAGATCCTGGACCCGACGCCGATACAGCCTGGTTACATGCTCTTGCTGGCTCTCAACAACAATAATCTTCCAGCCAACCGATGATCTGCCGCACAACGTTCCTGGAGGGATTGATGAATAGCTGGTTTGGCAACATTAGCGTCAACATGAAACTGGGCCTGGGCTTCGGCCTGGTACTGGCCCTGACCTGCATCCTGGCCCTGACCGGCTGGACCAGCCTGGGAGGGTTGATCCAGCGCAGCAACTGGATGAGCGACATTACCCAGCTCAACGCCGGCCTGACCAAACTGCGGGTCACTCGCCTGCAATACATGCTGACCAACGGCGACGAGACCGCCGCACAAAACGTGCAGACCACTCTCGACGCGTTCGTGGCGCAACAGAACGCCCTGCTCAGCAGCTTCAAGAGCCCGGCAAACGTCAAGCTGCTCAAGGAGCAGAGCGCGGTCATCGACGCCTATCAGGTGTCCCTGAACAAAATGCGCAGCGCCTACCGCACCGGCAACACCGCCCGCGATGCCATGGGCACGAACGCCGAGGTGGCCTACAAGCTGATCGAAACCATCGACGCCGACGTGCGGCAAATGGCCCTCAGCGATGAGCGTTTCGAACAGTTCCAGGCCATCACCCAAGCCAAGCAGGCCTTCATGCTGGCCCGCTATGAGGTGCGCGGCTACACCGCCAACAGCAACGCCGATACCGAGCGCAAGGCTGTCACCCAACTGGACGCCGCGATCGCGACCCTCAAGCCTTTGAACGAGCACTTCTCCAGCTCCCGCCTGGATGAACTGCGCCAGTTGGAAAACGCCCTGGGCCAATACCGTAGCGCCTTGCAGGCGTTCAAGCTGGCCACCGCCGATGTGGTGCAGGCCCGCAAGGAAATGACGGACCAGGGCGCAGCCATCGTGACCTTGAGCGAACAGCTGTACCAGATCCAACTCGACCGCCGCGACGCCGAAAGCGCCCAGGCCCGCACCCTGCAACTGGTCAGCACCTTGCTGGCCTTGCTGGTGGGCATCATTGCCGCGGTGGTCATCACCCGCCAGATCACCGGCCCACTGCGTCAAACCATGGCTGTGGTGGACCGCATCGCCGGAGGCGACCTGTCGCACACCGTCATCGTCACCCGCCGCGACGAGCTCGGCGTGCTGCAGCAAGGCATTGCCCGCATGGGCGTCACCCTGCGCGACCTGATCAGCGGCATCCGTGACGGCGTGACCCAGATCGCCAGCGCCGCCGAAGAACTGTCGGCCGTGACCGAACAGACCAGCGCCGGGGTCAACAGCCAGAAAGTCGAGACCGATCAGGTCGCGACCGCCATGCATGAGATGACGGCCACGGTCCAGGAAGTGGCGCGCAACGCCGAACAAGCCTCCCAGGCCGCCGCCGCGGCCGACGGCGAGGCCCGTGAAGGCGACCTGGTGGTCCACGAAGCCATCGCCCAGATCGAACGCCTGGCCAGCGAAGTGGTGCGCTCCACCGAGGCCATGACCCTGCTGCAACAGGAAAGCGACAAGATCGGCAGCGTCATGGACGTGATCAAGGCCGTGGCCGAACAGACCAACCTGCTGGCGCTCAATGCGGCCATCGAAGCGGCACGCGCCGGTGAAGCCGGTCGTGGTTTCGCCGTGGTGGCCGACGAAGTCCGCGGGCTGGCCCAGCGCACGCAGAAATCCACCGAGGAAATCGAAGACCTGGTGGCCGGCCTGCAGAACGGTACCCAGCAAGTGGCCGCCGTGATGAACAACAGCCGCAACCTCACCGACAGCAGCGTGGCCCTGACCCGCAAGGCCGGCGTGTCACTGGAAAACATCACCCGCACGGTGTCGAACATCCAGTCGATGAACCAGCAGATCGCCGCGGCCGCCGAACAGCAGAGCGCCGTCGCCGAGGAAATCAGCCGCAGCATCGTCAACGTGCGCGACGTGTCCGAACAGACCGCCGCCGCCAGCGAAGAAACGGCATCCTCCAGCGTCGAGCTGGCGCGCCTGGGCAACCAGTTGCAGATGCTGGTCAGTCACTTCCGGGTGTGATCATGGCAAACGCCCGTTTCCATCTGGAAAGGGGCGTTTGGCGTGAAGGACCGCTCAAGGGTTCCAGGGGTCGATGACTTCGATTCCCGGGAACCTGAAATCCTTGGTATTGCGGGTAGCAATCAGGGCCCCGTGGGTTCGGCAAATGGCTGCGATTTGCGCATCGGCCATACCGGCCGCTCGCCCCTTCGCCTCGCTCGAAGCCACCAGTGCCGCGTACTCGACAGCTGCATGAGCGTCAAAGGGCAGGATCCTGTCGGCAAAATCCTCTTCAAACATGGCCATGGCATGGGATTCGAGCATTTGCTTACGCTTGCCGACAGGCAACCGGGCGATGCCATGAAGAATCTCGGCGACGGTAATCGCGCAGATGGCCAGGTCCATGGCTGGCTGTGAATCGATCCAGGCCAGCACAGTCGTGTTCGGCTCGGCGCGCATGAATTCTGAAATGACATTGGTATCGAGCACGATCATTCAGAAAGGTCCACCGCCGTGGCTTTTTCGTCCCGCGAAGGCAGATCCAGGTCGACGCCCCCCAAGGCGCTGAATCGGCTTCGGATACGACTTCCCAATCCTCCCGCCGAGCTGACTGTCGCCAGGGCGCGCCCCAGGATCAACCGGGCCTCTTCCTCCATGGAGTGACCGTTGTGAGCCGCTGCGATACGCAGTCGCTCCTTGACTTGTTCATCCAGGTTTCGAATGGTGATACTGGCCATGACGCCCTCGCAATCAATGAAATCATTGATTTCAAACTAAGTTAATCGCCCCCTTTTGTACAGCCCACTGTTGCACACTCATCCAGAGCGACGGCCTTTATCGCCCCGCTCACCCGCATCCATGCAACGCATCGCCCTTTCGTACAAATCCTCCGCCCTCGTCCTACCGTCTTTTATTGCTCGCTCCTGTACGGTTTGCCCTGGATACGGACACTTCGTTCGAACAGGAGATGAACCACACATGGATGCAAGCGACGACTCTTTGTTGCACAAGCTCATCGAAGTCCCCATGGCCGCGGACGACGCCAGGGCCGACTTCAGGACGGCCTTGCGGCGCATGGAACTCCATTCGGTGTTCGACATCATGCGCATGGGCAAAGCGCAGTTCGTCCTTGAACTTGGCAAGCACACGGACGCGGATGCCGGGCAGGTCTATGACAACGCGGCGTGCTATGCCGGGCAAATCGCGCGCCTGTACCAGGAGCGGCAAATATCCACTCACGTCCCCAGGCCGCGTGTTCGTCGCAGCCTGGGGACGAACACGATGTCAGAGTCGACCCGCTATCAGGCACTGTTCAAAGAGAATTGGCAGCAGTTCTGCAAGGAAGGCGACATCGCCGCCATCGACTCGCCCGTGGCCTATCTGCGGGCGTTGTATCTGTTCGCCGGGCAGTTGGAAAAGGCCTCTCCGTCCGCCGACAAAATCACCCTGGCGCAACGACGCCCGGACCTCAAGAAGCTGATGCTCGACCGCCAGAGTGCCTTCGTGGCACAACCGATGCTGGGCATCGTCAATGCAGCCTTGCGCAGCCATATCGAGGTACATCTGGCGGGCACCGGCAAGACGGTCAACGAGGTACTGGCCAGCGAACACTACCCCTTCGCCCTGCCCTACGACCTGCATCATCACCAATGCCTGCTTGGGTTGGGCGCAAACAAACCGGCCCTCGGCGAGTTGAATTACCGGGTGAGCCTGAAGCTGCCGTTTGCCCCAGGCGAGTCCGCTTACGGCGGCGTTTCGCAATCGCGTATCGAAGCCCAAAGGCTACTGTCCGGGCTCAGCCCGGAGCAGCAGAAACTCCTGCTCGCAGCGCCCGGTGCAGATGCCAACCTCGACGGTCTGAGGAAAAGCTATGGCACTGAAGCGATCGACCGGCTGCATGATCCTGAATTCCTCAAGGAACGCACCGGGCTTGCGACCGAACAGCTGGAACAGCTGCTGGCTCAAGGCAGCTACACGCCTCGGGCCTCAACCAACAGTCCAACGTCCAGGCATTCCAATTATGGGGCCGCCTACATCAACTGGCCGGCCTCGACGCCAGCCCTGTCGGTGCTCAAATCGGCCAAAACTTTTACCAACGCCTCCCGCGAGCGTTTCGCCCGCCTGCAGCGAATGATCCGCCTGCAGCGCTGGACCGGCCTACCGATCGCCGAACTGGACACCCTGCTCATCAGCGCCCTGCGCGCCGGAGGCAGCACGACGATGGCACTCAACACCAATACCTTGCGCGCGCTGGGGGTCTATCGGTACTTGAACCTGCGCCACGGCATCGCCCCCGAAGAGTTCGCGTCACTGCTGCATGACATGCCGATTCATGCGTGCGGCGAACAGGCTTCGCTGTTCGACCAAGTGTTCAATCGAACCCAACTGCTCGAACGTCCACAGGCCGAAGACCTCGCCACGACAGACCTGACGACCTTCAGCTACCTCGGCGCAGGCCTTGGACTGCCCCTGACCGAGGACGCATTGTTGCTACTCGCCCGGCAGACCGAGAAATACCTGGGGTTAAAACATGACCTGCCCACGATCTCGTCGCTCTACCGCCAGGCCCGTATCGCCAGGATGTTCGGGCTCACGCCCTTGGAGTGCATGGAACTGGCCCGTCTATTGGGCGGGGAACACTTCTGCGAAACCCTGGTGACCGGAGCGCTGCGTACATCGAGGTCGTTCAAATCCGACATGCTCGATGTATTGATGGCCCTGGATTGGGCCGTCGACTGGCTCAGGCAGAACAACCGTGATGTGGTGTCGTGGTGTCGCCTGTTCGACACGCAGGAAAACGACTGGCCAGTGAATCAGAACCTGGAAAAGCGCCTGGCGGTATTGCTGGCCGATGCCAATCCGGGCGATGAACAACGCCTGGTGGAAACCTTGCTGCACGACCTGGCTGACGTGTCCGCCGAATATGTCCCCTGCCTGCTGCAAATGGCCGGCACCCACGCAGCAGCAATTGTCGAGGCCATCAAGGCGGCTCCGAAAAAAATGCCGCGCCCCCTGGCAACGGTGCTTCGCATGGCCCAGGCCTGTCAGGAATTGCACTTGGGCAGCAGCACGCTTCAGCAGTTGATGGATCATCCCAACTGGCTGGCCTCCAACAGCCCCGGAACGCTGACGCCGCACACGCTGTACCTGCTCGAACGCTTCAGTCATTGCGCCCGGCACCAGGCTCGATCGGAAGAAAACTTGCTGCATTACTTGCAGCTTGCCAATCAGCGCACGACGCAAGCCTCGGAAGCCAACGGCCTGCTGGCCCAGTTGCTGAATTGGACCCGCGAGGAAGTGAGTGACCTGACCACACAATTGTCGCACCAACGCGCCCGCTCCATGGAAACCGTGGATTGGGTCATGCGCTGCCAAGCGTGCTGCACGCTCACCGGACTGTCGGCGAACCACTTGCTCAAGGCCACCGCACTGAACGCCAACAGCGCGACATCGGACTGGAAGACCGTCGGCGAAGCGCTGGTCGCCGCCTGCCACTGACACCTGCAACCTTCTCGACATTCAAGGATTGAATATGACCGTTGCCCTGAAAAAACAGCTGGATGAGAGCCTGCGCGATGCGCTGTTGGCGTTCTACCTGAATCAGGTCGTGCCCAACGACGCAACGACCCGCGCACTGAAACTCAAGACCGCCCAAGACCTCTACGAATACTGGTTTCTCGACGTGCTGGTCAGCCAGGACGTGCCCACCACGCCCGTGGCATGCGCCATTGCCAGCTTGCAGCACTACATCCACCGCATCCTGATGAACCTGGAGCCTGGCTACGACTCGGCGGACATAACGGCCGAACAGCGGCGCACCTGGCGCAACGAGACGCACCGGTACTCCCTCTGGGCCGCCCAGCAAAAACTGCTCTACTTCCCCGCCGCCTATCTGGATCCCGCGCTGCGCAGCGACAAGAGCGCCAATTTCCGGCAACTGGAAAACGACCTCAGCCAACACCGGCTCCAAGCCGATGCGGTTCAGTTGGCGGTCATGGCCTACCTGAGCCGACTCGAAGAAGTCGCCAACCTGAACATCCTCAATGGCTACATCGACGGCACGGACTTCGCCAACAGCACCTATTACTTCATCGCCAAATCGAGGTCGGAGAACAGCTACTTCTGGCGCTCGCTGGACATGGCCCAACGTCCACTCGACGGCCCACCACCACCGCCGCCTCCGGCCACCACCCCCAAACTTGACGCGCCGGATCCCTATGCCTGGTCGGACTGGGAAAAGGCCGACGTACCGATCCCCGACAGCGCGGCCGAACAGTCGATACGTCCGGTGTGGTTCAACAACCGCTTGTTCGTCGTCTGGGCCGAATGCATCCATCAAGATCCGGCGACCCGCAGTGCCCACGCGAGCGCCAGCCCAGCCCAGCCAGGCCCGAGCCATCCGCTGTTGCGCTTGAGCCTGTGTTACAAAAAGCAGGACGGCAGTTGGAGTACTCCGCGTGTTTGCTTGCAAGGGTATTGCCAGGACAAAACGCTTCTCGACAAAGACATCCAGGCCATCAAACCGTTGCTGGGTAGCGTTGCAACGCATCACTGCAAAGACGCTCACCACCTGCTCTTTCTTGCGCTGTGTGTCCGGGGCTCGCAAACCGGCGCGGACAATGGCTTCATTTTCATTGAAAGCACCAGCATCGATAAAAACCTCAGCCACGAACCTGCCCCTTCCGACACAGCAAAAACATCAGCCGCGAAAAAGTACGTCGATTACCCAAGCGCGGAGCAAGCGCTCCTGGGCTGCAGCGCCCATCGCATCCAAACAAAGGCACCCGTTCAAACGACGCCCCTCCAAACGGAAGCAAAGCCACCTGCCGCGAATGTTCAATACAGCACGCAAGACACGAATACTGGAACGCAAACCGGTATCGACTTCCACCTCAACCCTCCCCCTAAGTGCCTCACGCCCACCATCACCGATGTGAGGTCAAGCCTGGGCATCACGCAACTGCTGGACTTTTCCAAGTCCGCTATTGCGAACAGCGATGCCAAAGACAAGCCACGCCAACCGATCCGGTTGAACACCGTGTTCGCCGCCGAACTGATCCGACGTACCGCGAACAGCCTGGATGAACTGTTCGACTGGCAGACCCAACACCTGCCGGAACCGGCCTTGCCGGGCGAATCCGAGACGAAAATGGATTTCCACGGACCTTATGGTCGTTACTTCACCGAGCTGTTCCTCTACGTGCCGTGGCTGATCGCCGATCGGCTGAACACCGAGCACCGCTACGAAGAGGCCGAACACTGGCTGCGCCATGTCTTCGATCCAGGCCTGGGGAGCGAGGCGTGCTGGAGAAGCGTCCCATTGGTGGCGAGCAGCACGCCTTTCTACGCCAACCAAGCCCCCCATGATCCGCATCAGATTGCCCTTAGCCACCCCGTACATTTTCGCAAGGCGCTGTACTTTCTCTACCTGGACATCCTGATCAACCGCGGCGATGCCGCCTACCGCGCGCTGTCCCCCGACAGCCTCAGTGAGGCCAAGCTCTGGTACACAAGGGCGCTGGATCTGCTGGGACCGCGCCCCGTCGTGCAACCGGTCGATCAGTGGACGAGCATCAGCCTGCAAGGCTTGAGCGAAACCACCAACGCTCACCTGCGCGCCTTTGAACGCTCACTGGCCCGCTCGACCGCCAGCCCCACCTTGCTGGTTCGCAAAGACAGTTCACACCCCGCCTTGCCCAGCGTCGACACGGTGCAATTGCGGCTGCCATTCAACCCCGAACTGCTCAGGCGCTGGGACGTCACCGAAAGCCGTTTGTACAACCTGCGGCATAACCTCGATATCGCCGGCAAACCGCTGCATTTGCCGATATTCGCAGCCCCGCTGGACCCTCGCGCCTTGCCCGCCGCCCATGCCCTGAACCTCCCCAACAGCACCGCTGCCCAACTGCCAGGCGCACACCTGCCGCACTATCGCTTCACGGCCATGCACAGCCAGGCCCTGGGGGCGGTGGAAAGCCTCAGCCAGTTCGGCGCCACGCTGCTGTCGCTGATTGAACGCAAGGAACAGGCGCAGCTTCAGGAACTCCAACAGCAGCAAGCCTGGGACCTGGCAAAAATCTCCGTCGACCTGCAACGCCAGGCCCTGAACATCGACCAGCACAACCACCAGGCGCTGCTGGCCAGCAAGGCCATCATCCAGAACCGAGCCAACCACTACCGCCACTTGCTGGACCAGGGCATCAGTGAAACCGAGAGGCAAGCCAGCGAACTGTATTTGCGCAGCGGCTCGTCCGAGCTCGATGCCTCCTACGCTCAAGTCGTAGCCGGTGGCGTCATGGTCATGCCGAACATTTTCGGCTTCAGCAACGGTGGCGGCCGTTGGGAAGGTTCGTTGCACGCGACCGCGGCCCTGGCCCAAGGCAGCGCCATCAGCCAACGGACGACGGCGGCCCATCTCGACCGCACGGCGCAGTTCCATCGTCGCCGGGAAGAATGGCGCCTGGCGCGCCATCAAGCCTTGCTCGAACTGACCCAGATCGACGCCCAACTGGCGCACGTCGCCGCGCAGCAAACCGCCACGCGCCTGCAACTGCGCCTGGCCGAATCAAGCCTGAGCCAAGCCAAGGCCAACTACGATTTTTTCAGCAAGCGCTTCACCAGAACCCAACTGTACCAATGGCTGAACAGCCAATTTGCCACCCTCTACCGCCAAGCCTACGACGCCACGCTGGCGCTGTGCCTGGCGGCCGAAGCCTGTTGGCAATACGAACTGGCGGATTTCAACCGGCGCTTCATTCAACCCGGCGCCTGGAATGCCACCTATCGAGGACTCGGCGCGGGCGAGCAATTGAAACTGAACCTGCTCAACATGCAGGCCCAATACCTGCGGGCCAATGCCCGCGAGCTGGAGATCCGCAAGACGCTGTCGCTGCGTCAGTTGAAGCGCAAAACCGCCAGCAGCACGATCAACAAGGACTGGGCACAGCTTCATGCCGACCTGATGGCCGGCCAGTGCGAATTCGAGCTGACCCACGAGCTGTTCGAAGATGACTACCCGCATCAACGCCATTACCTGCGGCGCATCAAGACCCTCAGCATCTCCTTGCCGGCCGTCGTCGGCCCTTATGAAAACATTCGGGCCACGCTGACCCAGACGGCCAGCAAGGTGTTCTTGTCCAGCGAGGGTCCGGCCCTGGAAAGCCGCCGCGCCAGCCAGCAGATCGCCCTCTCCACGGGGGTCGACGATAACGGCCTGTTCACCCTGGGTTTCAACGACGAACGCTACCTGCCCTTCGAATACACCGGGGCTATCTCCACCTGGTGCCTGACCTTTCCCAACCCCGACGCACAGAAGGACATGCTGGCGTCACTGACCGACATCATCGTGCACCTGAGCTACACGGCCCGGGCCGGCGGAGGTTCGCGATGAGTGAACACAGCACACTACCGCTGACCCCACCCGCACTGCCCAAGGGCGGCGGCGCCATTCAGAGCATTGGCAAGGGCTGGGCCGCCATCGGCGCCCAGGGCACAGCGTCTTATGAGATTGCCCTGCCGATTTCGCCGGGCCGAGGCTTCGCGCCCTCCTTGTCGCTGGGCTATGCCAGCTCGGGCGGCAACGGCGTGTTCGGCCTCGGCTGGGGGCTGTCATTACCCTGCGTGGCGCGGCGTACCCAGCACGGCGTACCGGCCTATACCGAGGATGACCAGATCCTCGGCCCAAACGGAGAGGTGTGGTTGCCCGAGCGAGATTCGCAAGGCGTCATCCGTTCAACCCGCGTCGAGCGCTACAACACCCTGGCGCTGGACGAGATCTACACGGTGACGCGCCACTTCCCCAGCATCGAAAGCCGTTTCGACCGGATCGAGCGCTGGGTATCGAACCGCGACGAAGCCGGCTTCTGGCTGGTACACGGCGCCGAGGGCAGCCTGCATGTGTTCGGAAAGAACCCGGCATCACGCCGTGCCGATATCCAGGACACGCGTCGGGTAGGCCAATGGTTGCTGGAAGAGAGCCTGAACGCCCACGGCGAGCACATCCTTTACCACTACCAGGCAGATGCCACGGCCCAGCGCTACCTGAGCCGGGTGAGCTACGGAAACTTCAAGGCCGATGCGGACCTTTACCTGTGGACAACCGAGCGGCTGGCGGCGGTGCAATGGCATTTCGAACTGATCTTCGACTACGGCGAACGGAGCACCGCATACGACCAGCAACCGTCCTACACAGGCCAACAGTGCCAAGGTCGCAGCGATGCCTTTTCCGACTTCGCCTACGGCTTTGAATTACCCACGCAACGGCTGTGCCGCCAGGTACTGATGTTTCACCGCTTTGCGGAGGAATGGGGCGCAGCGCCGGTTCTAGTGCGCCGCCTGCTGCTCGAATACCAGCAGACGGCCTTGGGTTATCAGCACCTGACAGCGGCCCATGACCAGGCATTCGGCGACACGGCGAACGCGGATAATCGCCCCCCCGTCGAGTTCAGCTACAGCGAGTTCGACCACTCGCCACACGTCCATGCCTGGCAGCCCTGGCAAAGCCTGCCGGCGCTCGACGATCCGGGCTACCAACTGGTGGATCTGTACGGCGAAGGCCTGCCGGGCCTGCTCTACCAGGGCAAGGCCGCTTGGTACTACCGTGAGCCCATGCGGGCCAAGGCCCAATCCAATGAAGTGGCTTACGAGCGGTGGTGCGCGCTGCCCCATATTCCCGCGGCCGACCCTGCCAAACCCCTGCGCCAGTCACTGAGCGACCTCACCGGCGACGGTCGATTGGATTGGGTCATTGCCGAGCCGGGGTTGAGCGGTTTTTTCTCCCTCGGCCCCCATCGGGACTGGTCGGATTTCGCCACGCTCAAGGCGTTCCCCACGGAGTTTTTCCAACCACACGGACAACTGGCTGACCTGACGGGCGCCGGTCTCAGCGATCTGGCAGTGATCGGCCCGCGCAGCGTTCGCCTGTACGCCAACCAGCGCGAGCAGGGTTTTGCGCGTGCCCGTGAAGTGCTCCACGACGCGGACGACACCCTGGCGCCACTGGGCGGCGCTTCGCCCTCCGAGCTGGTGGCCTTCAGCGACGTGCTGGGCAGTGGGCAAGCGCACCTGGTACGCATCCGTCATGACGAAGTGAAATGCTGGCCCAACCTGGGTCACGGACGTTTCGGCAAAGGCATCGTGCTGGGTTCGCCGGGCCTGGCATACGACAGCTTCGACGCCGCGCATATCCGCCTGGCCGACCTGGATGGCTCCGGTGCCAGCGACCTGATCTATCTGCAAGCGAACCAGGCGCTGATTTTCATGAACCGCGGCGGCAACGGTTTCAACCCTCCCATCGCGCTGCCCTGGCCACAAGGCCTGCGCTACGACCGCCTGTGCCAGGTGAGCTTCGCCGACCTGCAAGGACTCGGTTGTTCCAGCCTGATCCTGAGCGTGCCGCACATGACGCCCCCACAACATTGGCGCTACGAATTCGTCAGCGCCAAACCGTACCTGCTCACTGGCACCCACAACAATATGGGCGCCGCCCACAGCATCCACTACCGCAGCTCGGCGCAGGAATGGCTGGATGAAAAAGCCGAAAAAACCGCCACCGACACGCCACCGGCCTGCCATGTGCCCTTGGTCCTGCACCTGGTGACGAGCCAGCATCAGGTGGACGAAATCACCGGGAATCGACTGTCCCAGACATTTGCCTATCGCCAGGGCTATTACGACGGTGTCGAACGGGAATTTCGCGGCTTCGGCCTCCTGTTGCAAACCGACACCGAAACCACGCCCGACTCATCCGACTTCAGCGCGCCTTGCCTGACCAAGACCTGGTTTCACACCGGGCAAGCGCTGGACTTGCCCCGTACCGGCTACAACCGCAGCGACCCGTTGGCCGTGGCATTGGGCAAGACCGCGCCTTGCCAATACCGGCCAGGAGCCGGCGATGCCCCCATGGCCTTGCCCGACGCCGCAACGGTGCGGGAAATGTCCCGCGCGCTGAAGGGGCGTGTGCTGCGAAGCGAGGTATTCGCCGTCGATGCCCACCTGAACGGCAAGACGCTGTACTCGGTCCAGGAAAACCGCTATGGCGTACGTTTGATCGAAGCCGGCGACAAACAACGTCATGCCCGGATGTTGCCGCTGCTGCTGGAGACCATCCGTTATCAGTACGAAGGCCTGGCTGACGACCCGCAATGCCAGCACAGCTTCAATTTGCAACACGACCTGTTTGGCTCACTGACCCACAGCGTCAACGTCCATTACGCCCGCCGCAAAACCGCCAGCGACACCCCGCCGTTTCAAGAGGCCGATCAGCAGCGATGGTGGCGCGACGCACACGATCCGGCGCAACAGTTCTACTACCTAAACGAAACCCGCGCCGAGTTCATTCACCTGGATGCCCCCCAAGGGTGGCGACTGGGCCTGGCTTATCGCCAGCGGACCAACGCACAGAAACGCCCCAAGGCACCCGAGGCCGGCGGACTGACGCCGCAGGACATGACCTATGAACGGCTCATCGAACTCAGCCGAGAAAGCACCTGGACAACCCAAAGCGTTCTGACAGGCCTGACGGTGCACCGCTACAAGGACGCCACCACCGCAGAAACCCTACCGGACGGCGTCGCTCACTTCCAAGCCCTGGCCGATCATCTGCAAACCGCCGAGCTGGATGAAACCGCCCTCAAAGCCTTCGAGCTGCTGCCGCAAGCCTCCCGTCCCCAAGGGCCACTGCTCAAGAGCATGGGTTATCACCCAATGGACGTCTTTCTCCCCGCGAGCCCATCAGCCCAAGAACTCTGGTCCGTCAAAAGTGGCTTTGCGACCTACGCCTCACTGCAAGGCTTCTACAAAATCCAGACCTCGCAGGCGAGTGAACACCATGGCGTCACCGTGTTCAGCTACGACAACTGCCACTGTTTCATCACCGCGTTCAAAGGGCCCGATGGCTGCGTCACCCGGGTGTTCTACGATTACCGTGCATTGCTGCCACGGCGCATTACCGATCCCAACGGCAACGTACAGGAAGGCCTCGTCGATGCCTTCGGCCAGGTCCTGGCCACGACGTTCCATGGCACCGAAAACAACGCAGCAGTGGGTTTCCAACCCATCGCGCAATTCAAGCGGCCGCAACTAAAGAGCCCGACAGA
Source organism: Pseudomonas citri (assembly GCF_025336485.1). GTDB lineage: Bacteria > Pseudomonadota > Gammaproteobacteria > Pseudomonadales > Pseudomonadaceae > Aquipseudomonas > Aquipseudomonas citri. Next base: position 25,027 of record NZ_JAODAB010000015.1, on the reverse strand, counting down.
CGCCCTCCAACAGAGCGCGCAGGCCCTGCAGAACGCCGCCACTGCCGTGTATTACGCGCCTTTCAGTTGGATGGGGTGCCTATCGGACGCCGCCTTGGCAGACACCGACTGGCTGGCGCGGTGTGTGTCCAACCGTGACCTGCTGCCCAGCGGGCATATCCGCGCGTCAGCTCGAACGCGGCTGGCGGCCTTGCCAGTGCTCAGTGCCGACGAGGTGAAATTGAAGAACCACATCGAGGCTTCGACCCGCGAGCCGGTGCACATTGCTGTCCTGGTCGCAGACCGTTACCCCGACGACCCACAGCGACAGATCCGCATCACGATCACCTGCTTCGACGGCTTCGGTCGAACGCTGCAAAGCAAGCAACAGGTCGAACCGGGCATGGCCTACGTCGTCAATGCTCAGCGAGCGCTGACGCTCAAGGATGCAAAGCCGCTGGAACAGAGCGCCACGAGGCGCTGGCGCATCAGCGAACGGGTGGAATACAACCACAAGGAATTGCCGATCCGCCTCTACCGCCCTTACTTCGCCGATCAGCCTCACTACATCAACGATGAGTCCTTGCGCCAGTTCGGTCATTGCGACCAGCAGTTCTACGACGCGTTGGGCCGCCCCACCCACACACGCCTTGCCAAGCAGGGTGGCCACTCTTATTTGCGGCGCCTGACACGCCATGCCTGGTACACCCTGGAGGAGGACGAAAACGACACCCTGGAAGAAAGCCTGTCCGAACAAGAAACCGTCACCGGAGGTGAAGCATGAACCCCCGTCTTCACCGCAAGACGCCCACGATCCACGCCGTCGACAGCCGAGGCCTACCTGTGCGGCAGGTCGCTTATTGCCGGAACCACGTCGATGAGCCGGCCCAAGCACGCATCACCCGCCAGCACCACGACACGGCGGGGCGACGGGTTGCGCAGTGGGACCCGCGCCTGTTCGGCGCAGCACCCGACGCCAACCTGACGAGCCTCTACAGCCTTGGCGGCCAACCGCTGCTGGTGGGCAGTGTCGACGCCGGCTGGCGCCTGAACCTGCCTGGCGCTGCCGGACAAATCTTGCGCAGTTGGGATCAACGTGGAACCCAATGGCGAACCACCTATGATGATCAGTTGCGGCCCACCGTCATCCACGAGCGAGCGCTCGATCAGCCGCCGCGTCGGGTCGAGTGCCTGCGCTACGGCGACAGTTCGCCAGCATCGGCGGCACGCAACCTCTGTGGCGCGCTGGTGCGCCACGATGACGGCGCCGGTACCCTGCTGATCAACGGATATGCGCTGTGTGGCAAACCCCTTGGCCAGACCCGGCACCTACTCCTCGACATTGCCTCACCGGACTGGCCCGCCGATGAGCAGGCGCGCGGGACCTTGCTCGAAAAGGCCCCCGGCTACACGACACGCTGGCACTACGACGCACTCGCCGAGCCCATCGTGCAGTTCGATGCCGCCGGGCACCAACAGCGCTACTCGTTTGATGTCGCCGGCCAACTCAAGTCCGTGAGCCTGAAGCTCAAGGACGCGGTGACCGAGCAGATCCTGCTGAAGGACCTGCTCTACAACGCATCGGGCCAAGTCGAATCCCAAGTGGCCGGCAACGGCGCGGTCAGTCGCGCCATGTTCGATCCGGCCAGCGGTCGACTGACCGCCCTCCGTACGACAGTGTCTGCCAGCACCGTGCAGGATCTGCACTACACCTACGACGCCGTGGGTAACGTGACGCAGATCGAGGACCGCGCCCAGCCAGTGCAATTCGGCAGTAACCAGCGGGTAGACGCCACTAGCACCTTCACCTACGACAGCCTCTACCAGTTGATCAGCGCGACAGGTCGTGAGGCGGCGGGGCTGACCAGCCACCCCGATATTCCCGCCTTCAGCAGAACCCCGTTCGACGCCCGGCAACTGTTCAAGTTTACCGAGCATTACACGTACGACGCCGGTGGCAACCTGACCGGATTGCGCCATGTGCGTGACGGTAACAACTACACCCGGACACTGGACGTCGCCGCCACCAGCAATCGTCTGCTGTCCTGGGACAAGGGGCATTCGCTGCCCGAGGTGAGCGCCGGTTTCGATGCGAACGGTAACCTGCAAATGCTGTCTCCAGGCCAGGCGCTGGAATGGAACGGCCGCAATCAACTCACCCGTGCGGTCCTGGTCCGGCGTGACGACGGTCGCCATGACATTGAGCGCTATGGCTATGACCGCAACGGTCAGCGGCTGCGCAAACTACAGACCACCTACGCCGGCGCAGCGACCCATACGCGCGAAGTCCGCTACCTGCCGGGCCTCGAAATCCGCACCCGGCAAAACGAACGCCTGGAAGTCATCACCCTGCGGGCCGGCCGTTGCAGCGTACGCTACCTGCATTGGACCGAAGGACGACCGTCCGGCATCGCGGCCAATCCATTGCGCTACAGCCTCGACGATCACCTGGGCTCCAGCTCGCTGGAACTCGACGCCGAGGGTTGGTTGATCAGTCAGGAAAGCTATTTGCCCTACGGTGGAACCGCCTGGGCAGCCTGCCGCTCGGCCGTGGAAGCCGATTACCGGACCATCCGCTACTCGGGCAAGGAGCGCGACGCCAGCGGCCTGTATTACTACGGCCACCGCTATTACGCGCCATGGTTGCAACGCTGGATCAGTCCCGACCCGGCGGGGGCGGTCGACGGGTTGAACCTGTATTGCATGGTGGGCAACAACCCGGTGAGATTTGTCGACCCGACGGGCCTGATGAAGGACGAAGAACTCAAGGAGTTCGAGACCTGGGGGCGGGCCCGCTCCCAGGAAATCATGGACTCGGCCAAAGGGGACTACAGCTATCGCCTGATGCCGGATAACTTCGATAAAACCACCGACCAGTTTTTCAATGAAACACTGTTGGGCGGCGAATTCCTGGCCCACTCTTACGGCTACATCAAACCTGAAGGCGTTGGGTTGAGCGACTTTTTCAACCTTCCCAAACCGCAAGGCAGCATGCGCGGCTACAAGGGGGTCGACAGGAGCCATGACGGCAATGCCCGGACGAGCACACCCCGCGAATACTACTTGAGCTTCGGCACTTACCGGATCGGCAACACCGCCGATTACCTGGGCGATCTGTCCAGCCGTTACGCCACCGCCAAAAACGACCTGTTCCATAACGTAGCCATCGAGGAAGACCTGTTGAAGGACGCGCCAACATTGAACAGGACGCGCGACCAAGTCCATGAACTGCAACAACCGACCCGGGACTGGATCGAAACGCACATCGAAAACATGGGCGGGATCATGCCGATTCTGGCCGGCGGCCCCGGGACCCACGCCGAAGTCCGCCTGGCGAACTCCATCGTGGCGCTCTATCCGGACCGGGCGGAAAGGCTTCTTGCAGAAACCACGATTCTCACCGACAGAATTGCCCGGGTGCAGGCCCCTGAACCGTTTCCGGCCTGCATCAACTGCAGCGGCATTCTTCCGGCCGCCATCGCGGTGCCCACCGGACGCACACCGCTCGACTACGCAGGCTACCAGGCGATCGTCCAGCGTTTGAACGAACCGTCGCAGCCTCGTCCAGGCAGTAGTCGCGGCAGAAGGTAAGGCGCCGGGTTCTGTAATGCTGCGGTTGCGCTACGAGCCGAGCCCACGGCGCAACGCCCTTTTCTGGAACTTGTTCGCGCAACGGCGATCACTGGCCGGGCAGCATTCAATTGCGTACCATCGCCGCTTTTTTCGCCCCCCGGCAGCCGGTTTTCATCGGCTGCCCATTCAGGTAAACCATGAAACCAGCACGTCTGCGCGCCGACATTCTCGCCGGCCTCACCACCTCTTTCGCGTTGCTCCCCGAATGCATCGCCTTCGCCCTGGTGGCCCACCTCAATCCACTGATGGGGCTGTACGGGGCGTTTATCCTCTGTACGCTGACCGCGCTGTTCGGTGGTCGACCGGGCATGATCTCAGGGGCCGCGGGATCGATGGCAGTGGTGATTGTCGCGCTGGTGGTGCAGCACGGCGTGCAGTACCTGTTGGCGACCGTGCTGCTGAGCGGGTTGATCATGATCGCGTTCGGGTTGTTGCGCCTGGGCAAGCTGGTACGCATGGTGCCGCACCCGGTGATGCTCGGTTTCGTCAATGGCCTGGCCATCGTCATTGCCTTGGCCCAACTGGAGCATTTCAAGCGAGGCGCGGCCTGGCTGAGCGGTGAGCCGTTGTACCTGATGGCCGGCCTCGTGGCGCTGACCATGGCCATCGTCTACCTGCTGCCACGCCTGACCCGCAGCGTGCCGCCGGCCCTGGTGGCGGTCCTCGGTGTTGGCCTGGCGGTCTACCTGCTCGACCTGCCCACCCGCACGCTCGGCGACATGGCGCACATCGCCGGTGGCTTGCCGGCCTTCGCCTTACCCGGCGTCCCCTGGAACCTGGCCACCCTGGAGGTGGTGTTGCCCTACGCGGTGGTGATGGCCATGGTCGGCTTGCTCGAAACCCTGCTGACCCTGAACCTGACCGATGAAATCACCGCCAGCCGCGGCTTCACCAACCGTGAATGCGTGGCCTTGGGCGCGGCGAACATCGCCTCGGGACTGCTTGGCGGCATGGGCGGTTGCGCCATGATCGGCCAGACAGTGATCAACCTCAGTTCCGGTGGACGTGGCCGGCTGTCCGGCGTGGTGGCCGGGGTGATGGTATTGCTGTTCGTGCTGTTTCTCTCGCCCCTGATCGAACGTATTCCGCTGGCCGCGCTGGTGGGGGTGATGTTCGTGGTGGCCCAGCAGACATTTGCCTGGGCCTCGCTGCGGGTCATCAACAAGGTGCCGCTCAACGATGTGCTGGTGATCATCGCCGTGACCCTCATCACCGTGTTCACCGACCTGGCCGTCGCGGTGTTGTGCGGGATTATCATCGCAGCGCTCAACTTCGCCTGGCAGCATGCCCGGGAGCTGTACGCCGACACGCACCTGGAAGCCGACGGCAGCAAGCTCTATCGCCTGCACGGCACGCTGTTCTTCGCCTCGACGATGCGGTTCCTGCACCAGTTCGACCCGGCCAACGACCCTTCGCAGGTCACCCTCGACTGCCGCCACCTGAACTTCGTCGACTACTCGGCCATCGCCGCACTGATGACCCTGCGCGAACGCTACGGCAAGGCCGGCAAGCATCTGCGGATATTTCACCTGAGTGAACGCTGCAAGCAAATGCTCAAGCGCGCGGGCGTGCAACACGACTGAAGAACGCCACAAAAACCTGTGGGAGCTGAGCGGGCTCCACAGGCTTTCGGGAGTCAGTCGTAGATCTTTCGCGAGGCGTAGCCGGCGAGTTTGTCCTGGATGAAGTCCAGGAAGCACTGGATCCGCAAGGCCAGTTGCGAATTGCGGTAGTACACCGCGTTGATCGGCTGGCGGTACCCGCTGTTGGCATCGGCCAGCAGCACCTTCAGCCGACCGGCCAGGATGTCTTCGCGACTCATGAAGTCCGACAGACAGGCAATGCCCTGCCCTTGCAACGCCAGGTGGCGCACGGTTTCGCCGCTGGAAGCGCTGATGGCGGGTTGGATCGGCCAGCGATCACCGTGCGCGTGACGTAGCGGCCACTGGTTGAGCCCGTCGTTCAGGGCGAACCCCAGCAGCGCATGGCTCGCCAGTTCGGCGACGCTCGCGGGTGTACCGTGTCGCTCCAGATAGGCCGGGCTGGCCAGGATGTGCAACGGGCTACAGCCCAGCGAGCGGGCATGCAGGGTCGAGTCCGTGAGGGTGCCGATGCGAATGGCGACGTCGGTGCTTTGCTCCAGCAAGTCGATGATCAGGTCGTTGCTGTTGAGCTCCAGTTGGATCTGCGGGTAGAGCCTGCGGAACTCTTCGATGTGCGGGACGATGGCATGCAGGATGAACGGTGCGGCGGCGTTGATCCGCAGCCGCCCCGCCGGATTCTTCTGGCGGGATGACAAGCGCTCTTCCAACGCGTCCATCTGGTCGAGGATGCCTTTGGCATGTTCGAAGAAGTACTTGCCCTCCTCGGTCAGGCCCATGCGCCGCGTGGTGCGGTTGATCAGCGTGGTGTCGAGCTTGGCCTCCAGGCGCGACAACGTGCGACTGACCGCCGACGGCGTCTGTCCAACTTGCTCGGCGGCGGCAGAGATCGATCCGCACTCGATCACGCAGACGAAAATCTGTAATTCGTCGGATCTGGCTTTCACAGGCATCCTCTCGTGGAACGCATGAGTGCATTCAGGTAACCCCCCGATGGTAGCCGGATTACCGTGAAAGACCGAACACCTCGATCAAATGCTGCTCATACCGCGCCACATCGCCTTCGATGTTCGGGCGCTTCATCACGTCCACGCACAGGAAAGTCGGCAGGCCGGTCATGCCAAGGAACTGGTTGGCCTTGTGGAATGGGAAGTACACCGCGTCCACGCCCTTGGCCTCGAAGAAGTCGGTCGGATCGTCGAAGGCTTGCTGCGGGGCGTTCCAGGTCAGGGACAACATGTACTGCTTGCCCTGGATCAGTCCGCCGCTGCCGTACTTCTGCGAGGCATCGGAGCGGGTGCGGCCATCACTGGCATAGAGGCTGCCGTGGCCTTCGGTGAAGACTTCGTCGATGTATTTCTTCACGGTCCACGGCGCACCCATCCACCAGCCGGGCATCTGGTAAATGATCACGTCAGCCCAGAGAAACTTGGCGACTTCTTCCTTGATGTCGTAGCTGCCATCGATGAAGGTGGTCTGTACGTCAAAACCACCGCGGTCCAGCACGCTGAGCGCCGTATCGTGGAGGGTGGCGTTGTAGCGGCCGTCGGAGTGGGCGAATTGTTTACCGCCATTGAGCAACAGGACTTTTTTCATGAGTGCCTCATCGGGTTCCACGACGCGAGCCATGGAGGGGCGTCGATTGGATAGGTTGAAAAACGATGGCGGCAGAGTAGCGATGAGGCGCAGGCGGAATAAGCCACGCAACAGCAAAACTGATTTGATACAAACGCACGAATCAATAGTCGATTATTGCAATAGAATTCGGCTGACTTTTAATCAGGAAGCCATCCGATGAGCGAACAACACGGTTTCATCCTCCACGCCAAGACCCGTCCGGAAAAAGCCGAAGCCTTCGAAGCGTTGTTTCGCCCCTACGTCGAGCCAAGCCGCGCCGAGCCCGGCTGCATCGAATACCACATGCTGCGCGACCAGCAGGACCCGACACTGTTTATCTTCTATGAGGTCTGGGCCTCCCAGGCGCACCTGGATGTGCATTCGAATCTGCCGCACATGAAGCAATTCCTGGAGCAGCGCATGGATTACCTGGAACGCGACTTCGACATCCGCCGCATCGAAATGCTCAGCCCCTCCTCGGCTAGCCGCTGACCAGCAAATGGGCGCCAAGCGCGCCGAGGCCGATGAAGAACACGCGCTTGAACAACACGGCGCTGATGCGCTGGCGCAGCCATTGCCCCAGCCACATCCCCAGCAGCGCGGGTGCCAGCGCCAGCAACGAGGCGCTCAACTCACCGCCCCCCAAGGCGCCGCGCCACAGCAGGCCGGCGGCCAGGGCTAACGTTGAGACGGTGAACGACAGCCCCAGGGCCTGCACCAGTTCATCCTTGCTCAAGCCCAGCGCTTGCAGATACGGCACCGCCGGAATGACGAAAACACCGGTGGCGGAGGTGATAAGGCCGGTGAGCAGCCCACAGAACGGAGCGAGCCAGCGTTCGACAGCGCAACCGACCCTCAACGTGGGCAGCAACAGCCCGCTCAGTGCATACAGCGCTAGCGCCCCGCCCAAGGCTCGCACCACCCACGCCCCGCCCGCCATGCCGATCCACAGCGTTCCAAGTCCGGTGCCGAGGAAAATCGCCAGCAACAGCGGCCACAGACGCCGAATCAAGGCATGCAGATGACCGCCGAAGGCCAATTGCCAGACATTGGTCAGGGTCGCTGGAATGATGAGTAGCGCCGCAGCCTGCGGCGGTGCCATAGCCAGCCCGAGCAAGCCCATGGCGATCGTTGGCAGGCCGAGGCCGATCACTCCCTTGATGGTACCGGCCAGCAGGAAGGTGCCGATGACCAACAGGGAAAGCACCAGGCCGAGGTTCTGATAGAAAGCGATGAGAGTGTCCATGGGGCCATGGTGCGCCCCGGGCCTTGGCTTGAAAATCTGCCATATACTGAGGCTGCCTCTCTTTACTCAAGAGGCTGGAGAATTCATTGGCACAGGATCCCCTATGCACTTCGACCTCATCGACCTGCGCCTCTACCTGAACATCCTCGACACCGGCAACATCACGGCCGGCGCCGGGCGTAGCCATTTATCCCTGGCGGCGGGCAGCGCGCGGGTTCGCGCCATGGAGGCGTCCCTGGGCACCGCGTTGCTTGAACGCGGTCGACGGGGCGTAACCCCGACACCCGCCGGCCAGGCCCTGGCGCAACATGCCCGGGTGCTGCTGCAACAGGTCGAACGCCTGCAACAGGACCTGGCCGAATACGCCCGGGGCGTCAAAGGCCAGGTGCGATTGCTGTGCAACACCAGCGCCCTGACCGAGTATCTGCCCGAACGGCTGGCCGATTTCCTCAAGGCCCATCCCAACCTCGACATCGACCTGCAGGAGTTGCCCAGCTCACGGATCACCCATGCGTTGCGCCAGGGCGCGGCAGACTTGGGTATCGTTTCCGACGCCGTCGACACCGAAGGCTTGCAGACCCGGCCCTTTTGCGACGATCCGTTGATCTTGATCCTACCGTCCGGACATCCTTTGACTGACGGTCGGACGGTGACTTTCAGCGACACCCTCAACCATGACTACGTCGGCCTGAACACTGCCAGTGCCCTGGCGATTCACTTGGAGGAACAGGCCCTGCACATTGGCTTGCGCATGCATGTCCGCATTCGCGCCGAGGGTTTCGACGGGGTGATTCGCATGGTCGCCCACGGTGCCGGCCTCGCCATCGTGCCGAAGGCCGCCATCGACCGGCGCCCGCCCGAGCCGTCCTATCAATGCATTACGTTGCAAGAGGCCTGGGCGCAACGGGCCTTGCGGCTCTGTGCCCGGGACTTCGATGGTTTGCCCGCCTACGCCAGGACACTGGCTGTGCACCTGGAAAACGGCAGCGTTTCTGGATAACCCGGTGTCGAACCCAGACATCTACCCGCTCAGGCTGCGCGTTAGGGTGCCCGTTCTCTTCCGCCCTCTTTCGGAGTTCACATGACTGCACCAATTACCGTCCTGCGCGACACCCATCCGCTGCCCGTGCTCGACGCCTGCAAATGGGAAAAACTCGAAGGCGACCCGCACACCGTCAACCTCAACGCCTACACCAGCGAAGACGGCAACAAGATCATGGGCACCTGGATCTGCACGCCGGGCAAGTGGTATGTGGAATACGTGAAGTGGGAATACTGCCACTTCCAGGAAGGCTACTGCATCATCACCCCGGAAGGCATGGCGCCGATCCACCTGAAGGCCGGTGACATCTTTGTGATCGAGCCAGGCATGAAGGGCACCTGGGAAGTGGTCGAGACCGTGCGCAAATATTTCGTCTTTGCCTGAAACAAAAAACCGAGAGACCACCCGACATGGTCTCTCGGAAAACAACCTTCTGAAATGCAGCGCCCTGTGGCATGGGAGGTATTTGAGGGAGCAAGGCTTGCCCCCACAGATAAACTCCCTCGACCTCCCAGGCCTTATTGCGGCTTGCGATAGCTGTTAACGATCGCCGAAAAATCCTTGCCGCCCTCGCCGCGCTGGCTCATGGCTTGATACAACTGCTGCGCCACCGCCCCCAGCACCACCGGCTGATGGGCCTGTCGGGCCGCTTCAGTAGCCAGCCCCAGGTCCTTGAGCATCAGGTCTGCTCCAAAACCACCGGTGTAGCCGCGGGATGCCGGCGCCGTTTCGATCACGCCCGGCCACGGGTTGTAAGTATCGGAACTCCAGCAACGCCCGGTGGAACTGTTGATGATCCCGGCCAGCACCTGGGTGTCGATCCCCAAGGCATCGCCCAGGGCCATGGCCTCACTGACGCCCACCATGGAGATCCCCAGCAGCAAGTTGTTGCAGATCTTGGCGATCTGCCCGGTGCCGACCTCACCGCAATGGACGATGTTACGGCCCATCTGCGCCAGTACCGGTTGCAAGGTGGCGAACAACTCAGCCGTGGCGCCGACCATGAAGGTCAACGTGCCCGCCGCCGCACCGCCGGTGCCGCCCGAGACCGGCGCATCGGCCATCGCCACCCCTTGCTTCGCAGCGGCAGCCGCCACGTCGCGGGCAGTCTGCGGGTCGATGGTGCTGCAATCCACAGCCGGTGTACCAGCGGCGATGCCGGCCAGTACACCGTCTTCACCCAGCCAGACGCTGCGTACGTGGGCGGCGGCGGGCAGCATGGTGATCACCAGCGCGGCGCCTTGGGCGGCATCGCGAGGCGAGGTGCTGATGGTGCCGCCCAGCGCAGCCAGCTCGGCCAATACCGTCTGGTTCAGGTCGAACAGGTTCAGCGAATGGCCGGCCTTGAGCAGATTACGGGCCATGGGCGCGCCCATGTTGCCCAGGCCGATGAATGCGATGTTCATGTCCGGCTCCTTAACGCAGGTTGATCGTGGTGTTCACACCGTCATTGACACTGTCATCGTCGAACCAGCGTGCGGTGACGGTCTTGGTCTGAGTGTAGAACTGCACCACTTGTTTGCCGTACGGGCCGAGGTCGCCGAGTTTCGAACCACGGGAACCGGTGAAGCTGAAGAACGGCACCGGCACCGGAATCGGGATGTTGATGCCCACCTGGCCGACGTCGATCTCGCTCTGGAATTTACGCGCCGCTGCGCCGCTCTGGGTGAACAGGCCCGTGCCATTACCGAACGGGTTGGCGTTGACCAGGGCAATCGCCTGGTCCAGGGTGTCGACTTCCAGCACCACCAGCACCGGGCCGAAGATTTCTTCGGTGTAGATGCGCATGTCGGTGGTCACGCCGGAAAACAGGGTCGGGCCGACGAAATTGCCTTGCTCGAAGCCCGGCACGCTGATGCCACGGCCATCGAGCTCCAGCTTCGCGCCTTGTTGCACGCCGCTTTCGATCAACTCAAGGATCCGCGCCTTGGCCCGCTTGGAGATCACCGGGCCAACGTCCGTGCCTGGCTCGCTGCCGGCATTGACCTTGAGCTTCTGCGCCAGGGCCTTGAGCTCCGGCAGCCACTGCTTGGCCGCACCCACCATCACCACCACCGAAGTGGCCATGCAGCGCTGGCCCGCCGCGCCGAAACCGGCGCCGACCAAGGCATTGAGGGTCTGTTCGCGGTTGGCATCGGGCAATACCACCGCGTGGTTCTTCGCGCCCATCATCGATTGCACGCGTTTGCCATAGCGACCGGCCAGGTCATACACATGGGTCCCGACCGCCGTCGAACCGACGAACGACACGGCCTTGATGTCCTTGTGGGTGCACAGCGCATCCACCACGTCCTTGCCGCCGTGCACCACGTTGAGCACGCCCGCCGGCACACCGGCCTCGATGGCCAGTTCCACCAGCAGCATGGTCGACAACGGGTCTTGTTCCGACGGTTTGAGCACGAAAGTGTTGCCGCAGGCGATGGCCATCGGGAACATCCACAGCGGGATCATCGCCGGGAAGTTGAACGGCGTGATGCCGGCGCACACCCCGATCGGCTGGCGCAGCGTGTAGGTGTCGACGCCCCCGGCGACGTTCTCGGCGAACTCACCCATTTTCAGGGTGCCGATGGAACAGGCGTGCTCGACCACTTCCAGACCACGGAAAATATCGCCCTCGGCGTCCGCGAGGGTCTTGCCCTGTTCGGCGCTGAGCACCACGGCAATGCGCTTGGAGTGTTCGCGAATCAGCGCCTGAAGCTTGAGCATGATGCGCATCCGCGCGCCGATCGGCGTCAGCTTCCAGGTCTGGAAGGCACGCTGGGCGGCGGCGATGGCCGCGTCGACTTCCGCAGCGGTGGCAAACGGCACCTTGGCCAGCACTTGCTGGGTCGCCGGGTTGACGATGTCGTGCCATTCGCTGGATTGGGATTGAACCCACTCGCCATCGATCAACAGTTTGACGGTTTGCAGGGCGGTGTCGCTGGGCGTAACGGAAACGTTCATGCGGGCCTCCGGGATTGTTCTTATAGAGAGCGCTGCTTCAGCGGTGACCAAGGTGCACTGGCACCGTGGTGATAAGACGGTTTTTGGAGTATAGACGTGCAAACTTCTAATAAGAACGCACATAAAAACCGGTCCATCATGCAAAAAAACATCACCTCCCTGGGGTCGCTGAACTGGGACGACCTCAAGTTCTTCCTCGAAGTGGCCCGTACCCGCAAGGCCAGCACCGCGGCCAAGCGCCTGGCTGTCGACTACACCACGGTGTCGCGACGCATCAGCTCGCTGGAAGCGTCGTTAGGCACGCTGCTGTTCGAAAAATCCCGGACCAACGGTTTTGTCCTGACCGCCGAAGGCCAGCGCCTGCTGGGGTACGCCGAATCGATCGAAAGCACGTTGCACATGGCTTGCGAACAGGTTTCCGGTTCAGGCGTCGCCCTGTCCGGCCACGTGCGCATGGGCTGCACCGAAGGCTTCGGCAGCTTCTTCATCACCCCGCAACTGAGCCACTTCGTCGACGCCTACCCGGCCATTTCGGTCGACATCCTGCCACTGCCGCACTTCATCAGCCTTTCCAAGCGCGAAGCCGACATAGTCATCGCCCTGGAACGCCCGGAACATGGCCCCTATGTGTGCTGCAAACTCTGCGACTACCGGTTGCAGCTCTACGCCACCCAGCAATACCTGGACACTCACCCACCCATCCAGCGCCCGGCCGACCTGGGAAATCATTCGTTCATCAGCTACGTGGACGACCTGGCGTTCAGTTCCGAATTGCTTTACCTGGCCAACGTGCTGCCCGGCGCCCACGCCCACCTGCGCAGCACCAGCGTGATCGCCCAATTCGTCGCCGCGCAGCAAGGCCGTTCCCTGGCGATCCTGCCGTGCTTCCTCGCCGCCCAGGATCCGCGCCTGTTACCGGTGCTGCCGGAAGAGATCAACATCACCCGGCAGTTCTGGATGTACTGCCGGGAGGATCTGCGCAAGCTCAAGCGGATCACGTTGTTGTGGGATTACATCCGCGACGTGACCGAACAGAACCGACCATTGCTGATGGGCGACAGCCGGGCGATGGTGTTTGCCGGTTAGTCGGCGATGACCACGATGGCGACACGACGGTTTTCGGTGCGGCCGCTGGCGGTGTCGTTGGAGGCGACCGGTATGCTGCTGCCGAGGCCGCGCAGCTGTACGTTCTCTTCGCGCATCCCGACACCGGTCAGCACCTGGCCCACGCTCTTGGCCCGACGTACCGACAGCTGTTCGTTATAGGCACGCGAGCCCGAGGCGTCGGTATGGCCATCGATGCGCACACGCTGGATGTCGGCCCCCAGCAACGCCTTGCCGATCCGTTCGACGATCTGGGTGCTGGCCGGGTTGAGCTGTTCCACGTCGCTGCCGAACAGCACCTTGCCCGACAGGCCAAAGGCCCAGCCATCGTCGGTCAATTCGAACCCTTGCTGCTTGAGTACCGCCACTTGCGCCGGCGTCAGGCCTTTGTGCGGTGCGGTCTGGCAACCGCTCAGCGCCAGGACGGTGATAAACAGAAACGCGGCGAACTGCCGCAAGGAAAATCGAGGGTAAGCACGCACGAGTCAGCTCCTGGTTTGAAGATCTGCGGCAGGGTGCTCCGACCCTGACGAGTGTTGACCGCCTCGGGTGAGGCGCTTGGCCTGGTACATCGCCGCATCGGCGGCGTGAAGCAAGGTGCCTGGTGTGGTGCCGTGATCCGGATAAACGGCAATGCCGATACTCAGGGAGGTCAGGACGCTGGCATTGCCGGGCAATTGAATCGGCATGTCCATGCTGGCGATGATTTTTTCGGCGATCCGTTCGGCATCCTCGGCCTCATGCAGGGGCGTCAGCAACACGGCGAATTCGTCGCCGCCCAGGCGCGCCACCAGGTCATCCTCGCGCAACTGGGCCTTTACCCGGGTCGCCACCGCCGTCAGTACCGCATCGCCGGCCGCGTGGCCGAAATTGTCGTTGATACCCTTGAACCGATCGCTGTCCAGGTACAGCACCGCCACCCGCTCGTCGAGCTTGCTGGCGTTGCGCAAGGCGCGGATCAACCGGCCTTCGAAGAACGCCCGGTTCGGCAGCCCGGTCAGGCTGTCGTGGCTGGCCTGGTGCGCCAGGGTCGCGTTCTCGCTTTGCAGATGGGTCTGCCAGGATTCCAGTTCATCGAGCAGTGCGTTGAAGTCATTGCCCAGGTTATCCAGCTCGGCAATGGCGGCCGGCGGAACGCGTCGGTCGAGGGCACGTTCGCTGCGCGCCGCGTGAGCGACTTCTGCCAGGCGTCGCAGCGGTCCGGTGATCGCACGTAACTGGCGCCGCGCCAGGTACAGCGCGACCCAGGCGCTCACCGCCGTGCATACGATAATGCCCGCCAGGCCGCTGAGCAGAAAGCGCAGCAGACTGCCGCCATGCCCCGCCAGGAAAATGCTGCCAACGGTGCGCCCTTGGTGAATGATCGGCAGGTGGATGGGCTTTTCCAGGAATGCCTTGGCAATATGCATCTCCAGCCCGGACAAGAAACCGGTCGTTGGCCGCTGCCAGCGGGCCAGCAGACGACCGTGCTCATTGAACACCTGGGCGTCGGCCACCTCTTCGGTCGTGGCGATCAAGGCCAGCGCTTCGGTGGCCGCCGCCGCGTCATCGAACACCACCGCCGCCTCGACGGTGTAGTTGATCGACCGGGCGATCAGGTGCAGGTTGTGGTCGGCATAGACCCTCAAGGCGAGCACGCCCAGCAGGGTCAGGGAAACGCTGGCCATGGTGATCGCCACCAAGGCGACGATCAGGTGACCGCGGCCGATGACCGAGCCCAGGGTGGGACGGGTCCGTGTTTTCGCCTGGGTCATGGTGCGGCGGTCCGACGACGGGAAAGCTGCAAGACACTGGGATGGATGCGCACACCGCTGCGCGCGACCGAATCGAGGTTGACCTCGAACGACACCTGTTCATCACCGACCCGCAGGCAGAACAGGCTACCCACGGTGCATGGGTCGCCTCCTTCGCTGATGCTCAGGACAGGCTTGCCGGCCAAGGAGGCAAACAGATGACTGCGCTCCTCGTCGGTCAGTTGACCGATGTAGACCGCATTGCACTGGGTAGCGATATCAGGGTTATCGGCCAGCAATCGCTGGACGCTCACCGGTCGACCGGTGGCCTGGGTCGTGCCCTTGACCAGATCGTCGGTGTATTGGGTCGGCCCGATGATGCACAGTTGCAACTGCGCAGGCTCCACGGGCCAGCGGGCATAGCTGAGAATGCCCAGCACGACCTGGGTAACCGCCTCGGCCCGCTGCTCGGCGCGAGTGACGGCAGCCGGGTCCTCGGCCACCACCATCGGCGACAGCAACCACACGAGACCGGCCAGCAGAAAATGCCTCCAGTCCTTGCCGCGCACGCTCCCCCGAACAGCCGCTGTCATGGAAAATCTCTGGTTACAAGATAGGTGACAGAACGATAACACAGTGTCAAAAAGCCAGCGAGACAGCCATCCAAGGACATTTCTGACAGAAAACAGTCACAATCATGCTCTACGGCGCGAAATCACTGATGTAAGTCGCTCAGTCATCGCGATCCAACTCCAGCATCAATCCGCTCAGGCGCTTGACCTTGCGCCGGACCGCCTCCTCGAACACGCCGTTCTTCGATTCGATCAGGCTGAACCACTGCTTGCCCCGGGTAATGGCGGTGTAGACCAATTCCTTGGTCAGCACGGGGTTCAGCGCATCCGGGAGAATCAAAGCCGTATGGGCGAACTCCGAGCCCTGGGATTTATGTACCGTCATGGCATATACGGTTTCTACATCGTTCAGGCGGCTGGGCAGCACGAACCGCACCCCGCCCTGGCCATCGTTGCGCGGAAAAGCCACCCGCAGGACCTGTTTGCCGGCATCCGGCCCATGACGCTCGGGTAACTTGAGGGCGATGCCAATGTCGCCGTTCATCAACCCCAACCCGTAGTCGTTACGGGTCATCAACACCGGTCGTCCTTCATACCACTGCTGATCGCTGTCGATCAACCGAGCCTTGAGCAGCGCGGCGGTGATCCGTTGATTCAGTCCTTCGACACCCCACGGGCCTTTGCGCACTGCGCAGAGCAACTGGAATTCGTCGAAGGCCGACAGCACGTCCCGGGCCCAATCGACCCAGCAACGGTCTTCCAATGGGCGGGAAATGGCCGGGCGGCGCTGTCGCAGCAGGCTCAGGTAATGCCGATAACCCTGGGGCCCTTCTGGCTTGCCGTCGAGTAACAGTTTTTCCAGTTTTGCGTCGTGTTCACTCGTCAGTTTCAAGGAAGACAAATCGGCATACTGCCCTTCCTCCAGCAACTGACGAGCCTTTTCGGGCTCCTGCTGATTGACCCGACGGGCCAGTTGACCGATGCCGCTGCCCTCGCCAAAACGCCGGGAATGCCTGAGCATGACCACTTGCTGTGCCAGGGGATGGGCACTGTCGAGGTCTTGCTGCAAGTCGCGGGTCGAAAGGTTTTCACCGCTGACCGACTCGAGCCAGGCACGGGTCTGCGGGCTGTACCACGCTTCCTCGGCATCCCGGCACAAATCTCCCAGCACCGCACCGGCCTCTACCGAGGCCAACTGGTCCTTGTCCCCGAGCAACACCAGGCGCGCATGGGTCGGCAGCGCATCCAGCAGATTGGCCATCATCTCCAGGTCGATCATCGACGCTTCGTCGACCACCAGCACATCGAGCGGCAACCGATTGCCCCGATGATGGCGAAAATGCCGGGTGCCGGGGCGGCTGCCCAACAAGCGATGAACCGTGGTCACCTCACAGGGAATTCGCTCGCGTACCGCGCCGTCCACGTCGAGGCCCCGCACCTGCTGGCTGATGGACTCGGTCAGGCGCGCAGCCGCCTTGCCCGTCGGAGCCGCCAGGCGAATCCGCAGCGGCTTGCCGGCCTCGACGGCAGGCGCCTGGAGCAATGCCAACAGGCGCACCACCGTGGTGGTCTTGCCGGTCCCCGGGCCGCCGGTGATGATGCTGAACGCCCCTCGTGTCGCCAGCGCACAGGCCAGTTTCTGCCAATCGATCGGCGCATTGGCCTTGCCGTTGGCAGGCCCGAACAGTGCGTCCAAGCGCTCGCGCAAGTCGCCAGGCGTGGCTTCGTGCTGGGCCAGCCGTTGACGCAACGCCTCGTCGATCCGTCGTTCATAGGCCCAGTAACGGCGCAGATAAAGGCGCTTGCCGGACAACACCAAAGGCCGTTGCCGGGCCTCTTCGCTGCCATCGACGGCCAGCGCCACCAGGCGGCTGCACGCCAATACCTTGCACCAATGGGCGCCGTCCAGCGTACGCAGCACCTGCGAGGGCAGCACGCCCGTCTGCACATCTCCTTCGGGAGGCAGCGACAGGGCGAAGTCCGGCTCCTTGAGGGTTTCGAACAAGTCCAGGCAAACATGCCCATGACCCAGTTGATGGCTGGTAAGGGCAGCGGCAAGCAGCACCAATGGGTCATCGTCGGGTGCCAGTTCATGGAGGAACGCGACGAATGCCTTGTCCAGGGCGCGCAACCAACCGCGCTCGACCCAGCGCGTCAGCAACAGCAGAAGATCATCTGCACGGCTCAAAGGCGCGAGGTCAGGCAATCCCTCATCATCGGATGAGCGCGGCAGCAGATCGGCAAAAGAACGGCTCATAGCAATTCTCCCTGTACCCAGGCCGGTTCGGGCTTGGGTTCGGGCACGCCCTGGAACAGACGATCCAACTGTTCGATCAATGTCCGTGGCGGCTTGGTGAAGTACACGCCCCGGCTGGCCGAACGGGTACCGCGCAGAAACAGATACAACGCGCCGCCCACGTGCCGGTCGTAGTCATAGTCGGGAAGCCGGGCCTTGAGCTGGCGATGCAGGGCCAGCAGGTACAGCACGTATTGCAGGTCGTAGCGATTGTCCAGGATCGACTGCTCCATGGCCTGCGGGGTGTACGCCAGGTCGTCGGGGCCCAGCCAGTTGGACTTGTAGTCAGCCACGTAAAAACGGCCTTCGTGCTCGAACGTCAAATCGATGAACCCCTTGAACATACCGTTGAGCATGACCGGCTCGGCCGCGACCCGGGCAACGCCAGCATGGGTGAACTGGCAGACCAGTTGGTCGAGCTTGAGCACGTCGACCCGAAGGCTGGCGAACCAGAACTCCATCTCCGCCTGGAATTGGCTCAGTTGTCCCAGTACCACCGGAACCTGATCGCTGCCCACGGGCAAGGGCAACCTGACCAGATGCTGCAACCAGTCGCTCAAGGTGGTGATCCAGCCTTTCCAACCCCGACGGTTGCAACGCCGGGCGATGGCATCCTCGATGTCCTCCGGCGAAGAGGAGAAACCCTCTCCGGCGACCCACTCCAGGAGCCCATGCAGAAACGTGCCAGGGTTAGGGCCACGGGGAAAACGGTGGATATCGCCGCCGGCAATGACTTCCCTCGGGGCATCCGGATCCAGCCGCTCATCGTCGAACAGCTTCTGCGCCTGCGGATTCTCCGGTGCGGCATCACTGCCTTCGCTCAGACGCTCGCCAATGCGCAACGCACTGTAGGACGCAATCCACCAGTTCTCACTGGCCTTTCGCAAGGGCACCAAGGGTTCGAGCAACACCGCTTCGTCGCGTGGGGGACGGTAATGCTCGTCGGTAGCCTCGGGCATTGGCCGGCAATCCACGACGGTGTTGCCGCGTTGCAGGTCATCCAGCCAGCGTCCCAGTTCCACCGATTCGGCCAGTGGCATGCCACCGCCCAACAGGTACCCCAGCGCGGACACGTGAAGAATCGAGCGGCTGTTGTTGCCCCGCTTGAGGTCCGCCACACCCAGCCAGCACGCATGTTGCGCGCGAGTAAGCGCCACGTAGAGCAGCCGCAGGTCCTCGGCCAGCCGCTCGTCATCGGCCTTGGCAATCAATTCGGCGGTGGGCTTGAGACTGATCTGCGCCCTGCCCGTCTCATCGTGGTAATGCAACGGCAAGCGACTGCCATCCACCGGTTTGGTCGCGCAGATGAACGGCAGGAAGACCAGCGGGTATTCAAGCCCCTTGGACTTGTGGATCGTGACCACCTTGACCAATTGCTCATCGCTTTCCAGACGCAGGATCTGTTCTTCGCCCGCCTGCCCGGACAAGGCCAGGTGCTCGGACAAATGCCGGATCAAGGCCTGCTCGCCATCCAGCTCCCCGGCCGCCTGCTGCAACAACTCGCACAGGTGCAGCAAGTTGGTCAGCACCCGCTCACCATCGCCGCGCGCCATCAGGGCCTGGGGCAACTCGAAATCATGCAGCAGGCGCCGCAACATCGGCAGCACCCCTTGGGTGCGCCAGACGGTGCGGTAACCACGGAATTGCATGACCCGCGCCTCCCAGGCCAGCTCATCCTGATTGAGACGTTCCAGTTCGCTCAGAGGCAGGTTCAAGGTGATGCTGGCGAGTGCCGCGCGCAGCGGGCGCTCGACATCCGGCTCGGCGCAAGCCCGCAGCCAGGTCAGCAAATCCCGCGCTTCCTGGGCAGCGAAGACCGAATCTTTATCAGAAAGATAAACACTGCGCACGCCCCGTACGGACAACTCGTCCCGCACGGCCTGGGCTTCTTTGCCATCGCGCACCAGAATGGCGATGTCCGCCGGTTGCAGCCCCCGGAGTGTTTGCGCGTCGACGACAAAGCCTGCGTGCCCGGCCTGTCCGGCGTTGAGCAACGCCGTGATTTCACTGGCGCACGCCGCCGCCATGGATTGTCGGTACACCGCCCCGGAGAGCGGCTGGTCCGACGGCAGGTGCCAGATGTTCAGTGCCGCAACGGCCTGTCCCGCGACGCACAACGACTCCTTGCGCCCCTGGGATTCAACCGGCAGGAACGGCACCGGGTTCTCGCCCGATGGTTCACGAAACAGGAAGGCCCCACGCCCGTTCGGGCGGGATTCGGCGTTCTGGAAAACCTGATTCACGGCCTCGACCATGGCATGGCTGGAGCGAAAGTTCGTCCCCAGCGTATGCAGCCGGCCACGGGTGGCTTCACGGGCCCGCAGGTAGGTGTAGATGTCGGCGCCGCGAAACGCGTAGATCGCCTGTTTCGGGTCACCGATCAGGAACAGTCCGGTCTCCGGATGGTTGTCTTCGATCCGGTAGATGCTCTCGAAGATCCGGTATTGAACCGGGTCGGTGTCCTGGAATTCATCGATCAATGCCACCGGAAACTGTTCACGGATCAGGCTCGCCAGGCGTTCTCCGCCGTCGGCCTGCAACGCCGCATCGAGACGCAGCAACATATCGTCGAAGCCCATCTCCGCGCGGCGACGCTTCTCGGCCTCGAAGCGCGCTCCGACCCATTGCGCGGCATGTTGCAACACGGCGGCATCCGGCGTGGGTAACGCCTCCAGGCTGGCCTTGAGGCTGGCCATGGCGTCCAACCCGGGATGGTCGGGCACTTCGCCTTTCCAGGCTTCGGCCATGCCCTCGGGCGTCAGTCGCGTGAACCCGGTGCCGATGTCCAGGAGTTCAAGGCTTTCATCCTCCACCCAGGCAGTGATTTTCTGGAACCACGGCTCGAAGTAGCGCGCCTGCATCTTGCGCCCATCGACAGACTTGCTGGCGACGCCTTGCTGGCAGATCTCAAGCAACTCCACAGCCCATTGTCGCCACGGTGCCTTGAGATCGAGCAAAGCGGCACTGCGCTCCTGCAGGGATGTTGCAATGAGTTCGGCGGGCTCGAGCCCTTCACTGTTGTCGTGCTCGCTGGAAAACAACCCCCTGACCCGTGGCAACAGCGCAGCAGGCCCGCCCCAGTGGGTACGCACCCAATTGAGCGCCTCGCCTTGCATCGAATAGCAGAACAACCGCCAGTAATCGCGCAACACCTCGCCGAGCAAATCGCTGTGATCGGTTTCCAGGGTCTGGGTAAACAGGCTGCCGCTGTCGAACGCGTGTTCGCGCAACATGCGCTGGCACCAGCTGTGGATGGTCGAGACGGCCGCCTCATCCATCCATTGCGCGGCGACGTCCAGGCGATTTGCGCAACCCGGCCATTGCGGTGCGTCGAACTCATCGCGCAACTGGGCGAGTAATGGATCCGGGGCGGGGATCTCGTCTCGAAAGAACCGCGCGGCTTCGGCAAGGCGCGTGCGGATACGCTCGCGCAATTCCTTGGTCGCGGCGTCGGTAAAGGTCACTACCAGAATTTGTGGCGGAAGCAGCTCACGACCGAACCCGGTTGCCGGACCGCCGTGTCCGAGCACCAGACGCAGGTAAAGTGCCGAGATGGTAAAGGTCTTGCCCGTACCGGCGCTGGCCTCGATCAACTGACTGCCCCGCAGCGGGAACGCCAGGGCCAAAGGTGCCTGCTGACTCATGGCCGCCCCTCCTGGATCGCCGAACGCCAGGGCGCTTCGAGCAGAGGCCGGTAAAGTGCGTCGCACCAATCGGGAAACGTTTCGTCGGCCATCAAGGCATCGAAATCGGCAAACTGTCGGGCCAGGGCCGGGCTTTCCCGTCGCTCGCCTTCCGAGTTCTGCCCATCGCCTTCATAGGTTTTTCGAGCAGCCGCTTCTGCCTTGTCCGGCTCACTCTGGCCGAGCCACGCGAAAGCCGTCTTTACCGCGACCGGTAGGGGTTGGCGCATGCCGGCCTGCCAGGCCTGCAACAGATCGCCAAGCAGCTTTCGCGCTGGCGCTTCATCAAAAGGTGCCAACAGCAAGCTGTCATCGCTGGCCACCAGTGCCGTCGTCAGCGACAGACCGCTGGCACAGGCGACCAGATGATTGACCCAGGGACGTATCAGGCGATGCCACTTGCGGGTTTTGGCGGAGCCAATGCTGTTGGGTATGGCGGTGATGGCCAGGAGCGTGCCATCGGCGCGTTGATGCAGGCCGCTCAACCACCCTTCGACACTCACGCCGTGCAATTGCAGGCCGACGGGCAACGCGCTGGTCAGCGGTGTCGGCCATGATGCCAGGAGCCCTTGGTAACGCTGGATCAAGTCTGGCAAGGGTTCGATCAACTCACGCTGCATGCACTCTCCAAAACCGGCCATCGGCAAAAGGCCGCTGTTCTGGAGCCTCTTGGCGTGGGCAGCCAGGGCAAAGTCTGGCTGGTCCAGGCGAACCAAGGCAGCTTCGAGCAAGCTGTCGCTCAGGCTGTAGCGTTGCAGGGCGTCGAGGACGAAGGGTTCGTCATCCGCCAGGGGGGCTTCGACCGTCTCGAAGAATACTTTCAGTCGCTGGCTGAAGAAATGTCGGACAGGGTGGCGCAGGAAATCCTGCAATTGTCCGAGACCAAGGGGCTCTTCCTGGATGTAAGGCTCCAGCACCAGAGGTTTTGCAGCTAAATCCTGGACGCCATGAAGCATTCGCCACTCGCGGGCATAGCTGAACAGCTCATCGCCCTGGTGAAAATAACGGGCACTGAACGGTTGCAGGGGATGCTCCTGGGTGAGCGCCTCGAGAAGACTTTCGCCATCTTCCATCAGCCGCCACCCACTGGCGAGGTGATCCCTCAGTTGACCGATCAATACCGATGCGGGGCGGTCACTGTTGTCGCGGATACTGCGACCGATCCAACTGATGTACAGCTTTTCCCGCGCCGAAAGCAGTGCCTCCAACAGCAAATAGCGGTCATCCTCACGTCGGGAACGGTCGCCAGGGCGATAGTCGCTGCCCATGAGATCGAAATCCAACGGAGGCTGGGCGCGCGGGTAGTCACCGTCATTCATTCCCAGCAGGCACACCAGCTTGAACGGAATCGCACGCATCGGCATCAAGGTGCAGAAATTGACCGCCCCGGCAAGAAAGCGCTGGGACAATCGACCTTGGTCCAGCCCGGCCAGCCAGGCTTCTCGCACCACCGTCAGCGGCAACTCATCGTGCAGGCCAACCGACTCACAAGTTTGCAACCAGGTTTCACGCAGGTCTTCGAGCTGGACCAGCAGATAGTCGTCATGCTCGCTGCTCGCCTGGAAAAACAGTTGCATCAGGTCGTGCAGGCGCGCACCCCATTGCTGCGCCGATGCCGGCCGGCTGAGCTCCTGATGAGCAACGTCCAGCGCATCCAGCAAAGCCACCAGGGGACCGATCAACGCCGCATCCAGGCCGCCAATTTCGTCATAGGGCTCGATGCCCTCATAGGCGTCCGACCGGCCGACGGCGTACCCCAGCAGCATGCGACGCAGGCCGAAACGCCAGCTGTTCTGCTCAAGCTCGGCAGGCAATCCCAGTCCGGCACGATGTTCAGCATTCATCCCCCAGCGAATGCCAGCGCCCTCTATCCAACGATGCAGCGTCGGCAAGTCGGCTTCATCGATGTCGAACCGTTCGCGCAGCGCCGGGACGTCCAGCAAATCCAGCACTTCGCTGACGGCAAAACGACTGTCCGGCAGCTTGAGCAGATGTTCCACGGCGATCAGCAGCGGGTCGCGGCCGCGTTGGCCCTGGTCGGTCAGGGTGAATGGGATGAAGCGGGGATCGGTTCTATCGAGCTGGCCGAACACGGCGCGGATATGCGGCGCATAGCTGTCGATGTCCGGGACCATGACAATGATGTCCCGGGGGCGCAGCGTCGGATCCGCACTGAAGTGGGCCAGCAACTGGTCGTGGAGAATCTCGACTTCGCGCTGGGCACTGTGGGCGACATGAAAGCGGATCGACCCGTCCCGCGCGGTATCGACGGCCGGCCAATGTTCGCGGGTTTCGTTGAGGGGACGCAGTTCCAGGATGTCATCCTGCAACTGGCCGAGAAGCGTCGTGGGCTGCCCGTCGCTGAACAGGTCGATTCGTCCCTCACGAAAAACCGAGCGATAACTCTTGGGGTCATCGTAACTGTCGAGCAGGTTGATGTAGTCGCGCCCTTGCTTGCCCCAGGCAGCCAATAGCGGATGGGCATGCTGGTGCAGGGTTTGCGGATCAAGAACCTGGGGCATGCCGGCCTTACGTGCCTGGCGCTTGTACTGATGACGCAGCAGATCCTTGTCGGCCACGATATCCGCCCAATGGTGACGACATGGATTATGGACACACAGCAGGACCTGGCTGAACCGTGAAAGACCGGCCAAGGCCTCCAGGGCTTGGGCCGGCAATGAAGAAATGCCGAAAACGATCACCCGTGCAGGCAGGCCTTTGGGCGCTACATCCAGACTGTTGATGCGCTCGATGTAGCGCTGGTGAACCCCCGCACGGCTTTGGGCCATGCCCTGTTCACCTACGTCCAGCAATAAGGCTCGCCACAATTCAGCCTGCCAACAATTGGCTGGCGCGAGCGGCTGGACATCACCTCGAACGGTTCTTGTCTGGTGTCGACCTTGCGCCCAGTCTTCAAGCCAGTCAGCCCGATACACCTGATATTGGTCGAACAGGTCTGCCAGGCGCTCGGACAGCTGGTAGCGCTTGCGCAAGTCGGTGTCGTGGATAAGGAAACGCCGTAGGGGCTCGAAGTGCGGCTGTTCGATCAACTGCGGCAGCAGACGCATCAGTCGCCACGTCAGCGGCGCCTTGTCGAGCAGGGACTTGGCCGGAATTTCATCGCGTCCAAGCACCGTTCGATAGAGCTGCCACATGAAACTACCCGGCAGTTGCACATCGATGGCAGCGGCAATACCGCAACCGCCCGTATCGTCATCTTCCGGGTCTTCGGCCAATGCCAGCTTGAGCCATTGGGCAATGCCGTTGCTTTGTACCAGCGCAATTTCATTTTCAAGAGGCGCCAGCGGATAACGCCGCATCAAGCTGATTACCAGACTGCGCAACTCATCCAGGCGGTTGCCGTGAACCACCATGAAAGCAGGGCTGAGGGACGTCGCGTCCGGCATAGAGGCATCCTTGAAAATGCAAAAAGCTAGGGCCGAACCTTAGCACTGTCGGGGGGCTGTGACAGCTTCACGCCGTCCGTGCTTGTCGTAAGAACTTTCCTGCGGGCAAAACAAAACCCCTACCTGCGTCAGCAGATAGGGGTTCCGGAATTTAATCTTGACGATGACCTA
>NZ_JAODAB010000014.1 GCF_025336485.1 Pseudomonas citri | reverse complement strand
AGAGCAAGAGCAAGAGCAAGAGCAAGAGCAAGAGCAAGAGCAAGAGCAAGAGCAAGAGCAAGAGCAAGAGCAAGAGCGAGGCGGCCTGGCGGGCGACCTGACTTTCAGGCTTTACCTGGATCCGCCTGTGGGAGCAAAGCTTGCTCGCGAAGAGGCCGGTACATTCAACCTTGTCGCTGGTTGTGATTCGGTGCGTACAAGCTCAACTGGCCTGATCCGCAAGAAAGCCCCGCTCCTGAAAAGAAGCGGGGCTTTTGTTGCGGCTACTTCGGTATGGAAAATGCTGCCCGTGGCGAGGGAGCATGCTCCTTCGCCACGTTTTAGGTGCGCTCAAGGTTGTGGATTGAGTTCGTCCAGCATTCGATTCGTCAACAAACCACCTAGCTCAATCAGTTGCTGAATGCCTAGGGCAAAATGACGCCGGGAACCATCCAGGTCGAATGCAAGGTTGTTGATCATGGTATTCGCTGAAGCCAGGGTTTCGCTGAGATTGGCCAACATGCTCTCGGTATCGACGCCGTTAACGACAGTAAATAACTGGCCCGACGGCTGTTCGTCCTCGGGGTTGGTCTGTTTGGGGTTCAGGTAGTAATCGAGCGCACGATCAGTGGCTTCCTGAAGCTTCTTGGGATCGGTTTCTGGTTCTGGTGGGTTGGGAGTAACTTTGAACATAGGCGGCATTCCGTTTACTGGTTGGAGCTGCCACGTTCGTTTCCAAGCGAGGGGGTGGCAGCCGTACGCAGGTTGGAAAACCAGGGTAAACGAGCCCGGCAGACCCGGAAGGTCTCCCGCGCACAGCCGCCATAACGAATCGTGCGAAAACGGACGCAAGCTTACGTTATGAGGAGCGCATTTGCGCTGTTTACTGGTCAGGTTTCCAAGCCCGGTCGCTGAATTGGCAGCGACAACCCGAGGTTAACGAGAGCCCTTCCCACCCGGCAACCGCCAGAACTCGTCGGAAAAATCTGCCTGAATCAGAAAGTGTGTCCGACCATTCCCACAAATATTGGTCGGCTGCCAGGCCGTCATCGCGATCAAACTCGCTCCCGCAGACGGGGACCGTGGCTGTTTATCAGTTTTCCGAACGGCGCAAAAACTGTGCGGGCTTGCTCGCGAAGGTGGTGGTTCAGCTTGCATCAGTGTTGGATGTGCTGGCGCCTTCGCGAGCAAGCTTTGCTCCCACAGGGGAATCCAAGTACAGCTGGGAGAAACAGGTAGGCTGTCAGCCCGTTTTGCTTTTGCTTTTGCTTTTGCTTTTGCTTTTGCTTTTGATCTTGGCCGCCCCATTAACCACAAGGGCCGAACGCAGGCATTGCGCAGTGGGCATCCCGGCATGGATGCCGGGATAGCCGCGCTGGGCCATGGATGGCCCTTCGCGGCGGGCCCACGGAGCAATGCCGGAGTGAGGGAACACCGAGCCTTGGCGAGGTGCCCAGTGGTGGGGCACAGCCTTTTTTGCTTACTTTTTTTGGCGTTTGAAAAAAAGTGAGCCGCCGTCAGGGCGGAACCCTAAGCCGCCGTTACCGAAGAAACGGATATACACACCATCCCGAGAACACCACCCAACAGGATCAAGCGCGATTTCAGGCCTAAACCCTGAACCGCCCCACCAACGTCTGCAAATGCACCCCCAACCGCGCCAGTTCCGCACTCGAAGCCGCAGTCTCTTCACTGGCCGCAGAAGTCTGCTCCGACACATCCCGCACATTCAGCACGCTACGGTTGATCTCCTCAGCCACCGCACTCTGCTGCTCAGCTGCCGCGGCGATCTGTTGGTTCATCGACTGGATCGCCGAGACCGTACGAGTGATGTTCTCCAGCGAGCCCCCGGCACGGCGGGTCAGTTCGACGCTGCTGTCGGTCAGGCCACGGCTGTTGTCCATGATGGTCGCCACCTGTTCGGTGCCCGATTGCAGGCCGACGATCAGTTCTTCGATTTCCTCGGTGGATTTCTGGGTGCGCTGGGCCAGGCTGCGGACTTCGTCGGCCACCACCGCGAAACCCCGCCCGGCCTCACCGGCGCGGGCTGCTTCGATGGCGGCGTTGAGGGCCAGCAGGTTGGTTTGCTGGGCCACGGATTTGATCACATCCAGCACGCTGCCGATCTTGTCGCTTTCACGTTTGAGATGGCTCATGGCTTCGGTGGAGTTGCCGACTTCCTTGGCCAGGCGCTCGATCTGGGCGATGGCTTCGCCGACGACCCGGTCGCCCTCGCGGGCCTGCTGGTCGGCGGCGACGGCGGCTTCGGAGGCCTCCTCGGCGTTGCGCGCCACTTCTTGCACCGTGGTGGTCATTTCGTTCATCGCAGTGGCGACCTGGTCGGTCTCCAATTTCTGGCTATTGACCCCGGCGCTGGTTTGTTCGGTGACGGCCGAGAGTTGTTCGGCGGCGCTGGCGATTTGCGTGACGCCTTCGCTGATGCCGCCGATCAGTTGCCGCAGGCTGATGACCATGCGTTGCAGGCTGTTTTGCAGTTGGCCCATTTCGTCACGACGGCTGACCACCAGGTTTTCGCTCAGGTCGCCCGAGGCGACACGTTCGACGGCCACCAGGGTCTGCTGCAAGGGGGCAACGATCTGCCGCGTAATGATCCACGCCGCCAGCAGGCCAAATGCCAATGCCAGGGCGGTAACGATGACCAATGTTTCTTTCGCTAGCACAGTCTCCTGGTCGCGTTTTTCGATCTGCGAGGTGGTCAAATGATTGTTCAGTTCATTCAAGCGAGTGTCTTGCTCGACCATTCTCTTGAGGGCAGAGGCGCTGGCCACTTGGGAGTCGCGGAACTGACTGACGGCGGCGCGGTAGGCCTTCATCGATTCGCCGGCCTGCAGCAGGTTGGCGCTGTGCTGTTCTGGCAGTTTGCCCGGCAAGCCTTCGAGGTTCTTCAAGACGTTATCGATGGCATCCAGCGCCGGTTGCTCGGCTTCGGCCTTGCCGCTGTAGGTGTAGCCGCGGACCTGATAGCGCGCTTGCTGGATCAGTTTGCTCAGATCCACCACGCTGTTGAACGGAGGAACACTGTCGCCTTGGCGCAGGGCATTTTCGACTTCCGTCACCTTGGCCACGGCGTTGTCGGCGTTGGCGCCCAGCTTGGATCGGGCCGATTCGCGGTTTTGCGTGGCCTGGGTCATGTCGGCAAAAGCGCGCTTGTACTCGTCCAGGATCGCCAGTTGCTGGTTGAGCAGCTCTTGGTCTGCCGGTCGTACAAACCTTTTTAGGGCGGCTTGCACGCTTTCTTGAAGTTTGCCCAGGAGTTCGCTCACCGCAGTCGGGCCCTGTTCGCCGCGACGCATCTCATAGTCGAGACGGGCGACCCGCAAATCCTTGGCCGATTCGTTGAGGTTGGCGATGGCGGCCTGTTTGTCGGCGCGGCTGATCACGCTGCTCAGGCTGTTCCAGCCTGCGAAGGTGCTCAGGAGGGTCATCAGCAGCACCAGGCCAAAGCCGAAGCCCAGTTTGCGGTTGACGCTTATGTTTCCCAGCTTTTCGGTTAACCAACTGAACATGCTGATACTCCTTCGAGCCTTTTATAGGCGCTATGAGGAGAGTATCGACCATGTGGTAGGGATCTGTAGCCAACCGGTGGCTATATTTGCCAGGCGAGGGCGCCAACGCCCTCGCCTGGGCGCGTCAGACCTTGAACCTTCCCACCAATGTCTGCAAATGAACGCCCAGTCGCGCCAGTTCGGCGCTGGAGCTGGCGGTTTCTTCGCTGGAAGCGGCCGTTTGTTCGGACACGTCGCGCACGTTCAGCACGCTGCGGTTGATTTCCTCGGCCACGGAGCTTTGTTGCTCGGCCGCGGCGGCGATCTGTTGGTTCATCGATTGGATCGCCGAAACGGTGCGGGTAATGTTTGTCAGCGAGCCACCGGCGCGGCGGGTCAACTCGACGCTGTTGTCGGTCAGGTTGCGACTGTTGTCCATGATGACGGCAACCTGCTCCGTACCCGATTGCAAGCCGACGATCAGTTCTTCGATTTCCTCGGTGGACTTTTGAGTGCGCTGGGCCAGGCTGCGCACCTCGTCGGCCACCACCGCGAAACCCCGCCCGGCTTCGCCCGCGCGGGCCGCTTCGATAGCCGCGTTGAGGGCCAGCAGATTGGTCTGCTCGGCGACGGACTTGATCACATCCAGTACGCTGCCGATCTTGTCGCTCTCACGCTTCAAGTCGCCCATCGCCGAAGTGGAGTTGCCCACTTCCAGTGCCAGGCGCTCGATCTGGGCGATGGCTTCACCGACTACTTTTTCGCCTTCGCGAGCCTGCTGGTCGGCGGCGACGGCCGCTTCGGAGGCCTCCTCGGCGTTGCGGGCCACTTCCTGCACGGTGGCGGTCATTTCGTGCATCGCGGTGGCGACCTGGTCGGTTTCCACTTTTTGGCTGTTGACGCCAGCACGGGTCTGTTCGGTAACCGACGAGAGCTGGTCGGCGGCACTGGCAATTTGCGTGACGCCTTGGCTGATGCCACCGATCAATTGGCGCAGGCCCACGGTCATGCTCTGCATGGCCCGCTGCAACTGGCCCAACTCGTCACGGCGCGAGGTGTTGAGGTTTTGCGTCAGGTCGCCTGCGGCCACGCCTTCGGCGATCTTGAGGGTCTGGCTCAATGGGCCGACGATCTGTCGGGTGATGGTCAGGGCGGAGATGATGCCGAACAAGAGCGCAAGGGCGGCAGCCAACACGAGGAAGGCCTTGGCCTCGGCAGCGTCGCGGTCACGCACGGCGGTCTGGGACACGGTCAGCTTTTGGCTGGCATCGAGCAACACCTCGCCTTGCTCTGCCATGCGCTTGAGTGCCGCGGCGGTGTCGAGCTGGGAATCGCGGAACTGGCTGACCGCTGTGCGGTAGGCGTTCATCGAGTCGTTGGCCTGTCGCAGGTTGTCGGCGTGTTCCTCGGGCAACTGCTCTGGCAGGCGAGCGAGCAGCTTGAGCACGTTGTCGATGGCATCAAGGGCGGGTTGCTGGGCTTCGCTCTTGCCGCTGTAGGTGTAGCCGCGGACCTGATAACGCGCTTGCTGGATGGCTTTGCTCAGGGTCACCACGTTGTTGAACTGGGCGACGCTGTCGCCTTGCAACAGCGATTTTTCCACTTCTCCAATGCGGGCCACGGCGTTGTCGGCACTGGCGCCGAGTTTGCTGCGGGCATCTTCACGGCTGGCGGTGGCGCGGGTCATCTCGGCGAAGGCGCTTTTGTACTCGGCGACGGCGGCCAGTTGTTTGTCGATCAGCGCAGTGTCGTCCGGTTGTTCGATCAGTTGGCGCGCGGTCTTGAGCCCGGCTTCGAGCTTGCCCGTCAGATCGTTGACCACCTGTGGCCCGTTCTCACCCCGCGAGTTGTAGTAGTCCATGCGCGCCAGGCGCAGGTCCTTGGTCAACCCGCTGAGGTCGGAAATGAACCCCAGCTTGTCGCCGCGACTGATGACGCTACCCAGGCCGCTCCAGCCGGTGAAGGCGATCAGCAAGGTCAGGCACAGTACGAGACCGAAGCCGAAGCCGAGTTTGCGATTGACGCTTACATTTCCCAGACCCTGGGCCAACCACTGGAACATGCCGATACTCCCTGCAGCGCTGATTTTTGATTTTATCGGCGCTGTATCGGCCTTCAGGGAGGGATCTATAGGAAATGAGCAGAAGATATTTAGCTTGCTTGCATTGTGACGAGGGGATTCAACCGCAGAGCTTCAGAACAATCGCGCAAGCAGGGCCGTGACGGCGGTCTCGACCCGCAAGATCCTCTCGCCCAGTTGTACCGGTTGCAAGCCGGCCTTGGCCAGCAGATCGATTTCGTAGGGGATCCAGCCGCCTTCCGGGCCGATGGCCAATGTCACCGGCTCGGTGAGGGCGCGAGGGCAGGGTGGGTAGGGACCGGGATGGCCGATCAGGCCCAGGGTGTCCTGGGCTATGGCCGGCAACCGGTCCTCGACGAAGGGCTTGAAGCGCTTTTCGATGATGATTTCCGGCAGCATGCTGTCGCGAGCCTGTTCCAGGCCCAGGATCAGTTGCTCGCGCATGGCTTCGGGCTCCAGGAAAGGCGTCTGCCAGAAGCTCTTTTCCACGCGGTAGCTATTGACCAGCACCACGCGCGGTACGCCCATGGTGGCGACGGTCTGGAACACCCGCCGGAGCATTTTCGGACGCGGCAGGGCCAGCACCAGCGTTATTGGCAATTTGGCCGGCGCAGGCTGATCGAGGATCACTTGCAGTTCCGCCTCGCGGGCTTCCAGGCGCACGACCTGGGCAGTGCCCAGCAGCCCGCCAACGCGTCCGACCCGCAGGCTGTCGCCGACAGCGCTGCGGTGGACTTCCTGCATATGGGTCAGGCGGCGATCACTCAGCACGACCCGGTCGGGCCCGATGAAGTCGGCCTCTTCGAGCAGCAGCAGGTTCACGCTTGGGTCGCTGGTGGTTGGTCGTTATGGTCGTCGCTCGCTTCGTCTTCCGGTTGCTCGCGACGCTTGCGCACCAGGCCGCCGAACAGGATGCCGATCTCGAACAGCATCCACATCGGCACGGCCAGCAGGGTCTGGGAGAAGATGTCCGGCGGGGTCAGGATCATGCCGACCACGAAGCAGCCGATGATGACGTAGGGACGGATCTTCTTCAGGTATGCGACGTCGACCACGCCGATCCACACCAATAGCACCACCGCCACCGGAATCTCGAACGCCACGCCGAAGGCGAAGAACAGCGTCATGACGAAATCCAGGTAACTGGTGATGTCGGTCATCATCTCGACACCGGCCGGGGTGGCGGCGGCGAAGAACTTGAAGATCAATGGGAACACCAGGAAATAGGCGAAGGCCATGCCGGTGTAGAACAGCAGGATGCTGGACACCAGCAGCGGCGCGGCGATGCGCTTTTCATGCTTGTACAGGCCCGGCGCGATGAAGCCCCAGACCTGGTGCAGGATCACCGGGATGGCCAGGAACAGCGAGACCATCATCGTCAGCTTCAGCGGCGTGAGGAACGGCGATGAGACGTCGGTGGCGATCATTGTCGCGCCGGACGGCAAGTACTGGCGCAGCGGCGTGGAGACGAAGGTGTAGATCTGCTGGGTGAAGGCAAACAGCCCGGCGAAGATGATGAACACCGCCGCGACGCAACGCAGCAGGCGGGTGCGCAACTCGGTGAGGTGCGATACCAGCGGCATCGGCTGGTCGTTTTCGGGGATATCGCTCATGGGGCTCGCGGCGGCTGTGGGGTGTCGTTGGGGGCGGGTGTCGGCGCCGCCGGGGCAGGCTCCTGTGCCTTGGCAGGTTCCGTCACCGCAGGTGTGGCGTCAGCCACTGAAGCGGGCGGCGCAACCGTTGGTGTGGCTTCAGGTTGGAACGGTGCCGGTTCCTGCTGGGTCGGCGTGAGGATCTTGCGCGCTTCCTGTTCCAGGGACAGGATGTGCTCGTTGTGCAGTTGCCGACGAATCTCGTCGGCACCGATCTCGCGTTCAACTTCCTGTTTGATCGCATTGAAGCTGCGCTTCAGCCGCCCGATCCACAGGCCGGCGGTGCGCGCAGCGCCTGGCAGGCGCTCGGGGCCCAGTACCAGCAGGGCCACGAGGCCGACGAGCAGCAGTTCAGTGAAGCTGATCCCAAACATTAGTCAGTGCTCACGAGTCTTTGCGGGTCGGCTCTTCGACTTTCTGGGCCTGCACATCGATGGTATGCGGCGCATTCACCGGCGTGCTGGCCTGGGGCTGTACCGGTTGGGTCGGGGCCGCTGTCGGCTCGGCCGGTTTTTCGTCGTCGTTCATGGCCTTGCGAAAGCCCTTGATGGACTCGCCGACGTCGGTGCCGAGGTTCTTCAGCTTCTTGGTGCCGAACACCAGCACCACGACCACCAGGATGACGAGCCAGTGTTTCCAGTCAAAAATACCCATGGGCTATTCCTCTCAAAAATTGATCAGGCGGACGGGCGCGAGGCTTTCTCGACGTGCCCGGACAGACCGAAGCGACGGTCCAGTTCATCCAGTACGGCCTGCGGGTGCTGCCCCAATTGGGCCAGCATGACCAGGCTGTGAAACCACAGGTCGGCGGTCTCGTAGATCACGTCGCTGCAGTCACCGCTGATGGCGGCGTCCTTGGCGGCGATGATGGTCTCGACCGATTCTTCGCCGACTTTTTCCAGAATCTTGTTCAAGCCCTTGTGATACAGGCTGGCGACATACGAGGTGTCGGCCGCTGCGCCTTTGCGCTCTTCCAGTACCTGGGCCAGGCGGGTCAGGGTGTCACTCATGGGTATGTCCCGAATAGATGGCGTGCGGGTCCTTGAGCACCGGGTCGACGGTTTTCCAGTCGCCGTTCTCGAAGACGCGATAGAAGCAGCTCTGGCGGCCG
Organism: Pseudomonas citri; assembly: GCF_025336485.1. GTDB lineage: Bacteria > Pseudomonadota > Gammaproteobacteria > Pseudomonadales > Pseudomonadaceae > Aquipseudomonas > Aquipseudomonas citri. Next base: position 148,781 of record NZ_JAODAB010000014.1, on the reverse strand, counting down.
GTGTGGCAGGCGATTTCGCCGACCTGCTCGACCATCAGGATGATGACATCGCCGTCGCAGTCCAGGCGCATTTCGTGCAGATGCTGCACATGCCCGGATTCTTCGCCTTTGCGCCACAACTTGCCACGCGAACGTGACCAATAGATGGCGCGGTTCTCGGCGGCGGTCAGGGCCAGCGCCTCGCGGTTCATCCAGGCCATCATCAGTACGCGTCCGGTCTTGTGGTCCTGGGCGATGGCCGGCACCAGGCCGTCAGCGTCCCATTTGATCTCGTCTTGCCAGTTTTTCATCTTTGACTCCGACCATGGGCCGCGCACCTGGTGTCGGTGGGCCCAGCGTTGAAACAGTGTGCCAGCGCGAACCGGTGCTGGCTATCGGCGAACGACCAGATACAAACCGACCGCCATCATGATGCCGGCCGGCCAGTGCCCCACCTGGCTCAATGGTCCGCCACTGGCCAGTACCGCACCGCCGCCCAGATGGGCCGCGCCGAGCAGGCGCAGGAACCAGTCGTCCCGGCGACGTTTCCACGGTGGCGCAGGGTCAAGGGCATGGGGGTGGGACATGCGCTCGAGCAGGTCGCGGGTCATGCTGGCCAGGTGCGGGATCTGTTCGAACTGGCTTTGCACGTTGCCCAACAGGGCCTTGGGGCTGACACGTTCGCGCATCCAGCGTTCGAGGAACGGCTGGGCGGTGTTCCACAGGTCCAGTTCCGGGTACAGCTGGCGCCCGAGGCCTTCGATGTTCAGCAGGGTCTTCTGCAACAGCACCAGTTGTGGCTGGACTTCCATGTTGAAGCGCCGCGCGGTCTGGAACAGGCGCATCAGCACCTGGCCGAAGGAAATATCCTTTAACGGTTTTTCGAAGATCGGCTCGCACACGGTGCGGATCGCTGCTTCGAACTCGTTGAGCTTGGTCTCGGCCGGTACCCAGCCGGAGTCGATGTGCAACTGGGCGACGCGGCGGTAGTCGCGCTTGAAGAACGCGAAGAGGTTGCGGGCCAGGTAATCCTGGTCTTCAGGCGTCAGGCTGCCGACGATGCCGCAATCGATGGCAATGTATTGCGGGCTCCACGGTTGCACGGTGCTGACGAAGATGTTGCCCGGGTGCATGTCGGCGTGGAAGAAGCTGTCGCGAAACACCTGGGTGAAGAAGATTTCCACGCCGCGCTCGGCGAGCATCTTCATGTCGGTGCGCTGGTCGGCCAGGGTCGCCAGGTCGGTCACCTGGATGCCGTAGATGCGCTCCATCACCAGCACTTTCGGGCGGCACCAGTCCCAGTAGACTTGCGGCACGTACAGCATCGGCGAGCCTTCGAAGTTGCGGCGCAACTGGCTGGCGTTGGCGGCTTCGCGCAACAGGTCGAGTTCGTCGTAGATGGTTTTCTCGTAGTCCTGGACCACGTCCACCGGGTGCAGCAGGCGCGCATCGGCCGACAAGCGCTCGGCGGCGCGCGCGAGGATGAACAGCCACGCCAGGTCCTGGGCGATGACCGGCTTGAGACCCGGGCGGATGACCTTGACCACCACCTCTTCGCCGCTTTTGAGCTGGGCGGCGTGCACCTGGGCCACTGACGCCGAGGCCAGGGGCTCGACGTCGAAACGGCTGAAAACCTCACTGACTTTCTTGCCCAACTGCTCTTCGATCAGGGCCACCGACAGTTTGGAGTCGAACGGCGGCACACGGTCTTGCAGCAGCATCAGTTCGTCGGCGATGTCTTCGGGCAACAGGTCGCGGCGGGTCGAGAGGATCTGCCCGAACTTGATGAAAATCGGTCCCAGGTCCTGCAAGGCCAGGCGCAGGCGTGCGCCGCGACTCAGGTCCAGCGTCCGCCGGGGAAACCAGCGCCACGGCAGCACGAAGCGCAACGCCAGGAGAAACCAGGGCAACGGCAGGGCGAACAGCAGGTCATCGAGGCGGTAACGGATCACGACGCGCTGGATGCGCAACAAACGGCGGACGGCAAGCAGCTTCATGCGTTATCGCTTGGGTTCAAGGGGTCGGGAAAGGCGCTCGAAACGCGCCTCGAGTCGTTCCAGGTCAAGCTTGACCTGATCCAGTTCATTAAAGCGGGCCTGGGCTTCGCGTTGTCCTACGAGGGCACGCGATTCCTCGGCCAGGTATTCACTCAGGTTCTGTGCCAGGGTGGTAAAGCCCTGGCGATACCAGCGGCTGCGGCTACGCAAATGGCCGCTGAGCAACTGGGTGGCCACCGGACCGATCCAGCGGGACACTTCATATTCCCAGTCCAGTTCCAGGTCCTGGAGGATTGCCGCCAGTTCCAGCAGCACACCGCTGTCACCGTCGAGTTCCACCTCGGGGCTGTGCAGCACCGCCGTCTTGTCCTTGCCCAGGGCCAGGCTCAGCAAGCTCGCCGCCGGAGCGCGCAACGTGCAATCGGCCTCGGCCTCCCAGTGCGCGGCGAGCATCAGGCCTTCGTCACTGGGCAGGATGAACAGCTGCAATGCCGGGCCGCGGCAGTCCACTGCGATCACCTTGCCGCTCAAGTGCGCCAGGCGCGCCAGCGCCGTACTGTCCAGGCGCAGCACCCGGTTGATGCCGAGCTCGACACTGGCGAGCAGGCCGGTGAACAGCATCAGGGCTTGATACCGCGGTGCAGGGCGACGATGCCCGACGTCATGTTGTGGTAGGTCACGCGGTCGAAACCGGCCTCGACCATCATCGACTTCAGGGTTTCCTGGTCGGGGTGCATACGGATCGATTCAGCCAGGTAGCGATAGCTTTCCGCGTCATTGGTGATCAGCTTGCCCATCAATGGCATGAACGCGAACGAGTAGGCGTCATAGGCCTTGGACATCAGGGCGTTGGTCGGCTTGGAGAACTCCAGCACCAGCAGGCGGCCACCGGGCTTGAGCACGCGCAGCATCGAGCGCAGGGCGTCTTCCTTGTGGGTGACGTTGCGCAAGCCGAAGGCGATGGTCACGCAATCGAAATGGTTATCGGGGAATGGCAGTTTCTCGGCGTCGGCCTGGACGAACTCGACGTTGCCGGCCACACCCAGGTCCAGCAGGCGGTCGCGACCGACCTTGAGCATGGACTCGTTGATGTCGGCCAACACCACCTGGCCGGTTGGCCCGACGATGTGGGAGAACTTTTTCGTCAGGTCGCCCGTGCCGCCCGCGATGTCCAGCACGCGATTGCCGCTGCGCACGCCCGACAGTTCGATCGCGAAACGTTTCCACAAGCGATGCATGCCGCCCGAGAGCAGGTCATTCATCAAGTCATACTTGGCGGCCACCGAGTGGAAAACCTCAGCGACTCTTTCCGCTTTCTGGCTTTCCGGCACGTTCTTGAAGCCGAAGTGAGTGGTGGGTTCGGCATCGCTGCCTTTGCGCTGGTCAGTCATATCGCGGTCACCAAAAAAGAATGCGGGACATTCTAATCCCGGTGGAGGGCTTTGTCTTGGCAAGGCTGCAGGTAAGATGGGCTACCGCCGGGACGTTTTGACGCAGCCTGTGTTTGAAACGTCCGGGCAAGTCTCGATGAAACAGGAGTCAACCGATGGCCCGTATTACTGTTGAACGCGCCCATGGCCTGGGCAAGGAAGCGGCCCGCGCGAAGGCCGACAAGTTGGCGCAGAAGTTGTCCGACAGCTATGGCCTGGAGCCACAGTGGTCGGGTGACACCCTGAAACTCACGCGTTCCGGGGTCAAGGGTGAAGTGCATGTGGGCGAGGACTCGATTCGCGTCGATGTAGAACTGGGCATGCTGATGTCGGCCATGAGCGGCACGATCAAGAGCGAAATCGAAAAGGCGCTGGATAAAGCGTTGGCTTGATTGATTGAAAAGGGTGGCGAACACAGCGTCAAAGTTCACCACCCACTCCTGAGGGAGCGAGTTTGCTCTCACAGGAGAGCGCCATCACCTTTTCAGTTGTTAGGGTGCCCTTTCTAATTATTCTCACTACTTTGTGCCTGAGCCCGTCCGTGTGCGGGCAGTTCCTCAAACCTGTCTTCCAGTGAGGTGCACCATGGCCAAAGTTATTCTGAAGAAAAAAACCAACGTTGAATCTTCCACGCTCAGCGACGTGAAAACGTACGCGCGCAAGATCTGGCTGGCTGGCCTGGGCGCCTACACCAAGGTTGGCCAGGAAGGCAGCGAGTACTTCCAGGAGTTGGTCAAGGCTGGCGAAGTTATTGAAAGCAAAGGCAAAAAGAAAATTGCCGGGAAACTTGAAGCGGCCAACAGCGAATTGATTGAAGCCAAGAGTGACGTCAGTACTTTCAAGGCACGGGTTGAAGTGCAGCTCGATAAAGTCGAGAAGGTGTTCGATGCACGTGTGGCAAGTACCTTGAATCGTATCGGCATTCCGTCTAAACATGACGTTGAGGCACTCTCTGCTAAGCTCGATGAGCTGACAGCATTGCTTGAACGTGTCGCGCGTAAACATTAAGGAGAACGGGATGGCTGGCAAAAAAATCACCGAAAAAGAAGGCAGCTCGTGGGCCGGGAAGATTGAAAAATATTCCCGCAAAATCTGGCTGGCTGGTTTAGGCGTGTACTCGAAGATCGATACTGACGGCAGCAAGCTCTTCGAGTCCCTGGTTAAGGACGGCGAGAAGGCCGAAAAACTCACCAAGACGGCGGTTAGCAAACAAGTCGATGCGGCCAAGGGTTCTGCCGAGTCCGCCAAGTCGCGCATCAGCGGTGTGAAAGAGCGGGCACTGGGCAAATGGGATGAGCTGGAAGGGGCTTTCGACAAGCGCCTGAACAGTGCGATCTCACGCCTGGGCGTGCCGAGCCGTAATGAAGTCAAGGCACTGCACAGCAAGGTTGACACCCTGACCAAGCAGATCGAAAAACTCACCGGAGCCAAGGTCACGCCGGTGGCGACCAAGACCGCAGCGGCCAAACCGGCCGCCAAGACCGCGGCCAAGCCCTTGGTCAAGGCTGCGGCAAAAACCGTCGCCAAACCGGCGGCAAAGGCGGCGGCCAAGCCTGCGGCTAAAACCGCAGCGGCCAAGCCTGCCGCCAAGGCAGCCGCCAAACCGGTAGCGGCGAAAACGGCGGCCAAGCCAGCTGCCAAATCGGCAGCCAAACCTGCGGCCAAGACCGCAGCGGCCAAGCCAGCCGCCAAGGTCGCGGCGAAACCCGCAGCGGCGAAAAAACCGGCCGTGAAAAAGCCGGCCGCCCCTAAAGCCGCTACACCGAAGGCACCAACCGCAGCCGCCAAACCAGCCACCCCGGTGGCGAGTACGGCGAACTCTGTCTCGGCTCCGACCCCAGTCGTCACGCCGGCTCCAACGCCGGCCCCATCGACGCCTACCACCCAGTCCTGATCGTCAGGGCACAAAAAACGCCCGGCCTGTGAAGGTCGGGCGTTTTTTATGCTCGCTCCACTAATGGGATGGGTGTGGGTTCATTATTCTTGCTCTTCCAGATACCGCAGCGCCAATCGCTCGGTGGCGCTCTTGATCGACGGCGGTAGGTGCGGCGCCACCAGCATCATGATTTGGTAGACCACCAGCCGAATGTCACCCTCGCGATCCAGGATCCGTTGGTAGTCCAGCGAGAACAGCAAGGTCATGGTGATTTGTTCCACCAATTGGCCCAATGCCTGGGTGTCGCTGATCAGCAATTGCTGGGCCTTGAGCTGGGCCAGCAATGACGCCAGGGTTCGTTTCAGGGCGTTGAGCAACTGGCGGATACCCTTGGCCAGTTTCGGCAGGCGCCCGGCCAGGTTCGACAGGTCCTGGAACAGAAAACGGTACTGGGCCAGGCGCTCGACAATCAAGTGCAGGAACAGCCAGTAGTCCTCCGGAGCCAGCTGCGCGTCGGCGGGCGGGTCCAGCAACGGCGCCAGCTCGGCCTGGAATCGCTCGAAAAGACCGAGGACCAGGGGTTCCTTGCCATGGAAGTGGTAATAGAGATTGCCGGGGCTGATGCCCATTTCGTTGGCAACTTCCAAGGTAGAAACGTTCGGCTCGCCCTTCTCGTTGAATAATTGCAGGGCACATTCAAGGATACGGTCGCGGGTTTTCATCCGGTCTTCTTAATGATGGAGTCGTACTCAGCGCACACGAACATAGGTCCCGGGCGCCGCTTCCATGGGTGGATAATTCGCGTTGCCCAGGCTCATCCGGGTTTCGCGTTGGGTGCCGGAGCGCTCCTGGATCCAGCCCAGCCACTGAGGCCACCAACTGCCATCGACGTGCTTGGCGTCGTAGTACCAGGCCCGCGGGTCGCTGCTCAGTTTCGAGCTTTCGATGTAGTTAGCCTTCGGGTTACCCGGTGGGTTGAGGATACTCTGCACGTGGCCACTGTTGGACAGCACGAAGCGTCGTTCGCCTCCCAGCAGCAGCGTCGAGCGATACACCGCGTCCCACGGGGTGATGTGGTCGTTGATACCCGCCACGCTGAAGCTGTCCACCGTGACTTTCTGCAGGTCGATGGGCGTGCCGCACACCTCCAGGCCACCCGGGTGGGCCAGCGGGTTGTGCTTGAAGAACTCCAGCAGATCGCCGTGATACGCCGCCGGTAGCCGCGTGCAGTCGTTGTTCCAGTAGAGGATGTCGAAGGCCGGTGGCTCCTTGCCGAGCAGGTAGTTATTAACGAAGTAGGTCCAGATCAGGTCGTTGGGCCGCATCCAGGCGAATACCCGGGCCATGTCGCGACCGTCGAGAATGCCTTTCTGATAGGAGCGGCGTTTGGCGGCTTCGAGGGTTTGTTCGTCGATGAACAGTGTGGCCGGGCTGTCGATCTGGCTGTCCAGCAGGCTGACCATGTACGTGGCACTGGCGACCCGGCGCTGTTGGCGCTTGGCTTGCAGGTGGCCTTGCAGCGCAGCGATGGTGATGCCGCCAGCGCAAGCGCCCATCAGGCTGACCTCGCGGGCACCGGTGATCGACCGGCAGACGTTCATGGCCGCTTCGGTCGCCTCGACGTAGCTGGACAGGCCCCACTCGCGATGACGCACGTCGGGGTTGCGCCAACTGATGATGAAGACCTGCAGGCCGTTTTTCAGAGCGTACTGGACGAAGCTGTTGGAAGGGCTCAGGTCGAAGATGTAGAACTTGTTGATTTGTGGCGGCACGATCAGCAAGGGCTTGGCGTACTGTTTTTCGCTCATGGGTTTGTACTGGATCAGCTCCAGCAGATCGTTGCGAAACACCACCGCGCCGGGTGTGGTTGCCAGGGTCTTGCCCACTTCGAAGGCGTGGGGCGTCACTTGTCGTGGCAAGCCATCGTTGTGCAGCAGATCGTCCATCAGGTGGCTGATGCCGCGAATCAGGCTGGTACCGCCGGAGTTGAACAGCTCCTTGACCGCCAGCGGGTTGAGCAGGGTATTGGATGGCGAGACGGCGTCGTTGAGCAAGGCGAAGGCGAAGTGGGCGCGGGCCTGGTCATCCGGACTCATGCCGCATTCGTCGATCCAGCTCTTCACCTGGTTTTGCCAGCTCAGGTAAGCCTGCAGGCTGCGGCGATAGAAGGGGTTGAGTTCCCAGGTGGGGTCAGTGAAGCGCTTGTCGTTGGGGTTGGCGGGGTGCAGGGTTTCTCCCAGCAATATGCGCCCCAACTGGTTGCCCAGCTTCAACGCGTGCCGGGCTGTGTGCACCGGGTTGCGCAGGCCATGAGCGGCGACGTTGCGCAAAGTGGCCAACAGGTCGCGGCCCCGCAGGCCGGTGACCGCGCTCTGTGCGTTGATGAAGCTGGCGGGGACGGGCGTGGTGGCCTTCGCCGGTTTGTCGCGCATGAGTCAACTCCTTCATCATCAGGCTAAAAACAAACACACCGAACCAGACAACATAGTCGCTGTTTCGGAGCGTTGCGCGATCCGGCGTCCTGCCAGGCGCAATCGGCGGTGTCAGCCGCCCTTCAGCGGCGACGGATGCGGGTGCATCACGGCGCGCTGACGTTCCTCCCCCAGGAATTTCATGATGATCGGCGCCACGGCCTCGGCCCGGGTAATGAGGAACAGGTGGCCGTCATCGATGATGTGCAACTGGGCATTGGGGATGCGCCAGGCAAGCATGCGCATGTTGATCAACGGGATCAGCGGGTCGTCATCGCCGGCCAGGATCAGCGTCGGCTGGTGGATCTTGTGCAGCCAGTGGATGCTGGTCCAGCCCAGGCCCGCGAACAGTTGCCAGTAATAGCCGAGCTTGCCGGCCGAACGGACCTTGGCCGCGTGGCTGGCCGCCAGCCCCGGGTCGCGACGGAACGAGCCGCCGTAGATCAGCGGCGCGATGCGCATCACGTGGGAGGGCTGAACGTAGCGCCTGGGGCTTGCCATCATCCACAGGACTTTCGGTTTGCCCGGCACCATCACGGCCCCGGCGGCGGTGGCCGCCAGCACCAGTTTCTTGCAGCGTTCCGGGTAGTCGTAGGCGAATTGCTGGGCCAGGGCGCCGCCCCAGGACACGCCGATCACGTTGACCTGCCCGTAATCGAGGTAATCGAGCATCCGTGCGGTGAGCTTGGCCAGGCCGGGAAACCGATACGGCCGGGTGGGTGTCGACGAGCCGCCCACGCCAGGGACATCGAACGCGATGACTTCCAGGTCCGGGTCCAGGGCCTCGATGAACGGGAACACCAGTTCGAGGTTGGCGCCGATGCCGTTGAAAATCAGCAGAGGCGTCAAGTGAGGCTTGCCGGGACGTACCGCAGTGCGCAAGGTCTGGCCATCCAGATCGACGGTACGGAAGATGTACGGTTGCGGCATGCTTCAAGCTCTAAAGGAGAATGGAAGTTTCAAGCTACAAGCTACAAGCCGCCAGTCAGGCATCTTGAAGCTTGCCGCTTGAGGCTTGCGGCTATCTTTCATGCACATACGTGCCGGGTGATGCCTCGCCGGCCGGATAGCTTTTGTTGCCCAGCACCGTGGGGGCTTTTTTCAGTTTGCCCGAGCGCTCGGTCTGCCAGGCCTGCCAATGCAACCACCAGGAGTCGGTGTGCTTGGTGGAGTTCTCCTGCCAATCCTCGGCCTTGGTCGGCAGGTCGTCGCTGGTCATGTAGCGTGACTTGGGGTTGCCCGGCGGGTTGAGGATGCTCTGGATATGACCGCTGCTCGACAGCACGAACTCCACCTTGCCGCCGAACAATTGCGCGGATTTGTAGCAGGACTTCCACGGGGTGATGTGGTCATTGGTGCCGGCCAGGGCAAAGATATCGGCGGTGACTTGCTTGAGGTCGATTGGCGTGCCGCACACTTCCAGTGCGTTGGGTCGCGTCAGTGGATTGTTCTTGAACATCTCGATGAGGTCACCGTGGAACGTCGCCGGCAACCGAGTGGTGTCATTGTTCCAGAACAGGATGTCGAATATCGGCGGTTCGTTGCCCAGCAGGTAGTTGTTGACCCAGTAGTTCCAGATCAGGTCGTTAGGACGCATCCAGGCGAAGACCTTGGCCATGTCGCGGCCTTCGAGTACGCCGGCCTGGTAGGAGTGGCGCTTGGCGGCCTCCAGGGTCTGCTCATCGACGAACAGGGCGACGTCGGTGTCCAGGGTGGTGTCGAGCACGCTGACCAGCAAGGTCAGGGCGTTGACCTTCTTCTCGCCCTGGGCGGCGTAATGTCCCAGCAGTGCGGTGCAGGTGATGCCGCCCGAGCAGGCGCCGAGCATGTTCACATCCTTGCTGCCAGTGATGGCCATGACCACGTCCACCGCTTCCTTGAGCGCCTCGATGTAAGTCGACAGGCCCCATTCGCGCTGTTCCTTGGTGGGGTTGCGCCAACTGATGATGAAGGTCTGCACGTTGCTGCGCAGGCAGAAGCGCGCCAGGCTCTTGTCCGGGCTCAGGTCGAATACGTAGAACTTGTTGATCTGCGGCGGCACCACCAGCAGGGGGCGTTCGTGGACCTGCTCGGTGATCGGGCGATACTGGATCAGTTCCAGCACGTCGTTGCGAAACACCACGGCCCCTTCGGTCACGCCCAGGCTCTTGCCGACCTCGAACGCGCCCATGTCGACCTGGCTGGGCATCCCGCCGTTGTTCACCAGGTCCTTGGCCAGGTGGGACAGGCCGTCCAGCAGGCTCTTGCCGCCGGTTTCGAAGAAGCGCTTGACCGCCGCCGGGTTGGCCATCGAGTTGGTCGGCGCCAGGGCCTCGGTCATCAGGTTGATCACGAAGTGGCCGCGACTGATGTCCTGGGGTGACAGGTTGCTGTCACCGATCCAGTCGTGCAACTCCTTGCGCCATGCCAGGTAGGTTTGCATGTAGCGTTTGTAGAGCGGGTTCTGGCTCCAGGCCGGGTCGTTGAAGCGACGGTCGTCGCCGGCAGGTTGCAGCTCGGATTTGCCGAACAGGACTTTCCTGAGTTCGGCGCCGAACTGGGCGACATGCTTGACGCTGTGCAGCGGTTGCTTGATGGTCTGGGTCAGCACCATTCGGGCTGAGGCCAGCAGGTCTTTGCGGCGCAAGCCGACGACGGGATTCAACCCCAGGGTATTTTCCGAGGCTTGGTACTTCAGGTCATCGTGGTTCTTGTTGCTCATCTACGACGCTCCATTGTCAGACGAGTACCGGGATCGTGCCATGGAGCCACACAACCCAATCCCAGGTACGCTGCTCGGGTGACCGTTAATTCCGCATCGTGATCAATGAGGAAACGTGTGCAAGGAACTCCCTGGTTCCGTTGCAGGTAACTTGCCAGTTCCATTGGTTACCCGAGTTTAATTTTTTTCGCAAGCAGGCCAGTCATTGGCGTTGCCGCGCGAGCATTCAAGCAGATGAGTCTAGAAAAATCGCCCTAAAGCGCCAGCCCTTGAATTAGAGCATCAGCTTGACGATGGATTGATCCGGGTCGCGGGTTTTCCCGGCCGCCTTGAGCTCGGCCAGATAATCGTTCCACAGGTCTTCCTGGCGCACCGCCAACTGGTACAGGTAGTCCCAGGTGAACAGCCCGCTGTCGTGGCCATCGTCGAAGGTCAGTTTCAGTGCGTACTGGCCGGCCGGTTCGATCTTGCTCAGGCCGACGTTGAGTTTGCCGTACTGAAGAATGGGTTTGCCGTGGCCCTGGACCTCGGCGGAAGGCGAATGCACCCGCAGGAACTCGGCGGGCAGGTGGTACTCCTCGTCTGGCGCGTATTTGAGCGTCAGGGTCTTGGAGGCTTTGTGCAGATTGATGGCGGTGGGGAGTTTGGTCATAGGGGCAGCTTAAAGCTACGAGCTACAAGCTACAAGTGACCTGCTTGCAGCTCGAAGCTCGTAGCTCGTAGCTTTAAAGAATATACCGCGACAGGTCTTCGTTCTGCGCCAGCTCACCCAGGTGACCGTTGACGTATTCGGCGTCGATGCGAATCGGCGTTTCGTCGTGTTTGCTCGCCAGGTCTCCGGCGCTGAACGACACTTCCTCGAGCAGGCGTTCGAGCAGGGTGTGCAGGCGGCGCGCACCGATGTTCTCGGTCTTCTCGTTGACCTGCCAGGCGATCTGCGCCAGGCGCTTGATGCCGTCGGGCTCGAACTCGATGTTCAGGCCTTCGGTCTTGAGCAGCGCGCAATACTGTTCGGTCAGGGAGGCGTGGGGTTCGCTCAGGATGCGTTCGAAGTCTTCCGGCGACAACGCCTTGAGCTCCACGCGGATCGGCAGGCGGCCTTGCAGTTCCGGCACCAGGTCGCTCGGTTTGCTCAGATGGAACGCACCGGAGGCGATGAACAGGATGTGGTCGGTCTTGACCATGCCCAGCTTGGTGTTGACGGTGCAGCCTTCGATCAGCGGCAGCAGGTCGCGTTGCACGCCTTCGCGGGACACATCGGCGCCGCCGACATTGCCGCGCTTGGCGACCTTGTCGATTTCGTCGATGAACACGATGCCGTGCTGCTCGACCGCTTCCAGGGCCTTGGCCTTGAGCTCTTCTTCGTTGACCAGGCGGCTGGCTTCTTCATCGCGCACCAGTTTCAGCGCTTCCTTGACCTTGAGCTTGCGGCTCTTCTTCTTGCCCTTGCCCATGTTGGCGAACAGGCTCTGCAACTGGTTGGTCATTTCTTCCATGCCCGGCGGCGCGGAAATGTCGACGCCGGCCATTTCAGCCACTTCAATCTCGATTTCCTTGTCGTCCAACTGACCTTCGCGCAGGCGCTTGCGGAACAGTTGGCGGGTGTTGGAGTCCTGGGTCGCGGCGGCATCGGCGTTGAAACCCATGCGGGCCGGCGGCAGCAGAGCGTCGAGGATGCGTTCTTCGGCGGCGTCTTCGGCGCGGTGGCGAACCTTGGTGATTTCCTGTTCGCGCAGTAGCTTGATGGCGGCGTCGGCCAGGTCGCGGATGATCGACTCGACATCGCGGCCGACGTAGCCGACCTCGGTGAACTTGGTGGCTTCGACCTTGATGAACGGCGCGTTGGCGAGCTTGGCCAGACGGCGGGCAATCTCGGTTTTACCGACACCGGTGGGGCCGATCATCAGGATGTTCTTGGGGGTCACTTCGACGCGCAGTTCTTCAGGCAACTGCATCCGGCGCCAGCGGTTACGCAAGGCAATGGCGACGGCGCGCTTGGCATCGTCCTGGCCAATGATATGGCGGTTGAGTTCGTGGACGATTTCGCGGGGAGTCATGGACATAATAATTGGCGGTCCTCAAGCAAGAATGAGCCGTTGCACGAATGGCAGGCTTATTCGGCGAGGTCCTGCTCCTCAATGGTCTGGGTGTGGTTGGTGAAGACGCAGATGTCGCCGGCGATGCCCAGGGCAGTCTCGACGATTTCGCGGGCCGACAGATCAGTCTTTTTCAGCAGGGCGCTCGCGGCGGCCTGGGCGTAGGCGCCACCGGAGCCCATGGCAATCAAGCCATCTTCGGGCTCAACCACGTCGCCATTGCCGGTGATGATCAGGGAGGCGTCCTTGTTAGCGACCGCGAGCATGGCTTCGAGGCGGCTCAGGGAACGGTCGGTGCGCCATTCCTTGGCCAGCTCCACGGCGGCGCGGACCAGATGCCCCTGGTGTTTCTCCAGTTGGCCTTCGAAACGTTCGAACAAGGTGAAGGCGTCGGCGGTGGCCCCGGCGAAACCGGCGATGACCTCGCCGTGATACAGGCGACGGACTTTCTTCGCGTTGCCTTTCATCACGGTGTTGCCCAGTGAAACCTGGCCGTCGCCGCCCATGACGACTTTGCCATGACGGCGGACTGAAACGATGGTGGTCAAGGGAAGAGTCTCCACGCAGCGGGGCGAAAATGCCCGGATGGAACTCATATGGGGGTGGCGCGGGGATTTTCAACTGCGAGGAGGGGGTGCTGACAAGCGGTTCTCCTTACCTGTGGGAGCAAGGCTTGCCCGCGATGAAGTCAACGCGGTTCGCCCTGGGGGCGGAGGCGGCTGCATCGCGGGCAAGCCTTGCTCTCACAAAGATGGGTTGCCTGTCTGTTCAGCGGCTCTGACGTTGTTGTAACAACAAGTTGCTAAAACCGCTTCCGGCCAGTTGTTTCTGGGCCTTGGTCAGCTCTTCCCGGTTGCTGTACGGACCGACCAATACCCGGTACCAGGTCTCGTCCTTCACCGTTCCAGACTCCACCGACACGGACTGGCCCAGCAGGATGATCTGCGCGCGCACCTTGTCGGCGTCGGCTTCCTTGCGGAAGGAGCCGGCTTGCAGGAAGAACTTGGTCACTGGCGCGGCCTTTTGTACCGGCGGGGCCGGGGGCGGGGTGATACCGGCCAGTGCCGCCTGGGCGCGGGCGGTGTCGATTTTCGCCGCTTCGGCCGGGGTCACGGGGGCAGTGGGCACTTGCGGGGTCGGCAGGGTCTTCTCCGGCACGGCTTCGGGCGGCACGATGACTTCCGATTCCGGCAACAGGGTGTAGAAGTCGTATTTCGGCTTCACCGGTTGCGTCGGGCTCGGCGGGGTCTTGTTGGCCTCGGCGATGCGCGTGGCTTTCTGCTGCTCTTGCTTGACGCGCTTGACGTCGTCGCCCTGGCCCGGCTCCAGTTTCATCAGGAACACAATGAAAGCGCCGACGGACAAGCCGATGGCCATCCACAACCAGCCCGGAATCGGCTTCTTGGCCGGGGGTTGGTAACGACTGGCGCCGCGTTTGGGTGCAGGTTTTTTCTTGGCGGCCAACTTACATGCGCTCCAGGGTTTCCAGGCCCAGCAGCTCCAGGCCTTGCTTGAGCGTACGCGCGGTCAGTGCCGCGAGGCGCAGGCGGCTTTGCATCTGCTGCGGGGTATCGGCGCTGAGGATCGGGCAGTTCTCGTAGAAGCTGGAGAACAGGCCGGCCACGTCATACAGGTAGGCGCACAGGGTGTGCGGCGTGCCCTTGTCGGCGACGTTGTTCAGCACTTCGCCGAACTGCGCCAGTTTGGCCGCCAGATCCTGTTCCTGAGAAGCTTCGAGCACGATCTGGCCCTCCACTTCGTCCAGGCCCTTGCCGAGCTTGCGGAACACCCCCGCCACGCGGGTGTAGGCGTACAGCAGGTAGGGCGCGGTGTTGCCTTCGAAGTTGAGCATCAGGTCGAAATTGAAGCTGTAGTCGCTGGTGCGGTGCTTGGACAGGTCGGCGTATTTCACCGCGTCGATGCCCACCACCTTGGCGATCTGGCGCAGCTCGTCCTCGGCCAGGTCAGGGTTCTTGCCCTTGACCAGCGCGTAGGCTCGTTCCTGGGCCTCGGTCAGCAGGTCGATCAGTTTCACCGTGCCGCCGTCGCGGGTCTTGAACGGACGGCCGTCGGCACCGTTCATGGTGCCAAAGCCCATGTGCTCCATCTCCATCGGGCGGGTCACGAAGCCCGCCTGGCGTGCCACTTCGAACACCTGCTGGAAGTGCAGGGCCTGGCGCTGGTCGACGAAGTACAGCACGCGATCGGCCTTGAGCACGCCGTTGCGGTAGCGCACGGCCGCCAGGTCGGTGGTGGCGTAGAGGTAGCCGCCGTCGGCCTTGACGATGATCACCGGCAGCGGCTCGCCGTCGGCGGTCTTGAACTGATCGAGGAACACGCACTGGGCGCCGTTGCTTTCGACCAGCATGCCCTTGGCCTTGAGGTCGTTGACCACGTTGATCAGGTCGTCGTTATAGGCGCTTTCGCCCATCACGTCGGCCATGGTCAATTTGACGTTCAGCAGCTCGTAGATCTTCTGGCAGTGGGACAGGGAGATGTCCTTGAACCGGGTCCACAGCGCCAGGCACTCGGCGTCGCCGGCCTGCAGCTTGACCACCAGGCCACGGGCGCGGTCGGCGAACTCGGGCGACTCGTCGAAGCGTTGCTTGGCGGCACGGTAGAAATTCTCCAGGTCCGACAGTTCATCGCTGGTGATCGGGTTTTCCTGCAGGTAAGCCATCAGCATGCCGAACTGGGTGCCCCAGTCGCCAACGTGGTTCTGGCGGATCACCGTGTCGCCGAGGAACTCCAGCACCCGGGCCACGCCGTCGCCGATGATGGTCGAGCGCAGGTGGCCGACGTGCATTTCCTTGGCGAGGTTGGGGGCCGAGAGGTCGACCACGGTGCGTTGCAGCGGGCCGGCCTTGCGCACGCCGATGCGTGCGTCGGCCAGGGCCGCGTCCAGGCGCGAAGCCAGGGCCTGGGTGTTCTGGAAGAAATTGATGAAGCCGGGGCCCGCGATGTCGGCCTTGCTGACGTTTTCATCCGCCGGCAGCGCGGCGATGATTTTCTCGGCCAGGTCCCGCGGCTTCATGCCGGCCGGTTTGGCGAGCATCATCGCGATGTTGCTGGCGAAGTCGCCGTGGGTCTTGTCGCGAGTGTTTTCGACCTGAATCGCCGGCGACAGGCCTTCTGGCAACACACCGTCAGCGACGAGTTGGGTGATGGCTTGCTGGATGAGCTGGCGAATGGTGTCTTTCATGGTCTTCTCTTTCAACCGCAGGCGCGGCGGCGCTTCGATGCGCTGGTGGAAAAACTGGGCATTATCCGTGGCGAAGGCGGGCTTGCCAACTGTAGCGGGTCGGTTGGGGTTTTGTCGTACCCAGATTCCTGTGGGATCGCTTTCACAGGGTAAGGGATCAGTACAAATCCACCGGGTCGACATCCAGCGACCAGCGTACCGCTCGTCCGCTGGGCATCTGTTCCAGTACCAGCAGCCAGGCGCTCAGCAGCCGATGCAATGGCGCCCGGGCATTGGCCTGTAATAAAAGCTGCGCGCGATAGCGCCCGGCCCGGCGCTCCATCGGTGCCGGCACCGGGCCCAGCAGCTCGATGCCGCTGAGATTCTGTTGGGCCAGCAGGCGCTCGGCTTCGCTGCAGGCCTCGTCGAGGAAACCTTCGGCCTGCCCCGGCTTGTGGGCTTCGGCCCGCAACAGCGCCAGGTGCGCGAACGGCGGCAGGCCGGCGCTGCGGCGTTCGCTCAAGGCCTGTTCGGCGAAGGCGAAGTAACCTTGTTCGGTCAATTGGATCAACAGGGGATGTTCGGCCAGGTGCGTCTGGATGATCACCTTGCCCGGTTCTTCGGCCCGCCCGGCTCTGCCTGCGACCTGGACAATCAGTTGCGCCATGCGCTCGCTGGCGCGGAAATCACCCGAGAACAGCCCGCCGTCGGCGTCCAGGATCGCCACCAGCGTGACGCGGGGGAAGTGGTGTCCCTTGGCGAGCATCTGCGTGCCTACCAGGATGCACGGCTGGCCCTTCTGGATCGTGGCGAACAGCTGGTTCATCGCGTCCTTGCGCGAGGTGCTGTCGCGATCGACCCGCAATACCGGGTAGTCGGGGAACAGGATGGCCAATCGTTCTTCGGCGCGTTCGGTGCCGGCGCCGACCGGGCGCAAATCCACCTTGCCGCACTGGGGGCAATGCCTGGGTACGCGTTCGACGTGGCCGCAGTGATGGCAGCGCAGTTCGCCGTGGCGTTGATGCACGGTCATCCGCGCGTCGCAACGTTCGCAGCCGGACATCCAGCCGCAGTCGTGGCACAGCAGGGTCGGGGCGAACCCTCGGCGGTTGAGGAACACCAGCACCTGTTGCCCGGCCGCCAGCGTCTGGCCGATGGCCTGTTGCATGGGCCCGGAAATGCCGCTGTCCAGGGGGCGGCTCTTCACGTCCAGGCGCAGGAAGCGCGGCTGCTTGGCGCCGCCGGCCCGTTCGTTGAGGCGGAGCAGGCCGTAGCGGCCGGTGTGGGCGTTGTGCAGGCTTTCCAGGGACGGCGTGGCCGAGCCGAGGACGATCGGAATGTTTTCCTGGCGAGCGCGCACCAGCGCCAGGTCGCGGGCGTGGTAGCGCAGGCCTTCCTGCTGCTTGTAAGAGCCGTCGTGCTCTTCGTCGATGATGATCAGGCCTGGATTCTTCATCGGTGTGAACAGCGCCGAGCGGGTGCCGATGATGATGTCGGCCTCGCCGTCCCGGGCGGCGAGCCAGGCATCCAGGCGCTCGCGATCGTTGACTGCCGAGTGCAGCAGGGCGATCCGGGCATTGAAGCGCTGTTCGAAGCGCGCCAGGGTCTGTGGGCCGAGATTGATTTCCGGGATCAGCACCAAGGCTTGCTTGCCGGCTTCCAGGGCCTGGTGGATCAGTTGCAGGTAGACCTCGGTCTTACCACTGCCAGTGACGCCGGCCAGGAGAAAGGCGTGATAACTGTCGAAGCCCGCACGAATTGCCTCGCAAGCGGCGCGCTGTTCGGCATTGAGCGGCAATTCGGGCTGGGCCAGCCAATGTTCATGGTGGGCGCCGCTGGAGTGCCGGCGGACTTCGACCTGGACCAGGTCCTTGGCCAGCAGCAGATCGAGGCTGTCCTTGCTGAGCATCAGCTTGCTCAGCAACTGATGGGCCACGCCGTGGGGGTGCTGGGCGAGAGTGGCCAATGCTTCACGCTGGCGCGGGGCGCGGGCGATACGCGGATCGTCCAGCGAGGCGCCCGCTGCCACCGACCAGAACCGCTCCTGGCGCGCCTCGGCTGGCTCGCCCTGGCGCAGCAACACCGGCAGGGCCCAGCTCAGGGTGTCGCCAAGGCTGTGCTGATAATACTGGGACGTCCACAGGCACAGCTTGAACAGCGAGGCAGGCAGCGGTGCGGTGGCATCGAGCAGGGCCAGGGCCGGCTTGAGCTTGTCGGCTGGCACCTCGCTGCGGTCGGTGACTTCCACCAGGATCCCGATCATCTCCCGCCGACCGAATGGCACTCGCAGGCGCATGCCGGGCTGCAACCGGGCGCGTGGGACCCCGGCCGGGGCGCGGTAGTCGAACAGGCGGCGCAGGGGCGAGGGCAGGGCGAGGCGCAGGATGGCGTCGGGCACGCGGGACAATCTCAATAACCAAGCATTGGGTGAGGCTGGCGCTGAAGATGGGAGCGCACAGGACGGCGCGAGCCTAGCAGACGGCTGGTGCAAGTCATAGCTTGCGCGATTGACGTTGTCTGGTAGAATCCGCGCCCTAATTACGTGCGGTATTCAACAATAGTGTTGGGTGGCGGCACGCTAGCCTGAGGAAAACACCATGAAAACCGATATCCATCCAGACTACCCAGTCGTTGCAGTGACTTGCAGCTGCGGCAACAAGTTCGAAACCCGTTCGACCTACGGCAAAGCCCTGGCGATCGACGTTTGCAACGAGTGCCACCCGTTCTACACCGGTAAGCAGAAGACTCTGGACACCGGCGGCCGCGTTCAGAAGTTCGCCGATCGTTTCGGTGCTTTCGGCGCGAAGAAGGCCTGAGGCTGATCATTTTGGATGGTCGTTACGACTGCTCCAGACTGATGAAAAAGGCGTCCCTTGCGGGCGCCTTTTTTATGTCTGCGATTTGGCTGCCCGGCGTCCAGGCGTTCTGCCCGTCACCGGGCGCCCTGGCGCCGGTCGCGGTGCAGCGCGTGGTGGATGGCGATACCTTGCGCCTGGCCGATGGTCGCAATGTGCGCCTGATTGGCCTGAACACGCCTGAATTGGGCCGACAGGGCCGTACCGACGAACCGTTTGCCGTGGTTGCGCAAAAGCGCCTGCAAGCGCTGGTGAATGCCAGCAACGGACGAGTTGGCCTGGTGCCCGGCAAGGACAGCAAAGATCACTACGGGCGCACGTTAGCCCATGTATACGGCGCCGACGGCACTAACCTCGAGGCGCAGATGCTCGCCGAGGGGCTCGGTTTTCAAGTGGCGGTTGCGCCGAATGTCGATTTGGTCGATTGCCTGCAAGCCGCGGAGCGGCATGCCCGTCAGGCCGGGCTGGGCGTGTGGCGTCAATCACCTGTACTGAAAGCGGAGCAGATCAGCGCGTCTGGCTTCGCCGTGCTCAGCGGCCGTGTGAGCAAGGTTGAGCGCAATCGCGGCGGTATTTGGATCGAATTGCAAGGCGTGGTTGTGCTGCATGTTGCGGCCAATGTCCTGGCGCAGTTCGACGTTGCCGCCCTGGAAGGTCTGCGGGGCAAGCAGATCCAGGCCCGTGGATGGGTTGTGGACCGTTCGCGACGAGGTGGCTTGAAGCCCGGTCAGGCGCGCTGGATGTTGCCATTGACCGATGCCGCGATGTTGAGTCCGGTCGGGGAATAAAAAATTGTAGACATTATGTGCCGCGATTGTATGCATATAACCCTTGTGTTTCGCGGCTCTTGGCCCAAAGTCGTAGGGTAGGGCGCTTGACAGCGGTGACTGGTCAGTCTTGTGGGGACTTTGCGAGGCGCGTATCCTCGGCGGTCCGTCTGTCCAACACAGTAAAAGCGGAATGCCCACATGTCTGATCTGAAAACTGCCGCTCTCGAATATCACGCTAATCCTCGTCCAGGAAAGCTGAGTGTCGAGCTCACCAAGGCCACTGCTACTGCCCGCGACCTGTCGCTGGCCTACAGCCCCGGCGTAGCCGAGCCAGTACGCGAAATCGCTCGCGACCCTGAACTGGCCTACAAGTACACCGGCAAGGGCAACCTGGTTGCAGTCATTTCCGATGGCACCGCGATTCTCGGCCTGGGTAACCTCGGTCCATTGGCCTCCAAGCCAGTCATGGAAGGCAAGGGTGTCCTGTTCAAGCGCTTCGCCGGCATCGACGTGTTCGACATCGAAGTCGACTCCGAAAGCCCACAGGCCTTCATCGACACCGTCAAGCGCATCTCCATCACCTTCGGTGGCATCAACCTGGAAGACATCAAGGCACCTGAGTGCTTCGAGATCGAACGCGCCCTGATCGAACAGTGCGACATTCCAGTGTTCCACGATGACCAGCACGGCACCGCGATCGTGACCGCCGCCGGCATGATCAACGCCCTGGAAATCGCTGGCAAAACCCTGCCGGAAGCCAAGATCGTCTGCCTGGGTGCCGGCGCTGCGGCCATCTCCTGCATGAAGTTGCTGGTGAGCATGGGTGCCAAGATCGAAAACATCTTCATGGTTGACCGTACCGGTGTGATCCACTCCGGCCGTGACGACCTGAACCAGTACAAGGCTGTCTTCGCCCACGCGACCGACAAGCGTACCCTGGCGGACGCGCTGGACGGTGCCGACGTATTCGTCGGCCTGTCGGGTCCAAACCTGCTGAGCGCGGAAAACCTGCTGCGCATGGCGCCAAACCCGATCGTGTTCGCCTGCTCGAACCCTGATCCGGAAATCTCCCCGGAACTGGCTCACGCCACCCGCAGCGACGTGATCATGGCCACCGGTCGTTCGGACTACCCGAACCAGGTCAACAACGTCCTCGGCTTCCCATTCATCTTCCGTGGTGCCCTGGACGTTCGCGCCAAGCGCATCAACGAAGAAATGAAAGTGGCTGCCGCCAACGCCCTGCGTGAACTGGCCAAGCTGCCGGTGCCTCAGGAAGTGTGCGACGCCTACGGTGGCATCAAGCTGGAATTCGGTCGTGAGTACATCATTCCGAAGCCTATGGATGCCCGCCTGATCACCCTGATCTCCGATGCCGTGGCCAAGGCCGCCATCGAGACCGGCGTGGCCACCCTGCCGTATCCGAAGCACTACCCGCTCAAGAGCGTGGATGATGTGTTCAACGGCTAAGTCGTTGTAGCGTTTCAAAAAAGCCCCGACTCCTGCGAGCCGGGGCTTTTTTGTGTCACAAATCCCTCTGTGGGAGCGAGCTCGCGAAGACGTCAGTCCAGGCAACCCAAAAACTATGGCGAGCAAGCTTGTTCTCGTAAGCCTATAGGAAGATCGCATCTGCACACCAAGCACGATGTCACGTGTTCGATGACTGATGGATATGGCTGCTACCAATATTCTGGAAGGATTACACGGAGTTCTGGAAATGGAGTTTTTTTGTATCTCCCTAAAAGTCTGATCTGGGTTCTGTGCGTGAATTGACGAGTCGGTTGAAGTCTATAGCCATAAAAGCCCCATGTGCTTTTTGAAAATACAAAACGCCCGATGCGGTGCATTGGGCGTTTTGGAGCTAAGACAGGTATAAACCTATGTCACCCCATATGGACAGTCAACCATCCGGAGACTCTGTCCCAATATGAAATTTCATCTGTTGCAGGGCCAGCGGAGCCGCTTCCGGTATACGTGTCATCAATATCCCTGGGGCTTTTTATATTGTCGATCCAAACAGTTTTAAGCGTGTCATAGTTGGCGCTTTTCAGTGTAAGTGTTTTTGCTTCGAAATTTACTCCTTTTAACCACCCTTGGTCCATGCCCGAAAGTCCCGCGTTAGAATGGGTATAGCTGATACGTAGGTATGTGTCTGGGGGGATATTTTTGATCCGTGCAACGACTTCGTCATTCATGATCCGATCCTGCGAATGTCTTGATGAGGTTCGATTGTGATTGACGAAATAAGCGAAGAGTACTGTCGAGACTGACAGTTCTTTATATTTTTTTAATAAGTTTTTTATAGCGTTTTAAGTTTGGCTCATTAATCGACTCTCCCTCCCCGCAAGGGGGAGGGGGATTGGGGGTCAAGCGTTGGACTGAGAGACCTGGGGTGAATTGAAGCAAGCTTCCCGCAGTGATAGTGCGGCTCAAAAAAGCCCCGCACTTCTTGCGAAGGCGGGGCTTTCAAGATTGTCGCTGATCAGAACAAATCAATTGGCGCCGCTTCGTCCGCCGGCAGCGGGCTGCCTGGCGCAACGCCGTTGCCCAGTTCGTTGACCGATGGCGGGGTATCTTCGCTCTTGAACAGCTCGAAATACGCGCCTGGCGTGCCTGGGGTGGCGGCGCGACCGCTGACCGGGTCGACCCGCAGGCTGAGGATGCCTTCCGGCTCTGGCTGGGTGTGCGGCGGCTTGTCCTTGAGGACTGCGCCCATGTAGCTCATCCAGATCGGCAGCGCCACGGTGCCGCCGAATTCGCGCCGTCCCAGGCTTTCGGGCTGGTCGAAGCCGGTCCAGACGGTGGTGACGTAATCGGCGTTGTAGCCCGAGAACCAGGCATCCTTGGATTCGTTGGTGGTGCCGGTCTTGCCCGCCAGGTCACTCCGGCCCAGGGCCAGTGCGCGGCGGCCGGTGCCGAGCTTGATCACGTCCTCGAGCATGCTGTTGAGGATGTAGGTGGTGCGGCCGTCAATGATGCGTTCGGCGATTGCAGGGGCTTGTGGCACTGCCGGAGCGGTCGTGGCTTCGCCCGGTGTCGCATTCACGGTGAACGCCTCGCTGGATGGTGCGGCGAGGCCGTCGCTGGCTTGCTCGCCGGCGGGTACCCGTGGTGGGTTGGCGACGAACAGCGTCTCACCGTTGCGGCTTTCGATCTTGTCGATGATGTACGGGGTGATCTTGTAGCCGCCGTTGGCGAAGGTGCTCCAGCCCGTGGCGATTTCCATCGGCGTCAGGGTCGCGGTGCCCAGGGCCAGGGACAGGTTGCGCGGCAAGTCCTGCTTGTTGAAGCCGAACTTGCTGATGTAGTCGATGGTGCGGTCCACGCCCAGCGCCTGCAACAGGCGGATCGACACGAGGTTGCGCGACTTGTACAGCGCTTCGCGCAGGCGGATCGGGCCCAGGAAGGTATTGGTGTCGTTCTTCGGTCGCCAGACCTTGTCCAGGTACTCGTCGACGAACACGATCGGCGCATCGTTCACCAGGCTGGCGGCGGTATAGCCGTTGTCCAGGGCGGCACTGTAGACGAACGGCTTGAAGCTCGAACCCGGCTGGCGCTTGGCCTGCAAGGCGCGGTTGTAATTGCTCTGCTCGAAGGCGAAGCCACCCACCAGCGAGCGGATGGCGCCGTTCTGTGGGTCGAGGGAGACCAGCGCGCCCTGGGCAGCCGGGATCTGGCTGAACTTGAGGGTGTTGTCTGCCTGGCGTTGCACCCGGATCAGATCACCGACCTGGGCCACCTCCGACGGCTGCCGGGGTGCGGCGCCCATGCTGTTGGTGTTGAGGAACGGGCGGGCCCATTTCATGCTGTCCCACGTCACATGCTCTTGCGACTCGCCGTTGCGGGTCAGGACCTTGAGGCCATCCTTGTCCACCGACGTGACGATCGCCGGTTCCAGGCCGCTGATGGTGCGCTGCTTGGTCAGCTCCAGGGCCCAGGCTTCCTTGGTCTTGCCTGGCAGGCGCGATTCGGGCCCGCGGTAGCCGTGGCGCTGGTCATAGGTCATCAAGCCTTCGTGCAGCGCGGTATTGGCCATTTCCTGCAGGTTGCTCGGCACCGTGGTGGTGACGCGGAAACCTTCGGTGTAGGCGTCGCTGCCATAGCGCCCGACCATCTCGGCGCGGGCCATCTCGGCAATGTAAGGGGCGTTCACTTCCGGGGTCGGCACGTGGTAGCTGGCGTTCAGGGGTTCGTTGATCGCCGCGGTGTAGTCGGCCTCGCTGATCTTGCCCAGCTTGTACATGCGTCCCAGGATCCAGTCGCGTCGCTCCTTGCTGCGCGCCGGGTTGGCCAGGGGGTTGAAGCGCGACGGTGCCTTGGGCAGGCCGGCGATCATCGCCATCTGCGCCAGGCTCACATCACGGATCGACTTGCCGTAGTACACCTGCGCCGCCGCCTCGATGCCGTAGGCGCGGTTGCCCAGGTAGATCTTGTTCACGTACAGCTCGAGGATCTCATCCTTGGTCAACTGCCGTTCGATTTGCAGGGCCAGGAGGATCTCGGTGGTCTTGCGCGAGAAACTGCGCTCGCTGGTCAGGAAGAAGTTCTTGGCCACCTGCATGGTGATGGTGCTGCCGCCGGACTGGATATGCCCGCTCTTGACCAGTTGGCTGGCGGCACGCATCAGGCTGCCGGGGTCGACACCGTAATGGTTGGCGAAGTTATCGTCTTCAGCACTTAGTAACGCATTGATGAAATTGGGGGGAATGTCGGCGAAACGGATCGGTGTGCGGCGCATTTCGCCGAATTCGGCGATCAGTTTGTTATCGCTGCTGTACACCCGCAGAGGAATCTGCAACTGAATACTTCTCAGCGCCTCCACGGACGGCAATCCCGGACTAAGGTAAAGGAACGCACCGCTCAGGCCCAAGAGCAGTCCACAGAAAACGGCGACGATGGACCATCCGAAAAATTTCAGCAGACGAATCAAGGTTTTTGGATATCCAGGCAAAGAATGAAAAAGGGCCAGGTGCTGGAAAAGGGCCCATGGTTGCAACGGCACGAAAAAAACGCTCGGCATTATAAGCATTTTTTTTCGTCAGGCATGCCATCCGGACGTCCGTCGGACCGGAGTGATTGAACGCAATGCGTATTAGAGAGTCCGTAACTCACGGATAGTCATAGGGAATTGGTAGTGCTACGACTCTTCAATAAAAAAGCCCATGCGCTTCTGGGGATCGACATCAGTTCGACGTCGGTGAAGCTGCTTGAGTTGAGCCGTCAGGGCGACCGCTATCGTGTCGAGTCCTATGCGGTCGAACCGTTGCCGCCCAACGCGGTGGTCGAGAAGAACATCGCCGAGCTCGAAGGGGTGGGGCAGGCTTTGTCACGCGTGCTGGCCAAGGCCAGGACGCCTGTGCGCAGCGTGGCCGTGGCGGTAGCGGGCTCGGCGGTGATCACCAAGACCATCGAGATGGACGCCGGGCTGTCCGACGACGACATGGAGAATCAGCTCAAGATCGAGGCCGACCAGTACATTCCTTATCCGTTGGATGAGGTGGCCATCGATTTCGAAGTCCAGGGAGTGTCGCCGCGCAGCGCCGAGCGGGTCGAGGTGTTGCTGGCGGCCTGTCGCAAGGAAAACGTCGAGGTGCGCGAGGCGGCGCTGGCCCTGGCCGGGCTGACGGCCCGGGTGGTCGATGTGGAGGCCTATGCGCTAGAGCGCGCCTTTGGCCTGCTCGCCCGGCAACTGGCGGCCTCCCAGGAGCGCCTGACCGTGGCGGTCATCGATATCGGCGCCACCATGACCACCCTCAGCGTGCTGCACAACGGGCGCATCATCTACACCCGCGAGCAATTGTTCGGGGGGCGCCAGCTCACCGAGGAAATCCAGCGCCGTTATGGCCTGACGCCGGAGCAGGCGGGGTTGGCGAAGAAGCAGGGCGGGCTGCCGGACGACTACGTCGGCGAGGTGCTGCAACCGTTTCGCGAAGCCCTGGTCCAGCAGGTGTCGCGCTCCTTGCAGTTTTTCTTTGCGTCGGGGCAATACAGTGCGGTCGACCATATCCTGTTGGCGGGCGGCACCGCCTCGGTCACCGGTCTGGACCGGCTGATCGAGCAACGCCTGAATACGCCGACGCAGGTGGCGAACCCGTTCACCAACATGGCCCTGAGCAGCAAAGTCAATGCCGGGGCGCTGGCCAGTGATGCGCCAGCGTTGATGATCGCCTGTGGGTTGGCCCTCAGGAGTTTCGACTGATGGCACGGATCAATCTTCTTCCCTGGCGCGAAGAACTGCGCGAAGAGCGGCGCAAGCGCTTTTTGCTGGCATTGACGGGGGCGGTGGTCGGGGCGATAGGCGTGACGCTGATTGCAGTCCAGTCCATCCACAGCGCCATCGACCATCAACTGGCGCGCAACGCTCATATCACCGAGCAGATCGCCCTGCTGGACGAGCGCATCAAGCAGATCAGCGAGTTGAAAGCCCGTCGCCAGCAGTTGGTGGAGCGCATGCGCATCATCCAGGACCTGCAGGGCAACCGGCCCATCAGCGGGCGTATTTTCGATCAACTGGCGAGGACGCTGCCGGAGGGCGTGTATTTCACCGAAGTGAGGATGGAAGACCGGATGCTCTCCATCAAGGGTGTGGCGCAATCGAACAACCGGGTTTCCGACCTGATGCGCAATCTCGACGCCTCGGACCTGTTCGATGCGCCGAACCTGACGGAAGTCAAGGCCGCCACGGCCGGGCAGCCTGACCAGGCCAACGTCTTCCAGCTGACCGTGCGCCAGACCCGCCCGGTCGATGTGGAGGAGGCGCAATGAAGCCAGGAGAGTGGTTCGACGCGCTGCGCAAGATCAATCTCAGCGACCTGGATACCAGCAACCTGGGCTCCTGGCCGGCGCCGGTCAAATGGCTGGCCGGTGTCCTGTTGGTGATACTGGTGCTGGGGCTGGGCTACAACTTTGCCTTGAGTGACCTGGAGGACCAGTTGCAGCAGGTGCGCGAGGAGGAAAACACCCTCAAGGCGCAATTCGCGGGCAAGGCCCATATGGCGGCGAACCTGGAGCGCTACACCGAGCAGATGAAGCAGATGGAAACCTCCTTCGGTGTGCTGTTGCGGCAGTTGCCCAGCGACACCGAGGTGCCCGGCCTGCTGGAGGACATCACCCGCACTGGCCTGGGGAGTGGCCTGGAGTTCGAAGAGATCAAGCTGCTGCCGGAAGTCACCCAGCCCTTCTACGTCGAGCTGCCGATCCAGATCACCGTGACCGGCGGTTACCACGACCTGGCGACGTTCGTCAGCGGCGTGGCCGGGTTGCCGCGGATTGTTACGCTGCACGATTTCGAGATTGCGCCGATGGAGCCGGACGGGGGGGCGAAGTTGCGCATGAGCATCCAGGCCAAGACCTACCGCTATAACGAGCAGGAGGCACAGCCATGATGCCGCTCTGCCGTATCTGCTTGCTGGTGGGGCTGGTTGCGTTGGCAGGCTGCAACGACGACAACGGTTTCAGCGACCTGGACGCCTATATGAACGAGGTGCGCCTGCGCCCGCCTGGCAAGATCGAGCCGACGCCGACGTTCAAGCCCCAGGAAACCTTCACCTACAGCGCCGCCAACCTGCGCAGTCCGTTTTCCCGACAAGTCCGGGTGGACCAGGCTGGTCGCCAGCAGGGGTCGCGCACTGTCCGGCCTGACCCCAACCGGGTCAAACAGTACCTGGAAGGCTTCAACATCGAGCAGTTTGAAATGGTCGGAACGCTTTCCAACGCCAGCGGCTCCTTCGCGCTGCTGCGCGGCGCGGGCGGGGTGCATCGGCTCAAGGTGGGGGACTACCTGGGACGCAACGATGGGCGGATCGTCGCGATCAGCGCCACCCAGGTCGATGTGGTCGAAATCGTGCCCGATGGCGAAGGCGCCTGGCTGGAGCGGCCACGGACCATTACTTTGAAAGAGCATTCATAGTGGAATTCGAACAATGAACAGGATTTTTTCAGCCCTCGGTATTTCGCTATGGATAGCGCTGGTGTCGCCGATGGTTCTTGCGGCCAGTTTGAAGACGCTGGATGTCGCGGCGCTGCCGGGGGACCGTGTCGAATTGAAGCTCACGTTCGACGGACCACCGCCGACGCCCAAGGGTTACACCACCGAGCAGCCGGCGCGGATCGCCCTGGACCTGCCCGGGGTCACCAATCAACTGGCCAGCAAGCGCCATGACCTGGGGGGCGGCAATGCCCGCAGCGCCACCGTGGTCGAGGCGGGGGACCGTACCCGGTTGATCATCGGCCTCACGCAACTGGCGCCGTATAACACTCGAATCGAAGGTAACAGCCTGTTTGTCGTGGTTGGCAAGGGCGCGGCGCCAAGGGCTGCGACCACGACCCCGGCCCAGGCGCCACGCCAGGCGGTCGCCAGCGCTGCGCCCGCGAGGGCTGGCGCGCCCGTGGACAAGGCGATCCGGGGCGTGGACTTCCAGCGCGGGACGCAGGGCGAAGGCAACGTGGTGATCGACCTGTCGGACCCGTCCATTGCCCCGGACATCCAGGAGCGCGAGGGCAAGATCGTCCTCAATTTCCCCCGGACCCAATTGCCCGAGCCGCTGCGGGTGCGGTTGGACGTCAAGGACTTCGCTACCCCGGTGCAATTCGTCAATGCCAGCGCCGGCTCCGACCGGGCGACCATCAGCATCGAGCCCAGCGGTACCTACGACTACTCCACCTACCAGACCGACAACAAATTGACCGTCAGTGTCCGGCCAATGACTGTCGAGGACCTGCAAAAGCGCAACACCGATCGCTCCGCCTACAGCGGTGAGAAACTCTCCCTGAACTTCCAGGACATCGAAGTGCGCTCGGTCCTGCAATTGATCGCCGACTTCACCAACCTGAACCTGGTGGCCAGTGACACCGTGCAGGGCGGCATCACCCTGCGCCTGCAGAACGTGCCCTGGGACCAGGCGCTGGACTTGGTGCTCAAGACCAAGGGGCTGGACAAGCGCAAGGTCGGCAACGTGCTGTTGGTGGCCCCGGCCGATGAAATTGCGGCGCGCGAGCGCCAGGAGCTGGAGTCCCAGAAGCAGATCGCCGACCTGGCGCCCTTGCGTCGCGAGTTGTTGCAGGTCAATTACGCAAAGGCAGCGGACATCGCCAAGTTGTTCCAGTCGGTCACCAGCGCGGAGGCGAAGGCGGACGAGCGCGGTACGATCACCGTCGATGAACGAACCAACAACATCATCGCCTACCAGACCCAGGACCGGCTCGACGAACTGCGGCGGATCGTCGCTCAGCTGGATATTCCGGTGCGCCAGGTGATGATCGAGGCGCGGATCGTCGAGGCCAACGTCGACTATGACAAGAGCCTGGGGGTGCGCTGGGGCGGTTCGGTGCAGAACAAGGGGAACTGGAACTCTTCCGGGGTCACCACGGGCAGCTCCACCACCATCGGCACGCCGGGCAGTACCAGCACCAACCAGCCATTCGTCGATATGGGGGCTGCAGGCAACACCTCGGGCATCGGCATTGCGTTCATCACCGACAACGTGCTGCTGGACCTGGAGTTGACCGCCATGGAGAAAACCGGCAACGGGGAGATCGTCTCGCAACCCAAGGTGGTGACCTCCGACAAAGAGACCGCCAAGATCCTCAAGGGCACGGAAATCCCTTATCAGGAAGCCAGTTCCAGCGGTGCCACCTCGGTGTCGTTCAAGGAGGCCTCGCTGTCGCTGGAGGTAACGCCGCAAATCACCCCGGACAACCGCATCATCATGGAGGTCAAGGTCACCAAGGATGAGCCCGACTACCTGAACAAGGTGCAGGAAGTGCCGCCGATCAAGAAGAATGAAGTCAACGCCAAGGTGCTGGTCAATGACGGCGAGACCATTGTGATTGGCGGGGTTTTCTCAAATACTCAGAGCAAGGTCGTAGATAAGGTGCCATTTCTTGGCGATGTGCCGTATCTTGGCCGCCTTTTCCGGCGTGATGTGGTCTCGGAGAAAAAATCCGAGCTGTTGGTATTCCTCACTCCGCGTATCATGAATAACCAGGCGATTGCTGTGAGTCGTTGATTCTGTGCGAAATTTGATTCTTGTTGGGCCGATGGGCGCTGGAAAAAGCACCATCGGCCGTTTGCTGGCCAAAGAGCTGCGCCTGCCATTCAAAGATTCCGACAAGGAAATTGAATTGCGCACGGGTGCCAATATCCCATGGATTTTCGACAAGGAAGGCGAGCCGGGCTTTCGGGACCGGGAGCAGGCGATGATCGCCGAGCTCTGCGCGTTCGACGGCGTGGTGCTGGCCACGGGGGGCGGCGCGGTGATGCGCGAAGCCAACCGTCAGGCGCTGCATGCCGGCGGACGAGTGGTCTATCTGCATGCGTCCGTCGAGCAACAGGTCGGCCGCACCGCACGCGATCGCAACCGACCGCTGCTGCGTACCGCCGATCCGGCCAAGACCCTGCGGGACCTGCTGGCGCTGCGTGATCCGCTGTACCGGGAGATTGCCGACCTGGTGGTGGAAACCGACGAGCGGCCGCCGCGGATGGTTGTGCTGGATATTCTCGAACGGTTGCAGCAATTGCCTCCCCGTTAATACGCCTGGCGAAATGCGCTATCCTCGACGTCCCGTCATGGCCCGCCTGGGTCGTGGCGAATGGCCATTGAGTGGCGTCAGGGGCTGGCACCGTGGACTTTCGTTAATTGCAGGCAGGACGCCTGATTCCATCTTCACTGTGGGGACACATGCAGACACTTAAGGTCGACCTGGGCGAGCGCAGCTACCCGATTCACATTGGCGAAGGCTTGTTGGACCAGCCCGAACTGCTGGCGCCGCATATTGCCGGGCGGCAAGTGGCGATCATCTCCAATGAAACCGTCGCGCCTCTGTATCTGGAACGCCTGACCCGCAGCCTGTCGGCCTTCTCGGTCATTTCCGTGGTGCTGCCCGACGGCGAAGCCTTCAAGACCTGGGAAACCTTGCAGCTCATCTTCGATGGCCTGCTGACGGCGCGGCACGACCGCCGCACGACGGTGATCGCCCTGGGCGGCGGCGTGATTGGCGACATGGCCGGCTTTGCGGCCGCCTGTTACCAGCGCGGCGTCGATTTCATCCAGATCCCTACCACGCTGCTGTCGCAGGTCGACTCGTCGGTGGGCGGCAAGACCGGGATCAACCACCCGCTGGGCAAGAACATGGTCGGCGCCTTCTACCAGCCCAACGTGGT
Source organism: Pseudomonas citri (assembly GCF_025336485.1). GTDB lineage: Bacteria > Pseudomonadota > Gammaproteobacteria > Pseudomonadales > Pseudomonadaceae > Aquipseudomonas > Aquipseudomonas citri. Next base: position 118,267 of record NZ_JAODAB010000014.1, on the reverse strand, counting down.
GCTGATCGACACCGCGACCCTCAAGACGTTGCCGGCGCGGGAGCTGTCGGCGGGGCTGGCGGAAGTCATCAAGTACGGGTTGATCTGCGACGAGCCGTTCCTGGGGTGGCTCGAAGAGAACGTCGACCGCCTGCGCGCGCTGGATCCGGTGGCGCTGACCTACGCCATCGAGCGCTCCTGCGCCGCCAAGGCCGCCGTGGTCGGTGCCGACGAGCGTGAATCGGGTGTGCGCGCCACGCTCAACCTGGGCCATACCTTCGGCCACGCCATCGAAACCCACATGGGCTACGGTGTCTGGCTGCACGGCGAAGCCGTGGCAGCTGGCACGGTCATGGCCTTGGAGATGTCCGCGCGCCTGGGTTGGATCAGCGAGCAGGAGCGCGATCGCGGAATTCGTCTGTTCCAGCGCGCCGGGCTGCCGGTGATTCCGCCAGTGGAAATGAGCGAGGCGGATTTTCTCGAACACATGGCAATCGACAAGAAAGTGATCGACGGTCGCCTGCGCCTGGTGCTGCTGCGCCACATGGGCGAAGCGGTGGTGACCGACGATTATCCGAAAGAGGTTCTACAGGCCACGCTGGGCGCGGACTACCACGCCCTGGCTCAGCTTAAAGGTTAATAAGATTCCGATGACTAGTTTGCATGCCGACGAGGCTTTCCTCGGCCATTTCCAGTTGAGTCATGACCCTTTCGCTCCACGGGTCCCCGGCTTCAAGTTCTTCCCCGCCCAGCGCAAGCCCGTGCTGGGCCAGTTGCACCACCTGGCCCGCTATAGCCAGTTGCTGCTGGTGGTCACCGGTCCCCAGGGCAGCGGCAAGACCCTGTTGCGCCAGGCCCTGGTGGCCAGCACCAACAAACAGTCAGTGCAGAGCGTGGTGGTATCGGCCCGTGGTGCCGGTGATTCAGCCGGCATACTGCGTCAGGTCGCCCAGGCGCTGAACGTTGCCCAGGCTGAAGTCGGGGCGATTCTCGATCAGATCGTGCAACTGGCGCTGACGGGCCAGGAAGTCTACCTGCTGGTGGACGATGCCGAGCAGCTCGATGAGTCGGCGCTCGAGGCCTTGCTCGCTTTGGGAGCCGGAGCGCCGGAAGGTCGCCCCCATGTGTTCCTGTTCGGCGAGTCGTCGCTGATCGCCGACCTGGACCAGTTGGAGCTCGAGGAAGAGCGTTTCCACGTCATCGAGCTGGCGCCCTACACCGAGGAAGAAACCCGGGAGTACCTGGCCCAGCGCCTGGAAGGCGCTGGCCGGGGTATCGAACTTTTCACCGCAGATCAGATCTCTGAGATTCACGAAGGCGCAGGTGGCTGGCCTGGCAACATCAACCAGGTCGCCCGCGATGCCCTGATCGAAGTCATGATTGCCAGCCGCTCAGCGGTGAAGCGTCCAAGTATGGGGTTCAACATGCCGAAGAAACACGTATTGGCGATATCCGCCGTGGTCGTGGTCGCGGTTGCCGCCGCCTGGCTGATGCCGGGTCGCAACAAGACGCCTGCCACAGGTACACCTGCCAACGAACAGGCCCAGCTGCCCCTCGGTCAGGGCACGCCGCAACCCAACGGCGGTGCGCCGGCGGTGGAATTTGCCGGCAACACCCAGCCGATGCCGCTGCCGTTGGTCGGCCAGTCTCAGCCGGTCATGCGCGGACCACTGGCTGAAGCCGCCGGTGGAATCACCGAAGGCGACGACGGAACCGCCCCGCCGATCGATGACAGCAGCGACACTCCGCCGACCGTGACCACCACGGCACCGCCTGCCGGCGTGCCGGCCGGCCCGGCTCCGACGCCCGTGCCTGTTCCGACCGCCAAGCCGGCTCCGACGACGACCGCCAAGCCGACTCCGGCGCCCACCCAGCTCGCGACCGCCAAGCCAGCCCCGGCGCCTGCCCCCGTGGCCAAGCCCGCACCGGCCCCGGCGGCGAAACCGGCTGCGCCGGCCAAGACCGCAGGTGGCAACTGGTACGCCGGCCAGGCGCCGGGCAACTACGTGGTACAGATCCTGGGCACCAGTTCCGAGACCGCCGCGCAGAACTTCGTCAAGGAACAGGGCGGCGAGTACCGTTACTTCAAGAAAGTGCTCAACGGCAAGCCACTCTATGTCATCACCTACGGCAGCTTTGCCAGCCGTGATGCAGCTGTTTCCGCCATCAAGGCCTTGCCAGCGAAGGTTCAGGCTGGTAAACCTTGGCCTCGTACTGTTGCCAGCGTCCAACAGGAACTGGCAGCAACCCGCTGAAGATTCGGCGGCCTTACCCAGGCCGCCTCTCCCGGCAACCTCAACATTTCCGCAAGGACGGGCGACCTTTCAGGCCGCGCGCCTTGTGGTGTCTGCGTCACAGTAGCGTTTGAGTCGTGGCGGTCGAACCCAAAAAAGTTTTGACTAGCACAGCATATAGCTTTAAACCTTTCATAAACGCGACATGAATTTGCGACGGTTCGTCGTCAAATTTGTGGGGCTTTGTGTCGGTGTGTACAATGACCTCCCTTTTGCCCCCGCAAAGCTGGCGGCCGTTCAGTGCGGTATGCAATGGGTTGAATTGAAAAGAAATTTGCCTCGATAAGAGGCAGCCTGGTGAGAAAGTGTCTATGAAAGCAGGTCTGTACCAACCCGATGAATTCAAGGATAACTGCGGTTTCGGCCTGATTGCCCATATGCAGGGCGAGCCCAGTCACACCCTTTTGCAAACGGCCATCGAGGCCCTGACCTGCATGACCCACCGCGGTGGGATCAACGCCGACGGCAAGACCGGTGACGGTTGTGGCTTGCTGATTCAAAAGCCTGACGAGTTCCTGCGAGCCATTGCCCAGGAAACGTTTGGTGTGACCCTGCCCAAGCAGTACGCCGTGGGCATGGTGTTCTTCAACCAGGACCCGGTGAAGGCCCAAGCCGCTCGCGAGAACATGAACCGCGAGATCCTTGCCGCCGGCCTGCAACTGGTGGGCTGGCGCAAAGTGCCGATCGACACCAGTGTCCTCGGTAGCCTGGCCCTGGCGCGCCTGCCGCTGATCGAGCAGGTGTTCATCGGTGGCGAAGGCCTGAGCGACCAGGAAATGGCGATCAAGCTGTTCAGCTCCCGTCGTCGCTCGTCCGTGGCCAACGCCGCCGACACCGACCACTACATCTGCAGCTTTTCCAACAAGACCATCATTTATAAAGGCCTGATGATGCCGGCGGACCTCACCGCCTTCTATCCGGACCTGAACGATGAACGCCTGAAAACCGCCGTCTGCGTGTTCCACCAGCGTTTCTCGACCAACACCCTGCCCAAGTGGCCGTTGGCCCAGCCGTTCCGCTTCCTGGCCCACAACGGCGAGATCAACACCATCACGGGCAACCGCAACTGGGCCCTGGCCCGTCGCACCAAGTTCGCCAACGACCTGATGCCGGACCTCGAAGAGCTCGGGCCGCTGGTCAACCGCGTGGGCTCGGACTCCTCGAGCATGGACAACATGCTCGAGCTGATGGTGACCGGCGGCATCGACCTGTTCCGTGGCGTGCGGATGCTGGTTCCACCGGCGTGGCAGAACGTCGAGACCATGGACCCGGACCTGCGGGCCTTCTACGAATACAACTCCATGCACATGGAGCCGTGGGACGGCCCGGCCGGTATCGTCATGACCGACGGTCGCTATGCCGTGTGCCTGCTCGACCGTAACGGCCTGCGTCCGGCGCGTTGGGTCACCACCAAGAACGGGTTCATCACCCTGGCTTCGGAAATCGGCGTCTGGAATTACCAGCCCGAGGACGTCATCGCCAAGGGCCGTGTCGGCCCGGGCCAGATCTTCGCCGTGGACACCGAGACCGGCCAGATCCTCGACACCGACGCCATCGACAACCGGCTCAAGTCCCGTCATCCGTACAAGCAATGGCTGCGCAAGAACGCCCTGCGCATCCAGGCGACCATGGAAGACAACGACCATGGTTCGGCTTTCTACGACGTCGACCAGCTCAAGCAATACATGAAGATGTACCAGGTGACGTTCGAAGAGCGTGACCAGGTGCTGCGCCCGCTGGGCGAGCAGGGCTACGAAGCGGTCGGCTCCATGGGCGACGACACGCCGATGGCCGTGCTGTCGCAGCGCGTGCGCACGCCATACGACTATTTCCGCCAGCAGTTCGCCCAGGTGACCAACCCGCCGATCGACCCGCTGCGCGAAGCGATCGTGATGTCCCTGGAAATCTGCCTGGGTGCCGAGCGCAACATTTTCCAGGAGTCGCCGGAACACGCCTCGCGGGTGATCCTCAGCTCGCCGGTCATTTCCCCGGCCAAGTGGCGCTCGCTGACCAACCTCGATCGTCCGGGCTTCTCCCGCCAGGTCATCGACCTGAACTACGACGAGAGCGTCGGCCTCGAAGCGGCGATCCGCAATGTGGCCGACCAGGCTGAAGAAGCCGCGCGTGCCGGTCGCACCCAGATCGTGCTCAGCGACCGTCATATTGCCCCGGGCAAGCTGCCGATCCACGCCTCGCTGGCCACCGGTGCGGTGCATCACCGCCTGACCGAGAAAGGCCTGCGCTGCGACTCCAACATCCTGGTGGAAACCGCCACTGCCCGCGATCCGCATCATTTTGCGGTGCTGATCGGTTTCGGTGCCTCGGCGGTCTATCCGTTCCTGGCCTACGAGGTGCTGGGCGACCTGATTCGTACCGGTGAAGTGTTGGGCGACCTCTACGAGGTGTTCAAGAACTATCGCAGGGGCATCACCAAGGGCCTGCTCAAGATCCTGTCGAAGATGGGTATCTCAACCATCGCCTCGTATCGCGGTGCGCAACTGTTCGAGGCCATCGGCCTGTCCGAAGAAGTCTGCGATCTGAGTTTCCGTGGTGTGCCGAGCCGCATCAAGGGCGCGCGTTTCGTCGACATCGAAGCCGAACAGAAGGCCCTGGCGGCCGAAGCCTGGAGCCCGCGCAAGCCGATCCAGCAGGGCGGCCTGCTGAAGTTCGTCCATGGCGGCGAATACCACGCCTACAACCCGGACGTGGTCAACACCTTGCAAGCGGCCGTGCAGCAGGGCGACTACAGCAAGTTCAAGGAATACACCGCGCTGGTGGACAACCGTCCGGTGTCGATGATCCGCGACCTGCTCAAGGTCAAGACTCTCGACACGCCGCTGGACATCAGTGAAGTGGAACCGCTGGAGTCGGTGCTCAAGCGCTTCGACTCCGCCGGTATTTCCCTGGGCGCCTTGTCCCCGGAGGCCCACGAAGCCCTGGCCGAAGCCATGAACCGCCTCGGTGCGCGTTCCAACTCCGGTGAAGGCGGCGAAGACCCGGCACGCTACGGCACCATCAAGAGCTCGAAAATCAAGCAAGTGGCCACCGGCCGTTTCGGCGTGACGCCTGAATATCTGGTGAACGCCGAGGTCCTGCAGATCAAGGTGGCCCAAGGCGCCAAGCCTGGCGAAGGCGGCCAGTTGCCGGGTGGCAAGGTCAACGGTCTGATCGCCAAGCTGCGCTACGCGGTACCGGGCGTGACCCTGATCTCGCCACCGCCGCACCACGACATCTACTCGATCGAAGACCTGTCGCAGCTGATTTTCGACCTCAAGCAGGTCAACCCGCAGGCGCTGGTCTCGGTGAAACTGGTGGCGGAAGCCGGCGTCGGTACCATTGCCGCTGGCGTGGCCAAGGCCTATGCCGACCTGATCACCATCTCCGGCTACGACGGTGGCACCGGTGCTTCGCCGCTGACCTCGATCAAATACGCGGGCGCGCCGTGGGAACTCGGCCTGGCCGAAACCCACCAGACCCTGCGCGGCAACGACTTGCGCGGCAAGGTCCGGGTGCAGACCGACGGTGGCTTGAAAACCGGCCTCGACGTGATCAAGGCCGCCATCCTCGGCGCCGAGAGCTTCGGCTTCGGCACCGCGCCGATGATCGCCCTGGGCTGCAAATACCTGCGTATCTGCCACCTGAACAACTGCGCCACTGGCGTGGCGACCCAGAACGAGAAGCTGCGCAAGGATCACTACATCGGTACCGTCGACATGGTGGTGAATTTCTTCACCTACGTGGCCGAGGAGACCCGTGAGTGGCTGGCGAAGCTGGGCGTGCGCTCGCTTGGCGAACTGATCGGCCGTACCGATCTGCTGGAAGTGATCGAGGGCCAGACCGCCAAGCAGCATCACCTGGACCTGACCCCGTTGCTGGGCAGCGACCTGGTTCCGGCGGACAAGCCGCAGTTCTGCGAGGTCGATCGCAACCCGCCGTTCGACAAGGGTGAGCTGGCCGAGAAGATGGTCGACATGGCCGCTACGGCGATCAACGACCTGAGCGGTGCCGAGTTCAACCTGGACATCTGCAACTGTGACCGCTCCATCGGCGCACGGATCTCCGGCGAAATCGCGCGCAAGCACGGTAACCAGGGCATGGCCCATGCGCCGATCACCTTCCGCTTCAAGGGCACTGCCGGCCAGAGCTTCGGTGTCTGGAACGCCGGTGGCCTGAACTTGTACCTGGAAGGCGATGCCAACGACTACGTGGGCAAGGGCATGACCGGCGGCAAGCTGGTCATCGTGCCGCCCAAGGGCAGCGCCTACAAGACCCAGGACAGTGCCATCATTGGCAACACCTGCCTGTATGGCGCCACGGGCGGCAAGCTGTTCGCCGCCGGCACCGCGGGCGAGCGTTTTGCCGTGCGTAACTCCGGCGCCCACACCGTGGTGGAAGGCACCGGCGATCACTGCTGCGAGTACATGACCGGTGGTTTCGTCTGTGTTCTGGGCAAGACCGGTTACAACTTCGGCTCTGGCATGACCGGCGGTTTCGCCTACGTGCTCGACCAGGACAACACCTTCGTTGACCGGGTCAACCACGAACTGGTGGAAATCCAGCGGATCAGCGGCGAGGCGATGGAAGCCTACCGCAGCCACCTGCAACGCGTACTGGATGAGTATGTCGAGGAAACCGACAGCGAGTGGGGTCGTGAACTCGCCGAAAACCTCGATGACTACGTGCGGCGTTTCTGGCTGGTCAAGCCCAAGGCGGCCAACCTGAAATCGTTGCTTTCCAGCACCCGTGCCAACCCGCAGTGATATGCGCCTGAAGAGTTTGATGAGGTTTTAACAATGGCTGAACGTCTGAATAACGACTTCCAGTTCATCGATGTCGGGCGCAAGGATCCGAAGAAGAAACTGTTGCGTCAACGCAAGAAAGAGTTCGTGGAGATCTACGAGCCTTTCAAACCCCAGCAGTCGGCCGACCAGGCCCACCGCTGCCTGGGTTGTGGTAACCCGTATTGCGAATGGAAGTGCCCGGTGCACAACTTCATTCCCAACTGGTTGAAGCTGGTGGCCGAGGGCAACATCCTCCAGGCCGCCGAGCTGTCCCACCAGACCAACACCCTGCCGGAAGTCTGCGGCCGGGTGTGCCCGCAGGATCGCCTGTGCGAGGGCGCCTGCACCTTGAACGACGGTTTTGGCGCGGTGACCATCGGTTCGGTGGAGAAGTACATCACCGACACCGCGTTCGCCATGGGCTGGCGCCCGGACATGTCCAAGGTCAAGCCGACCGGCAAGCGCGTGGCGATCATCGGTGCCGGCCCGGCGGGCCTGGGCTGCGCCGACGTGCTGGTGCGCGGTGGCGTGACCCCGGTGGTGTTCGACAAGAATCCGGAAATCGGTGGCCTGCTGACCTTCGGCATCCCGGAGTTCAAGCTGGAAAAGACCGTGCTGAGCAATCGCCGCGAAGTCTTCACCGGCATGGGCATCGAGTTCCGCCTGAACACCGAAGTGGGCAAGGACGTGACCATGGAGCAACTGCTCGAAGAATACGATGCGGTATTCATGGGCATGGGCACCTACACCTACATGAAGGGCGGCTTTGCCGGTGAGGACTTGCCGGGTGTCTACGACGCCCTGGATTTCCTGATCGCCAACGTCAACCGCAACCTGGGCTTTGAAAAGTCGCCGGAAGATTTCGTCGACATGAAAGGCAAGAAGGTCGTGGTGCTCGGCGGTGGCGACACGGCGATGGACTGCAACCGCACCTCGATCCGCCAGGGCGCCAAGTCGGTGACCTGTGCCTACCGTCGTGACGAAGCCAACATGCCGGGCTCGCGCAAAGAGGTGAAGAACGCCAAGGAAGAAGGCGTGAAGTTCCTCTACAACCGCCAGCCGATCGCCATTGTCGGTGAAGACAAGGTCGAAGGCGTGAAGGTGGTCGAGACCCGTCTCGGCGAGCCGGACGCCCGTGGTCGCCGCAGTCCCGAGCCGATTCCCGGTTCCGAAGAGATCATCCCGGCCGACGCCGTGGTCATCGCCTTCGGTTTCCGCCCGAGCCCGGCACCGTGGTTCGAGCAGTTCAGCATCCAGACCGACAGCCAGGGCCGCGTCGTGGCTCCGGAAAAAGGCCAGTACAAGCACCAGACCAGCAACCCGAAGATCTTCGCCGGCGGCGACATGGTCCGTGGTTCCGACCTGGTGGTGACGGCGATCTTCGAAGGCCGCAATGCGGCTGAGGGGATTCTGGATTACCTGCAAGTCTGACCGAGCGACACAAAACCCTGTGGGAGCGAGCTTTTGTGGGAGCAAAGCTTGCTCGCGATCCAGGCGCCGCGGTACTCAAGAGACCGCGGTGTTCTCATCGCGGGCAAGCCTTGCTCCCACAAAAGCTGCTCCCACAGTTGTTTTGTGGCGTTGCTGGATATTATGCGGCACCGCGACAAATTGCCCCGATAGATAAAAGGCACGGCTCTTGCCGTGCCTTTTGCGTCGCGCTCTGAGAAAATGCCCGCACTTTTTTTCCGGATGCCGACATGACTGCCCTGAAGAACGATCGTTTCCTTCGCGCCCTGCTCAAGCAACCCGTAGACGTCACCCCGGTGTGGATGATGCGCCAGGCCGGCCGCTATCTGCCGGAGTACCGCGCCAGCCGCGCCAAGGCCGGTGATTTCATGAGCTTGTGCATGAACCCCCAGTTCGCCTGCGAAGTCACCCTGCAACCGTTGGACCGCTACCCGCAACTGGACGCGGCGATCCTGTTCTCCGACATCCTGACCATCCCCGACGCGATGGGCCAAGGCTTGTATTTCGAGACCGGCGAGGGCCCGCGCTTCAAGAAAGTCGTCAGCACCCTGGCCGATATCGAGGCGCTGCCGATTCCCGATCCGCAAAAGGACCTGGGTTACGTCATGGATGCGGTCAGCACCATTCGCCGTGAACTCAACGGTCGTGTGCCGCTGATCGGTTTCTCCGGCAGCCCCTGGACCCTGGCCACCTACATGGTCGAAGGTGGCTCGTCGAAAGACTTCCGCAAGACCAAGGCCATGCTGTACGACAACCCGCAGGCCATGCACCTGTTGCTGGACAAGCTGGCCCAGTCGGTTACCGCCTACCTCAACGGCCAGATCCTCGCCGGCGCACAAGCGGTGCAGATCTTCGATACCTGGGGCGGCAACCTGTCGGCGGCGGCGTACCAGGAGTTTTCCCTGGCCTACATGCGCAAGATCGTCAGCGGTTTGATTCGCGAACATGAAGGTCGCCAGGTCCCGGTAATCCTCTTCACCAAGAACGGCGGCCTGTGGCTGGAAAGCATCGCCGATGCCGGCGCCGACGCCCTGGGCCTGGATTGGACCTGCGACATCGGCAACGCCCGCGAGCGCGTCGGTCATAAAGTCGCCTTGCAGGGCAACATGGACCCGACCGTACTGTACGCCAAGCCTGAGGCCATCCGTGCCGAAGTCGCTCGGATCCTTGCCAGCTATGGCAGCGGCAGCGGCCACGTGTTCAACCTCGGCCATGGCATCACGCCGGAAGTCGACCCCGAGCACGCCGGTGCCTTCCTGCGGGCAGTGCACGAGTTGTCGGCGCAATACCACGTCTGATTGCAGACCTGTCACCCAGCCTGTCCGGACTTGCGCCGGACAGGCTTTTTAATGTCCGCGTATTAATACGTCCTGCATGAAACCAGGTAGTTGTACTTGTCTGGTATGTCTGTTTGTGTGTGTTTGACAGCTATTTCTCTTTGTAAGAGTTTTCTCTAATTGTGTAAGACAAATAGATTAGGAGATCTTTCCTTCTATGTTGGACGATTTGTCCTACATAGGGATCGTTAAACTTTCTATAAGGTTCCGGGCACTTGAAAGGTCAGGCGCTGTGCCGGTCTGGCAGGTCTTTCAAGAAGACGGTGATACGTCGTTCTAATTTGATGACTAGTCTGGAACTTATATGAAAAACAACTTCAACAAGCGTCGAGTGCTAACAGGGTGTGCATCGTCGTTAGTTCTGTTTTCGGCCATGATGGCTTCCCAGGGGGCACTGGCTCATGGTTTCGTCGAAGTACCGCCTTCTCGTGCACTGTTGTGCCAGAAAGGGGTCAACAAGAACTGCGGCGGCGCGCAATACGAGCCGCACAGTACCGGCGAGACCTTCAAGGGCTTCCCGAATGGAGCAGGTGGCGGGCCGCTGCAAGGCCCTATCGACGGCAAGATCGCCAGCGGTGGCAACGCCAACTTTTCCGCTCTTGATGCGCAATCGGCTTCGCGCTGGCACCTGACCGAAATCAGGGACCGCAACATTACCTTTCAATGGAAATACGACGCAGCGCACCGGACGAGCAAACACGAATATTTCATCACCCGCGACGGTTGGATGCCGAACGAGGAGCTCAAGCGCGCCTCATTCGACAGCACGCCGTTCTGTACGGTGGATGGCGGTCATCAAATTCCGGTAAGCGGTGCCCCGCACAACTGCGTCATTCCTGACAGTAAATCGGGTCATCACGTCATCTTGGCTGTCTGGACAGTGGGTGACACTGATAACGCCTTCTACAACCCGGTGGATGTGAACATTCTCGCCGAAGCCGCATTGCCAGGCGGCTGGTTGCCGGTAGGCAACATTACCCCATCGACTCCGTTGCTGGCGGGTGACAAGGTCAAGGCCCGGGCATTTTCCGCCACCGGCGAAAATGCTGAGTACAGCGTAGAAATCAGCATCGACAACGCTGAAGAAGGCAAGCCTGAGAATTGGTCGTTCAAGCTGGCCGAAGCTATCAACAAAGCCCATGCTCTGATTCGTGCCGGTATTCGTGATGAAGACGGCAATATCACGCCGGTCAAGGGCAGCAACAGGCTGTACGCCCAGAAAGAAAGCGGTGTGACCGGCTATCAAGTGCAATTGGACATGCAGGAAGACGCCAGCGCCAGCCTGGAAATTTCTTCCCTGCAACCGGAGTACGTCCTCGACAAGGGCCGGGTCAGCATGGCGTTCACCGCGCAGACCAACCGCCGGATGAACCTGGAAGCCACACTGTTCGATGAGAAGAACAAGCAGGTCGGTGCTGTCGGCCAGACCGTGGGAGAGGGCGGTACCGGCCTGAGCCTGGACGTGCGCAGTGCCCCAGGCGCTCACACCCTGACGTTGGTGGGGACCACCGAAGACGGGCGCACCACGCGCCAGCAAACCCAGGCCGTCACCCTGACCGGCGAAGGCGCGGGCATCGAGTACGACTTCGTGTTCCCGGAAGGCATCGCTGAATACACCGCCGGCACGAAAGTGCTGCAACCCAAGACCGACGAAGTGTTCGAGTGCAAGCCGTTCCCGGCGTCCGGCTACTGCAAACAGTACAGCCCGACGGCGAATGGTTTTGAGCCGGGTGTCGGTGCTGCGTGGCAAAGCGCCTGGGACAAGTTGTAAGTCCTGACAGGCACGGCTCCAGGTGATCCGCATGGGTTGCCTGGAGCCTTCAGACGAGGGGCGCGGTGATGCATGTTCTTTATTCCGGGCGACGGGTGCTGCTGCACTGGTTGTCTGCAGTCATTATTCTGTGGGCGTTGGCGTCAGGTTTCTATGTGACGTACTACCCGGTGTCGGCTTCGACCGAGCACTGGGTCGGGTCACTCAATGTATCGTTGACCACCCTGTTCATTCCGTTTTTTTCCTGGCGGGCCTGGTTGTTTGTCCGCGAGTTGGAACCCCGGGGAGCGGCGCGTGCATCGGGTAAGGGATTGGCGACGTCGGTGCACGCGCTGATCTACCTGAGCATTGGCGTCGTGCTGGTGACCGGTGTGCTGATGATGAAAAGTGCCATCAGCGTCTTCGGCCTCGTTCGGATCCCCCAGCCGCTGAGCGATCTGTCGCTGATCGAGCTGGCCAATACCATCCATACCCTGTCTTGCGCGGTGCTTTCGGCGCTGATTGCGCTGCACCTGTGCGCGGTAGTCTGGCATGAGCTTTCCGGTCGCAGGGTGGTACGCCGGATGTCTTTGGCGAAGCGCCCCCGCGTGATGCTCCGGTGAGCATGAAGGTGAGTTTGTCTTTTGGCACCACCCACCGTCTGGCGAAGGTGGCGTGGGTGCTCGTGCCGTTGCTGTACGGGGTGTTCCTGGTGGGGCAAGAGTGGCGCTTTCGCCAGCAGTTGGGCCTTGATGTGCCGGTGTTCGTTGCGCCGAAAGTGGCTCCGGTGCGCGATCTGCCCAACGTGCAAGCGGTGGCGACGGTGCTGGGCCTGACGCCTGAAGATGCCCACGCGCCGAGTGCCGAAGCGCTGACGTTGCTGGCCAGTTTCGTCGCCGGCCCGGGTTTGTCGCGGGCCTTGCTGGCGGACGCCGCCGGACCGCGCATGTATGCGATGGGTGAGCGCCTGCCAGGCGGCAGCGTGCTGCGGCGGGTCGAGGCCGACCACGTAATGTTATGGCGCAACGGACGTGAGGAGCGGCTGGCCCTGCAACAAGCGGCAAAGCCCTTGCTGCGTCGCCTGGACCCCGCCGACGAACCTCCGGCGGCGCCTCATTCCTCGCAATACCTACGCCCGGTGGCCGGGCAATCAGAGTGATCGAATTGATGAACAGCTTTATCCGGGGCGGTGTATCGAGTGCCTTGTTCTGCCTTGCCGTGTTTTCTCCGCTGACTCTTCCCGGCGTCCTGCGCGCCGAGGAGGCCCAATGGCAACTGGCGATGAACAATGCGGAACTGCGCGATGTGGTCGATGAGTTCTCGGCGATCCTGGGCAAGACCGTGGTGCTCGATCCCCGGGTGTCGGGGCGCATCACCGTCATGTCCCGCCAGGCGCTGGACCGCGAGGGCGTGCGTCGGTTGTTCTACTCGGTACTCGATGCCCATAACTTCACCGTGATCGACGAAGGCGAGCGGATCCTGATTACCCCGGTCGGCGAAGCCAAGACGCGCGCCGGTAGCGGCGACGCGAAAAGCGCCATGCCCTCGCAGTTCGTCACCCAGGTCATCGAACTGCACTCGAGCATTGCCGCCGATGTGGCCGGGTTGGTGCGACCGCTGGTGTCGGGCAACGGTTACGTGGGGCCCTCGGTATCGTCCAATGCCTTGGTGGTCACCGACACCGCCGCCAATGTCCGGCGCATCGGCACGGTGGTGCAGCAGCTGGACTCGGGACGCAATCGCAACCATGTGGTGCTGCCCTTGCGGCATGCCCGGGCCGGGGATATCGCGCCGATCATCGAGGCCTCCACCGGCAAGCGCGAAGGGGATACCGCGGGGCTGGCCATCGCTGACGAACGCAGCAACCGCCTGGTGATCATCGGCACGGCGGCAGTGCGCAAACGCCTAGCGGATCTGGCCCGGACCCTGGACGTCGCCCCCACCGCCGCCGAGGACAACGCGCGGGTCATCCGCTTGCGCCACAGCGATGCCAAGCAACTGGCCGAGGTGCTGGAAGCCGTCGGGCAGGACAAGAAAACCACACCGGCGCTCGCCGGCCTGCGGGAAAGCGCCACCGCCAGTCCGTTCATGGTCAAGGCCGATGAAAGCCAGAATGCCCTGGTGCTGATCGCCGAGCCGGCCCAGGTCCGCACCATTGAAAACATCATCCGCGAACTGGACCAGCCCCGGGCCCAGGTGCTCATTCACGCAGCCATCGTCGAAGTGACCGGGGATATCTCTGAAGCCTTGGGGGTGCAGTGGGGTGTCAACAGGGGCGACGCGGCAGGGGCTGTCAACTTTCCGGGAACCGACATTCCGATCATCGGGCTGGACCTCGATAAACTGGACAAGACCAAGGAAAGCGCCTTCCTGCGTCTGGGCGGCGACCGCTTCAGCGCGCTGGTCTCGGCGCTGGCGAGCGATGCCCACAGCAACCTGTTGTCCACCCCCAGCCTGCTGACCCTGGACAATCAGGAAGCGGAAATCATCGTCGGCCAGAACGTCCCGTTCAAGACCGGTTCCTACGCCACCAACAGCAACGGCGCGGAAAATCCGTTCACCACCGTGGAGCGCAAGGACGTCGGCATCAGCCTCAAGGTCAAGCCCTATATCAACGAAGGCTCGACGTTGCGTCTTGAGGTCCAGCAAGAGGTTTCGGACATCGCGCCATCGGTCTCCGGCATCGACTCCTCGGACCTGATCACCAACAAGCGCGCCTTGAAGAGCACGATCCTGGCGGACGATGGCGAGATCATCGTGATCGGCGGGTTGATCCGCGACAGTGTCCGCACCCAGCAAAGCGGTGTGCCTCTGCTGCGCAGTATTCCGTACCTGGGTGCGCTGTTTCGCTGGACCCGCGACACCCAGACCAAAAGCAACCTGATGGTGTTCCTGCGCCCGACCATCGTGCGCAGCAACGAAGACCTGGCCGAGGTCAGCCGCCAGCGCTACGACGCGCTGCGGGAGCTGAGCAAACCCGGCTCGCGGGAAAATAATTCGCTGTTGCTACCCCGGGATCCTCGCCAGTTGTTCGATGCGTCCACGGAGGCGCCGATGGCCGATCCACAACCGCGTTCGGGTGCCCTGTGACGGATCTCCAGGTCGCGCTGCCGTTTGGTTTCGCCAGGCGCTGGGGCGTGCTGCTGGACGGCGAGGGCGCGGGGTTGAGCCTGGTGATACGCCGCGATACGCCGCTGACCGCCGTGGCCGAAGTCCGGCGTTTGTGTGGGCGCGAGTTGCCGATCCTGGTTCTGGAGCCGGCGCCATTCGCCACGCGCCTGGCCAGTGCCTATCGCCAGGGTCAGCGCGCCGCCGAGCAGGTGGCCCAAGGGCTGGACGAAGAGCTGGACCTGCTCAGCCTGGTCGATCAAGTGCCGCAGACCACCGACCTGTTGGAACAGCAGGGCGATGCGCCGATCATCCGCCTGATCAATGCCCTGCTCAGCGAAGCGGTGCGTGAACACGCCTCCGACGTGCACCTGGAAACGTTCGAGCAGTACCTGTCGGTGCGGATACGCGTCGACGGCCAGTTGCAGGAAATATTGCGCCCGCGCCGGGAGCTGGCAACGCTGCTGGTGTCGCGGATCAAGGTCATGGCGCGCCTGGATATCGCCGAGAAGCGCGTGCCCCAGGACGGGCGAATGGTTTTGCGCCTGGCCGGCCATGAAGTCGATGTGCGGGTCTCCACGCTGCCTTCGGCCCATGGCGAACGCGTGGTGTTGCGCTTGCTCGATAAACAGGCCGGGCGTTTGGACCTGCATCGCCTGGGCCTGCCCGACGACACCCTTGCCGGCCTGCGGCAATTGCTCGGCAAGCCCCACGGCATCGTGTTGGTGACCGGTCCCACGGGTTCGGGCAAGACCACCAGCCTGTACGCGGCCTTGAGCAGCATCAACGACCAGAGTCGCAACATCCTCACCGTCGAAGACCCCATCGAATATCACCTGCCGGGCATCGGCCAGATGCCGGTCAACCCGAAAGTCGACATGACGTTCGCCCGTGGCTTGCGGGCCATTTTGCGCCAGGACCCGGACGTGGTGATGGTCGGCGAGATCCGCGATCGCGAAACCGCCGAAATCGCCGTCCAGGCGTCCCTGACCGGTCACCTGGTGCTCTCGACCCTGCACACCAACACCGCTGTCGGCGCGGTCATGCGATTGCTGGACATGGGCGTAGATGCTTATCTGCTGGCCTCGTCCCTGGCCGGCATCGTCGCCCAGCGTTTGTTGCGGGCCTTGTGTCCCGCTTGCAAGACGCCTTACGTGGCCGACGCCGCCCTCTGCCGGCGCCTGGGGCTTGCCGCCGACGCCGCGCCACAGCTGTTCAAGGCCCAGGGCTGCGAGCAGTGCCAGAAAGGTTATCGCGGGCGTTTCGGCATCTACGAACTGGTGAATGTCAACGCCACGGTTTCGCAGCTGATTCATCAGGGGGCCACCGAGCAGGCGCTGGCCCTCGAGGCACGCAAGTCCACCCGCAGCCTGTTCCAGGACGGTCGCCAACGGGTGCTGGAAGGCCTGACCAGCGTCGATGAACTGCTGCGCATCACCCAGGAGGATTAGCGCGATGCCGACCTTCGACTATCGGGCGGAAGATACCCAGGGCCGGCGCTGCAAGGGCCGCGTGGAAGCCGATAGCCCCCGGCATGCGCGCCAGTTGCTGCGTGAGCGGGGCTTGTTGCCCAGCGAATTGCACGATGCCGCAGAGCAGCGCACCGCTGGCACGCGGCATGCCGGAGGGCGGCTGAGCCCGGCTGACCTGGCGTTGCTGACGCTGCAGCTGTCCACGCTGGTCCAGGCCGGTCTACCCCTTGAGGAGTCGCTGGGGGCCGTGGCGCAACAGAGCCAGAAGCGGCGTGTCGCCCACCTGCTGTCGGCGGTGCGCGGTCGGGTGATGGAGGGCCACGCGTTGGCGACCACCCTGAGGACGTTTCCGCGGGCGTTCCCCGAACTGTTCTGCGCCACGGTGGCGGCCGGTGAACAATCCGGTCACCTGGGCCAGGTGCTGGAACAACTGGCGGCCTACACCCAGGCGCGCCAGGCCTCGCGCCAACGCATTCAACTGGCATTGGTGTATCCGCTGATCCTGATGTTCGCCTGCATCGCGATCGTTGCGTTCCTGCTCGGCTACGTGGTGCCGGATGTGGTGAAGATTTTCGTCGACAGCGGCCAGCCATTGCCCGCGCTGACCCAGGCGCTGATCGCCGTGAGCGACGGCTTGCGCCGCCATGGCTTGGGGCTGCTAGGCGTGTTGGCCGCGATGGTTGGCCTGTGGCGCTGGAGCCTGCGCCAATCGCTGTGGCGCCTGCGCTGGCATCGCCTGTTGCTGCGCCTGCCGATGTTGGGCGAGGTGTTGCGGGCAATGGAAGCCGCCCGTTTCGCCAGCACCTTGGCGATCCTCAGCAAGAGCGCCGTGCCGTTGGTGGAGGCTCTGCACATCGCCGCGCAGGTGATCGGCAACCTGACGATCCGCGCCCGCATGGCCGACGTCGCGCGTTCGGTCCGCGAGGGCGGGACCCTGACCCGTGGCCTGGAGCTGAGCGGTGATATCCCGCCGCTGATGCTGCACATGATCGCCAGCGGTGAACGGGTCGGCGAACTCGACCACATGCTGGCCCGCGCGGCCGAACAGCAGGAGGCCAGCCTGGCGGCGCGCATTGCCCTGGTGGTGAGCCTTTTCGAACCGGCCATGCTGGTGCTGATGGGCGGCGTCGTGCTGCTGATCGTCATGGCCATCCTGCTACCGATCCTGAGTCTCAACCAATTGGTGAATTGATCCATGAAGCTTCAACACAACCGACCTTTGCGTCGTCAACGCGGTTTTACCCTGATCGAAATCATGGTGGTGGTGGTCATCATCGGCGTCCTCGGTGCCATCGTGGTGCCGCAATTCATGAGCCGGCCCGATCAAGCCAAGACCACCGCCGCCCGGACCGACCTCCAGGCGATTGCCACGGCCCTGGAAATGTACCGCCTGGACAACTTCCACTACCCCTCGACCCAACAAGGCCTGGAAGCGTTGAGCAAGCGTCCTTCCGGTACGCCAGCCGCGAAAAACTGGAACCCCCAGGGGTATCTGAAGAGCCTGCCGGTCGACCCCTGGGGTACGCCCTATCAGTACCTCAACCCTGGCCTCAAGGCGCTCGATGGCGGTTACGACCTGTACTCGCTGGGCGCCGATGGGGTGTCGGGCGGTGACGGGTTTGCCGCCGACATTGGCAATTGGGCCGAGTGAACATGGGACGTGAAAGTCGCGGTTTCACCTTGCTCGAATTGATGGTCGTTATCGTGTTGATCGGGGTCGTGGCAGGCATGGTCAGCTTCGCCATCGGGCCGAGCCCGACGCGCGAGGCCCGCCAGCAAGCCCAGGACTTCAGCCGGCTGGTGCAGCAATTGCGCGAACGGGCGGTGCTGGACGGGCAGGAATACGGTGTGCGCGTGCAGCTTCGCGGCTATCAGGCATTACGGCTGCAAGCCCAGGGTTGGAGCGAGGTGGCGGCTGCGCATCGGTTGCCCGGCGATCTGACGCTTGGGCTGGAGCAGGACGGCTATGCCGTGAGGCTCGACGATGGGCCGGGCGCACCGCAATTGCTGATGCTCAGCAGCGATGAGATCAGCCCGTTCAGGCTATCCATCAAGGTCACCGGCCAGACAATTTCGCGGGTATCGAGCGATGGCATCACAGAGCCGCTGATCGATGGCTAATGCGCGTGACAGCCAGGGCTTTACCCTACTGGAAATCATGGTTGCCCTGGCGATTTTCGCCACGTTGGCGGCGGCCGTGCTGTCGGCCAGCCAGTTCGTGCTCAAGCAAAGCGCCGGCCTGGAGGACCGTCTGTTCGGTGCCTGGCTGGCGGACAACCAGTTGAGCGAACTGCGCCTGCAAACCGCCACGCCCGTCGGGCAACAGCGATTGACCCGGCACCTGGCCCAGCGGGACTGGACGCTGCAACAGCGTATCGCCCCGTCGCGCGATCCGCGCCTGCTCCAGGTGGAGATCCAGGTCGATCGGGCCGCCAGCGGCTCTGTCGCGCACCGTACCACCGGCTGGATTCGCAACCGTGATGAATAGACAGTCGGGCTTCACCTTGCTGGAACTGGTGATCGCCATCGCCATTTTTGCCTTGCTCGGCCTGGCCGGTTGGCGGCTGTTCGATGGGGTTGTCCGTACCCAGCAGGGAACCGCCCAACATGAGCGCGACCTCAGGGCTTTGCAGCGTGCCGTGGGGGTGATCGAGCGCGATGCCTGGCAGTCCGTGACCGGCACGGTCGTGCTCGCGCCGGCAGGGCTGCAACTGCAGCGCAGTCACTGGCGCAATCCATTGGACCAGCCCCGCAGCGAGCGTCAGACCGTGAGCTATCGGCTCGAAGGCGCCGCGTTGTGGCGTGACAGTCGCGGCGAAGGCACGGACACCGCGCAGCGACAGAAACTGCTCGACGACGTGCGCGGTTTGAACTGGCGACTGTTCGATCCGCAGCGGGGCTGGCGCAGCGAGACCGTGGGCGAGCCGCTGGCGCTGGAATTGACGCTGTCGACAGGGCGTTTCGAGCAGATCCGCCGCATGCTGCTGTTGCCTGGATCGTTGCCATGAACCGACAACGCGGCGTGGCGCTGATCAGTGTGCTGCTGGTGTTGAGCCTGGCGTTGTTGCTCACTGGCGGCATGTTGCGCAGTCATCGCCTGTTGGTGCAGGGCAGCGCGCAGCCATTGCAACAGCTCCAGTTGCGCCAACTGGGGCTGGCGGCTGAAGCCTGGGCGCAGCAGGTGCTCGAAGGCAGCGCAATCACCCCCTCCGGGCCCGTCGACCTGAGCCAGGACTGGGCGCGGCTCGAACCTGCATTCACGCTGGAAGACGCGGAAATCGATATTGATATCGAGGACTTGTCCGCGCGCTTGAACCTCACCCCGCTGCTGGCCCAGGGGCAAGTCGATCAGGTCACCCTCGGTCGGTGGAGCCGGTTGTTGGACTTGCTGGATCTGCCGGCGCTGTCGTTGCCCCAGGTCGGCCCGGTGCAGGAGTTGAGTCAATTGCGGCTGTTGCCCGGCATCGACGCACAGACACTGAGGCACCTGGAGCCTTGGGTGGTGTTGCTGCCCAAAGAGGCGCGGCTGAACGTCAACACCGCGCCGCGGTTGTTGCTGATGACTCTCGATGGCATGGAGGCCGGGCCGGCCGAGGCGCTTGTCAACCAGCGCCGTGCCAAGCCTTACGCCAGCGTCCAGGCGTTTACCAACGACGCCTTGGTGTCCGGCCTGGGCCTCAGTAGCCACGGGCTCGGTGTGAGCAGCCGCTGGTTTCGCATCACCGTGAGCGTGACGCGCGCCGGCAGCCGTCTACGGCTGGCCTCGGATGTCGAGCGCGACGCTGCCAGCGGTCGCTGGACTGTGCGCCAGCGCCGTTTTCTACCCTTCAGTCCCAGTGAGCTTCCTTGATGAAAACCTGGCTTTACCTGACCGTCGAAGGCCTTGGCAGCCCGGGCGCCAATTGGCCGTGTTGCGTGTGGTCGCCAACGGGCGAACGGCGTCGCCTGCCCCTGCACGAAGCGGCTCGCGAATTGCGCGGGCGCGACGTCGACGTGTTGTTGCCGATGGAAATGTGCAGTTGGTTGCGCAGCGATCCGTGGCCGTCCCGACGCCAGCCCCGGCCTCAGGCCCTGGCATTCGCCATCGAAGAGCAACTGAGCGAGGACGTCGAGGTGCTGCACATCGGCAGTGGTCGCCGGGACCGCCAGCAGTGTTATCCGCTGATGGTGACGGACCGGGCCCGGTTCCAGGCATTGCTGGCGCTACTGGCGGTCGAAGGTGTGGATGTCCGTGCGGTGTATGTCGATGCGGACCTGCTGCCCGGCGACGCGGCCTTTGGTGTGCGCTGGTTCGGTCGCTGGTTGCTGGGCGGCGCATTGCCGGCGCGGGCGGCGTTGTCTGCCCAGGCTTTGGCGGTGCTCAAGCCCGACTTGCCGGAAGACATGCACTGGCTGGACGAGGGGAGCGACTGCCCGGGTATCGATGAGTGGCTGCTGAACGGTGGCGGACATCCCATCGATTTGTTGCAGGGGGAGTTCCGCCGGCGCCGCCGTCGTCTGCCCTGGCGCGGCGTGGCGATGGTCGCACTGGGTGTGTCGCTGCTCGCTTGGGCGTTCAGCGAAGTCCGCGTCCGCTATCTGGACAGCGAAACCCGGCTCCTGTATGCCCAGAGCGAACAGCGCTTCAGGTCGCTGTACCCCGAGCAGACGCGGATCGTCGACCTGGCCGCGCAGTTCCAGGCGTTGCAGGGGCGTCGCGGCCAACCCCAGGACACCCAGGTCGTGCGCCTGGTTCGCCTGGCGGAGCAGGTCATTGGCGCCAGCAACGTCGAGGTACAGCGCATCGATTTTCGTGAAGACGAGGGTTGGAAAATCCAGCTGACGGCCAACAGCTTCGTTGAGCTCGAGCAACTGCGTGAGCGCGGGCAACAGAACGGCTTGCTCCTCACCTTGGGCAGTGCCAGCAAACAGAACAACCGGGTACAGGCGACCCTCACGCTGGAGGACAAGGGATGAACGTCAATGCATGGCTGAGCCTGAAGCAAGGCTGGGGGAGACGTTCACACCGTGAGCAACAGATGTTGCTGGGGATGGTCGGGCTGGTGTTGTCGGTGCTGGTCTACCTGTCGATCTGGCAACCCGCCCGGCACCGGCTGGAGGTCGCCGAACGGCAATATCGACAGCAGGCCGAGTTGAGTGTCCGGATCCGGCACGCCGAGCCCGCTCGCGCCTCAGTGGTTGTCGAGGGACCGCTGTCGGTGCGAGTCAATGACAGCGCCACGGCGGCAGGATTGGACATCGCGCAGATGGAGGTCGATGGCGATTCGTTGCGACTCGCCATCAGGGGGGATGCGGGTTCGTTGCTTCACTGGTTGGATCAGCAAGAGCGCGAGGGCGCAATGTTGCAGTCGCTGACTCTGGAGGTGGAGAACGGCGTGTTGGTCGCACGGATGGTTTTGCGGCAATGAGGTCTGACCAGGGGCATGGGCGATGGCTAAACCTGCACATTCCCCGGCAACAACGGCAACTTCGCCAGTTTCACCGCCACCAGCAAGGCCACCATCAACAAGCCGCCAATGAACAGGCCGACGCCGTTCCACCCACCCAGGTGCCAGGCCATGCCGCCCGCCGTCCCCGCCACGCTCGATCCGGCGTAATAGCTGAACAGGTACAGCGACGATGCCTGGCCCTTGGCCTTGAGGGCGCGGCGGCCGATCCAGCTACTGGCGACCGAGTGGGCGCCAAAGAAACCGAAGGTGAACACCAGCATGCCCAGGATCACCAGCGGCAGCGGTGTGACCATGGTCAGGGCGAGGCCGGCCAGCATCAGCGCGATGGTCGCCCAGAGCATCTTGCGCCGCCCGAGCTTGTCGGCCAGCGCGCCGATTTTCGCCGAGCTGTAGATGCCTGACAGGTACACCACCGAGAGCAACCCGACAAAAGCCTGGTCCAGGTGATAGGGCGCGGCCAGCAGGCGATAGCCGATGTAGTTGAACAACGTCACGAACGCGCCCATCAGCACGAAAGCTTCAAGGAACAGCAACGGCAACCCGGCGTCGCGAAAATGCTGGGTGAAACCGTCCAGCAGGCTGCGCGGGTGCAGCGAGCGGGGCCGGAAGTTGCGTGATTCGGGCAGGATCCGCCAGAACACCGCCGCCGCGATCAGGGCCAGGCCACCGATCACCAGCAGCGCGGTGTGCCAGCTGACGAAGTCGATCAGCACGCCGGTGATCAGGCGTCCGCACATGCCGCCGATGGCGTTGCCGGCGATATACAGCCCCATCGCCAGGCCGATGTGCTTGGGATGGATCTCCTCGCTCAGGTAGGTCATCGCCACCGCCGCCAACCCGCTCAACGACAGGCCGACCAAGGCGCGTAGCACCAGTACGCCTTGCCATGTCGGCATCATGGCGCTGGCGATCGTGCACAGCGCGGCGGCGAACAATGCCGCGACCATCACCGGCTTGCGGCCGATGCGGTCGGAAATCGGACCGGTGATCAGCAGGCCGACGGCGAGCAGGCAGGTCGCCACCGACAGGATCAGGCTGCTTTGCGCCGCGTTGACGGAAAACTCCCTGGACAACAGCGGCATCATCGGTTGCACGCAATAGAGCAGGGCGAAAGTTGCAAAGCCACCGCAGAACAACGCCAGCACCGTGCGCATGAACATCGGCGTGCCTTTCTCGATGTAGACGTCTTTCAGTTCGACGACATCGTCTTGCACACGAGGGGAAATTTCATGGGCGAGTGGGGCGACAGCGGTTTTCACGATGGACCTCGCAGGAGCACGGCAGGCAGTGAAAAAAGCATATAGCCGGCTAATGTTTCTATCCAATATATTGTTCGACCTGTTTAAGACGTCTATCGACTTATTGGGTGTCCCATGGAATTGCGTCACTTGCGTTACTTCATCGCGGTGGCCGAAGAGCTGCATTTCGGTCGCGCTGCGCTGGCCCTGGGCATTTCCCAGCCGCCCTTGAGCCAGCAGATCCAGGCGTTGGAGCAGGAGATCGGTGCGCGGTTGTTCGAACGCACCAATCGTCGGGTCGAGTTGAGCGAGGCCGGACGCCTGTTCCTGGACGAGGCGCGCCGGGTGCTGGCCCAGGTGGACAAGGCTGCCGATGTGGCCCGCCGCGCGCAACTGGGTGAGTTGGGCGAATTGAAAATCGGCTTCACCTCTTCGGCGCCGTTCAATTCCACCATTCCCCAGGCGATCTTCTCGTTCCGCCAACGTTTCCCGGCGGTGCACCTGAACCTGCGGGAGATGAGCAGTACCCAAGTGGCGGACGCCCTGGTGGACGAAACGATCGAAGTGGGCATCATGCGACCGTTGCCGCTGCCCGACAGCCTGGTGGAAATCGAGCTCAGCCGCGAACCGCTGGTGGCAGTGCTCAGCGCCAAGGATCCCCTGGCCCAGGGCAATGAAGAGGGGCTGTTTCTCTCGGCCCTGGCCCATGAGCCGTTCGTGTTTTTTCCCCGCAGCTACGGCAGCGGTCTCTACGCCCAACTCCTGAGCCTGGCCCGTGACGCTGGCTTCAGCCCGCATTTCGCCCAGGAAGCCGGCGAAGCCATGACCATCATTGGCCTGGTCGCGGCAGGGCTGGGGGTTTCGGTGCTGCCAGCGTCTTACCAGCGCATGCGCATCGACGGTGTGGTCTACCGGCCGCTGCTCGATCCAGCGGCGGTGTCGGCAGTGTGGCTGGTGCAGCGCAAGGACCAGCGCTCGCCGATGGCGGCGGCGTTCGTCGCGTTGACTGGAAATACCCTATAGCGGCTTTGCCTTAGTGTGGGAGCAAGGCTTGCCCGCGATTTAGCAGGTGTGCTTAGCCTCCCCAAACCGTCGCAGGTTTATTGGTGTGATAGTCATAGAACCCTTGGAGAGTCCATGTATCGCCTTTGCGTTCGAACGCGGCGCGCCAGGCGCCTCTGCCACTGCCGGGCGACAATTGCGCCATGTCGTACCAGTAATAGCGGTTGATTTTTTTGGTTGTGGCCCTGCCGGCGCGAATGTCTTCCATGATTTCACTGATCTTGACCCGGGCCGCTTCGGGGAAAGTGTCATATGACATCTGTGTTTCAGCCAGTGAGCTGGTACTTACCGTGAATTTGTCGGTTGCGGTCGACGCTTCAGCGATAGCGGGGGAAGGCGTGGTTGCAGGCGTTTTGCCGAGGACTTTTTTCTTCGGGACCTGGGTCATGACCTCGATATCGAACGCCTCGTAGTTCGAGAGGTTGTTCGTGAAGTTTGTAATGTCCTCAGCGGTGACCAACAAGGTTTTTCGCTGCGACTTGCCCTTGTTGGCGATGACATAGGGAATCTTATTGTTGCGGATTTCCGTCAGCAGCCCAGGCTTGTGGCGTTTTTTCAGCTCGTCCCTGAAGAAGCTGAGCTTTTTCTTTTTGTATTCCAAGAAGTTCTCGGGATTTGTTTTGTATTTTTCCCTATTGGTTTCTACCTCGGGCCCCTCCCTTGAGTACAGGTCGCCCAGATCGCTCCAGACGCGCTTTTCCGCTGCCTTGATCACGTCATGAATGTCGTCCTGGATTTTGGTCATGGCGGCTTTCTTTTTTCCCTGCTCAGGGATGATGGTGATGAATAACGCGCCAGTGAGGTTGTCTGGCAGGGACGACATCATCATCTTGAAGTTGCCTTCGCTGTCGAAAAGTTCCTTCTTGAGCGGCAGGGTCATGTCGAATACTTTTATTTTTTGAGCGGCAGTCAGCTGGATCCCTCCTAGCTGCGTGCCGATGTCTTTGGCGCAATAATCGACGGCCTGCCATACGTTGAATTTATACATCAGGTTTTCGTGGGGCTTCTTATGTTGCGCGAGGCTCAGGAGCCCTTTGTTGATCTGGCTTATGCGCGAGCGATAAGCGTCCATGTCACGTACGTTGATGTCATTCATGCTCTCGCGCAAGATGCGCTCGGCCAGCTCATCGGGCATGGTATGGATGACCTTCCGGGTCATATTCACCACTTCCCGGGAGGGCCAATAATGGTCGACGAGTACGCTCTCTACCAACGTGTTATAGGTCTTTTGCTGCGGAGTTTCCGGGGGCTGCCTGAATAGACTCAGCAGGGCTCCACCACCGAGTAGTCGTTGTGGCGCTTCGATGTGCCAATGACCGTTTTTCCAGGTCACCGCTCGTTGATGGGTACGGTTATTCGGTGCGTAGACAATCCGCTGGTTCTCTTGGATCGCGGTTTTGCAGTAGTCATTTCCCAGCTTCAAATAACCTTGGCCGGTCGCGTCCCGGTACACATCACGACCTTCGGGTACGAGGCCCTTGCCGTCAAAGCCTTTCAGCAGGAACGGTCCCAGCTCCGGGTCAGGCATGCGGGGCAGGGAAGACAGTGGCGGGCGGGGGCTGCTCCGGCGTCGTGCCGCGCGGGCCATGATTACATCCTGTCCGGCTTCCGCCAGGACCTCGCCCAATCCGCTGAGAAAGTCTGCGGTCCACTGGCTCAAGCTGCCGCCCTCATCCTTGATGGCCGCCACCGCGGCGCCGCCAGCCATCACCGGCAGGACCGCCCGTCCCAGCACCCCGCCCAGGCGGCCGCCATAGAACATCGCCATCGCGCCGGTCAGCAGTGCGACGCCGCGTCTGCGCCCTTCCTGGGCCGCGGTGCTATCGCGCTCGGCGTTTGTCACCGTCAGCGCGTCAGCGGTCTTGAGCGCATGGCTGACCTGCGTCTCGTGCAGCGCTTTGAGCAGGTCGCCCTTGACCACGGGGGAGCTGACGTTCAACGCAAAATCATCCTGAACCCGGTGTCTTATCCACGAGAAAGTGGGCTGTGTCACCCTCTTGATTTTCTCATCGAGGGTCAGGTTTTCCGAAGCTGGCACCAGGCTCGCTAACTGATCGGCTTGTTCCATCAGCGGCCGTTGCGCAATCAGCCAGCGGGTCATGTCCAGCGTGGCGGTGAGCGTCGCGACCAGCGCGGCCTCCAACTCCCGGTCGCTTCCGGCGTCTACGTCCCTGAACACTTTTCCGTCCGGCGCGCCTGGCGTATACAGCGTCAGCGACGGTCGGCTGGCGAACTTCCTGACGCCGAAGACCAGCAGTTCTTTCAGCATGCTGTCGCCCCATTGGACCTGCCGGACGACCACCTCGTGTCCATTGACCTTGCGGCGCTCCTCGGGCGTTGGACTGTCCAGCGCGGCCAGCACCAGATTCAGGCCGGTGTTGTCCTTGTCGTGCCTGAAGTCGCCCGAGATATGCGCGGCCCACGCTTGTGCGCGCATCTGTTTCCCTTTCAGGGACATCCATTCGCCCTGCTGCTCCCGAGCGGCGAGTTGCAATGCGGCGGGCAGCCGGGAGCCGATGTTGGCCCGCTCGATGACTTCCACTATTTGCGCAAAGGTCAACGGCCCCTCCACGGTCGCGTGAGCGGCATTGCGTTCGTCCGGCGTGAGATTGGCCATCGCCCACTCCGTCAGGGAGCGACGATCATCGAATATGGCCTTTACCCGGCCCAGCGCGACCCCGGAGCCAAATGGCGATTCACCCGTCGGCGCGTGCGGGTCGGTGATTTGCTTGCGGATACTCAGGGAGACCTGGTCCGGGTCGATCGGGGCGTACCTGTCCTTGATGAACCCGGCCAGCAGGGTGCGGCTCCGGTCCCGAAGCGCGTCAGGGCTGGCCAGCGTCACCGGGTCCGGCGGTTGTGGCGTATCTTCCAGGGCTGCCTGCAGCGCTTGCACCGCTCTCCACCAGGCCACGCGATCACTGCCTGTGACGTTCGGGTTGCCGTGTAGCCAATCGTCCAGTTTTTTCTGATACAGCCGTAGCGCACGCTCGTCCATGGCGCCTGCCAGGTCCAGCCTGTCCCTGAGGCTTGCGGCGTCATCCACCCGGGTCATCCAGGCGTTGATCGCTTCGCCTTCTCCCGGTCCGTCCAGCAATGCGTCGCCCACGGCAGTCTTCTGCACCAATCGCAGGTCGGCGACCAGGCGGGCGAGAAAGTCTTCGTCCAACGAGGCGGTATTCACCTCGTCCCGGGCATTGTTCTCGTCGCTTGTCAGGTTGGTTTTTAGCGCCCTCAGATCGGCGTACGCCTCCAGCGGGTTTCCCGGGCGGTACAGCATCGTGCCGTCTGGGTCGTCAGCGTTGTCTCGTTGTGTCAGCACCACGGCGCCCGGCATCGGCACGCTGGACCACCATCCTTCGGGGGTGACGCTCAGGCTGAAAATCCCGGGCCGGTCACGCGCAGCCAACCTGGCGCGTGACGCTGCGTCCGGTGCTGACAACGCATGTTCCGTCGCCGCTTTGTGCAGGGGCTGGCCGAGGGTTCCGTCCAGCCGGTGGAGATCGGCCTGTGCCTTGAGTTGCGCTCCAAATTCATCGGCCAACCATTCGCTGACGCTGCGGTCCTGGCTGGGCTCGGGTGGGTTGTCCCAGAAGTCGTCCAGTGCTTGCGCCAGCAGCCGCTGACACGACGCCGGGGTGATGCTTACCAGTCGCTCGATGGCTTGCTTGGCGTCCCGGCTGTTCAGGTCGGCGGGCATCTGCGTGACGTTGTCTTGATCGGTGACGATGTCGATGTTGCCCAACTCATCGAAGAACTCGTGTGCATCGATATTTCCAGCCAGCACACGCCAGAAAAGTGTGTCGAGGGGAATCGTTTGCGTCACCTTGCGCTTGAAAACCGGCGCGTCGGTTGTTCGCTCGGATTGAGGGAGGGGTTCGTCTTGCAGCCGGCACACGAGTATTTCTTTGACGGCTACCTTGCCCGCCAGCGCGGGGAAGGCAGTTCTGAAGGCGTCATCCAAGTGTTGCGCAGCCACTTTCGTGGGCTGTGGAATGGCGTCGTTCAGGCGGATCATCTGCTGCTGCGAAACATTGAGTCGGTGTATCAACAGGTCACTTGCGGTCTGTAACGAGTAGTTCTCCAGCATGTTCTCTTCCTCAGAGATTTTCGGAAGGAACAACGTATTGAGTCAGTGCGAGGAGGGGGCGGTATATAGATACCGCATGCGCTGGTGTCAGATAGAGTACGGGTTACCTGAGCCTGACGGCAGCTCAGGTAACATCGCAGCAGGCAGACTTACCGCTATCGCGAGCAAGCTGTGCTCCCACAGGTTCAGCGCCAGCGCCGGAAGATCAACGAGGTGTTCACGCCGCCAAAGGCGAAGTTGTTGTTCATCACGTACTCATTGCTCATCGACCGGAACTCGTTGCGCAGGTAGTCGAGCTTGCCGCACTGCGGATCGACCTCGTCGAGGTTCAAGGTGTGCACGTAGCGGTCGCTGTTCATCATTTCGATGCTGAACCAGGACTCCAGCGCTCCGCAGGCGCCGAGGGTGTGGCCGAGGAAGCTTTTCTGCGAGCTGATGGGCATGTGTTCGCCGAACAGGCTGCTGGTGGCCAGGGTCTCGGCGATGTCGCCCTGCTCGGTGGCGGTGCCGTGGCCGTTGACGTAGCCAATGGCTGAGGGAGGCAGGCCTGCGTCTTCCAGGGCCAGTTCCATGGCCCGGCGCATGGTGACCAGTTCCGGGCGGGTGGCGTGCTGGCCGTCGGCGTTGCTGCCAAAGCCGACGATTTCGGCATGGATCCGCGCACCGCGCGCCAGGGCATGTTCCAGTTCTTCGAGCACCAGCATGCCGGCGCCTTCGCCGATCACCAGGCCATCGCGGTCCTTGTCGTAGGGACGCGGGCTGGTGTGCGGCGCATCGTTTTTCAGGCTGGTGGCGTAGAGCGCATCGAAGACCATCGCTTCGGTCGGGCACAGTTCTTCCGCGCCGCCGGCCAGCATCATCGGCAAGCGGCCGAACTTGATGGCCTCGTAGGCATAACCGATGCCATGGCTGCCGCTGGTGCAAGCGCTGGACGTCGGGATCAACCGCCCGGTCAGCCCGAAGAAGATGCTGATGTTGGCGGCGGTGGTGTGGGGCATCATCCGCACGTAGGAGTTGGCGTTCAGCCCTTCGGCCACGCTGTTGAGCAGCATGTTGCCGAAGGCCTTGATCTCGTCGGTGCTGCCGGTGGACGAGCCACAGGACACCCCCATGCGCCCATCCTTGATCGACTCGTCGCCCAGCAGGCCGGCGTCGGCCAGAGCCTGTTCCGCCGCGCTCACCGACAGGCGCGAGACGCGGCCCATGCTGCGCAGTTGCTTGCGCGTCCAGTGCGCCGGGACCTGGAAGTCGTCGATGGGCCCGGCCAGGCGGGTGTTCAATTCGCTGAACCGGTCCCATTCATCCATGCGCCGGATGCCGCTGCGGTTGGCGGCGAAGTTGGCGGCGATGGTCGGCCAGTCGCTGCCCACCGAGGTGATGCCGGCCATGCCGGTGACGACGACGCGCTTCATCAGCACAAGCCTCCGTTGACGGCCAGCACCTGGCGGGTGATGTAGCCGGCTTCGGCGGACATCAGGAAGTTCACCGCGCCGGCGACTTCTTCCGGGGTGCCCATGCGCTGGGCGGGGATCATTTTCATCAATTCTTCCACGGGTACGTTTTCATCGAGCATGGCGGTGTCGATCAGCCCCGGCGCGACGCAATTGACCGTGATCTTGCGCTTGCCCAGCTCGATTGCCAACGCCTTGGCCGCGCCGATCAGGCCGGCCTTCGAGGCACTGTAGTTGACCTGGCCGCGATTGCCGATCAGCCCGGACACCGAGGTGATGCAGACGATCCGGCCGGCGGCGCGCCGACGGATCATCGGCATCATCACCGGGTGCAGCACGTTGTAGAAACCGTCGAGGTTGGTGCGCATCACATTGTCCCAGTCGTCCTCGCTCAGGGCCGGGAAGGCGCCGTCACGGGTCAGGCCGGCGTTGAGCACCACGCCGTAATAGGCACCGTAGGTTTCGACATCGGTCTCGAGAATGGCTTTGCAGGCCGCGCGGTCGGACACGTCGAATTGCAGCACCCGGGCGTTGCGGCCCAGGGCCAGGATTTCGGCCTGCACGGCCTCGGCCTCGGCGCGACCGCTGCGGCAGTGCAGCACGATGTCGTGCCCGGCCTGGGCCAGGCGCAGGGCGATGGCGCGGCCAATGCCACGGCTGGAGCCGGTGACCAGTACGGATTCAGTCATGGCTGGGTTCCTGTTGCGGACGGTTCATGAAGGTATTGGGCAGCCTGGGGCGGACGGAACACGTTCAGCCGGGCCGAAGCGTGGATGCCCGGCGCGTGGATATGGCATTCGAACACGCCCATGCCGTTGTCGTCTTCCAGTGAGCGTACCCCGTGGATGGTCAGCTCGGTGCCGGCCGGGAACGCTTCGACGTTGCATTCGAACTTGCGGGTACCGAGCAGGAAGCCCAGTGCCACGGCATCGCCGCGCTGGCGGGCATGGCAACCGGCGAAGGCCGCGACGCTCTGGGCCATCAGTTCGATGCCGACCCACGCCGGCAGGCTGCCGTCGTCGAGGTTGAACAGGCCAGCGGGCTTGACGGTGGCGTGGGTGTGGATCTGTTCGTCATCGAACCCCAGGATCCGGTCGATGAGGATCATGTCGCCGGCGTGAGGCAGCAGTTCGGCGAGCGGCCAGTCAATCATGGGGCGTCTCCGATAATCAGGCTGACGTTATTGCCACCGAAGGCAAACGAGTTGCTCATCAGGCGGCGAGGTGAGATCGGGTTCAAGCGGGTGCTGGCGTTTACCCAGTCCAGTGCCGGCAATGCGGGGTCGGCCTGGCCGTCCCAGACATGGGGCGGCAGGGCCTGGGCAGTGTTGTCCGCACTCAGGCTCAACCAGCAGAACGCCGCTTCCAGGGCCCCGGCCGCACCGAGGGTATGGCCGGTCATGGGCTTGGTGGACGAGCAGGGCACCCCGGCCGGAAACAACCCGGCCACCGCCAGGCTTTCCATGGCGTCGTTGTGTTGTGTGGCGGTGCCGTGCAGGTTCAGGTAGTCGATCTGCTCGGGCGCAAGGCCTGCGCAGCGCAGGGCCTTTTCCATCGCCTGGCGCGCGCCGCGACCGCTGGGCTCTGGCGCGGAAATATGGTGGGCATCGGAACTGGCGCCGTCACCGAGCAAGGCAATCGGAGCCTCGTTGCCTGGCGTCTTGCTCATCAGAAACAGCACTGCCGCTTCGCCGATGTTGATGCCGCTGCGGTTCACCGAGAACGGATTGCAGCGTTCGCTCGACACGGCTTCCAGTGCCGAAAAACCGTTGAGGGTCAGCTTGCACAGGCTGTCCACGCCGCCGCAGAGCACCGCGTCGCACAGGCCCAGGTCGAGCAGGCGACGGGCACTCATCAGGGCGCGGGCGCTGGAGGTGCAGGCGGTGGAAATCACGTAGGACGGCCCGCTCAAGCCCAGCCAGTCGCAAAGGAAATTGGCCGGCGCGCTGAGTTCCTGTTGCTGGTAGTCGTAGCCGTCGGGAAACTGCTGCTCGCGCAGGTAGTGGGCAATGGCGTCGCTGGCCTCATCGATACCCGAGGTGCTGGTGCCCAGGACGATGCCGATGCGGGTGCGACCGTAGGCCTGGATGGCCTGGTCGATGTCGGCGCGAATCTGTAGCGCTGCCTCCAGCAGCAACTGATTGTTGCGGCTGCGCTGTGCGGCCAGGGCCAGGGGGATGGGCGCCAGTTCGCCCGACACCGCCGCGACCGGCAAGGCGCGTTCGGCCACCCAGCCTTCTTCGAGGCGCATGCCCGAGCAATCGCCGGCGAACAGGTTGCGGGCAACGCTGTGTTTGTCTCGGCCCAGGGCGCAGATCAACCCAAGGGCATTCAAATAGGCGGTCATGGGGCGCTCTCGCTCAACGGTGTAATGCGGTAGTGCAGCCCTTGGGCCAGGTTCATGTCGAAAACCAGTGGCTGCTGATAGCGCACCTGCCAGCGGGTTTCGAAGGTCCGTTGCGCTGCCTGCTGCCGGGCGACCGGGTAGTTGCCAGGCAGTTCGGCTTCGGGCGTGAGGGCGAACAGCAGCGCGGCGAACAGCTCACGGGCTTCGGCATTGGGCGGCAACAGGCCGTCGGCCTGCCACTGGCCGTCGACCAGGCGTTGACGGGCCACGGGAATACCCAGCGGGTCCATCATCGACCAGCGAATGCCTGCGCCTTCGCGCTGGATCACCAGCAGCCAGTCCTGGCGCTGGCCCGCCAGTGTCCGCTCGATGTGCAGTTGCAGGGGCAAGGCCAGGGTCGGCGTACGTTCGGGCAACGGCACGTGACTGGCGCAGGCACCGAGCAGCAACAGGCAGCCGATCAACAGAGCGCGGATCATGCGGCGCCCCCTTCGAGGGGCTTGCGCGCCACCACGTTGACCAGGGTTTCCTCGCGCTCGCCAAACGGCTTGGGACGACGCAGGCCAAAGCGTTCCAGCAGGCCGAAATCCTTGGCACGACTCCACCACAGATACGGGTAGGACACGTTGCGGGCGTCGAACTGGAAACCCTGTCCACGGATCATCTCCAGGTACTGCGCGGCGCTTTTCTGCACGTGCATGGGATGACGGAACAGCCAGCGGATCACCCAGGTATCGATGTAGGCCTCGGTGGACTCGGCGAACATCAGGTAGCCGCCGGGCTTGAGCACGCGATAGAACTCGGCGAGGGCCTTGTCCTGCTCCACCAGGTGATGGAAGGTCTGGTGGCAGAACAGCAGGTCGACGCTGGCATCGGGCACGGCCAACGTCGCGCAGTCGCTGCCGATCAGGTCCACGGCCAGATCCTGGCGCATGGCTTCCTCCCGGCTCAGGTCGAGGCTGTGGGGGTCGGCGTCCACGCCGATCAGGCGTTGCGGTGCGAACACCTGGCGCAGGTACTGGAACGACTTGCCCTGGCCGCAGCCGGCGTCGAGCAGCACCGGGCTGGCCGGCAGCGGCGTGTCGAACAGGCTGCGCAGGTCGTTGATCGCCACCCGCAACACGTGGTGCTGCCAGGTGTGGCTGCGCAAGAACCAGAAGCCGAAACGGGTCTCTTCGACGTAGCTGTCGCTCAGGTAGCTCATGGTCGTTCACTCATGGCGTCGGGCTCGCGCAGATATCCGAGAGCATGCGCAGGCGTCGCTTGGGTTCGCTGACGAACGGATTGAGCGTATCCCAGGCATAGCCGGCGAGGATCGAGCTGATCATGCGACGGATGTCGGCCGAGCCTTCGGTGTAGTAGATCACGTCCTGGAACGTGCCCGCGTACCAGCCCTCGACGTAGCAGCGGAAGGTGTCGACGCCGCGCTTGAGCGGCTCGGCGAACTCGCTCTGCCAGTCAACGCTTTCGCCCTGCAATTGGCGATGCAAAACGCCAGCGGCCATGCTCGCCGAGCGCATGGCGATGGTCACGCCGGAGGAGAACACCGGGTCGAGGAATTCGGCGGCGTTGCCCAGCAAGGCGAAGCCAGGGCCGTGCAGGGTCTTGACGTTGGCCGAGTAGCCGCCGATGGTCCGCGCCGGGGTGTCCCACAGCGCGTTTTGCAGCACGCTGGCCAGGCTTGGGGTTTCGTCGATGAAGCCGCGCAGGCAGGCGTCGAGGTCGTCGGTACGACCGGCGAAATGTTCGGCTGCTGCAACCACGCCCACCGAGCAGCGCCCGTTGCTGAACGGGATGGTCCAGAACCATATGTCGCGTTTGCTCGGATGGGTGGTGATCAGGATCTTTTCCCGATCGAACGCCGGGGTGTCGATGCGATCCTCGACGTGGGTGAACACCGCTTGGCGCACCGGGAAATTCGACGGTGCCTCAAGGTCCAGCAGGCGTGGCAAGACCCGCCCATAACCGCTGGCATCGAGCACGAACTGCGCTTCGACGCGGTACTCGCTGCCGTCTTCGCGCTGTACTCCCAGTCGTGGCTTGGCGAGGGTAAAGTCGGCGCTGGCAATCGCTTGGCCGTAACGGATTTCTACGCCTTGCAGCGCGGCTTGATCGGCCAGCAGTTTGTCGAAGTCGGCACGTTGCACCTGGAAGGTGGTGGGCTTGCCGGCGCTGAAGGTGTCGCCGAAATCGAACGCGCTGTAGCGCTCGCCCCAGGCAAACGCGGCGCCGTTCTTGCGCTGGAAGCCGGCGGCATTTACTGCATCGAGCATGCCGGCTTCTTCGACGAAATCCAGGCAATGGGACAGCAGGCTCTCGCCGATGGAGAACCGTGGGAAGTGTTGGCGCTCGATCACCAGCACGTCATGCCCCTTGCGCTTGAGCAGCGCGGCAGCGATGGCCCCGGAAGGTCCCGCACCGATGATGACGACCTGGCGATATTCCATTTCACTGCTTGGCATTTAAGCTCCTGGCCGGGACGGCAATCGAGGGGATACGGTGCAAGCCGGCCAGGACCGGCAGCAATGGGGTGATCCGGCCCATCAGCATGGGCTCGGCTGGGCGACGTCGGTCGCATGGGCCCGCTGCCCGGCCCATGGGGCCAGCATGAAACTGAACGCCAGCCCGAGGCTGACCGCCAGGCCGAAGTTGCTCACTGCTGGCGTGCTGGACAGCGCCAGCAGGCCGAACGACAACCAAGTGGTGAGCGCCGCCAGCAAGGTGCCCAGCAGGCTCACGGCGGCACCGCCGATCTGTTCGCGCATCAGGATCGCATAGTCGACACCGATGGCCGTCACCAGCAACAGGCCGAACAGGCTGAACAGCGTGAGCGGCTGCCCCAGCCAGCCGAGACTCGCCAGGCTACACAGGGCGGCCAGCAGCGGCAGGGCGACGATGCGCAGGGCGGCGCCGATGCCGAACGGCCAGATCAGCACCAGCACGATCAGCACGCAGGAGGCCAGCTTCAGCTCGGCGGCGCTGATTTGCGTGGCGGCAAAGACCCGGTTCAGGTCCCCCAGGCGATCCACCAGTTGTACGCCGGGCAGGTCCAGCGCTTGAACGCGCAGCAACGTGGCATCGTTCAAGCCTTGCAGGCTGACCACCGCCGCCACTCCTTGCGCCGTGGGACCGAGCCAGAGCGTGCGGTACGGTTCGGCCAGGGGCCCGGTCAAGGCGGTATCGATGTCTTGCACCGGCAGGGCCTGCAATTGCGCCAGCTCCGCTTGCAACGCGCTGAGCGGTACGCCCAGGTCCAGCAACGGTTGCCAGAAGGTCGGCAAGCGAGCCAGGGCCTCACGGACTTTCTGTTGTTCGGCGGGTGGGCTGAGCAGTTGGTTGAGCGACAGGTAGCCCTGGAGTTTTTCCAGGCCGATCAGTTGGTCCAATCGCTCATTGAGGGCGGTCTGGCGCTCCAGCAATTGTGCCTGGTCATCGGCGCGGATCAGGAAGAACTGGCTGGTGGGTTGGAACCCGGTGATACGCGCGACCTCGCGGGCTTCGTCGGTCAGGTGCTGGGGCGTGCCGATCCATTGGCGGATGTCGTTCTTCGTGGTCAGGTGCCAAAGTCCGCTGGCGCAGAAGGCCAACAGCAGCATCAGCAAGATCGGTGTCGGCACCCGGGCCAACAGCGCTTGGCGAAGCTTGAGCAAGCACTCACACAGCCGCAGCGGCCATTGGGCCGGGCGCAGGTCCGCGCCTTTGAGCAGCGCCGGCAGCAGGCAGGTCGCGCTCAGGTAGGCACCGGCCAGCCCGGC
The DNA here is from genome assembly GCF_025336485.1 of Pseudomonas citri. Lineage (GTDB taxonomy): Bacteria > Pseudomonadota > Gammaproteobacteria > Pseudomonadales > Pseudomonadaceae > Aquipseudomonas > Aquipseudomonas citri. The sequence goes on along the minus strand of NZ_JAODAB010000014.1, from coordinate 82,684 downwards.
GGCGGAAAATACCGCGATCTGGGTCAGGGCCGGGAACGGCGTCCAGGCCAGGGCCAGGTAACCGATGCAGGTCGTCACCAGGCTCAGACTCAGGCCCGGCAGGGTCAGGCGCAGCGCCGGCCAGCTGCGCCACGGCTTGAGGCTCCAGCTCTTGGACAGGTAGTGCAATGGATAATCCACCGCGACGCCGATCAGGCTCGAACCCAGCACCAGGGTCATGACATGCATGCGTCCGAACAGCGCGACGCACGCCACCGCGCCGAACAGCATACCCACCAGCACCGGCACGAACGCCAGCCACACCCGCAAGCGCCGGAAGGCCAGCAACAGCAGCAGCAGGATGCCAACCGTCGCGCCGCCGCCGACCCAGGTGATCTCACGCGAGGCCTGTTGCTGGCCGCTGGCGGCGTACAGCAAGCCGCTGGCTGCCAGCAACTGCCCTTGGGCCTGCGCCGCCTGATCACGGTTGTGTTGCAACAGCTCGGCCACCTGCAACGGCAGGTTCATGTCGAAAGCGTTGCCACGGGAGCGGGCCCGCAGCATCACCCAGCTTTTACCGTCGGCCTCGGCGACCAGTGCGCCGCTGCCGATGTCGAACTTGATCGCGCCACGTTGTGGCTGGCTGTTCTGGATACGCCCGGTCAGGCCCAGCCAATCGTCCTGGCTGGGCACCAGGCTGAAGCCGTTGAACGGGTCGAACAGGGCCTGCACCCGTTGCTGGATGAAGGCCTGGGGCTGGTCGATCAGTTGTTGCCGGTCCGCCGCCGAGAGCATCGCCACGCGACCGTTGAGCAACTGTGTGCGCAGCGCCGGCAGGTCGGCCTGCAATGTCCATTGCACTTTGTCGAACAGGCCGCTGGCCTGCCATTGCTCACCCAGGGTTTGCGCCAGGGCGATGGCTTGCTGGCGGTCGGTGTGGCCGACGAGCACCAGTACCTCACGGTTGAGCGGTTCCTGCATGCGCTGTTCGGCGATGAGCTCCAGGGCATCGGGGGACGTACCCGGCACCAGTTCCATGAGGTTGGCCGACAGCGGCGCGCCGTTGCGCCACTGCCAGCCGGCCAGTGCCAGCACCGCCAGCAGCAGGACCAGAAACAGCCGGGGCAGCATCCGTTCACTCGGCAAAATCATGTTGCTCCGCGTCGTTCAAGGGTTGTGTGCCGGTGGCGTCCTGCATGCGCAGCACCGTGCTGTCGCCTTGGGTTTCCAGCAGTTCGATGCGTTGCACCAGTTCGCCGCCGTCGATGTTGATCTGGTTGAAGACCTGCTTGAGCAGCACCGAGCGCGGGGTCAGCGTCAGTTTCCAGTGCTGTGGTTCACCCGACAGGCTCAGTTCGAAATCCCGTTGCAAGCCGCTGCTGTCGCCCTGCAACACCGCCAGGAACAGTCGGTTCTGTTCGGCACCGGCGCTCTTGTTCGGCAGCATCTGCCAGGTGTCGCCATCCCGGCGGGCGATGCCTTGGCCGGTGATACGGTAGTCCTGTTGCAGCGGGGTTTGCAGCAGCCACAGCAGGCCATGGTTCTTCGCCAACACGAAACGGCCCTTGCTGATGAGCGGCTGGGGCAGGGCGCGCAGGTGTTTTTCCTGGATGAACTGGCCGTGGATCACGTCCGGGCGGGCCAGTTGCTCGCTCAGTTGCTGCAAGTCGAACGCCTGGGCCAGGGGCGCGAGGCAACACAGCAGAAACCAGGTGCACAGGCGTGTCATGGCAGTTTCCTTTCAACGGCTTCGACAAAGACCCGTGGCGAGGCCAGCAGCATTTCGCGACTGGCGACGTCCACCGCCACCTGCACCGAACTGGCGCGGGTCAAGCGCTCGCCCGTGACGGCGTCGCTGATCAGGTAGTTGATCTTCAGCCGGTTTTCCCACTCCACCAGGCTGGCGCGCACGGTCAGGGCCTGGCCGAACACGGCGCTGCGCACGTAACGCAGTTGCAGGTCGATCACCGGCCACGCATGGCCGGATTCGAGCATGTCGTTGTAGTTGTGGCCGATCAGGTCGAGCAACGCGCAGCGGGCCACTTCCAGGTATTTGACGTAGTGGCCGTGCCAGACCACGTTCATCGAGTCGACGTCGAAAAATGGCACCACAATGTGGGTGTCGACGTGCAAAACGCCATGGCTACGCATGCAACCTCCAGTGTTGCTCGGCAATGCGTTGCAGACACAGGCGCAGTTCGCCTTCGAGGGCGCGATCTTCGATGACGGGAGCGAAGTCCACGGCCAACGCTTCATGCATGGCGGCCAGGGCCGGCGGCAGTGGTCGCGCGTCTTCGGCACGGCTGCGCAGCCACACGCCCTGGTGGGCGGCCAACAAGGTGGCGGCGGCGACTTGTTCGGTCAGTTCCAACACGCGGATTGCGTCCCGGGCGGCGATGGTGCCCATGCTCACCTTGTCCTGGTTGTGGCACTCGGTGGAGCGCGAGAACACGCTGGCCGGCATCGTGTTCTTCAAGGCTTCGGCGGTCCAGGCGCTGGCGCCGATCTGCACGGCCTTGAAGCCATGGTTGATCATCGCCCGTTCGGCGCTGGCGCCGGACAGGTTGCTCGGCAGGCCATGGTTATAGCGTTCGTCCACCAGCAGCGCGAGTTGGCGGTCCAGCAGGTCGGCGACGTTGGCCACCAGGTTCTTCAGGCTGTCCATGGCGAAGGCGATGTGCCCGCCGTAGAAATGCCCACCGTGCAGCACGCGTTCGGCCTCGGCGTCGATGATCGGGTTGTCGTTGGCGCTGTTGAGTTCGGTTTCAACGAACGAACGCAGCCAGCCGAGGCTGTCGGCCAGCACGCCGAGGACGTGGGGGGCGCAGCGCAGGGAATAGCGATCCTGCAGGCGATGCAGCGGCGCGGTCGGCGCGTCGATCGCCAGATCCTTGCGCAGCCACGCGGCGACTTGCATCTGCCCCGGGTGTGGCTTGGCGGCGAACAGGCGCTCGTCGAAGTGCTCCGGGTTGCCTTGCAGGGCGACCACGTTCAGGGCGGTGATGCGGGTCGCCAGTTGCAACAGGTAGTCGGCGCGGGCGAAGGCCAGGCAGGCCAGGCCGGTCATCACGGCGGTGCCGTTCATCAGCGCCAGGGCTTCCTTGGGGCGCAGCACCAGCGGCGTCCAGCCCAGCTCGCGGTGCACATCGGCGGCCAGGCGACGTTCGCCGCGGAACAGCACCTCCCTCTCGCCGGACAGGGTGGCGGCGACGTAGGACAGCGGCGTCAGGTCGCCGCTGGCACCCACCGAACCTTCTTCCGGGATCAGCGGCAGGATGTCGTGCTCAAGAAAGGCCTGGAGGCGTTCCAGCAACTCCACCCGCACCCCGGACACGCCGTGGCACAGCGACTGCAAGCGCGCCGCCAGCACGGCGCGGGTGGCCGGGGCGTCCAGCAGCTTGCCCAGGCCGCAGCCATGGAAGGTGTACAAATGACGTGGCAGCGCCTCGACGTGGTGCAACGGCACGGCCACCACGCAGGAGTCGCCGTAGCCGGTGGTGACGCCGTAGATCACGCCTTCCTTGTCCAGCAAGGAATCGAGGAACTGCGCACCCTTGGCGATGCGCTGCCGGAATGCCGGGTCATCCTGCAGTTGCGTCGGTGCCTGACGGTTGGCCAGGGCCAGCACGTCTTCGATACGCAAGGGGCGTTCGCCGAAAATCACCGGCTCAAGAGTGGGCATCGTCATCGGTCTTCCAGAAAGGGTAAAAGTTGAACCACTGTTGGGGGCCCTGGAGGCAGTAGTGCGCCAGGCGATCGGCGTAGCGGCCGGTCCAGTGGGCGATCACGGATTCGCGCTCGTTGCGTTTCCACGTCACGGCATCGGCGAACGGTTCGAGGGTGACGCGGTAGCGCCCCTCATGCTTGAGGCACATCAGCAGGTTGACCGGGCATTTCAGCAGACCGGCCAGCAGCCAGGGGCCTTGGGGAAATGCGGCCGGGTGGCCCATGAAATCCACGGTCACGCTGCGCCCGCCGTGCAGCGGCACGCGGTCACCGGCAATCGCCAGCCACTCGCCGCGTTCCAGGCGTTCGCTCAGTTGCAACATGATCACCGGGTCCAGCTCGCTGACCTGGATCAGCCGCAGGTGGGTGGCACCGGCTTCGCCCAGCAAGCGGTTGAACTGCTCGGCGTGCTTGGTGTGTACCAGCACGTTCATGGTGACTTTTTCGCCCAGCTCGGCCAGGGCCCGGCACATCTCCAGGTTGCCCAGGTGCGCGCCCACCAGCATTTGTCCGCGGGCGTCGCGCAGGTGATTGCGCAGCAGCGCCGGGTCGACGATTTCGATCTGTTCGATGCTCAGCTTGCCGTTCCAGACGTCGAGCTTGTCCAGCAGCGAGTCGGCAAAGGCCATGAACTGCCCGAACACCCGCCGGTGCGTCGGGCGCAGCTCGGGGCGTGCGCTCCAGTCGGCCAGGCGTTGCTGGTATTGCCAGGCCGCGTGCCGGGCACTGCGGCCGAAAATGAAGAAATACAGGACGATGCCGTACAACAGCGGCGTCAGCAGGCGCCGGCCGAGCACCTTCGCGGCGAATGCGGTGAGTTTCATCAGCCAGAAACTGCCGCGCTCCTGGCGGTCGGCCCAGTGCTGCTTGTCTGCCTGAAGGCTCATGTCCGCCACCGTCGCCAGAGAATCAGGGGCAAACGCAGCAACATGCCGAAGAACAACCGGGTGTGCATGCTGGAAATCAGCACGTTGTCGTGGAACAGGCGAAAGTGCGAAACGCCGTCCTGGGGGTAATGCACCCGGGTGTGCAGCCAGCGCATCGGCTGGTTGCGCCAGGCCAGGCGCACGAGGATGTCGGAGTCGAAATCCATGCGCTTGCCGATGTTCGTCGAGTCGATCAGCGCCAGGGTCGGCGGCAGGGGGTAGACCCGAAAGCCGCACATGGAGTCGCGGATTTGCAAGGACAGGCTGTTGATCCAGACCATGACGTGGGTCAGGTAGCGGGCATACAGGCGGCCTTTCGGCACGCTGGCGTCATAGCGCGGATAACCGCAGATCAATGCATCCGGGTGAGCGCGCGATTGCTCGATGAAGGTCTTCACGTCGCCCAGGTCGTGCTGGCCGTCGGCGTCCACCTGCAAAGCGTGGCTGAAACCCAGGCGCGAGGCCTCGCGCAGGCCGGTCATCACCGCCCCGCCCTTGCCCTGGTTGACCGCGAGCCGGACCAGGTGAACACCTTCGTTCTCGGCCAGCCGCTCCAGCACGGCGGCGCAGGCCGGGCTGCTGGCGTCATCCACCAGCACGCATGGCAGGCCGTTGGCGAGCAACGCCTGGACCACCGCTGAAATGGCGGTTTCGTGGTTGTAGACCGGGATGACGGCGCAGGGGTTATGCATCACCCACCCCCAACACAATCCGCCCACTGGAACACGCCGCCGTGTCATTGCGATAGGCAAAGTACAACTTGCCGCGCTCGCGATCGAAGCGCAGGTGCAGTTGGATCTCGTCGCCGGGGCGGATCAGTTGCTGGAACTTCAGCGCTTCCATGCCGACGAAGCGGGGCGGCAGGTCCAGCAGTTGCCGGCCCAGGTTCACGGCCCAGTCGACCTGCACCACCCCCGGCAGCACCGGCGCGGTGGGGAAATGGCCGCTGAAGTAGGCCAGGTCCGGAGGCACGGCCAGTTGCAGGCTCCATTCACCGTCGGTTTCGACTTGCTCCAGCACATGCGCAGTCTTGGGGCGCGGCGCGAGCAGCAGGGCTTCTACTTCGGCTTGGGGCAGCTTGCCTTGGGCGTTGAGGGGCAGTTGCCGCAGCCAGCGCCAGCGGCGTGGCAGGGCCAGGGGCTCGCAATGCCCGCCCAGGTGTCGGCGCAGTGCCTCGGTCACCGCGCGTCGACCCAGGTTGCGCAGGGCATGCAGACCGGTTTCGCTCAGCACCACCAGCGCGCCGAGGGAGGCGCGATTTTCCTGCACCACCCCCAGCCGCGCTTCGCTGACCCAATCGTGGCTGATCAAGGCCTGTTCGAGCATCGGCAGGGAAATGCGTTTTTCCTCGAGCTTGACGATGCGGTCCAGCCGTCCGAGCAGTTCAAAGCGCCCGTCTTCGCTGATCCGTACCGCATCGGCGGTGTGTTCGATATGTCCGGCGGGCAAGTAGGGCGATGCGACCAGCAAGGCACCGTCGCTGTCCTGGCTCAGCTCGACGTTGGCAAAGGGGTGCCACAAGCCGCCGCCCTGGCGCCAGGCGATGCCGCCGGTTTCCGAGCTACCGAAAATTTCCGTCGGCCACTGTCCCAGGCGCTGCTGCAAGCTGTGCGCAGCCTCGGCCGGCAAGGCGCCGCCGGAGGAGAACACCCGGCGCACGCTGCTCAAGGCCGGCCAGTCGAGGTTGTCGCCCATGCGCTTGAGCAGTGCCGGGCTGGCGACCCAGCTGAACGCCGGGTGCTCGCGGCTGGCGCGTTGCAGGTCTTCCGGGAACGCCATTTGCCGACGTATGAACGTGCGCCCGGCGCACAGCGGCCACAACACGCGAAACAGCAGTCCGTAGATATGCTGGGCGGCCACGCTGCCGATCATGCAGGCCGGGCCCAGGTCGGCACCCCACAGTTGTTCCAGGGCGTGGACTTCGTTGTTCAACTGCCGCAGGGTTTTCTCGATACGCTTGGGTTCGCCGCTGGAGCCGGAGGTGCACAGGCTCAGCCAGCAGTGATCGAGGTCCAGTTCGGCGGGGGGCATGGGCGTTTGTTGCAAATCGCCGGGATGGGTGTCGCCGGGCTGGTCGGTCAGCCACAGGTCAACGTCCGCCGCCCAGCGTTGGCGGGTCTGCGCTTGCAGATCGGCCGGGAGCAAGACGCGCACCCCGGCGCGCCAGGCGCCCAGCAGGGCCACGGCCAGGTCGGCGGCGTCCTCCAGGTGCACGGCCACGTGCCGCACGCCACGGGCTTGCAGGCCCGCGGCCAGGCACAGCGCCGCTTCGCGCAGTTGCGCGTGATTCAACCCCGGCTCGACCGCGACCGCGCGCTCCGGCAGGGCCTTGAGCAGCATGCGCTCAAGCGGTATCCAATTCATGGGCGGCCTCTTACCCGTTGTCGTATGAGCCATTCAATGGCAAACATCAGCCCCATCAATCCGTAGGAAATCAGGCCGGTGTACAACATCCACCAGCTCAGCGGCGCCCACAGGGTCAGGGCGGCGGCAAGCAAGCCGTTGCACAGGAAAAATATGCTCCAGGCCACGGTGACCTGGCGGGTATACACCACGGCCTTGGCCGGCAACTGCGGTTCGCGCAGGCGAGCCAGGCGTTCGATCATCGGCGGGCCGTATTTCAGGCTCAAGCTGAACAACACGAGCATGAACGCGCTGATCAACACCGGATACCAGCGCAACAGCAGCGGGCTGTCGAACAACGCCAGCAATACACAAAAGGTGATGGCGGTCGCTGCCATCCAGCGCCCGCCGGGTCCGCCCTTGCCGAGCACTGCCCGGGCCAGCCACAGGCTACCCAGCAGCAGGCCAAACTGCCACGGGGCGAAGTGCTCCATGCCGAAATACACCGCAAAGGGGTACAGCAGGCCCGCCAGCAGCAGGCCGAGACCGATCAGCCGGGTCATGCGGCCGGTTGGACCAGACGATAGACCGCCTCGACCACGTCGTTGACGGTGCGTACCGACTTGAATTCCTCGGCGGCAATCTTCTTGCCGGTCTGGCGCTTGATGTGGTCGATCAGGTCGACGGCATCGATGCTGTCGATTTCCAGGTCCTGGTACAGGTTCGACTCCAGCGTCACACGCTCAGGGTCCAGCTCGAAAAGCTCGACCAGGGCATCGCGCAGGGTGTTGAAAATGTCGTCACGAGTTTGCATGGTCCGGTGTTCTCAGGGGCGTTTTGCAGTGACGAAGGCCGCAAGGCTTGCCACGTTGCTGAAATGGTTACGGGTGTCCTTGGCGTCGGCATCGATCTTGATGCCGTACTGTTTCTGGATCGCCAGGCCAAGCTCCAGGGCATCCACCGAGTCCAGGCCCAGGCCTTCGCCGAACAGGGTCTGATGGTCGCCGATGTCGTCGACGCCAATGTCTTCCAGACCGAGGGCGTCGATGATCAGCTGTTTGATGTCACGGTGCAGATCGCTCATCTTCGGCGAGCTCCTTGATGAAATAGTGATGCAAAAAGTCGTTGAGCCGGCGTGATGCCTGGGGTGGCGGGCCAAGCGCGGCGAACGCCTGTGGGTCTATATCGGCACCCACATGGAAACTGAAATGCACGCGGCGGCGTGGAATGCGATACCAGGGGTCGGCCTTGGTCAGGGTCGTGGGGCTGACCTTGATGGTCACCGGCGTCAGGGTTTTCGCGCCCCGCAGGGCGATGGCCGCGGCCCCCCGATGGAAGGCCGGTGCCTGGCCGGGCTGGGTGCGCGTGCCTTCGGGGAACACGATCAGGGTCTGGCCACTCTGAAGGGCCTCGCTGGCGGCATCGAGCATGTCCATGCTGCCATCGTTGCTGATGTATTGGGTCGAGCGCAGCGGGCCCCGGGTAAAGGGATTGTCCCACAGGCTTTGCTTGACCACGCAATTGGCGTCGCGCACCAGCCCGATCAGGAACACCACGTCGATCAGCGACGGGTGGTTGGCGATGATCATCTGGCCGGGGCGCCCGAGCCGTTCGGCGCCCTCGATCTGGTAGGTAAGCACCCCGGTGCGGGCCATGAAGCGGATGAAGAACCAGAACAACCGTCCGACCGTGCGGCGGGCCCGTTGGCGCTGGGCCTGGGCATCACCGGGCAGCCAGGACAGCAACGGAAACACCAGCAAGCGCAAGCACAGCCCGCCTAGCCCGAACAGGGCAAAGCTTGCGGCGGTCGCGAGCAGGCGCCAGTAGTAGGCGTCGCGATGTTTACCGGTCACCGGTTGCGTTGCCAGGTCCATACACGATTCTTCCAGGCATGTTGGCAGGTGGTTTCGTTGTTTAGCAGCGTACGCAACAGGTCCAGGGCATGGGGCCAGTCGCCGCCTGGCATTTGACCGTCCGGTGCGGACAGTTCCAGTTGCCAGTCGTCGCCTGGTGTCAGCAGCAGGCCCATCGCGTAGGGAAACGGCACGTCATTGACCCACGGTGCGTAGACTTCGGGAGGTTGCTCCTCGGTGATCACCAGCAACACCGCGGGTGAGCCTTCGTTCAATAGTGCGGCGGCTTCCAGCACGCCGTGCTCCAGCCCGTCGCCGGTGGCGGCCAGGGCCGTCATCTCGCTGGTTTCGCCACGCATGATCGACCACAGGCCGATCACGGCGTTGTGCACCGATAGGCTGAACTGGGTCGGCGACAGGGGCTGGTCGGCTGCCAGGTCCTTGAGAATCTCGAACGTGCGCGGGGTTTCACCGTGGCGGGAAATAAAGACCAACGGTAGGTCCGCGCGGCCCTCGGCCAGCGGCCAGCCGACACTGAAGGCCATCCGCGCCAGACGGCTGAGACGCCGACGCTGCATGGCGGGCAGGAACGATACGTCGGGGGCGGCATCGCTGGCCGGCAATACGACCGGCTGCCGGCTCCAGGCCTGCCAGTCGTCCACGCTTTCGAGCCCAGGGGCCCACGCGCGCCATTGGGCGATACTGAAATTGATCACAAACTTCATCCCACCCCTGCGGGCTTTTATTGTCACGGTCCAGTGGTTTGACCCGCGTCCAACCCTGCATGGTCTTGCGACCCAAGTGGCGCGCATTATCCCGGTGCGGTTGGCTTGTAGCAAATACTGGTTACATTTTGCCCAGCGAAATGTACTGGCTGGTTCGCTCTATGGGGGCATGGACCATTATTGCGATCCTCACGAGCCTGTCTGTCAGTTGTTTCTGTACTTTTCTGAGTGAATTGACGCCTGAGTCATTGGGAAAGCCACTGTTTGCCGTAGTCCTTCCTACGTAGAAGGTAGCGAAGCGGTATCGCGGCCTACTACACTCGGTAATCTTTGATACACGGAGGTTTTGTCATGCGACGTGTGGTGTTCAATCAGAAAGGTGGCGTGGGCAAGTCCAGCATCGCCTGCAATCTGGCGGCAGTCAGCGCCAGCGAGGGGTATCGCACGCTCCTGGTGGACCTGGATGCCCAGGCCAATTCCACCCAGTACCTGACGGGACTGACCGGCGATGACATCCCCATGGGGATTGCCGACTTCTTCAAGCAGACCCTGTCGTCGGGGCCTTTCTCGAAGAAGAACAAGGTGGATATCTACGAAACGCCGTTCGACAACCTGCACGTCATCACCGCTACCGCGGAATTGACCGATCTGCAGCCCAAGCTCGAGGCGAAGCACAAGATCAACAAGCTGCGCAAACTGCTTGAAGAGTTGGAAGAGGATTACGACCGGATTTACCTGGATACCCCGCCGGCCCTGAATTTCTATGCGGTTTCGGCGTTGATCGCCGCCGACCGTGTGCTGATCCCCTTCGATTGCGACAGCTTTTCCCGGCAGGCGCTATATGGCCTGTTGGCGGAGATCGAAGAGCTCAAGGACGACCATAACGAAGGCCTGGAAGTCGAAGGCATCGTGGTCAACCAGTTCCAGGCCCGTGCCAGCCTGCCGCAGCAGATCCTCGATGAACTGATCGCCGAAGGCCTGCCGGTCTTGCCGGTGTACCTGACCAGCTCCGTGCGCATGCGCGAATCCCACCAGGCCAGCCTGCCGCTGATCCATCTGGACCCGCGGCATAAACTGACCCAGCAGTTCATGGAGTTACATGGGTTGTTGGAAAACGCCTGAAGCAAAGATCGCAGCCAGGCTATTGTTCATATCCCCTGGCTGCGCAACCAGCCCATCAACTGCGGCAACGGCAGCGCCCCGCTCTGGCGTGCCACTTCCCGGCCATCCTTGAAGAGGATCAGGCTGGGAATCGACCGAATTCCCAACTGCGCCGACAACTGCTGATTGGCCTCGCTGTCGAGCTTGGCCAGCCGGCATTTGCCCGTCAGTTGCCTGGCCGCCTGTTCGAACACGGGGGCGAAGGATTTGCACGGCCCGCACCAGTCAGCCCACACATCCACCAGCAACGGCAGGTCACCCTTGATCTGGCTGGCATAGTCGCCTTGCTTGAGTTCGAACGGCGTGCTCAACAGCACCTGGGCTTTGCAACGCCCGCACTTGGGCTGGTCGCCCAGCCGTTCGGCGGGTATGCGATTGAGTCCGTTGCAATGGGGGCAGGGGATCAGCATCGGATCAGGCATGGTGGGCTCCTAAAGACAGTCATAGCCCTGATCTGGTGCCGCCGAGGCGGTTTATCAAGGTTGCCATTCATCAGATGCGCCGCACCGAAGTCCTCTGGTGGCCTCAAAAAACACAAATCGAGACGCCTGAGCAGGGGAACGATAAGGTCGGGTGAGTGAGGCACACGCCTTTTAAGGTTCAAACGTTAGGCGAGAGGTCTGTGGTGAGTTACAACCCCGAACCCGTGGCGAGGGAGCAAGCTCTCTCGCCACAAAAGCCACTTCAATCGAGCTTTTTGCGGATATCGCAATTTGCGATAGACCCCATTTGTGTTTAACTCATTCATAGCAAAGTGAGATGGGAAAAACGAATGAGTGCACTGATCGAACAAGTGGCCGCCCATTGGGAGTTTGTGTCGCCTCTGCTGCGCAAACCCAGGGACGAAGAGGATTATGACCGGCTGGCCGGTGCTCTTGATGAGCTATTGGAATTGGTGGGTGAAGACGAGGCGCATCCACTGATGAGCCTGGTCGACATCATCGGCGAATGGGTCGAGGCCTGGGATCATCAACACCGGCCGATGCCCAAGGCAAGCGGCGTTGAGGCGCTTCGGTATCTGATGCGCGAACACGGTTTGAGCCAGAGCGATTTGCCAGGTGTAGGCGCCCAGTCGGTTGTATCGGAGATATTGAGCGGCAAACGCCAGCTCAATTTAAGGCAGATCCGCTGGTTGGCTGAGCGCTTCGGTGTCTCGGTTGAAACCTTCATTTGAAATTTGCTGTAGCACTCTGCAATGCCAACCTGCTCTTGCGGCGAGGGGACAAGTCCTCTCGCCACAAGGGGGAGGTGGCTAGCGCGGTTCGGCGTTGTCCAGCGCGCGGTTCGCGAGCAGGCCGCTCAGTTCGATCAATTGTTGGATGCCCAGGGCTACGTGTCGTCGGGAACCTTCCAGGTTGAACGCCAGGTCGCTGACCATGGCATTGGCCGAGGCCAGGGTTTCGCTGAGGTTGGCGAGCAGGGACTCGGTGTCGATGCCCTTGACGACGGTGAAGAGTTGGCTTGGATCAGCCTCGGGCTCGGCGGGTCTGGGTTTGAGATAGAAGTCGAGGGCGCGGTCGGCGGCTTTGTCGAAGGCTTTTGAGTTAGGGGTTGTGTCGGGTGGGTTGGGGGTTGCTTTGAACATGGATGAAGCTCCTTGATGAGTGGAGTCGTCACCCGTCGCTGCTAAACGAAGAGGGTGGCGGCTGTACGCGGGTTAGCAGACCAGGCATCAAGGAACCCGGCGCACCGAAGTGCCCCACGCATAGCCGCCATAACGCTGTTGGAATGGCGACACTGGCGTGCCTTGATGTTGCTCGAGCTGCTAAACCCGATCGCTGATTTTCAGCGACGGGAAAACGATAAAGCCCGGCCCCAAGGCGCACAAGTCGGCGGATTCTGGCGCAGTTGTAGGCAGCGGCGCAAGGCGATGTAGCCGGGGGCTGAATGCGCCTACAGCGAAATAAACAGGGTGATTGCTGGGCTTTTGTGGCGAGGGAGCAAGCTCCCTCGCCACAGGGGCAGAAGGGCGGATGGCTTTGGCAGGAGGTTGATTCCAACCGTTACGACGAACAACTGATCTCCAAATGCTTGCCCCAGTCCGGTGGCCGTTGGGCGTAGCGGTCCATGCCCGGTTGTGCTTCGAACGGTTTGCTCAGTACGGCATGCAGGCGGCGGACTTCTTCGTAGTCGCCTGATTCGGCGGCCTCGATGGCGGTCTGGGCCAGGTAGTTGCGCAGCACATACAGCGGGTTGACGGCGTGCATGCGGGTGCGGCGCTGGTCCTGGTCCACGGGGCCTTTGCGGTTGACGCGGGCGATGTAGAGTTCGCCCCAGGCGTCGAAGCCCTTGAGGTCGACGAAGTCGTCGCGCAGGGTGGCGATGGCTTGTTCGGGGGCTTGCTCGCCCAATCGACGGAAGAACAGGCTGTAGTCGACGCCGCTGTTCTGCATCAATTGCAACAGGCGTTCCACCAGTTTCTGGTCGTCCTCCTCGGCGCTGGTCAGGCCGAGGCGGCGGCGCATCAGGTCCAGGTAATGAGCCTGGTACAGCGGCAGGTACAAGCCGAGGGTTTCGCGCAGCGCGTCGACGCTGATGAAGGGCGTCAGGGCCTGGGCCAGGGCGCTGAGGTTCCATTGGCCGATGGGCACCTGGTTGCTGAACGAATAGCGGCCCTGGTCATCGGAGTGGTTGCAGATGAAATTGGCGTCGAAATCGTCGAGGAAGGCGAACGGTCCGAAGTCGAAGGTGATGCCCAGGATCGACATGTTGTCGGTGTTCATCACGCCGTGACAGAAACCATAGGCCTGCCATTTGGCGATCAGCTCGGCGTTGCGCTCGACGATTTCGCGGAACATCGCCAGGTACGGTTCCGGCTGCTCGCGGCATTCGGCGAAGTGCAGGTTCAGCACGTGCTCGGCGAGGGCGGCCTGCAGCTCGGGCTTCTTGGTGTAGTAGAAATATTCGAAATGCCCGAAGCGTACATGGCTGGGGGCCAGGCGCAGCAACATGGCGCCGCGTTCCTGCTTCTCGCGCCACACCGGGGTGTCCGAGCCGATCACGCACAAGGCGCGGGTAGTGGGAATACCCAAGGCGTGCAGGGCTTCGGAGGCGAGGAATTCGCGGATCGAGGAGCGCAGCACCGCCCGCCCGTCGCCCATCCGCGAGAACGGTGTCTGGCCGGCGCCCTTGAGGTGCAGGTCCCAGTGCTCGCCAGCCGCGTTGTACACCTCGCCCAGCAACAACCCGCGGCCGTCGCCCAGTTGCGGATTGTAGTAACCGAATTGATGCCCCGAATACACCATCGCCCGAGGCTCGGTCTCGGCCCAGAGCTTGTGGCCGCTGAAGATCTCGGCAAACAGCGGTGTTTCGGCTTCGGCCGGATCCAGGTCGAGCAACGCCATGGCTGCCGGGCTGGCGACCACCAGCCGTGGGTTGTCGATGGGCTCGGGCAGCACATGGACCGAGAAACCGTCGCCCAAGCGGGCGAAGCGGTTATCGAAGGTCAAGGTCTCCAGGGTTTTCATGGCCGTCTCCGGCGCGATGCCTGTGGGCACCGCGCGATCAGTCGAGTATATCTTGCGGTGGCTCGGGCACCGGTTTGATGTTGGCTACGGTCGAGGGTACGGGCGTGATGGTTTTTTTATCCGGCTCGGCGGGTACCAGTTTGTATTCCTGGCCCTGGAGGTTCTTCAGATAGATTTCCATTTGCCGGAAGGAGATGTTGATGTGCTCCTTCTTGAACTCGCGATTGATGAAGCGGTTGATCTCGTCCAGCACCGGGTTGCGGTCGCCGAGGTCGCGCACGTGCATGCGCAATTCGTGGTCCAGGGTGCTTTCGCCGAAGTTCAGGAAGTACACGATCGGCTCCGGCTCCTTCAGCACCCGTGGGTTGTCGCGGGCGGCCTTGAGCAGCAGTTCGCGGACGCGGTCCAGATCGGAGCCGTAGTCCACCCCCAGTTTCAGGGTCACCCGGGTGACGGTGTCGGTCAGCGACCAGTTGATCAGTTGCCCGGTGATGAAGGTCTTGTTGGGGACGATGATGTCCTTGCGGTCGAAATCGGTGATGGTGGTCGCGCGGATGCGGATCTTGCTCACCGTACCCGAGAGGTTGCCGATGGTGATGGTGTCGCCGATGCGCACCGGACGCTCGAACAGGATCATGATCCCGGAGATGAAGTTGGCGAAGATCTCCTGCATGCCGAAGCCCAGGCCCACCGACAACGCGGCCACCAGCCATTGCAGTTTGTCCCAGCTCACGCCGAGGGTGGACAGGGTAGTGACGAAGCCGACCCCGGCGATGACATAGGACAGCAGCGTGGTGGTGGCATACGCGCTGCCCTGGGCCAGGTTCAGTTTCGACAGCACGAACACTTCCAGCAGGCCCGGCAGGTTGCGCGCCAGGGCGAAGGTGATGCCAATGATGATCAGTGCGCCGAGCATGTCGCCGATGCTGATGGGCACCATGCTCATGTTGACGCCGGTGCCGCTGGTGTATTCGTAGAGCGTGATGTTGTCCAGGTACGAGAACACGCTGATCAGGTCCGACCAGACCCAGTACAGCGCGGCGATGAAGCCGCCCAGCAAGGCCAGGCGGATCAGGCGCAGGGATTGCTCGTTGACCTTCTCGATGTCCAGGGTCGGTTCTTCGACCACCGTTTCACCGTCGCCGGCCTCCTTGGCGGCCTGGCGCTTGGCCAGGGCCCGCTGGTAAGCCAGGCGCCGCGCCGCGACCGACAGGCCGCGCACGAAGGCGGCTTCGACCACCAGCCAGAGCATCAGCAGGTACAGGGTGTTGATCAGCCGGTCGCTGAGCTTCAGCGCGGTGTAGTAGTAGCCGAAGCACACGGCCACGAACAGCGCGATGGGCAGCGCCGTGAACAGGACCCCGACAGCCTTGCGGAACAGCGAGGTGTTGCGGTGCGTCGGGCTGTTCAACAGCAGGCGGCTGAGCAGCCAGGCCATCAGTGCGTAGCAGGTCAGCACCACCGGCATGCCCAGCACGTCGTCGGCCAGGGCCGAGGGTTGCAGCTCGGCGACGGCAACGACGGCCACCAGGGCCAGCACCACCAGCCCGAGCCGGCGGATCCAGCCCTGGAGGAATTCGACCTGGGGTTTTTCCCAGCGGAAATGCAGCTCGGCCACACCGCCCGGTGCCAGGATCCGGTAGGCGGTGTAGAACATCAGCCAGGCCAGGCCGATCTGCAACAGCGCCGCACCGAGGTTGGCGTTCTGGCCGCGGGCGTCGATCTGCAAGGCATAGCCGCACAGGGCCAGCGCCAGGGCGACCGGCATCGCCAGCAGGATGTTGACCAGGATCGCCTGGGGCGTGTGCCACTGGCTGTCGCGCTTGAAGTGTCCGACATCCTGATGGAGCTTGAGGAGGCGGGCATACAGGTTCCTGCGGCGCCACAACAGCGCACCGATCAGCAGCGCCAGGGGCAGGAACAGCAGCGGACGTTGGGTCAGGCCGTCGGCCAGTTCACTGAGGCTGGAGGCCCAGGGCAGTGAGTCGACCTGTTTCTCCAGGCGGTTCGGCACGCCGCGCATCCATTCGAAATCCAGTGGCTTGTTGCTGGGAATCCAGAACATCTGTTCTTCGAGGGTGGCCCGCAGGCTTTGGGCCGTGCTGAGCAACTGCTTCTGGTTGAGCTGCAAGGTGATGGATTCGTTGAGCACCGCGCTCAATTCGCGGCTCAGGCGTTCCAGCAGATCGACCCGGGTCAGGGCCAGTTCCAGCAGGGTCTTGCGCAGTTGCGGCGTGGCTTGCTCCGAGGGTTGGGATGCCAGCAGGCTGTCGACGTAGGCGCCCGGATTGTTCAGCAACTCGCGTTGTTGGCTGACTTCGAACTGGTACAGGCGGATGTCGGCGATCTGGTCGGCCAGGTTCTGGTCGAGTTTCAGGCGCGGCAGGGTCTGGCGTTGCTTGTAGAGAATCTTGGAGAGCAACAGGCTGCCCTTGAGCACACTGATCTGCTCGTCCAGGGCGGCGTCGGTCTGGGTGACGCTGTCCAGCAACTGCTTGGTCTGCAAGTTCTGCTGGGTGACTTCGTTGAGGCGGTCGGTGCTCTTGAGCAGGTAGTCGGAGAGTTTCAGGTTGGCCGCGCTCTCGGTCGCCAGCAGGTTGCTGCCGCCGGCTTTCTGCGCTTCGATGGATTGTTGAGTCACCGTCTGCTGGGACTGGGCCAGGCGCTTCTGGTTGATCAGGTTCTGCAGGTCCTGGATTTCCTGCTCCATGCGGGCGATTTTTTCCATCAGCAAGTCGTGCTGGCCGTTGCCCAGGTCCTGCAACTGACTGTTGCCGGCCAGCTCCTGGCGCCGCAACGGAATCAGCGCATTGAGGGCCGCCAGTTCGGTGTTGAGCTGGTCGCGCTGCTCGGCGCTCAGCGGCTTGCCGGCGTCCCGGCCGGCCTTGAGGGTGGCGTTGATCTGCTGGATGCGGGTCTGGCTGTTGGAGATCTCCGCCTGGGCACGTTCGGGGCGGGTCTGGGCGGTGATGATCAAACTGTTGGCGTCTGCCAGGGCCTTTTGCAAGTCGCTCTGCTGGGTGGAGCGTTCGGTCAGCATCTGTTCGAGCTGGGGAATCGGCAGGTTGGCATAACGTTGCGCCACCGGCACCACCGTGGTGTTCTTGAGGCGCGCCAGCTCCCGCTGGTTCTCGATGTTCTGCTTGGGCGCGCTGGCCAGTTGTTGCTTGAGGCTGGCCAGCTTCTGTTCGTAGTCGGCCTTGTTGCCCAGCTGCGTCAACGTGCTTTGCAGTACGGCCTGCAAGGCCTTCTGGTCGGCCTCCGGCAGTTTGCGATCGGCGATCTTGTCCAGGCTGGCCTGCACCGAGGTGCTGGTGGGCAATTCAGCCGCTTGCAGCGGGCTGACGGACAGACTCAGGCCCAGCAGGGCGATGGCGAAAAAAGAGCGCAGGGTAGGCATAAAGACCGGTCGAGCAATTGAAAGTGGGAGCAGTTTAGAGGAACAAGCCGGGACCCGGGCGACTTCCTTCGGGGAATCTGACGCCCACTTTGCCAATCTTGTTCCCGTCCATGGCCGCGACGGTCCACAGGGTGTTGTTCCAGTCCACCTGGTCGCCGACCACTGGGGCGCCGCCGACTTTCTGGGCAATGAAGCGGCCCAGGGACATGTCCGGATCGATGCCGTCCAGCTTCAACCCGTACAGGGCCGCAACCGCCGCCAGCTGGGCGTCTCCTTCGAGGACGAAGTCGCCGAAGAAGCGCAGGTCCAGGCCCCGCTGTGGCGCCTGGCTGAACAGTTTTCCAAGGGCCGGTAAATTATGTTCATGGCCGATAACACACAGCAAATCATCGACTTCCAGCACCGTACTACCCGACGGATGGAGCAGTTGCTGCCCACGAAACAGGGCGGCGATGCGCGTGCCTTCGGGCATTTTCAGGTCGCGCAGGGGCGAGCCGATGCACCATTTTTCCGCGCCCAGGCGATAGATGAACAGTTCCCACTCGCTGGTGACGTGCACTTCCAGCGCCGCCCGGGAAATCGGCAGGGGCTCCGGCGGGACGGTGACGTGCAGCAGCTTGGCGACCCACGGCAGGCTCGTGCCCTGCACCAGCAGCGAGACCAGCACGATGAAGAATGCGAGGTTGAAATACAGCTGGGCGTGGGGCAGGCCGGCCATCAAGGGGAACACCGCCAGGATGATCGGCACCGCGCCGCGCAGGCCGACCCAGGAAATGAACGCCTTCTCGCGACCATGGAACGCCTTGAATGGCAACAGCCCCACCACCACCGACAACGGTCGCGCGAACAGGATCATCCACAAGGCCAGGCCTAGGGCGGGCAGGGCGATGGGCAGCAGGTCATGGGGCGTGACCAGCAGGCCCAGCACCAGGAACATGCCGATCTGTGCCAGCCAGGCCATGCCGTCGAGCATGTGCAAGATACCGTGGCGGCTGCGCACCGGGCGGTTGCCCAGCACCAGGCCGCACAGATAGACCGCGAGGAAGCCACTGCCATGCAGGGCGTTGGTCAGGGCGAACACGGCCAGGCCACCGCTGATCACCAGGATTGGATAAAGGCCGTTGGCCAGGTTGATCCGGTTGACCAGTTGCAGCATGAGCCAGCCACCGCCCAGGCCCAGCAACGAGCCAATGCCGAATTCCCGCACCAGATGCCCCAGCAGACTCCAGTGCAGGCCGGTTTCGCCACTGGCGAGCATGCCGATCAGGGTGACAGTGAGGAACACCGCCATGGGGTCGTTGCTGCCGGATTCGATTTCGAGGGTGGCGCTGACCCGTTCATTCAGGCCCTTGCCGCCGAGCAAGGAGAACACCGCCGCGGCGTCGGTCGAGCCGACGATGGCGCCGATCAGCAGGCCCTGGATCAGATTCAGGTTGAACAGCCACGCCGCCGCCAACCCGGTCAGCCCGGTGGTGATCAGCACGCCGACCGTGGCCAGCGACAGCGCCGGCCACAGGGCCACGCGAAAGCTCGAGACCCGCGTGCGCAAGCCGCCGTCCAGCAGGATGACGGCCAATGCGAGGTTACCGACCAGGTAGGCCGTGGCGTAGTTGTCGAAAAGAATGCCGGCACCGTCCACCCCGGCCACCATGCCCACGGCCAGGATGATTACCAGGATCGGAATGCCCAGGCGTGATGAAAGAGAACTGACCAGGATGCTCGCACCCACCAGCAACGCGCCGATCAAGAACAGGCTGTTGATGGTCGTCGCGGTCAAGGGAAGTACTCCGGAAAAACTGAAGGGCGGGCAGGCTGGCCATGCAGCCTGCGTGCCAGCGATTCTAACCTGTCGAAATGTGATGCTGTCAAAAAACGTTGGGGCTCTGTATGAGCCCCTCGCCACAAAGATCAGTCATGGCTTAAAGATGGAACCGCCCCACCATGCTGTTCAGGTCCACCGCCAGGCGCGACAGTTCGGCGCTGGCGGCGCTGGTCTGGTTGGCGCCGGCAGCCGATTGCACCGACAGGTCGCGGATGTTCACCAGGTTGCGGTCCACTTCACGGGCCACCTGGGCCTGCTCTTCGGCGGCGCTGGCGATTACCAGGTTGCGTTCGTTGATTTCAACGATGGCCGTGTTGATCGTGTCCAGGGACAGGCCGGCACCGCGGGCGATGTTCAAGGTCGACTCGGCGCGTTCGGTGCTGTTGCGCATCGAGTCCACGGCTTGCCCGGTACCGCTCTGGATGCTGCCGATCATGCGCTCGATCTCGCTGGTCGACTGCTGGGTGCGATGGGCCAGGGCGCGCACTTCATCGGCGACCACGGCAAAACCACGACCGGCTTCACCGGCACGGGCGGCTTCAATGGCGGCGTTCAACGCCAGCAGGTTGGTCTGGTCGGCCAGGCCGCGGATCACGTCCAGCACCTTGCCAATGTCGCGGGACTCATCGGCCAGGTTGCCGATCAGCGTAGCGGTGCTTTGCACGTCGGCGCTCATGCGTTCGATGGCGCTGACGGTTTCCTGCACCAGGTCGCGGCCGTCGCCGGCGGAGGTGGTGGCGTTCTTCGAGGCTTCGGAGGTGCTTACCGCGTTGCGCGCCACTTCTTCCACGGCGCTGGTCATCTCGTTGACCGCCGTGGCGGCTTGTTCGATTTCGTTGTTCTGCTGGGTCAGGCCACGGGCGCTTTCGTCGGTGACGCTGTTGAGTTCTTCGGCAGCGGAGGCCAGTTGCGTGGCCGAGCCGGAAATGCGTTGCAGGGTGTCACGCAGTTTTTCCTGCATGGTCGACATCGCCCGCAACAGACGGCCGGCTTCGTCCGTGCCGTCGACGACGATCGGTCGGGTCAGGTTGCCCTTGGCAATTTCCTCGGCGGCGGCCAGGGCGTTGGCAATCGGCTTGGTAATGCTGTTGGTCAGCAGCCAGGCGAATAGCAGCGTCAGGCCGGTGGAGATGACCAGCAACGTGACTACCCAGTTGAAGGCTTCCGAATACTGTTGTGCGGCCCCGACGTTGAACGCATCGGCCTGCTGGTTGTTGATGTCCATCAATTGGGCGAGGACAGTGTTCATCGCCTCGGAATTATCCAGCACTTCGCTGTTGATCAGTGTGCGCAACTCTTCGAGCTGATTATTGCGCGACAGGGTTTTCATCCGGTCTTCAAGCTGACGGTACTGACCCAGCAATTGCACCAATTGATCATAGTTGCTTCGCTCCTGCGGGGAGCTGATGAGTTTCTCGTACCCCGCCTGGGCCGTGCGGATCTGCTGGCCGCGTTGTTCGAGCAGGGCGCTGGTTTTCTGTTGGATGTCCGGTTCACGGTTGACCAGCAAGCGGTAAGACAACACGCGGGTGCGCAGGGTGAGTTGGGTGAGTTCATCCAGGGCCTTGAGGCTGGGGACGCTGTTGTCGACGATGTTTTCGCCGGAGCTGCGGATCTGGCTCATCTGGGCCAGGGCGAACACCCCAAGGGCCAACATCAGGGCTCCGATCAGGAGAAAGCCCAGGAACGCTCTTGGCGCGATGTTCATATTTCGTAGAGACATGGGGGGAATACCGGAAGGAAGTGTGTTCGTGCGGAGCGTTAACGGTTGCTTAGTGACTTATCGGTCATGCGACTAAAGTCTTGAGGGGGCTGTGCATTTTTGTCGCAGCGCAGGTTTTTTGACGCGACGAAGGGTAGGAACCAGATGCCCTCACCAGAGTCTTTACAACTCGCGAGCGAAGCACCGCCATCCGCAGGCTTTGTACGAAAAGTGCCTGCGCGACGATCATGCTGCGTTGAAAACAGGCTCGGAATGCTCATTGACAACCAGTCAACTGCGCTTCCTCGCCTGTTTTCGCCTTGCCTGATCGCCGCTCGGCGACTTTTCGTACAAACCCTGACCGTGGCATCGGCGATGACTTTTCTTTATCGTACGCGCCCCTTGAAAATGCCTGGAAATCAATATGTTGGAAGCATCCCTCAGCCAGCTGGAGCAACTGGTCAACGACCTGGTGCAACAGAACCGTCATCTCACCGGTGTGAATGAAACCCTGAACGCGGAACTTGCCAGGGCCAAGGATGAAAACGAGAGTCTGCAACTGAGCCTGATGGAGCAGGAAGAACTGCACGGTGCCACCGCCGCCCGGATCCAGGCGCTGATCGAGCGCGCCAGCAACGGGGCTGTCAGCGCATGAAGCACGGTGCCGATGGGGTAACGGTCCTCTCGATCCTGGGAGAAGACTATTCGATCAAGGCGCCGGCCGGACAGGAACAGGCCCTGCTGGACGCTGCTTCGATGCTCAAGGCCGCGCTGGCCGATACCAAGAGGAAATACCCGACGCTGATCGGTGACCGGCTGCTGGTACTGGCGGCCATGAACCTGTGCTCGCAACAAATCGAAATGCAGAAGCAGCACAAGGCCGAACTCGAGCGTTACGAAGAGCAGGTCAGCGCCACGGTCGAGGTGATTTCCAAAACAATCCAGCAGGCCTGAAGCGGGGCCGCGGCGATTAGGTTAACTGTGGGAGCAAGCCCGCTCCCACAGTCGATTTGTTGTGAACTCGGACTTTGTGTTCAAGCAGACCCGCTGTGGGAGCAAGGCTTGCCCGCGATGGGATTTCAGTCGCACCACAAGTCCTCGCTCAGAACCACTCATCCCGCATCCCCAGGCACGTATCGTCCCGCGCCTCAAGCAATGCCAGCTCCTGATGGCACCCCGGCACTTCCCACGTCAGGAAATACCGTGCCGCCTGCAACTTGCCTTTGTAGAAATCGTGGTCTGCGCGATTGCCGCGGGCCAACCCTTGCTCGGCGTGAATCGCCTGCTCCAGCCAGCGCCAGCCGATCACCATGTGGCCGAATACCTTGAGGTACAGGGCCGAGTTGGCGAGGCTGCTGTTGACCTGGCCTTGGGCAAGGTCTGCAAGCAGGCCGAGGGTGACGGTCTGCAGGTGCGCCACCAGTGTTTCCAGCGGCTGGCGCAAAGGGGTCAATGCCTCGAATGCCTGGGCACGCTCGCTGGTGGCGGCCATCAGGCGGATCAGTTGCTTGAGCCCGGCGCCGCCGTTCTGCGCCAACTTGCGCCCCAACAGGTCCAGGGATTGGATGCCATGGGTGCCTTCGTGGATCGGGTTCAGGCGGTTGTCGCGGTAATACTGCTCGACCGGGTATTCGCGGGTGTAGCCGTGGCCACCGAGAATCTGGATCGCCAGCTCGTTGGCCTTCAGGCAGAACTCCGAGGGCCACGACTTGACGATGGGGGTCAGCAGGTCCAGCAGTTCATGGGCGCGCCGACGTTCCACTTCACTTTCCAGGCTGGTGGTGTCGTCGAACAGTCGCGCGGCGTACAGGCCCAGGTCAAAGGCACCTTCCACATAGGCCTTCTGGGTCAGTAGCATGCGGCGCACATCGGCATGCTGGATGATCGCCACCGGGGCGGTGGTCGGGTCCTTGCTGTCGGGTACCCGGCCTTGCGGGCGTTCGCGGGCGTATTCAAGGGAATACAGGTAACCGGCGTAACCCAGCATCACCGCGCCCATGCCGACGCCGATCCGCGCCTCGTTCATCATCTGGAACATATAGCTCAGGCCGTGGTGCGGTTTGCCCACCAGGTAGCCGACACACTCGCCGTTATCGCCGAAATTCAACGCCGTTGACGTGGTGCCGCGCCAGCCCATCTTGTGGAACAGCCCAGCCAGCAGCACATCGTTGCGCGGGCCCAGGCTGCCGTCGTCGTTGACCAGGAACTTGGGCACGATGAACAGCGAGATGCCCTTAACGCCTGGCGGCGCATCCGGCAGTTTCGCCAACACCATGTGCACGATGTTTTCCGACAGCGGGTGGTCGCCACCGGAAATGAAGATCTTGTTGCCCTTGAGTCGATAGGTGCCGTCGGCTGCTGGCTCCGCGCGCGTACGAATATCCGCCAGCGAAGAACCCGCATGGGGCTCGGTCAGGGCCATGGTGCCGAAGAAGCGGCCGTCGATCATCGGTTGCAGGAAGCGTTGCTTCTGCTCCTCGCTGCCGAAACTCTCGATCAGGTTCGCCGCGCCCATGGTCAGGAACGGATAAGAGGTCGAAGCTGCGTTAGCCGACTGAAAATGCGCGAAACAGGCCTGGGACAGCAGCGTCGGCAATTGCATGCCGCCGGCGTCGAAACTGCGCGCAGCGTTGAGAAAGCCGGCTTCGAGGAAGGCCTCCACCGCCGGTTTCACCTCGGGGATCAGAATGGCCTGGCCGTTTTCGTAGCGCGGTTCGTTTTCATCGTTCTTGCGGTTGTGCGGCGCGAAATATTTTTCGGCGATGCTGCGTGCCGTGCCGAGGGCGGCGTCGAAGGTTTCGCGAGTGTGCTCGGCAAACCGCTCGCGCTGGGTCAGGCCCTCGGCATCAAGGACTTCATACAGCTCGAAAGCCAGATTGCGGGAACTGAGCAGCGTCTCGGACATGGCGGCCTACCTTTCTTTCTTTGGAATGGGCCGAGTCTAGGTCTGGGAAGGGGGGGTGAACAGGATGATTGATGACGGTGATGGAGGGGAGAGGCCGATGCTAATCCCGAATGTGGGAGCAAAACCTTGTGGGAGCAAGCTTTGCTCACAAAGCCCACTCCCACAGGGGGGGATTGCCGGGCACCCATTGCAGATGCCCGGCTTACAGCGGTTTAGCCAATAGTCATCAGGCTGGCGTTGCCGCCCGCCGCAGCGGTGTTGACGCTCAAGGCCCGCTCGATTACCAGGCGTTCCAGCGCGATGCCGGTTTCGCCTTGCGACAGGCCATGGACCCCGACGATAGCGCCGGCGCGCTTGGCCACTTGCTGGCAGACATTGCGCAATTGGTCCGAGTCGCCATGGTGCAGGACGGCGTCGAACAGCACGTCATCCTTGGCCCAGTCGGAAGCGCGCTGGATGCGTGCCTGGATCTCCTTCGGCAAGCGGGCGAACAAGGCTTTGCTCGCGTCGGTTTCCGGCCACACGGCCGAACCGCCCACGGCCAGGACCGCCGCCAGTTGCGTCAGCAGGTCGCCTTCCACTTCCGCCAGGCACAGCACGTGCTCGCGCGGCAGGATGGCGTAGCTGTTGCGTTCGCCGGTCGGGCCGGTCAGTTGGCGGGTAATGCCGCTTTGCGACTGGGCCGCGAACTGCACGCACAGGGCGCTCAGTTCCGCGAGTTTCTGGCTGTCGGCCCAGGTTTGCAGGGCTTTCAGCGGTTGACCCAGGGTTTCGCGCAAGCGCAGGTCCGGAGCGCTGAGGGCGTCGCCGCGGACGAAGGATTGCTGGATGGCATCGGTAGGACGTGTCGACAGCAGACGGTACAGGTACAGCGGACCACCGGCCTTCGGCCCGGTGCCCGACAGGCCTTCGCCACCAAACGGCTGCACGCCGACCACGGCACCGACGATGTTGCGGTTCACGTAGACGTTGCCGGCGTGAACGCTGTCGATCACCTTGGCAATGGTTTCGTCGATGCGGGTGTGCACGCCCAGGGTCAGGCCGTAGCCGGATGCGTTGATCTGGTTGATCAACTGATCCAGTTCCTTGCGCTTGTAGCGCACCACGTGCAGCACTGGGCCGAAGATCTCGCGCTGCAACTCATCGAAGCTTTCCAGCTCGATCAGGGTCGGCATGACGAAGGTGCCACGCTTGCACTCATCGCTGTCGGCGATGGCCATCTGGTACACGGTGCGACCTTTGTCGCGCATGGCCTGGATGTGTTTCTCGATACCGGCCTTGGCTTCGGCGTCGATCACCGGGCCGATGTCCACCGACAGGCGCTCCGGGTTGCCGAGACGCGATTGCGCCATGGCACCCTTGAGCATTTCGATGACGCGGTCGGCGGAATCTTCCTGCAAGCACAGGACCCGCAGGGCCGAGCAACGCTGGCCGGCGCTGTCGAAGGCTGATGACACCACGTCGATGACCACTTGTTCGGTCAGGGCCGAGGAGTCGACGATCATGGCGTTCTGGCCGCCGGTTTCGGCAATCAGTGGGATCGGACGACCCTGGTTATCCAGGCGACCGGCGATGTTGCGTTGCAGCAGGCGAGCCACTTCGGTGGAGCCGGTGAACATCACGCCCTTGACCCGCTCGTCACCCACCAGGCGGGCGCCGACGGTTTCACCGCGCCCCGGCAGCAGTTGCAGGACACCTTCGGGAATCCCGGCTTCGAGCATCAGGCGCACGGCCTGGGCCGCCACCAGTGGCGTTTGCTCGGCGGGCTTGGCCAGTACCGGGTTGCCGGCGGCGAGTGCGGCGGCGACCTGGCCGCTGAAAATCGCCAGGGGGAAGTTCCACGGGCTGATGCAGACCACCGGGCCCAACGGGCGGTGGGCGTCGTTGGTGAAATCGTTGCGTGCCTGCACCGCGTAGTAGCGCAGGAAGTCGACGGCTTCACGGACTTCGGCGATGGCGTTGGCGAAGGTCTTGCCAGCCTCGCGGGCCAACAAGCCCATCAGCGGCTGGATATCGCCTTCCATCAGGTCGGCGGCGCGCTCCAGGATCGCGGCGCGTTCGGCCGGCGGCGTGGCCTGCCAGATCGGTGCGGCGTTGAGCGCGCACTGGATGGCGTTGTCGACGTCGACAACCGTGGCTTCCTGGACATGGCCGACCACATCGCGATGATCGGACGGGTTCAGCAGTGGTGCCGGGCTTTCTTCGCTGGCGGCGCAACCGAGCATCGGCGCGGCTTTCCAGTCGTTATGGGCGGTGGCCAGCAGCGCGCAGGACAAGGACGCCAGGCGGTGTTCGTTGGCCAGGTCGATGCCGCTGGAGTTGGCGCGATCGCTGCCGTACAGGTCGCGTGGCAACGGGATGCGCGGGTGTGGCAGGCCGAAACCGCCTTCCAGGGTCGCCATTTGTTCGATGCTCGCCACCGGATCGGCCACCAATTCCTGGATGGAGATCGACTGGTCGGCGATGCGGTTGACGAACGAGGTGTTGGCACCGTTTTCCAACAGGCGACGCACCAGATAGGCGAGCAATGTTTCGTGGGTGCCGACCGGGGCGTACACGCGGCACGGACGGTTCAACTTGCCTTCGGAAACCTTGCCGACCACCTGTTCGTACAGCGGTTCACCCATGCCGTGCAGGCATTGGAATTCGTACTGGCCGGGGTAATAGTTCTGACCGGCAATGTGATAAATGGCCGACAGGGTATGGGCGTTGTGCGTGGCGAATTGCGGGTAGATGACTTCCGGCACCGACAGCAGCTTGCGCGCGCAAGCGATGTAGGACACGTCGGTGTACACCTTGCGGGTATAGACCGGATAGCCTTCCAGGCCTTCGACCTGGGCGCGCTTGATCTCGCTGTCCCAGTACGCGCCTTTTACCAGGCGGATCATCAGGCGATGGCGGCTGCGACGGGCCAGGTCGATGACATAGTCGATCACATACGGGCAGCGTTTCTGGTAGGCCTGGATCACGAAGCCGATGCCGTTCCAGCCGGTCAACTGCGGTTCGAAGCACAGGCGCTCCAGCAGGTCCAGGGACAGTTCCAGGCGGTCGGCTTCCTCGGCGTCGATGTTCAGGCCGATGTCGTATTGCTTGGCCAGCAGGGTCAGCGACAGCAGGCGCGGGTACAACTCGTCCATGACGCGCTCGTACTGGGCGCGGCTGTAGCGTGGGTGCAGGGCGGAAAGCTTGATGGAAATGCCCGGACCTTCATAAATCCCACGGCCATGGGACGCCTTGCCGATCGAGTGAATGGCTTGCTCGTAAGAGGCCAGGTATTTCTGGGCGTCATGTTCGGTGAGCGCCGCTTCACCCAGCATGTCGTAGGAATAACGGAAACCCTTGGTCTCGAACTTGTTGGCGTTGGCCAGGGCCTCGGCAATGGTCTCGCCGGTGACGAACTGCTCGCCCATCAGGCGCATGGCCATGTCGACGCCCTTGCGGATCATCGGTTCGCCGCTCTTGCCGATGATGCGGCTCAGGGAGGAGGTCAGGCCTGCTTCATTGTGGGTGGCGACGAGCTTGCCGGTCAGCAGCAGGCCCCAGGTGGCGGCGTTGACGAACAGCGATGGGCTGTTGCCCAGGTGCGGCTGCCAGTTGCCAGTGCTGATCTTGTCGCGGATCAGCGCATCACGGGTGCCTTTGTCCGGGATGCGCAGCAGTGCTTCGGCCAGGCACATCAGTGCGACGCCTTCCTGGGACGACAGGGAGAACTCCTGCAGCAGGCCCTGGACGATACCGGCGCGGCCGCCGGCGCTTTTCTGGTTGCGCAGTTTTTCCGCGATCGAAGCGGCCAGCTTGTTGGTGGCCTCGGCCATTTCCATCGGCAGGCGGGCCTGTTCGATCAGCATCGGTACCACTTCGGGTTCCGGGCGACGGTAGGCGGCGGTGATGGAGGCACGCAACACCGATTGCGGCAGGATGCTCTCGGCAAATTCGAGGAAGCATTGGTGAGCGTGGTCGACCTGGACCTCACCCGCATCGTCGCCGTCGGCACGGGTCGCACCGTTCAGTTCCGTCAGGGTTGCACCACCCTCGAGTTTTTCCAGGTAATTGAAAATTGCCTGCTTGATCAGCCAGTGAGGTGTGCGATCAATCGAGGTTGCGGCCGCCTTCAGGCGTTCGCGGGTCGGGTCGTCGAGTTTGACCCCAAGGGTGGTGGTAGCCATATTTTTATCCTCATGTTTACCACGTATTGCGTGGCATCAGCTGGCGGCAAGATTAGCTGCGCTCTGGTAGAGGTGCAACCGGGTGCAACCCTTTTTTTCTTGAAAGGTCCTACGCTTCATCGGGCAGCGAAAAAGGCTGGTCCTTATGTGCACTGCTTTGGTGCTGAAATTTTTCGCAAAGCTGTTTTTATTGCCCCAAAAAAGAGCAAAAAGTCGGGTTTTGCCGAGAAAACCGATCAGGTGCAACTGATTCGATCAAAACTGGTTGCACCTTATTTCGTTTGTTGCATAGCATTCGCGGCCAAGGTGCAACCGGTTTTTGGCCGAGGGCATCGGCTGATGGCTTTCCTGGGGAAACATCAGTCATTAAATACGCGGGTCTGCAAATCGTCGCTACAACGTCTGCGTTGTTGGCGCTTGCCACTGCCACCGCAACATAAAAACAAAGCCAGGGCGTAACTCATGAGTGTTAGTAATCCCACCTTGATCACCTTCGTGATCTACATCGCTGCGATGGTCCTGATCGGCCTGATGGCGTATCGCTCCACCAATAACCTTTCCGACTACATCCTGGGCGGTCGCAGCCTGGGCAGCGTTGTCACGGCATTGTCCGCCGGGGCCTCCGACATGAGCGGCTGGCTCTTGATGGGGTTGCCGGGTGCCATCTACATGTCTGGCCTGTCGGAAAGCTGGATCGCCATCGGCTTGATCGTCGGTGCCTACCTGAACTGGTTGTTCGTGGCCGGTCGCCTGCGAGTGCAGACCGAACATAACGGCGACGCACTGACGCTGCCGGATTACTTCTCCAGCCGCTTCGAAGACAAGAGCGGCGTGCTGCGGATCATTTCCGCGGTGGTCATCCTGGTGTTCTTCACCATCTACTGCGCCTCCGGCATCGTGGCCGGTGCCCGTCTGTTCGAGAGCACCTTCGGCATGTCCTACGAGACCGCGCTGTGGGCCGGCGCTGCGGCGACCATTGCCTACACCTTCGTCGGTGGCTTCCTGGCGGTGAGCTGGACCGATACCGTGCAAGCCACGCTGATGATTTTCGCGCTGATTCTCACGCCGATCATCGTGCTGCTGGCCACTGGCGGCGTCGACACCACGTTCCTGGCGATCGAGGCGAAGGACCCGGGGTCCTTCGACATGCTGAAAAACACCACCTTCATCGGCATCATCTCGCTGATGGGCTGGGGCTTGGGCTACTTTGGCCAGCCGCACATCCTGGCGCGCTTCATGGCCGCCGACTCGGTCAAGTCCATCGCCAACGCCCGCCGCATTTCCATGACCTGGATGATCCTGTGCCTGGGTGGCACCGTGGCTGTCGGCTTTTTCGGTATCGCCTACTTCTCGGCGCACCCGGATGTGGCCGGTCCCGTGACCGAAAACCATGAGCGCGTGTTCATCGAGCTGGCCAAACTGCTGTTCAACCCGTGGATTGCCGGTGTGTTGCTGTCGGCCATCCTGGCGGCGGTGATGAGTACCCTCAGTTGCCAGTTGCTGGTGTGCTCCAGCGCCCTGACTGAAGACTTCTACAAGACCTTCCTGCGCAAGAACGCCTCCCAGCTTGAATTGGTCTGGGTCGGCCGGGCCATGGTGCTGCTGGTTGCGTTGATTGCCATTGCCATGGCCGCCAACCCGGAAAACCGCGTGCTGGGCCTGGTGAGCTACGCCTGGGCTGGTTTCGGTGCGGCCTTCGGCCCGGTGGTGCTGATCTCTGTGGTCTGGAAAGGCATGACCCGTAACGGTGCGCTGGCCGGCATCCTGGTCGGTGCAACCACCGTGATCGTCTGGAAGCATTTCGCCCTGCTGGGCCTGTACGAAATCATCCCTGGCTTCATCTTCGCCAGCCTGGCGATCTACATTGTCAGCAAGCTGGGTTCGCCTACCGCCGGTATGGTGCAGCGCTTCGAAGCCGCCGAGAAAGATTTCCGCCTGAACCACTAAGGTTCTCGGCGCGGCCTGGATGGCGTGCCTGAGAAACAGGAAAACGGCCTGTCTCCAATGGAGTCGGGCCGTTTTCTTGTGCATCGTCAGTTCGGGTTCGCATCGGGCTGGTTAAGAAAGATCAGCACTCCGACTATCGCCATGTAGAACCTGAACGCGGCGTCCTGACCGTTCCAGACCTCCGATTGCCACATCAGGAACCATTCGCCGCCGACGGCCATGAAACCAAAGAACCAGACCAGGAATCCGGCCGTCAGCCCGGCGATGGCCCAGCGCTTGGCATCGGCGAAAACCGGGCTTGCGGCCCGGCGTGCCTGCCATAGGCGTAATGCGCCGAAGCCCAGCAGGCCAGCGGTGACGGCTTCGCCAAGGATGATCAGCCAATAGGCGGCGTGCCACAGCCAGGGCTGGGTGATGGCGCGATAGCGGGCGGCGTTGTCCGGGAAGATGGTGTCCATGCTCAGTACGTGTTGTACGAAGTTGAAATTGGAGCGGTAATCCGTGACGTTGTTGAACACCGTCAGCAGGGCGAACGCGGCGAGTGCCAGGATCATTGCGATTTTTGCGTAGCGGGTCGTCATGGGGTGCGTCCTTTGCGCTGGGCGACGACGAACGTTATCACGACCGGCCGCAGTCCCGTGGGACGAGACGTTGTACGAAGCCGCTGATTCGTTCGTACGAAGACAGTCGAGTCGTTGCCGAGAGACCCAGGATGTCTGTCGGAAAATACAGCCCAGTGCGCAGGCATTGTCTCAGCAGGCGTAGGGTAAATCTGTTTTTCATGACCTCCGGTCAGGATCGTGCGTTGCTCATGCAGAATCGTCCGTCTTCATTCTGCAGAGGCACATCGGATGTTCGCGCCCGCCGGCCAACCCCGTTTCACACTGACGTTCGACAGCGGGCCGAATGAGCTCCAGGTCCTTGAGTTCAAGGGCAAGGAAGCCATCAGCCAGCCCTATCGCTTCGACCTGGAGCTGGTCAGCGGGCGCGCTGACCTGGCGCTGGAAGAAATCCTGCATCGCCAGGCCTACCTGGCCTTCGACCGGGGCTGTGGCATACACGGCCAGGTCTATAGCGTCGCCCAGGGCGATTCGGGCAAGCGCCTGACCCATTACCGGATCAGCCTGGTGCCGCGCCTGGCCTACCTGGCGCACCGGATCAACCAGCGGATTTTCCAGCACTTGAGCGTGCCGGCGATCGTCACCCGGGTCTTGAAGGACCATGGCATCCTCGGCGACGGGTTCCAGTTCAATCTCGGCGGGCGATACCCGGAGCGTGAGTACTGCGTGCAATACGCTGAGAGCGACCTGGTCTTCATCGAACGGATCTGCGCCGAGGTGGGGATTCACTATCACTTCCGGCACAGCCCTGACGGCCATCTGCTGGTGTTTGCCGATGACCAGACGCAATTTCCCCGCCTGCCCAAGCCAACGCTTTATGAGCCGGGAAGTGGCATGGTTGCCGACGAGCCGGCGATCAAGCGTCTGGCAGTGCAGCTCCAGACCCGGACCAGCGCCGTGGTGCTGCGCGACTATGATTTCCGTCGGCCCGGTTTGTCGTTGCAAGCCCACCTCGACAGCGAGCAGTTGCCCTTGCTGGAGGATTACCGATATCCCGGTGACTTTGCCGGCAGCGAAGAAGGCGAGCGCCAGGCCCTGCGTGCGCTGGAGCGTCACGCGAGCGACGCTTGCCAGGCCGAGGGCAGCAGCGACCAGCACGCCCTCGTCAGCGGGCATTTCCTGCAAATCGACGGGCATCCCCGGACGCAATGGAATGACCTGTGGCTGCTGACACAGGTCACCCACCATGGCCGTCAACCGCAAGTGCTGGAGGAGTCGCTCGGCGAGGGCCCGGACTCATTCCAGGGGTATCGCAATACGTTTCAGGCGATTCCCTGGGCGGTGTTCTTCCGGCCACCCTTGCCGCCGGCAAGGCCCGCCGTGCGCGGTTACCAGTCGGCCGTGGTGACCGGTCCTGTCGACAGCGAGATTCATTGCGACGAGTTCGGACGGGTCAAGGTGAAACTGGCCTGGGATCGTGACGGCCAGGGCGATGAGCATTGCAGTTGCTGGCTGCGGGTGGCCTCCGGCTGGGCCCATGATCGTTATGGCGCAGTGATGATTCCTCGGGTGGGCATGGAAGTGCTGGTGGGATTCATGAATGGCGATATGGACAGCCCTTTGATCGTCGGCTGTTTGCCCAACGGTGCCAACCCGCCGCCGCTGGACCTGCCAGCGGACAAGACCCGCAGCATCTGGCGCAGCCAGAGCAGCCCCGGTGGCGGTGGCTACAACGAATTGCGCATCGAAGACCGCAAGGGCGCCGAGGAGATCTACCTGCGGGCCCAGCGCAACTGGACCCAGCATGTGCTGCATGACCAGCGGGTGCAGGTCGATCATCAGCGCAGCATTGTCGTCACCGGCACCGCTCGTCACGAACTCAAGGCCGACGAGCAGCGTCTCACCCATGGCCGGCGCCAGGCCGAGGTCCGCCAGGATGACCATCTCTTGGTGACAGGCGAGCGGCATATTCGCGTGGGCAGCCAATCGACCAGCGCGGGTGGGCGGTTTCATGTCCGTGCCGGCCAAGAGGTGGTGCTGGACGGTGGCGTCAGCGCCACCCTCCAGGCGGGCGGGCACTGGATCACCCTTGGCGCCGGCGGAATTTTCAGCAGTGTGCCGATCCAGGTCGGCGGCGCGCCGATGGCCGCCATGGCTGCGTCGGCCGTCGCGGCGGGAGCTGTGGAAAAACTGGCCACCGTCGCACCCCGTCTGTCCCTCGCGCAAATCCTTAGTTTGAAGGGCGCTGCGCCATTCTGCGAAGAGTGCCAGCGCTGTCGGGACGGTGCTTGTGGGGTGATGCCTCCATTCACCTACGCACAGAGTGGCGGATGACACGGCAGCCGCTCGGCTCTCGGCGCCTGACGTTCGGCCTGCTTCAAGGTAAACTCTGCGGCCTTCGCAGGAGCCGCCATGAATTATCGCCACGCCTTCCACGCCGGCAATCACGCCGATGTGTTCAAACACCTGACCTTGACCCGTCTCATTGCCCTGATGTCCCGCAAGGAGCAACCCTTCGCCTACCTCGACACCCACGCCGGCATCGGGTTGTACGACTTGCAGGGTGACCAGGCCAATCGCACCGGTGAGTACCTCGAAGGCATCGCACGGTTATGGGGCCAGGACGATCTGCCGCCATTGACTGCCGACTACATGAAGGTGCTTCACGAGATGAACCCGGACGGGCAGTTGCGCTACTACCCGGGCTCACCTGAGCTGGCACGGCGGCTGACGCGCGCCCAGGACCGGGTGCTGCTCAACGAAAAGCACCCCGAGGATGGCGCGCTGCTCAAGGACAACATGAAGGGCGATCGCCGCGTGGCGGTGCACCTGGGCGAAGGTTGGCATGTGCCCCGGGCGCTGCTGCCGGTGGCTGAGAAGCGTGGCCTGATGCTGATCGATCCGCCATTTGAAAAGCTGGACGAGATGCAGCGCTGTGCCGCATCGCTGAAGGAGGCTATTGGCCGGATGCGCCAGACAGTGGCAGCGATCTGGTACCCGGTGAAAGACCAGCGGATGTTGCGCCGCTTCTACCAGGACCTGGCGGGGACAGGCGCGCCGAAACTGCTGCGCGTGGAATTGCTGGTGCATCCGCTGGCCACCCCCAACAGCCTGAACGGCTCTGGCTTGGCGATTGCCAATCCACCGTGGGGATTGGAAGAGGAGTTGCGTGAGCTGCTGCCTTGGCTGTCGAAAAAGCTTGGACAAACCCAGGGCGGGTGGCAGATGGATTGGTTGATCGCCGAAAGCTGATCGGGTGCGGCGCCGGACCTGTGGGAGCGAGCAAGCTCAGCTCCCACATCGGGGCCGGAAAATGAAAATCAGATCGGGCAAGTCACGCCGGTCCCGCCGATCCCGCAATAACCTTCCGGGTTCTTCGCCAGGTACTGCTGGTGATAGGCCTCGGCGAAGTAGAAGGTCGGCGCTTCTTCGATTTCGGTAGTGATAGTGCCCTGGCCGGCCTTGGTCAATTCCACTTGGAACACCTGCCTGCTGTGCTGGGCTGCCGCCAGTTGAGTCGGGTTGGTGGCATAGATGACCGAGCGGTATTGGGTGCCGAGGTCATTGCCCTGGCGCATGCCCTGGGTCGGGTTGTGCAGTTCCCAGAACATTTTCAGCAACTGCTCGTAGCTGACTTTTGCCGGCTCGTAGACCACCAGCACCACTTCACTGTGGCCGGTAAGGCCCGAGCAGACTTCTTCATAGGTCGGGTTCGGCGTGAAGCCGCCGGCGTAACCCACCGCCGTACTGACCACACCTTCACGCTGCCAGAATTTGCACTCTGCGCCCCAGAAGCAGCCGAGGCCGAAGATCGCGAAATCCACATCCATGGAAAACGGGCCCAGCAGCGGCGCGTCGTGGACGAAGTGTTTTTCTGGCACGGTCATCGGTGTTTCACGGCCAGGCAGAGCTTGTTCTTGAGTAGGGAGCACGTTTTTGTTCACCAGTATTTCCGAGCGCAAGACCATCATCAGTCCTCTTGGGGAGGCAGCTGCAAGTTTCGAGCTGCAAGCTACAAGTGGTGAGAGTGTGCCACCGTTTGCCTGAAGCTTGAAGCTAACGACAAGGATAACGCTTGAGCTTGTCCACCAGCTCTGCACCGGGGATAGGCCGGTCGAACAGGTAGCCCTGGCCGACATCGCAGCGGTGGCGGCGCAGGAACGCCAACTGCTGGGCGGTTTCGACGCCTTCGGCCACCACCTTGAGTTTCAGGTTGTGGGCCATGGCGATCACCGCCGAGGTGATTTCCATGTCGTCCTGGTTGTCGGGGATTTCATGGATGAAGCTGCGATCGATCTTGATGATGTCGATCGGGAATTTCTTCAGGTAGCTCAGCGACGAATAACCGGTACCGAAATCGTCCATGGCCAGGGTCAGGCCCAGGTGCTTGAGCTGGTCGAGCTGCAGGTGGGTGTCTTCGGTGGCTTCCAGCAGCAGGCCTTCGGTCAGTTCCAGTTCAAGCAGGCTGGCGGGCAGTTGTTCTTCCTTGAGGATGCTGGCGAGGGACGCGACCAGGTCCGGGTCGGAAAACTGCTTGGGCGACAGGTTGATCGCCACCTGCAAATTGCCCAGGCCGGCGGCGGTCAATTGTTTGCTCATCCGGCAGGCCTGGCGGGCGATCCATTTGCCGATCGGAATGATCAGGCCGGTTTCCTCGGCGACGCTGATGAACTGATCGGGACGGATCATGCCTTTTTCCGGATGATTCCAGCGCAACAGCGCTTCCATGCCCAGCAGGCGACCGCTGCGCAGGCACAGCTTGGGCTGGTAGAACACGTCCAGTTCGTTCTGGGTCAGGGCCCGGCGCAGGTTGTTTTCCACGAACAGTTTGTAGCTGGCCTCGGCGTTCAGCGCCTCGGTGAATACCTGAACCTGGTGTTTGCCGTTGGCCTTGGCCTTGTGCAGGGCGAGGCCGGCGTTGCGCATCAGGGTCTGCGGGTCGCGACCATGCAAGGGCGCGCAGGCCAGGCCGACGGAGCCGGTCACGCTGATCAACTGGTTGTCGACGAACATCGGTTTGTCGAGGGTCATCAGCAACTGGCTGGCGACCTGCTGCCCGGCCTCCAGGTCGGTGTCGTCCAACAGTACGGCGAACTCGTTACTGGCAAAGCGCGCCAGGCTACCGCTGGGGCTCAGGCTGTTGCGCAGGCGCCGGGACAGGCTGATCAGCAGCTTGTCGCCGGTCTGGTGGCCGAGGCTGTCGTTGATGCGCTTGAAGTTGTCGATGTCCACCAGCAGCAGGCAGATCGGCGAATCGCTGTCCCGGGCGAAGCGCTCGTCGAGGTTGCGAATGAAGGCCGGGCGGTTGCCCAGGTTGGTCAGGTTGTCGGTATACGCCAGGCGTTCGATGCGCTGCTGGGCCAGCTTGGACTGGGTGATGTCTTCGTAGATGCCGATGTAATGGGTCAGTTCGCGGTTGTCGCCGTAGACCTTGGAAATCGACAGTTGTCCCCAGTAGGGCTCCAGGTTCTTGCGCCGGCTCTTGAACTCGCCCTGCCAGCTGTTGCCCTGGGCCAGGGCGGACGGCGCGTCGAACAGCAGCTCGCTGAGGTTTTCCAGGGCCGGCAGCTCCGCCAGGCGCTGGCCGTGGACTTCCTCGGTGGTGTACTGGGTGATGGCTGTGAAGCTCGGGTTGACGTACTCCACCACACCGTCGCAGTTGACCAGCAGGAACGCGTTGGCGCTCTGTTCGACGGCGCGCTGGAACAGGTGCAGGGCGCTGGTGGCCGTGCGCCGGTTGTGGTTGTTGATCACTTGGGCGAACTGGTCCGCCAGCTCACCGGCAAAGGCAATCTCGTCCGACTGCCAGGCGCGGGTGACACCTACTTGCTCCAGACACAGCACGCCGACCACCTGGCCGTCGATACGCACACTGGCATCGAGTATGGCATTGACGTTGCGGGTGCGCAGACTCTCGGCCAGCTCCCGGGTGCGCGGGTCACGTATCGCATTGTGGGCGTCAATGGCGCGGCAGGTCTGCAGGGCTTCCATGTAATGGGGGTATTCGCTGGCGTTGATCACCGTCGGCAGGAAGTACTCATGGGACGCCCGGTTATAGGCGGAAATCGGTACCAGTTGGTCATTTTCCAGGTTCCAGAGGCTGGCACAGTCAATCTGGTAGATGTCGCAAGCGCTGCGGGTGATCAGTTCGGCGGCTTCGAGCAAGGAGTTGTTAGCGCTGTAGCGCTGGCGCGTCAGTAACAGGATCAGGTCCTGCTGGGCGCGGACCCGGTCCAGGTGCTGGAGTTGTTCTTGCTGGGCGCGCTGGTTCAGTTCCAGGGCGATCTGCAGGCGGGAGTTCTGGGTTTCCAGGTCCACGGTCGGCAGGGGGAGTTCAGGCTGGGGCAAGCGATCCACGGCCAGCAGGTAACCGCGCAGCAGGTGGCGGTTGTGCTGCTTATAGGCTTCACCCGTTTCCAGCACGTTCATGGGGCCTTTGGCGGTGTGGAGGGTATAGCTGATCTGGTAATGCGACGCCTGGGCCAGTTGCTCCTGGATGGCGTCGTGCAATTGGTAGCGCGCTTCGGGTTCCATCAGGCTGGCGTAGGGCGAGCTGACCAGCGAACAAAGCTCCACGGCCGGCAGGCCAAAGTGATGTTCGCAATTGGGATCGAGGAACAACAGCGCCCAGCTCGCTTCATTCAGCCGCTCGAAACGCAGCATGCCGAGCCGCGAGGGCACCGGTAACTGCGTCACTACCTCGGCCACCATACGGCTGGCGGCATCGGGTTGGCTTTTCATGAGGAAACTCGCTTCGAAAATACTGATCGCGCCGGGCTGACGCCCTCGTTACTACAGGTTGCCGCAAGGTTGCATCATTGCGGCACTGGCTGACAAGAGAGATGAAGGCCAAGTGCTATAAACCTTTTATCGGCCGACCAAAGGATTTCTCCAGTCGCCAGCCGATCAGAGAGTGTAAAGGGGGCTACCGCCTGTCAGTGCAGGTCGATCCCGACGCGCTGCAACGCGATTGCATCGCGGTTGTGAAAGGTGACCTGGACGCTCTGCGCCGTGACATGCAGCTGGGCGAAATTGTCCTGGCTGATCACTTTGCTGGTCAGTTCGTAGTGATAGTCACCGTCGTCGGTCCGGGCCATGGGCTCGCTGAGAACAAAATCCGTGGCCTTGGCGAAAGGCAGCAGCTTGCTGTTGTAAAACGGCGAGGAAACGATGGTGTGCACTTCGAAACCGGTGTCCTGGCTGTGACGCAGGCGGCACGTCAACGAGCCATGGATGTCGCCGGACACGAAAATCACGTTCCTGATGCGACGCCGACGAATGGTTTCCAACAGGCGCAGGCGTTGTTGCGCAAAGGCTTGCCAGGCGTCACCGTCGTCGTGCCTGGCGTCCGGATAGAACAGGACGCTGGTCACGACGAATTTGACCCGGGCGGGGCTGTTGACGAGCCAGTCGAGCAGGCTGTGCTCCTGTTCCTCGTCGAGGATGCGCCGATTGTCCGACGACAGGTTGCGCTGGGTCCGGCTGTCGGTGACGAACCATCCGACATCGCCATGGGCAAATGAATACCAGTAGCGCTTCAGCGGCTCGCGCCGGGTGCCGTCACTTGAAAGCTCGTGGGCCGGGCTGTGGCTGGCCTGGTAAAGCCCATAGGCGTGCATGGCGTTGGCGTACAGGATGGCGTCGTCGCGGTTTCTGTTGGCTGGCCAGTTGTCTTCGATCTCATGGTCGTCGAGGACCATGTACGTGGGCGTCCCGGACATGAGTTGGCTGATATGCGGCTGGGAAAAAGCCGTTCGGTATTTAAAGAGAATGTCCTTGTAGGTCCGGTCCGGGGCGATGATGTTCAGGTCGTCGAGGTAAACCTGGTCGCCCGTCATCAGTACGGCATCGATAGGTGGGTCGGCCTTCGCCACGATGCGATTGATGCCGGCAAAGGTGCGGTCACCGAGCCCGGGCAGTAGCGCGACGCTTCCGGTAATGCGCAGATACCGGCACGAACCGACGATATAGGCGCGTGGCGTACCGGCCTGGCGGGACGGCGTGCGAAAGCGATAGATCTTTCCAGGCCATCGCAGTGTCAGTTCGCCAAGGATTTCCAAGGTATGACCCGGGTGCAAGGGTGTGAACCAGCCGGCCTGGTATTCATAGGTCGTGGCGGGTTGAAGGCCGTTGAGCACGATGACATCGGACATGTCGCGGTAGGCCTTCAGTTGAACGAAATGACCTTTCGACCAGGTGGTGGCGCCAAGGTGCCGGTAGCGAACGCCGGCGAATGCCGGGCTGTTGTCGTGATCGCCGCGCAAGAATATCCGCGCGTGATCCGTCGTGGTGTGGCCGACAATCGGGCCGACGGTAGGTATGAACATATTCGAATCCATTCGAAATGCAGCATTTTAAAAAGTGTGGACGCGAGCGCAAGGGTGTTGCGCTGTGCCGATGCTAAGGCTCGACGCGGAATAAATATTGATAGGCGAGGGGGCGTAGGTTGTGGGCAATGACTACTAAAGGACGTAGTCATTCAGGCGTGGAGGGGTAGGAAAGTTTGCCAGCGTATGGTCGGTGCTCGTCAATCAAGCGCCGCGAGACTTGTGGGAGCAAAGCGTGCTCGCGATAGCGGCGGATCAGTCGATATCGTTGTCGTCTGACGCACCCTGATCGCGAGCAAGCTTTGCTCCCACAGGTTCTGCGCCGTTCGATCCCTGGAGGCCAGGCAAAAAAAGCCCCGCCATACGAGCGGGGTTGAGGTACGAGCGTGGCGCTCGGAAAACAGCGGCCGAAGGGCCCTCCCCAAGGGAGGGCCGCCCGGTGTTACAGCAGGATGGTACGGATGTCGCCCAGCAGGTCGCTCAGACGCTTGGTGAAGCGTGCGGCGGCGGCGCCGTTGATCACACGGTGATCGTAGGACAGCGACAGTGGCAGCATCAGTTTCGGCTGGAAGGCTTTACCGTCCCAGACTGGCTGGATGGTGGCTTTGGAAACACCCAGGATCGCCACTTCCGGCGCGTTGACGATCGGCGTGAAGCCGGTGCCGCCAATGTGGCCGAGGCTGGAAATGGTGAAGCAGGCGCCCTGCATGTCGTCGGCGGTGAGCTTCTTGCTGCGGGCTTTTTCGGCCAGGGCAGCGGCTTCGGCAGCCAGTTGCAGCAGGCTCTTCTGGTCGACGTTGCGGATGACCGGTACCAGCAGGCCTTCCGGGGTGTCGACGGCGAAGCCGATGTGCACGTATTTCTTGCGGATCACAGCCTTGCCGCTTGGCGCCAGGGAGCTGTTGAAGTCCGGCAGTTCCTTGAGCAGGTGCGCGCAGGCCTTGAGCAGCAGCGGCAGTACGGTCAGCTTCACGCCGGCCTTTTCCGCCACGGCTTTCTGCGCAACGCGGAAGGCTTCCAGCTCGGTGATGTCAGCCTGGTCGAACTGAGTCACGTGCGGGATGTTCAGCCAGCTGCGATGCAGGCTCGACGCGCCGATCTGCATCAGGCGGGTCATGGCCACTTCTTCGGTTTCGCCGAAGCGGCTGAAGTCCACCGCCGGGATCGGCGGGATGCCCGCGCCGCCGGTGGCGCCTTCGGCCGGTGCGTTCTTGGCCTTCTGCATCATGGCCTTGACGTAGGCCTGCACGTCTTCTTTCAGCACGCGACCGTGTGGACCGCTTGGGCCGACGGCCGACAGCTCGACGCCGAATTCACGGGCCAACTGACGCACGGCAGGGCCGGCGTGCACCTTGGCACCGCTTGGCGCAGGCGCGGCGACCGCTGCTGGCGCAGCCTCGGCCTTGGCGGCAGGTGCGGCGGCCGGAGCCGGAGCCGCTTCGGCCTTGGCAGCAGGCGCAGCGGCTGGCGCTGGCGCGGCAGGAGCAGCAGCGCCGGCCACTTTCAGTTTCAGGATCAGGTCGCCGGTGCCGACTTCGTCTTCCAGCTTGATCTCGATGCTTTCCACCACGCCGGCAGCCGGCGATGGGATTTCCATGCTGGCCTTGTCGGATTCCAGGGTGATCAGCGACTGATCGGCTTCGACGGTGTCGCCGACCTTGACCAGTACTTCGATGATCTTGGCCTTGCCCGACGAACCGATGTCCGGGACATGGATGTCCTGGACCGAGGCGGCGGCAGGCGCGGCCGCCGGGGCCGGAGCGGCCTCGGCAACCGGTGCAGCGGCAGGCTTTTCAGCCGCCGCCGGAGCAGCCGCAGGAGCGGCCGCGGCAGGGGCCGCAGCGGCGCCTTCGACTTCCAGCTCCAGCAGTTCGTCGCCTTCTTTCAGGCGGTCGCCCAGCTTCACTTTCAGGCTCTTGATGACACCGGCCTTCGGCGCCGGCACTTCCATGCTGGCTTTGTCCGATTCCAGGGTCAGGATGCTCTGGTCGGCTTCGATACGGTCGCCGACCTTCACAAACAGTTCGATTACTTCACCTTCACCGCTGCCGATGTCAGGTACGCGAATGAGTTCGCTCACGAAAATTCTCCTCAGCAGTCCAGTGGGTTGCGTTTTTCCGGATCGATGCCGAACTTGACGATGGCCTCGGCCACCACTTTCGGTTCGATATCGCCACGGTCAGCCAGGGCTTCCAGGGCTGCCAACACAACGAACTTACGGTCGACTTCGAAGAAGTGACGCAGCTTCTTGCGGCTGTCGCTACGGCCGAAACCGTCGGTGCCCAGCACTTTGAATTCCTTGGAAGGAACCCACTGGCGGATCTGCTCGGCGAACAGCTTCATGTAGTCGGTAGAGGCGATGACCGGACCTTTGCGACCGTTCAGGCATTCTTCGACGTAGGTCAGCTTTGGCTTCTGGCCAGGGTGCAGGCGGTTGCTGCGCTCTACGGCCAGGCCGTTGCGACGCAACTCGTTGAAGCTGGTGACGCTCCAGACATCGGCACCGATGTTGAACTCGTCACGCAGGATCTTGGCCGCTTCACGCACTTCGCGCAGGATGGTGCCGGAGCCCATCAGCTGGACGTGGTGCGCCGCTTCGCGGTTGTCTTCCTCGAGCAGGTACATGCCCTTGACGATGCCTTCCTCGACGCCGGCCGGCATGGCTGGCTGCTGGTAGGACTCGTTCATCACGGTGATGTAGTAGAAGACGTCCTGTTGCTCTTCGGTCATCTTCTTCATGCCGTCCTGGATGATCACCGCCAGCTCGTAGCCGTAGGTCGGATCATAGGTGCGGCAGTTCGGGATGGTCCCGGCCAGCATGTGGCTGTGGCCGTCTTCGTGCTGCAGGCCTTCGCCGTTCAGGGTGGTCCGGCCAGCGGTACCGCCGATCAGGAAGCCACGGGTACGGCTGTCGCCCGCTGCCCAGGCCAGGTCGCCGATGCGTTGGAAGCCGAACATCGAGTAGAAGATGTAGAACGGCAGCATGGGCTGGTTGTGGCTGGAGTACGAAGTACCGGCGGCGATGAAGGAGCTCATGGCGCCGGCTTCGTTGATGCCTTCCTCGAGGATCTGGCCCTTCTTGTCTTCGCGGTAGAACATCACCTGGTCTTTATCGACTGGCTCGTAGAGCTGGCCGACGGACGAGTAGATGCCCAGCTGGCGGAACATGCCTTCCATACCGAAGGTACGGGCTTCGTCCGGGATGATCGGAACGATGCGTGGGCCGATTTCCTTGTCCTTGACCAGTTGCGCGAGGATTCGCACGAAGGCCATGGTGGTGGAGATTTCACGGTCGCCCGAGCCGTCCAGGATCGCCTTGAGGGTGTCCAGTGGCGGAGTCGGGACGCTGAAGCTCTTGGCGCGACGCTGCGGCACGAAACCGCCCAGCGCGGCACGGCGCTCGGCCAGGTAACGGGCTTCGGCGCTGCCTTCTTCTGGCTTGAAGAACGGCAGATTTTCCAGCTCGCTGTCCTGGACCGGGATGTCGAAGCGGTCGCGGAACAACCGCAGGCTGTCGACATCGACCTTCTTGGTGTTGTGCGCGGTGTTCTTCGCTTCGCCGGCACCGGTGCCATAACCCTTGATGGTCTTGGCCAGGATGACAGTTGGCTGCTCTTTGTGGTTGACCGCCTGGTGGTAAGCCGCATAGACCTTGTACGGGTCGTGGCCACCACGGTTGAGTTTCCAGATCTCGTCGTCGGACAGATCGGCAACCATCGCCTTGAGTTCAGGCGTGTTGAAGAAGTGCTCACGGACGAACGCGCCGTCCTTGGCCTTGTAGTTCTGGTATTCGCCGTCGATGACTTCGTCCATGCGGCGTTGCAGGATGCCGTCGACGTCCTTGGCCAGCAGTGGGTCCCAGAAACGGCCCCAGATGACTTTGTTGACGTTCCACTGGGCGCCACGGAACACGCCTTCGAGTTCCTGGATGATCTTGCCGTTGCCGCGAACCGGGCCGTCGAGGCGCTGCAGGTTGCAGTTGATGACGAAGATCAGGTTGTCCAGCTTCTCGCGGCCGGCCAGGGAGATCGCGCCCAGGGATTCCGGTTCGTCGCACTCGCCGTCGCCCATGAAGCACCAGACTTTCTGCTTGCCCGGCTCGATGAAGCCACGGGCTTCCAGGTACTTCATGAAACGTGCCTGATAGATCGCCTGGATCGGGCCCAGGCCCATGGAAACGGTCGGGAACTGCCAGAAGTCAGGCATCAGCCAAGGGTGCGGGTACGAGGACAGGCCGTTGCCGTCCACTTCCTGGCGGAAGTTGTTCATCTGGTCTTCGGAGATGCGGCCTTCCATGAACGCACGGGCGTAGACGCCGGGCGATGCGTGACCCTGGAAGTAGATCAGGTCGCCGCCGTGTGCGTCGGTCGGGGCCTGGAAGAAGTAGTTGAAGCCGATGTCATACAGCGTCGCGCTGGAGGCGAAGCTGGAGATGTGACCGCCCAGGTCCGAATCTTTCAGATTGGTGCGCATGACCATGGCCAACGCGTTCCAGCGTACCAGCGAGCGAATGCGGCGTTCCATGAACAGGTCGCCAGGCATGCGTGCTTCGTGGGTAACGGGGATCGTGTTGCGGTACGGCGTGGTGATGGCGTAGGGCAGTTGCGAACCGCTGCGGGTCGCGAGTTCGCCCATACGGGTCATCAGATAGTGAGCACGGTCTTCGCCTTCTTTGTCGAGAACCGATTCCAGGGCGTCCAGCCATTCCTGGGTTTCGACGGGATCGAGGTCTTGCATGGCTTGCTCCAGGGCGGAAAGGCTACCAGAATCGGTTGCCTGAGTTTGCGACTGGCCTTGTGGGCAGACGGTATAAAATTCTTGGATTGCCGAAGGTTGTCTCGGCGGCGTGTAGTTTTACTACAAATCGTTGGCCGTTTCAGCCTCTCGAATGTATAGACGAGTAGTAAAACTACACCTGAGCGGCTTATAGCCCCTCGTTTAGTTGTGAGAATAATCGATACTGTTGGTCATTAACCAACTCGAGCAGGTAAAAACTTGATGTCGGCTGCCAATAAAAACAGATTTTCAGCTATTTATCATCTTTGTTCGACAGTCAATCAGGTAGTGTCTTTTGAAAAAACACTACATCCAGCCCTTCCCGCGCCGATCAAGGATAGACCATGAGCCTGCCTTCGCTCGTTCAAATCCCGGAAATGCTACCGGTGATTCTCCAACCATTGGTCAGTCGCGCCGAGCAGTCGTTCCGTGCAGCAGTGGGTCGCCTCGACGACGACCACGGTTTCTCCGCCTGGACCCCGCGACACTGGGACGCATTCAAGCGCGTCGCTGCCGCCAGCGACTTTGTCATCGAGCAGAGCCTGCGCGATCCGGTGATGTTGCTG
Organism: Pseudomonas citri; assembly: GCF_025336485.1. Classification (GTDB taxonomy): domain Bacteria; phylum Pseudomonadota; class Gammaproteobacteria; order Pseudomonadales; family Pseudomonadaceae; genus Aquipseudomonas; species Aquipseudomonas citri. The sequence continues at coordinate 38,333 of NZ_JAODAB010000014.1, read as the reverse complement.
GATCTGGTGCGCAGCGGCGAATTGGACCGCGGCTTCGCCCCGGGCGAAATGTGCGCGCAGATCGGTGTCGCGGTACAGGCCGCCGGGACCGAGGACGAACTGGGTCGGGTCCTGCGCCGCCAGCGCACCCGCCAGCAGGTGCGGATCATCTGGCGCGACCTGACCCGTCAGGCTGACCTGGTCCAGACCTGCCGCGACCTCTCGGATATGGCCGACACCTGCATCGATCAGGCTTATCAATGGTTGTACCAGCGCCTCAGCCAGCAGTTCGGCACCCCCACCGGCCGGCGCAGCGGCGAGCCGCAGCAGATGGTCATCCTCGGGATGGGCAAGCTTGGTGCGGTCGAGCTGAACCTTTCCTCGGACATCGACCTGATCTTTGCCTATCCCGAAGGTGGCGAAACCGTTGGTGTGAAGCGGCCACTGGATAACCAGGAATTTTTCATTCGCGTGGGCCAGCGCCTGATCAAGGCGCTGGACCCGATGACCGTCGACGGTTTCGTCTTCCGTGTCGACATGCGCCTGCGCCCGTATGGTTCAGCCGGGGCGCTGGTGTTGAGCTTCAATGCGCTGGAGCAGTATTACCAGGATCAGGGCCGCGATTGGGAACGCTACGCGATGATCAAGGCGCGAGTGGTGGCGGGCGACCAGGTCGCGGGTGCGCAACTGCTCGACATGCTGCGACCGTTCGTTTATCGCCGGTACCTGGACTTCTCGGCCATCGAGGCGCTGCGCACCATGAAGCAGCTGATCCAGCAGGAAGTGCGGCGCAAGGGCATGGCCGACAACATCAAGCTGGGTTCGGGCGGCATTCGCGAGGTGGAGTTCATCGCCCAGGCGTTCCAGCTGATCCACGGCGGTCGTGACTTGAGCTTGCAGCAGCGTCCGCTCTTGAAAGTGCTGGGCACCCTGGAAGGCCAGGGCTACCTGCCAACCAAGGTGATTGCCGAGCTGCGCGAGGGTTATGAATTCCTGCGCTATGCCGAGCACGCGATCCAGGCCATCGCCGACCGCCAGACCCAGATGCTGCCGGACAGTCCGCAGGACCAGGCGCGCATTGCATTCATGCTGGGCTTTGCCGACTGGGAGGCCTTTCATGAGCGACTGATGCACTGGCGCGGGCGTGTGGCCTGGCACTTTGGCCAGGTCATCGCCGACCCGGATGAAGAAGCCGGTGGCGAAAGCGAAGTGGTGGTGGGCGGCGAATGGCTGCCGTTATGGGAAGACAGCCAGGACGAAGAGGCGGCGTGCCGCCAGTTGCAGGAGGGGGGCTTCGTCGATGCGCCCAAAGCGCTCAAGGCGCTGGCCGTCCTGCGCAGCAGCCCGCAATTGCGCGCCATGCAGCGCCTGGGGCGCGAGCGTCTGGACGCCTTCATTCCGCGTCTGCTGGCCCAGGCGGTGGAGCATGCCAATCCCGACCTGGTGCTGGAGCGGGTGCTGCCGTTGGTGGAAGCCGTGGCGCGTCGGTCGGCCTACCTGGTGCTGCTGACGGAAAACCCCGGCGCGCTGCGGCGCTTGCTGACGTTGTGCGCGGCGAGTCCCTGGATTGCCGAGCAGATCACCCGTTTCCCATTGCTGCTCGACGAGTTGCTCAACGAAGGCCGGCTGTTCAAGCCGCCGCTGGCGCCGGAGCTGGCTGCGGAGTTGCGCGAGCGCCTGACGCGCATTCCCGAGGATGACCTTGAGCAACAGATGGAAGCGTTGCGGCATTTCAAGTTGGCGCACCGTCTGCGAGTCGCCGCTTCGGAAATCGCCGGCAGCCTGCCATTGATGAAGGTCAGTGATTACCTGACCTGGCTGGCCGAGGCGATCCTCGAACAAGTGCTGGCCCTGGCCTGGCGCCAGACGGCGGCCAAGTACGGCGTGCCGTTGCGCACCGACGGCAGTCTGTGCGATCCAGGCTTCATCATTGTCGGTTATGGGAAAGTCGGCGGCCTGGAATTGGGGCATGGTTCCGACCTGGACCTGGTGTTCATCCATGACGGCGATCCGCAAGCGGAGACCGACGGGCCGAAACCCATCGATGGCGCGCAGTTCTTCACCCGGCTCGGTCAACGGATCATTCACTTGCTGACCGCCCAGACCAACTCCGGGCAACTTTATGAAGTGGACATGCGCCTGCGCCCATCCGGGGCGTCGGGATTGCTGGTCAGTTCCCTGGGTGCGTTTGCCCGGTACCAGGAAAACGAAGCCTGGACCTGGGAGCATCAGGCCCTGGTGCGTGCCCGGGTGCTGGTAGGCAGTCAGGACGTGGGCCAGGCGTTCGAAAAAGTCCGGGCCCAGGTGCTGGGGCGCAAGCGCGATTTGCCGACGTTGCGCCAGGAAGTCAGCGAGATGCGCGCCAAGATGCGCGATAACCTCGGCAGCAAGGCCACCGCCGCCGGGACCGCGGCAAACGCCTTCGAGGCCACGGCACCCTTCGACCTCAAGCAGGATGCCGGAGGTATCGTCGATATTGAATTTATGGTGCAATACGCGGCCCTGGCGTGGTCCGAAGAGCATCCATCGTTGGTGCGCTACACCGATAACATCCGCATCCTGGATGGGTTGCAGGAGGTGGGGCTGATGCCGGCCGAAGACGCCAGCCTGTTGCGCGAGGCTTATAAAGCCTTCCGCTCCGCCGCTCACCGCCAGGCCTTGCAGAAAGATCCGGGGGTGATAACCGGCGATCAGTTCGTCGATGAGCGCCGGCAGGTCTTGCGGATCTGGCGAGAGCTGGGGCTGAGTTGAGTATTGAGTGAATGTGGGAGCGAGCCTGCTCGCGATGGCGCAATACCAGGCGACATGGAGGTTGGATTCCCCCAGTTGATGGGTGGTGTGTTGTAGATTGAAGGCAGCAGGCAGCGGCCGAAGCCACAGTGATTCTCGAGGCGGGGAGGCATAGGCCTCCCCGTATCGTTCTTGGAAAACACATGAATATTCTGATCGTTGGGCCCAGTTGGGTCGGTGACATGGTGATGGCGCAGACACTGTTCCAGTGCCTCAAGCAGCGCCACCCGCAATGCGAAATCGACGTCCTGGCCCCCGAGTGGAGCCGGCCGATCCTCGAGCGCATGCCCCAGGTGCGCAAGGCCTTGAGCTTCCCGCTCGGCCACGGCGTACTGGAGCTGGCGACCCGTCGGCGCATCGGCAAATCCCTGGCCGGCCAGTACGACCAGGCGATCCTGTTGCCCAATTCGCTGAAATCGGCGCTGGTGCCGTTCTTCGCCGGCATCCCCAAGCGCACCGGTTGGCGTGGCGAGTTTCGCTACGGCCTGCTCAACGATGTGCGGACGCTGGACAAGGATCGCTACCCGCTGATGATCGAGCGCTTCATGGCCCTGGCCTATGAGCCGGGGGCCGAGTTGCCCAAACCCTATCCACGCCCGAGCCTTGCGATCGACCCGGTGACCCGCGAGGCGGCGCTGGCCAAGTTCGGCCTGAGCCTCGATCGTCCGGTACTGGCCCTGTGTCCGGGGGCTGAGTTCGGTGAGTCCAAGCGCTGGCCGGCGGAGCATTACGCCCAGGTGGCCGAGGCGAAGATCCGCGAAGGCTGGCAAGTCTGGCTGTTCGGCTCGAAAAAGGATCACCCGGTGGGCGAAGACATCCGCTCGCGGCTGATCCCGGGGTTGCGGGAGGAATCGGTGAACCTCAGCGGCGACACCTCCCTGGCCGAGGCCATCGACCTGCTGTCTTGCGCCGATTCGGTGGTGTCCAACGACTCGGGCCTGATGCACGTGGCAGCGGCCCTGAACCGTCCGTTGGTGGCCGTCTATGGCTCCACGTCGCCGGGCTTCACGCCACCGCTGGCCGACCAGGTCGAAGTCGTGCGCCTGGGCATCGAATGCAGCCCGTGCTTCGACCGCACCTGTCGCTTCGGTCATTACAACTGCTTGCGCCAGCTCATGCCGTCGATGGTGAACGATGCCCTGGCGCGTTTGCAGGGCACACCGGTGGAGGTGCAGTAACTTGCGGGTATTGCTGATCAAGACCTCTTCGCTGGGGGATGTGGTCCACACCCTGCCGGCGTTGACCGACGCGGCGCGGGCGATCCCCGGCATCCGCTTCGATTGGGTGGTGGAGGAAGGCTTTGCCGAAATCCCGACCTGGCACCCGGCCGTGGGCAAGGTCATCCCGGTGGCGATTCGTCGCTGGCGCAAGAACCTCTGGCAAACCATCAAGAGCGGCGAATGGCGCCGCTTCAAGCAAAACATGCGCGCCGAGAAGTACGACCTGGTGATCGATGCCCAGGGTTTGCTGAAAAGTGCCTGGTTGACCCGCTACGTCAAGGCTCCGGTCGCCGGCCTGGATCAGCAATCGGCTCGCGAGCCGCTGGCGGCGCGTTTCTATTCCCGGCGCCTGGCGGTGGCCCGTGGTCAGCATGCGGTCGAGCGCGTGCGGCAACTGTTTGCCTTGGCGCTGGGTTATGACTTGCCGCAGACGCTGGGTAACTATGGGCTCGATGTCGACCGCTTGGTGGAATTACCGCGCCCGTATCCCTACGTAGTGTTCCTGCATGGCACGACCTGGGACTCCAAGCATTGGCCCGAACTTTACTGGCGCCAGCTCACCGAGCGCATGGGGCAGTTCGGCGTGGTGGTAAAACTGCCGTGGGGCAACCCTGTCGAGAAGGCCCGGGCCGAACGCATCGCCAGCGGGCTGCGCAATGCCTTGGTGCTGCCGAAGCTGAACCTTGGCGGCATGGGCAAGGTGCTCGCCGGCGCCCAGGCTTGTGTGGCGGTGGACACCGGCCTGGGGCATCTGGCCGCGGCCCTGGATGTGCCGACCATTTCGCTGCTGGGCCCGACCAATCCGATATTGACCGGCGCCTACGGCAAGGGCCAGGTTCATCTGGCCAGCGATTTCCCTTGCGCGCCGTGCATGCAGAAACACTGCACTTATACACCGACCGCCGAAGATGCCCGTCGGTTTGACCTGAAACGCGAGCAGCCCCTGTGCTTCACGCGTCTGAACCCCGAGCGTGTGGCCAGCCACCTGAGCACGTTATTGGCTGAGGAGCCGCGCTGATGCAATTGGCTTTTGTCCTTTATAAGTACTTCCCTTTCGGTGGCTTGCAGCGTGATTTCATGCGCATCACCCTGGAGTGCCAGCAGCGCGGGCACCAGATCCGCGTCTACACGCTGATCTGGGAAGGTGATGTGCCGCCGGGCTTCGAAGTGCTGGTGGCTCCGGTCAAGGCGCTGTTCAACCACCGCCGCAACGAGAAACTCAGTGCGTGGATGGAGGCCGACCTGGCCAAGCGCCCGGTGGACCGTTTGATCGGCTTCAACAAAATGCCCGGCCTGGACGTGTATTACGCCGCCGACGGCTGTTTTGAAGACAAGGCACAGAACCTGCGCAATTCGTTGTACCGGCGTTGGGGCCGCTACCGGCATTTCGCCGAATACGAGCGCGCGGTGTTCGCTAAAGACGCCAAGACCGAGGTGCTGATGATCTCCGAGGTCCAGCAGCCGCTGTTCATCAAGCACTACGACACGCCGCTGGAGCGTTTCCACCTGTTGCCGCCGGGCATTGCCCAGGATCGTCGCCGGCCTGCCGACGCCGACACGATTCGTGCCGGGTTCCGCGCCGAATTCGAGCTGGCCGACGACGACCTGCTGCTGGTGCAGATCGGCTCCGGATTCAAGACCAAGGGTGTGGATCGCAGCCTCAAGGCCTTGGCGGCGTTGCCTGCGGACCTGAAAAAACGCACCCGATTGTTTGTAATCGGCCAGGACGACCCCAAGGTATTCCAATTGCAGAGCGCCGCGCTGGGGCTGGGCGACAACGTGCGGTTCCTCAAGGGGCGCAGCGATATTCCGCGTTTCCTGCTCGGCGCCGACCTGTTGATCCATCCGGCCTACAACGAAAACACCGGCACCGTGTTGCTCGAGGCGCTGGTGGCGGGCTTGCCGGTGCTGGTCAGCGCGGTGTGTGGGTACGCTCACTACATCGCCGAGGCGAACAGCGGCCTGGTGCTGGACGAGCCGTTCGAGCAGGCGCAACTCACCGAGTACCTGGCGCGCATGCTGGGCGATGCCGATGCGCGCGCGGCTTGGAGCCGCAACGGTCTGGCCTTCGCCGAGACGGCCGACCTCTACAGCATGCCGCAACACGCGGCCGATGTGATTCTGGCGGAGCACGTGCAATGACACTGATGTTGGCCGAACCGTTCAAGAGCCTCTGGGCCGGGCGCGATGCGTTCGCCGAAGTCGAGGCTCTCCAGGGCGAGGTCTATCGCGAACTCGAAGCCCGGCGCACCTTGCGTACCGAGGTGGCTGGCCGCGGCTATTTCGTGAAGATCCACCGCGGCATCGGTTGGGGCGAGATCTTCAAGAACCTGACCACCGCCAAGCTGCCGGTGCTCGGCGCAGGGCAGGAATGGAAAGCCATCCAGCGCTTGCAGCAAGTCGGTGTGCCGACCATGACGGCCGTCGCATACGGCGAGAAAGGTCGCAACCCGGCAGGCCAGCATTCGTTCATCGTCACCGAGGAGCTGGCGCCGACCGTCAGCCTGGAAGACTACAGCATCGACTGGGTCCGCCAGCCCCCACCGCCGCCACTCAAGCGTGCGCTGATCGCCGAGGTGGCACGCATGACCGGCATGATGCACCGCGCGGGGGTCAACCACCGTGACTGCTACATCTGCCACTTCCTGTTGCACACCGACAAACCGGTGACTGCGCAGGATTTCAAGCTCTCGGTGATCGACCTGCACCGCGCCCAGACCCGCCCGGCCATCACCACCCGTTGGCGCAACAAGGACCTGGCGGCGCTGTATTTTTCGGCGCTGGACATTGGCCTGACCCGCCGCGACAAGCTGCGTTTCCTCAAGGGCTACTTCCAGCAGCCGCTGCGCCGGATCCTCGCCGAAGAGGCTTCCCTGCTGGCCTGGCTCGAAGGCAAGGCCAACAAGCTGTATGCGCGCAAGCAGCGGTACGGGGATGCGCTCTGATGTCCGGTTGGAAACTAGACCCTGCCTACGCGGAGTTGGCCGAGGATTTCGGTAGTCTGGAGGCGGTGTTTGCCTTGCAGGGCGAGCGTTTGACTCGCGATCCGCTGTCGGAAGTCATTCGCGTGCAGCGCAATGGCGTGAATTTTTACGTCAAGCGCTACGTCGGTGCCGGCAAGGGGTTGCGTCGTTATCTGGGCAAGCCACGGGTCAAGTCCGAATGGCAGAACCTCAAGCGCTTCGCCAAATGGGGCATTCCCACCGCGCAGATCATTGGCTGGGGGTTGGAGCGAAACGGCGCGACCTATGCCCGCGGTGCGATGATCACTCGCGAACTGCCCTGCACCGAAGACCTCTCGGCACTGGCCGAGCGTCGAGATGCGAGGCTGGCTGACCGTGCCTGGGTCAATGATGTGAGCCGGCAACTGGCCGACTACACCCGGACCATGCACGAACATCGCTTTACCCATAACGATCTGAAGTGGCGCAATCTGTTGATCGATGACCAGGCGCGGCTGTTCCTGATCGACTGTCCGAACGGTGACTTCTGGCGCGGTTTCTGGCTCAAGTACCGCATCACCAAGGACCTGGCGTGCCTGGACAAGGTCGCCAAATATCATTTGTCGGCCACTCAGCGCCTGCGTTTTTACCTGCAATACCGCCAGCGCGACCGGCTCGATGGGCACGACAAGAAGCGCATCCGCCATGTGCTGAGATTTTTCGAGGGGCGTGAATGACTGATTTCCTGGCCGCTGAGGACCGGGCGTTATTGCAGCGCCACGGCCTGGACAGCTTCGACGCCTTGTGGGCGCGGCAACTGGATGCGGTGGATGAACCCAATACTTCGGGCGACGGTTGGAGCAGTGTGTTCCGGCTGGAGCTGGAAGGGCAGGGCTATTACCTCAAGCGCCAGAGCAACTACCTGACCCGGACCTTCTCGCACCCCTTCGGCGAGCCGAGCTTTTCCCGGGAGTTTCGCAACATCAGCCGCTATCGCCAGCTGGGGATTCCGGCCCTGCAAGCGGTGTTCTATGGGCAGCGCAAGGTGGACGGCGAGGTGCGGGCGATCCTCTTGACCCGTGCCCTGGATGGCTGGGATGACCTGGATTCGCTGCTGCAACGCTGGTCGAGCCTGACGGCCGCACAGCGCAGCACCATCCTCAATGCCTGTGGCCAGTTGGCGCGGCACCTGCACGGCGTGCGTCAGGTCCATGGTTGCTTCTATCCCAAGCACATTTTCCTGCAAGCCACCGCCAGTGGTTATCAGGCGCAATTGATCGACCTGGAGAAAACCCGGCCCTTGCTGTTCGGCCAGCGTGATCGGGTCAAGGACCTGGAGCCCTTGTTGCGTCGTGCGCCCGAGTGGAGCCAAGAGGAGGTGCGGCAGTTGCTGTCTGCCTATCTGGACCAGCCTCGCGACGGTGCGCTGGTCGACCGCTGGATGAGTCACCTGACCGCCCGGCGCAGCCATAAGGAAGCCCGTTGATGCATTTGTCCGAATTGAAAAGCGCCGGCCGCCATCCTGTCCTGCCGTTGAGCCTGGAACTGGTCGATGCCGCCGGCCCGGCGCAATTGCAATTGCTGTCGTTGTTGCGGGTGTTGCCGGGGCAGCGCTACGTCGGTGCGGGCGTCTGGCGCGGTCGGCCGGTGTTGGCCAAGTTGCTGGTAGGCAGCAAGGCAGCCCGGCATTTCCAACGGGAGCTGCAAGGGGTACGCCTGCTGGCCGACCAGGGGCTGACCACGCCGCTTCTGTTGGCCGATGGTCTGAAAGAAGGCGAGGGCGGCTGGTTGCTCTTCGAATTGCTCGAAGATGCCGAAAGTCTGGGGGATGCCTGGAAACAGGTCGAGCACTTGCCTTTGTTGGCCGATGAGCAAACGGCTGTACTGGCCGAAGCCCTGGGGGCCGTCGCGCAGATGCACAGCAAAGGCTTGTGGCAGGAAGACCTGCACCTGGACAACCTGCTGCGCCATGACGGCAAGCTCCACTTGATCGACGGCGCCGGCATCCGCGCCGAAACCCCGGGCCAGCCGCTGTCGAGAGACAAAGTGCTGGAGAACCTCGGGGTGTTCTTTGCCCAATTGCCCAAGGCCATCGAGCCGTTCAACGAAGAGCTGCTGGTGCATTACCTGCTGGGTAATGCCGAGCACGCGTTGCCCATGCAGGCGCTGCAAAAACAGATCAACAGGGTGCATGCCTGGCGGCTGAAGGACTTTTTGGCGAAGGTCGGGCGCGAGTGCAGCCTGTTCAGCGTGCAGCGCGGGCCGTTTGGCCTGCGGGCGATCCGTCGTGATGAAGAGGTGGCCATGGCGCCGGTGCTGGAGCAGGCCGATGCCTTGCTCGATCAGGGCCACCTGTACAAGACCGGGGGCGCGGCCAGCGTCGGCAAGGTCGAGGTGGGCGGTCGCCCCCTGGTGATCAAGCGCTACAACATCAAGCATTTCGCCCACTGGCTCAAGCGCTTCTGGCGTCCGAGCCGTGCCTGGCACTCCTGGCGCGAAGGCCATCGGCTGGCCTTTCTCGGCATCGCCACGGCCAAGCCCCTGGCCTTGCTGGAAAAGCGTTTCCTGTGGCTGCGCCGCGGTGCGTACCTGGTGACCGAATATCTGCCGGGGCCGGACATCATTGAGCGTTTCGCCCCTTACGTGCAGAGCGGCGACGCACCCGAGTCTGAATTGGCGGCGCTGGAGCGGTTGTTCGCCGACCTGATTCGCGAACGCATCAGCCACGGCGACTTCAAGGGCCACAACCTGTTCTGGCAGCAAGACCGCTGGGCGTTGATCGACCTGGACGCCATGTGCCAGCACCGCAGCCACGTCAGCTTCGCCCCGGCCTACGCCCGCGATCGCGCGCGCTTCATGCGTAACTGGCCGCAGGACAGTGCATTGTATCGGGTGATTGACCAGCGGCTGCCCAAAGAGGCCGATAACGCCTCGTCCTAGGCCTGCGGTAAACCTGTGGCGAGGGAGCGCCAGGTAGCCTTCCTCGCAAGCTGGCCGCTTGTAGCTAGAGGCTTAATGCCGCTTTTCAGCTATAATCCCGCCCTTTAGCTGCCCCGCCCCTGGCGCGTGGCACTCATTTTTTCGCGGCGCTTGTCGCCCGTATGCAGATATTAAGAGGCTAGACCCCTGTGGCATTGACGATTCTTGGCCTGTCCGGCGCCCTTAGCCATGATCCTTCCGCAGCGCTGTACATTGACGGCAAGCTGATCGCGGCGGCCGAGGAAGAGCGCTTCGTACGCGATAAACATGCAAAGAACCGCATGCCCTACGAGTCGGCGAAGTTCTGCCTGGAGCAGGCTGGCATCAAGCCGTCCGATGTCGACGTGGTGGCGATTCCGTTCGCGCCGATCAGCCTGTTCGGTGAAGCGCGCTGGCACTACGCCAAGCGCTACTGGTACGCCCCGGACCGCGCCCTCGATGCGATCCTGATGGGTAACCGTCGCTACAAGCGCTATCGCCGCAAGATCGTCTGGTGCCTGGAACAACTGGGTTTCGATCCGAAGAAAATCAAGATCGAGCCGGTCGAGCACCACCTGGCCCACGCCTCCAGCGCCTATCACTGCTCGGGCTTCCAGGAAAAAACCGCCATCCTGGGCATCGACGGCAAGGGCGAATACGCCACGACGTTCTTCGGTTATGGCCAGAACGGCAAGATCCACAAGATCAAGGAGTTCTACGACCCGGACTCCCTGGGCGGCCTGTACGGCGCTATCACCGAATTCCTCGGCTTTGAAATGCTCGACGGCGAGTTCAAGGTCATGGGCATGGCGCCCTACGGCGATGCCAGCAAGTACGATTTCTCGCGCCTGGCCTCGTTCGAAAACGGCGAACTGGTGATCAACACCGACTACGCCAACGTGATCGGCCTGCGCCGCTATAAAGAGAAGGGCAAGGGTTTCTATTTCTCGCCGAAGCTCATCGAATGGCTCGGCCCGAAACGCGAAGGCGACATTGCCGACGAGCCGTACATCCATTACGCGGCCAGCATGCAGGCGCTGTTCGAAAAGCTCGCGCTGCAGATGATCGACCACTACCTGGGCGACGTGCTCAAGGAAACCGGCAAGCTGGCGTTCGCTGGCGGCTGTGCCTTGAACGTCAAGCTGAACCAGAAAATCATCGCCCGTGACGACGTCAAGGAGCTGTTCGTGCAGCCGGCTTCCGGCGACGCCGGTACCGCGGTGGGCGCGGCGGCGTATGTGTCCCATGCCCGTGGCGTGCCGGTGGAGAAGATGGAACACGTCTACCTCGGCCCGGCCTACAGCAACGAAGATGTGATCGCCGCGTGCGCCCGTCACCCGAGCAAGCCGGCATGGCGCAAGATCGACAATACCCCTGAACGTATCGCCAAGATCATGGTCGACGGCAACCCGGTGGCCTGGTTCCAGGGCCGCATGGAGTTTGGTCCGCGTGCCTTGGGCGGTCGTTCGATCATCGGTTGCCCAAGCGCCAGCGGCGTGGCCGACCGGATCAACGAGCAGATCAAGTTCCGCGAGCGCTGGAGGCCTTTCTGCCCGTCGATGCTCGACACCGTTGCACCGCAGATGATCAAGGTCGATCATCCGGCGCCGTTCATGACCTTCACTTTCGAAGTGGCCGAAGAGTGGAAAACCCGTGTGCCGGAAGTCGTCCATGAAGACGGCACCTCCCGGGCCCAGGTGCTCAAGCGCGAATACAACCCGCGCTACTACGACATGATGAAGGCCCTGGAAGTCCTGACCGGCAACGGCGTGTCGCTCAATACATCGCTCAACCGCCGTGGCGAACCGATGATCTGCTCGCCCACCGACGCCTTGAACATGTTCTACGGCTCCGACCTGCAGTACCTGATCATGGAAGATATCCTGGTGGTCAAAGACGGCGTGGACGCTTATGACACGCTCGGCTGAGCGTCATGTGCTGCAGTTCTGCCACGGTTATGACGGGCCGTTCCTGGACTGTGCCCGTCAATACGCCAGCCTGTTCGCCGGTACTGGCTATCGGGTGACCACGGTGTTCCTCACCGGGGCGGCGGATGCGCAAGTCGCCGCCGGTTGCGCCTCGGACGAGGTGCTGTTCATGGAATACAGCTCCAGCGCCATTCGTGGCCTGAAGCTCGGCGCCATCGGCGATCTGCGCAAGATCGCCGCTTCGCGCAATTTCAGTTTCTGCATTGCCCATCGTTTCAAGCCGATCTACATCGCGCTGCTCGGCACCGGCTTGCCGGTGATTGGCGTGCACCATGCCTTTGGCGACTACCAACGCCGTAGCCGCCGTCTGTTTGCGCATATTTTCCGCAAGCGCCTGAGCCTGCTCGGGGTGTCCGATGCGGTGCGTGACGACATGCGTCGTTGCCTGCCCAAGTGGCCGGCCAACCGGATCCAGACCCTCTACAACCGCATCGACGTGGATGTCGCGCAGGCCGGCCTGGTCTCTCGGGAGGAGGCGCGCCACACCCTGGGGCTGGACGCGAATGCCTGGATCATCGGCAACGTCGGTCGCCTGCACCCGGACAAGGATCAGGCAACACTGTTGCGTGGTTTTGCCGCCGCACAGGCCCACTTGCCGCCCCACAGCCAGTTGGCGATCCTCGGCAAGGGCCGCTTGGAGCGGAACCTGCGGGAACTGGCGCTGGAACTGGGCATTGCCGATCGTGTGCTGTTCCTCGGCCAGGTGCCTGACGCGCGCCGCTATTTCCGTGCCTTTGATGTCTTTGCCTTGAGTTCCGACCATGAACCGTTCGGCATGGTACTGCTCGAAGCCATGGCCGCCGGCGTACCGCTGCTGGCCACGGCTTGTGGCGGGGCGAAGGAAGTGGTCGAGGGTGTGGGCATTCTGTTTCCGTTGGGCGACGCCGAGCACATGGCCCAGGGGCTGCAACACCTGGCGAGCATGGACGATCTGCAACGTCGCCAATGCGCCGAGCTGATGCTCGACCGCTTGCGCGAGCGTTTTTCGGATCGCGCCGTACGCGAGGCATTCTGGCGTTTGCCTCAAGTCATCGAACTGGCGCCGAGGGCCTGATGCTCAACCGATTTCAAGGCTGGCGCGAACGCGGCTGGACCGCCGTAGACGCGTCGACGTATGCCCAGGCCTGGCAGCGTTTTGGCGGCAGCGTGGCGACCCACCCCCTGGTGGTCGAGCGCCTGGCGGCCCTGGCCGGGATTCCCGTGCGTTACCTGGCGTTCGAGCAAGATGGAGCACTCAAGGCTGCGATCCCGACCTGGGGGCGCGACCTGGCCTTGTCCAAGGACGTGCTCAAGCGCAGTGGAAAAAAAGGTCTCTTCGACCTGGGCAATGCCGAGCTGATCCTGCCGGCGGCGCCCGACGCGCAGGCACCGTTGCGTCATCGCGGGCGCTACCTGTCGGCGCTCAACGAGGGGCGTTTCACTGGCTTGAAGTTGCAACAGGAGCAACTGGCGATGGCTCGCACGCCGGAGGAGCTGTCGAAAAAGTTTCGCTACAACCAGCGCCGTGAGCTGCGTTTGCTGGAAGAGGCGGGCGGGGTGGTACGACCGGTCGGCGAGTTTTCCAGTGCCGAGTTGGCCTCGATCTACTGCGACCTGTTCCTGCGCCGCTGGGGCTTTGCCGCCACCGGTGCCGAGCGCATGGGCGAAGTGATCGAGCTGCTGCGCGAACTGTTGATCGGCTCGGTGATCTTCCTCAACGATGCGCCGATCGCCATTCAACTGGTATACCGCGTCGAAGCTCCCGAGTGGATCAGTGTGGAGTACATCAACGGTGGCGTCGACCCGCAGACCCGCGAGTTCAGTCCCGGCAGTGTGTTGAGCTTCCTCAACACCCAAAGCGCCTGGGAGCATGCCCGTGCCGCCGGCAAGCCGTTGCGCTTTTCGTTCGGTCGTACCGACCGGGAATACAAGGATCGTTGGTGCAACCCCGTGCCGGTGTTTACCGTATGAACGCCCCGACGAACCGCAAGCAGCAGTTGCTCAAGCGCCACCGTCGTAACAAGCGCGTGGGGTTGCTGCTCGCGCTCATCGTGCTGGTCCTGTCGGGCGTAGCGGTGGCCTGGTGGTTGCCCCTGGTGCTGGCGGTGCTGGGCTGGGTCGCCCATGAAGCCTGGTTCGCCGACCATCTGTTCTATTCGCCCAGGGACGACTATCAGTACAGTTTTGCGCCGTTTACCCAGCAACCCAAGGTGCACCTCAATGCCGGGCGACTGCGCCTGGACGAAGGTGTGATCCTCGACGAAGGCGCGACGTTGATCCTCGCCCTGCGGGTCAAAAGCACCTGGCTGGGACGTTTTCTCGACCCCGTCGTCGAATTGACGGGCGGTGAATACCCGGATCGGCAGACGTTCGAGCGCGGCGTCAACGGCCTACGCTACCTCAACCTCAGTGAGCAGGCGACGGCTTTGTCCCGGGGTGAACTGTGCCTGCGCGGGCGTTTTTGCCGCTTGTTGGGTGAGCCAACGTTGTGGTCGTTCACATCGCCGCAGGTGAAGCACCAGCGGGTGATGATCATCGCTCCCCATGCCGACGATGCAGAACTGGCCGCCTACGGCTTGTACAGCCAGGCGGACGAGACCTGGATCGTGACGCTGACCGCCGGTGAGATCGAGGCCGAACACTACCAGCAGATGGGCCTGGACCGCGTCGAGGCCGCACGGCTCAAGGGCCGCTTGCGTGCCTGGGACAGCATCGCCGTGCCGCGTTGGGCCGGCGTGCCACAAGCCCATTGCGTGCAGTTGGGGTACTTCTGCTTGCAACTGGCCGCCATGCAGGCGGCGCCCGGGCAACCCCAGGGCTCCCGGGAGGCGGACCTGAGCGACACCCGGCCCTTCCGCCAGTTGAACCCGTTTGCCCTGCCCGGTGATGCCGACGGCGCCCCGACCTGGAACAACCTGTTGGCAGACCTGCGCGAGCTGCTGCTCAAGGCCTGCCCTGACGTCATTGTGTTGCCCCACCCGACCCTTGACCCACACCCCGATCATCGCTGCGCCCACGATGCTGTCCTGCAGGCCCTTGAAGGCCTGGAATGGCAACCGACCACGTTGCTGGGCTACGCCAACCACCTGCATGACAACGACCGCTGGCCGATGGGTAATGCGGGAGAGGGCGTGGCGCTGCCACCGGTCTTCGCGGCGGATCGACTGATGCAGCCATTGAGCCTGCCGTTGTCGTTGGCCGGCCAGCGGGACAAGGCCATGGCGTTGGGAATGATGCATGATCTGCAACCGCGAGCGCCGTTCAAGCGTCGCCTGCGCCGCGCTATCCAGCGAGTGCTGGCCGGGCGCACGGTCTCGCGGTATGGCGAGAACGAGTTTTTTCGCAAGGCTGTGCGTCGTCATGAACTGTTTTGGCGACTTTAGCGGCCCCAGGCGGGATGTCCTTGCGCTGTGGCGCAACCGGGCTCCCGGTTTTTTTTCCAGTCGTTTGGTGCCGCAAGGAAAACGATGAAAGTTCTATTTCTGGTGCAGAAAGAACAACGGGCCATTCTGGACCGGCTCTATGAGGGCGTGGCCGCCCATTGCGAATGCGACCTGCGCTGGCTCGACAGCCATGAGCAGCGCAACCTGCGAGCCTACTTCCGGCGCCACGTCGATGTCTCGCGCTACGACCGGATCGTATTTTTCCTGCGCTTCAAGCAAGAGATTCGCCAGGCGGCGTTCATTCGCACCATCCCCAACCTGGTGATTCTCGAGCACGACGCCTATCAGAACTACATTCCGTGTAAATACACCGGCAAGTTCAGCGCGCACTACCGTCGCCTACCGTGGGCGCGCGTCATCAGTTCCGGTTTCATGGTCACCGAGCGCCTGCGCGCCGAAGGTTTTGATGCGGTGTTCGTGCCCAAGGGCTACGATCAGTCGTTGTTGCAGGATCAGGGGCGTGAGCGGGATATCGAACTGGCTTTCGTCGGTAGCACCAACAGCGTCGCCTACAGTGGTCGCAAGGCGTTGCTGGATGAGTTGGGCCGTGTCGAACCGCTGGTGGTGACACGCACCAAGTCCGGTGAAGAGTACTGCGAGACCCTCAACCGCATCCGTTTCTTCGTCAGTGCCGATGTCGGCATGGGCGAGTTCATGATCAAGAATTTCGAAGCCATGGCCTGCGGCTGTGTGCTGCTGGCCTTCGACCAGGGGGCCGATGAGGCCCGTGCGTTGGGCTTGCAGGATATGCATAACGTGGTGTTGTACCGAGATATCGCACAACTTCAGGAAAAGCTCTCCCGGTTGCGTGCCGATCCCGAGCTGGCGCGCAGTGTGGCGCACAACGGCCAGAAGCTGGCGTTGGAACAATTCAGCTTTGCGCGCATCGGGCAGAAGATCGTGCAGGCACTGGAGCCGACCCTGCGACCTCGGGCACCGTTGAGCCTGCTGGAAAAATGGCGCCTGAGGCTGGGTGTTTGACAGGCATGGTCCGCGATAAAAGGTTCCTCGCTCTATGAGCATCATCAACGTCATGTGGGCGGGCGGTTCGCCATTCGCTTCGGTACACAAGGTCCACCACCAGATACTGTCGCGGATCGAGCCTGCCACGCCTGTCAAGACGTGGCTCTTGCAAGGCTCGGCATCTGCCTGCCAGGTTGATGTCGAGCCGGTGCGGGAGTGGAAGCTGACGTCTGCCCAGCTCAAGGGGCGGCATGTCTGGCGGCTGTTCAAACCGTTGATGCACGGCCGTTTCCGCCAGGCATTGCTCGACAGCGATGCCCGTGTCGTGCTGCTCGATGGCGTGGGCGTGGCCCGGGCCTTGTTGCCCGTTTTGCAGGATTTGCCGCAGATTCGCGTCGTGGTGATTTTCCATGGCGCCACTCGACTCAACGCGGCTGTCCGTGACTTGTTGCGCGGCTTCCCGGCCTCCCGGCTGAACCTGGCGGCGGTCTCCGAAACCTTGGCAACGTCGCTCCAGGGCGAACTGGACCTTCCGGTCTTTACGCTACGCAGTGCGTTCGACCCGGTTGCGTTCCGGTCCGCACTCATGCCGCGCGCAGAGGCCCGTGCCCGGCTGGGCTTGCCAGACACTGACGTGCGGGTGTTCGGCGCCATAGGCCGGTTGGTGGACAGCAAGGGGTTCGCCAGTTTGTTGCAGGCGTTTGCCCGGGCGGCGGTCGATCAACCCGAATGGCGTCTGGTGATCGTGGGTGACGGTCCCAGGCGCGAGGCGCTGGAGGCGCGAATCGCCGAGGCGGATCTGGCCGGCAAGGTGGTGTTGACCGGGCATGTGGGGAACGTCGCTAGGCTCTACAAGGCGTTTGACTGGATATTGATCCCCTCCGTGGCCGAGGGGTTGGGCCTGATCCTCCAGGAAGCGGTCCTGGCGGGTGCCCCGGTGCTGGTCAGCGAACTCGCTGTTTTTCGTGAGCAGTTGGGCGATACCGGCTGGTACGCCCCGGTCAACGATGATGAGCGCTGGAGCGAGGCGATCCGGCGGGCGGGGCAGGCGTGCGCAGAGGGGGTCGCGGCCGCCCAGTACCGGGCGCTGGCTCCTGAAGCGGCCTGGTTGAATTTCACCCAGACCGCTCGGCAGCTGATTTCAGGCAGTCGCCAGTAAGGCGTTTTCCAACGCTTGCATTGGAAAGCTGGCGTTCAGGTTTTCACGGGCAATATATCGAGCGAAATGCTGCAAGTTGCGACGCGCCAGATAGCGTGGCAGTGGCGAGCGCAGGAAACGCATGTCCGCCACATCGATCAATCCCAGTTTGTTTTCAGGCGTAACGACAATGTTGCCCAGGTGCAGCGAGCGGAAATAAATGCCGCTGGCGTGCAGGCTGCGGATCAGCTCGACCAGCGCAGGGAGCGCCTGCTGCCAACTGAAATGCTCCTGATTGGATAATTGACGCAGGGTTTTTCCAGGAAGCGGCCGATACAGTACGGCGGTCATGCCGGGCGCGTTCAGGGTATAGGAGGCCAGCACTTGCAAGGTGGGTACGCCGAGCTTGTGCAAGCGCACGGCATTGTTGATAAATCGCGTTGAATAAGGCCGTATGAGGGCCGAGGAAAAAAGCCGCTTGCGGCGAAACAGTTTAAGGATATTCCCATCCTGCAGCAGATAGACTTTCGGGCCGTAGCTGTCGGCCTCCAGAATGCTGGCGCCTTCAATCAATTGATTCAAAGCGGCTTGGGGAAGCCGTGAGGATTGCATCGTAGGGAAACCTTGTTGAAAGAACCGGTGCCGTGGCGGCTCATGATGCCCAAAAGTTTTTGTTTTAACCATGCCGGTTTGGCGGGGACACAGTTTTAGGAGCGATAGATGCAGGCAACACGTTGGGCGCAGAGATGGATGGCTTTTGGCTTGTTATGGTTCTTGTTGGCGATTGCGCTGGCTCCTAGTAACAAGATCTATCAGCAAGGCTTGGTGGTATTTGTCTGGTTGCCCGCAATCCTGTTCGCATGGCCGGCCCGTCGGCGGTTGGGAGAATGGTGGCGCGCCCAGCGGACGATCTGCCTCGCGCTGCTGGCGCTGGCGGCCTGGGCATTGGTCACGCTGCTCTGGGCCGAGTCGGCGGATCCTTCCCGCGAAGTCAAGCGCTTGCTCTACATCCTGGTGTTCCTGATGTTTTTCCCGATCTACGCCGACGGCCAGCCCGAGCGGGTGATTCGTGTCATGCAGTGGGGTGGGGTGGGCCTTGCGCTGACGGCGCTGATGGCGATCATTCATTTCTACGGCATTGCGAACAAACCCTGGACCGCGCGCCTGGAGGGGTTGGGAGAACTCTCCCATCCGCTACTGGGCGGCTATGTGATCGGTCTGGCAGCTATCTGGATGCTGCACTGGATTCCGCGGCATGTCGGGCTGCAAGTGCTTTGGGCGGTGGCCCTGGCGCTACTGGGGGCATTCGTCGTGGCGAGCCAGAGTCGCGGCGCGGCGCTGGCCTTGCTACTCAGCGTGCTGGCCATGCCCCTTTATTGCCGGGACAAGCGCACCCGTCTGATCGCTGTTGCGGCGCTAATGCTGGCGGTGCTGATATTCTGGCTGCTCGCGCCGCTGTTCATGGCGCGTGGCGCGTCCTATCGACCCGAAATCTTCGCTTCGAGCCTGCACATGATCGCCGAGCACCCTTGGGGAGGACTGGGGCTGGCGAGTGACTACCGGGTCCCCGCTAAGGGCCACTTGTTCGATCACGCTCACAATCTGTTCAGTCACGTAACCATTCTGCTTGGGCTACCGGGGCTGCTGCTCTGGTGCGTCGCCTGGTTCTGCGTGCTGCGTGAAGCCTGGCGGGCCCGGGACAGCCAGTTGGGCCGTGGGGTGCTCGGCATGTGGGTGTTTTCGTTCCTGGCGATGCAATTCGACGCCGCGAGCCTGACCGGCACCCCGCGCGCGGAATGGTTCATCAGTTGGCTACCGATTGGCCTGGCCAGCGTTTTGACCTGGGCACGGGCCAAGTCCGATGGCTGTGATAAAATTCCGCGTTCTTCCTAACCAGTGAGCCCGACGATGAGTGACGCACCGCCCAATGCGGAACAGGATTCCAGCCTGAAGATCTATTTTCGGTTGCTGGGATACGTCAAACCCTACGTGGGCATTTTCCTGCTGAGTATCGTGGGTTTCGTGATATTTGCCTCCACCCAGCCCATGCTGGCCGGGATCCTCAAATATTTCGTCGACGGTTTGAGTAACCCCGATGCGGTGCTCTTTCCCACCGTACCGTACCTCAAGGACTTGAAGCTGCTGATGGCCGTGCCGCTGCTGATCATCCTGATCGCCGCGTGGCAGGGCCTGGGCTCGTTCCTGGGCAACTACTACCTGGCCAAGGTTTCCCTGGGGCTGGTACACGACCTGCGGGTCGAGTTGTTCAACAAGTTGCTGGTACTGCCTAACCGCTACTTCGACACCCACAATTCCGGACACCTGATCAGCCGGATCACGTTCAACGTGACCATGGTCACCGGCGCCGCTACCGATGCCATCAAGGTGGTGATTCGCGAAGGCCTCACCGTGGTGTTTCTCTTTGTCTACCTGGTGTGGATGAACTGGAAGCTGACGCTGGTGATGCTGGCGATCCTGCCGTTGATCGCGATGATGGTCAGCAACACCAGCAAGAAATTCCGCAAACAGAGCAAAAAGATCCAGGTGGCCATGGGCGACGTGACCCACGTGGCGTCCGAGACCATCCAGGGTTATCGCGTGGTGCGCAGCTTCGGCGGCGAAGCCTACGAAGAGCAGCGTTTTGCCCAGGCCAGCCAGGGCAATACCGATAAGCAGCTGCGCATGACCCGCACCGGCGCGGTCTATACGCCGATGTTGCAACTTGTGATCTACACCGCCATGGCAGCCCTGATGTTCCTCGTGCTGTTCTTGCGCGGCGACGCGACGGCCGGTGACCTGGTGGCCTACATCACGGCTGCCGGCTTGCTGCCCAAGCCGATCCGCCAGCTCTCGGAAGTCAGTTCCACCATCCAGAGGGGCGTCGCCGGTGCCGAAAGCATCTTCGAGCAACTGGATGTCGAGCCGGAAGTCGACAAAGGCATGGTCGAGCAGGATCGCGTCAGTGGCCGGCTCGACGTGCGCAACCTGAGCTTCACTTATCCCGGTGCCGACCGCGAGGTGCTCAAGGACATCAGCTTCACGGCGATGCCTGGGCAGATGATCGCGTTGGTGGGCCGTTCAGGCAGCGGCAAGTCGACCCTGGCGAGCCTCATCCCGCGCTTCTACCACCATGAAATCGGCGAGATATTGCTGGATGACGTGGAGATCGAGGATTATCGCCTGCGCAACCTGCGTCGGCATGTCGCCCAGGTGACGCAGCATGTCACGCTGTTCAACGACACGGTGGCCAATAATATCGCCTACGGGGACCTGGCTGGCGCGCCGCGGGCCGACATCGAGAAGGCTGCCCAGGACGCCTACGCCATGGACTTCATCGCGCAGTTGCCCCAGGGCCTGGACACCGAAGTGGGCGAGAACGGCGTGCTGTTGTCCGGTGGCCAGCGCCAGCGCCTGGCCATTGCCAGGGCGTTGTTGAAGAACGCCCCGTTGCTGATTCTCGATGAAGCCACGTCGGCCCTGGACACGGAGTCCGAGCGGCATATCCAGGCGGCACTGGACCAGGTGATGAAAGGCCGTACGACCTTGGTCATCGCCCACCGCCTGTCGACCATCGAGAAGGCCGACCTGATCCTGGTAATGGACCAGGGCCGCATCGTCGAGCGCGGCACGCACGGCGAACTCCTTGCACAGAACGGCTATTACGCCCGGCTTCATGCCATGGGCCTGGATGCTCCCGCCCAGGACATCGCCTGATTGCAGGTCAAGGCCCGTGTGGACCGCGCCAGGGTTCCACGGGCTTTGTATCTCTTCTGTTACGTGTATCGACCAAGTCGCTATAAATCCGCGACCTGTGCTTGCTAAGGTTCTGGCGACAGGATTTTCCTGAACGAATCTTCAGCGACGGGTACTTCAATGTTGCAACGTTACCTCTGGAAGCTGTTGCCCAAGCCGCAACGCTCCTTTCTATTGGGGCGTCTGTCGGTTGTCGACCGACAGGTCGTGAACAAGTCGATGTCGGCCAACTGCCGGTTCCCCGACGCTTTCGCTCGACGCGCCTGCCTGTTCATCCATGTACCCAAGTGCGCCGGAAGCAGCGTTTGCGTGGGGCTGTTCGATGGCTACAGTCCAGGACACCTGCCGTTGTATTGGTACGAAGAGCAGTTCGCGCAACAGTACGCCGCCAGCTTCAAATTTACTTTTGTCCGTGATCCGCTGGAGCGTGCGTATTCAGCCTATGCTTTCCTGCGGGGCAATAAACTGGGGCAGCGTGATCATGCGGCGCAGAAGCTGGTGAGTCTTTACCGTGACTTCGACGATTTCGTCAGCCGCTGGCTGCACCCCGAGAACATCACCCGGCAGTTGCATTTCGCTCCCCAGACCGATTTTCTCACCGATTCCCTGGGGCACCTGGCGATGGATTTCATCGGTTACCAAGAGCACCTTGAGCGTGACTACCGGCAGGTGTGCGAGCATCTGGGGTTACACGCAACGTTGCCCCATGTGAACCGCACCCTGAATCGTGTAGCGGTACCGGTACGGGACATATGCTCGGTACGGACCCGTCGGCTGGTGCGGCGGGTGTACCAACGTGACTACGAGATGCTTGGCTATGAATGAGACGTCGAAGGTATCGCTGCAACCCTTGCAGAACCACCCTGGCGCCCTGGCACTTACGCCACGTGACCGGGCCGCCATCAAGCATCAGCGGCCACGCTGCATCTGGCTGACCGGGCTGTCGGGGGCTGGCAAGTCGACGCTGGCCAATGCCTTGGAAGTGCAACTTCACCAACAGGGCTTGCATACCGCCCTGCTCGATGGCGACAACGTGCGCCAGGGATTGTGCCGGGGGCTGGGCATGGACGCCGAGGCGCGCAAGGAAAATATCCGACGTATTGCCGAGGTGGCGCGGTTGATGGTCGACGCCGGCCTGATCGTCATCGTCGCGGCCATTTCTCCTTTTCGTGCCGACCGGGATGCGGCCCGGCAATTGTTCCCCGAGGGCAGTTTCGTGGAAGTGTATGTGAGTACCTCCTTCGACGTGTGTGCCCAGCGCGACCCCAAGGGCCTGTACCGCGAAGCCCGCGCCGGGCGGATCAAGAACTTCACCGGGCTCGACAGCCCCTACGAGGCGCCGCTCGCACCGGACTGCGAGATCGATACCAGCGAGGTGGAACTGGCCCTGGCCTGCGCGCGGCTATCGGCGTTGCTGCAAATCTGAACAATCGCTCGCCCAGTGGCCTGTGGGGTTGATTCGAATGCACGAATCAGCCACGCAGGCCACTGGGTGTCGTGTTGCCACCATGGTCAAGCCTGCGCTAACCCTGTGCTAATATCGCGCCCCTGTTCATTTTGTATTTGGGATGCTCCATGAAGTTGTCCATGCCACGATTCGATCAAGCCCCTGTATTGGTGGTCGGCGATGTCATGCTCGACCGCTACTGGCATGGCGGTACGTCACGGATCTCCCCTGAGGCGCCGGTTCCGGTGGTCAAGGTCGAGCAGATCGAGGATCGCCCCGGTGGTGCCGCCAACGTTGCCTTGAACATCGCCGCCCTCGGTGCGCCGGCCTCCCTGGTGGGCGTGACCGGTGACGATGAAGCCGCCAACAGCCTGGCCAACAGCCTCGAGGGCGCGGGCGTACGGGCGATGTTCCAGCGCATCGCGCACCAGCCGACCATCGTCAAGCTGCGGGTCATGAGCCGTCACCAGCAACTCTTGCGGATCGACTTCGAGGAACCGTTCGCCACCGATCCACTGGCCCTCGGCGCCGAAGTCGATCAACTGCTCGAAGGCATCAAGGTCCTGGTGTTGTCGGACTACGGCAAAGGCGCGTTGAAGAATCACCAGGCGCTGATCCAGGCCGCCCGTTCCCGTGGCATTCCGGTGCTGGCCGATCCCAAGGGCAAGGATTTCTCCATCTACCGTGGCGCCAGCCTGATCACACCGAACCTCAGCGAGTTCGAAGCCATTGTCGGCGGTTGCCACGATGAGCACGAACTGGTGAGCAAAGGCGCCAAGCTGATGCACGACCTCGATCTCGGTGCGTTGCTGGTCACCCGTGGCGAGCATGGCATGACCCTGTTGCGTCCCGATCATCCGGCGCTCCACTTGCCGGCCCGTGCCCGTGAAGTGTTCGACGTGACGGGTGCCGGCGACACGGTAATTTCCACCTTGGCGGCGGCCATCGCGGCCGGAGAGGAACTGCCCCACGCGGTGGCCCTGGCGAACCTGGCGGCGGGCATCGTTGTCGGCAAGCTCGGTACGGCGGCCATCAGCGCCCCTGAGCTGCGGCGTGCGATCCAGCGTGAAGAGGGTTCCGAGCGCGGCGTGCTGGGCCTTGAGCAATTGCTGCTGGCGGTGGATGACGCCCGTGCCCACAACGAAAGAATCGTCTTCACCAATGGCTGCTTCGACATCCTCCACGCCGGTCACGTGACCTACCTCGAACAGGCCAGGGCCCAAGGCGACCGCCTGATCGTCGCGATCAACGACGATGCCTCCGTGAGCCGGCTCAAGGGGCCGGGGCGCCCGATCAACAGTGTCGACCGGCGCATGGCGGTTCTGGCCGGCCTTGGTGCCGTGGACTGGGTGATCAGCTTCAGTGAAGGCACGCCGGAAAACCTGCTGCGCCAGGTCAAGCCGGATGTGCTGGTCAAGGGCGGCGACTACGGGATCGACCAGGTCGTAGGTGCGGACATCGTCACGGCTTACGGCGGCACCGTGAAGGTCTTGGGGCTGGTGGAAAACAGCTCGACGACGGCGATTGTGGAAAAGATCCGCAGTAACTGAGCCGGTGTATCAGATAGTTTTGAATGGGGGGAGCTTCGCTCCCCAGCGGGGATAAATCCCCTCGCCACAGGTTGGCCCCGACTTCTTAACGAGCCACGTTGCGCGGCACGATCTTCTTGAACAACTGCCGGGCCTTGCCCTTGAGTAGGGTCAGGCCCGATTCCTTGTCCGGTGGCGTCAGTCCTTGCTGGCGCAACCAGTCCTTCCAGCGAATCCGCTCGTCTCGCACCAGCCAGCCGTCCTGCCGGGCGAAACTCTCAGCCAGGTACAGCCCACGGGTAGCGGCCGGGTACAACTGATCCTTTTTCAAGGTATACAGCTCGGGCAACGGCTGCCCGTCCTGCAGCGGCATCAGATACAGGTCGGGGCGCTTGCGGTCCAGGCGTGCCACCAGTTGATCGCCTTCAAGGCGTTCATCGACGTGGAACAGGCTCAAGGACTTGGCCTCCCTGGGCACATCCAGGCGCAGGTCGTAGATCAATTGCAGCGATGCCGTCGGCAGATGGACGTAGGCCCGCGGCCGCTCGATCAGTTGCAGGTTGGCGCAGCGTACCGGGCGCGCGGAGCCGGACAGCGGTGTCAGGCGAAACGGCAGGGCTTCGCGATAGTGCAGGGCACTGGCGTAGGGCGCGGGCAGCCAGGTGTCGTTGAAACGTCCGCCGAGCCAGCCTTCAGGGGTTTCCAGCAGGCATTCTTCGGCGATCTCACTGATGGCGGTGAGCAGCGGCAAATTCAGTTCGTGGGCCGGCACGTAGCCGGAAATCAATTTGAGCACCACATCGCCGCGGTCCTGCCGGCGTTGGCGGACCAATACCCAATAGTCACGGTTCTGCCAATGCAGGGTCAGGCGCACTGAAACGCCGAGGTTGGCCAGTTCCAGGGAAAAACGCTCGGCGTCGGCCACCGTCACGGGGCGACGGCGTTGCAGGGTCTGGGCGAAGTTCAGCGGCATCCCGACGCTCTGGTAAGTCAGGCCTTCGGGTGTCGCTTCGACGAACAGGGGCAGGGTCTTGAAGTTGCTGGGGTTCTTCCTGATGAGCGTACGCGGCATGTCGGCTCCTGCTTAATGCCGCGTAGTGCGGCGTCAGTTTTTACGTAGGACCTGGGCTAAGGTCGCGACGTTATGGGCGAGGTGCAGCGGATTGATCGTGCCGACAATAGCACTGGCAACCCCAGGATGCTCAAACAACAGTTCGAAGCTGGCACGAACCGGGTCTGTCCCAGGGTTCAGGCAGACGTGGCCGCTGGCCAGGGCTTTCTTCACCAGGATCGCCTTGCCGTGCGCGTTTGCGTAGTCAATGACAGCCTTCTCGTTTTGCTCGTTCAGATTGTAGGTGACCATCGCGCAATCGCCTTGCTCCAGGGCTTTCAAGCCACCGTCGACGGTTTTTCCGGAGAAGCCGAAGCCGCCGATCTTGCCCTCGCGCTTGAGCGCCGCCAGGGTCGGGTAGACCTCGCTGTCGTTGAGAATCGCCAGGTCGTTGCCGTCAGAATGCACCAGCACCAGGTCGATGTAGTCCGTTTCCAGGCGCTTGAGGCTGCGTTCCACGGAAAACCGGGTATGGGCGGCGCTGAAGTCGTGACGGGACTGGCCGTCGCTGAATTCTTCGCCGACCTTGCTGACAATCACCCAGTCCTGGCGTTGGCCGCGCAGCAGCGGGCCCAGGCGTTCTTCGCTGCGACCGTAGGCCGGCGCGGTGTCGATCAGGTTGATGCCCAGGTCGCGGGCCAGTTTGAGCAGCCGGCGTGCTTCGTCGTCATCGGGAATCTGGAAACCGCTGGGGTATTTGACGCCCTGGTCGCGACCCAGCTTGACGGTGCCCAGGCCCAGCGGGGAGACCCGCGGACCGTTATGGCCCAGCGGGCGGTGGAAGTCGTGCAGGGTCGCTTGGCTCATGGCAGCAGTTGCTCCCAGGCGGGGACGCCCATGGGCGGTTTCGGCAAGTCTGGCAGTGGCGTCGGGTGACTAGGCCGGATGCCATGGCGTTGCAGCACGCTGATCACCCGATCAGCGAAATCCGGGGCCAGGGCCAGTTTGGTCGGCCAGCCCACCAGCAGACGATCCTGTTCGGCGAGGAAGGCGTTGTCCGGGCGGGTCAGGCCCGATTGCAGCGGTTCGGCGCGGTCGACCCGCAGCGTGGCCCATTGGACGGTGCTGAGATCAATCCAGGGCAGCAATTGGCCAAGTTCTTTCTGGGCGACGGCGATCTGCGCAGCGGGTTCGCGGGCGACGGCATCTCCTTCGGCGAGGTCGCCGCCCAGGTACCAGACCCATTGGCCATCGGCGGCCGGGTGGGTGGTCACGGTGACACGTGGCTTTGGTCCGCCGCCCAGGCAATGGGCGTAAAGAGGTCTGAGGCTCGGCCCCTTGGCCAGGACCATGTGCAACGGCCGGGTCTGCATGGCCGGTTTGTCCAAGTCCAAGGCTTTGAGCAACTCGGCGGTGCCACCGCCAGCGCTGAGGACAATGCGCTGGGCGCGAATTTCGCGGCCGTCGACCTTCAGCCCGGTCAGCGTGTCACCTTCGCGCAGCGGTTCGATGTGTTGCCCGGCCAGCAGGCTGTCGCCGGCCAGTTCCGCCAGGCGTGCGATCAGGCTGGGGACGTCTACCACCAGCTCGGCCAGGCGATAGACCTTGCCCTTGAAGCGCTTGTCTTGCAGCGCCGGTGGCAATTCGCTGCCTTTGACCTGGTCGACGCGGCCGCGCACGGCCTTGCTGGCAAAGAAACTGGTGAGGTTGCCGGCAAGAGTGCCGGGGGACCAGAGGTAATGGGCGTCGGAGAGCATGCGCACCCCGGACAGGTCCAGCTCGCCGTCGCCCTTCAAGGCCTCGCGCCAGCGCCGCGGCATGTCGGCGATGGCTTCCGAGGCGCCGGTGAGGGCGCCATGCAGGGCGTACTTGGCGCCACCGTGGATGATGCCTTGGGATTTGACGCTTTGTCCGCCGCCGAGGCTGGCGCTTTCCACCAGCACAGTGGAAAAACCGAGTCGACGCAGGCGCGCATTCAGCCAGAGACCAGCGACTCCGGCGCCGACAATCAGAACGTCGGTGGAAATAACGGATGGCATGCAGCGACCTCAGAGTTCAAGACGAGGGCGCAGTATACAGACTCGACGAATTGAGTTTTCTCTGCTGAATCCGTGGGAGCAAAGCTTGCTCGCGATACAGGCGCCTCGGTTCCCGAGAGATCGCGTTGTCTTCATCGCGGGCAAACCTTGCTCCCACAGATCCCTTGGCCTATTTCTGTGTGTTCCAGCCCGTCAATCCGCGTTTTTAGTGTCCTGCGGTCTTGGAAAACAACTGGATCACCACCACCCCCAACACAATCAACGCCATCCCCAGCATCGCCGGGGTGTCCAGCTTCTGCCCATAGATGAACAGCGCCGCCACGCTGACCATGACGATCCCCATCCCGGCCCAGACCGCGTAGGCCACACCCACCGGGACGGTACGCACCACAAGGGTCAGCATCCAGAAGGCGATGCCGTAGCCGACGATCACCAGCAGCAGCGGCAACGGCGTGCTCAAGCCCTTGATCGCTTTCATCGAGACGGTGCCGATCACTTCGGCGCAGATGGCGATGACAAGGTAGTAGTAAGCGTTCATGGGCAACTCCTTTTTGACGGTTGCGTCTTTCGATGGCGCTATTTTTAGGCGGAGGCTAAATGCGGTAAAGTCATTACCTATCTGTTTAAGAGATGGGTTGAGCCATGAGTGTTCAATGGAACCTGGAGCAAGTACGGCTGTTTGTCAGTGTGGTCGAAAAACGCTCGTTTTCCGCCGTGGCCCGGGATGAGCGCAAAGCCCAGTCGGCCATCAGCAGCGCGATCGCCTTGTTGGAAGCCGACCTGGGGGTAAGTCTGTTCGAGCGCAGCAGTGGCCGTCAGCCCCGGTTGACCGAGGCGGGCCAGGCCTTGTTGGAAGAGGCGCGGGAGCTGCTGCGCCAGTGTGAACGCCTCAACGGCCGGGCCCTGGCGCTGATGCGTGGCCAGGAAGCGTCGCTGCGCCTGGCCCAGGACGAGGCCATGCCCTACCAACCGGTGATCGACAGCCTGGCGGCGTTGGCCCGGCAATTCCCGACCCTTGAGGTGCAACTGGCCAGTGCCGCCCAGGGCGACGTGGCGCGCAAACTGGTGGAGCGGCGCGCCGACCTCGGCTTGTTGTTCTATCACGACCAGATCCCCGAAGCGCTGGAGCGCCGGGTCCTGGGCAGCGTCGAGATGGTCACGGTGTGCAGCAAGGGGCATCCGTTGGCCTCCCTTGATTATGTGTCCTGCCGGGAAATGGCCCGGCACCGGCAATTGTTGATGGCCACTCAATCCAGCCTGTACCCCGGCAGTGAGCAGGCCAGCCCGCAGGTCTGGCGGGCCGACAGTTTCTACGTCCTGGCCGAATGGCTGAGAAGCGGCCTGGGGTGGGCCTGGCTGCCGCGACATGTCGTGCAGTACCCGGCGTACCTGGGCGACATGGTCGAGCTCAACAGCGAATGGACCCCGCCGGCCCTGGTGGTGGAGCTGGTCTGGCGCCGCGACGAACCCCTGGGGCCGGCGGCGCGCTGGCTGGCGGAACGTTTTGCCGTGCAGTTGCAGGCGATCGGCTGAAAACCCGATAAACTCCGCCGCCATGAACAGAACTCTCTATAGCGCATTGTTTTACCTGGGGCTGCCACTGGTAGCGATTCGGCTGTGGCTGCGGGCCCGCAAGGCGCCGGCTTATGCCCGGCGCATCGGCGAGCGTTTTTCCTGGGGGCTGCCGGTCATGGTCCCGGGGGGCATCTGGGTCCATTCGGTGTCGGTGGGCGAGAGCATCGCCGCCGCACCGATGATCCGCGCCCTGTTGCAACGTTATCCACAGCTGCCGATCACCGTCACCTGCATGACCCCCACCGGCTCGGAGCGGATCCAGGCGTTGTTCGCCAGCGAGCCGCGCGTCCAGCATTGCTATCTGCCTTATGACTTGCCTTGCGCGGCCAAGCGTTTCCTCGACCGGGTTCGTCCGTGCCTGGCGGTGATCATGGAAACCGAGCTGTGGCCCAACCACATCCACCAATGTGCTCGGCGCGGCATTCCGGTGGCCTTGGCCAACGCTCGGTTGTCGGAGCGTTCGGCGCGCGGTTATGGGCGTTTTCCCAAGCTCACCCGGCCCATGCTCGCCGAAATGAGCCTGTTCGCCGTGCAGACCGAAGCGGAAGCCGAGCGTTTTCGCCAGTTGGGCGCCCGGGCGGACACCGTCGAGGTCTCCGGCTCGATCAAGTTCGACCTGACCATCGACCCGCAACTGCTCGAAGATGCCAACGCCCTGCGCCGCCAGTGGCAGGCAACCGAGCGCCCGGTGTGGATCGCCGCCAGTACCCACGAGGGCGAGGATGAAGTGGTACTGGCTGCCCACCGTCGCCTGCTCGAAAGTTACCCTGACGCGTTGCTGATCCTGGTGCCGCGCCATCCCGAGCGTTTCGACTCAGTGCAGCAACTGTGTGAGCGCGAGGGGTTCGCCACCGTCCGGCGTTCCCGTGCACAACCGGTCAGTGCCCAGGCGTCGGTGTTGCTTGGCGACACCATGGGCGAGCTGCTGTTCCTCTATGCCTTGGCCGACAGCGCTTTTGTCGGTGGCAGCCTGGTGCCTAACGGCGGGCACAATCTGCTGGAGCCGGCGGCGCTGGCGAAACCGGTGCTGAGCGGGCCGCACCTGTTCAATTTCCTCGAAATCGCGGCGCAACTGCGCAGTGCCGGGGCGCTACAGGAAGTCGAGGACGCCGAAAGCCTGGCCCTGGCGGTGCAGCGCTTGTTCGAGCTGCCCCGCGATGCCCAGCGCATGGCCGAGGCGGGATTGAAAGTGATGCGCACCAATCAAGGCGCGTTGCAGCGGTTGCTGGATGGGTTGGGGCGGTTGATCGACTGAGGGGCTCATACCTGTGGGAGCAAAGCTTGCTCCCACAGGGGCACTGGGTAGACCGGTGGGGTTACTGCCCCGGCCGCGAACGCAACTGCTCCGCTGCCGCCTGCGCCAGGTCCGGCGGCAGGAAGTCCTTGTCCGGGTTGTAGTCGGGCTTGAGGTAGCGTGACAGGTCCTGCAGATCCGCCGGGCTCAAGGTGCCGGCCGCCTGCTTGAGGCGCAGGTTGTCGAGGATGTAGTCGTAGCGGGCGTTGTTGTAGTTGCGCACCGAGGTGTACAGCTGGCGCTGGGCATCGAGGACGTCGACGATGTTGCGGGTACCCACCTGATAGCCGATCTCCGTGGCCTCCACCGCGCTCTGGTTGGAAATGATCGACTGGCGCCGGGCCTGGACCTGTTCGACGTCGGTGTTCACCGCCCGGTGCAGGTTGCGGGTGTTTTCCACCACCTGCCGACGCAGGCCTTCGCGTTGCTGTTCGGTCTGGCTGAGCTGCGAGTAGGACTCGCGCACCTGGGAACTGGTCAACCCGCCGCTGTAGATCGGGATACGCAGTTGCAGGCCGATGGTGCGTTGGTCGGCATCGCCGCCATAACGCTCGCCGGTGACGCTTGGGTTGCTGAAGCCGAGGCCGTCGTTGTCGCCTTTTCTGTACTGGGCAACCGCATCGAGGGTCGGTGCATGGCCGGCCTTGCGCTGGCGCAGGGTGTCCTCGGCGGCTTCCACGGCGTAGTTGCTGGCCAGCAGGTTGAGGTTCTGCTTGGCTGCGGTGTCCACCCACGCCTTGGCATCGTTCGGTGCCGGCGGCAGGATCGGCAGCGTGTGGACGACGCCCTGGAGCGAGTTGTACTGGCGGTTGGTCAGGGTGATCAACGCTTCGAACGCATCCTCGACCTGGCGCTGGGCGACGATCCGGTTGGCCCTCGCCGTGTCATAGCTGGCCTGGGATTGCAGCACGTCGGTCTTGTCCGACAGGCCTACGTCATAGCGTTCATTGGACTGATCGAGCTGGCGCTTTAACGCGGCTTCCTCGGCCTTGGTCGAGGCCAGGTTGTCCTGGCTGCGCAGCACATTGAAATAGCGCTCGGCGCTTTGCAGGATCATGTCCTGTTCCGTGGCCGACAGTTGCAGCGAGGCTTGTTCGTTGACGGATTTCGCCGCCTGCAGTTGAAACCAGCGGTCGGCGCGGAAAATCGGCTGGGACAGTGTCGCCTGGTAAACGGTGGCGCTGCGGGTGGCAGTCATCGCCGGCTCGTCAAGCGAGGTGCGGGTATTGTTCAGGTCGGCGCCCGCCGAAAGATTGGGCAACAGCCCGGCGCGGGCCTGGGGCACCACTTCCTTCCGGGCACCATACTGGGCGCGGGCGGCGGCCAGGTCGGCGTTATTGTCCACGGCTTCCTGGTAGACGCTCACCAGGTCGGTTTTGGTGGACAAGGGCGCTTCGGCAGCCCAAGCCATCGCGGTGGATGTACAGGACACGGCAACGGCCAATGACAGTTTGCGCAGCATGAGGCTATCCCTAGTTCACAAGTGAGAGTGCGCAAGAGGCGCGGCGTAGCGAGTGTAGTTGCGCGGACGCACGGCAACAATCCTGCAGATGCGCCATTCATCATGCCTTTTGCCCCAGTGATGGCGTTCTGTGTCGGTTGTGTCTAGACTGGCCGGGTTCTTGTCGGGGTGCCTTGCTATGAGGCTGAGATCGAATAAATTCGGATCCCGTTGAACCTGATCAGGTTAGCGCCTGCGTAGGGAACAAGATTTCTCGTCTTCCCGGCGAGTCCTCTTGTGCTTCGTCCGGGATGTGTTCGACTTCGAATACCCTCGTGTATCAAGCACAGCATCCGCACAATCGTGCAGGGGTGCGTCCATTCGTGACAGGTTCGCTCCGACAAAAAATCCACTGCCTGGATGTGTGTCTGGAGAGCCCGTGATGACGACAAAATCAAAAAACGCGACCAACCTCAGTGAATCGGCCCAAGTCGACGAGCAATCGGTCCAGCCTTTTGCCCGCTCGCAAAAAATCTACGTCCAGGGCAGCCGCCCGGACATTCGCGTGCCCATGCGTGAAATCAGCCTCGACGTGACACCGACCGATTTCGGCGGTGAAATCAACGCACCGGTGACGGTGTACGACACCTCGGGCCCCTACACCGACCCGAACGTGATCATCGACGTGCGCAAAGGCCTGGCCAACGTGCGCTCGCCGTGGATCGAAGCCCGTGGCGATACCGAACGCCTGGCGGGCCTGAGTTCCAACTTCGGCCAGGAGCGCCTCGCCGACCCCGAGCTGACCAAGCTGCGTTTTGCCCACGTAAACAACCCGCGTCGGGCCAAGCCGGGTGCCAACGTCAGCCAGATGCACTACGCGCGCAAAGGCATCATCACCGCCGAGATGGAATACGTCGCCATCCGCGAAAACATGAAGCTGGAAGTGGCTCGGGCCGCCGGCCTGCTGGACCAGCAACACGCCGGCCACAGCTTCGGCGCCAGCGTGCCGAAGGTCATCACCCCCGAATTCGTGCGTGACGAGATCGCCCGCGGTCGCGCGATCATCCCGGCCAACATCAACCACACCGAACTGGAACCGATGATCATCGGCCGTAACTTCCTGGTGAAGATCAACGGCAACATCGGCAACAGCGCCCTGGGTTCGTCCATCGAAGAAGAGGTGGCGAAGCTGACCTGGGGTATCCGCTGGGGTTCGGACACGGTCATGGACCTGTCTACTGGCAAGCACATCCACGAAACCCGCGAGTGGATCATCCGCAACTCGCCGGTGCCGATCGGTACCGTGCCGATCTACCAGGCCCTGGAAAAAGTCGGCGGCGTGGCCGAAGACCTGACCTGGGAGCTGTTCCGCGACACGCTGATCGAGCAGGCCGAGCAAGGTGTCGACTACTTCACCATCCACGCCGGCGTACTGTTGCGCTACGTGCCGATGACCGCCAAGCGCGTCACCGGCATCGTCAGCCGTGGCGGTTCGATCATGGCCAAGTGGTGCCTGGCGCACCACAAAGAGAACTTCCTCTACACCCACTTCGAAGACATCTGCGAAATCATGAAGGCCTACGACGTCAGCTTCTCGCTGGGCGATGGCCTGCGTCCGGGCTCGATTGCCGACGCCAACGACGAAGCGCAGTTCGGCGAGCTGGAGACCCTCGGCGAACTGACCAAGATCGCCTGGAAACACGACGTGCAATGCATGATCGAAGGCCCCGGCCACGTGCCGATGCAGTTGATCAAGGAAAACATGGACAAGCAGCTGGAGTGCTGCGACGAGGCGCCGTTCTACACCCTCGGCCCGCTGACCACCGACATCGCGCCGGGCTACGACCACATCACCTCCGGCATTGGTGCGGCGATGATCGGCTGGTTCGGCTGCGCCATGCTCTGCTACGTGACGCCGAAGGAACACCTCGGCTTGCCGAACAAGGATGACGTCAAGACGGGGATCATCACCTACAAGATCGCCGCCCACGCGGCCGACCTTGCCAAGGGTCACCCGGGCGCGCAGATCCGCGACAACGCCTTGAGCAAGGCGCGTTTCGAGTTCCGCTGGGAAGACCAGTTCAACCTCGGCCTGGACCCGGACACCGCCCGTTCGTACCACGACGAAACCCTGCCGAAGGACTCGGCCAAGGTCGCGCATTTCTGCTCGATGTGCGGGCCGAAATTCTGTTCGATGAAAATTACCCAGGAAGTGCGTGAGTACGCGGCCAACCAGCGCATCGAAGCGGTGGATGTGGACGTCGCCCAGGGGATGGCGGAGCAGGCGGAGCGGTTCAAGCAGGAAGGCAGTCAGCTGTACAAGAAAGTGTGACCTGAGCGGTGTTCACCCGTGGCGAGGGAGCAAGCACCCTCGCCACGGGGACGATCAGCGATCCAAAACAATAACCGCCCTGAGATATTTCTGTGAACATCCAACCCAGCACCTACTCCCCGGGCACCGCGGTCCCCCTGGACAAGCGCGTCTTCGGCGCCCGCGATCTCTTCTCCCTGTGGTTTTCCCTCGGTATCGGCCTGATGGTCTTGCAGGTCGGCGCCTTGCTGGCACCGGGACTGGGCCTGAGTGGTTCGTTGCTGGCGATTTTCCTTGGCACGCTGGTGGGCGTCCTGCTGCTGGCGGCCGTCGGGGTGATCGGCAGTGACACTGGCCTGTCGGCCATGGCCGCGCTCAAGCTCAGCCTCGGCGGTAAAGGTGCGAGCGTGCCGGCGGTGTTGAACCTGTTGCAGTTGATCGGCTGGGGCTCGTTCGAAATCATCGTCATGCGTGACGCCGCCAGCCTGCTGGGCGCCCGGGCCTTCAGCGAAGGCAGCCTGGGGGCGAATCCGTTGCTGTGGACCTTGTTCTTCGGCGCCCTGGCAACCTTGCTCGCGGTGAGCGGGCCGCTGACTTTCGTGCGCAAGGTGTTGCGCAAGTGGGGCATCTGGCTGTTGCTGGCGGCGTGCAGCTGGCTGACCTGGAACCTGTTCGCCAAGGCCGACCTGGCGGCGCTATGGGCCCAGGCGGGCGATGGCTCGATGCCGCTGGCGGTGGGGTTCGATATCGCCATTGCCATGCCGCTGTCGTGGCTGCCATTGATTGCCGATTACTCTCGTTTCGGTAAACGCGCGAAAAATGTCTTCGGCGGCACTGCCCTGGGCTTCTTCATCGGTAATTTCTGGCTGATGAGCCTGGGCGTGGCCTACACCCTGGCGTTCGCCCCGAGCGGTGAGGTCAACGCGTTGTTACTGGCCTTGGCTGGCGCTGGGTTGGGGATTCCGCTGCTGCTGATTTTGTTGGACGAATCGGAAAACGCTTTTGCCGACATTCATTCGGCGGCGGTGTCCAGCGGCATGTTGTCGGGACTCAAGGTCGAGCACCTGGCGTTGGCGATTGGCGTGCTCTGCACTTTGATCGCCTGCTTTGCGCCGTTGGCGCAATACCAGAACTTCCTGTTGCTGATCGGTTCGGTGTTCGCGCCGTTGTTCGGCGTGGTGCTGGTGGATCATTTCATCCTGCGCCAGCGCGGCAGCCGGGTCGCGCCAGCGGCGTTGCGTTGGCCGGCGCTGTTGGCCTGGCTGGGCGGGATCGGCACCTATCACCTGCTCGCCAATTTCTATCCGGACATCGGCGCAACCCTGCCGTCGCTGATCCTGGCAGGGCTGCTGCAACTGTTACTGGGTCGGGCCTTCAGCTACGGCCAGGAAACAGCTCAGGCTTGAGAATGCCGTTGAGGCGCGGATAAGCGATCTTCAATTCAACGTGGCCCAGGGCGTAGGGCGCGATGGTGCTCACTTCGTACTTGAGGATCACCCCGCCGTAGGTCAGCGCCACGTTCGGGGTCTTCTGGAACGACCACTGCTTCAGGAACTCAGGTTCCTGATCCAGCTTGGTGCTGATCAGCCAACTGTTGTGGGCCACCTGGGCGGCTTTCCAGAAGTCTTCTTCCTGGCCTGGCAGCAGCATGTCCGACAGCGTCAGCACCTTGTGCTGCTGGCGCGAATAGTTGATGAAACCACGCCCCGGCGTGCCGTGGGCGCCGCCGGTGTCCAGGTAGCTGGACAGTTCGATGATCACCAGGCCGTCATGCTGCTCGCGTACCTTGGCTTGCAAATAGCTGCTGGTGCGCGGCGCGGCGCTGCGCAAGAACTGCTCCCGATAGGCCGCCAATGTCGGCGCCACCGGCGCGCCCGGGGTGGCGCGGGTCAATTCCAGCAGGCGTTTTTCGATGATGCCGTCCAGGTTCGGTTCGGCGGGAAAGTGCAGTGTATCGATGTTCACCAAGGGGCAGTCGGCGCTGGCGCAACCGGGTTGCAGTTGCTCCGAGGCATCACGGGTGGTTTCCAGGGGAGTGCGGTAGTTGGGCTGGAACAGGCTTTGGCAAGCCCCGAGAGTGAGGGCAATGGCCGCCACGCAAGCAGTTTTGAAAAGCGACATGGGTGTCCTTCATGGAACAGGGAAAGGCGAAAAGTTACCGGCTTCGACTGTCGGCAAGGCAATCAGTTCGCCACTAAGCTCATTAGAGTGGCTTTAAGCGCAGCCGTCCATCCCGATGACTGGAAAGGGGCTGCATCAAAGGGTATGGGCGCGTTAGGATGGCGCGAAGCCGAGGTTGGAACCTCGTATTGATCGACTGCACACGAGGATTGTCATGACCAATTTCGCCAACGCCACCCCGAGCACCGTGGACATCATCAAGCGCGAAAGCTGCTTCAAGGGTTTCTACAAACTCGACCGTGTGCACCTGCGCCATGAATTGTTCGCCGGTGGCATGAGCCGTGAAATCAAGCGTGAACTGTTCGTGCGCCATGATGCGGTGTGCGTGCTGCCCTATGACCCGCAACGCGATGAAGTGGTGCTCATCGAGCAGTTTCGCGTCGGCGCCATGGGCAAGACCGCCAATCCCTGGCTGGTGGAACTGGTGGCCGGCCTGATCGACAAGGACGAGCAGCCGGAAGAAGTGGCTCATCGCGAAGCGCAGGAGGAAGCCGGGCTGGCCTTCGCGGCGTTGTGGCCGATGACCCGGTATTTTCCATCCCCCGGCGGCAGCGATGAGTTCGTGCACCTGTACCTGGGACGTTGCGACAGCAAGGGGGTAGGCGGGCTGCATGGCCTGGAGGAAGAGGCCGAGGACATCCGCGTCAAGGTGTGGGCTTTCGAAGATGCCTTGCAAGCGGTACGCGACGGTATGATCTGCAACGCACCGAGCATTATCGCCCTGCAGTGGCTGGCCTTGAATCGCGAGGAAGTGAGGGGGTTATGGTCCTGAACAAGCTGCGCGATCGCTATCGCGTCGATCTGGTGGGGTTGCAGGCCGCCTGCGAGGCCAACTATGCCCGCCTGATGCGCTTGTTGCCGGACATGCGCAACGAGCCGTTGCCGCGCCGCATCGCCGTGACCCACGGCGACCAGATGCTCGGCGTGCTGGCCCTGGAAGTGCTGCAGGCCTGCCCCTACACCACCACGTTGCAGGTGCGCCAGGAACACAGCCTGCCGTGGCTGCCGGTGCCGCAGCTGGAAGTCCAGGTCTATCACGATGCGCGCATGGCCGAAGTGGTGAGCGCCGAACATGCGCGGCGCTTTCGCGGCATCTATCCTTACCCCAATGCGTCGATGCACCAGCCGGACGAAAAGGCCCAGTTGAACCTGTTCCTGGGCGAGTGGCTGAGTCATTGCCTGGCGCTGGGCCACGAGTTCGAAGTCGTTCGGTAACGATACCGAGCGCTGGTTGTGAACCGGTTCCGGTTCGCGGGTTTCACCTTTCGATCATCCCCAGCATAATTGCGGCTTCATGCAACGGCGTGATTGCGCCAGGGAGAGAGCGATTTGCCGAGCGTATCCAGCCTGACCACTGCCGACACGGCGTTGCTGGTCCAACTGTCCGACAGCCACCTGTACGCCGAGGCCGATGCTTCGTTGCTGGGCATGAACACCCGCGACAGCCTGCGGGCGGTGATTGACCTGGTGCTCAGGCAGCAACCGGACATCGACCTGATGCTCGCCACTGGCGATCTGTCCCAGGACGGCACACTGGAGTCCTACGAGGCGTTCCGGCAATTGACCGCGCAAATCGAGGCGCCGGCGCGCTGGATCCCGGGTAACCATGACGAGCCGCAGGTGATGCTGAGGGCGGCGGTCCAGAGTGCGTTGCTCGACCCGGTGGTGGACATTGGCAACTGGCGCGTGACGATGCTCGACTCCGCCGTGCCCGGATCGGTGCCGGGGTTTTTGGCCGAAGAGCAACTGATTCTGCTGGCCAATGCCCTGAGTGAAGCGCCGGAGCGGCATCATCTGGTGTGCCTGCATCATCATCCTGTTTCGATTGGGTGTGCGTGGATGGAGCCCATCGGGTTGCGTAATCCTGAGGCGCTGTTTGCGGTGTTGGATCGGTTTCCCCAGGTACGGGCGGTGCTGTGGGGGCATGTGCATCAGGAGGTTGATCGGGTGCGCAACGGGGTGCGGTTGTTGGCTTCGCCTTCGACCTGTATTCAGTTTGAGCCTGGTTCTGTGGATTTTGCGGTGGGGGAGCAGGTGCCGGGGTATCGGTGGTTGCGGCTTTTGGCGGATGGGCGGTTGGAGACGGGGGTTGAGCGGGTGGTTGGGTTTGAGTTTGCGGTCGACTATGGGGCTAATGGGTATTGAGTTTTCTGTGGGAGCGGGCTTGCCCGCGAAGGCGGCCCTGTGATTGGCTTGGGTTTTGTTGATGGAGTACATATCCATTGCTGCGGTAACGAGGGTGTCAGAAATTTTGTGTTCGGGCATAACATGAGTAAGAGGTGCATGTATGCCAACCAAAAAGAAACCGCTTC
>NZ_JAODAB010000013.1 GCF_025336485.1 Pseudomonas citri | reverse complement strand
TTGCTGTTGCTGTTGCTGTTGCTGTTGCTGTTGCTGTTGCTGTTGCTGTTGCTGTTGCTGTTGCTGTTGCTGTTGCTGTTGCTCTGCTTTTGATTTTGATCTGAGCGCCCCATTAACCACGCAGGCCGAACGCAGGCATTGCGCAGTGGGCATCCCGGCATGGATGCCGGGATAGCCGCGCTGGGCCATGGAGGGCCCTTCGCGGCGGGCCCACGGAGCAATGCCGGAGTGAGGGCACACCTCGCCCAGGCGAGGTGCCGAGTGGTGGGGCCAGCGTTCTTTGCTTACTTTCTTTGGCGTTTGAAAGAAAGTAAGTCGCCGTCAGGGCGAAACCGCCAGCCGCCGTTACCGCAGAAACGGATATGCCCCGTATGAAACATCCATAACCAGACAATTGGTCTGTCAGACGCACCGAAGTTTCCGACAAGTTTTTAAGGTTGTCCCTCGGAAGCGAGGGCTCTAGCTTCGGGGCCCGTCTCCAAGCGCAGGGATAGCCAACTGGTCTTTGGCAAGGCCGAGTGGCAGATCCAGGTTTCAAGGAGCAACACCTGCCTCTGAGGTTCAAACATGGAAATGCCGGAAATGATCACTCCCCGCCTTAATACCAGCACCGCGATGGGGCAGGCTTTGGTTTCAATGTTCAAGTCCGTCGAAGCAGAGCTGACATCTGAGAGTGCAAAACCAGGGGCGGTTAAAGTCATGGTATTTGGTGGATGCGCAGTGCACCTCTATACAAATCATCGTGTTTCCACGGACGTTGACGCGGAAATCTATGAGGCCAGCCTTCCGGACGGTTTTGATCTTCGAATGCTGCTCGCGCAAGTGCCCGAGCAATTTCGCGACGAGAAATCCGGTCGATTGATGGAGCTAAACTACGACCTCCAATACAACACCAGCTTTGGTCCAATTCACGAGGACTACTGGGTTCGAAGCCTTCCCCTTGAAGAGTTCCCTGTCGAGTCTCCTTTGCATGTTCACATTGCCGCTCCGATCGATATTGCGATTTCAAAGCTGGGCAGGGCAACGGATCAAGATATTGGCGACATCATGGCGCTTCTGAGGGCTGGCTTCATTTTATCTGCCGAGCTGCGTCGACTGGCGCTGCAGGCGATTGACGTATATGTTGGCAACAAAGAGCCTCCAACCTCTGTTCTTAACCACATTTTGCAAAATTATTTGGAGGATACAGATGACGAAGCCTGCTAACGGCCAAGTCCTCTCAGCCGCTCTGGACACATTGGTCAAGAACCCATTGGATCACGCAGACGATGCTGCGCTTGTGAGCATGGCCAAGGCTATCTGGTATTCCAGCGCGGATTTAATAAGCGCAGCCCAAGCTTTCCTGAGCCAACACACTGATGAGGTCGAGCAGCGTCGAGCAGGATATTTGCTCGAACGACTCACCCGTTTTTCGTGTGTCACGGACACTCGTGCGTTGGAAGTCTTTAATGCCCTGGAGCTGTTCTTACGCTCAACACCCAAGCAAGCCATAGCCCCGCAGACCGCTGTTGCGCTTCGCAAGCGCCGTGATGAACTCGCCCTTTCTTGGGGATTAAAGGAAGGTCTTGGTTTGAAGGTGCAAACCCTTTTGCCTTTTCAGACTCGGCATTATGAGGCTGAGCAGCGGGCAGCGTTTGTTTGAATCCAAATATCACCAATGAAAACCGGCCTAGGCCGGTTTTTTGTTGTGTGAATACTTGTCCATTGGTCTGTCAGACGCACCGAAGTTTCCGACAAGTTTTTAAGGTTGCCCGTCGGAAGCGAGGGCTCTAGCCTTTGGGTGTCGCTGCCAATTCAGCGACCGGATTTGACCGTCCGAGAATCTAGACGCGCCAGCGTTCCAAGACCTAGTTCAGGTGTTT
The DNA here is from genome assembly GCF_025336485.1 of Pseudomonas citri. Lineage (GTDB taxonomy): Bacteria > Pseudomonadota > Gammaproteobacteria > Pseudomonadales > Pseudomonadaceae > Aquipseudomonas > Aquipseudomonas citri. The sequence continues at coordinate 162,368 of NZ_JAODAB010000013.1, read as the reverse complement.
TTCTTTCGTCTGAGGTATCGTGTCGCGGCAGCTGTGCGTGGGACGTCTTCGGATGTGCCGGTTCTTGATTCCCGGTCGGTCAACCCGCGTACAGCTGCCCCTTTTTGTTTGACCGCGAAAAGTGGTGGCTCCATTGAATCAGGAGCTCTAAATGATCAAAGATTCCCCCAACCCTCCAAAACCCGCTTCTTCCTTCCCCTACGGCGACTACGCTCCCGAAAAACTGAAAGAAGCCGCCGATCGAGCGATGGACCATTACCTCAAGCCTGAAGACGGCGAGCCAGCCCCTCAACCCTCGACGCAGCTCTTCACCGTGACCGACGGTGTCGACCCCGAAGTTATGTTGGCCAACCTCAGCGAAACCCTGGCCTCGGCCAACGCCATGCTCAGCGACCTGGCGTTCGACCTGGACGGTTCACGACGCCATGTGGCACTGGGCGTGGCGCAGATGATCGAGCTGGGCACGTTGCTGGCGAACAAATGCCTGGACCGGGCAGAGCTTCGGGTTTGATGCAATAAGGACTGGCCTCATCACTGGAGCGCCGGCTGGAGCAAGCTCCCTCGTCACTGAGGTGGCGAGGGAGGCGTACAAGCCTCAAGGCCTCAGGCACTCTGAAACTATTGGTGGACGTTCTCGAGTCGGCACGCTTCTTTTTCGATGCCAATGCACTCGACCGGTTCACTCACGCCTTTCTCGAAACGGCGTGCATTCATCAACAGGCCTCCCTTGATACCGCCGATGAGCGCGAAGGCGCCTTCACGGGAGCCCGCGTTAGGTACCGACAAGTCCACCGCCACGACATTGGGTCTGACTTCATACACCCATCCGCCGTTTTCTGCTTCCTGGGTTGCCCAGAGTTTGGCCTCGCTATAATCGCGAAATGCTACAACGATCGATCCGGCCAGCGGAGACTCCGGCCTGCGCACCGATCTCAAACTGGGTGGCGAAGAGTCCCTGGCCCGTAACCCTTGGGCAAGCGCATCCGCGCCCTGCACGGGGTTGATCGTCGTGGAGCCGACTGCCCAGAGGGATTGCTTGGTCGTTACCCATGTCAACCCCTCTGGAGGATTCAGCCGGTTCCAGTTGATGGAAACCGCGGCGACGTCCTGCATCGACTCGCGGCCGGTGGGTTCTCGGTAGTTTGGGTTCGGCCTGCATTTGGAAAGATCGTCTTTGTAGCAGGCCTGTTTGATGAAGTGCGCCTTGACCCCGCCCGGGAAGCTGATTTCCTGCTCTTTTGGAAAGGGCCCTCCCGATTGCACCTGATCGATTCCGTGGGGAGCAGTGAACTCGTACACCCACTCGACGGCGTAATGTTGGGCCCAGATCAGGCTGCGCGTTGTGCTGCTGAACACCGTCCCCGCGCTTCCGCCCGCATGGTTGTACCAGTCGTATTTCCATTGCTCCTCGGGAGTGCCCACGGCTTTGGGCAACAGCCCCTTCTCGAAGGCAGTGAGGCCCTGACCCGTCGTATCTCCCCGATAGAGCGTGTCCATGTCGGTACGCCAGCGCAACGAGGGCGTGGTTTTGTGGATGTCCACGCTCGAATCCGCCGTGACCTGAAGCCAGGCTGTGTACCACGGCTCCTCTTTTTCATCCGTAGGCGCCCCGGCCCCCCACGCGTTGTTACCTGACTGCCACGCACTCGCCAACGCCACCACAGCAACTGCGGTGGTCCGTATAAAACCGTTATGGGTTGTCATGATTGATGTCTCATCTTGAGCGGGTGAAGCCCTGTCGAATCACATACGTCATGACTGCCTATGCTTCGACGTGACACGTCTCACTGTAAATTCTGCGGGGCGTCGCGCCACCGCATCAGTTTTGAGCGTAGATCAAGGTTGATGAGGCGGTTGCGCTCCGCTTCTGGGACTTGTAGCAAGATATGAAACCGGCACCGTCCCTCGCCACAGGATTTGTATTGGGTTTGGCAATAATTAAGGCCGAATCTCGATCATCGTCCCATCCGGCACCAGGTCCCAGACTTCGCGCATGTCCACATTGCGCATGGCAATGCAGCCATCGGTCCAGTCCAGGGTGTGGAACAGCTGCTCAGGGTTTTCTTCCGAGTCCGGCGTGCCATGGATCATGATCATGCCGCCGGGCTCCACACCCTCGCGGCGGGCGCGGGCGGCGTCGCTGATGTTGGGGTAGGAGATGTGCATCGACAGGTAATAGTTCTGGCTGGTCTTGCGCCAGTCGATCCAGTAGAAACCTTCGGGGGTGCGCTTGTCGCCTTCGATCAGCTTGGGGCCTTTCCTGGCGCCCTTGCCCAGGGAGATGCGATAGGTCTTGAGTGGCTTGTTGTCGTTGATCAATTGCAATTGATGGGCGGACTTGAGCACCAACACTTTCTCGATGACCTTGCCGTTGTAGGTTCCCACCGCCGAGGCCTGGGACACAGCGGTGAACGACAAGCAGAACAGGACAAGCAACCAACGCATTGAAACGGTATCCCTAGAAGTGTCGCGGCTAAATGGTTTTCAGGTGTTGGCGGGCTGGGCCAACGGTGGGATCGATTCGGATCGCACCGGGTAGGTCTCGGCTCGCCGGTCGGCGAAGAAATACTCCAGGGTCCGGCCCACCGTGCGGAATGCCAGCTCATCCCAGGGTATATCGGCTTCTTCGAACAGTTTTACCTCGAGGCTTTCTGTCCCGGCGGCAAAATCTTCATCCACCAGTTCGGCGCGGAAGAATACATGTACCTGGCTGATGTGCGGTACATCGATCAGCGTATAGATGCGCAGATTACGAACCCGGGCGCAGGCTTCCTCGGCGGTTTCGCGCTCGGCGGCCTGTTCCACGGTTTCGCCGTTCTCCATGAAGCCCGCCGGCAGCGTCCAATAACCGCGTCGCGGTTCGATGGCACGTCGGCACAACAGCACCTGGCTGCCCCAGGTCGGTATGCAACCGGCGACGATGTTGGGGTTCTGGTAATGGATGGTGTGGCAGGTGTCGCAGACGAAGCGCAGGCGCGAGTCGCCCTCGGGTATGCGCTGGGTCACGGGGTTACCGCACTGGCTGCAGAATTTCATGCTTGGATTCCTGAATGCTGCGCCTATCTTGGCGTGCGTGGGCCGGTGCGGCAAGTTGTCGTTTCGCGACACGACGCGGTGCCAGGGGTTGGGCCGCTTGATTGATTGGTGCATGATGCAAGGTAGCGAATGAATCGAGAAGCCTCATGCTGGACGAGCTACTGCATCGAGTAAGCAACCACACCCCGCGCGATCTGCAGGTCGACCGACGTTTTCCTGAAGCCGCGGTGCTGGTGCCGATCAGCCGCCGTGACGATCCGGAACTGGTGCTGACCCTGCGCGCCAGCGGGCTCTCGACCCATGGCGGCGAAGTGGCGTTCCCCGGCGGGCGCCGCGACCCGGAAGACCCGGACCTGGTGTTCACGGCCCTGCGCGAAGCCGAGGAAGAAATTGGCCTGCCCCCCGGCCTGGTGGAAGTGATCGGCCCCCTGAGTCCGTTGATCTCCTTGCATGGCATCAAGGTTACGCCGTATGTCGGGGTGATTCCGGATTTTGTCGAATACCAGGCCAACGATGCGGAGATCGCCGCGGTGTTCAGCGTGCCGCTGGAGTTTTTCCGCAAGGACCCCCGCGAGCACACCCACCGTATCGACTATCAAGGCTGTAGCTGGTATGTGCCCAGTTATCGGTTTGGCGAATACAAGATCTGGGGGTTGACGGCGATCATGATCGTCGAGCTGGTCAACCTGCTGTTCGACGCCGGTATCGACCTGCACAAGCCCCCCAGAAGCTTCATCAATACCTGACGTCCCGAGGAACCCATGAAATACCGCTTGGGCGATGCCCGTGTCGAAACCCATCCACAGAGCTGGGTCGCGCCCAACGCCACGTTGGTGGGCAAAGTGCGCCTCGAAGAGGGCGCCAATGTCTGGTTCAACGCCGTGCTGCGCGGCGACAACGAACTGATCCTGATCGGCAAGGACAGCAACGTGCAGGACGGCACGGTGATGCACACCGACATGGGCTACCCGCTGACCATCGGCACCGGCGTGACCATCGGCCACAACGCCATGCTCCACGGCTGCACGGTGGGCGACTACAGCCTCATCGGCATCAACGCGGTGATTCTCAATGGCGCGAAGATCGGCAAGAACTGCATCATCGGCGCCAACTCGCTGATTGGCGAAAACAAGGAAATTCCCGACGGCTCGCTGGTCATGGGCTCGCCCGGCAAGGTGGTGCGGGAGTTGACCGAGGCGCAGAAGAAGATGCTCGAAGCCAGCGCCGCGCACTATGTGCACAATGCCCAGCGCTACGCCCGCGACCTGGCGGAGCAGGAACAATGACCACGCCTGAACGCCCGGTGCCGTCGCCATGCGTGAGCATCTGCGCGCTGGACGATGACGATATCTGCACCGGGTGCCAGCGCAGCGTGGCGGAAATCACCCGCTGGAGCCGGATGGACAACGCTGAACGCCGCGAGGTGTTGGCGTTGTGTCATGAACGAGCCAAGGCCAGTGGGTTGCTATGGATGTTGCCCGCGAGGCGGTGATGCCGGTATAGCCACTCCCCGTGTGGGATATATCTCTGTGGGAGCAAAGCTTGCTCGCGATGCAGACACCCTGGTCTTCAGGTGGACAGTGTTATCGTTCATCGCGGGCAAGCCTTGCCCCCACAGGTTTGGCTCACGCAGCTATTTCACCGATGCCCACCGATCCACCCCCACCACCGCCAGCGCAATCGCGACAAACCCCAGCAAGATCCCCCCGGCATTGACGAACACCTGTGGATAACCCAGGTTCGCCACGTCGATGAAAGGGTAGGGGTAGGCTCCCAGCATATTCCCGCGCAGCAGCAGGTAGGCGAAATACGCCACGGGGTAGAGGGCCCATAGCCCGATGTGGCCCAGGCGCAACGTTCCTTTGGGCACCCATCGCCACCAATAGGCGAGGTACAGCATGGGCACGATGTCGTGCAGCAGCTCGTCGGCCACGAACTGCCAGCCTTCGGGCTGCCAGAGGTGACGCAGCAGCAGGTTGTAGGCCAGGCTCACCAGGGCGATGCTGGCGGCGATGCCGCTGCGCACGGCGGGCAGCAGGAACCAGCGGCGCACGGCCGATGGCCGCGGGGTCAGTTCCCAGGTCAGCACCACCGCCACCAAAGTGTTGGTCAGCACGGTGAAGAAGCTGAAGCAATTGACCAGCCCGCCCAGCAGGCTTGCCCCCAGTTCCCAGCGCCCCCACAAGACCAGATACAACTGGATGCTCAGTCCCGCCCAACCCAGCAATGCCGTCACCGACACGAAGTGTTGCCGCAGCGCGGGACGCCAATCGGTGTCCATCGCTCAGACTGGCCGCTTGGTGCGCATCAACTTGATGTAGAGACGTTCGACTTTCTCCCGCGCCCACGGCGTCTTGCGCAGGAAGGTCAGGCTCGACTTGATGCTCGGATCGCTCTTGAAACAACGAATATCGATGCGCTCGGCCAGGCCCGACCATTCGTAATGTTGCACCAGGGCATTGAGAATCTGCTCCAGCGTCACGCCGTGCAGCGGGTTGTTGTTCGGTTCGGTCATGGGAAGGCCTTTGCGCAAAAGGGGTGTAAAGCCGCGCACCTTAGCCGAGGTGCCCCTGTGGTGGAAGCATAGCGTTCACAGGGACGGGCACTGTTGCCGGATTCGAAAGGCTGCATGCCAGCAAAAGCCCTTTCGTACCTTTACTGAACCATGCCCCTTCAAGATCGTCATCTACAGTGACTAAGTTGTTACACGGGACTCCTTAAACGTCACGGAGAATCACACTATGAGCGCTGAGGGTGCTTTGAGTCGAAGCCGTCTGCTACCGAGCCTGCTCGGCATTCTGCTTCTATTGATGGGCCTGGCCCTGTTGGCCGGGGGAGTCAAGCTGAGCACGCTTGGCGGCTCGCTCTATTACCTGCTGGCCGGGATCGGCCTGGCGTTGACCGGCGTGCTGCTGATCATGGCCCGTCGTGCGGCCCTGGGGCTGTACGCGCTGGTGCTGTTCGCCAGCACCGTGTGGGCGCTGTGGGAAGTCGGCCTGGATTGGTGGCAGCTGGTGCCGCGCCTGGCGATGCTGTTTGCCTTGGGTATCGTCCTGTTGCTGCCGTGGTTCCGTCGCCCGCTGTCGAGCGCCGACGCCTCGCCCACGGGCGCCCGCGCGCTGGGCGCCGCCGTGGTCATCGCCGGTGTCGCGGCGCTGGCCAGCCAGTTCACCAACCCCGGCGAAATCAAGGGGCAACTGGAGCGTGACAGCGTGCCGGGCATGACCAACACCGCACCGGCGATGCCGGAGGGCGACTGGAACTCCTACGGCCGCAGCGCCCATGGAGACCGTTATTCGCCGCTGGCACAGATCACGCCGCAGAATGTCAGCAAACTGGTGCCGGCCTGGACCTACCGCACGGGCGACCTGCCCGGGCCGAACGACCCGGGTGAAACCACGGCGGAAAACACCCCGCTGAAGGTCAACGGCATGCTCTACGTGTGCACGCCCCACAGCCAGGTGATTGCCCTGGAGCCAGAGACCGGCAAGGAAATCTGGCGCTTCGATCCGAAGCTGTCCACGCAGAAGGCCGAGAACTTCAAGGGCTGGGCCCATATGACCTGCCGAGGCGTGACCTATCACGATGACGCCGTGTACGCCTCGGCCGAGCAGAGCCCGACCGGCGCCGCCAGCACCACGCCGGCCAGCACCACCTGCCCGCGGCGGATCTTCCTGCCGACCGCCGACACCCGCCTGATCGCCCTCAACGCCGACACCGGCAAGGTGTGCGAGGACTTCGGCGACAAGGGCCAGGTCGACCTGACCGCCAACATCGGCGGCTTCACGGCCGGCGGTTACTACTCCACGTCGCCACCGGCGGTCACCGAAAACCTGGTGGTGATCGGCGGCCACGTCACCGATAACGTCTCCACCGACGAGCCGAGCGGTGTGATCCGCGCCTATGACGTGCACACTGGCAAGCTGGTGTGGAACTGGGACAGCGGCAAGCCGGACGACACCACGCCGATTGCCGAAGGCCAGACCTACACCCGCAACTCGCCGAACATGTGGTCGATGTTCAGCGTCGATGAAAAACTCGGCATGCTCTACCTGCCGATGGGCAACCAGACCCCCGACCAGTTCGGCGGCATGCGCACCCCGGAATCGGAAAAATACGCCGCCGGCCTGACTGCCCTGGACATTGCCACCGGCAAGGTGCGCTGGTACTTCCAGTTCACCCACCACGACCTGTGGGACATGGACGTCGGCGGTCAACCGACACTGATGGACCTGAAGACCGCCGACGGCGTGAAGCCGGCCGTGCTGGCGTCGACCAAGCAAGGCAGCCTCTATGTGCTGGACCGCAGCAATGGCCAGCCGATCGTGCCGATCAAGGAAGTCCCGGTGCCGCAAGGCGCGGTGGAAGGCGACCACACCTCGCCGACCCAGCCGATGTCCGACCTGAACCTGGTGCCGCCGGTCCTGCACGAACGCGACATGTGGGGGGTGACGCCGTTCGACCAGATGCTCTGCCGGATCGACTTCAAGTCGCTGCGCTATGACGGCATGTTCACGCCGCCGTCGCTGCAAGGCTCGATCGTCTACCCGGGCAACTTCGGCGTGTTCGACTGGGGTGGCATTTCGGTGGACCCGGTGCGCCAGGTGGCCTTCGTCAACCCGAGCTACATGGCGTTCAAGTCGAAACTGGTGCCGGCGGCCGAAGTGGCTGGCGGTCCGGGTCGCAAGAGCGAAACCGAAGGTGTGCAGCCGAACAAAGGCGCGCCGTACGGTGTGATCCTCGAAGCGCTGCTCTCGCCCATGGGCCTGCCATGCCAGGCGCCCGCCTGGGGTTATGTGGCAGCGGTGGACCTGACCAACAACAAGATCCTCTGGAAGCACAAGAACGGCACCGTGCGCGATAGCTCGCCAGTCCCGATCCCGCTGAGCATGGGCGTTCCGAGCCTGGGCGGCACCTTCACCACGGCCAGCGGCCTGGCGTTCCTGAGCGGCACCCTCGACCAGTACCTGCGCGCCTATGACGTGAAGAACGGCAAGCAACTGTGGGAAGGCCGCCTGCCCGCCGGTGCCCAGACCACGCCGATGACCTACACCGGCAAGGATGGCAAGCAATACGTGCTGGTGGTTGCCGGCGGCCATGGTTCGCTGGGGACGAAGCAGGGGGACTATGTGATTGCGTACAAACTGCCGGATTGAGCCGCACTGGCGTTCATGAAAAAGGCGACACCCGGGTGGGTGTCGCCTTTTTTGTAGCCGCTTTGCTCCCACATGAAGTCCCCCTGAGCCACAGGGGCCGGTGTTCGGTCTCGGGTGTTACAACTCGACCTTCACCGCCTGCGAAGCCCGGGTCGCCTTGGCGCGGGCGGCTTCGATGGATTCGTCGCGGGCCAGGGCCACGCCCAGGCGGCGTTGGCCGTTGACTTCCGGCTTGCCGAACAGGCGCAGGGCGGTGTCGGGTTCGCTCAGGGCGGCGCCAAGGTTGGCGAAAGCGGTCTGGGTCGACTGGCCTTCCACCAGCAGCACCGCCGAGGCCGATGGGCCGAACTGGCGGATCAGCGGGATCGGCAAGCCGAGAATGGCCCGGGCGTGCAGGGCAAATTGCGAAAGGTCCTGGGAGATCAACGTGACCAGGCCGGTGTCGTGCGGGCGTGGCGAGACTTCGCTGAACCACACCTGGTCACCCTTGATGAACAGCTCGACGCCAAACATCCCACGACCACCCAGGGCCTCGGTCACGGCCTTGGCCACGCGCTCGGATTCGGCCAGGGCCGCCGGGCTCATGGCCTGGGGCTGCCAGGACTCCTGATAGTCGCCTTTCTCCTGACGGTGGCCGACCGGTGCACAGAACGTGGTGCCGCCGACGTGACGCACGGTGAGCAAGGTGATTTCGTAGTCGAAGTCGATGAAGCCTTCGATGATCACCCGGCCCTTGCCGGCACGGCCGCCTTCCTGGGCGTAGTCCCAGGCTTTCTGCACGTCGTCGGCACTGCGCAGCAGGCTTTGGCCCTTGCCCGACGAACTCATCACCGGCTTGACCACACACGGGAAGCCCAGGGTCTCGACGGCCTTGCGGTAATCTTCCACGGTGTCGGCGAAGAAATACGGCGAGGTCGGCAGGCCCAGTTCTTCGGCGGCCAGGCGACGGATGCCTTCGCGGTTCATGGTCAACTGCGCGGCGCGGGCCGTAGGGATCACGGTGAAACCTTCGGCTTCCAGTTCCACCAGGGTGGCGGTGGCGATGGCTTCGATTTCCGGCACGATGAAATGTGGCTTCTCGGCCTCGATCACCGCACGCAGGGCGGCGCCGTCGAGCATGTTGATCACATGGCTGCGATGGGCCACTTGCATGGCCGGCGCGTTGGCGTAGCGATCCACGGCGATCACTTCAACGCCCAGGCGCTGCAGCTCGATTACCACTTCCTTGCCCAGCTCACCGCTGCCACACAACAAAACGCGGGTCGCGGTGGGCGACAAGGGAGTTCCGATACGGGTCATCTGAAGGTCCTCAAACAGGAGCGGTCGTCGAGGGTTGCACGCCGGGCGAGCTTCCCGTGGGGAGAAAACGCGGCATTTTACATGAACCGCGTCAGCCGGTGACGGCCTGTTTGCGCAGACGCCAGGCCATGATCAGCCAGACGACCGTGACCCCGGCGAATTTCGACAGCAGGGCGGTGATGACCACCGGGGGCGTCAAGGCGTCGATCAGGCCGAAGAAAATGAACGTGTCGAGGGGAATGCTCAGGGCCGAACTGAGCCACAGCCGATCATGCAGTGGGCGCTTGGTGACAGTGAACACCAGCCAGTCGATGCACTCGGACACCGCGAACGCCGTGGCGCTGGCCAGGGCGATGGTCGGGTCGGAGGTGACGTAGGACAACACCAGCGCCACCAGCATCGCGACGATGGCGCCGTGGCCGAAGCGGGTCTGCACCATGTCGCGCAGGATAAACACCAACCCGCCCCAGGCCGACCAGAGGACGTCCAGGTGCGGCGCGGCGGAAAACGCGAAGTTGATCAGCACGACGCTGCTGATGTAGGCGAGCAGGAAGAGCATGGGGCGGGACCTGGTTCGACGATAAAAAGGACAACACTGCCCCTGTGGTGGGATGCAGGTTACTTCAAGTCGGGCCGGTCCAATAGCGGGCACCAGTCACTTGAGCCCACTTCTGTGGGAGCAAAGCTTGCTCGCGATACAGGCGCGGCGATTCTGGAAGACCTCGTCAACTTCATCGCGGGCAAGCCTTGCTCCCACAAATACCTGAGCTTTGCAAAAGGGCTGTGGGGATCCGGATCACTCCTCGTCGCTATCATCCGCCTTCCAGTAGCCCACTGATTTCACGTAATCCGGGTCCAACCCTTTCTCCTCCAGCAACACCTTGCGTCGCGGCCGGGCCGTTGCCGTGGAGCACGAAATCGATGTCCAGCTCCAGGCTGTCCAGGTCATAGCGGCGCGGGGTCAGGTCTTGCAGGCGCAGCGCTTGATCTCGTGGTTGACGCGGTGAATGGCGGTTGGATCGATTTCATTCATTGCTGGACTCCGAAACGGACGGACCGTCGATGATGGCTTTGGCGGTGTCGTTGAGCAGGTCGCGCACCCGCCGGACTTCTTCCGGGCTCCAGCGGCCATGATGCTTTTGCAGCGCATGCCGCAGGTTATACACCGCTTCATGGATCTGCGGGGGCCGATCATGGCCGTGCAGCATGCGCCGGCTGCTTTCTATACGCAGGTGCACCTCTTGCAGCGCCGCCGCTTGTTCTTCAAGGGATAGACGTCCGGCCTCGGTCACGCTGTAGCTTTTTTTTCCGTCATCGACGCCGCAGGTAACCAGCGCGCTCATTTCCAGGAATGTCAGGGTCGGGTAGATCACACCGGGGCTGGGGCTGTAGGCGCCGTCGAACATGCTCTCGATCCGGCGGATCAGGTCGTAGCCGTGGCAAGGCTGTTCGGCAATCAGCGCCAATGCCAGCAGTTTCAAGTCGCCGGAAGCGAAGACCCGTGGTCCGCGACTGCCACGTTCGCGCACGGTCGGGCGTTCGAAGCCGTCGTGTTCGTGTTTGGAGTGGGAATAAGGGACGGTCATATGCTGTTCTCCGTTCTGCATAAGTGAGTATTGAGATATAACTTTAGTTGTGTGATATATCTTTCAACTTTGGCGGTTGCTGGAACTAAGATATATCAAGCTTCATGGCGGGTTACTTGTAATGAAACATGACCTTACCTGAATGTGGCGGGTAGGCGGGTGATGGGTTTTTACATGCGGTTTTACTTGACATTGAGCAATGCCGCGGCGCTGCTGGGCGTGTGGGCTGTTTCTGACATACAAACTTAAAGAATATATATAAGCGGGTATTTTTCGCGCGTTCGTGTGCCGCATTTACTACAAGCTTGTGGGAAATTGCCTGCTTTTTTTTAGTTGGAGAGAGCCGATCATGCCCGGCGTTGGAAATGCAGCCCAAGTTGTTATCGGGCCGTAAATTCAACCCTTCTCTATTCATGTCAAGAACAGGTGTTAACAACATGCTCAAACAACTCGTATCCGGTACTGCCCTGGTCGCCGCTGCCCTGGCTTCTTCGGCGGCGTTCGCCGTTGACGACGCTCGCTCCTCGATCCACATCACCGCGAACATCCCGACCGAGCAATTCCATGTGCTGCCACGTGATCCGAACTTCGGTAAGGATGAAGTCATGAGCTACAACACCGTCAGTGGCACCCTGACTTCGCTGCGCCAGACCTTTGATGTGAAGAACACCAACGGTTCGGTCAACGCCTACATCGAGGGTGGCCCGGCGGCGCTGTACAACGGTCGTGACGCCATCGCCCTGACCACCAAGTTCAACGGCATCACCCTGACCGCTACCCCTCAGGAAGTGGTGGATGATGCAACCTCCACTCCAGGTACTCAGGCTGACATGACCATCGTCGCGGCCAAGCCACTGGATACCCAGAACGGCCTGTACACCGCCGACATGACCGTCATCTTCGACGCTGTGCCGCGCCCGTGATGTCGCTCGATGCCCGGTGAGTTTCACCTCATTGCACGGGCATCGCCGCAGGCCGTCCGGCGCTCCCCCGCCGGGCGGCCCGCACCTGAAACGCCCTGATCGTTCGCTGATTACGAGAATCCGTTGATGTTTCCGATGACACCCATCGCGGGTGCCCTCGCGCTGTGTTTGTGCGCGAGTGCATTGGCTGCGCCGACTGCCCCCGGTACCACGCCCAGGAGCCTGCTAGCCCAGGCCAAGGGTTTGCCGGCTGAGTTTGAATCGCATTTTTTCGATGTGCCTTTGGCGGTTCGTGTTGAACTCAATCAACAATACCTCGGTGAAGCGATGGTGGTCCTGACGCGGGATGATCGCATCACCCTGCTCGAGTTCACCGACACCCAGGACAGCCCCATAAAAGCTGTCGACCGCGATCAATGGGAACAACTTCTCAAGCAAGGACAAAAGCTGGGTGCCTGTGAAGGCCGTTGCCCGTCGGGGCTGCTGGCCGTGCATTACAGCCTTGAAAATTCATTGGTGTCGATCCTGACCAGGGACGTGGAGCGAGCCAACGAAACCAAGCGTTATCACGATCAGCCGGAAGGCGGCAGCCTCGGCCTGATCTTCAACAACCAACTGAACCTCAATGGTGGCCAGGAACAGGACACGGGCGGGCGTTATGGCCTCAACGCCAGTTCCAGCGTCGGCAATTGGAGCCAGTCACTGGACCTTCAGCTGTCGCGTCTTGGCGGCCCGGACGACAAGCTGTACCACGCCATCTACGAGCTCTACACCCAACGGGAGATGGAAGGGAATTTTTTCCGCCTGGGTTATTTCACGCCCAGCTCCGATGGCCTGAACCGTCAGATCCGTTCGTTCGGCGCTAACCCGGACACCGCGCTCGGGGTGATGTACGGCAGCTCCGACAGTCTGGTGGTCGAAAATCCCAAACCCAGCGTCTACCCCATTTATGTCACCGCCAGCCGCCAGGCGTCGGTGGAGATTTACCGCGGCGGCCTGTTGATCAATACCCAGGCGGTCAGCGCCGGCTTGCAGAGCCTGGACACCCGGCCCTTGCCCGGTGGCATCTATGAAGTGGAAGTGCGGTTGATCGAGGACGGGCAAACCACCGCCACCAGCCAGGAGCTGGTCTACAAGCCCAATAACTGGAGCAATTCGGAGGATCGCTGGCGCTACAACCTGTTCGCCGGACGCGAGACCCGGCTCTGGAGCAACTGGGAAGACCAGCCCTCGGGTTTCACCACCGCTGGCCTGGGCTTCAATTACCTGGCGCATCCGCGGGTGATCCTGGGCGCCTCCACGCGCCAGGTGCAGGACAAGCTGCAAGTGGGCACCTCGATCGACTGGACACTGGCCAGCCACACCAGCCTGTATGCCAACGTCTACCAGACCCAGCAGTACGGCACCGGCATGGACATCCAAGGCCTGTACAGCTACGGCCATGGCAGTGTCGTGGCGAGCCACAACCGCAGCTGGCTGGACACCCGCAACACCTATGAAACCCTGGCGGACGGCACTCGTATTCGCCAGCGCAACGTGTTCGTCGGCCAGACCAGCAACTCCTCGCTGTCGGTCAACCATCGCTTGAGCAACAAGACCTCCATCAATGGGCGGCTGGCCTACAGCGAAGGCAACATCCAGGGCACCGGCCTGGACCTGGGCTGGACCCAGCGCGGCAAGCTGGGGGGCAGCGATGCCAACTGGCGGCTGTCGGTGTTCGACCGCCCGGGCACGTCGAGCACGGCCGACCGGCGCAATCGCGGCATCGACCTGAGCCTCAATGTTGCGCTGGGCGGACCGGGCGAATACTGGTCGGGCAGCGTCGGCACCCGCACCTCACGAGAGGGCGAGCGGGATAACAATGCGTCGGTGACTTATCGCCGGGACCTGGAAGATCACGTGTTGCAAAGCGTCTCCGCCACCGCGTTGGCCGACACCTACGGCGTGGGCATGTCCGGCCTCGCCAGTTTCATGACCGATTCGCTGTACGGCGACGGTTTCGTCCAGCGTTCGTCCTATAACGACAACCTGACCGGCGGCTTGAACCTGAGCAGCACCGTGGCCGTGGGCGGGCATAAGACTGCCTTCACCGGCCTGCCCCAAGGGCGTGGCGCGGGCATGATCGTCGACGTGGAAACCGACCTAGACGATGTCGCCCTGCGTGCCGACGATTTGACCGGTGGCAGTACCACCCTGCGCCCGGGCCGTAACTTCGTCCCCATCACCGCCTACAAAAACAGCATGGTGACCTTCGACTTCGAAGGCGTACACCCACCCGCGGCGAACATCCAGCCTGCGCGCACCCGTTACCACCTGAACAAGGGTGGTGTGGACTACCGCAAGATCCAGGTCATGAAGACCGTGACCGTGCTCGGTCGCCTGCTGGACGAACAGGGCGAGCCGCTTCGGGGCCATCACGTCATCAACCACGCCAGTCGCGGGGTCAGCGAGGCCGACGGCTTCTTCTCCATGGAAATGAACGCCAGCTCGCCGACCCTGGAAGTGCGTTACGGCAGTGAATTGTTCTGCCGGTTCCGCCTCGACCCGGACAACGCCGAGCGCGAAGGCGATGTGTTGATGATCGGTGATTTGCGCTGCACGCCGGACACCTTGGCGGATAACTCATTGGGTGAGGCGGGCAAGGACCGGCAGCGCTCCTGATACCCGATGTATCGTGGGGAGCAAGGTGCGCGCCCCGCATGAAGGTTCTTTCTCCAATTTGCAGGGATTCGCTTTGATGTATGAGGTTGTATAGATGAAACCCTTATCGGTAGCCGTGCGCAGCGTGGTTTCGGTGTTGTTGTTTGCGTCGCTCGTTGCTGGGCCAACAACGGCCAGTGCATTGACCCAGGATATCAGTGCGCGTTTTCGGCCTGATCCGGCGAAACCTACGGAGAACAAGTTCACTAACACCACGCCGGTGAGTGGGTATTGCGCCCAGTTCCCAAGAGAGTGCGAACTTACGGACATGTTCAGTATCCGGATGCCCGTTACTTTCCAATCGTCCGGGGCGATCGAGGCCAATCACGGCGATTCTCGGCAGGGAGCCACGTTCAAGGTGCCCGCCAATTGGCGTCCGGTAACTGTAACCAACTCAAGTACTGGCGAAAGTGAAGTAGTTGAAGTGCGGGTGTCTGGCATTGGTTCTCAATATCAGCTGAATGTCAGCCCCGTAACACTGGTGGGAGGAGGCGTGAGCCTGAGTACGGCTCATTCAATGCTATGGGGCAGCGCATGGGTGTATGCCCCTGCGCCGTGCCGCTACAGCGGTGTTGGGTATTTATCCACGTTCGCGTTTCAATTTTTCTGGAAAACTCCGCAAGAAAGCGCCTGCTCTAAATTGGCCAGGTACCGAATACCGGACTTGAAGTACAACTATCTGGATTTCGCCTACGAACTTCGTACGCCCAATCCTTTGAAGATGTCATCTGGCCGCTACGCCGGTTTATTAAGCTACAGCGTCGGTCCGGGACAGGACTTCGACATGGGCGATGTCATGATCCCGAACGATTCGACGATCACGCTCAATTTCAATCTTGAAGTCCAACACACCCTCAAAATCGAAGTCCCTCCCGGCGGCAACCGGGTCGACTTGGTGCCCCAGGAAGGCTGGCAGGCCTGGCTCAACAGCGGCCGTAAGCCGACACGGTTGTTCCGTGACCAGCGCTTCCATATCTCGGCCTCCTCACGTTTCAAGATGGCCCTCGAATGCCAGTACGTCAGCGGCAACACCTGCGCGGTCGCGGAAACCGACACCGGCCATGCCGTGCCGGTGAATGTTGCCGTGAGCCTGCCCGATGGCTTGACCGACGCCGCCGGACAACCGGTCAGCCGTCGCCCCTTGCTGCGTGATGGCAGCGGCACCGAGTTGTTCCAACCGGGTTTTTACCTCGATCGGCGGCCGGGAATGCTGCACTTCGAAGTGGCCCGGCCCCATGTCGAAGCGATGCTGGACACGGGCGCCAAGGCTTATAGCGGCAACGTCACGGTGATCTGGGATTCGGAAGTCTGAACCTAGAGTTCGGTCAGCGGCTGTTTTTCTGCGCCACGATTCGCTCTGCTACAGGAGGTTGCATAGATGAAACTTTCGAGGAAATTGGCTCGCGGTACGGTGGTCGCGGCTGGGTTGGCCTGCTTGCCGGCTGTCGATGCCGCCACGCTGGACATTACGGCGCAATTCAAAGCCGATAGCGCAAAGCCCCAAGAAAACAAGTTCGTCAACACCACGCGTAACAGCGGCTATTGCGAGCAATTTGCTGCGCTGTGCCAGTCGGCGGGGATGTTCAGCCTGAGATTGGGCACGAGCGTTTCAGGGGGGCCGATCCAGGCCAATCATGAAGACGCCCGGCAAGGCGCGATGCTTAAAGTGCCGGCCAACTGGCGTACGGTGCAGGTAACCCATGCAGGAACAGGTCACACCGAAACCCTTGAACTGCGTGTCGCCGGAATAGGCGGGGCCCTCGCGCTCACGCCCAACCCTGTGGACATTGTCGGTGGTGGCGTGAATGACGAAACCGCTTACAACATGATCTTCGGCTCGACCTGGTGGCAAGCCCCGGCGCCCTGTGTAAGGCAGGGGGCCAGTATTTCCCACGCATGGTTCTTCTGGCGCACGCCGGCGCAAGAAGCTTGTGCCAAACCAGCCCGCTATCCGATTTCTCAGCTCCAGTATCAGGACTTGAGCTTTGCCTACGAACTGCGCACGCCTAATCCCTTGAGAATGGCGGGCGGCCAATACCGAGGCTCGCTGACGTTCGGCCTCGGGCCCGGTCAGGACTTTGACTTCGGCGACGTCGTGGCCCCCAACGATGCGGCCCTCACGCTCAATTTCACCTTGGATGTCGAACACGTCCTCAAGGTGGAAATTCCACCGGGAGGCAATCGGGTGGAACTGGAACCGCGAGAGGGCTGGAAAGCCTGGTTGAGCAACGGCAGCAAACCGACCGTGCTGTTTCGCGACCATCAGTTCCATATCTCGACGTCGAGCCCGTTCACGATGAGGCTCGAATGCCGGTACATGGCCGGCACCGAATGCGGTGTCACGGCACCTGAGTCCGCCATTTACTACCCGGTGGACGTCTACGTAACGCTGCCCGACGGCTTGACCAATACCAACGGTCAACCGGTCAACCGCCAAACGGTGCCGGTTGGAAGCTTTTCCAATCCTGTTCGATTTCTGCCGCTCAGGTACATCGATCGCAAGCCCGCAACCCTGCATTTCCAGATCCGCAGCAGCAGTGTCGCCGCGATGCTTGACCGCACGCCCGACACTTACACCGGCAGCGTCACGGTGATCTGGGATTCAGAGGTTTGACGGGCGTGCCGTGCGGCAGTGTCCAGCAAGTTGCGTTTAATACATGAGGTTAAGAAGTGATGAAACATCTATTGGCATGGGTTGGTTTTCTTCTGTTTTGCAACATGGCCCAGGCCGGACCGCAGATTGGTGTCGGGGTGGTCTACGACTATCTCGATGGCGACAAAAGCACTTACATGAAGCGAGTGTTCAACGGAGGAACCTCCACGGCGTTCGTCAAAGTCAACATCCTGGAGATTGTTTACAACGAAGACGGCAGCTACCAGGAACTGCCCCTGGAGACCCAGGCCAATGGCACCTCCAAGGACGGCCTGATGGCCAGCCCGGCGCGCCTGATTGTGCCGGCCAACGGCATGCAGGGTACCCGGTTGCTGTTCATGGGTAACCGCGACAAAGAGCGTTACTTCCGGGTGCGTTTCGTGCCGGTAGTGCCCGAAGCCGAAGATGAATTCGCCATCAGCGCAGAAGAGCGCGAAGAGTACAAGAAGGAACGCGTGGCGGCGGGGGTCAAGGTCCTGGCGGGCTACGGCACGGTGTTTTTCGTGCGGCCGAAGAACACCCGTTTCGAGACGGTGATCGATGACAGCGCCAATCGCTACCTGATGCGCAACAACGGCAACAGCGTCGTGGTGATCGATGAGTTCAAGGATTGCGACGCGAAGAAGGAAAGCGACTGTCAACCGACGACCAAGCACCACGTCATGGCCGGGCGCACGTTTTCGTTCGACAAGGAGGCGGGGCGTGAGTACCGCTTCACGCTGATCGAGGGCGGCAAGAGCAAAGCCGTCGAGATCAAGGGTTGACGGTTGCCGTCGCCGAACCGTCGCAGACGCCACAGGTAATCAATATGTCCAAGACACTGCTATGCCCTCTCGCGATGACCGCCCTGATGTTGCCCTGGGTTGCGGCCTGGGGGGCGGTCGAGCGGGAAACGTTCGAACTTCACGTGACCATCCCGACGATCGATTTTTATGTACTGCCCCTCGACCCGCAATTGGTGCAGGTTGAGCAGCGCTTGTCGTTCAACTCCATCACCAGCGACCTCCGCCCGCTGCGGGCGACCTATGAGGTGAAGAACACCAACGGTGCCATCGGTGCGCGCCTGGCTGAGGAGGCTTATTTGTCCAATGGCCGTGAGCGCATCGACTTGAAGGTGACGTTCAACGACATCGAACTGACCCAGGACTCGAACCAGGTCGTGTCCGCCATCGAGGCCAGGCCCGGGCGCCAGGTGCCGCTGGAAATCGCTGCGATCAAGCCCGGTGATGGATACAGGTCGGGGGCCTACTACGGCACGGTGCACATGGTGTTCGACGCTGTTGCGCCGTGACGGCCGGCCGTCTGTGGCGAGGGAGCTTGCTCCCGCTCGGCTGCGCAGCAGACGCAACGGAGCCTGGCTTAAGAGTCCAGCAGTTGAAAAGCGAGGGCGGCTTCGCCCCCCAGCGGGAGCAAGCTCCCTCGCCACGGGGTTGTATTTCGTTTCATTACTTATAAGAAGATCAAGTATGTTTAAAAAAATAGTGTCCGTTACAGCCTTGGGTGTAGCTGTTTTGAATCCTTCGTGGGTGTCGGCGGCCGAGGATGCTCTTACCCCCATCCATATCACGGCGAATATTCCGAACAAGAACTTTTACGTGCAGCCACGTGATCCGGAGTTCGGTAAGGATGAGGTCATGCATTTCAATACTGTGGATAGAACGTTGTCCCCGGTGCGCCAGATCTTCGATGTGAAGAATACCGACGGTTCGGTCCATGCCTACATCGAGGGGCGACGCCAGCTGGACAACGGTCGTGACGCGATAACCCTTGAGGTCGTGTTCAACAATGTTTATCTGCGCAGTTGGCCGCAAGAAGTGGTGGATGACGCAACATCCACTCCAGGTACGACGGCGGAGTTGCGCATTTTTACGGCGTTCCCAGTGGTTCCCATCGAACACAACGGTTTGTACACCGGGCATTTCACAGTGATCTTCGACGCGGTCCCTCGGGTGGCATCCCTGTAGATCGGCCACGGGGTTGTATTTCGTTTAATTACTTATAAGAAGATCAAGCATGTTTAAAAAAATAATATCCGTTACAGCCTTGGGTGTAGCTGTTTTGAATCCTTCGTGGGTGTCGGCGGCCGAGGATGCTCTGACCCCCATCCATATCACGGCGAATATTCCGGACAAGAACTTTTACGTGCAGCCACGTAATCCGGAGTTCGGCAAGGATGAATACATGTACTACAACCCCATGACCTACAGATTTACGCCTTTGCGCCACATATATGATGTGAAGAACACCGACGGTTCCGTCCACGCCTATATTGAGAATGGTAACAGCACAGGTGCCATCTATCTGAGCAACGGGGTGGATCATGTAAGCCTGAGGGCGGTATTCAACGGTGTGCCTCTGGACAACCTACCTCAGGAAGTCGTGGACGATGCCACGTCCACACCGGGCACCCAGGCGGAGATGCTCGTCATGGTTGCGAACTCGCCTACACGCCCACTCTCTCCCGGTATGTATAACGCTGACTTCACCGTGATTTTCGACGCTGTGCCCCGCTCGTCAGCCCTGTAGAAGGGCTACGAAGATCCCGTGGCGAGGGAGCAAGCTCCCTCGCCACGGGGGTGTATTTCGTTTCATTACTTATAAGAAGATCAAACATGTTTAAAAAAATAGTGTCCGTTACAGCCTTGGGTGTAGCTGTTTTGAATCCTTCATGGGTGTCGGCGGCCGAGGATGCTCTCACCCCCATCCATATCACGGCGAATATTCCGAACAAGAACTTTTACGTGCAACCACGTAATCCGGAGTTCGGCAAGAATGAGGTGATGCACTTCAACCCTGTGGACCGAAGATTGACTCCAGTGCGCCAGACCTTCGATGTGAAGCACACTGAAGGTTCGGTTCATGCGTACATCGAGGGGGCTCGATGGCTATACAACGGGCGGCATACGATCCCGCTCCTCACCACTTTCAATAATGCTCTCCTGGACAGTATCCCGCGGGAAGTAGTGGATGACGTAACGTCCACGCCAGGTATGCAGGCCGAGATGGTCATCTTCGTGCCCTGGCCGGTCTCTTCCAACCTGTCGGCAGGTATGTACACCGGGCATTTCACCGTGATGTTCGACGCCGTTCCTCGGGTGGCATCCCTGTAGAACGGCCACGGAGTTGCCGCCAAGCACTGCTGTCACTCATTGCCGCGCCACCAAAGGCTTGCACTGGGTCTGACTGCCCGGTTGCAAGTACGGCGAGAGAATCGGCGCCATGCCCTTGAGCACCTGCACCGGCAAGGCCGAGGTGAACTTGAAGTTCTGTGCCGAAGCCCCCGGGACAAAAGCGGTGAGGGTGCCGAAATGGCTGTCGCCGATGTAGAACACAAAGGTGGCGGTGCGGTTGATCGCCTTGGAACTGATCACCCGTCCACCGGCACCGATGGCTTCGATGCGGTTGTCACCGGTACCGGTCTTGCCGCCCATGGCCAGCGGCGTGCCGTCCGCCAGTTTGAAACTGCCGGCCACGCGTTTCGCGGTACCGGCATCGACGACTTGTGACAGCGCCCCGCGCAGGGCCTGGGCCACTTCAACCGGCATCACCCGCTTGCCTTTGTCCGGATCGTTGAGCAGGCGCGTTTCGTAGGGTGTGCCGACGGCAAAGTCCAGGCTGTCGACGCGCAGCGCCGGTTGGCGGATGCCGTCGTTGAGGATGGTGCCCACCAACTCCGCCAGCGCGGCGGGGCGGTCGCCGGAGCTGCCGATGGCGGTGGCGAGCGACGGCACCAGGTGGTCGAACGGGTAGCCGACTTTCTGCCAGCGCTGGTGAATGTCCAGGAACGCTTCGATCTCCAGCATGGTCCGGATGCGACTGTCGCGGGCGCTCTTGTGCTTGCTCTTGAACAGCCAGCTGTAGACTTCCTGGCGCTCGAACTGGCTGGCCTTGACGATCTGGCTGAACTTGGCGTCGGGGTTGTTCAGCAGGTAGCCCATCAACCACAGGTCCAGCGGGTGGACCTTGGCGATGAAGCCCTGGTCCGGCAGGTCGTAGGCGCCGGGGCCGTAGCTCTGGTAGAGCCGCTCCAGGCGTTCGTCGGTGAGTTTCTCGGGGTTTTTGACCGACTTGAGGTGCGAGCGCACGAACAGGTTGAAGCTTTCCTGGCTGTCGCCGGGAAAGAAGTAGCGGTGCACCGCCGCCAGGCGGATCGCCGTGGGGCGCATGCCGTCGAGGAAGGTTTCCAGGCGTTGGCCGGTGTCTTTTTTCTGGTACTTCTTCCAGAACCTGAGCAGGAACGAGGTGCCTTCGCGGTCGGCGAACTGGGCCAGGTATTCCTGGCGGCGCGGGTCCTGGTCGTCCTTGAGCAGTTCGGAGCTGTTGTTGGGACCGGCGTAGGTGGCGTAGCGCACCAGGTCGCGCATCAGGCGGATGAAGGGCAGGTTGATCGATTCGCGCAGCGCGTCGCGCAGGGTGGGGTTGCGGCCGTTGTCCTCGTTGCGGAAGTTATGGAAGGTGTGCAATCCGCCGCCGGTGAAAAAGGCCTCGCCCGGGCTGGCCGAATAGGTGCGGTCCAGCGCTGCCTCGAGCATCTTCGGCAGGCTGCGGTCGGTGTTCTGGATCAGGTAGTCGACGGCCCAGCGGGAGATGCGGTCCTGCTCGGCGATCTCGGTTTTTTTCAGCGCCGCGGGAGTTTCTGCGGCGTAGCGCGCATGCAGTTCGGCGATGATCTGCAAATAGGTGGTGAGCACCCGCAGCTTGGCGGTCGAGCCCAGTTCCAGCTTGCTGCCTTCGTTGATGTCGAAAGGCTGGTCGGTGCTGTCGGTCTGCACGCGCACGCGCGAACCGTCCGGCGTCAGTTCCAGCAGGGTGAAGCTGTAGCGCACCTGGGTGGTGCTGGTGGGGGTCAGCAGGCGTTCGCCCATCAGGCCGATCTCGGTGGCGAACGCCGGGTCGGCCAGGCGCTTGAGGTACTCGGTGGCCTGGGCCTGCAAATCACTTTGCAAGGTGCTGGTGGCGGAGAGGTCCAGGCGATCGAGGTCATAGAGCGGACGGTTGAGCAACGTGGCGAGACGACTGCGGGCGGCGCTGATGCCTTTGTTGGTTTCGTTGGGCTGGATCGTTGGTTCCTGCACCCAATCGCGGTAACTGACCTTGCTGGCCAGGGCGGCCGCGGCCAGTGGCGCGTCGATCACGCCGTTCTGGGCCAGCAGCCGGAGGTGGCTGTCGGTCAGGCTCGCCAGTTCGTCGTGACCCTTGGACAGGTAGTGGGACGGCCGCCGCTGGGCGATCATCAACGACAGCATTTCCCGCAGGGCCAGGCCTTTTTCCGTCAGGCTCTGCGGGTCGCTGGCATCGCTGAACAGCCGCTCGTTGGCCCGTTTGAAGTCGGCGCCGTACCAGACCCGCAAGCCTTCGGCCATGCCATGCACTTCACCGTGCCCCGGCACGGCGGAAAGCGGCACGCTGTTGAGGTAGTCACGGATGATCCGCTGCCGCGCTTCGAGCGTCTGCGGGCCGGACTGGTAGGCGCGCACGCTGGCGGAAATCATCTGGCGGATCTTCTCCCCGCCCGACACGGTGAGGCCTTCGGGAGAGTGACGGTATTTTTCCAACTGCGTCGCCAGGGTACTGCCACCGGCGGATTGCCCCGGCAGGCTCAACAGCTTGGCCACCTGCGACCACGCCGCCATGCCAAAGCGCGGCCAGTCCACCGCCGGGTTGGCCAAGGGTTGCTTGGGGTCGAGCAAAAAACGGTTCTCGATAAACAGCAGGCTTTGCACCACCACCGGTGGGATCGCTTCAAAACTGGCATACAACTGTTGCGGGTACTTGAACTGGTACAGCGGCGCGGCGCGGCAATCGGTGATGGTCAGCCCGGCCTGGATCTTCTCGGGGTAGGGCACGAACAGGCCTTTCTCGACGTACTTCATCAAGGCGGGGGAGAAGTGCGCCTGGGACTGGATCACGTAGTCACGCTTGAGCAACCGCGGCAGGAACTCCCCCAGGGCGCTGTAGCCCAGGCGCCGGTCGAACGGGCCGGCGCCCGGATAGACGATGGCATCGCTGGGCCCTGGTTGCACCGAATAACTCAGGGAAGTGGCGTAATGGCTGATCTCCCGGGCCTGGAACCGGGACGTGCGCATTTCCTTGGCCACCGCCAGCCCGACTACCACGATGATAATCAGCAGCAACAACCAGAACGCCCGCCAACCATGCCGGGCGCGAGGTTTTTTTTGAGGTGAAGGCGCTTCTTCCATACGTTCAGCCGGGACCACAGGTTCATTCGAATCGGTTTGCCACAAAGCGCCCATAGTCGACTGATCCATTCACGCAGATTGATCGGACTTGCTTGAAGCTTAGACGGTGGTTGGCGGGGGGGAGGGGAATTTGTGGGGAGGCCTATTTCGAGCCCCAAACTCTGAACTACCCACCTCAGATGTGCAGGGTCTGGTGCCATTCGGCTTCGTAAGTCAAGGGATGGCAAACAGGGCCCCGGTCGGATGAGCGGGACTTTTTTACGTGCGTCAATCACGTGTCTGCGGGGTCGAACCTGTTAACTCCTACAGTAGACCGCACACCGACAGGACCTTAGATTGAGTCGGCTGAAGCTCCGGCACAGTCGAGGGTATCCATGAAAGCGTTATGGAAAGGTTTTTTCAGTTATTCGCTGATTGGGCTGGCCAATACGCTGATCCATTGGCAGATATTTTTCGTGCTGAGGGTGGCGTTCGGCTTCAATCAAGCGATGAGTAATTTCGTTGCCTTTTGCGTGGCGGCCTCATTCTCTTTTTATGTGAATGCGCTCTATACCTTCGAGGCTAAAACCTCTGCGTTGGGCTATGTTTTTTTCTTATGTGTCATGGGGACCCTCAGTCTCATCGTGGGTTACCTGGGCGATCTCTGGAATATCCATGGTCTGCTGACTGTGGCGGTATTCTCGCTGTTGAGCCTGGTGATCGGTTTTCTGTTGTCCCGCTTTGTGGTGTTTCGTGGACATCGCCAATGAACGTTTCGCTGATCGTTCCGGTATTCAATGAAGAACAGGCCATCAACCTGTTTTACGAAAGTGTCCGTCAGTATCCGGCGTTGCAAGAGCATGTCGTCGAGATCGTGTTTATCAACGATGGCAGCGGCGACCGTACCGCTGCCATTGCCCGTGATATAGCACTCATGGACAGCCGGGTGCTGTTGATCAACTTCTCCCGCAACTTTGGCAAGGAGCCGGCCCTGTTTGCGGGGCTCGAGCACGCCAGCGGCGATGTGGTGATCCCCATGGACGTGGACTTGCAAGACCCCATCGAGGTCGTTCCACGGCTGATCGCCGAATGGGAGAAGGGCGCCGAAGTGGTGCTGGCCAAGCGTCGCGATCGCTCATCCGACGGCTATTTCAAGCGCCGGGGCGCGGCATTGTTCTATGGCGTACTCAATCACATTGCCTACCCACACATTGAACGGAATGTCGGGGATTTCCGCCTGATGGATCGCAAGGTGGTAGAGGTGATCAAGACCCTTCCCGAATACCAGCTTTTCATGAAGGGCGTGTTGTCATGGGCCGGCTTCAACACCGTTGTCATCGAATACGACCGCCCCAGTCGCGCTTCTGGCAAGAGCAAGTTCAATGGCTGGAAGTTGTGGAACCTGGCGCTTGAGGGGATCACTTCGTTCAGCACGGTGCCGTTGCGGTTGTGGACTTACGTGGGCAGTTGCATTTCGTTGGTTTCGTTGGTGTACGCCGCGTACATGGTCCTGGACAAACTGTTCCTTGGGAATGAGGTGCCTGGCTACCCTTCGCTGATGACCGCGATTCTGTTTCTGGGCGGGGTGCAGTTGATCGGTATCGGAGTCTTGGGTGAGTACATCGGACGGATCTATCTGGAAACCAAGCACCGGCCCAGATACGTCATAAAGGAAATGATTCAGGGAGGAAAACTCCAGACGCGAGGTCAGCCATGACGCCATTGCGCTATGCACAGGCATTGACGCGAAACGAGGTGCTGTTGTTTTTCCTGGTGGCCAACTTTCTGTATGTCTTTCCCCTGATACAGGCCGATTATTTTTACAACGATGATAATTGGCGTGTGTTGATAGGGGGAGGGGGATGGCGCGAAGAGGGCCGGGCGGCGATCGGTTTTTTCTACAACATCGTTTCTTTCAGCTCAAAGGCACCGGATATGTTTCCGTTGCCATTGTTCATCGCCACGGCGACTCTCTCGCTGGCATTGAGGGACCTGACATTTTTTTATTTCGAGCGTCCGGGCTTTGCCCACTGTCTGGTGGTCCTGCCCATCTGGTACAACCCCGCTTTTCTACAAAACCTCTCCTATCGCTACGACGGCCCGACCATGACGTTGGGGCTGGTGGCGCTCATTTACGCCGTTATCTGGCAGCGTCGAAGGCTCTGGTCAGACATAGGGGGGGCGGCGTTGTTAATAGCCTTGGCCCTTTCGTTTTACCAATTGCTTATCGGGTTTTTCATTGCGCTGTGCTGCGTTGAAGTTATTCGGCGGGTTTGGGAGGGGCAAACCCCGGAGGTGATTCTCGCCTTCATCGGACGAAAGTCGATGGCCATCGCGATAGCCGTACTGGTGTATTACGCGACCACTTATCAATGGATGTCCGGCCTTCGTCAGCCGATGCTGGCGTTGGAGATAAATAGTCTGTTGGAGATCAGGGAGAGGGTGTTCCAGGTCGGCCGGATGTTAAGCGGATGGGGGGCGGAAGGCGTTCGACCGCTTGTCTGGTGCGGTACAGTATTGGTTGTGATCGGGTATGCGTGGGCAGGTTTCAATCTGCTTCGCCGTCCGGAGAACCTTTGGCGAAAAACAGTCTTGGTCACCGCCTATTTATTGGCAGCCCCGGTGCTGTTGATGTGTATCCCAGGCATCACGGTATTCTTCGCCTATTTCAACAAAGGCACCAGGACGCTTGCCGCTCTTTCGGCTTTGTTGTTGCTGATGTTCTTTTTCAGCTTTCAGATGCTGACCCGCCTTCACGCTCGCTTAGGTGTCGTTTTGTTGGTTCCTTTATTGGCGATGTTGTCATTTTCTTTCGGGCATGGCCGGGTTCTGGCATTACAAAAAGAACAGGAGAGCGCCGTGCTGGCGTCGTTGGCATATGACATAACCCATTCATCATTGCGCGACCAGAACAGCATTTACATGATCCCCGAACCAACCGCCGATTGGCTCCCCGCAGCCAGCGGCGCGTTCGCGGCGATGCCTACCCTGAAGCAAATAGTTGGCGTGGGTTATGTTTTGTTGCCGGAAGCCTTGCCGCGGGCAGGAATTACCAATGTGTACCTTGCCAAGGACCCGGGGATGATCGCTGCGCTCCGACGAGGCGACTATCCGCCTGTCGTTTCCACTTTGTTCTATGACCTCTATGTCATTCACGACAGCGGTTATATCTTCATGAAAAAGCCGCAGGCCAATCCTGATGTCGTGCCCAAATTGTGTTTGATAACCGACATTGAGCAATGTCATTGACGACCTGTGCTGGACATTTGCCGGCTTGATGCTTGGCGTCTGTTGCACTGGCCCTTTGACCCTCGCCACACAGGGGCGGCGTTGGTTGTAAAGCTTGTGCTAGAGCCCTTGACGCTGCTCACAAGCATGACGCTGCACCCTCGCTGTGCAATACTCGCGAACGTCTGTGATCCTGGACAAAGCCTCCCACAGAACCCGTTCGTGCTGAGGCTTACGCCTGAATTTCCCTGGTTTTACAGTGAATCCCTCTACCCCTGGCTTTTTATACTGCACGGCCCACCGATCCTGGGGCGGGTGTCCCAAAGGACGGTCTGTCCATGAAGCAGACCCGGTTTCGGCAAGGCGACAGGCTTATCGGCCTGCGGTCTTGGACACTCGGTGGTCAATCCAATAACAAGACGAGGTTGTATCCCTATGGCTGTCGGCAATCATCTGCCCCATGGCGAGACCGCGCAGGGTGGTCCGCTCAAACGTGAACTCGGCGAGCGACATATCCGCCTGATGGCGCTTGGCGCCTGTATCGGTGTCGGGCTGTTCCTCGGTTCGGCCAAGGCCATCGAGATGGCCGGCCCGGCGATCATGCTGTCCTACATCATTGGCGGCCTGGCGATTCTGGTGATCATGCGCGCCCTGGGCGAGATGGCCGTGCACAATCCCGTGGCCGGTTCGTTCAGCCGTTATGCCCAGGACTACCTCGGCCCCTTGGCCGGTTTCCTCACCGGTTGGAACTACTGGTTCCTGTGGCTGGTGACCTGCGTGGCGGAGATCACGGCGGTGGCGGTGTACATGGGCATCTGGTTTCCCGATGTACCGCGCTGGATCTGGGCTCTGGCGGCATTGCTGAGCATGGGCTCGATCAACCTGATTGCGGTCAAGGCCTTCGGCGAGTTCGAGTTCTGGTTCGCCCTGATCAAGATCGTGACCATCATTGCGATGGTCATCGGCGGCGTCGGCATCATCGCCTTCGGGTTCGGCAACGGGGGCGTGGCCCTGGGTATTTCCAATCTCTGGAGCCACGACGGCTTCATGCCCAACGGCGTGCAGGGTGTGCTGATGTCCCTGCAAATGGTGATGTTCGCCTACCTGGGCGTGGAGATGATCGGCCTGACCGCCGGTGAAGCGAAAAACCCGCAAAAAACCATCCCCGACGCCATCGGCTCGGTGTTCTGGCGGATCCTGCTGTTCTACGTCGGCGCGTTGTTCGTGATCCTGTCGATCTACCCCTGGAACGAGATCGGCACCCAGGGCAGCCCGTTCGTGATGACTTTCGAACGCCTGGGTATCAAGACCGCTGCCGGCATCATCAACTTCGTGGTGATCACGGCCGCGCTGTCGTCCTGCAACGGCGGTATCTTCAGCACCGGGCGGATGCTCTATAGCCTGGCGCAGAACGGCCAGGCCCCGGCCAGTTTCGCCAAGACCTCGGCCAGCGGTGTACCGCGCCGCGCGTTGCTGCTGTCCATTGGCGCGCTGCTGCTGGGCGTGCTGCTCAACTACCTGGTGCCGGAAAAAGTGTTCGTCTGGGTGACGTCCATCGCCACCTTCGGCGCGATCTGGACCTGGGTGATGATCCTGCTGGCCCAGCTCAAATTCCGTAAAGGCTTGAGCTCGTCGGAACGCGCGGCCCTGAAATTCCGCCTGTGGCTGTACCCGGTCAGCTCATACCTGGCGCTGGCGTTCCTGGTGCTGGTGGTGGGCCTGATGGCGTACTTCCCGGATACGCGGGTGGCGCTGTACGTGGGGCCGGCGTTCCTGGTGTTGCTGACGGTGTTGTTCTACGTCTTCAAATTGCAACCGACCGGGTATGTGCAGGGGGCGGTGCGTTCGGCTTCGTAAGTTGCCGGTGATGTAAAAGAAAACCCTGGTCAGCCGATCGGGGTTTTTTTTCGCCAATGACGGTTCTGTGGGGCCCTACCTGTCAACTCCTACAGTAGACCGCACAATGACAGCGCCCTAGGCTCTGTCTGAAAAGCCTTGATACTCGTTCATGCTGCGTTGAAAACAGCTTTGCCTGACCTTCGTCTCAAGACTTTTCCAGCAGAGCCTGGATTAAGTGGGCTGAAGCGCCTGCACGGTCGGGGGCAACCAAAGAATATGTCGTCGAGAGGGTGTTTGTTAATTCAGTTTATATAGCGCTGAGGTGACGGCTGATGTGGAGTGAAAAAATATTGGGGAAGCGAGAAGTGCTGGTGTTTTTTATTTGCACTTCGCTCGTTTATATTTTTCCATTTGTTCACGCCGATTATGCCTACGTGGATGATAATTGGCGGTCGTTGCTGTTGGCGGATGAGAGTTGGAGAACCCATGGCAGGTTGTTACTTGAAGGGCTTACTAAGTTTCTGGCTTTTAATAATGCAACTATCAATATATTTCCTCTTCCCTTGTTGATTGCCACCCTTGCAGTGGCCCTGGCGATGTGCCGGTTGACGTGGTGGTATTTTCCTCAGCCAGGACTGGCCGCATGCCTGGTGGTCCTTCCTATGCTTTGTAATCCTTTTTTCCTGGGTAATATTACTTACCAGTATGATGGGCCGGGAATGATGCTAGCTCTGGCGGCTGCGATTTCTGCGGTGACGCTCGATATCAGGAACATCTATTTTCGCGGGCTGTCATCCGCCATGCTGGTGGTCGTCATATTGAGCTTGTATCAATTGACAATTACCGTGTTTGTAGGGTTGATTTTTGTTGAGTGTGTCTGGGGTGTAAGAAATAAAAAGGCGCCGCTTGATGTCTTGTGGATATTTTTCCAGCGAGTTCTGCAACTTGCTGTTGGTGGGGTTGTGTATTATCTAACGATATTTCAGATGGCGATAAGTCGGCGCATGGATTCGACATTTTCTGATCCGCAATGGCTTGATGGTATGAGTAGGAAGTTTGTTTTCTCTATTGATAAGGTACTGGAGCTGGTTACTGCAGGTAATTTGTATTTTTCTGTTGTCTTATTGTTGGTGGCCGGGGTTGGGTATGTTTGGTTGATGATAAGTGTCTTGCAGTTGAATGGCCGCCGACGGGAAAAGGCATTGGTTTTTCTAGTCTGTCTGTGTGTGATTCCCGTGCTGATAGTCGGCATTCCAGGTGCTATGTTGCTGGCAGCAGAGCCGCATCTCGAAGCCAGAAATTACTTGGGTTTTTCAGTGGTCCTGTTTCTTTTGTTTTTACTGAATTATGAATTTTTAGGACGAGTTTGGCATGGGTTACGACTGCTTCTGATCATTCCAGTCCTGTGCATGTTTTCCTTTTGTTATGCCTATGGACAGGTCATTGTCGCGAAGAAAGAATTTGAAATGGCTCTGGCCACATTTGTCGCTTATGACATTGTCACAACGCCAGAGTTGAGAGAAGCCAATATTTTTTATCTAATAACGCGAAGAGGTGAAGGGAACTGGTTGCCCAGTGGGCAAGGAACGATGAGTTATATGCCAGTGTTGCGATATATTTTGAGTGATTCAAATAAACTGTTGTACCCGCACTTTCTGACACGGTTGGGTATCAATACTGTCGTAGATGGCGAAAGGCAGGTTTTTGAGGCTGCGCTGTCTGCCAGCAAAACATCGCAACCTTTGCTGGATAGAAAGTTTTATTCCATTTATGTCACAGAAGCGGGCAATTACATCCTCATGAAAAATATAGTCGATTATGAGGGATACATAGAGCAACCTTGAAGCCCCAGCTATCTTGATGTTCGATTGGCATCCAGCTCTTGGGGGGCGCGGACACCATTGCCCTTAATGCTGGAGTTCGGTAGGTGACTTGGCCGAACGGTTACCAAAGTCAGGCGGACACCCGATGGAGCGACAGCTGTTGCCGGGAAACGGCAACAGCGCAGTTCCGTGGATGCTGAATTCTAAGCTAAAAATTATGAAACTATCCCAAGCCCACTATAAACGGCTACACGACACCTGGAAAACTCGGAGCACGTTGAAGCTGCCATTCAATTTGTCGACGTGCTGTAGAGATAATGTCTGTAAACAATAGGCAGCTGACACCAGGCTCAAGTTCTCGGGTCGGGAATCCATCAATCCGACCTCCTATTACTAGAACTTTTATCGGTTTAGCGGTATACCCTGAAAGCTCATTCCTATACCTAGTTGCTTGCTGGTAGTCTAGATAGCTCAGAGGGTGGGAAGGACGCTTAAACTCGATAAGCAAGAACTCCCCAAGCAGGCTTTCATTCAGCAATAAGTCCGGACGGGTCGTGCCTTGTGCTCCAGAGTACCTCTGATCCAGTAGCTCTTCGATCTGCCGTTTCAAAGTGATATTGGAGCTGAAGATGGTGAACGCAGCGCCCAATATCCAAAGGTTCACTTCTATAGCTTTGTGTACCGTCGACTCAAGGCAGGCTTCATTTCGGACTAGGCATTCCAGGTCGTCCAAGAACTGCAATCTGGCTTTGGCTTGATCGACTAGAACGGCCATGTCGGCAAGACCAAAATTCTCCAGTGCATTAGCAAGGTTCACGATATCACCGCGATTTGCTTCAGCGAGATGCTCAACGATAGAGCGGTATTCGGTACGCTCTACGGCCTCAAGAACGACAAACGCCAGAGCCTGTACCTTGTGGGCAGGTTCGTCGTAATACTTCTTCAAAACTTTTTTGATTGCTCGATCCGCGAACTCGCGCTTGTGCTGCGGCAGTTTTTCCAATCGGCCGGAGACTGCTTTTTGCAAGCGAGCATGCGCCATCCGCATTTCCATACCGTGCGTGGCGCGGAAAGCCTCAACCAAATTCCCTTGTACGAAGGCGACGATCTGTAAGTAGGCCTCACTGTTTTCGATTACCGAGTCCCAACCAGCTGTCACATAATCGATCAGTCCGTCAGCCTCGACCTCGCCATACAGCTTCCTCAACAGGCGAGAAGGAATCTCATCACTGCTTTCCAGCCCAAAAAAGCCAGGCTTGCCGACCGCCTTTCCTTCCACCATCAAATTAATGCCGGGGCGTCTCAGACCACTTTTCTTTTTGCTGATCGCAAAACGAAGAATCACATCTCCTGCATTGGGGAACGTACCCCGCACCTCTGTAAATTCGCCCTCAAGATCATCAATGCCCAGCAGTTTGCCATTGATGATGATCTTGAAGTCCTTTTGCCGACCGTACTCCATGATCAGCTCTTGGCGCAGACGGTCAGCACTTGGGTAACGAAGTCCCTGGCGAAGATGCGTCAGTGTCACGCAGGTTCCGTGGTCTTCGGAGCTGCACTCGCTCACCTCCAACGGCAGCGTCAAGTGCTCGATATCAGACGCCGACTCAAGATCCTGAATGCCGAGTGTGAACGAAATCTGCTGGCCACGAGCCTTTGTTGTGAGGCACATCACCGAAGCGGACATGAGCCCGGCGAATTTTCCGATCCCTTTCTTACCTTTGATCGGACGCCGCTTTTTTGATGTGCGTCCATCATTCCGCATCCGTCGATCAGACGCGATTTTCAAATAGTGAGACTCAAGCTCCTGACGCGTCATCCCGTTGCCATTGTCGCTCACAACAATAGGGCCATCAGTCAATGGCTCAGGCAGTTCTATTACCACCTCTTCAGCATCTGCATCCCATGCGTTATCAACCAGCTCTTTAAGAGCTTTTTCTGTCGTTGAGTAGTCTTGGCTGAGCAACGTTGCCAGTCGGGAGTCAACCTGAAAATTTGCTTGCTGCATCTCGTATTCCATCACGGAAGGTCGTTGGCCCCCAGTCACATCCAGGACATGCATGAAAGGCTATTTTAGCTCATTCTACACGGATGGCCTAATGATGGCTCGATGCGTATGGGAAGTTCGGGCCGTATCGAAATCAATCCTTCAACGTTCAACCTTAGACGTTGAACCGCGCCGCTGAATCGAGTCCGTCAATATCGCCTTCTTCAATTTTTAGATCTAGCATCTGGATAACGAGGTCAGCCATGTCGTCTTTAAAATTACGTTCTCCGTCATGGTTAAGAATTCGACCTATCGCTCCAGCGATCACATCTGACAATTGGATCAGAGCACTATTTTTTGATGAGGCCGTCTGTAATGAGGTCAGTCGTAGCTTATCCTCATACCGTTTTTTGAAGGTTTCCCCTACACGGTCTCTTAGGTCAGAGATAACAAAGGAATCCAGCGATTGCTCTTCATCCACAGTTACTTCCATCTCTCTGGGTAGATCTATCCTTCCGCTTTCCAGCTCATGAGCAGCACCACGTGCAAGCATCAGCTCATGCAGCTTGAGAATTGTTTCTTCAATCGGACGATTGGTTTTCGCCCGCTCGACTGCTATGTATTTAAATCCTAGATACTCACGATTTTCTACAATCACTCCAAGGTATGATTTCAGGGTTTCGTAATCGCTTTTACCAAATTTTGTAAAATGAACTTCTCTATTTTTCCAGACAGATTTATCTTTCCATTCGCTTATGGCTTTGCTGGTGGCGAATACCGCTCTGCCATTGAGAACCCAAACAGATGCGACAATTACGAATTTGTGCGTTTTTCCTGTTTCATCTGAGAATATATGCACCTTCTTGACGGGGGGGGAGTCATCAATGACTGCACCTTCCATTTTCTCTTCATTTCTTCTGCGGCTTTTTTTGATTTCACTGTCTGCTAAAAATAGCTCGTACTCGTTTTGTATTTTAGCGCGGGCACGAACTATGTAATGAAGCCGTTCCAGCTTGAATAGATCTTTCGGTTGAATCCCACTTTCTTTGTATAGGTCTGGTTGGAATATTTCCCAGTATTTCAATGAAAGCGAAATGTCGCTATTTCGAGTGTGAGGATAAAGGTTTAGTACGTATGCAACTCTAGGCTTCAAGGAAGAAAAGTCAGCGGCAGCTACCGAAGATAGAAGCTCTTTTTTCTCCTTCTCAATTTTTTCGTCCTTGGTTAAAACCTTTTTCTCCGATTTTTTCTCGCCGTCATCAGGTGGCAGCGGAACAGCATCTTCAATGGGGTAAACCGTGCTCATTACACATTCCTTGTTTTCAAGCTGTACGGGGTTTCGTTGAGTGCTTACAGGCGCAGCATTCCTTTATGGTAGCCCATGGCTTGCATTACGTAAGGTGAGCTTTTCAGGTAGCCCGTAGCTAACGGCTACCGGTAGGATGGTCCGATATAGAGCGTTGCAGGGTAAGGAAGAGGCATGAAGATTTGGGCGTGTGCGAAGGGTGCTAACGGCTTCATCAACCGGGAGGATGGTCGGTACAAGCTGTTCTTCATTTGGCAAGTCCTCAAGATGCGCCGCCTGAACCCTGACGAATTTAGCGCGCTTACCTTCTTCAGTACCCATTCCCGCGTAGAGAAGCGCCGTGAGATGGTCGCCGTCAAGAATGGATATTTTCGCTACAAGAGCGTCGATGTTCAGGCTACTCGATCTGGTGATAGCGACGGAGAATCCCTCCCACACGCCTATCTGATAGCCATCCTCTCACAGCTTCAAACGATCAATTTCAAGATTGGTGATGACGTCGTCCCATTCACGTTCACACGCCTTGTTGCGGAGGAAACCCGGCTGCGATTCGGGAACGGCAATGTCTACGTTCCTGACCTATATGGCGAGTTCACCTCTGATAACCCCTTCTACCAGAAGTGGGGCGGGAAGCTGGCGATTGAGGTCTGCTACTCCAATCCGTGCAGCATGCAAAAGATCGTAGATTTCCGTGACCACGGAATCCCCATTATCGAAATCAAGATTGCCAAAAGCATTAATATTGAGACCTATATTGATAAAAATGACATTGAGGGAAGTATCGAGCGGGGCTATCAAAAAATTAACGATATCGCTTCAAACCAGTTGTTTTGCAGAGTCCTCTCTAACCCAGTGAGTATTGAGTTTCATCAGGATTATGTTAGGCAAACTGAAAAGGACCGATTGGAGCTGGCAGAGAAAACCAGACAGGACATGCTGGCAATTGCCAGGAAGTACCGAGAGGCGGAATCTCTTGCTGCTGATGTTTCCAAGCGGCGAGACAGTATTGCTGAAGCGAAAGATTTGCTGGCAAAGGACATGGCGGCTTTGGTGGTTTCAAATGATGGTCTGACGCAAACCGTGGAACAACTGAACGTCGAGCTGGGGAAATACAAGACGGCATATACGAGCAGGGTCAATGAGATCAAAAGCTTGAAGGGCGAATTGGAGAATGCCAAGGCGGGGTTTTGGACGAAGGTCTGGCGGGCTATCAGCTCTGAGAAGGCGTAATCGAAAGCACCTACAAGGGGCTTTTTTGGTTTTACAGATTATGTTTTTACCTTTCGCTTGGGTTTCCCTGATGAGGAATATGTGGTCGAGTCTTTTATACTACCGCCGTTACCAAGCACACCTGGCCAACCCCCCTAATCATGAGCAAAAGTGGGAAGTCTGCATGCGAGGGCGCATAGCCTAATGCACCCGCGAAATTTCCTGTCTTCTCGCGGAATTAGATTTCCTTTTTAAGAATCAATACACAATAAAAAAGTGTTGCTTTCATTATGTGATTGATGCCATGAACCTCCCTGAATAGTAGGAGTGACTTTCTCATAAAATCCATGAAGGAGATTTCGTAGTACTTGTCTCTGCTCATACCTTCTTTTCCAGGATAATAGGTTATTAGCTGTGTAGATTCCTTGTATTCATACTTGTAGTGGGCAATGCCGTTTCTTAGTTTGTTGTCAATAGCGTTCATGTCAATTCGATAGAAGCATTCATCTATAAAGGCCAGCTTGTTTCCAAGATCAACGTTTGCGAAAGAATTTAGGTTCTTAAGCTCAAGTCTTACCTTCTGAGCTTTCGTCAGTTTCAGAGACGGTTCAAAAAGATTACTGTCTCCTCGCTTAATTAGGTTGTTCAGTCCTGCCAGAAAGTTAAGTTGTCGCGAGAAAACCTCTGTCAAGTCTTTGTAATAGTTGCTGCAAACATCGAAATCCGCTGTAGATATACGAGCGGGAATTTTACCAAGTTCTTCAGTGTTCGCATAATCGTAGAAGAATGCTGAGCGAAACGGCAAATCCATTGCAATCAATTTTGGGTACAAAGATAAGCAGTCGTTATGTAAGTTTTTGAGAAAACCGTTGCCTAATATCTCGTCAATAAATGCAATGGTCTTTTCGTTGTGGTGCTGGTGCAGCCACATCATTAGGTCGGATGCTTTCGAGCTTATTTCAGAATTGTGCTCATGGATTGTAAATGGAGAAGACATCACGGATGTAGCTGTATACAGCGCAGCTAACACGTCCTCTTTTTTACGCGACGTTAGACTGACTCCGGGTATCTTTGAGCATGTCTTTTGGAAGTTATCTATGTCCCCGCGCTTGTACTGGGTAATCACACTTCTCAAGTCGTTCTGCATCGGGTAAAGAATGTTCAGCGTGTTTAGGCGTTGATTCAAGTGCTGATATGAATCGTGGCCAATTTCTCGTGTGACTCGGAGAAAAGTTGTCATGCCCATTACGTATTTTCCGAAGTGCGCTGGAAAGTCCAAGTGCAAGTCAACGAACGGGTTGGTTCCATTGAAAGGGCCTTCAAAATCTACCACGTCTGTGGCCCCAAACAATTCACCATCGGACTGGCCAAAAACAAATGAAATGCGCTCTTCACATTGTGGGCAAGCGAATTGGAATGGCTGAATGTCTCTGTTTGACATGCCAATTCTGCAATCGATTTTTGTGCCGCATGTGTCGCATTGAAAACATTTGCAGATATTCATGACTATCCTTATTCATTTGGTATCAGCACTTAGGCTCAAACACGGAAAAACAATGTGCGATTTGGTGGCGGTGGGGCCTTGGCTACGCGTGAGATTACCTCATTCTGGCCGATTTCTGCCTAGTACACGCTGTTAGCCAAATGGCCGTTACATCCAACTGCTCACGCAGGTGTTTGAGTTGTGGGCAATAACATTTTTCACAGCAGAGCGGGCTCGGGAGTCAGTGGCATTCCTGGGGCACTGCGTAATGGGTGTCTGGGGAGGTTGATCTCAAAGCTGGCCGAGGGGTTTTTCCGTGTGCCCTGTGCGTTTGAGCGTACTAGCTTGCCGCGCAGCTTAGTACCAATCGTTAGTATGTGTACTAAGCGTTTTATGCAGCGCCGTGGCCGTCAGTCTGGGGTGTTGCTGTTGTTAGTATGGTTAGTGATATGGAGAGCAATTCCGGACGGATGCCTTCGACCAGATAGCGGATATTGCCCAGGATCGGGTAATTGCGCCGTACGGCATGGCGGCTTTGCAACAGGTCGAACAGCCCCAGCAGACTCAAGAGCCCGGTCACCAGCGTGATCAGCCAGAGCCAGTCATGCTCCAGGAACGGTAGGCTGGCGAGCGTGAACAGCACACAGCCGGCAAAGAAGGCGTAACGGCTCAGCAGAGACAGGCTCATGCGGTTTCCTTGGGAAGGGGGCGGTGGGGCATTCTGCGCTGGTGGCGAAACGCTGGGCAACCCCGTGGCGAGGGGATTTATCCCCGCTGGGCTGCCGAGCAGCCCTAAGATCTGCCACCCGGGTGTGTCAGGCAAATTGAACCCGCGGCAATGGGGCTGCTGCGCAGCCCAGCGGGGATGAATCCCCTCGCCACAGATGATCCCCTTCCGGGCTCACCCCGCCAATTTCATCTGCCGAATTGGCAACTCAACACGGAACGTCGTCCCTACGCCCACTTCGCTGCGCACGGTGATTTCGCCGTTATGCTTTTTCACGATCCCATAGGACAACGAAAGCCCAAGCCCGGTCCCTTGGCCGATGGGCTTGGTGGTGAAGAACGGGTCGAAGATCTTTTGCAGCGTTTCCGGTGGGATGCCCGAGCCGTTGTCGGCGACTTCGATCCACACGGTTTCGTCGCCGATACCGTTGCGCAGGGTGATGGTGCCGCGCTCGGGGCCGATGGCCTGGGCGGCGTTGACGATCAGGTTCATGATCACCTGGTTGATTTGCGACGGCAGGCATTCCACTTCCGGCAGCGGCGTGTACTCCTTGACCACGTCGGCCTTGTACTTGATTTCATTGGCGACGATGTTCAGCGTCGAATCCATGCCCTGTTGCAGATTGGCCATCTGCCATTCCTGATTGGAGTCCACGCGGGAGAAATCCTTCAGGTCCTTGACGATCTGTCCGACCCGGGCGATGCCGTCCTTGGACTCCTTGATCAGCAGCGGAATGTCCTCGACCAGGAAATCCAGCTCCACCTGTTCGCGCAGTTTTCTCAAGCGCACCACCAATTCGGCCGAGGCAATGGCCTCTTCGGCGCTGTCATAGGCCTGGAGCATTTCCTGGAGCTTGCCGAAATAACCGTCCAGCGCCCCCAGGTTGGAAGAGATGAAGCCGATCGGGTTGTTGATCTCATGGGCCACCCCCGCCGCCAGTTGACCCAGCGAGGCGAGTTTTTCCGATTGCACCAGTTGGGTTTCGAGCATCTTGCGTTCGTCGATCTCCATCTGCAGCAGTTCGCTGGCTTGCTTGAACGCCTGGGTCCGTTGTTCCACCAGGTCTTCGAGCTTGTTCATTTTCAACTGCGCGCGGGAGGTCATTTCCCACTTGGTGGTCAGGGTGTTGGCCATCTGCTGGACTTCGATGTTGTCGAAGGGCTTCTTCAGGATCAGCAGGCGGTCGTGGCCATTCAGGCGGTCGAGCAATTCATCCCACGAATAATCCGAGTACGCCGTACAGACCACCACCTGCAATTGGGGGTCGCGCTTCCACAGCTCCTCGATGGTCTTGGCACCATCCCAGCCTTCGGGCATGCGCATGTCGACGAAGGCCAGGGCGTAGGGCTGCTCCTTGGCCGTGGCGTCCAGCAACTTGCTCAGGCCCTCCTGGCCGCCATAGGCCGAGTCGAGTTCGAACACGGTGGTGACAGGTTTCGGCGCGTCGCCGAACAGCGCGTTTTCCATGTCTTGCAGATCGGCGTTGCCCTCGTCCTGCGGGGTGAGGATCTTGCGGAAATCGTCATGAATGGCGGGCGTATCGTCGATCAACAGGATGCGGCGGTTACTCAGGTTATTCATGGTTCACCCTCTGCAAGTTTCAGGGGCACTTGCAATTGGAACGTCGCCCCTTTGCCTGGCCCTTCGCTGTGGGCGGTGAGTTGGCCGTTCATTTCAATGGCCGCCAGTGCGCAGCTGTGCAGGCCAAACCCGTGACCGTCCTTACGGGTGGTAAAACCGTGGGCGAAGATGCGCGTCATGTTTTCCTGCGGGATGCCTTCGCCTTCGTCCTTGACGCTGATTTGCAGGGTCTCGCCATCTACGACCGCGGCCTTGAGGGTCATGTTCCGCGCATCGTTGGAAACCCCCGCCATGGCGTACTTGGCGTTGCTGATCAGGTTGATCAGGATCAGCAGCAAGCGGTGCTTGTCCCCCATGATCCGCGGTACGTCGCCGTATTCCTTGATCACCGTGACGTGATGGCGGGTCAGCGCCCCGGAATTCATGCGCAGGGCGTCTTCGAGCAGTTCGCTGACCACCAGCGGTTCCAGCAGACTGTTGGCGCCGGCATAGGACTGCTGGGTGGAGACGATGTCCTTGATGTGGTCGACGCTTTTGCTCAGTTGCGCCAGCTCATCGATCAGGCTTTGCTGCTCGGTGCCAATGGCTTCCACCAACTGGTTGAGATAGCCCGGTAGCAGCTTGCCTTTTTCGTCCTCGCTGAGGAAATGCCCGAGGTCATGGGGGTGTTCGTTGATCAGTTGCATCGCCTTGCCCAGCCCCAGGGCCTTGCTGCTGCGCAGCTTGCGGCTGACCAGATCGGCGGAGATGTTCACGCTGTTGAGCACGTTACCGACGTTATGCAGCACGTTGGTGGCGATTTCCGCCATGCCCGCCTGGCGGGCCGTGTCCATCAGCTCGCTCTGGGTATCCTTGAGCTGGCGGGTGCGTTCTTCGACCCGTTGTTCCAGTTCATCGTTGGCGGTCTTCAGGGCGCTGTTGACCCGTTTGATTTCGGCGAAACTGCGCAGCAGCCGGATCGCCAGCCAGATCAGGATCAGCACCAGGAAGGTGGCGAACACCAGCAGGAGCACGTGGTTGCGCTGGTACTTGGCGGCGGCTTTTTGCTGGTCCTGCTCGAGCAGCTTGGAAATGGCGTCCAGTTGGTCGGACAGGGGCACCGTCTCGATGCCCACCAACAACTCATTGACCCGGGGTTGTTCGCGCAGCACCAGGGCAATGTGTTTGCTCAAGATGCCGATGGAACCCTGTAAGCCCTGGGGCAGGCGTTCCTTGTTGACGTCGAGCCGATTCAACCCCAGCAGCACTTCGGCGGCGATGTCTGGTGTGGTGAGTTGGGCGTATTCCATGCTGCTGAGCAGCAGGTCGTAGGTGTCGATGGCAACGTTTTGCAGTGCCAGTTTGTCCGCGTCGGAGAGTTGGGCGAACTGGCCTTGGATGTCGTCCTCGGCCGTGGGCAGGAACGCCAGGGAATTGCGCAGTATCGAGTTATGGGACTTGAACTGTTCCACCAGGCGGGTTTTTTCCTTGACCGCCTTGAGGTATTGCTCGCGCTGGCTATCCCAGAGGGTGGGCGCGTGGCGGCCTGGCTCCGACTCAATGGTGTCCAGGCGCTGCCAGAGACGCGCCATCTCGTGCAGGGGCGAGACCAGCGGGTCGTAATTGTGGCTCAGGGCGACGCGCGCCTTGAGGACTTCGTTGTCCCAGATGGCGTCCTGCTGTTTGAGCTGGCGCACCAGGTCTCGCGATTCGATGTACGAGGCGGCTTGTTGCGCGCTGGAATTGATGTACATGAACAGCAGCACCGAAGCGAGCAATACGCCGATGAACAGCAGGCCGAGGCGGCGCAGGAGAGTCATAGCGGCTTGCCCTCCGATTCGCCGGTCAGGGTCTTGAGGAATTCGACGATCAGTTCCGTGTCCTGGCCGGTGGGTTCACGCCCCAACTGGTACTTGAACATCACCTCCACTGCCTTCTCCAGGGTCGGCGCGGAGCCGGCGTGAAAATACGGCGCGGTGACGGCGACGTTGCGCAGGCTGGGCACCTTGAACACCTGGCGGTCCGCTTCGTCGCCGGTGACGTTGAAGCGTCCTTCGTCGGCCTGGGTAGGGTTGCCCCGGTCCGCGATGTAGTCGCCCATCACGCCGAACTTCTGGAACATGTTGCCGCCGATGTTCACGCCCTGGTGGCAAGCGATGCAGCCGTACTCCTTGAAACGCTGGTAACCGAATTTTTCCCTGGGCGTCAGGATGTCGGTATTGCCCAGCAGGTATTGGTCGAAGCGCGAGTTGGGGGTTTGCAGGGTCCGTTCATAGTCGGCCAGCGCGCCCTGGATGTTGGCCGGGGTCACGCCATCGGGGTACGCCTGCTTGAAATCCTTGGCGTAGCCGGGGTCATCGGCGATGCGCTTGACCACCGCCTCCCAGGTGTTGCCCATTTCAGTGGGGCTGATCACCACCGCGTGCACCTGCTCTTCCAGGGTGTCGACGCGCCCGTCCCAGAACTGGTGGAAGTTCAGGCCGGCGTTGAACACCGTGGGGGTATTGACTGCCAGCGGCTTGCCGTCGAAGCCAAGGGAAAACTGTTTATCGTCCGCTCCCCCCTTGTCCAGTCGATGGCAACTGGCGCAGGACAAGGTGTTGTTGACCGACAGCCGCGGGTCATTGAACAACCGCAACCCCAGCTGGACCCGTTTGGGGTCCAGGGCCGGAAGGGGGGGCAAGGGTTTGAGCGGTTCGTCCAGTGGCGCGGCGTGAGCGGCCAGGCTCGTTCCCAGGAGCAGGCCGAGCGCCAGAATCAGTCCATGTGATGCCATGGGGTGCATTCCTTGAAAAACGTTTGGTTGATGACGCTCAGGTGCTCACGCAAACGGGTACTGGCGTTGTTCCCACTCGGTTACCCATTGGACGAAAGCCTGCGCTTCCACCGCCTTGCTGAAGTAATACCCCTGGGCCTCTTCACACTGGTGCAGCTTGAGGAACTCCAGTTGTTCAGGGGTTTCCACGCCTTCGGCGATGATGTGCAGGTTCAGGCTCTTGCCCAGGCTGATGATGGTGCTCACCAGCTTGGCGTCGTTGCTGTCGATGCTCAGGTCACCGACGAACGACTGGTCGATCTTCAGCACATCCACGGGAAATTTCTGCAGGTAGCTCAGGCTCGAATAGCCGGTGCCGAAGTCATCGATGGCCAGCCGTATCCCCAGTTGCTTGATGGCCTTGAGAACGGCGACGGTGGTGTCGATGTTCTGCATGAGCACGCTTTCGGTGATCTCCAGTTCCAATAATGTCGGATCGAATCCGCTTTCCTTGAGGGTGCGGGCAATACCTTCGACGAAACCGCGCTGGCGAAAATCGATGGCCGAGATGTTCACCGACAGGTATAACGGCCGCATTCCCTCGGCTTGCCAGCGGCAGGCCTGTTGGCAGGCCTCTTGGAGCACCCATTGGCTCAAGGGCACGATCAGCCCGCTGTCTTCGGCCACGGGGATGAAATCGGAGGGGTAGACCAGGCCGTAATCCGGCCGGTTCCAGCGCACCAGGGCCTCGACGCCGACCACCCGGCCGCTCGTCAGGTCCAGCTTGGGCTGGTAGTGCAGCACGAACTCCTTGCGTTGCAGGGCCAGGCGCAGGCCGGATTCGATGGTCTGCTGCTGGCGGGCCCGGCGGTTCATGTCCTCGGTGAAGAAACGGTAGTCGTTGGGCCCGGTGTCCTTGACGTTGCGCATCGCCGTCTCGGCTTTCTTGATCAGCGCCACGGCATCGAAACCGTCGGTGGGGTACACACTGATGCCCAGGCTCGCCGTGATGGTCAGGTCGTGGCCCTCGATGGGCTGGGGCGTGCTGATGGCCGCCAGCAGTTTTTCCGCCACGCCCTTGGTCTGCTGCGGGTCGCTGACGTCCCCCATCAGCACCACGAACTCATCGGAGCCGTAGCGAAACACCGAGTCGGACTCGCGCACCACGCCGGCCAAGGCCCGCGCCACGCGCTTGAGCATTTCGTCGCCCACCGGATGGCCCAGCCCGTTATTGATACGCTTGAACCGGTCCAGGCCGATGAACATCACCGCCAGTTGCCGGTCATGCCGACGGCACTGGGCCATGGCCTGGGTCAGGCGATCGCCGAGCAACATGCTGTTGGGCAGCTCGGTGAGCACATCGTATTGCAGCAGATGAGAGACCTTGAGCAATTCCTGGACGCGTTCTTCGATGGTGCGCTCCAGGCTGCGCATTTTTCTCGCCGCATCCTGGGCCAGTTGCCATTTCCAGGTCATGGCGCTGGCCATCTGGCGGATTTCCAGGGTGTCGAAGGGTTTCTTGAGGATCAGCAACTGATCGTCGAACTCGATCCGTTCGGACATGGTTTCCCAGGTGTAATCGGAAAACGCCGTGCACAACGCGATTTGCAGCCGCGGGTCGACCTTCCATAACTGCTCGATGGTTTGCAGGCCGTCCCAGCCCGGGGGCATGCGCATGTCGGCGAACACCAGGGCGTAGGGCTGGCCCTCGGCCTGGGCGCGCTTGACCAGCTCCAGCGCCTCTTCACCTTGGTAGGCCGAGTCGATCTGGAATTGCAACCGGTTGACCTGCGGGGTGCCGAACAGCAGGCTTTCGGTGTCGTCCAGCGAATCGTCGCTGCCGGCGCTGGGGCTGAGGATCTTGCGAAAGTCCTGGTGGATAGCGGGCGTGTCGTCCACCACCAGGATGCGCCGGTTGGCAGGTA
This sequence comes from Pseudomonas citri, assembly GCF_025336485.1. Taxonomy (GTDB): domain Bacteria; phylum Pseudomonadota; class Gammaproteobacteria; order Pseudomonadales; family Pseudomonadaceae; genus Aquipseudomonas; species Aquipseudomonas citri. The sequence goes on along the minus strand of NZ_JAODAB010000013.1, from coordinate 118,994 downwards.
CCGACATGGGGTTCATGGGTTGCTCTCCGATAGCTCGCCCGCAGGCCTGGTCCAGTGGTTGGCCACGGGAACGATGGTGCCGGCCTTGAGCAGCTCGGCGGCCTGGCCACTGTCGACCACGGTGCTGAAGTAATGCCCCTGGGCCAGCATCGGTCCGCCGCTGGACATCAGCGTGGTGCGCTGTTCCTGGGTCTCGACGCCCTCGGCAATGATGCCGATGCCCACGTCCCGGGCGAAATTGATGATGGCCCGCAAGGTCGTGGCGTTCTCGGGGTCGGCGTTGGCGCTGTCGAGGAACCGTTGCGCGAGCTTGAGGTGATTGACCCGATAGGTCTTGAGGTAATCGAACGAGGAGTACTCGGTGCCGAAATCGTCGATGGCGATCTGCACGCCCAGTTCACAGAGGCGCGGCAGCACGTCGTTGTGGGTCCATTTGGTCTGCGCCAGGGTGGCTTCGGTCACGTCGAAGCGCAGGTCCCAGGGCGCCAGTTCCCAGCGGGCGGTGGTGCGCAGCACATCGTAGATCAGTTCCGGGCCGGTCTTGAGCTGGGTCAGGGACAGGTCGATGGCAATCACCGGCGGCGCCATGCCCTGGTCGCGCCACTGGCGCATCTGCTGGCAGGCCTGGTCCAACACCCAATGGCCGAGACCGATGATGATGCCGGTCTTTTCTGCCGTCGGCATGAAGACCGACGGTTCCAGCCAACCGCGCTGCGGGTGCTTCCAGCGGACCTGCACGCCCATGCCGAGGATCTTGCCGGTACCCAGGTCGACTTCCGGCAGGTAATGCAATTGCAGCTCGTTGTTCTCGATGGCCTGGCGCAGGTCATTGGCCAGGGCGACCCGGTCGGTGACCTCCTGGTTGATCTCCTCGTTATGGAAGTGGTACTGGTTGCGGCCTTTTTCCTTGGAGCGGTACAGGGCCATGTCCGATTGCGCCATCAGGCTGTCCGCGCTCAGGCTCTGCGGGGTGTACAAGGCGATGCCGATGCTGACCGAGATGCGTACGTCGTTGCCGTCCAGGGAGTAGGGCGCCACCAGGACGTCGCGGATCTTGGCCGCCAGCGCGGCACAGTGGGTCGCTTCATGGACGTCCAGTTGCAGGATGGCGAACTCGTCGCCGCCCAGGCGCGCCACCACGTCGTTTTCCCGGGTGCAGGACTTGATGCGGCTGGCGACTTCCTGCAACAGCAGGTCGCCGATGGGATGGCCCAGGGTGTCGTTGATCCGCTTGAAGTGGTCCAGGTCCAAGTAGAACATCGCGAACGGCGTAGCCCCCCGGCGAGCGGCGGCGAAGGCCTGGTGCAGGCGTTCGATCACCGTGGCCCGGTTGGCCAGGCCGGTCAGGGCATCGGTACGGGCCAGCAGGGCGATTCTCTCTTCGGCCAGCTTGCGCTCGGTGATGTCCAGGATGATGCCTTCCACTTCCAGCAACAGGCCCTGTTCGTTGCGCACCGGAATGTAGCGGTTTTCCACCCAGCGGAACGTGTCGTCGCCGGTGCGCATGCGGAACTCGATGGAGGCGCCCGCCGTGTCGCGGTCCAGCACGCGGATCATGGCCTCCTGGACCTTGTCCTGGTCGTCGGGGTGGATCAGGGTCTGCGCCCAGTCCGGCGAGCTGATCAGTTGCGCCGCGACATGGCCGAACTTGGTGATGTTGTGGGAGATGTACATCAAGGCGAACGGTGGCTCGCCTCGCAGACGATAGAGGATGGTCGGGCTGTTCTGCACGATGATGTTGGCGTCGGCCAGCTCGCGGGTGCGCTCCTCCACGGCCCGTTCGAGCTGGTCCATCTTCAGCGCCGCGTCCTCGGTCATCTGCCATTTGACCGTCAGGGCGCTCGCCATCTGGCGGATCTCGATGGCATCGAAGGGTTTTTTCAGGATGAGCAGGCGATCGCCCAGATCGAGGCGCTCGGAAATGTCTTCCCAGGAATAATCCGAATAGGCGGTGCACAAGGCCACTTGCAGCTTGGGGTCGACGCGCCACAGCCGCTCGATGGTTTCCAGGCCATCCCAGCCCGGCGGCATGCGCATGTCGATGAACGCCATGGCGTAGGGTTGCCCCTGGGCCAGCGCCGTTTCGACCTTGTTCAGCGCTTCCATGCCCTGGAAGGCCGAATCGAGCGCGAAGCTCTGGGTGGCGACCGCCACCGGCGCGCCGAACAGGGCCTCTTCGGCGCTGCTCAGGCTGTCTTCCGAGACGGTCTGGGGGCTGAGGATCTTGCGAAAATCGTCATGAATCGTCTGGGTGTCGTCGACGATCAGGATCCGCCGATTGGTTTTTTCCATCGGCAGGCTCATGGCCGTGCACCGTCGGGATGCTGACTATAGAACCCTGGAAACATCTGATATCCCTTTCGCTGGCATGAGTATTCTGGCCTGTACTTGGCCCTTCATGGGGTACAGCATAGTCGTCTCATCGGGATACGCTCGGCCGATGATGGCAAATCGTATCTAAATTTCCCCAATCTACTAGCCTGTCATTTGGGGGTAGGGTAGAACGGTTGTCGTGAACAGGAGGGGGTTGTAATGGAAGATCTATCGCCGGACGTTCCGGTCAAGAAGCCGACGGTACTGTTGGTCGATGATGAAGAGCCGATTCTCAATAGCCTGCGTCGATTATTGCGCAGCCAGCCGTATGAACTCCTCGTCGCCGACAGCGGCGCCAAGGCCCTGGAAATCCTCAAGGAGCGGCCGGTCGACCTGGTGATGACCGATGCGCGCATGCCCAACATGGACGGCGCGACGCTGTTGGCACAGGTTCGCAAGCTATACCCTTCGACGCTGCGCATTCTGCTGACCGGTTACGCCGACGTCGACATGATGACCAAGGCCATCAACGAAGGGGGGCTTTATCGTTATCTCAGCAAGCCCTGGAACGATGATGAGCTGGTGCAGGCCTTGCGCCAGGCCCTGGCCCACCAGCATTCCGAAAGCGAGCGCCAGCGCCTCGAAGCGTTGACCCGCGAGCAGAACCAGCAACTCAAGACCCTCAACACCACCCTGGAAAAACGCGTGGCGTCGCGTACCTCCGAGTTGCAGCAGACCGCCGACATGCTCGACCTGGCCTATGAAGAGCTCAAGCGCAGCTACGTGACCGGTACCGAAGTGTTTTCGCTGATCGCCAACCTGCGTCTGCCCAAGGCCAAGCAGACCAACCGGCAGATCATCGAGTTGATCAGGGTCTACAGCCGCCTGCATTTCCTGGATGAGTCCACCGACCGCGACCTGACCATGGCCGCGGCGTTGTACAACATCGGCAAGTTGAGCTGGACCGACAACATGATGATCACGCCCGCCGACATGCTGCACCACAACGAGTTGGAGTTGTACCGGGCCTATCCGAAGCAGAGCGAGTCGCTGCTGATGACCCTGGACCCGATGAAGGACGCGGCGCGCATCATTCTCCATCACCAGGAGCGTTGGGATGGCAGCGGTTTTCCCGACCACCTCAAGGGCGAGGCCATTCCGTTCGGTTCGCGGCTGTTGAAACTGGCGGTGGATTTCATCGAGTTGCAGCGCGGGTTGATCCTGGAGCGGCAGATGAACAGCGATGAAGCGCTGGTCTACATCCGCAAGTACGCCGGCAAGCTCTACGACCCGGACATGATCGAGGACTTCATCAAGGCCTGTGCCGAATACCTGGAAGACGTGACGTTGTCCGACCCGACGGTCAAGGTCATGACCACCCGCGAACTGGCACCCGGCATGGTTTTGGCGCGCAACCTCAACGCCGACAACGGCATGTTGCTGCTCAACGCCGGCAAAGTGATGAGCGGGCCGCTGATCGACAAGCTCATCGCCTTCGAAGCGATGGAAGGGGCGCGGTACAGCGTGTTCGTCAAGATTCCCGAAGAGGAAGATCCGTCGGTGCCCAAGCCGATGTTGGGGTGACTAGGATCCCCTGTGGGAGCGAGCCGCCTCGCTCCCACAGGGGATGTGCTGATTTGAAGGTGGCTCCCCCTCGCCCCACGCTGTAATCTCCCCGGCACTTTCTCCTCCAAGGCCAGGATCCCATGACCACTTCCCTCATCCGCATCGCCGCTGCCCTGTTGATCGGCGCAGACGGCCGGACGCTATTGGTGCGCAAGCGCGGCACCCGAGCCTTCATGCAGCCGGGTGGCAAGATCGAGCCCCATGAACAACCGGTGCAGGCGCTGGCCCGAGAGCTGGAGGAAGAACTCGGGCTGGTCATTGATTCTACGCAGGCCCGCCACCTGGGCCTGTTCAGCGCTCCGGCGGCCAACGAGCCGGGGTTTACCGTGCAGGCCGAGGTGTTCCTGCTGAACATCGATACCGCGGTTTCTCCTGCCGCCGAAATTGAAGAAATCCGCTGGATCGACCCGGCCGCCGACGGCGATCTGTTCCTGGCACCGTTGACAGGCGAAGTGATCCTGCCGTTTTATCGGGCCAGACATTTGACCACCTGCTGATTCAAGGACTGATACTCATGATTCCATTGCCGGACCTGTTGATTTTCGCCGCTGCCGCGCTGCTGATGGTGCTGACGCCCGGCCCGAACATGATCTACCTGATTTCCCGTTCGATCTGCCAGGGCCGCAAGGCCGGGGTCACTTCGTTGCTGGGGGTAGTGGCAGGCTTCTTCGTGCACGTGTTTGCCGCCGCCGCAGGGCTGACCGCGGTGTTCCTGGCGGTGCCCATGGCGTACGAGGCGTTGAAATGGGCCGGTGCGCTGTATTTGCTGTGGATGGCCTGGCAGGCGGTGAAGCCGGGGGCGCGCTCGCCCTTCGAGGCCCAGCCATTGCCGGCGGACTCGACGCGCAAGCTGATCACCATGGGGTTTCTGACCAGCGCGCTGAATCCGAAGATCGCGGTGTTCTATCTTTCGGTATTCCCGCAATTCATCAGCCCGGAACACGGTTCGCTGTTCACCCAGAGCATCCTCCTGGGGCTGACCCAGATCACCGTCAGTTTCAGCGTCAACCTGCTGATTGCCCTGTTCGCCGCCGGCATCGCTTCCTGGTTCGTGCACAACCCGACCTGGCTGGCTGCGCAGCGCTATTTCATGGGCTTTGTCCTCGGTGGATTGGCGCTGCGGCTGATGCTTGAGCAACGGCGCTCGGCGTGAACATCCGGCGGTTGCGGGCCGGCGATGCCCCGGCGTATCGCGAGCTGATGCTCAAGGCGTATGCACGGCATCCGCAGGCCTTCACCTCCAGCGTCAACGAGCGGGCGGCGTTGCCCATCAATTGGTGGGAGTCGCGCCTGGGCAGCCGACTCGATGTGCTGCTGGGCGCGTTTGTCGATCAAGCGTTGGTCGGTATTGTCGGCCTAGCCCTGGAACCTCGGGAAAAGGCCCGGCACAAGGCCTTGCTGTTCGGCATGTACGTCGATGAGGCCCACCTCCGCCATGGGCTTGGCTACCAACTGCTGCAAGCGGCCCTCGAGGAGGCCCGCCGCCATCCGTTCCTGCGCCTGGTGCAACTGACCGTCACTGCCGGCAACGAGCCGGCGATCAGGCTTTACCAGCGCTGCGGTTTCGCCCTGTATGGCCTCGAACCGATGGCGATCCGCATGGGTGACGAATACCTCGACAAGATCCATATGTGGCTGGAGCTCTGACTCACAGCCATCCAGGTTTTTTGTGGGAGCAAGGCTTGCCCGCGATGGCGTTTCATCGCACCGCACTGACCCCATCGAGTGTGGAAAACGACGTGTCCTTGGCCGTCAGCAAGAAGTCGCGCATGTACGGCGCATCGAGCATGTCGGTGCGCACCGCCGCGTACAGTGTGGCGAACAAGCCTTTCTCCCCCAGCCGCTTGGCCTTCACGTAGCCGCGTGAGCTGTATTCATGCAGCGCCCAGTGCGGCATGCCGCACACGCCTCGGCCGCTGGCCACCAGTTGCATCATCATCACCGTCAGTTCGGACGTGCGCACCTGGGCGGGCTCGATGTCGGCCGGTTCCAGGAAGCGGGTGAAGATGTCCAGCCGATCCCGTTCCACCGGGTAGGTGATCAGGGTTTCGCTGATCAGGTCTTCGGGCACGATGTACGGTTTGCTCGCCAGCCGATGCTGGTTGGCCACGGCGAGCATCGCCTCGTAGGTGAACAGCGGCACATAGGTGATACCCGCCAGTTCCAATGGGTCGGAGGTCACCACCAGGTCCAGGTCGCCGCGAGCCAGGGCCGGCAGCGGGGCGAAGGCGAAGCCCGAGGCCAGGTCCAGCTCGACTTCCGGCCAGGCATCGCGGAACTGGTCGATGGTGGGCATCAGCCACTGGAAGCAGCTGTGGCATTCGATGGCCATGTGCAGGCGTCCCGCCGTGCCGCCGGCCAGGCGGGCGATGTCCCGCTCGGCGCTGCGCAGCAACGGCAGGGTGGCGTCGGCCAGTTGCAACAAGCGCAGGCCGGCGCTGGTGAAGCGCACGGGTTTGGTCTTGCGCACGAACAACGGCATGCCCAGGCGCTCTTCCAGCTCTTTGAACTGGTGGGAGAGGGCGGATTGGGTCAGGTGCAGGCGTTCGGCGGCTTCCACCAGGCTGTCGGCTTCGCGCAGGGCATGCAGGGTCTTGAGGTGTCGGAGTTCGAGCAAGGTGGGCTCCATGAATGAAACTTGTGATCAACACGAAAATGTTGAGTTTGTCTCATGTGGGTCCGGCTGTCGACAATGGCGACATCTTATAGAGGAGGATGCATACCATGGCCCTGGCCCACACCCTAGGTTTTCCCCGCATCGGCGCAGACCGCGAACTGAAGAAAGCCCTCGAAGCCTATTGGAAGGGCGACCTGGCCCTGTCCGAGCTGCAAACCGTCGGGCGCCAGTTGCGGGCGCGGCACTGGCAAATTCAGAAAGATGCCGGCGTCGACCTGTTGCCCGTGGGCGATTTCGCCTGGTACGACCAGGTGCTCAGCCACACCTTGACCCTCGGCGCCGTTCCGCCACGCTTCCACGGTACGCTGGATGCGCAGGGCCTGCCGACCCTGGACACCTTGTTCGCCATGGCCCGTGGCGCCACGGCGCCTTGCTGCGGTGCCGATCACGGCCAGCCCCAGCATGCCCAGGAATTGACCAAGTGGTTCGATACCAACTACCACTACCTGGTCCCGGAGTTCACTGCTGACCAGACATTCGCCCTGAGCTGGCAACAGCTGTTCGACGAAGTGAGCGAGGCCCAGGCCCTGGGTTATCCGGTCAAGCCGGTGATCATCGGTCCGCTGACCTATCTGTGGCTGGGCAAGGCTAAAGGTGAAGACTTCGACAAGCTCGACCTGCTCGAACGCCTGCTGCCGGTCTACGGTGAAATCCTCAACCGTCTCAAGGCCCAAGGCGTGGAATGGGTGCAGATCGACGAGCCGATCCTCACCCTTGACCTGCCACAGGCCTGGAAAAACGCCTTCGAGCGGGCCTATCACATCCTCCAGTATTCGCCGCTGAAAAAACTCGTGGCGACTTACTTCGGTGGCCTGGAAGACAACCTCGGCCTGGCGGTCAGCCTGCCGGTGGACGGTTTGCACATCGACGCCGTGCGTGCGCCGGACCAATTGGGCCAGGTGCTCGACCGCCTGCCCACCTACAAGATCCTCTCGGTGGGCCTGGTCAATGGCCGCAACGTCTGGCGCTGCGAACTGGAACAGGCACTGGCGCAATTGCAACCGGCCCTGGAGCGCTTTGGCGACAACCTCTGGGTCAGCACCTCGTGTTCGTTGCTGCACAGCCCGGTAGACCTAGAGCGTGAAGACCGGCTCGACCCCGAACTCAAGAGCTGGTTGGCCTTTGCGGTGCAGAAGTGCGGTGAAGTCGCGGTATTGCGCGATGCGCTTAACGATCCGCAGGCGCCGGATGTACAGCGCGCCCTGGCCGACAGCCGTGACGTGCAAGCCAGTCGCGCCCGTTCGGCACGTATTCACAAACCCGTGGTCCAGGCACGTCTGGCGGCGATCGGGCCCCAGGACAGCCAGCGGCACTCACCGTTTGCCAAGCGCATCGAACGACAACGCGCCGGGCTGAATCTACCGGCATTTCCAACGACCAGCATTGGCTCTTTCCCACAGACATCGGCGATTCGCCTGGCACGCCAGGCTTACAAGCAAGGCAAGCTGTCGGCCAATGACTATCAGGACGCCATGCACTCCGAGATCCGCCATGCCGTGCAGATCCAGGAGCGCCTGGGCCTGGATGTGCTGGTGCACGGTGAGGCGGAACGCAACGACATGGTGGAATACTTCGCCGAGCAATTGGACGGTTACGCCTTCACCCGCTTCGGCTGGGTGCAGAGCTACGGTTCACGTTGTGTGAAGCCGGCGATCATCTACGGCGACATCAGCCGACCGAAGGCCATGACGGTCGAGTGGATCCGCTATGCCCAGAGCCTGACCGACAAAGTCGTGAAAGGCATGCTCACCGGTCCTGTGACCATGCTGATGTGGTCGTTTCCGCGCGAAGACGTGTCGCGCCGGGTCCAGGCGCAGCAACTGGCCCTGGCCCTGCGCGATGAAGTGGTGGACCTGGAGAAGGCCGGGATCAGGATCGTACAGATCGACGAGGCCGCTTTCCGCGAAGGCTTGCCGCTGCGCCGTGCCGAATGGCAGGCCTACCTGGATTGGGCGGTGGAGGCCTTCCGCCTGTGCGCCTCGGGCGTGGCTGACGAAACCCAGATCCACACCCACATGTGCTACAGCGAATTCAATGACGTGATCGAGGCTATCGCGGCCATGGATGCCGATGTCATCACCATCGAAACGTCGCGCTCGGACATGGAACTGTTGGACGCGTTCGAGGCGTTCGACTACCCCAACGACATCGGCCCGGGCGTCTATGACATCCACTCGCCGCGTGTGCCGGACACCGCCGAGATGGTGGCATTGATGAGCAAGGCGGTGAAGCGGATCGCGCCTGAACGGCTGTGGGTCAACCCCGATTGCGGGTTGAAGACCCGGGGCTGGTCGGAGACGGAAGCGGCCTTGGTGAATATGGTGGCGGCGGCGCGGCAGTTGCGTAGCCAGTTGGCTTGACGCCGACGCCTTGAGCGGGTGCCTGTGGGAGCAAAGCTTGCTCGCGATGAAGCCAACGCGATTTCTCTGGAATCGAGGTGCCTGTATCGCGAGCAAGCTTTGCTCCCACAGATACATCCTTTCCCACAGATATATCCTTCGTGCAGGCAACCACACGGCAATCTTCATCAAACTGTCACGCATTTGTGGCAGCGCGCTTGAACAAACTTCATCAGACTCGCGCTCTACTGGGGTTCTGCGTTTCGGTGTTTGTTCATGCGTGCATTCATTTTCCTGGCCGCGTTGTTATTCGGCCTGCCGTCTCTGGCGGCGTCTCGTTGTGATGTCAATGTCGCGACCCAACGGGTCGACCTGGACCAGGTAAGCCTGGCGTACCAGAGCGTTGGCCGTGCCTCGGATCCGGCCTTGCTGCTGGTGATGGGGCTGGGTGGGCAGTTGATCCACTGGCCGGACGAGGTGGTGGTGGCCCTGTGTGAGCAGGGGTTCCGGGTGATCCGCTACGACAACCGGGACGTGGGCCTGTCTACCTGGCGCCAGGCCCCCGGCAGTGCCAACCTGACGTTCGAAGCCTTGCGCTACAAGCTCGGTTTGCCCGTGGCCGCGCCTTACACCTTGACCGACATGGCCAACGACGGGCTGGGGCTGATGGATGCCTTGCAGGTGCAACGCTTCCACCTGTTGGGCGCGAGCATGGGCGGCATGATCGCCCAGCACATGGCCGCCATGGCGCCGCAGCGGGTCGAAAGCCTGACGCTGATCATGAGCAGTTCCGGGGCCGAAGGGTTGCCGCCACCGAATGCCGCGCTGGTGCAGTTGCTGTCGCGGCGCAGCGCGCCGAATCGCGAAGTGGCGCTGGAGCAACAGGCCGATCTGTTGGCCGCGCTGGGCAGCCCCCTGGTGGTCGATGACCGCCAGGCGTTGCTGCATCAGGCCGCCGTGTCCTATGACCGCGCCTTCAACCCCGAAGGCGTGCAACGGCAGATCATGGCGATCATGGCCGAGCCGAGCCGGGTCGCGTTGCTCAATCAATTGCAGGTGCCGACCCTGGTGGTCCACGGCACCGCCGACCCGCTGTTGCCGGTCATGCACGGCGTGCATCTGGCCGCGCACATCCGCGGCAGCCAGCTGAAGTTGATCCCCGGCCTGGCCCATCGTTTCCAGGACGCCTTCAAGGCGCCGCTGCTGGGGGCGGTGTTGCCCTACTTGCAGCAGCACCGCGAAGACACGTCCCATTGGGCACAGATCGAACCGGTCCAGGCGCCGAACCTGCTCTAGTGGATCAAACCGACAGCCGCAACCGTGCCAAGTCTCGCAACGGCGGGGCGCCGAACAACCGGCTGTACTCGCGGCTGAATTGCGAAGGGCTTTCGTAACCCACCCGATACCCCGCCGCGGAAGCCTCCAACCCTTCGGCCAGCATCAGCCGCCGGGCTTCCTGCAAGCGCAGTTGCTTCTGGTATTGCAGCGGGCTCATGGCGGTCATGGCCTTGAAGCGGTGATGTAGCGTGGAAACACTTAGATTCACTTCCCGCGCCAGCTCATCGATGCGCAGCGGTTGTTCGAAATGACCGTTGAGCCATTTGATCGCCTGGCTGATGCGATGGCTCTGACTGTTGGCAATGGCGATTTCGTACAACCGATAACCCTGGGGACTGCGTAGCAGGCGGTAGAGGATCTCCCGGCGCACCAGGGGCGCGAGCATGGCGATGTCTTTCGGGGTGTCGAGCAACCGCGTCAGGCGCAGCACGGCATCGAGCATCGGCGTGTCCAGGCGTTCAATATACAGACCGCGCCCGGCGAGGCGGGTCGGCACGCCCAACGGGCCGGCGTCGGCGATCAACGCGGTGATTTCCGCCGGGTCGATGTCCAGGCGCAGGGCCAGGATCGGTTGCTCGGGCGACACATCGGCGATGCAACCGCTCAAGGGCATCGACACCGAGACCACCAGGTAGTGGAGCGGGTCGTAGTTGAACAACTCGTCCGCCAGGCGCACCTGTTTGCTGCCCTGGGCCATGATGCACAGCGCCGGTTGCGCCAGCACCGGGGCGAAATCATGGGGTTGGCTGTAGCGTGACAGGTGCAGCGAGCCGATAGCCGTGGCATAGCTGCCGTCTTCGCTGGTGTTGTGGTCGATGATCGACGCCAGTTCGGCGCGCTGTTGTTCCAGGTATGTGTCCAGCGGGAGGGGGGCGTGATCGAGTGGTGACATGCCGGAATCCTCGAATGATAAGGCTCAATGGACACAGCTTAAGTTTGTGCAAGGCCGGGCGTTAGTCACATTCTCTTGAAAGCTTGCCTGATCCTGCACGGCATACGGAGACATCGCCTGGCAATGCCTATGAAACTTGCTTGAAACCTTTTGTTTCAACTCCCCGGGTTTCCAGGCGATGGGTGGCGGCTGTTGGTGTGTCGGCGGGCAGGATTGTGCAATGGGTCGGCAGGATCCGACTAACCCGCAGGGGCGGCGGGCATTTAACCTTTGATCCTGTAGCAGCCGGTCCCCGGCTGCACGACGGATGACCTGGGAGGTTGAACATGTCTACACAGATTCCCGTCAGCCACATGGCGTTTGTGAGGGCCCGCGTCGGTTGCTCCAGGCAGTTGGGTGCACGCCTGAGTACGCTGATCACGCCCTCGCGCCAAACCCCCGGCTGCCTGCACTTTGCCTTGCAGCAATCGCAATGCGACGCCGACCTGTGGCTGCTTTCCGGACTCTGGGCCAGCCAGTCGGCGATGGAAGCCTATTTCAATTCCCCGGCCATGGCGATTTTCTCCGAGCTGGTGCAAGACCTGGTGGTCAGCAGCCTGGATTTTCATACTTTCAAGGATGTGTCTGTCGCCCAGGCGACCGAAGGTGGCGTGGCGAAGGTGCACAAACTGGCCGGTTGAAGGTTTAATGACGGTCATTTTCCACACCGCCAGGATGCGCAAACATGGCACGTAAAGCCTTTGAAACCTTTGAAGCTGTTTCTGCAGTCGTTCCCCGGGAGGGCGGCGGCTACTTCGCCGCGATTGCCACCAAGGCCATTGGTGGCTTGGGGGCTCCGCGTTTTAACAAGGTGCTTGAAGGACAGACTTTCGAGACGGCCACCAAAGCCGATGAAGCGGCAGCGGTGCAACTGACCCATCTCAAGGGAGTGAGCGAGGAGGGTGGGTTGGTCTGGTAATCAGTGGAGTTAACCCAGTGCAAGCAAGGCTGTAGGTACTCAGTGTGGGAGCAAGCCTTGCTCCCACAGACACCGCTCCCACAGATAGCCTTTTTATCCAAGTGCAGCCTTTATCGAGGCCGATGCATCTTGAACAACGCCTCCGGCCCCAGCTGGAAATAATCCGCCGGCCCACCGCCGCGCAGGATCGGTTCGGCTGCCGCGGTGTCGTAGACCCCATCCTTCAACAGCCACTTGGCGATATGCACGGCGACCACTTCGCCGAGGACCAGCCAGCTTGGCACCCGCTCTTTGTCCGCCCGTTGCAACTGAATGATCTGGGTGACCTTGCATTCGAAGGACACCGGGCTCTCGGCGATGCGCGGCACCTGGATGACCCGTGACGGCGCTGTCGTCAAACCCGCCAATTCGAACTCATTGACCTCGGGCGCGACCATCGCGCAGCTCTGGTTCATCTGCTCGGCCAGCGGACGGGTGGCCAGGTTCCAGGCGAATTCACCGGTCTGTTCGATGTTGTTCAGGCTGTCTTTGCGCCCGACGCTGGAAAAACCAATGATCGGCGGAATGTAGTTGAACGCATTGAAAAAACTGTAGGGCGCCAGGTTCAAGCGGCCTTCGCCATCCTGGGACGAGATCCAACCAATGGGACGCGGGCCGACGATGGCATTGAACGGGTCGTGAGGCAGGCCGTGACCGTTGGCGGGTTCGTAGAAGTGGATGTCATCGGGCATGGCGGGACGTTCCTGGAAGGTGTTCGGAGGCGGCAATAGTGCAAGGCCGGGCCTTTTATTTCCAGATCTGCTGGGTGCAAAAAGATCGCAGCCTGCGGCAGCTCCTACGAGTTGAACACGCTCTGCAGGAGCGGCCGAAGGCTGCGATCTTTTGTTTCGACCATCAACCAATCACGCCGGCGGTGCCGGTCTTGTCGAAGTCGTCGGCGGCAATGGCGTCGGCAGTGCCGGTCTTGTCGAAGCCGTCGGCGGCAATGGCGTCGGCAGTGCCGGTCTTGTCGAAGCCGTCGGCGGCAATGGCGTCGGCAGTGCCGGTCTTGTCGAAGCCGTCGGCGGCAATGGCGTCGGCGGTGCCGGTCTTGTCGAAGCCGTCGGCGGCAATGGCGTCGGCGGTGCCGGTCTTGTCGAAGCCGTCGGCGGCAATGGCGTCGGCGGTGCCGGTCTTGTCGAAGCCGTCGGCGGCAATGGCATCGGCGGTGCCGGTCTTGTCGAAACCATCGGCGGCGTAGCTGCCCGAGTGGTTGCGTTCGATGGCAGCGTTGGCGCTAGCGCCGGAAGAGGCGGCACCGGTCTTGTCGAAGCCATCGGCAGCGAAGGTATTGGCGGCCAATACGGACAAGGTCAGGGCGAGGATCAGTTTGGTTTTCATGGTCGTAAACTCCAGGTTCGTTGGCGATGTGTCTTGCATGGGTTGAATGCTACGCCTATTAAATTGATTAAAAAGCGCAAAATAATGCTAGAACCAATCGATTAAATAGATATTAAGGGCGACGTATTCAATTCGCTTTCAGCCTTGGAGCGAACGTCGCGCAGGTCATCGATCAGGTGGGGGCAGGATGCAGTTCCAGCATTAATTCGCGATTAATCGCTGTTCAGACGTGAGTGACAGATTTTTCATGCATTCGCGACCTGTTTTTCACCGCTGCAACGCCAGTCTGCCCACGGCAAAAAACAAACGCCGCACGCCACACACTGGAGCCTTGCCCTGCGATGAACAAACTGCCTCAAATCACCCTGGCCTTCTGGGTCATGAAAATCTGCGCGACGACCCTGGGCGAAACAGCGGGGGATTTGCTGTCGATGACCCTGGATATCGGTTACGCCGTCAGTTCGCTGATTTTGATCAGTGTCTTCGTCCTGACCCTGGTTATGCAGTTGATGTCCAAGACCTACAAGCCCGCCCTGTATTGGATCGTTATCCTGTCCACCAGCACTGCGGGCACCACGATGTCCGATTTCATGGATCGCACCCTCGAACTGGGCTACGCCACCGGGTCAATGATCCTGATAGCGATTTTGCTGGCGATCTTCGCCGCTTGGCGCCTGAGCGGTGATTCGCTCAACGTGACCAAGGTGCAAACCTTTCGCGGCGAGATGTTCTATTGGATGGCGATTCTGTTTTCCAACACCCTGGGCACTGCGCTCGGTGACTACCTGGCCGATGATTCGGGCTTGGGATTCGCCGGTGGTGCATTGCTGATCGGCTCGACCATTGCCGTGGTCGTGCTGCTCAAGTACTTCACAAAAATTTCGTCGGTGGTGTTGTTTTGGATCGCGTTCGTACTGACCCGTCCGCTGGGGGCGACGCTGGGTGACTTGATGACCAAGTCCCATGAGAAGGGGGGCCTGGACTTTGGCACCCTCGGTTCATCGGCGGTGCTGGCGGGGATCCTGCTGGTGATGATCGCCGGGGCGGCGTATGCGCAAAACCGCAATGGCAACCGAGAGGCTGCCGAGTTGACTTGAGACCGCGTAGCCCCTGTCGCGAGCAGGCTCAGCTTCCACAGGTTCAGCTCAACACTCTGTGGGAGCAAAGCTAGCTCGCGATAGCGGCGCGGCAGTCACTGCACAATGACCGCCGAACCCAGTCAGTCCGTCACGATCCGCGAATGCTTGCGGGTGTCTTTCATGGTGATGTACACCAGCAGCGATACCGCGATGCACGCCGTCACGTACCAGTAGTAGCCGGTTTCCATTCCGATGCTCTTGAACCACAGGGCGATGTATTCCGCGGTGCCGCCGAAGATCGACACGGTCAGCGCGTACGGCAGGCCGACGCCCAGGGCGCGGATTTCGGTGGGGAACAGCTCGGCTTTCACCACGGCGTTGATCGAGGTGTAGCCGCTGACGATGATCAGCGCGGCCATGATCAGGAAAAACGCGCCCCACCAGGTCTGGATGGTGTGCAGGGTGGTGAGGATCGGTACGGTGAACAGCGTGCCGAGGATGCCGAAGGCAATCAGGATCGGCCGCCGCCCGATCTTGTCCGACAGCCCGCCGATCACCGGTTGCAGGCACATGAACAGGAACAATGTGGCAGCGGAAATGGTGGTGGAGTCGGAAATGCTCATGCCGACGGTGTTCACCAGGTATTTCTGCATGTAGGTGGTGTAGGTGTAGAAGGCCAGGGTGCCGCCCATGGTCAGGCCGACCACGGTCATCAGTTCCTTCGGATGGCGCAGCAAGGTGCGCATGGTGCTTTCCTTGGCTTTCGCTTTCTTGGTGAACGATTCGGTTTCTTCCATGCCGCGTCGCAGGTACAGCGCCACGATCGCGCACAGGGCGCCGATGGCGAACGGAATGCGCCAGCCCCAGGCGTACAGCTGTTCGCTGGTGAGGAACTGTTGCAGCACGATCAGCACGCCGAGGGCGATGAGCTGGCCGGAGATCAGGGTCACGTACTGGAAGCTGGAGAAGAAACCGCGACGTTCCTTGGTCGCCATCTCGCTCAGGTAGGTCGCCGAGGTGCCGTATTCGCCACCCACCGACAGGCCCTGGAGCAGGCGGGCGAACACCAGCAGGATCGGTGCGCCGACGCCGATGGTTTCATAGCCCGGGCTCAGGGCGATGATCAGCGAGCCGAAGCACATCAGGTAGACCGAGGCCATCAGCGCGCGTTTACGACCGGCGCGGTCGGCGTACAGCCCCATCAACCAGCCGCCGATCGGGCGCATCAAAAAGCCCACGGCGAAGATCGCAGCGGTGTTGAGCAACTGGGCGGTGGTGTCGCCCTTGGGGAAGAAGACTTTGGCGAAGTACAACGAGAACGCGGCGTAGACGTACCAGTCATACCACTCGACCATATTGCCGACCGAACCGCTGAAGATCGATTTGATCCGGCTGGCGGTGGTTCTTTCACGGGCGGGTACGGCGGCCGACCCGATGGGCAGGGCGTTGGAGTTATCCATTGAAGGATCCTTCGTTTAATTGTTGTTGTGGAGCGCGTGGGAACGCAGCCTGCCAGGGCTATAGCAGGAGCTGTGCCAGGTGCCGGAAGGCCGGTCTAGAGGGGGCGCGAGCGCTGAATGAGCGGAAATCCGCTCATTTCTGTTGGGGGTGTGGGCGGAAATCCGCTTATGCGGAGCAATGAACAAGTGTGCCGTCTTATCGCAAGCCTGCTCGCGATAAGGTCACTGCACAATCAGCTATCTTGCAGGAACATCTCCCGACTCAACCCATGCCGCTGCATCTTTTCATTGAAGGTGCGGCGCGGCAGTTGCAGTTCTTCGAGCACTGCTTTCACATCGCCCTTGTGCCGCATCAGGGCGGCGCGCAGGCATTGGGCTTCGAAGGCTTCCTGCTGGGCAGCGAGGGATTGGCCGGGTTCCAGGTCGGGCCCGATGGACTGGTCCAACCCCAACACCTGGCGTTCGGCGACGTTGGCCAGCTCCCGCACGTTGCCCGGCCAGTCATGGCTGAGCAGGTGGTTCAGTTGCGCAGCGCTCAATGGCGCGGCGGTGCGGCCCAGGCGCTCGGCTGCGTGGTGGGTGAAGTGTTCGAACAGCAGGGGAATATCCTCGCGCCGTTCACGCAGCGGCGGCAGGCGCAGTTCGGCGATGTTCAGGCGATAGGCCAGGTCTTCGCGAAAGCGCCCTGCCCGGGCTTCGTCCAGCAGGTCGGGCTTGGTGGCGGCGACGATGCGAATGTCCACCGCGATGCTCTGGTTGGAGCCCAGGCGTTCGAGCTTCTGTTCCTGCAACACGCGCAGCAGCTTGACCTGCTGGGCCAGGGGCATGCTCTCGATTTCATCGAGAAACAGCGTCCCGCCGTGGGCGTATTCGAGCTTGCCGATGCGCTTGCCCTGGGCGCCGGTGAAGGCGCCGCTTTCGTGGCCGAACAATTCGGCCTCGAACAACGGTTCGGGAATGGCCGCGCAGTTCAACGCCACGAAGGGCTTGCTCGCCCTCGGGCCGAAGTCATGCAGGCAGCGGGCGACCAGTTCCTTGCCGCTGCCGGTTTCGCCACGGATCAACACGTTGACCGGCAACGCCGCCAGGTCCAACACCTGGCGTCGCAGGTTTTGCAGCGCACGGGAAACCCCCAGCAGCGTCCCATCGAGCCGGGCCCGAGCGTCGGCCTGTTCATGCAGGCGGCGGTTCTCCAGTACCAGGAACCGCTTGTCCAGGGCCCGGCGCAGGCTGCCAAGCAGGGCTTCGGGACTGAAGGGCTTCTCCAGGAAGTCGTAGGCGCCGTCGCGCATGGCTTCGACGGCCATCGGCACGTCGCCGTGGCCGGTCAGCAAAATCACCGGCAGGTCCGGATCGCGACGGCGTACTTCGGCGAGCAATTCCAGGCCGCTGAGCCCGGGCATGCGCACGTCGCTCAGGATTACCCCCGGGAAATGCGCCGGGAGTTGCGCCAGGCATTCTTCGGCGCGGCTGAACAACTGCACCTCGAACCCGGACAGGCTCAACCACTGCTCGACGGCGCTGCGGATGCTGCTTTCGTCATCGACGACCAGGACGTTTTTCAAGGTGCAATGGCTAGGCATGCAGCGGTGCCTCCTGATCGATGGGCAAGGTCACGCAGAACACCGCGCCGTTTTCATGATTGCCGGCGGTCAACCGCCCGCCGGACTCGTGAATGATCGCAAACGAAACCGCCAGGCCCAAGCCCAGGCCATCGCCCACGGCCTTGGTGGTGAAGAATGGGTCGAAGACTTGGGCCAGGTGCTCGTCGGCGATCCCGCTGCCACTGTCGCTGACGGTCAGGCACCACAACTGTTCATCGGCCTCCAGGCGAATTTCCAGGCGCTTGAGGGGCTGGTCGGCCATGGCGTCGAGGGCGTTGCGCAGCAGGTTGATCAGCACCTGTTCGAGGCGGATCGCGTCGCCCCGCACCCACGCCGGGCGGGTCAGGTGCAGCACGGTGCTGACGTTCTCGTCCCGTAGCCGGGTGTCCAGCAGTTGCAAGGCCTGGTCCACCACCGCCGCCAGGTCCAGGCGTTCGCGCAGGCCGCTGGGGCTTTTGCGGGCGAAGGTCTTCAGGTGGCCGGTGAGGGCGGCCATGCGGGTCAGCATGTCGTCCACCGGTTTGAGGGCCTTGTAGGCATCGTCGACCCGGCCGTGATCGAGCAGCAGGCGCAGGGTCGCCAGTTGCATGCGCTGGGCGGTCAGCGGCTGGTTGATTTCATGGGCCAGCGCCGCCGACATCTGCCCCAGGGCTGCCAGCTTGGCCGATTGCACCAGGCCGTCCTGGGCCGTGCGCAGGTCCCGGGTGCGCTCCTCCACCAACCGTTCAAGTTCCTGGCGACTGCGCTGGCGCAGCTTTGCCAGGCGCCAACGCTGGTTGAGAAACAGCAGCAGGAACACCAGCGCCAGCCACAGCCCGGCGGCGGCGAGCCCGGCGTTGCGGCGGTCTTCGAAGGCGATCTGCGGCTGGCGCAGCAAGTGCAGTGTCCAACCTTCGGCGTTCAGCGGCAGCGATTCCCACAAATAATCCGCCGGGCCTGCGGGAGTCTCGACCCGGGCGAGGTGGCTGTTGTCGTCAAAGCGCCGCAGCGCTTCATAGGCCAAGGGTTGCAGCGGTTGCTTGTCGTACTGGCGGGTGGCCTTGAGTTCGGCGCGGTCGCTGTCGCTCAACGGCTTCAAGTGGCGATAGCGCCAGCCATCGCGATTGGCGATGAAAATGATGCCCCGGGCATCGCTGACCAACAGGGTGTCGCTGCCTTGGCGCCATTCGCGCTCCAGGTCCGGAAACTCCAGCTTGACCACCATCGCGCCAAGGAACTGGCCGTTCTCGTCGCTCACCGCGCTGGAAAGGAAGTAGCCCGGAATGCCGCTGGTCACCCCCACGGCATAAAAGCGCCCGGTGCCCTGGGTGCGGGTCTGGATGAAATAGGGGCGAAAACCATAGTTGTGGCCCACGTAGCTGCTGGGCAGGCGCCAGTTGCTGGCGGCGACGGCCAGGCCCGTGCGGTCGAGCAGCTCCAGGGTCGAGGACTGGGCGGCGCCGTTGATGTGTTCGAGCTTGCGGTTCAGTGCGTCCTGTTGCGTCGCGCTGACCGATCCCTTGAGGGCTGAGCGCAACTCGGGGTCCAGCGCCAGCACGGCGGGGAGGGTGCGGTAGCGTTCGATCAGGGTGTGCAATGAATTGGCGTACAGCGCCAACTGCTGGTTTGCCCGGTTGGCGTCCTCCTGCAAGGCCGCGCGTTCGGCGTGGCGTACCGCCAGCGTGGCGGCCACGACGGCCCCGGCCAGGATCAGCAAGGTGTACAACGACAGGCGCAAGGTACGGGTGGTCGGCAACATGCTGGCGTAGACCAGTGGCAGGTCGGGCGGGCACGATAGCATGGCGGGACGTCTTGGGGCCTGCGCTATTGCCGTTACGGGCAAGGCAGTTCACTTGAGTTCCGTGTGAACAATTGTGGTGTTCTTAAATGAACAAAAAAGGCCGGTGGGCATGTTGCCCCACCGGCCTTTTTCACAGCGGCAACGTGCGTGTTACTGCACTTCCACCGCCAGGCTGTCGCTGATCTTTTTCTGCCAGATGGCGGGGCCGGTGATGTGCACCGACTCGCCCTTGCTGTCGACCGCGACGGTCACAGGCATGTCCTTGACCTCGAACTCGTAGATCGCTTCCATGCCCAGTTCGGCGAAGGCCAGGACCTTGGACTTCTTGATCGCCTGGGCAACCAGGTAAGCCGCACCGCCGACGGCCATCAGGTAGACCGCCTTGCTGTCCTTGATCGCGTCGATGGCGGTCGGGCCGCGCTCGGATTTGCCAATCATGCCCAGCAGGCCGGTCTGCTCGAGGATCTGGCGGGTGAACTTGTCCATCCGCGTGGCGGTGGTCGGGCCGGCCGGGCCTACCACTTCGTCGCCCACCGGGTCGACCGGGCCGACGTAGTAGATGAAGCGACCTTTCAGGTCCACCGGCAGGGTCTCGCCCTTGTTCAGCATCTCGACCATGCGCTTGTGCGCCGCGTCGCGACCGGTGAGCATCTTGCCGTTGAGCAGGACGGTTTCGCCCGGCTTCCAGCTCTGCACTTCTTCCGGGGTCAGGGTGTCGAGGTTCACGCGACGGGCCGATGGGCCGGCTTCCCAGACGATTTCCGGGTAGGCGTCCAGCGGTGGCGCTTCCAGGGCGGCAGGGCCGGAACCGTCGAGCACGAAGTGCGCGTGACGGGTGGCGGCGCAGTTCGGGATCATGCACACCGGCAGGGAGGCGGCGTGGGTCGGGTAATCCATGATCTTCACGTCGAGCACGGTGGTCAGGCCACCCAGGCCCTGGGCGCCGATGCCCAGTTGGTTGACCTTCTCGAACAGCTCCAGGCGCATTTCTTCGATGCGGTTCTGCGGGCCGCGAGCCTTCAGCTCATGGATGTCGATGGATTCCATCAACACTTCCTTGGCCATGACCGCGGCTTTCTCGGCGGTGCCGCCGATGCCGATGCCGAGCATGCCCGGCGGGCACCAGCCGGCGCCCATGGTCGGAACGGTTTTCAGGACCCAGTCGACGATGGAGTCGGACGGGTTGAGCATCGCCATCTTCGACTTGTTCTCGGAGCCGCCGCCCTTGGCCGCCACGTCCACTTCCACGGTGTTGCCCGGGACGATGGAGTAGTGGATCACCGCAGGGGTGTTGTCCTTGGTGTTCTTACGCGCGCCTGCCGGGTCGGCGAGGATGGATGCACGCAGGACGTTTTCCGGCAGGTTGTAGGCGCGACGCACGCCCTCGTTGATCATGTCGTCCAGGCTCATGGTCGCGCCGTCCCAACGCACGTCCATGCCCACGCGTACGAACACGGTCACGATGCCGGTGTCCTGGCAGATCGGCCGATGGCCGGTGGCGCACATGCGCGAGTTGATCAGGATCTGCGCCATGGAGTCACGGGCCGCTGGCGATTCTTCGCGCAGGTAGGCCTCGTGCATCGCCTGGATGAAATCCACGGGGTGGTAGTAGGAAATGAACTGCAAGGCGTCGGCAACGCTTTGTATCAGGTCATCTTGCTTGATCACGGTCACGAGTCGCGCTCCTCTCTAAAGACGGGAACATTCAATAAGGCACCGCCCGTTTGGGTGCATCGGTCGACGGACGGAACCTCTCAAGACACGCCGGGCATGTTGGCGCGACGTTAAAAAGGCGCGGCAGTATATCGCAGGCGGGGACCCTGTGGGAGCGAGCTTGTTCGTGATAGTGATGTGGGTTCAAGGCTTGCCCACGATGAAGATCATGCAATCTCCCAGAGAGTCGAGGCGTCTGCATCGCGAGCAAGCTTTGCTCCCACAGCCCGACAGGGCGGTGCACAGATTCGGTGTCAGGCGTTAAACCACTGCGTCAATCTGGGCCATTGCTTTGACGCCATTTTTCTGCTCCAGAATTGAATGGTCATTTGTCCTACACGCCACTAAAGTGGCGGCTGGCCTGTAGCGTTGGACGCCTCTGTCAGTTTTCCTTTTCCATGGTGAGTCAACGATTGACCCAAAACGCCATTCAACGTCTTTTGCTGAAACGCTTCGCTTTGGCGGCCGTGACCTACGCGCTGGCGCTGGTGTTGCTGTGGCTGGCATTTTTCAGTGGCCATTACCTCGACTCGTTGCGCGGCGTCATCATCGGCAGCGGGTTGGTGGTGTTGTGCCAGGCCGGGCTGTTCGCGCTGTTTATCACCGGCCGCAACCTGCGGTTCGAAGACCCCAGCCTCACCGAGATGCAGGTCTTGATCGGCCTGGGCTGGCAGACCTGGATGATGGCGCACCTGGACCAGGCCCGTGGCGTGTTCCTGGTGTTCTATGTGCTGATCCTGCTGTTCGGCCTGTTCCACTTGTCCCGACGGGCCTTCGTGCGCTGCGCGATGCTGGTGTTCATCAGTTTCACCGGCATCACTCTGTGGGACGGCTATTTCTTCCAGCTCCCCGATCCCACACTGGCCGGGTTGCAGGTGTGCGTGCTGTTCATGGTGCTGGTGTGGCTGGTGTTCTACGCCCGCTATGTCCAGACCTCACGCCAACGTATGCGCCAGCGACGGTTTGCCTTGCAGGCGCACCAGGACACCTTGCGCGGCATGATGCGCCAGCTCGAAGACCTGGTGGCTACCGACGAACTGACCGGGCTGTTCAACCGCCGTCACTTCCTGCGCCTGGCCTCCCGGGAGCTCAACACCCTGCGGCCCGACGTCGCCCATGGCCTGGCCTTGATCGACCTTGACCACTTCAAGCGGATCAACGACCTGCACGGCCACGCCGCCGGCGACCAGGTGCTCCAGGCGTTCGCCGGTGTCGCCACGGCTTGTCTGCGCGAAGGCGACGTGCTGGCGCGTTATGGTGGCGAAGAGTTCGTGATGCTGTTGCCCGATTGCGATCCCTCGCGCCTGACGGCCTGTTGCGAGCGACTGCGGCTGGCGTTCACCGAGGTCGAGCTGATCGGCCTGCAGGTCGGAGCCCTCAGCCTGTCGGCGGGCATGACGATGCTGGAAATGAACGATGATCTGGACAACGCCTTGCAGCGCGCCGACCAGGCCTTGTACCGCGCCAAGCGAGACGGTCGTAATCGCTGCGCCGCCGCCTGGGAGAACGTCGATGCCTGAGTTGACGGTCGGCGAACGGCAATGGACGGTGGCGGCGGGCAGCAACCTGCTGGACGCCTTGAATCAGTCCGGTGTGCCGGTGCCCTACAGTTGTCGGGCGGGCAGTTGCCATGCGTGCCTGGTGCAATGTGTGGACGGTGACGTGCGCGACAGCCGGCCCGACGCGCTGAGCCCGGCGCAGCGCGATCAAGGCTGGCGCCTGGCCTGCCAATGCCAGGTGGTCGAGGATGTCCAGGTCCATGCCTTCGACCCGCAGCGCGACGGCCAGGCGGCCCGCGTGGCAGCGGTGGATTGGCTGGGCTCCGATGTGCTGCGCCTGCGCGTCACGCCTGAACGGGGGCTGCGTTACCAGGCCGGGCAGCATCTGGTGCTGTGGGCCGCTGGCGTGGCCAGGCCGTACTCCCTGGCGAGCCTGCCCGAGGAAGACCGCTTTTTGGAGTTTCACCTCGATTGCCGCGAGCCCGGCCGCTTCAGCGATGCGGCCAGGCAGATGAAAGCAGGCGAGCCGATCCGCCTGGGCGAACTGCGCGGTGGGGCCTTGCATTACAACCCCGACTGGCACGACAAACCCTTGTGGCTGCTGGCCGCCGGCACCGGCCTGGCGCCGCTGTTCGGGATCCTGCGGGAAGCCCTGCGCCAACGTCATCAGGGGCCGATCCGGCTCATCCATGTGGCCCACGATGCGGCCGGACATTACCTGGCCAAGCCATTGGCGGCGCTGGCGGCCAAGCATCCCAACCTCAGCGTCGAACTGCTGACCTCGGCCGAGGCCGCGCTGGCGCTGGGACAACTGCGCCTGGCTTCCCGGCAAACCCAGGCGTTGCTGTGCGGCCATCCCGACCGGGTCGAAGCCTTCGCCAAGTGCTTGTACCTGGCTGGCTTGCCGCGCAATCAGCTGTTTTCGGATGTTTTCCTGACTCGGACGAGCTGACCTGTCAGGGCGGGCCTGTGAGAGCAACGCTTGCTGTGGGAGCAAAGCTTGCTCGCGATAGCGTCAGCCCAGGCAATACACCTCAAAAACCAAAAAAGCCCCGCCATCTACATGGCAGGGCTTTGGTTTTCCAGCGCTCGGTCACTCAGACCATCGGGTCGCCAACGTGCAGGATCTTCATCCCGTTGGTGCCACCGATGGTGTGGTAACTGTCGCCTTTGGTCAGGATCACCCAGTCACCGGTCTGCACCACGCCGCGCTTGACCAGTTCGTCCACCGCCGCCTGGCTGACTTCGCCCGGTTGCAGGGCGGCCGGGTCGAACGGCACGGTGTAGACGCCACGGAACAGTGCCGCGCGGGCCTGGGTTTCGCGGTGCGGGGAGAACGCGTAGATCGGCACCGAGGAGCGGATGCGCGACATGATCAACGGGGTGTAGCCACTTTCGGTCAGGGCGATGATCGCCTTCACGCCGGGGAAGTGGTTGGCGGTGTACATGGTCGCCAGGGCGATGCTTTCGTCGCAGCGCTCGAACGTCTTGCCGATGCGGTGGCTGGAGGTCTTGCTGGTCGGGTGCTTTTCCGCGCCCAGGCAGATGCGCGCCATGGCTTGCACCGCTTCGAGCGGGTAGAGGCCGGCGGCGCTTTCGGCCGAGAGCATTACGGCGTCGGTGTAGTCCAGCACGGCGTTGGCTACGTCGGACACTTCGGCGCGGGTCGGCATCGGGTTCTGGATCATCGACTCCATCATCTGGGTCGCGACGATCACCGCTTTGTTGTGGCGGCGGGCGTGCAGGATGATCTTCTTCTGGATGCCCACCAACTCGGCGTCGCCGATTTCCACGCCCAGGTCGCCACGGGCCACCATCACGGCGTCGGAGGCCTTGATCAGGCCATCGAGGGTTTCGTCGTCGGCCACGGCTTCGGCGCGTTCGATCTTGGCCACCAGCCAGGCGGTGCCGCCGGCTTCGTCGCGCAGTTGACGGGCGTACTCCATGTCGGCAGCGTCGCGTGGGAAGGACACGGCCAGGTAGTCGACTTCCATTTCCGCGGCCAGCTTGATGTCGGCCTTGTCTTTGTCGGTCAAGGCCGGGGCCGTCAGGCCGCCGCCACGACGGTTGATGCCTTTATGGTCCGACAGCGGGCCGCCGATGGTCACCACGCAGTTCAGTTCGGTGGCGGTGGCGGTCTCGACGCGCATCACTACGCGACCGTCGTCGAGCAGCAGCTCGTCGCCCACGCCGCAATCCTTGACCAGGTCCGGGTAGTCGATGCCGACCACTTGCTGGTTGCCTTCGGTCAGCGGATGGCTGGTGGAGAAGGTGAAGGTGTCACCGATCTTCAGTTCGATGCGCTTGTTGGCGAATTTGGCGATACGGATCTTCGGGCCTTGCAGGTCACCCAGCAGGGCGACGAAGCGGCCGTGCTTGGCGGCCAGGTCGCGCACCAGCTTGGCACGAGCCTTGTGCTCGTCGGGGGTGCCATGGGAAAAGTTCAGGCGGGCGACGTCCAGGCCAGCCAGGATCAGCTGTTCGAGAACTTCCGGCGAATGACTGGCCGGGCCAAGGGTAGCAACGATTTTGGTGCGACGGACGGACATGCAAGACTCCTCAGGTTCAAGCGCCAGCGAAGGCTACTATGCTCTTTGGGTGTAGTCATTGTTCATCTGCACTACTTTTTCGTTTGTTTTTCGAAATGAACATTCCTGAAAATTTGTGCACCTTGGACGAGCTTCGAGTACAGCTTGTCGGGCGGTGGAGTGACCCTGTGGGAGCACAGCTTGCTCGCGATGGCGATCTTGGGTGTGTCATCGCGGGCAAGCCTTGCTCCCGCAGGGCCTCATTCACATTCCTGTGCCCCCTGGCTGATCATCCGTCTACCAGAAGGACAACGCCCGGTTCCATTTTAGGCTGAAGAATTTCTTGCCCAGGCCGATACAGCGCTCAAGACAGGAGAACCTTCCCATGCGATTCGTGCTTTTTATTGCCCTGGCCCTGAGCATCACGGGCTGCACCCGGTGGTCGATGAACCATCACATGAACCTGGCCTACAAGGCCTATGAGCGCGGCAATTGCGAACAGGTGATGCTCGAACTGTCCCAGGTCGACCGCGACAGCCGCGCCCGGCGCTACATGCAGCCGGAGGTCTCGATGATGCGCGGCCAGTGCCTGGAGCGGCAGAAGCTGTTCATCGATGCGGCGCAGACCTATCAGTTCATCATCACGCAATACCCCGAGAGCGAATACGCCTTCCGCGCTCGCGCGCGGCTCGAGACCCTGCAGAGCCTGGGCCATTACCCGACCCGCAGCGCCTCGGCGATCCGTCCTGCATCCTGAGACATCCCGCAGCCACAGCGCTTCAGCGCCCATTGCAGGGCGGTTTGATTAACGGTTGTTTATAGACTGGCCGCCCTGCAATCATGAGCTATATTGTACAAGTCGTATTAGAGCTAGATCTCTAGATTCAAGGGGCACCTGTGACCGGCATCAATTCTGGCCATGGCGTAATAGGCGTCTGGCACCGGGATCGGGGAGAGCGGGCTGGCGTGTGCTCGTTCCGAAATATTCGGTAGCCCCTGTTCGGGGTCGTTCAAAAAGCGATACAAGCCATGTACAAGAATCGGCGAATTGAGCGGCAGCAACTGCCGTATTTCCTGAAAGTGTTTAATGGCGTCAACGACAGGCCCATCGGCTTTTTGGGTAATGTTTCGGAAGATGGCCTGATGCTCATCAGCCATTTGCCGTTGTTGGTCGGTGCAGACTTCGATCTGCGCCTGAAAATTCCCACCGACGACGGCGGGCAGCAAATCATCCAGATAAAGGCCAATTGCTTGTGGTGCCGTGAAGATGTCACACCACAGCATTTCGATGCCGGTTTCAAACTGCGCGGAGCCGTTGCGCCGGAATACGGGCAGTTGGTCAGCGACTTGCAGCAGTATTTCAGTTTTCACCCGTTGCCAGCGTCGGCTTGAGGCTGCTACGCGGTCCCGGCCTTTTTCCAGGCTAGGTATTGCGTCACCAATTGCGCCCCCAATTCACTAGGGCGTGAATCTAGCACCGGGATGGCATGGGCGCCCAGTCGCTTGTGCAGCTCGGCCCGCGTATTCAGATAGTCCACCGTCCCGCAATAAGCCAAGGCCTCGGGCAGGGTTTGCACGGGTACCTGGCGCAAGCGATCGAGCGCCTCTTCCCGCAGGCTGGCCAGCAGGACCCGATGCTGTTGGCCCAGCCGTTTGAGGGCTGCCAGCAGCTCTTCATCGTCTTCATCCCGCAGGTTGGTCACCAGCACCACCAGGGCCCGGCGTTTCTGCCGGGCCAGCAATTGGGTCACGGCTGCCTGGTAATCGGCGGGGCGTTGGCTGCTGTCGAGGTCGTAGACGGCGTTGAGCAATACGTTGAGCTGGCCGCTGCCCTTGACCGGTGCGAGGTAGCGGGGCTGTTCGGTGGCGAAAGTGCCCAGGCCCACGGCGTCGCCCTGGCGCAAGGCGGTGTAGCTGAGCAGCAGGCAGGCGTTGAGGGCGTGGTCGAAATGGGCCAGCTCGCCGTCCTGGCTGCGCATGCGCCGACCGCAATCGAGCAGGAAGATAATCTGTTGGTCGCGTTCGTCTTCGTACTCCCGGGCAATCGGCGTGCGGTGGCGTGCGGTGGCTTTCCAATCGATCTGGCGCAGGCTGTCGCCTTCGCGAAACTCGCGTAGTTGATGGAATTCCTGACCCTGGCCGCGTCGTTGATGTTGGCGAATGCCCAGATGACTGAGCCAGTTGTCCACGGCCAATAGCTGGCCCTCGTAAAGCCTGGCGAAGTCGGGGTAGACGCGGGTCTCGTCGGCGGCATCCAGCAGGCGTTTGTCGGTCCACAGGCCCAACGGGCTCGGCAGGTGGGTCTCGCAGTGTTCGAAGCTGAAGTGCCCGCGCTTGAGCGGACGCAGGCGATAGCCGACCTGGCTGTGCTGGCCGGGTTGCAGTTCGACGGACAATGGCAGGTTCTCGAAATCCAGCCCGTCGGCGACGTGATCGAAGACCTGTACGTTCAGCGGTCGCTGGAAATCATGGCTGACTTGCAGGCGTACCTCACTCCATCGACCCAGCGCCAGGCTCCCCGGCATCTGTCGTTGTACCTGGGGCGAGGGTAGGCGCTTGAGGCGCACGGCGTCGAGGGTTGCCAAGGCCAGCAGCGCCAGCAGCAAGCCCCAGTTGATCGACAGCAGCGTCGATGGCACTGCCATGCCCAACGCCCGCAACGCGCCCAGCACGATACTCACGGCCAGCAATACGGCGAGCCAGGTCAGCAGCAGGCGGGAGGGTTTCATCTATACAGTGCCTTTGGGTGAAATGCTGAGCGAGCCTTTTGGCAGGGGGCTTCCTGTGGGAGCAAAGCTTGCTCGCGAAATAGGCGACTCGATTTCTGAGCGACCGCGTCGTTTCCATCGCGGGCAAGCCTTGCTCCCACATGAGTCTCCCTCGCCACAGCAATGTCCTTTTCCACAATCAATGTGTCATCACCCTGGTCTGGCTCACAACCGTGGCGCCGGCACTTGTTCGAGCAGTTGCCCGAGCACCTGGTCCACTGACAGCCCTTCGATATCCAGCTCCGGCGCCAGGCGGACGCGATGGCGCAGTACCGCCAGGGCGCAGCCCTTGACGTCATCCGGCACCACGAACTCGCCGCCACGCAACAACGCCCGGGCCCGGGCGCAACGCACCAGCGCGATCGAGGCGCGAGGCCCGGCGCCGAGGGTCAACCCCGGCCAACTGCGACTGGTGCGGGCCAGGCGCACGGCGTAGTCGAGCACCTGCTCGTCCATCGGCAGGTCGCTGGCGATGCGTTGCAGCGCTTGCACGTCCTTGGCTTGCAGCACCGTGCGCAGCGGCTGCACGTCGAGCATGTCGGCGCGGGTCGAGCGGCTGACCTGGCGCACCATGTCCAACTCCTGGTCGGCGTCGGGGTAGTCCATGCGCACCTTGAGCATGAAACGATCGAGTTCGGCCTCTGGCAGCGGGTAGGTGCCTTCCTGTTCGATAGGGTTCTGGGTGGCGAGCACCATGAACGGCTGGGTGATGGGCAACGCGCGGCCTTCGAGGGTGACCTGGCGTTCTTGCATGGCTTCGAGCAGCGCGGCCTGGGTCTTGGCCGGCGCCCGGTTGATCTCGTCGGCCAGCAGCAGGTTGGTGAACACCGGGCCCTTGCGCAGCTTGAACTGTTCGGTCTGCAAGTCGTACACCGCATGGCCGGTCACGTCGCTGGGCATCAGGTCGGGGGTGAACTGGATGCGTGCGTATTCGCCGCTGAAACAACGCGCCAGGGCCCGCACCAGCAGCGTCTTGCCCAGTCCCGGCACGCCTTCGAGCAAGACGTGGCCGCCAGCGATCAGCGCCGTGAGCACGTCGTCGACGACCTCGGCCTGGCCGACCACCGCCTTATGCAATTCGCTGCGTATGGCCTGGGCCAACTGACTGGCACGCTGGCGCTGTTGGGTGGCATGGGCCTGGCTGCCGGCTGGTTCGTTTTGTTCAGTCATCAATTCTGGCGTTCTCCTGATGGTTAGATCCTATGTCGCTGACACAACTTAGCCCATATGGAAATGCAGGTTCGCAAAGATCAATCCGGCGAAGCGTGCGGGCAAACCCGCTTTCACCGTGCGGGACCGTGGGGTGCTGCTGACCACGATCCCCGCTTCGATCAAGCGACTCAGTTCTTCCGTTGCAAGCCGATCCTTCAAGCCGGTGAACACCTTGAATTCCGCGCGAGGCATCGCACCTTGGGTAAGTAGCGCCAACACAGCTGCCGCACTGGTGGGCCTGATGCCGGCGCGGCGAAGCTCAGGATCCGTCGAGAACACATGAACGACCTGCTCGCGCAGCTTGGCAGGGTTGAGCGAGGTCGTCATGTACTCGATCTGGTCGTGGCAGACATCGAGCATGAATTCGATGAAGTTGAAATAGTGATGCTGTGAGAGTTGTCCTCGCCCGTCATAGTCACCTTCACGAGGGCGATCAGCCAAAGCCAGGAAGCGATAATACTCATCTTGCCTGCGAGCCAGTCCACGGGACAGTGACCATAGGAAAGGTTTCAGCCCGAGGTGAACAAGTTGCAGGTGGGTGAGCATCCGAGTCACTCGACCATTGCCATCAAGGAAAGGGTGGACAAGCGCTACTCGATGATGACTTGCCAGGGCCGCGATCAGTTGGCGCCGCGGATCCTTTATTCGTCCATAGTGCAATTGCAGATGCTCAAGCATGGGCAAGACAGCGGTAGCCGAGGGAGCGACATGTGTGCCGACCTGGACCTGTTCATTCTCTTCCGTACGCAGCCTGCCAGGCTCCATCATGCGACCGTCACCTAGCGTCAGTTCCTGCCGGGAAGCGTCCTTGAACAGTCGACGATGAAGGGTAGCGATCAACTTGGGGTCGAACATGGTAGAGAAACTGTCCGCTGGCCGCATGCGAAACAAGCGCTCCATCACCTCTTGCTGCGTCATGTGCTGCACGGCGAGCTCCTTGAGCTCCTTTCTCTCCCGTTTCGGGGTCGTGCGAGCAGCCTGCAGGTCGGCTATTTCGGTTCGATGCCCTTCGATCAGATTCGAATAGTAGGTATTGGTGATGCGCAACAGCCCTGCCAGTTGCTTCGATGTCTCGTCGGCGAGCCGTCCAGCAAGAAATTCTGCCTTGCGCGGCAATTGATCCGCAGCCTGAATGAGCGAGTCGGGCAGATGTTCTGGCAGCACTGGGTCGAGGTACGTCTTCGAGGTGATCATCGTGTTGCTTCCAACGAAAAGGAACGGCTGTTCTTACGCAATATCTGCGGAAATTTATGCGGAAAATAAATGGTCTATAAGGCCCGTTATGACAAGGTTAGACGATGCCGCGCGATAGATTACCACCCATGTATTTGCGGATTTTTCTGCGTAAATCTATAAGGCATTCCTGAGGTTTTGCAAATGGGCGACCAGGCGGCAGAACTCAGCGCTGGACAGGCGCTGTTTCGGTCGGGGGCTTAGGGCCTGGCTGATGGCTCGTGTGGGTTGGCGCGTGAGGCGGGCGAGGACCTGCCATTGTTCAGCGACGGCCAGTTGTTCGAAGCCGGGGTGCAGATGGCGGGCGCGGCGCAGTACGTCCTGCTGCAAGGTGTGCAACAGCTGTTGCTGGCCGTTGTGGCGCAGGTGGAAGCCGGCGCTGGCCTGCAAATGCTCTTCCAACTGGCGCCGTGCCTTGGGAGCCGGTTGTTGCAAGGGACCCAGGCGCGCCGCTGCGCGCCACAGCCACAGGCCGATCAGCGCCAGCAGGGCGAGCAATGCCTGGGGGAAATAGCGCAGCAGCAGGCCCAGCAGGTTGTCGTGATCGGTGTTGAACAGCAGCGTGACGTCGGTGTCGGCGCTCAAGTACCAAAGCAGCCAGGCGTTGTCGTAGTGGTCGATGTGCTCGTTCTTCCACAGCTCGGCGTCGGTGATCACGATGATCGAACCCAGGCCGAGGTTCAGTTGCATCATGTGGGTCGACGACGCGCTGTTGGCCCAGGCCTGGGCCAGGTTGTGCGGGTCTTCGAGGTGGTAGTCGGTGTCGAAGTCGACATACGCTGGCGCTTCTTCGTCTTCCAGGTACAGCTTGGTCAGTTCGGGGTAGCGATCCTTGATGAGCTCCGGCGCCGGCTCCTTGAGGTCCTTGCTGAGCATCTGCCGCAGGAGTACGCGGTCCAGCAGCAAATCGTCGCTGCTGTCGGTGCTCTCGTCCCACAGGGCCTCGGCGACAAACAGCAGGCGCCCGCCGGCCCGGGTCCAGTTCAGCAACTGCTCGACGTCCCGTGGCGTCATGTTGCTTCGCTCGCCCAGCAACAGCAGGGTGCGCTGGCGGGGCTCCAGGGTGGGGAGGACGTCGAGGCTATTGGCGTGCTCGACCTTGATGCCCTGCTGGCCCAGGAAATACTCGGCCGCCAGGTAGGGGTTGGCCTGGGCTTGCGGCGAGGGGCCATGGTCGATGGTTTCCTGGTAGGGCACCGCCTTCGTATAGACGAGGTAAGCGGCCAGCCCGCACAGCACCACGGCCACGACGGCCCCCACCAGCCATCCCGGGCGCGGTCTCATCGGGACGCTCCCGACCCGAACAGCCCACGCCAGCCATCGCACAGTTCTCGTTGCAGATGGGCCGGCGGTGGGCGATGCCCGTAAGCGATGTTCTGCCAATGCAGCGTCAGGTCTTTGCTGAACACCAGCAAGTCCTGTTGCTGAAGTCGTTCGACGCGTTGCAGCACCTGGCCTTCGGTGTCAGCCGGTTTCAAGGGCATGTTGAAATCATGATGCAAGCGGCTGAGCAGGGCGCGGTAGAGCAGGCCGAGGGCGTCACGGGGGTGAGTGGCCCAGAGTTGTTCGACACTGGCGGCAACGTCCTCCGGCAGGCTTTCCTGGCGTATGTCCAGGCCGAACATCCGCGCCGGTGCCGGTTGTTCGACGGCTGGCAATCGCGTCGACCGGCGGGGCACCAGGGCTTGGGCCTGCTCACGATAGCGCCAGGCCAGCCAGGCGATCGCGCCGGCCAGGCAGGCCCAGAGGATGACCTGGATCAGCGTGGCGGCGGCGTCGAAGCGTTGGCTGCCGATCCAGTTGAACAACGCCTTGAGCCAGCCCGGGGCGGGCTCGGTCTCGGGGGATTCGGTGCTTTCTTTGCCAAAACGATAGCGGGTGATTGTCTCTGGGTTCTTGAACGGCGGGACTTGCAGGATCGCCTTGATGCTGTCGCGCGACGCCTCGCTGGTCAGCGGTTGGTTGAGCAGCCGTGGGCTTTCGGGGGTGCTGCTGTCCTCGTCGGCCCACGCCGGGGGCACCAGGACGGGCAGCAGCACGGCCAGCAGGAGCAGCGCCGGGGCCACGCCGCTCAAGCGCTGGCGCAGGCGCCGGAACACCAGTTCGATGTCCCAGGCTTCGAGGATCGTGCGCCGGTTCAGGTAGAGGCTGAAGCCCGCGGCGACGTAGATCGGCTCCCAGACGATCAGCAGCAAGGGGTAGAGGAAGTTGACCAGGTGCTCGAACCTCAGCACGGTGTGCTCGCTCGTTGCGATCAGCATCTGCCAATCCCATTCCAGTTCGACCTGTTGTGGAACGAACAGATAGAACAGCGCCATCAGGCCGAACCATAGGGCGCTTTCCAGGTGCACGCCAATGACTGTCAGCCACTGCGCCGCGCCACCGTTGCGTTGCAGCAAGACCCGCAGGCGTTGTTCCCGCGCCGCGCCGGCCAGCCCTTCGAGTTGCACCACGGGCATCAGGAAGCTGCGGCTCAGGCTCAGCCTGCGCCAGGTCAGGCTCGCCAACAACTGGGGCTTGAGCAGCGCCGGCCATTGGCGCAAGGCCTGTTTCAAGGTCGGGGTTTCGCCAAACAGTGCCTTGGACAGGATGTACAGGGGCAAGCGATCGAAGGCCGGCTTCAACCACCAGAACAGGATCACGACCAGGGACGGCCACTCCCACAGCAACACCGTCAACAACGCATACACCGGCAGGGTGACGATGGCCCAACTGGTCATCAACAGGCGTCGGTGTTGCTGGCTCATCAGTACGCCGAGGTCCATGGCTTCCCAGGCGGTACGCGGGCGGATGACGACCGTGGCATCACTCAGGCGCATGACGGCTCCGTCCGGCAAACGAGAGGTAGCTGATCACCAGCAACCATAACAAGGCGCCGACCGTGTATTTGGTGGCGGGCGTCACGGCGCTGGAGGACCAGTACGCCTCGATGAAGGCGGCGATCAGCAGCAACAGGACGATGCCGCCGATCAAAAGCACGCTTTTGCCTGCTGCGAGCCGCAGGGCTTCGCCCCGGGTGAGTCGCCCCGGCGCGATCAATGCCCAGCCCAGTTGCAGGCCGGCGGCACCGGCCAGGACAATGGCGGTCAGTTCGAAGGCACCATGGCCGATCACGAACGACCAGAACGTCGTGGCGGACCCGACCTGGGTCAGGTGGCCGGCCACGGCGCCGATGGTCAGGCCGTTGAAAAACAGGAAGAACGCGCTCCCCAGGCCAAACATCAAGCCACTGGCAAAGGTCTGAAAAGCGATGCCGATGTTGTGCATGATGTAGTAGCCGAACATGACCCAATCTTCGCTGGCGGCCCGTTCGACGGCGCGCCCCAGATGCCCGGAAGCCGGGTCGTACATGCTGCGGATCTGGCTTACCTCGTCGACACTCAGCACGCTGTAGACCAAATCCGGATACCAATAGACCAGCAGCGCGATGCCGGCCAGGCTGCCGAGGAACATTGCGGCGGCGGCCAGCACGAACCGCCATTGTTCACGGACCAGTCGGGGAAACCCGGCCAGGATAAAGGCCGAGAGGCTGAGCGAAAGCCGGCTGCGCTCCCGATAGAGTTGCTGGTGGCCACGCAGTGCCAGTTGTTGCAGGGTGTCGACCAGCAGGCTGCTGTAGCCGCGGGCCTGGGCCAGTGCCAGGTGATGGCAAAGCCGTCGGTAGGCAGCGGGGAAGTCGCCGTCCTGGAGCGCATTGCGACTGCGCTCCAATTGATCGAGCTGCCGGGCCAGTTGGTCCCACTCCGTTTGATGGCGGCTTTCGAACAGGCTCTGCTTCATGTTGACCCCAGCAGGCCGCGGGCGATGCCATTGAGCTGTGTCGCGGCTTGGGGCGGCTGGACGTTCAAGGGCGCGGCCAGGATGCCAGCCAGTTCGTTGACCCGCGCGGGGGAGAGTTCCGCCTGGCGCTCGGCGAAACCGAGTACGGCGCGTTGCTCGCTCAAGCTCAGGGTGAAGGGCAACCGTATGGGGTGTGCCATGGGCAGGGTGGGGCGCTTGACCGGCTGTTCGCGATACACCACCAGGGTGCCCGCCGCGAGATCTCCCAGGCGTTTGAATGCCGGATGTTGCAGGCAACTGATCGCGCCGAAGGTATAGCCGAAGGGCAGCATGTCGACGAAACGCAACAGGTTGCGAATCAGCGAGGCCGACCAGCTCACGGGCCGGCCATCGTCCTGGACCACGCGCAAGCCCATGACCTGCTTGCCGGGGGAGCGGCCCTGGTTCAATACCTCGAACAGCACCATGTACCACCAACTGATGACGAACAGCAGGATAGAGCCCAGGCCGATCCCCACTTCGCCGAAAAACGCCAGGATGATGAAGAGCAGGCCCAGGATCAGTCCGCGTATGGCCAGGTCGAGGGTGAAGGCGAGTGCACGGGGCATCAACCCCGCCGGGCGCAGCGGCAGGTCGATGCCTTCGGGCGTCTCGACCTGATACCGCGTGTCCAATGGCGCAGGCAGCGTCGCGTTCCTTTGCAGTGCTGATTTTTCGAGCATGGGCAACCTGAATGATGGGCCGGGTCGAAGAGTTATCTCGGCCCCGATGCTAGCAGTCTTCGTGCGGGCGGACGATATGGCTGTGTGTGTCATTTCACGGATTGCCCAATACGACCCGGCCGCGGATCCATTGTGGGTTGATTCCGCGGGGCTGCGATAAGTACTTGGCATTCAAAAGTTACACGACCGCTGGCCGTCGCTGGGTTCGAGCGCCTAGACTTTGCCAGTCTTCAGTTCAGGAACAGCCCGTGACTTCCATTTTCTGGTACGACTACGAAACCACCGGCATCAATCCGCGTTGCGACCGGCCCTTGCAGGTGGCGGGTATCCGTACCGATTTCCAGCTCAATGAGATCGATGAGCCGGTGAACCTGTATTGCCGTCCCAGTGACGACATCCTGCCCCATCCGGCGGCCTGTGCGATCACCGGCATCACCCCGGCATGCCTGGCGGAAAAGGGTTTGAGCGAAGCCGATTTCATGACCCGTGTCCATGCACAACTGGCCGCCCCCGGGACGTGCGGCGCCGGCTACAACACCCTGCGCTTCGACGATGAAATGACTCGCTACAGCCTGTATCGGAATTTCTTCGACCCGTACGCACGCGAGTGGCAAGGCGGCAACAGCCGATGGGATCTGATCGACCTGGTGCGCGCGGCCTACGCGCTGCGCCCGCAAGGCATTAGCTGGCCGCAAGAAGAGGGCCGCGTCACCCTCAAGCTGGAGCGCCTGACGGCCGCCAACGGTATTGATCATGGCCAGGCCCACGATGCGTTGTCGGACGTGCGCGCGACCATCGCCCTGGCGCGCCTGATCCGGCACAAGCAACCCCGGCTCTACGACTGGCTGTTCCAGTTGCGCAGCAAACAGAACGTGATGGAGCAGATCCGCCTGCTGCAACCCTTGGTGCATGTTTCCGGGCGTTTTTCCGGCGAGCGCAATTATCTCGGCGTGGTCCTGCCGCTGGCCTGGCATCCGAAGAACCGCAATGCCCTGATTGTCTGCGACCTGCACCTGGATCCCCAGGGCCTGCTCGATAACGACGCCGACACGTTGCGCCAACGCCTGTATACCCGTCGCGAGGAATTGCTCGAAGGTGAGTTGCCCGTGCCGCTCAAGCTCATCCATATCAACAAATGCCCGGTGGTTGCGCCGCTCTCGGTACTGCGGGCGGAGGATCGGCAGCGACTGCAACTGGATATGGAGGGTTATCAGCAGCGGGCGTTGCGGCTAACTGCCGCACAGAAAGTTTGGCAGGACAAACTCCAGGCTATTTATGGGGGCGAGGATTTCACCGCCAGCGAAGATCCCGAACAACAGTTGTACGCAGGTTTCCTCGGTGATCGCGATCGGCGTTTATGTGAGCAAGTCCGACTGGCGGATCCGGCTCAATTGACCCGGGAGCGCTGGCCTTTCGATGATGAGCGTTTGCCGGAGTTATTGTTCCGATATCGCGCCCGTAACTTTCCTGACACGTTGAATGAGCAAGAGCACGAGCGTTGGAGACTTTTCTGTCAACAACGCCTGTCATCCCCGGAGTGGGGCGCGCCTAATACGCTGGAAAGTTTTGATAAGGCGATGGCGCAATGGATGCCTGTTGCAACGCC
Source organism: Pseudomonas citri (assembly GCF_025336485.1). Lineage (GTDB taxonomy): Bacteria > Pseudomonadota > Gammaproteobacteria > Pseudomonadales > Pseudomonadaceae > Aquipseudomonas > Aquipseudomonas citri. Next base: position 82,487 of record NZ_JAODAB010000013.1, on the reverse strand, counting down.
ATTGCAGCGAGAAATACTCCTGCAATGGCAGGGATACAGCGAGCAACTGCGCAACCGTTTAAGCCTTGGGTCATGGTGAGTTGAAAAGATGACAGGGATAAAAAAACGCCAGCGAATGCTGGCGTTTTTTGTTCGCAAACAATGGTGCGAACCCAATGGTGCGAACCGGTGAGGCTTAACCCAGCAGGGTTGCCCAGCCTTCAACCACGTCACCGCCCCACTTGGCTTTCCACTCTTTCAGAGTCTTGTGGTTGCCACCTTTGGTTTCGATGACTTCGCCGTTGTGCGGGTTTTTGTATTGCTTAACTTTGCGAGCGCGTTTGGTGCCGGTAGTTTTCACGGCGCCACGTGGGGCTTTGCTCGATTTGGCTTCTGGATCCAGCAGGGCAATGATGTCGCGCAGGGACTTGGAGTATTCGCCCATCAGCGTGCGCAGTTTGCCTTCGAATTCCAGTTCTTTTTGCAGCTTGTCGTCTTGCGACAGGTTTTTCAGGCGCGCTTGCAGTTCTTTGATGGCTTCTTCTGTGGCGCGGTATTCATTGATCAAGGACATGGGGACTACCTTATGTAGGAGACGGGTGGTAAGGACACAGTGCGGCAATAGTAATCAGACAGTTTCATCAAGTAAACATTTAGCCGGTGTTTTATTTAATTAATTAGTGCTGCCCCGCCAAAAACCGTGTTGCAGTTAAATTCCAACAGTTTCTTCACATCTGTTCACACATATAGCATCCCTGCGCGGGCCAGGCGCTTGGCTATCCACCGCTGTCCGCCGTGGGCGGCGGCCAATCATCAATACTGCAGTTTTGTTGCGCAATGGCTAGAATGGCCGCCTTTGCGAAGTTCTGGAGTTTCCCCTAATGCGCACTTTTCGGTTGGTGATCGCTTGCCCGGACCGCGTCGGCATCGTTGCTAAAGTCAGTAACTTTCTGGCGTCCCATAACGGTTGGATCACCGAAGCAAGCCATCACTCGGACGATCAAAACGGTTGGTTTTTCATGCGTCACGAGATTCGCGCCGACTCGCTACCCTTCGGTATCGAGGCTTTTCGCGAGGCGTTCGCACCGATTGCCCAAGAGTTCTCGATGGACTGGCGCATCACCGATACCGCGCAAAAAAAACGTGTGGTGTTGATGGCCAGTCGTGAATCCCACTGCCTGGCCGACCTGTTGCATCGCTGGCACAGCGATGAGCTCGATTGCGATATCGCCTGCGTAATCTCCAACCATGACGACTTGCGCAGCATGGTGGAGTGGCACGGCATCCCGTACTACCACGTACCGGTCAACCCGCAGGACAAGCAGCCGGCGTTCGCCGAAGTCTCGCGCCTGGTCAAGCAGCACGATGCCGACGTCGTAGTGCTGGCCCGCTACATGCAAATCCTGCCGCCGGCGTTGTGCAGTGAATATGCCCAGAAAGTCATCAACATCCACCACAGCTTCCTGCCTTCGTTCGTCGGCGCCAAGCCGTATCACCAGGCCTCGATGCGGGGTGTGAAGTTGATCGGCGCCACCTGCCACTACGTGACCGAAGAGCTGGACGCCGGTCCGATCATCGAGCAGGACGTGGTGCGCGTCAGCCACAGCGACAGCATCGACGACATGGTGCGTTTCGGCCGTGACGTCGAGAAGATGGTGCTGGCGCGGGGCCTGCGTTATCACCTGGAAGACCGGGTGCTGGTGCACGGCAACAAGACCGTGGTGTTCTGATCAAAGAAGGGCCTGGACGAGCAAATCGCCAGGCCTTTTTCATGCCTGCCTGAACCGCATCAACTTCTTGAGCAACGGTCGCCCGACCATCAGGAAGAACACCGGCCCGCCGGCCAGCAGGTAGAAGTAGTAGGTCACCGCCCGCCAGATCAGGATGGCCGCCGCTGCGGTGGATTTACCCACCATGGGCGCCAGCAACGCCGCCGATGTCACTTCCGCCGCACCGGCACCGCCCGGCAGCAGGCTGAACTGTCCTGCGCTCAAGGAGAGCATCTGGATCAGGAAGCTCCAGGCCCACTGCAAATCCGCGCCCAGGCCTCTGAGTGCCAGGTACAACACGCTGTAGCGCAACGCCCAGTGCAGGCACGTCAGGCCGAAAACCTGGAACAACGTCCGCCGTGGCAGTTTCAGGGTGTCGGTGAACGCCGCCAGAAAGTGCAGGATCTTGCGCCCCCAGCGTCGACGGGTGCTATCCCTGACCCGCAGATGGCCCAGCAACCGGGCCCCTAGCAGGATCAGCCGACGGTGATAGCGGGCCGCGAGCGCACAACCGAACAAGCCGCCAAACAATGACACGGCGCTCAAGGCCAACATCCATTCCAGGCGCTGGCTGAGGTTCTGGAACAGCGCGTACAGCAGGATGCCCACCAGCGCGCAGAGAAAGAACAGCAGGTCGCTCAGTTGGTCCATGGCAAACACCGCGCTGCCGTGGGCCGGGCGCACGCCGTTGCGCGAGAGCAGAGCCATCAGCGTCAGCGGTCCGCCGCTGCCGCCTGGCGTCGCGCACATGGCGAACTCGGTGGACATCACCACGCCGAGGCTTTTCAGTCCGCCGAGCTGCCCACGGTGTTCGCCCAGCAGCAGGCGCAGGCGCACGGAGTTCAGGCCCCAGCAGAGCAAGATCATGCACAACATGACCAGCAGCAACGACAAGGGAAAACGCTGCACCCGCGACCACATCTCCCCACCACCCACCAGCAACGGGACCAGCCACGCCGTGAGCAGCGCGAGGGCCAGCCAGACCATTCGCTTCATGCGGCGCTGCCGATCTTGAGTTCGCGGGTCGCTAGCCAGCGGGCCTTGGTCAGCGGCACGCGTCCATCCTCAAGCAGCCGTTCGAGGGTGCGTAGCCAGTAGTCCCGGGAAAACCGGTGGCGCATGTCCTCCGGGTGCAGTCCCATGCGAATCACGGGGGCCTGGCGCCAGCGCTGTTCACGCCGGTCGCTGATGACTTTCGACAAGCCACGGCGCCAGGCACTCCGGGCGCTCCAGACCAGCCCCGGGGCGTCGACGGGGGTAAAGTCTGGCAGGCGATACAAATGCCGGGGATCGCTGGTATAGCGCAGGGGCAGTTGGCGCAAGGCCTGGCGTGTACCTTCGCTCATCAGCCAGGCCGGCGCGACGAACCCCTCCAGCGGCCACTGGTAGCGCTGGAACAGGTCAATGCCCGCACGCAGGCGCCGGAGGGCCTCGGCCTCGGACAAGGCGTAGAACTCGCCTTCATGGGTGTAGACCCGGCGCATGAACCAGTCCCTGGGCGAGCGTGGTGTCTTCCCCTCGTCGCAATGGTAATAGCCGTGCAAGACCAGTTCGTCGCCCCGCGCGACCCGGCGATCGAGCAGGCGACGCATGCTCGGAAAATGCTCCAGCCCATTGCCGTGGTGAAAGTCCGGCACCACCAGCCATGTCATCGGCACGTGGCCAAGGGCGTCGACGGCTTCGACAAAGGGCTGGTAGTCAGGCCAGGTTTGCGGGGCTACGTCATGTAACACCAGCAATACGCTGGATGGTGGATTCATCGCTGCGCACCTCGCTCAAGCCAACATCGGTATCTGGGCGCCGAGCACGGCGTAGTAATGGCCCAGTAGGCTATTGACCACCGAATCCCAGGCGTAATGACGTTCAACATGCTGCCGCGCCAGCACGCCGCGGCGTTGGCAGCCTTCGCTGAACAGCTGGCGCACGGCGTTGGCCATGGCCTGTGGGTTGTTGGGGGTACACAGCAGGCCGCAGTCTTCGTCGACGATTTCAGTGAAGGCGCCGGCTGCCACCGCTACCACCGGGATGCCGCAGGCCATGGCTTCGAGGATCACCAGGCCGAAGGTCTCCTGGTCCCCGGCATGGAGCAGGGCATCGGCGCTGGCCATCAGTCGGGCGACCTGTGGCGCCGGGCAGAACTCGTCGACCACGGTGACGTTGTTCTGCACCACGGCGGGCATCGACGAGCCGACCAGCAACAAGTGGTAGCGCTGGCCCAGGCGTTTCATGCACTTGAGCAGCACCGGCAGGTTTTTTTCCTTTGAGCCGCGGCCGGCGAACACCAGCAGGCGCGCGTCCTCGGCGATGCCCAGTTCGGCCCGCAGTTCCGAGTCGCGGGCGGCGGGGTTGAAGGTGTGCAGGTCCACGCCCAAGGGCTGCACGTAGACATTTTGCACGCCCAGGCCGGTCAACTTGTCGGCCATGACCTGGCTCGGCGCCAGGACCCGGTCGAAATTGCCGTATAACTTTCTGACGTAGGCTTCGATGTTGGGCGTGAACCAGTTGCCCATGCGGTTGCTCACCAGCAATGGCAGGTCGGAGTGATAGAAGCCGATCACCGGCACGTCGAGTTGTCGCCGGGCATCCAGGGCGGCCCAGGCCGTGAGATAGGGGTCGCCGACCTCGATCAGGTCCGGTTGCAAATCACGCAGGGCATTGCGCCAGGGCGCCAGGCGAAGGGGGAAGCGATAGCCCTTGCCGAACGGCAGGGGAGGGGCCGGAACCTTGTAGACCCCATCCTGCTCGCTCAAATGCGCGCCGGGGACCAGCAAACTGTGGCGAATACCGGGCCGATCCCCCAGCCGCCGGTGCTTGGCATCCAGATAAGTACGCACGCCGCCGCTGGCGGGGGCGTAGAACATGGTTATGTCCGCGATATGCACGATGAACATCCCTCTGGTCTGTGTATCTCCTGTGTTGACCTTTATGAATAATAGATGTTCGGTTGGGTTGCTGGGGCAGGGAGTCGGTCAAAGGGTGAGGGCTTGATGCTGTGGACGTGCTTTCAGGGATGGGCACGCAAAATGGTGTCAGATTCAAAAAAGCTGATATTTATATCTTTCCTTGAGGGGAGTCCCCGGCCTTGTGTTCAGCAGGATCTGTCGCTTCATATATGGCCATGCAAACCACAGATTAACCGCAGGTGACAAAATGCATGATTCATCGCAATTGGTGATCGGGGCCGACCTGAGCGGCCAGCCCATTGCCCAGGCCATGCGCCTGGCGAACCGACATGGCCTGGTGGCGGGCGCCACCGGCACCGGCAAGACCGTGACCTTGCAGCGCCTGGCTGAAATGTTCAGCGATGCCGGCGTGGCGGTGTTCGCCGCGGACATCAAGGGTGACCTGTGCGGTCTCGGTGCTGCCGGCAATCCCCAAGGCAAGATCGCCGAGCGCATCGCCGGCATGCCCTGGCTCGACCATCAGCCCCAGGCTTATCCGGTGAGCCTATGGGATATCCACGGCCAGTCCGGGCATCCGCTGCGCACCACCTTGAGCGAAATGGGCCCGTTGTTGATCGGCAGCCTGCTGGAACTGACCGACAGCCAGCAATCGGCGTTGTACGCCGCATTCAAGGTGGCCGACCGCGAAGGCCTGTTGTTGCTGGACCTCAAGGACCTCAAGGCGCTGCTCAATCACCTCAAGGACAACCCCGAGTTGCTGGGCGACGACGCCGCCCTGATGACCACCGGTTCCAGCCAGGCGTTGCTGCGTCGACTGTCCACCCTGGAGCAGCAGGGCGCGGACGCGTTGTTTGGCGAACCGGCCTTGCAACTCGAAGACATCCTGCAACCGGCCAGCGACGGTCGTGGCCGTATCCATTTGCTCGACGCCAGCCGCCTGGTCCATGAGGCGCCGAAGGTCTATGCGACGTTCCTGTTGTGGCTGCTGGCCGAACTGTTCGAGCAACTGCCCGAGCGCGGCGATGCGGACAAACCCCTGTTGGCGCTGTTTTTCGACGAGGCGCACCTGCTTTTTGCCGGTACGCCGAAGGCCTTGCAAGAGCGTCTGGAGCAGGTGGTGCGGTTGATTCGCTCCAAGGGCGTCGGGGTGTATTTCGTGACCCAGTCGCCGGGGGACTTGCCCGACGATGTGCTGGCGCAATTGGGGTTGCGTATCCAGCATGGTTTGCGCGCCTTTACCGCCAAGGAGCAGAAGTCCTTGCGGGCGGTGGCCGACGGTTTCCGGCCGAACCCGCAGTTCGACACGCTGGCGGTACTGACCGAACTGGGCATCGGTGAAGCCTTGGTGGGCACCTTGCAGGAAAAGGGCACGCCGGAAATGGTCCAGCGCGTGCTGGTGGCGCCGCCGCAATCGCGCATCGGCCCGCTGACCGAGGCCGAACGCGCCGGGCTCATCGCCGGTTCGCCGCTGCAAGGGCGTTACGACAAGCCCATCGATCGTGAGTCGGCCTATGAAGTGCTGATGGGGCGCAAGGGGCTGGAGCCGCAGGCCGAAGCCGCACCGGACAAGCCGGCGGCCGAAGAACCGAGTTTCACCGAAAAGGCCGGCGAGTTCCTCGGCACGGCGGCCGGCCAGGCCTTGAAGTCGGCGATGCGCCAGGCGGCCAATCAACTGGGGCGGCAGTTGGTGCGCGGGTTGATGGGGTCGTTGCTGGGGGGGAGCAAGCGGCGGTAGTCGAAAATTTCAACCCTTGGGCTTGCCGTGCGCCGCCAGGCGCTCCAGCGCCGCCCGCAGGTTGGGGTCGCTGATGCCGTCGGCGGTGGCCTGGATGGTCGCGGCGGCGTCGGTGGACAAATCCAGCGTATGCCCGCGGGCGCCTACGTGGACCGTGGGCGGCTGCACCTTGAACAGGATCCGCGTCAGGCCGGCGAATTCTTCGAATACCTGCAATTGACGCACCAGGCGATTTTGCTGGTAGCGCAGGCGCGTGGCCCAGTGGCCGTCGGTGACGATCAACAGCAGGCAGCCTTCGCGCCAGGACGCCACGTGGCAGTGCTCGCGGGCGGCAGGTTGCAACTGGCTGTCCAGCAAGCGCTGCAGGTGACCCAGGCGCCGGGCGTGACCGAAGATGGCTTTCAGCGGCTTGGCTTCGCGCAGCAGGACGGCGGGCACCTTGGCGGTGAGAGGGCGGAAGGCCATGAACTGATACCGCAAGTGACAGAGGCGCCATGGTAGCAGAAAGCACCGCAGGTGCCTCGGCCCGGTGGTCCGAGGCGTTTTACCTGGACAATCAACGGTTAACTTCTGCGTTTTGTGGGTTGAAACTCGCACAAAAGACCTTACTTTAAGCAGGTCCCGTCACAGCGCTGTGCCAGCATCGTGGAATAACGCCACTTTCCTCTCCATCGTTTCCGGGTAGAATGCTCGTTCGCATGCGGCCATGAGGGCTGCACGGGCGACCCACGGGGCCCGCCCTCCATCCCTTTAGTGTGGAAGATCCTGCCGATATGTTTGCGCCTTTGTTAAAGAAACTTTTTGGAAGCAAGAACGAGCGTGAAGTCAAGCGCATGCTCAAGACGGTACAGACTGTCAATGCCTTCGAAGAGCAAATGGTGGCCCTTTCGGACGATCAGTTACGCGCCAAGACCGCCGAATTCAAGGGCCGCATCGCCAAGGGAGAAACCCTCGATCAGCTCCTGCCTGAAGCCTTTGCGGTCGCCCGCGAAGCCGGCAAGCGGATCATGGGCATGCGCCACTTCGACGTCCAGTTGATCGGCGGCATGACCTTGCACGAAGGCAAGATCGCCGAAATGCGCACCGGCGAGGGCAAGACCCTCGTGGCGACCCTGGGCGTGTACCTCAACGCATTGTCCGGCAAGGGCGTGCACGTGGTGACGGTCAACGACTACCTGGCCCGCCGCGACGCCAACTGGATGCGCCCGCTCTATGAATTCCTCGGCCTGACCGTCGGCGTCGTCACGCCGTTCCAGCCGCCGGAAGAGAAGCGCGCCGCCTACGCCGCCGACATCACCTACGGCACCAACAACGAATTCGGTTTCGACTACCTGCGCGACAACATGGCGTTCAGCCTGGAAGAAAAATTCCAGCGTGAACTCAACTTCGCCGTGATCGACGAAGTCGACTCCATCCTCATCGACGAAGCCCGTACCCCGCTGATCATCTCCGGCCAGGCCGAGGACAGCTCCAAGCTGTACATGGAGATCAACAAGCTGATCCCGCAGCTCAAGTTGCACGTCGAGGAAGTCGAAGGCCAGGTGACCCAGGCCGGGCACTATACCGTCGACGAGAAGACCCGCCAGGTCGAGCTCAACGAAGCCGGTCACCAGTTCATCGAGGACGTGCTGACCCGCGTTGGCTTGCTGGCCGAAGGCGAAAGCCTGTACTCGGCCCATAACCTGGGCCTGTTGACCCACGTCTATGCCGGCCTGCGCGCCCACAAACTGTTCCATCGCAACGTCGAATACATCGTGCAGGACGGCCAGGTCGTGCTGGTCGACGAGCACACCGGCCGCACCATGCCGGGCCGTCGCCTGTCCGAAGGCCTGCACCAGGCCATCGAAGCGAAGGAAGGCCTGAACATCCAGGCCGAGAGCCAGACCCTGGCCTCGACCACCTTCCAGAACTACTTCCGCCTGTACAGCAAACTCTCCGGCATGACCGGTACCGCTGACACCGAAGCGTTCGAATTCCACCAGATCTACGGCCTGCAAGTGGTGGTGATCCCCACCAACAAGCCACTGGCGCGCAAGGACTACAACGACCTGGTGTTCCTGACCGCCGAAGAGAAGTACGCGGCGATCATCAACGACATCAAGGAAGGCATGGCCCAGGGCCGGCCGATCCTGGTGGGTACCGCCACCATCGAGACCTCCGAGCACATGTCCGCCTTGCTCAACAAGGAAGGCATCGAGCACAAGGTCCTCAACGCCAAGTTCCACGAGAAGGAAGCCGAGATCATTGCCCAGGCCGGTCGCCCGGGTGCGCTGACCATCGCCACCAACATGGCCGGTCGTGGTACCGACATCCTGCTGGGCGGCAACTGGGAAGTGGAAGTCGCCTCCCTGGAAAGCCCGACCCCCGAGCAGATTGCGCAGATCAAGGCCGACTGGCAGAAGCGTCACCAGCAGGTGCTCGAGTCCGGTGGCTTGCAGGTGATCGCGTCCGAGCGCCACGAATCGCGCCGTATCGACAACCAGCTGCGTGGCCGCGCCGGTCGCCAGGGTGACGCCGGTTCCAGCCGTTTCTACCTGTCCCTGGAAGACAGCCTGATGCGCATCTTCGCCTCTGACCGGGTGAAGAATTTCATGAAGGCCCTGGGCATGCAGCCAGGCGAGGCGATCGAGCACCGCATGGTGACCAACGCCATCGAGAAAGCCCAGCGCAAGGTCGAAGGCCGCAACTTCGATATCCGCAAGCAACTGCTGGAGTTCGACGACGTCAACAACGAGCAGCGTAAAGTGATCTATCACATGCGCAACAGCTTGTTGGCCGCCGACAACATTGGCGACACCATCGCCGATTTCCGCCAGGAAGTGCTCAACGCCACCGTCAGCGCCCACATTCCGCCGCAATCGCTGCCGGAGCAATGGGACATCGCGGGCCTGGAAGCGGCCTTGCGCAGTGACTTCGGCGTGTCGTTGCCGATCCAGCAGTGGCTGGACGAAGACGATCACCTGTACGAAGAAACCCTGCGCGAGAAACTGCTCGCCGAACTGATCGCCGCTTACAACGAGAAGGAAGACCAGGCCGGCGCCGAAGCGCTGCGCTCCTTCGAGAAGCAGATCGTGCTGCGGGTGCTGGACGACCTGTGGAAAGACCACCTGTCGACCATGGACCACCTGCGCCACGGCATCCATTTGCGCGGTTACGCCCAGAAGAACCCGAAGCAGGAGTACAAGCGCGAGTCCTACACGCTGTTCTCCGACCTGCTGGATTCGATCAAGCGCGATTCGATCCGTGTGCTGTCCCACGTCCAGGTTCGCCGCGAAGACCCGGCCGAGGAAGAAGCCCGCCTGCGCCAGGAAGCCGAGGCCCTGGCTGCGCGCATGCAATTCGAACACGCCGCCGCGCCAGGCCTGGAAGCCAGCCAGGCCCAGGAAGAGGGTGTCGACGTGGACGTCGCCCTGGCCACCGCGCCAGTGCGCAACGAGCAGAAGCTGGGCCGCAACGAGCTGTGCTACTGCGGTTCGGGCAAGAAATACAAGCATTGCCACGGGCAGATTCAATAACCCCGTTGCAACGCTGAACCCTTTGCGCCGCGACAGGTCACGTTCTGTCGCGGCGTTTTGCCATTTGTTCTGCCGTCCCGAAGCGACGGCACCGACATACATCTGTTAAGGAGCGCATTCATGGCTGTTGGTCTTGGTCCGTTGCCAACGTTGCACCCGGTTGCCGGTTTTGAACTCGGTATCGCCTCGGCGGGCATCAAGCGCCCGGGGCGCAAGGACGTCGTCGTCATGCGTTGCGCCGAAGGCTCGACGGTGGCCGGCGTGTTCACCCTCAATGCCTTTTGCGCCGCACCGGTGATCCTGGCCAAGCAACGCGTCCAAGGGCCGGTGCGTTACCTGCTGACCAACACCGGCAATGCCAACGCCGGCACCGGCGCGCCGGGCCTGGCCGCCGCCGAGCGCACTTGCGCCAAGCTGGCCGAGCTGACCGGCGTCGACGCCAGCCAGGTGCTGCCGTACTCCACCGGTGTGATCGGCGAGCCATTGCCGGTCGAGAAGATCGAGGGCGCCTTGCAGGCCGCCCTCGATGACCTGTCGGAAAACAACTGGGCCGCGGCCGCCACCGGCATCATGACCACCGACACCCTGCCCAAGGGCGCCAGCCGCCAGTTCCAGCATGACGGTGTGACCGTGACCGTGACCGGCATCAGCAAGGGCGCCGGGATGATCCGTCCGAACATGGCGACCATGCTCGGCTACATCGCCACTGACGCCAAAGTCTCGCGCCAGGTGCTGCAAGACCTGATGCTCGACGGTGCCAACAAGTCGTTCAACCGCATCACCATCGACGGTGACACCTCCACCAACGACTGCTGCATGCTGATCGCCACCGGCAAGGCCAGCCTGCCTGAAATCACCGAAGCCAGCGGCCCGCTGTTCGCGGCTCTGAAGCAGGCGGTGCTTGAAGTGTGCATGGAAGTGGCCCAGGCCATCGTCCGTGACGGCGAAGGTGCGACCAAGTTCGTGACCGTGCAGGTCAACGGCGGTGGCAATCACCAGGAATGCCTGGACGTCGGCTACACCGTGGCGCATTCGCCATTGATCAAGACCGCGCTGTTCGCCTCCGACCCGAACTGGGGCCGGATCCTCGCTGCCGTCGGCCGGGCGGGTGTGCCGGCGCTGGACGTGAGCAAGATCGACGTGTTCCTTGGCGAAGTCTGCATCGCCAGCCAAGGCGCGCGCGCGACCACCTATACCGAAGCCCAGGGCGCGGCGGTGATGCAGCAGGAAGAAATCACCATCCGCATCGAGCTGGGGCGTGGGGATTGCAGCGAAACCATCTGGACCACCGACCTGTCCCACGAATACGTCAAGATCAACGCTGAATATCGGACCTGACAGCTTCGGGGGCGAGTTGTTCCAGTCGCGAGCAAGCTCGCTCCTGCAGGGAGTTGTTGGGTGGCATCGATGATGTCCACACCACCGTTTCTCTGTGGGAGCAAAGCTTGCTCGCGATGACGGCAGTACAGACTTCGAAAATCTCTGATTGACCTACAAGAAAGGAATCCAGACATGAGCCTGCACCTGATCATCGGCGACAAGAACCTCTCTTCCTGGTCCTTGCGCGGCGCGCTGGCCCTGGCATTGACCGGCGAGAAGTACACCGAAGAGCTGGTCAGGCTCAACCAGCCCGACACCCGCGAGAAACTGCTCAAGTACTCGGCCACGGCCAAGGTCCCGCTGCTCAAGACCGAGTTCGGCGTGATCGCCGATTCCCTGGCGATTGCCGAATACCTGGCCGAACGCTTTCCCCACGCCGGTCTCTGGCCCAAGGATGTGAGCGCTCGGGCCCAGGCGCGTTCGGCCTGTGCACAAATGCACAGCGGTTTCTTTGCCCTCCGCAGCAACATGCCCTTCGAGCTGACCCGCGATGCACCGCTGTCGCCGATGCCGGCCGACGTGCAGGCGGAGATCGAGCGGATGCTGGCGTTGTGGGCGGAATGTCGAGCGGCGGCCACCGAAACCGGTCCTTACCTGTTTGGCGCCTTGAGCCTGGCCGACGCGTTTTTCGCACCGATCGCCGTACGCCTGCGCACCTATCAGGTGCAGTTGCCCGAAGTCGATGCGGCCTATGTCGAAACCCTTTATCAATGGCCAGCGTTCAAGGCCTGGCAACAGGCTGGCCTGGAGGAAACTGCGCGGTGAAACGAATCCATGTGGCGGCGGCGGTCATTCGCGACGTCGCCGGTAAAATCCTCATCGCCCGGCGTGCCGACACCCAGCACCAGGGCGGCCTGTGGGAGTTTCCCGGCGGCAAGGTCGAGGCGGATGAGTCCGTCGAGACGGCCCTGGCCCGGGAGCTTCATGAGGAACTGGGGATTGTGGTCAGCGCTGCCCGGCCATTGATCAAGGTACGTCACGACTACCCGGACAAGCAGGTGTTGCTGGATGTCTGGGAAGTCTCGGCGTTCACCGGCCAACCCCATGGCGCCGAAGGGCAGCCGTTGGCCTGGGTGGCGGCTCGCGACTTGGTGAACTACGAATTTCCGGCCGCCAACCAGCCGATCGTCGCGGCGGCCCGTTTGCCGGGCGAATACCTGATCACCCCGGAAGGCCTCGAGACGCCGACCTTGCTGCGCGGCATGCAGAAGGCGATTGCCGGCGGGATCAAGCTGCTGCAATTGCGTGCGCCCAATGGCTACGACCCGCAATACCGCGACCTGGCGGTGGATGCGGTGGGCTTGTGTGCCGGCAAGGCGCAATTGATGCTCAAGGGGCCCTTCGAATGGTTGGGGGATTTTCCCTCCGCTGGCTGGCACGTCACCGCCGCGCAACTGCGCAAGCATGCGGCGGCGGGGCGGCCGTTCGGCAAAGAGCGCTGGCTGGCAGCGTCCTGTCATAACGCCGAAGAGCTGTCCCTGGCGCAGCAGATGGACGTCGATTTCGTGACGCTCTCGCCGGTACAGCCGACCCAGACCCACCCCGAGGCCCAGCCGTTGGGTTGGGACGAGGCGACGCGCTTGATCGACGGCTTCGACAAACCCGTCTATCTGTTGGGTGGAGTCGGGCCGGCCGAGCGGCAACAAGCCTGGGCGGTCGGGGCGCAGGGAGTGGCGGGGATCCGGGCGTTCTGGCCTGGGGTTTGATTCAAGGGTGAATGTGTTCGCGATAGCCTCCTGGCACGCGACTCATTCAACGCCAGGCTTGGCCGCCGCTTCCCAAAGCACCTCTGCCACCCCCTGCCGGCGGGCAATGATCCGCGCCGCGACGAACAACAAGTCCGACAACCGGTTGATGTAGGCCAATCCCGGCCCGGCCAGCGGCTCCATGGCATTCAATTGCTGGCAACGCCGTTCGGCACTGCGGGCCAGGCTGCGGCAGACGTGGGCCTGGGCGATCAGCATCGAGCCTCCAGGCAGGATGAAATTCTCCAGGGGGCCCAATTCCTCGTTCCACACATCGATCGCCGCCTCCAGCCGCTCGATTTCCGTCATGTTCAAGGCCTGGTAGGCCGGCATCGCCAGCTCGCCGCCCAGGTCGAACAGGCGATGCTGGCAAGGTTTCAGCACCTCGATGACCTCCCCGAGCGCCGGGAATCGGCTCACTTCGGCGGCGAGTCCGGCCAGCAACAAGCCCAGTTGGCTATTGAGCGTGTCCACTTCGCCAATGGCCTCGACCCGTGGGTGGTCCTTGGGGACGCGGCGGCCGTCTCCCAGTCCGGTTTCACCTTGATCTCCGGTGCGGGTGTAAATTTTTGACAGGCGAAAGCCCATGCTCAACGCTCCAGTTGCTTGTTTTCCTGGGGGAGGGTGGAAACACTCGCCAGTGGCAGGCGCAAGGTGAAGCAGGTGCCTTGGCCGGGTGCCGACTGCACTTCCATCTGGCCCTTGTGGTTGTTGGTGATGATGAAATACGACACCGAAAGCCCTAGCCCCGTGCCTTGGCCGATTTCCTTGGTGGTGAAGAACGGCTCGAACGTGCGTTTGCGCACGTTCTCGCTCATGCCAATGCCGTTGTCCTCGACCTGGATCTCCGCCCACGGCGGATTCAGCCGGGTGCGCAGGATGATGCGCCCCGGTTCGCTGTCGTCCTGGCGCTGATGGATCGCCTGGGCGGCGTTCTTCAGCAGGTTGAGCAACACTTGCTCCAGTTCGTTGGCCGTCCCGGGCACCGGGCCCAGGTTCGGATCGAACTGACGGATGATGGCCTGGCCCTTGAAGTCGAAACCGATGGCCAGGTCGAAGTCGTTGCCAGCGATTTCCACCGCCTGGTCGATCAGCGCTGGCAGGTCGCACGGCGCCATCTGGCGGGTGCTGCGTCGGCTGAAGCTGAGCATGTGGGTGACGATTTTTGCCGCCCGGGCGCCGGCCTGCTGGATGCCGTCGAGCAACTGCGGGATTTCCCGGCCCTGCAAGTAAAGATTCACCGTTTCCAGTGGGATCCCCAATTGTTCGGCCTGTTCAAGGTTCTTGGGCAGATCCGGCGACAGGCGTCGGCGGATGTTCTGTACGTTGTGCAGGATCGCGCCCAGAGGGTTGTTGATCTCATGGGCCATGCCCGCTGCCAGGCCACCGACCGAGAGCATTTTTTCCGATTGCACCATCATTTCTTCCAGGGACAGGCGCTGGGTGATGTCGTCGATGCGGATCACCACGCCGCGCCCGGCGCCGCCCATCAAGGGATAGAAGGTCAAGGCGTAGTGCCGGGCCTCGTCGTCCTTGGTCCAGGTGACGCGTTCGATCTTGGCCACCGTGTGTTGCTCGACCGTCTGCTTGAGTTGCGGCAAGTACGGCTTGAGCGGTTCGAAGGCGAGGAAGATCGGTTGGTTCAGGGCCTCGTCCAGGCGTGTGCCGGAAAGGGCGCTGGCCTCCTGGTTCCATTGGGTGACGTAGAGCTGTTCGTCGAGGGCGATCAGCGCCGAGGGCATGGAGTCGATGATGCTGTTGAGGTAGTTCTGGAAGCCGGTGAGCTTCTTCTCGATCTTGCTGCGCACCTGGACTTCCAGTTCCAGCTTGCGGTTGGTGTGGCGGGTTTCTTCCGCCAGGCCCTGGGCCTGGTCGTAGGCCGCCTGGGAGTCGTCTCGGGCGCGCTTGAGTTGCTGTTCCCGGGCTTCGATGCGCGACAGCATGGTGTTGAACGCTTCGGCCAGGCTGCCGATCTCGTCATGGTTGCCGCGGGCGGCGCGCAGGGCGTAGTTCTCTTCGCGGGTCACCTGGCGCGACAGCTCTTCGAGCTGATGGATCGGTTGGGTGATCAGGCGCTTGATCTGTTGGGCGATGATCAGCCACAGCAGCACGCTGAAAATCAGGATGCCCAGGCTCGCGGTCAAGGTCCCGGTGTAGAACGCGGTCGGCAGTTCGCTGCTGGCCACCAGCAGCAGATGCCCCGGCGTGCTGCCTGGGCGGGGCAGGGCAATGACCTGGTTGCTGCGAAATTCACCCTGGCGCCAGGCCTGCATTTGCCGGAAATGTTCCGGCAGCTTGAGTTTGTCGCCTTGTTGCAATTGCGCCAGGCGTTGGCCCTGGCTGTCATACAGCGCACCTGCCCGCAATGGTGTGTAGCTGTTGAGTTCATCGAGCAGGCGTTGGGCGCTTTGCGGCGATTGCAGGGCATCGGAGATCAGGCTCGGGTTGGCCACCAGCCGGCCAATGGTCTGCAATGCCTGGGGCGCCATGCTTTCCTGGGAGATGTAGTAGGCGGCGCTGATAAAGGTCAGGTTCGCCACCAGCAGGACAGTGGTCAATAACACCAGCAGGGCAGCCAGCAGTTTCTGGCCGACCGGAAGGTTCTCAAGGCGCTGGCGCAATGGCATCAGACTCGTCACAAAAAAGGAACACGAGGGCCAGCGTAGCCGCTGCTCAGTCGCTGGGCAATCCGAGGTTGTCCAAGTGGGTAATCAGTCGCTGGCGCAATTGCTCCAGATGAGGCGCGGCCACGCCATGGCGCTGCGCGACCTTGCAGGCATGACCAAGCAGGTAGCTGATTTCGGTGCGGCGTCGATTGGCCACGTCCTGGTACATCGAGGAATAGTTGGCGGCGGTGGCGTGGATCACCCGTTCGACTTCCGGCTGCAAGTCCGCGGCTGCCGCGGGTTGGCCGCAGTTTTCCAGCAGTGCGGTGAGTTCGGCGCACAGGGTTGCCACTTCGCAATGATGTTCCAGCAGGCCGCCGTTCTTGCAGTCATGCAGCACGGTCAGCGGGTTGATTGCGCAATTGAGCGCCAGCTTGCGCCAGAGTCGGGTGAGGATGTCGGTGCTCCATTCGTGGGGGATGCCAGCCCCGTCGAGGTCTTCCAGCCAGAACGGTGGCACCGGATGGGCCGGGTCACCCAGCCAGGTGTAACCGTGGCCGGCGAACACCACGCGCCAATCTCCTTCGCGGAAGGCGCCTTCGGTGCTCGAGGCACTGATGCAACGGGCCTGGGGGATGCGGTTTGCCACGGCGTCCTGGCTGCCGAGGCCGTTCTGCAGCAGGATCAGTTCTGTCTCGGCGCTCAGGCGATGGGCCACCGAGGCAATGGCGTTTTCGGCGTCATACGCCTTGCAAGCCAATAGCAGGCGCTTGATCGGCCCCGGGCTGTCCGCTGTTTCGCCAGGTACCGGGTAACACTGTGCCTGGCCTTGTTCCACCAGGGTCAGGCCACCCGCCGCTCGATAATCCTGTAGCCGCTGCGTGTTGCGCAGCACCAGTTGCACCGGCAGGCCGGCGCGGAACAGCCGTGCGGCCCACAACGTGCCGAGGCTGCCGGCCCCCAGGACATGCCAGGTGGTGGGCATCAGTTTTTTACTCGCTTTGGCACAGGCATCTGAAGGGCTCGCAGTGTCGGCAGGAAAAGACCCGTTATAATGAGCCCGATTTTAACCACAAGCCAAGCGCGCGCCTTCGTTACCGGCGCGCCTTTTTATTTGGAGAACACTACATGCCGTCATTCGACGTGGTATCCGAACTGGACAAGCACGAAGTCACCAACGCCGTTGAAAACGCCGTCAAGGAACTCGACCGTCGTTATGACCTCAAGGGTAAGGGCAGTTTCGAGTTCAAGGAAAAGGACCTTACCGTCAACCTGACCGCCGAGGCCGAGTTCCAGCTCGAAGCGATGATCGAGATCCTCAAGCTGGCGCTGACCAAGCGCAAGATCGACGTGCAGTGCCTCGAGGTCAAGGACGCCTATGCCTCGGGCAAGCTGATGAAGCAGGAAGCCGTGCTCAAGGAAGGTATCGACAAGGAGCTGGCGAAGAAGATCGTCGCTCACATCAAGGAGGCCAAGCTCAAGGTCCAGGCTGCCATCCAGGGTGAGCAGGTGCGCGTGACCGGCAAGAAGCGTGACGACTTGCAGGAAGCCATCGCGGCCCTGCGTGCCAAGGAATTCGGCATGCCGCTGCAGTTCAACAACTTCCGCGACTGACCCTCGGTTGTTTGCACGACTGTGGCGAGGGGTATAAATCCTCTCGCCACAGTATGTTCCGATTGGCCTTTTCGCGGTAACAGGAATAAGGAGAAAACGATGGACTTGAACGCTGAAGTGGACAACCTGGTCAAGGTGTCCCAGACGTGGATCCCTCTGGTCATGGAGTACGGCAGCCGTGTGCTGCTGGCGGTCATCACCCTGGCCATCGGCTGGTGGCTGATCAACAAGGTGACACAGAAACTGGGGGCTTTGCTGGCCCTGCGTAATGCCGACCTGGCACTGCAAGGGTTTATCAGTACCCTGGCGAACATCATCCTGAAGATCCTGCTGATCGTCAGTGTCGCGTCGATGATCGGTGTGGAGACCACGTCCTTCGTCGCGGCCATCGGCGCGGCCGGCCTGGCGATTGGTCTGGCGTTGCAGGGCAGCCTGGCGAACTTCGCCGGTGGCGTGCTGATCCTGCTGTTCCGCCCGTTCCGCATCGGTGACTGGATCGAAGCCCAAGGTGTGGCCGGTACGGTCGACAGCATCCAGATCTTTCACACGGTGTTGCGCACCGGCGACAACAAGACCGTCATCGTGCCCAACGGCAATCTGTCGAACGGCATCATCACCAATACCAATCGCCAGCCCACCCGCAAGGTGGTGTTCGATGTCGGTGTGGATTACCAGGCCGATCTACAAAAGGCCCGGCAAGTGTTGCTGGAATTGGCCAAGGATGAACGCGTATTGACCGACCCTGCGCCTGAAGCGGTTATTTCCACCCTGGGTGACAGTGCTATCACGGTGTCTTTGCGTATCTGGGTCAAGACGGCGGACTATTGGAACGTGATGTTCATGCTCAATGAGCATGCGCGGGATCGTTTGAAAGAGGCGGGCATTGATATTCCGTTCCCGCAGCGAGTGATTCGAGTGGTTCAGGAATCGACATCGGCGTAATGATCGATCGGTTCTGCCCAGACCTTGCGTAAAAGTATCGAGCAACAAAAAAGGCCCATCCGAAGATGGGCCTTTTTCTTGATTACCGCAAACAGACTTTCGGCAATTACAGAACCGAAATCGGGTAGTCGACGATCAGGCGGAACTCTTTGATATCGCCTTCGCCTTCGTCAGCGTTAGCGTAGTGCCAGGCTTGACGAACACGGAAGGAAAGATCTTTGGCCGGGCCAGACTGAACAACGTACTTGGCTTCGAAGTTGGTTTCGTTGTGCTTGCCATCTTCACCGTACAGACCAGCGTAAGGGCTGCCTGCTGGAGTGTTGGTGCCGTCGATGTCCCAACCTTTGACGTAACGGGTCATGAAGCTCAGGCCTGGAACGCCGTACTCAGCCATTTTCAGATCGTAACGGATCTGGGCGGACTTCTCGTTAGGTGCGTTGAAGTCAGAGTACTGGATGGAGTTGGCCAGGAAGATCGAGTCGCCACCGCGGTTGTTCTTGCCGATACCGATGTAGTCGAACGGCGTGTCACCGTTGATCTTCTGGAAGGCCACGGTGATGGTGTGCGCTTTCAGGAAGGAGAAAGCCGCTGCCAGGGAGAACGCGGTGTTGCTGATGTCACCGGCCTTGGAGCTGCCAGTGTCGGTGGTGCGGTAGATGTTACCGTCCAGGTTCAGCGACTGATCGCCACCCATTGGGATGGTGTAGTTCAGGTTACCGTAGTACTGGTTCCAGATGTCTTCCAGCTGGGCGCCGTAGATCGATGCGCTCAGGTTGTCGGTGATGGCATATTTGCCGCCAGCGTAGTCGATGCTGTTGGCTTCAACGCCAGCGTAGGTTGCGAAGATGCCGCCGTCACGGGCGTTACGGTCCTGGCTGGTACCCGAGTAGAAGTGACCGGCTTCGAGGTCCAGGTCTTTGATTTCGCTGCTCTGCAGTTCAAAACCGCTGGCAGTTTGTGGCAGGACGCGGGAACCACCGACAGCGAACACTGGAGCAGTGCTTGGCTGCTGGTCGCCGATTTTCAGTTGTGTCTTGGAGACGCGGAACTTGACGGCTGCGCCAGCTTTGCCTTGGCTGTCGTTGACGTCGCCATCGGCGTCGCGGCTCATGTTGCCGGTGCCGCCAGTGCCGTCGCCGCCGTCCAGTTTGACGGCCAGGTAACCGAATGCATCAACGCCGACGCCAACAGTACCTTGGGTGAAACCGGAGTTGAAGTTGCCCCAGATACCCTGGGTCCAGTCTTTCTGGTCGGTAGCGCCGTCTTTGCGGTCACGGTTGAAGTAGTAGTTGCGCAGCAGCAGTTTAGCGCTGGCATCTTCAACAAAGCCCTTGGCTTCAGACTGGTCACTTACAAAAGGTGCGGCCGTAGCCATTTGAGTACTGGCTGCTGCTGCAACGGCCAGTGCGATCATGCTCCACTTCATCACGCGCATCGTGATTTGCTCCTTTGGTTTTAGAAGAGTACTGCCGTCCCACCTGTTTTTTTATCTGGGCGGCTCTTTCTTTTTGTGCCGGCGCAAACTTATATCACGCCGACCCTATTGGCGATACTTGCCCATTCAACCTTTCAGCTTCTTTACGACCCTGTCGCCAATGGCTAGATCCATGTCGTATTTCAGCTGTTTCCGAGGTAATTGGATTGACAACTTTAATGTTGTTTTTTAATCCGACATCGGCGTAAAGAGTCCATTGTTACTACCTTTGAAGCTCCTGAGGGCAGCCTTGCCACTGTCATTAGTAGGTCACCAGGGCACCGCTTCCGGCGGGGTCCTGTAGACGATGTGGGGATGAATGCAACAAGCATGCACAAATCCCATTTTTCTTTACATTTTTTTCACATTTTAGCTGCGGTTGCGGTGAAACCTCATGAAACCGGGCTCCAAAGGCCTTGTTTTAAACGGGGTTGACTGCTACGCAGATCTTATGTTTGCAGTCCGAAAAACTCGCCGGACAACCAAAAACGTTACCGGTTCACCCTACAGGTGAGTAAATCGCGGATGCTTCGAGCATAGAGCGTAGACGCATTGTGCGGTTTTGGTGCAAAAAATCTTCACGGTGTACGAAAATCATACAGCTGTGTGGTCGAACGGCGGTCTGGGTGTCCTTTTTCCAGGCTCGTTGCACGGTACTGGTGCGGGCTTGAAAGAAACCTACGACGGATCGATCCTGCGCTGGGCAGTGAACGTTCAGCCATTCGCGGGTATGCTGAAAGCCTGTGCCCGACGCAGGCCAATGGCCGTCGTGCCGGGCTGAATCGATAACGGGCAAGGAGTACGCACGGTGTTTGCCTTAGATCCACAACTGCAACAAGACACGTTGCCCATCGGCGATTTCCCGCTGTGCCGGCTGCTCTTGTCCAACGATTCCAATTACCCGTGGTTCATCCTCGTACCGCGACGGGAAAATATCAGCGAATTGTTTCAATTGGATGACGCCGATCAACAACAGCTGTGGAAAGAGACCACGGCGCTGGCCGAAACCCTCAAGGACTCGTTCGACGCCGACAAACTGAACGTTGCCACCTTGGGTAACGTCGTCAGCCAATTGCACATGCATGTCATCGTGCGCAAACGCGATGATATCGCCTGGCCGGCGCCGGTCTGGGGCAAGCACCCGGCCAAGCCTTATGATGCCGGGCAGGTGGCGGCCATTCGCGAGCGCTTGCGAATGGCCCTGACCGATGATTTCAAGTTTCTGGAGGGTTGAAGCCATGAGCCTTGAAGAACGCGTGACCGATCTGGAAAGCCGCCTGGCGTTTCAGGATGACACCATCCAGGCATTGAACGATGTATTGGTGGAGCAGCAGCGAATCGTCGAACGCCTACAGCTGCAGATAGCCGCGCTGCTCAAGCGTCAGGAAGAGATGGCCGGGCAATTTGGCGCCTTGGAAGAAGACGCGCCGCCGCCTCATTACTGACCGGGACTTGAACGGCAGGCGTAAAAAACCGCGAGACAGCCAGGCTGCTCGCGGTTTTTTGTGCCTGGATCAGCGGCGCGGCAGCGCGGCGATCACATCTTCGGCCTGCAGGCCTTTGTCGCGGTGCATCACGGAGAACTCCACGCGCTGGCCTTCCACCAGGACGCGGTGGCCTTCGCCACGAATGGCCCGGAAATGCACGAAAATGTCATCGCCGGAATCGCGGGAAATAAAGCCGAACCCCTTGGAGGTGTTGAACCACTTCACGGTGCCGGTATCGCGGTTGGACATGTCGTAGTTCTGCGGCGCGGCGGTCGGCGACGACTTCTTGTAGAAGCTGACGGCCAGGTGCAGCAACACGGCGAGCAGTGCCGCTCCGAGGCTGAACAGGATGGCCGGTTGGCCGCCGATTTCCGGCATGGGTGCCAGCAGGGCCAGGGTTTGCAAGGCTACGGCCAACACCAGCAGGACACTGACAAGGTTTTGCAGTTGATGGCGCGGACCTTTGTTCCAGTAAGGGATGACAGGTGCGAGGGTCAGGTTGAGCAGGCCGAAAAAGGCCAGGTACAACGCATCGGGGTGTTGCAGGTAAGGCGTGGCTTCGGAACCCAGGCTAGGGATGAAGGACAGCAGCAAGGCAGCTGCGCCCATTAGCAAGTGGACGATTTTCAACATTTTGATTGGCTCACAGTTAAGACGGATCACAAGGAAGAGCGGATTGGGGCGGTTCGTATCAGAACAATGAGAGATGCTGGACACGTCCCCGAATCAGCCTATGCGCCACGCCTTGAAAAATAAGCGTAGCGACACACGGCCTATTTAACAGCAAACCCTGAGCCTTCTCAAACGCGTCGCGGGCGTGAGTCGCGCTGTTCGTCGGCCGGTGGAGGCAAGTCGGCCCCTTGAAGGTCGGCGGCAAAAGGCGTTGAATTTTTCCTGTTTGCCGGAACCGCAGGGTTGGCGATCTGTCGCAGGCTGTAAAGGGGCAATACCCACTATGCTGTTGAATTCATCCGTCAGGAGATCAACCAACATGGCAATTGATATCGGTATCAGTGAGCAAGATCGCAAATCCATTGTCGACGGCCTCTCGCGCCTGCTGTCGGACACCTATGTGCTGTATCTCAAGACCCACAATTTCCACTGGAACGTCACGGGGCCGATGTTTCGGACTCTGCATTTGATGTTCGAGGAGCAATACAACGAACTGGCGTTGGCGGTGGACCTGATTGCCGAGCGAATCCGCGCCCTCGGCTTCCCGGCCCCAGGGGCCTATTCGGTGTATGCACGCCTGTCGTCCATCAAGGAGGAGGAGGGTGTGCCGGGTGCCGAAGACATGATCCGGCAACTGGTCGATGGGCAGGAAGCGGTGACGCGTACGGCCCGTGGGATTTTCCCGTTGCTGGAGAAGGTCAGTGACGAACCGACTGCGGATCTGCTGACCCAGCGCATGCAGGTCCACGAAAAGACCGCGTGGATGCTGCGCTCGCTGCTGGAAGATAAATAGGCCGTGCGGGCGTCGATGTCGTTCGCACCGGGTGGCGGGTAGGACGACGTAACTCGTCGCAGGCCAACTGTTGGCTTGTCCTACATCGATGGTCATAAAGTCATCTGGATCTTGGGGATGCCGTTGAGCTTCCATAGAGCCGCAGGTTGGTTGTTCCAATCGAGAGGTTCGTATGGCAAAGGAGTGTCAACGGTATGATCCAAGGAAAAGAATCCGCCGAAGGCGTGCAAGAGCGCTTTCGGTCCATGAGTGTCGAACCGTTCGTCAGTGGGTTCGACATGCAACTGGCCCATCCCCTGGCCCGATCCATCCGCCTGAACGGGTTCGCCACCTGTCTTCGGCTGGAACGGGTCTATTGGGATATTCTCGGCGACATGGCCCAGCTCAACCGCTGTTCCATCAGTGCCTTGCTGTCCCACGTGGACAGGGAGGTGCACTTGCGCCACGGCGGGGTGCGCAATTTCAGCGGGCTGGTGCGTGTGGTTTGCGTGGTGCACAGCTTGAAGGAGGCCGGAATGAAGCATTGAGTGCACCAGGCACCAAAAAAGGCCAGGGATGACTCTGTCGCTGGCCGCAGGAACGGCGTAGGAGCTGCCTTGTTGCACTCGACAGTTCCTACGGCTGCACAGGCTGCATTTAATGGATATAATCCCGCTCTTTGCCGCAAGGCCCAGCCTTTGCGCTTGTAACCTGATCGCCGAGACAACCCCCATGCCGATGTACGACTACCAATGCGCTTCCTGTGGTCATCAGATGGAAGCGATTCAAAAAATCAGCGCGGCACCGCTGGTCGATTGCCCTGCCTGCCAGGCGCCAGAGCTGAAGAAAATGCTGTCCATGCCCGGTTTCCGCCTCGGCGGCACGGGCTGGTATGAAACCGACTTCAAGACCGGCGCCAAGAAGAACCTGGCCGGTGGCGACAAAGCTGACTAGGGTTTGTACGAAAATTGAACACGCGCGAGTTCTTGCACCGGCAGGGCCTCCAACCGAACGTCGAATTACGAGAAGTGAAACCACTACCATGATGCGCAGCCATTATTGCGGCCAACTGAACGAAAGCCTGGAAGGTCAGGAAGTTACTCTTTGCGGATGGGTTCATCGTCGCCGTGACCATGGCGGGGTGATTTTCCTCGATATCCGTGATCGTGAAGGCCTGGCCCAGGTGGTATTCGACCCGGACCGCGCACAAACCTTCGCCACCGCCGACCGCGTGCGCAGCGAATACGTCGTCAAGATCACCGGCAAGGTTCGCCTGCGTCCAGCCGGTGCCGGGAACGCCAACATGGCCTCCGGCATGATCGAAGTGCTGGGCTATGAGCTGGAAGTGCTCAACGAAGCGGAAACCCCGCCGTTCCCGCTCAACGAATACTCAGACGTGGGCGAGGAAACCCGCCTGCGCTACCGCTTCATTGACCTGCGTCGCCCGGAAATGGCCGAGAAGCTGCGCCTGCGTTCGCGCATGACCACCAGCATCCGTCGCTATCTGGACGAGAACGGCTTCCTCGACGTCGAGACGCCGATCCTGACCCGTGCCACGCCGGAAGGCGCCCGCGACTACCTGGTGCCGAGCCGTACCCACCCCGGCAGCTTCTTCGCCTTGCCGCAATCGCCCCAGTTGTTCAAGCAACTGCTGATGGTGGCCGGCTTCGACCGCTACTACCAGATCGCCAAGTGCTTCCGCGACGAAGACCTGCGTGCCGACCGTCAACCTGAATTCACCCAGATCGACATCGAGACCAGCTTCCTCGACGAAAAAGACATCATGGGCCTGACCGAGGGCATGATCCGCAACCTGTTCAAGGAAGTGCTGGACCTGGAGTTCGGTGAGTTCCCGCACATGACCTTCGAAGAAGCCATGCGCCGCTACGGTTCCGACAAGCCAGACCTGCGTATCCCGCTGGAGCTGGTGGACGTGGCCGACCAGCTCAAGGAAGTCGAGTTCAAGGTCTTCAGTGGCCCGGCTAACGATCCGAAATGCCGTGTGGCCGCCTTGCGTGTACCGGGCGCGGCGAGCATGCCGCGCAGCAAGATCGACGACTACACCAAGTTTGTCGGCATCTACGGTGCCAAGGGCCTGGCGTACATCAAGGTCAACGAGCGCGCCAAAGGTGTCGAAGGCTTGCAGTCGCCGATCGTCAAGAATATCCCTGAGGCCAACCTGAACGTGATCCTCGATCGCGTTGGCGCGGTCGATGGCGATATCGTGTTCTTCGGTGCCGACAAGGCCAAGATCGTCAGCGAGGCCCTCGGCGCCCTGCGGATCAAGGTGGGTCATGACCTGGAGCTGCTCACCTGCGAGTGGGCGCCGATGTGGGTCGTTGACTTCCCGATGTTCGAAGAGAACGACGACGGCAGCTTCTCCGCGCTGCACCACCCGTTCACCGCGCCGAAGTGCTCGCCACAAGAGTTGGAGGCCAACCCGGCTGCCGCCCTGTCGCGCGCCTACGACATGGTCCTGAACGGTACCGAGCTGGGTGGTGGTTCGATTCGTATCCATCGCAAGGAAATGCAACAGGCGGTGTTCCGCCTGCTGGGCATCGACGAAGCGGAGCAGGAAGAGAAGTTCGGCTTCCTGCTCGACGCGCTGAAGTACGGTGCGCCGCCCCACGGTGGCCTGGCCTTCGGCCTGGATCGCCTGGTGATGCTGATGACCGGCGCCCAGTCGATCCGCGAAGTGATCGCATTCCCGAAAACCCAGAGCGCGGCCGATGTCATGACCCAGGCGCCGGGTATGGTGGATGCCAAGGCGCTGCGCGAGTTGCACATTCGCCTGCGCGAACAGCCAAAAGCCGAGTAAATCTGGCATGTGAGAGGGCGCATCTTCGGATGCGCTTTTTCATTGGGTCGATATTTCTGATTGCCTGTCGCTGCCCAAGCGCAGGACGGGCAATGTTCCAAAGAGAAACCGGAGCGAGTTATGGCAGGTCATTCCAAGTGGGCGAACATCAAGCACCGCAAAGAACGTCAGGATGCCAAGAGAGGCAAGATCTTCACCAAATGGATCCGTGAGCTGACGGTCGCGGCCCGCCAGGGTGGCGGCGATCCGGGTTCCAACCCGCGCTTGCGCCTGGCCCTGGACAAGGCGCTGGGTGCCAACATGAGCCGCGACATCATCGACCGGGCCATCGCCCGTGGCGCGGGTGCGACCGAGGCCGACAACGTTGAAGAGTTGACCTACGAAGGTTACGGTCCGGGCGGCGTGGCGGTGATGGTCGAATGCATGACCGACAACCGCAACCGTACCGCGGCGGCCGTGCGTCACGCTTTCAGCAAGTGCGGTGGCAACCTGGGGACCGACGGTTCGGTGGCCTACCTGTTCGAGCGCAAGGGGCAGATCAGCTTTGCTCCGGGCCTCGATGAGGACGCCCTGACAGAGGCAGCCTTGGAAGCCGACGCCGATGACGTGGTCAGCCATGAAGACGGCTCGTTTGACGTGTTCACGTCGTTCGCCAGTTTCTATGCCGTGCGCAACGCCCTGGAGGCCGCCGGTTTCAAGCCGGCCGACGCGGAAATCGTCATGCAGCCGACCACCAGCGCCGAGCTGGACCTGGAGGGCGCGGAGAAGGTGCTCAAGCTGATCGACATGCTTGAAGACCTGGATGACGTGCAGAACGTTTATTCCAATGCGGACATTCCCGAGTCAGTGGCTGAACAGCTTGGGTGACAGGCGTAACACAGCTCATTTAAGGTTGTTTGAAATCATCGTGGCGAGGGAGCAAGCTCCCTCGCCACGGATTCACTCCAGGCCCTGGGTGAGCTGTATCCTCACTTGCAACCGCATTACTCTTCGCAGGCGTTATGACTTTAATCCTTGGTATCGACCCCGGTTCGCGCATCACCGGCTATGGCGTGGTTCGCGATACCGGGCGTGGCTGTGTGTACGTCGCGTCTGGCTGCATTCGCACCGGTGCGGGTGAATTGCACGAACGCCTGCAGATCGTTTATCGCGGCGTGCGCGAGGTCATCCAGACGTACGGCCCGGTGACCATGGGCATCGAAAAGGTCTTCATGGCGCGCAACGCCGATTCCGCCTTGAAGCTGGGGCAGGCCCGGGGCGCGGCGATTGTGGCCGGGGCCGAGGAAAACCTGGAGATCGCCGAGTACACCGCCACCCAGGTCAAGCAGGCCGTCGTCGGAACGGGCGCGGCGAACAAGGAACAGGTGCAAATGATGGTGATGCACCTGTTGAAACTAGTCAGCAAGCCGCAAATCGACGCCTCCGACGCCCTGGCCATCGCCATCTGCCATGCCCACACTCGCTCCAGCCTGATGCCTCATGGCCTGGCAACCGCACGCAGTCGTGGCGGACGCCTGCGTCTCTGATAGCATCTGCGCAATCATTCATGAGCCCGAGTATGCCGTGCCTGTGTCGTCGGCCCGCCATGCCCCGGCTGTTACTCGCCAGCCAGCGGCTGGTCAATGCCCAAGGATCTGAAACGTGATTGGACGCTTGCGCGGCACCCTGGCTGAAAAACAGCCGCCGCACCTGATTCTGGATGTAAACGGCCTGGGCTATGAGCTGGAAGTGCCCATGACCACGCTGTATCGCTTGCCGTCGGTCGGTGAGCCGCTGACGCTGCACACCCATTTGGTCGTGCGCGAGGATGCGCAGTTACTCTACGGTTTTGTCGGCAAGCGCGAGCGAGACTTTTTTCGCGAATTGATCCGTCTCAATGGGGTGGGGCCGAAGCTGGCCCTGGCCTTGATGTCGAGCCTGGAAGTCGACGAACTGGTCCGTTGCGTACAATCCCAGGACACCTCGGCCCTGACCAAGGTGCCGGGCGTGGGCAAGAAAACCGCCGAGCGTCTGCTGGTCGAGCTCAAGGATCGCTTCAAGGCCTGGGAGGCGGTGCCGGCCATGTTTGCCCTGGTGCCGAATCAGCCGGACGCGCCAGTCCCTGTCAACAATGCTGAAAACGATGCGGTCAGCGCGCTGATTTCCCTGGGCTACAAGCCGCAGGAAGCCAGCAAGGCGGTTTCCGCCATCAAGGAAAAAGGCTTGAGCAGCGAAGACATGATTCGTCGCGCCTTGAAGGGGATGATCTAAGTGATAGAAGCTGATCGCCTGATCGCCGCCACGGGTGCTCCTCGTGACCGCGAGGACATCCAGGACCGCGCGATTCGCCCCGTCAGCCTGGCCGACTACATCGGCCAGCCGACCGTGCGCGAGCAGATGGAGCTATTCATCCAGGCTGCCCGTGGGCGCAGCGAATCGTTGGACCATACCTTGATCTTCGGCCCCCCGGGCCTGGGCAAGACCACCCTGGCCAACATCATCGCCCAGGAAATGGGCGTGTCGATCAAGAGCACTTCCGGCCCTGTCCTCGAGCGACCGGGGGACCTGGCGGCGCTGTTGACCAACCTTGAGCCCCATGACGTGCTGTTCATCGACGAGATCCATCGGCTGTCGCCGATCGTCGAGGAAGTGCTGTACCCGGCCATGGAAGATTTCCAGCTCGATATCATGATCGGCGAAGGGCCGGCGGCGCGCTCCATCAAGCTCGACCTGCCACCTTTCACCCTGGTGGGCGCCACCACTCGCGCCGGCATGCTGACCAACCCGCTGCGGGATCGTTTCGGGATCGTCCAGCGCCTGGAGTTCTACAGCAATGCGGACCTGGCGACGATTGTCAGCCGTTCGGCGGGTATTCTCGGCCTGCCGCTGGACCCGGACGGCGCTTATGAAGTCGCCCGACGGGCCCGGGGCACGCCGCGGATCGCCAACCGCCTGCTGCGCCGGGTACGGGATTTTGCCGAAGTCCGGGCCAAGGGCCATATCACCAAGCCGATAGCTGACTTGGCGTTGAACCTGCTGGACATCGACGAACGCGGCTTCGACCACCAGGACCGACGCCTGCTGCTGACCATGATCGAGAAGTTCGACGGCGGCCCGGTGGGCGTGGACAGCCTGGCGGCGGCGATCAGCGAGGAGCGCCACACCATCGAGGATGTGCTGGAGCCGTACCTGATCCAGCAGGGCTATATCATGCGCACCCCCCGTGGGCGCGTCGTGACCCGTCATGCGTACCTGCATTTTGGCTTAAACATCCCGACACGAATGGGCGAGATGCCGGTGGTAGACGAATTCCTCGATGCCGTGGACGATTGAGCGAGCTTTACACGTCGATTTTTTCCCGGTTCGTGCTGTCCCAGGCGATGCCTGGAGCGTCAATGGGCTCGAGAATGAAAAAACAGTTGCCTGGCCGATTGGCAACCTGAGGAGTAAGCACTAGAGTATGCGCGCGCAAAACGGGCTGGAGTCGTTCGCACATCGCTGTCGCGTTTATTACGAGGACACCGATGCCGGCGGCATCGTTTACTACGTCAATTACCTCAAGTTTATGGAACGGGCTCGAACCGAACGGCTGCGGGAACTGGGTTTTGCCCAATCCGCGCTGGTGGGGGAGGACCTGTTATTCGTCGTGCATTCCAGCGAAGCGCGCTATCACGCGCCGGCGCGACTGGACGATGAATTGCTGGTAAGTGCCGATGTCATTGAATTGAACCGTGCCAGCCTGCGCTTCAAGCAGCAGGTCAGGCGGGCTACGGATAACATGCTGCTCTGCGAAGGGCAGTTCCTGGTGGCCTGTGTGCGCACCCATAGTTTGAAACCCCGGGCCATTCCCGAAACTCTACGCGCGGCCTTTGCCGGCGTGAGCGGCGCGGGTACACACTCAGAGCAGGAGATAAAGCGTGGAAGCTAACGTCGTCGACCATACCTCCATGTGGAGCCTGGTCAGCAATGCCAGCGTCGTGGTGCAACTGGTAATGCTGACCCTGGTAGCCGCATCGGTGACCTCGTGGATCATGATTTTTCAGCGCAGCAACATGCTGCGCGCCGGTCGTCGTGCCCTGGAGAGCTTCGAAGAGCGCTTCTGGTCCGGGATCGACCTGTCCAAGCTCTATCGCCAGGCGGGCAGCAACCCGGACCCGGATTCGGGTGTCGAGCAGATTTTCCGCGCCGGCTTCAAGGAGTTCTCCCGTCTGCGCCAGCAAACCGGCGTTGATCCGGAGGCGGTAATGGAAGGCGTGGCCCGTGCCATGCGCGTGGCCATCTCGCGTGAGGAAGAAAAACTCGAACAGAGCCTGCCGTTCCTGGCGACGGTCGGTTCGGTCAGCCCGTACATCGGTCTGTTCGGTACGGTGTGGGGGATCATGAACTCCTTCCGCGGCCTGGCGTCCGCGCAGCAGGCGACCCTGGCCACCGTGGCACCGGGCATCGCCGAGGCCCTGGTCGCCACGGCGATTGGCCTGTTCGCCGCCATCCCTGCTGTTATCGCCTACAACCGCTTCTCTGCCCGCAGTGAAACGCTGATCGGCCGTTACTACACCTTCGCCGACGAATTCCAGGCGATCCTGCACCGCAAAGTGCACACCAGCGAAGAATAAGCAGGTATTTCCCGATGGCTTTAATCGCTCGAGCCCGAAACAAGCGCAAGCCGGTTGCCGAGATGAACGTGGTGCCCTACATCGACGTGATGCTGGTGCTGCTGGTCATCTTCATGGTGACCGCGCCGATGCTCAATCAGGGCGTGAAGGTCGATCTGCCCAAGGTTTCCAGCGAAGCCTTGCCGCAGGACAACAACACCCAGGTCCTGACCATTTCGATCAAGGCTGACAAGACCTACTACTGGAACCTTGGCAGTGAAGTCGACACCGAGAAGCAGCAGGACCGGGCCATGACCTTGCCGCAGATGACCGACGCGGTGACCAAGATCATCCGTGCCGGCAACGATGCCGGCAAGCGCACCCAGGTTTTCATTCGCGGCGACAAGTCCGTCGACTACGGCGCCGTGATGGGCGCCATGGGTGGCCTGCAGAAAGCCGGGGTCGGTAACGTTGGCTTGATCACTGAGGCGCCCTGATGCAGCAACAGCGAGAGCCGTCCGCCTCGGAAAGCTACTTCTGGCCCAGTGTCCTGGCAATCAGCCTGCACGTGCTGGTGTTCGGCATGCTGTTCGTCAGTTTTGCCATGACGCCGGAGCTGCCACCCGCCAAGCCGATCGTGCAGGCGACCCTGTACCAGCTCAAGTCGAAAAGTCCGGCCACCACCCAGACCAATCAGAAGATTGCGGGTGAGGCGAAGAAGTCTGCCGCGCGCCAGACCGAAACCGAGCAGTTGGAGCAGAAAAAGGTCGAACAGGAAGCGATCAAGGCCGCGGAACAAAAGAAAGAGGAAGCCGCTCAAAAGGCCGAAGAAGCCAAGAAGGCTGACGAGGCGAAGAAAGCGGAAGAGGCGAAGAAGGCTGATGAAGCCAAGAAAGCCGACGATGCGAAGAAAGCCGCCGAGGCGAAAAAGGCAGAAGAGAAACAATTGGCTGATATAGCCAAGAAGAAAGCCGAAGACGAAGCCAAGAAAGCCGCTGAAGAAGAGGCCAAGAAAGCGGCCGCTGAAGAAGCGAAGAAAAAGATCGTCGAGGACGCCAAGAAGAAGGCGGCTGAAGACGCCAAGAAAAAGGCCGAAGCCGAAGAGGCGAAAAAGAAAGCCGCCGAAGACGCGAAGAAGAAAGCTGCCGCCGACGCCGCCAAGAAAAAGGCCCAGGATGCTGCGCGCAAGTCCGCCGAAGATAAGAAGGCCCAGGCCTTGGCAGACCTGCTTTCGGACACGACTGAGCGTGAGGCGACCAAGGCCGATGAACTTGGCGATCAAGTGGCAGGCGATTACGACGACCTGATCCGGATCCGTGCGGCGGAAGGCTGGGCCCGTCCACCTTCGGCGCGTAAAGGCATGACGGTCGTGTTGCAAATCGGCATGTTGCCCGACGGTACGGTGACCTCGGTCAGCGTGGCCAAGTCCAGCGGCGACGGTCCGTTCGATGCTTCGGCGGTCGCGGCGGTCAAGAACATTGGACGATTGACGGAAATGCAAGGAATGAAACCGAGCGACTTCGCTCCCTATCGTTCATTCAAGATGACATTCACACCTGAGGATCTAGCCTTGTGAGAAACCTTCTTCGAACAATGCTCGTCGTTATCTTCTGCATGGCAGGGATAGCGATGGCAGAGGAAAAGAACATCCTGGTCACCAGCGGCAGCGACCGGGCCACCCCGATCGCCGTCGTACCGTTCGGCTGGCAGGGCGGTAGCGTCCTGCCGGATGACATGGCGGAGATCATCGGCAATGACCTGCGCAACTCGGGTTACTACGCGCCGATTCCGAAGCAGAACATGATCAGCCTGCCGACCCAGGCCAGCGAGATCATCTACCGTGACTGGAAGGCCCTGGGCGCCCAGTACATCATGGTCGGCAGCATCGTTCCGGCCGGTGGTCGCCTGCAGGTGCAGTACGCCTTGTTCAACGTCGCCACCGAGCAGCAAGTGCTGACCGGCAGCGTGTCGGGCGGCGTCGACCAACTGCGTGACATGGCCCACTACATCGCCGACCAGTCGTTCGAGAAACTCACCGGCATCAAGGGCGCCTTCTCCACCCGGATGCTCTACGTGACGGCCGAGCGTTTCTCCGAGAACAACACCCGCTACACCCTGCAGCGTTCCGACTACGATGGCGCCCGCGCAGTGACCCTGCTGCAATCGCGTGAGCCGATCCTGTCGCCACGTTTCGCACCCGATGGCAAGCGCATCGCCTACGTGTCGTTCGAGCAGAAGCGTCCGCGCATCTTCGTCCAGCACATCGACACCGGCCGTCGCGAGCAGATCACCAACTTCGAAGGCCTGAACGGCGCGCCAGCCTGGTCGCCGGACGGTTCGCGCCTGGCGTTCGTGCTGTCCAAGGATGGCAACCCGGATGTCTACGTGATGAACCTGGCGTCGCGTTCGATCTCGCGCGTCACCAATGGCCCGGGCATCAACACCGAACCGTTCTGGGGCAAGGATGGCTCGACCATCTACTTCACCTCCGACCGTGGCGGCAAGCCGCAGATCTACAAGACCAGTGCCGGTGGCGGCGGTGCCGAGCGCGTGACGTTCGTGGGTAACTACAACGCCAACCCTAAACTGTCGGCGGACGAAAAGACCCTGGTGATGATCCATCGCCAGGATGGTTTCACCAATTTCAAGGTGGCAGCCCAGGATATGGCGCGCGGTAGCGTAAAAATCCTCACTGATAGCACTCTGGACGAGTCACCTACTGTTGCGCCCAACGGCACCATGGTAATCTACGCCACCCGCCAGCAGGGCCGGGGAGTCTTGATGCTCGTGTCCATTAATGGACGCGTGAGGCTCCCGCTTCCTACCGCTCAAGGCGAAGTCAGAGAACCGTCCTGGTCCCCTTACCTGAACTGACGCGGCGCAATACGTTTTACTTAACACACTGGGGTTCATTAGGAGTTTCACGATGGAAATGCTGAAGTTTGGTAAATTTGCTGCGCTGGCTCTGGCCATGGCTGTAGCTGTAGGTTGCTCCTCCAAGGGCGGCGACAACGCTGGTGAAGGCGCTGTTGATCCGAACGCTGGTTACGGCGCAAACACCGGTGCAGTTGATGGCTCCCTGAGCGAAGAAGCTGCTCTGCGCGCAATCACCACCTTCTACTTCGAATACGACAGCTCGGACCTGAAGCCAGAAGCCATGCGCGCTCTGGACGTTCACGCCAAAGACCTGAAAGCAAACGGCGCTCGCGTTGTTCTGGAAGGCAACACCGACGAACGTGGTACTCGTGAGTACAACATGGCACTGGGCGAGCGTCGTGCGAAAGCCGTTCAACGCTACCTGGTACTGCAAGGTGTTTCCCCAGCTCAGCTGGAACTGGTTTCCTACGGCGAAGAGCGTCCAGTTGCTACCGGCAACGACGAGCAGTCCTGGGCTCAAAACCGTCGCGTCGAACTGCGTAAGTAATTCGTCATGCGAACGTGCCGTCGTGCTGTAACTGTCCTGGCTCTCAGCTTCGCGCCGCTTGCGGCGTGGGCTGCGGTTCCTGTGGTCGATAACGATTCCGGCTATAGCAATAGCGGGAGCAGTTATCCGCCTGCAGGTTACGGTACGAACGGCGCCTATGCCGGGGGAGGGGTTTCGGCCCCTGTCTCGGCACAGGGCGAGCTGTTCAACCAGCTCCAGCAAATGCAGGATCAGCTTTCACGCCAGCAAGGCGCGATTGAGGTACTGCAAAATGAAGTATCGCGCATGAAGCAGGAAAACCTGGAACGTTACCAGGATCTTGATCGGCGCATAGGAAGCGGTGTTGCACCTGCCGCGACTCCTGAGAATTCTCCTGCCGGTGGCGACTTGAACGCCCCTGGTGCAGCCGCAGGCGCAAATGCGGGGGCAGCCGCTCCAGCACCCGCTGCCAGTGGCGAGCCGGCCGACCCGGCGAAGGAAAAGCTCTATTACGACGCTGCCTTCGACCTGATCAAGGCCAAGGATTTCGACAAGGCCAGCCAGGCCTTTGCCGCTTTCCTGCGCAAATACCCCAACAGCCAGTACGCGGGTAACGCCCAATACTGGTTGGGTGAAGTGAACCTGGCCAAAGGTGACCTGCAAGGTGCCGGCCAGGCCTTCGCCAAGGTCTCCCAGCTGTACCCCAAGCACGCCAAGGTGCCGGATTCGCTGTACAAGCTCGCTGATGTAGAACGCCGCCTCGGTCACACCGACAAGGTCAAGGGCATTCTGCAGCAAGTGGTGGCCCAGTATCCGGGTACCTCCGCCGCCCAGTTGGCGCAGCGCGACTTGCAACGCATGTAAGGCTGTTTGACCCGTTTCGAAGAAACCCGCGCTTGTCGCGGGTTTTTTCGTTAGAATTCACGCCCTTTTCATGAAACACGCTTTTTGGGATCTACGCGTTGACGGGGTTCCTTGAAGTGCCTGACGGAGGCGGACAGCCTGTTTAGCTGTTACGCCCGTGGCGACTATGCAAGACACATTGAGAATCACCGAAGTTTTTTACTCGTTACAGGGTGAAACACGAACGGCCGGCCTGCCCACGGTATTCGTGCGCCTCACCGGTTGCCCGCTGCGTTGCCAATACTGCGACAGTGCCTACGCGTTCAGCGGCGGCACCTTGCGCACCCTCGACGATATTCTGGAGCAAGTGGCTGGCTATCGTCCGCGCTATGTATGCGTCACGGGCGGCGAGCCATTGGCACAACCCAACGTCATCCCACTGCTCAAGCAATTGTGCGACGCCGGCTATGAGGTTTCGCTGGAAACCAGCGGTGCCCTGGACATTTCGAGCGTCGACCCGCGGGTCAGCCGCGTCCTGGACCTGAAAACCCCAGGCTCCGAGGAAGCGCATCGCAACCGTTATGAGAACATCGAGCTGCTGACCGCCCACGACCAGGTCAAGTTTGTCATCTGCTCGCGAGAAGACTATGACTGGGCTGTGTCCAAGTTGATCCAGTACGGCCTCGACCGGCGTGCTGGCGAGGTGTTGTTCTCGCCAAGTCATCACGACTTGAATGCCCGTGACCTGGCGGACTGGATCGTGGCGGACAATCTGCCGGTGCGCCTGCAACTGCAGTTGCACAAATACCTTTGGAACGATGAGCCGGGGCGCTGATATGACTGAACAATCCATCACAGAAAAACGTGCGGTCATCCTGCTGTCGGGTGGCCTGGACTCGGCGACTGTCGTGGCCATGGCCCGCGCCGAAGGCTACCGCTGCTACACCATGAGTTTCGATTACGGCCAACGCCATCGCGCCGAGCTGCAAGCCGCCGAGCGGGTGGCGCGGGACCTGGGAGTGGTCGAGCACAAGGTAATCGGCCTGAACCTCAACGGCATTGGCGGCTCGGCATTGACCGACAGCTCCATCGACGTGCCTGAAGCACCGAGTGAAGGCATCCCGGTGACTTATGTGCCGGCGCGCAACACTGTGTTCCTGTCGCTGGCCCTGGGTTGGGCTGAGGTTCTTGGCGCCCGTGACATCTTCATTGGGGTCAATGCCGTGGATTATTCCGGCTACCCGGATTGTCGCCCGGAGTTCGTCGAAGCGTTCGAACGCATGGCGAACCTGGCAACCAAGGCAGGCGTGGAAGGGCAGGGTTTTCGCATCCAGGCGCCGCTGCAAAACCTCAGCAAGGCTGCCATCGTCAAGGCGGGTATGAAGCTTGGCGTTGACTACGGGCTTACCGTTTCGTGCTACCAGGCCGACGATCAGGGCCGTGCCTGTGGCAAGTGCGACAGCTGCCGCCTGCGTGCGGAAGGCTTCGCGGCGGCCGGTGTGAGCGATCCAACCCCATATTTTTGATTTATTTCAAAATAAGTGTTGAATAGTCCTTAGAAATCAGTATTATACGCGCCACCACACAGCGGGTCGTTAGCTCAGTTGGTAGAGCAGTTGGCTTTTAACCAATTGGTCGTAGGTTCGAATCCCACACGACCCACCATTTTCTAGCAGTTTTGAAAGTCCGGAAGGCCCACGAAAGTGAGGATTTCCGGATTTTTTTTGCCTATAGGAAAATCCAAGGCCGGCCAGGCTGGGAACCACGCGAGGATATGCGTGGTTCCCCCAGCGGCTTAGAGCAAGCCGTCCTCGGCGCAGACCTTCACTATCTGCTCGCGAAACCAGATGTTGGCGTTGTCCTGGCCGGGTTTCTCGCTCCACATCATATCCAGCGTAAAGTTCGGTAATCCGGCCGGCGGCTTGCGATGGCTGAATTTGGCCTCGTCACAGGTCAGCGCCTGAATGCGTCGGGGCAGTGTCAGCACGAAGTCAGTCCCGGTGACCATATTGAGCGCTGCTACGTAGCTGTTGGCTCGGGCGACGATCTGCCGACTGTAGCCCTGGCGGGCCAGCCAGCCATCAATCATGTTGGTGTCGGAGGTCCAGGGGGTCGGGAAAACATGCTGGCACGCGACGAATGTTTCCAGGCTGAGGACCTCGTCTGGCAAGTTGCTGTTTCTGTCGACTACACAGACCAATTCATCCTCCAGTAATACTTGCGAGCGCAAGCCTTTGGCGCTGCGATGAAAGTTCGGGCCGAAACAAATAACTAGGTCGAAGCGACCGTCCGTCAGTTCGTCAGCCGGAATATCTTTGTGCAATTTAGTTATATTGATGATGACTGGAAATTGGCTGCCAATAAAACGCTTGACCAAGTTTGGCAGGATCAATAACTCAAAATATTCCGGTGCGCAAAGATTGAATGTTATTTCTTTCTGGGTGGGGTCGAAGATTTGAATCCCGGAATGGCAAATATTAATAGTCTGAAGAATCTTGAGGACATGACTGTACATCGCGGTGGCCTTATTGGTCGGATGCATGCCACTGCGGGTATTAATGAATAATTCATCTTCGAAGCTGGTGCGCAGCTTCTTCAGGCAGTAGCTCACGGTTGACTGGCTGACGCAGAGGGCCTCGGAGACCTCTGTGACACTGCTCTTCTCGTACACCGCAACGAACACCATCAAGTCCTGCATGTCCAGCTTTCTAAGCAAATTACTATTGAGCATAAGATCCTTCTTGGCACAATCCATGGGTTAGCGTCCCTGGTTTTTATGACAAAGACGTTTATTTATATATTAGCGGATGCATTTTATTTTTTAAATGGCTTGTAGGAAATTTCTTAAATATGCTCGCCTTGCTTTTATAGACATCCTGCACAGGGACGGAGGAAGGCAAAATGCAAATACGTGTCGCGGAAACTAAAACGTCATTATGGGTACAGGCCACGGAGGTAGTAAAAGACAAGTTTAGAAGTTCTTACGCGGCTTCGGTAGAACCTAATCCACAATACTTTGCGGTCACTCAGGACCAGGAAGATCGCATACTCGCGTGTGCCGGTATTACTTTTGCGGATCATCGCATTCTCTTTTCCGAGCAATACCTGGCACAACCGATTGAGGAGATCCTGTCCCAGCGTTTCGAAAAAACCATCGAGCGTTCGAACATTGTCGAGATCGGCAATCTGGTTTCCCATCACCTCACGGCGGGAATGATTCTCGTTAATATGATTCCATTGTTGTCCTGGTGCATGGGCGGTCATTACTTGTTGTGCACTGTTACGCCTCGGGTCCGGCAAATGATGGAAAGTTGCCAGATCGATTTCGAGCCGTTATTGACCGCTGACCCCACCCGCCTGGCCGATGATGGCGGCAAGAACTGGGGGACCTATTACGCCAAGAAGCCGATTACCGGTTTCATCCGAGTCGATCCGAAGCGCTCACGTTTCGCCGCCACGACGCTCAACACCTCGTTCACACAATTGCCTGGTGAAACCCTGGCGAGGGCGCAGCCATGAGCGGTGGTTTTATCAATCTGTTGAAACAGGCATTGCAGGACAACCGCCAGGCGGTCTGCGCGGTTGACTGGACGTCGGGCTCGGAGTCTGTGGCGCTGACCTACGGCGAACTGGAGCACCGGGCGCTCAATCTGGCTGCCGAGTTGCAACGACGTTTCGCAACGTCGGCCCACGGCGATCAGGTGGTGCTGGGGATTGCCACGCGCAACAGCAGCGACTGGCTGGTGGCCGACCTGGCGTGCCTGTTTGCCGGGATTACCGCGCTGCCGTTGCCGCTGGCATTCAGTCAATCCCAGGCCGAGCATCTGGCCGAGCGTTGCGACGGGTTTCTGGTGGACGCCGCCGGGCAGCGGACACTGGCTCAACGTTGGAAACTGAATTTCCCTGACAGCCGCCTGCGTCGCCTCAGTGAGCCAGTGATCGAGCAACCCCTGGCGCACGTTCCGGACGCAGAGGGTGACTGGATCTGCAAGATCATTCACACCTCGGGCACTACCAGTCGGCCGAAAGGCGTGCGCTTGAGCAATCAGGCGGTTGGCGCGGTGCTGACGTCGTTGCGCGAACGCATGCCGATCAACGCCCATCGTCGGTATCTGTCGCTGGTTCCGTTGAGCTTGCTGCTTGAACAGGTGACTGCCGCTTACCTGCCGCTGCTGGCCGGCGGAACCGTGCATTTCCTGCCGCCGAGCGAAGCATTGCTCGGCGAACCCGGGGCTTCGCCACGGCGTCTGGTCGACTGGATTCTGCAGATCCAGCCGACGGCCCTGACGGTGCCGCCGGTCATGATCAATCGCTTCCTGGAGCAGTTGAACGATGGCGGCGAGGCAGGGGCGCGGTTGGCGAGTTACCTGAAGTCCGGGGCTCACATCACCTGTGGCGGCGCGGCGGTGAGTATCGATGCCCTGCACGATCTGGCCGAGCAAGGTATCGAGGTGTACCAGGGCTACGGTCTGTCGGAAAACGCCTCGGTGGTAAGCATGAACACCCTCGAAGAGCAGCGCCTGGGCAGTGTCGGCAAGCCGCTTCCCCATGTCCAGGTACGGATCGGCGCCGACCAGACCATCGAGGTCAGGAGCAGCTCGCTGTTCAGCGGTTATTCAGGGACGGATCCCAGCGCGTGCTCCATGTCGGGTGACGGCTGGATGGACACCGGGGACCTGGGGATGCTCGACGAAGAGGGCTACCTCTACGTGCACGGTCGCAAGAAGAATGTGATCTGCCTGCCCAACGGCCGCAATGTCAGCCCCGAGCAGGTCGAGCTGGAATATCGCAAATACCCGGGTGTGAACGACGCCGCGGTGTTCTTCGATGAGCAACACGGTCTCGTGGCGTTGCTGTGTGTCGAGTCGACGCCGGCCAGCGATGAACTGATTACCTGGTCGACCGGCCGCTTCTCCGACATCGAACGACCGAATCGACTGTGGTTGTTGACCAAGGACGATCCGTTGATCGAGCAGCTCTACACCGTCACCGGTCGACCGAAACGCGCCGATATCGCCACTGTTTTTTCCACTCTGCAAGGGAATGCATCCAATGAGCACACTTGCCTTTCACTTTGAAAACCCGGACGTCTCCATCGTCGAGTCGCACCACTTCGCCAGCCTGGGCAAGGACGAGTTGTATGAGCTGCTGGGACACTACGGTGTCGTGCTGTTTCGCAACTGTATCCACAGTGCGGAGGCGTTCAGCGCCTACGTCAAGCAAAACAGTTCGCGGCTGAGCCTGGACCCGGCGCGGGTCATGGTCGATGGTGCCGCGCAGTTGGTGGATGCCGGGCATCAGGCGGTCGGCCTGCATTGCGAAAACGGCAATTCGCCGTTTTGGCCGGACATGACCTGGTTCTATTGCCAGGAAGCGCCGCGCAAGGGTTCGCAAACCACGATCTGCGACGGTGAGAAAGTGCTGGCGAGGCTGTCCCCGGCCTGCCGCAGCTTCTTCGAAAACAACCCTATTCGCTACAGCCGCACCGTGGCGGGGGAAAAGTGGCGCCGGTTGGTTTGTCACTATTCGCCGACCCTGTCGAACCCGGCAGACGTGGTCATCGAGGATCTGTTGCAGATCATTGGTAATGACCCGCAGACGCAGATCTCCTTCAACCCGGCCGATGACTCGATGCACTACGCCTTCAGCACGCCGGCGATCCTTACCTCCGCGTTCAGCCAGCGCCCGGCGTTTGCCAACAGCATCCTGGGGCCTTCGTTCAACTACGAGGCGCCGGTGATCGATACGATGGACGGGCAGGTGATTCCCGCCGGGTTCCTGGCCGAAATCGCCGAAGTCTCCGCCCAGTACACCGTTCCGGTGGGGTGGCGTGACCACGATGTGGTGATGATCGATAACCGTCGGGTCATGCACGGTCGTGAAACCATCGTCGACGAGCGTCGGCGCATTTTCAATGCCCTGAGCTATCGCTGAGAGAGTGCCATGAATAACGATAAATATATTATTGGCGGGCAGTACGAGACGTACCTTGACGGCGATGGTCGGCAGATCATCGACCTGACCGGCGGGTTTGGCTTCCAGGTGCCAGCGGTGATCGATGCGGTCACCCGTCAGGCGCAGATCATGGGCTTGTCCAACCGGGTACTGATGTCTGCACCGCTGATTGCCTTGTGCCGCCGTCTGGCCGAGCTGCTGCCTGAGCCGCTGGTCAGTTCCTATGTGTGCAGCTCCGGCGACGAGGCGTTCGAGGGCGCCTTGAAGTTATGCAAGGGGCTCAAGCCGAAGGGCAACACCATCGTATTCATCCAGGGCGGTGATTACGGCTCGCTGACCTACGGGCGTTGCCTCAACGCCGCGCAGGGCGACCTGGACGTGCAACATTTCCAGGGCTTCAAGCGTGTGGCGATTCGTCATCTCGCGGATCTGGACACGGTGGACTGGAGTGATTGCTTCGCGGTCTGCCACAGCAGTACCCGCCTCGATGCGAACGGTCGGATGCAATTGCTCGAACCGGCCCTGGTCGAGCGCTTGCATGCCCGTGCGGCGCAAGCCTCGGTGCCGGTGATCGCGGTCGACACCCAGACCTGCCTTGGCAGCCTGGGCTCGCTGTTCGGTTTCCAGCGTTATCGCTGTGTCCCGGACATTGTCGTGCTCGGTGGAGCGTTGGGGGGCAGTGCGATTCCCATCGGCACCTATACCTGCAGCGAGCGCATGGCCTGGCAGGTTTATGGGCGCAGCAGCCCGGCCAAGCATGGCAGCACCACGGCCGGCAATCCGATGGCTTGCGTGGCGGCCCTGGCCGCGCTGGATTATGTGCAGGCCAACGACTCACCCCGGCAATGCCTGGAAAACGGTCAGCGCCTGGCGCAGACCCTGGCGTCGTTCGGCGCCGTGGCCGAGGGCGGCTGGGTCAGCCTGCCGCTGTCCGATGACCTGCAACCGAGCGCGGTGTGCGAGGCGCTCTATGAAAAAGGCGTCTATATCAGCGTTCCTCGTGGTCGGGAGTTGATCCTGCGTTGCCCGATCACCGCTCGTCCCGAACATATCCAACGTGCCGCAAACATCATCAAGGAGACCCTGAGCCATGTCCTTACTCAGGCCGCATGAACAACTGCTGGATGATTGCCAGCGGTACTGGAGCGCCTCGGCGGCCAAGCTCTATCGCCTGGGCAAGACCAGCGTCGAGCAACAGGCCGATGGCATTCACGTTACCGACCACACCGGCAAACGCTTTATCGACTGTGCGTGCAGTTACGGTGTGTTTATCGTTGGCCATCGCAACCCGATGGTCCGCGAGCAGGTGCAGGCGCAACTGAACCAGATGGCCTGGGTACCGGAAGGCCGGCGTCATCCACTCCAGGACAAATTGACCGAACGTCTGTGCCAACTGGTGCCGGGGGAGTGGGGTGACGTGCAGTACATGGTCTCGGGGGCCGAGGCCATCGAGCAGAGCCTGCGCTATGCGTTGCGCATCCAACCGCACCGGCGCGGGATCGTGGTGATGAGCGGCTCCTACCACGGCAAGACCCTGGCGGCGATGAGCATCCTGGGGCAACGACAGAACCACAGCAGCTATGGCATCGCCGCGCCCGACGTGATCCATGTGCCCTACGGTGATTTTGCGGCCCTGCAAAAGGCCGTCGGCGAGGGCGTGTGCGCGGTGTATGTCGAACCGATCCTGGGCGGCGCGCACCTGCAGGTACCTCCGGTGGGCTACATGGCCAACCTGCGGGCCTTGTGCGATGCCACCGACACCCTGCTGGTGGCAGATGAAATCCAGACCGGTTTCGGTCGCTGCGGCAAATGGTTCGCCGTGCAGTATGACGACGTGGTGCCCGACATCATGATCCTCTCCAAGGGCCTGACCGGCGGCTACACCTCGTTCGCCTGCGCCATGTACAGCCAGCGTCTGGCGACCCAATACCCGCTCAGTGAAATCGAGCCCGATACGCGCACCAATGGCGGGCATCCGGTGGCGTGCGCCTCGGCGTTG
Organism: Pseudomonas citri; assembly: GCF_025336485.1. GTDB lineage: Bacteria > Pseudomonadota > Gammaproteobacteria > Pseudomonadales > Pseudomonadaceae > Aquipseudomonas > Aquipseudomonas citri. Next base: position 40,305 of record NZ_JAODAB010000013.1, on the reverse strand, counting down.
GCGGCCATCGATTACATCGAGCAGAACAACCTGGTGGAGCAGTCGCGGATCAACGGCGGCTTGCTGCGCCATGGCCTGCAACGCCTGGCGCTGCGCTATCGGCACATCGTCGAGGACGTACCGGGGGTGGGCCTGATGACGGGGCTGCGCTTGCGCGGTTCGGTCTATGAAGCCTTGATGAGCATGGAGTTGAGCAAGCGCGGCGTTCATGCCGGTCATTCGATGAATGAAAAGGCCGAGCGTCCGGTGCTGCGCTTCTACCCACCGTTGAGCATCTCGCCCGATGCGTTGCGCCATGTCCTGGCAATGATCGAAGAGGCCCTTGAGGCCATCGACCGGCGCCCGAAGCTGGCGGTCAAGGCATTCTCCCTGGTGGTGCGCAACATGTACCAGTTACCCAACAAATGGTTGCGCAGCAAGGAGGCGTCGTGAACATGTTCAACCCCGACTCGCTGACCCTTCGGGAAATGGCTGGTCTGTTACGACGTGGCGTGCTGACCAGCGTCACGCTGCTGGAGTTCTACCTGCAGCGGATTGCCGAGCGTAACCGGCAGATCAACGCACTGATCCAACTGGCGCCCGTGGAGCAATTGCGGCGCCAGGCCCGCGAAGCCGATGAGATGGCGCGCATCGGCCAGATCAGTGGTCCATTGCACGGTATTCCCATCACCATCAAGGACGTCCTCCACGTCCAGGGATTCAGGATGTCCCGGGGGCTGGAGGAGTTGCTGGGCGACGTCAGCCAGCAGGACGCGACGGCCGTCGCCCGGCTTCGGCAGGCCGGGGCGATCATCCTGGGTATCAGCAATGTGCCTGAGTTGTGCATGGCTTTCGAGACCGAAAACCTGATCTATGGCCGCACCCTCAATCCCCATGACTTGCAACGCTCCGCCGGCGGCAGCAGTGGTGGTGAGGCGGCGGCGATCGCCGCCGGGTGTTCGCCCGCCGGGCTGGCCTCCGATGCCTGTGGCAGTGTGCGGATACCCGCGCACTTCAACGGCATCTGCGGCTTGAAACTGACCCAGGGCCGGGTGCCATTGACCGGCCAGTTTCCCAACGACCGCTCCGGGTTGTTCCACATGACCTCGGCTTTTGGCGTGATGGGTCGCTATGTCGATGACCTGGCGCTGCTCGGGCCGTTGATCAGCGGCGCCGACGGACAGGATCCGGACACCGTCGACGTACCGTTTGTCGAAAGCGAGCCGCTGGCCAGCCTGCGGGTCGCACTGTTTTCGGAGTCGGACCGCACGCCCGTCAGCGCAGCGGTGAGGCAGGTGTTGCAGCGGGTCGAACGGTGCCTGAGTCAGATCGTGGCGCAGGTAAGTCCGGTGGCGCCGCCGATGCTCGAGGAGGCCTGCGATGTGCTATGGCGGGTGTTCATCACCGGTGCCGACGCCGGGCGCGGCTGGCGACAGCTGTTCGAGTCGATGAACAAGCGCCGTTTCACCCCGGCCATCGCCCAGTTGCTGGAGATGAGCAAAGCCGCGGAGTTGACCGTGGATGAAGTCAAGCGCGACTGGATCGCGATCGATACATTCCGCTATCAACTGGCGAAGTTCTTCAAGCAACACGACCTGTTCATCTGCCCGGTATTCCCGGACGTTGCGTTCCGTCATGGCGAATCCCTGGAGGATCGCAACCGCTATGCCTTTGTGTTCCCGTTCAGTCTCAGCGGTTCACCGGCGGTGGTGATCCGCGCCGGAACCGATGCGGTCACGGGAATGCCCATCGGCATCCAGATCGTCGGACCGCATTGGCAGGAGGAACGGTTGCTGGCCGTGGCGGCTTTCCTTGAGCGGGAGCTGGAGCGCTGGAGCCCGGTTGCACCTCGCTCGGCGTCGGCGTACTAGCGCCAACGTACAAAGCCTGGGGCGATTTCAAGCCGTAACGGTTCTGGCATTACGGCTTGAAATCACCAGCGCCAGCATCCCTACGCCTACCAGCCCGGCACCGATGATCTCGAGCGCCATCGGTTGCTGTCTGAGCCAGAACCAGTTGAGCAGCGTCACGAACAGGGTGTTGAGGTACACGTAGGAAATCACCGTGGACGGTGCGATCACCCCGATGGCCCGGTGCAACAGCCAGAACGTGGCAAGGGTACCGAACAGAGCCAGGTACACCAGCCAGCCGATATCCAGCATCGACAATTGCAGGCCGCTGCGCCAGCCGCCGCTGAACAGGCAGAACACCAGTAGAAACAGCGAGCCGAACAGCATGTTCCAGAACGTCATCGCCACCGGATCTCGTCCCTGGAGCGCCTTGGCCTTGAATCGCTGGCTAAGGGGTGAGTACAGTGCCATCGCCACGCAACCGGCACCGAATACCAGCACCGGATACAGCGCCGGCATCTGCCCCGGCACCGCGCCCTTGAGCGTCAGCAAGACGGCGCCGGCCGCCGCGATCAGCATGGGCAGCAAGCGGGTCTTGAGGTTTGGACTGGGCAGCAGGAACACCTCGAAGAACAAGGTCATCAATGGCACCAGTGTGTACAGTGTCGCGGTATTGACCGCCGAGGTGTAGCGCAAAGCCTCGAACAACGAACCAAAATAGGTCGCCAGCAACAGGCCAAGCACTGCGTGGGCCAGCAACCCTTTGAGGGTGATGGGCGTGGTGTTTTTCAGCAACAACAGCGGCAGGAACAGCAAGGTCGAAAACAGCAGTCGCAAGCCCGTGAGCAGAATCGGGTCGATCGAATGGCTGACCTGAGCCGCTGCGAAGAACGACGAGGCGATCAGCATTGCCCAGATCAGCATGCCCCAGTGAGCGGCTGCAAAACCGACGTGTTTCATCAAGGTCTTATTCCTCTGTTCGAGAACTGGAACGTCATGATGGGCAAGTCCGTCGGCCGTCATGGGTAGGGGGATAAAGACAGGGCCGCATTCATTGCGGCCCTTTTTTCAGTGACGCGAACGGTTCCGCTAGCTGATGTGCCGCGCGTACTGCTTGGGATTGAAGCGCAACACCATCAGGATCATCAGCGCCATGACTGCGGTAAGCGACCACCAGGCCCATTCGAAGCTGCCCAACTGATCGCGGATCATCCCGGCGATCAGGGGTGAAAGCCCAGCGATCAGATAGCCGATGCCTTGCACAAACGCCGTCAGGCCACCGGCACGGCGTGGGTTGTCCAGGTGGTCGAGGGACACGATCAGGCTCATCGGGAACAGGCCGCCGATGCCCAGTCCCAGCAGGCAGGGCCACAGCAGGCTGAAGCGTTCGGGGCTGAGGATCAGGCCGCAGAAACCGCCCATGATCAGGGCCAGCAGAACGGTCAGTACCAGGCGCTTGTCCTGGCTGCGGTTGGCGATTGCGGGGGTGACGAGGCCCGAGAGCACTTCCATAGCCGTCAGGAACCCCAGCAACAGGCCCGCGTGCTGTTCGCTCCAACCTTTTTCCACGTAGTACGGCGCGAGCCAAGCCAGTACGCAGGTGTAGGACGCGGTGCCCAGGCCGAAGAAAATCGCCAGCAGCCAGGCTCGTCCATTGGCGAAGAACGACTCCTTGTTCCGGCTCGGGGCGTCGGGTAACGGCGTGACGGCCGAGCGCTGGGCGTACCAGCATCCCAGTGCGACCAGTGCCAGCACCGCCCAGATCGCCAGGGCGATACGCCAGCTACCGGTTTGTGTCAGGACGAAGGGGGAAAATGAGGCCGCCAGTGCTGCCCCCCCCATGATCGAGGTGACATACAGCCCCATGAACAGCGAGACGTTGTCAGAGTAGCGCGATTTGATCACGGCCGGCATGACCGCCTGAATCAACGCGATTCCGACCCCGGCCACCACGGCGCTGATAATCAGCTCGGCGGCGCTGTCCAGGTACAGGCGCGACGCCGTTGCAATGCCGATGATCAATAGCGAGAGCACGATGGTGCGGTGTTCGCCGATACGCAGGGCAATGCGCATGCCCAGGAACATCGCCAGGCCCATCGCCATGACGGGCAACATGGTCAGCAATGAAGCGGTGCTGAAACTCAACGGCACCTCGCCGCGAATGGCTGACAACAACGGTCCGACCGCCGCCATCGAAGGTCGCAGGTTCAGCGCCACCAACACCACACTGACCATCAACCAGACGGCATGGGTGCTTGAAGTTCGAACGTTTTCCATAACGGAGCCTTGGCTGATAAAAAAATGCCATTTAGGCCGAGAAAGGAGGACCGGGGCAAACTGAAAACTGGGCAGGAATATTGAAAGATTAAATGCTCATCACCCTGTGGGAGCCGAGCTTACCCGCGAAGACGGCGGCACATTCAGCCTCTACGTGACAGACACGCCGTTTTCGCAAGCAGACCCGCTCCCGCAAATGCTATTCCATGGCCGGGCTCAACGTACCCAACCAGGCCACCAAAGCCAGGATGACCGCCGCTACAGAGAACTCAAGCACCATGCTGCGCCGCAACGCCCTCACGGCGATACGGTGTTCATCGGTTTGCCTGGCCTGTTCCAGCTGCGGGCTCAGGTGAAAGCGGTTCAGCGCAGCGAACACCAGCATGACCGCGAACAGGATGAGCTTGAGCACCAGCAACTGGCCATAAGTGCTGTCGAACAATCCTTCGACGCTTGGACCGACGATGAACAGGTAATTCACCAAGCCCGTCACGCTGAGGATCACCACGATCAACGCCCCGATGCTTTCAAACCCGATCAACGTCCGGGCCAGTACCGACAAGCGAGGTTCGGCCTGGCGAAGCAGCAGGGCAAACGCGGCCAGGGCACCGACCCAGCCACCGGCCGCCCACAGGTGGAGGAAGTCGGTGATGAAGTGCCCATTACGGCGCGCGCCTTCGTCCATGGCGCCATGCCCGGCCCAGGCCAGTGTCGCCAACGCCACGGCCCCGGCCAGCGTGACCAGGCCCAGGCTGATGGTCGGCCAACGTTTATTGAGCGTCACGGCGAAACCGGCCAGCAGCAGCGCCGCGATCCGTAGCGTCCAAGTCAAACCGACATCGGTCTCCAGCACCATCATTTCAATGTGCGGCCATAGCTCGGTCCAGTCCGCCGCGCCGCTCATGGCCCAGGCCATGCACGCCATGGCGGCCAGGGAGAGCAAGCCGCCGAGCACTGCCGAGCCCACCAGCAGCGGCGCGAAAGGCAGCTGCGCGCCTGAGACCCGCTCCTGGCCGCGCAGGGCGTACAGGCCAAATGCGGCCAGGCCGAACAGCAACATCAGATCCAGGTACAGCGCGAAGCGCAGTGCGATGTTGATCGAGTCGCTCATCAACTCACTTCACCTTGAACGTGATGTTGCCGTTGATGGGGTGAGTGTCCGACGACACCGCACGCCACTGGACCTGATAGGTGCCGGCGGTGAGGGGACCATTCGGGACAATGACCATGGTTTTCGGGTCATCGCTGCCGGAGACCTTGGCTGGCATGGGCATGGGCGAATGCGCCGCCATGCCGGGCATCTCGGTCATCAGCAGCTTGGCACCGGAAAACTTGGTCATCAGGTTTTCGGAAAAGTGCAGCTCGATCTTTGCCGGTGCCGCACCTTCGGCGCCCTCGGCGGGGGTAGAGGACAGCAGTTTCGGATGGGCCTGGGCCAGACCACTGACCAACAGGCCGGTGGACAAGGCGACAGCAACAACAGCGGTTTTGATGAGTGACATGCAAGGACTCCTACAGCTCGGTTTTTTAGTTTTGAGTGAAACAGGTCAGTGGCTCAGAACCACATGCGCACGCCCAATACCAGGCGGGCTTCGCTGCGGTCTTCGCCTTCTTCCCGGGCGTAGTCGGCGGTGTTGCCGTAGAGCCGATTCCAGGTGACGCCAATGTAGGGGGCGAATTCGCGGCGTATTTCATAACGCAGCCGTACGCCGACTTCGGTGTCCGACAGCCCCGAGCCGACGCCTCGAGCGGGATCGTTCTTGCCGTAGAAATTGGCTTCGGCGGTGGGCTGCAGGATCAGGCGGTTGGTCAACAAGATGTCATAGTCGCCCTCCAGGCGCGCCGCGCTCTGGCCGCCTTCACCGATGAACGCGGTCGCCTCGGCTTCGAAGTTGTAGAGCGCCATGCCTTGCACACCGAGGGCGGCCCAGGTTTGCGGGTCGCCCGGCTTGAAGTCCTGGCGCACGCCCGCCACCACGTCCCACCAGGGGCTGACGGCATGGCCCCACAAGGCCTGGAGCTCGGCTTTTTCGGTCTTGCCGTTGGTGCGCTCGCCTTCGGAGCGCAGCCACAAACGGTCGATGTCGCCACCGATCCAACCTGAGGCGTCCCAGCTCAGGGCGCTGCCGTCATCGGCGTCCTGCCATTCCAGTTGATCGATAAGAAAGAACGAGTGGATGGCGTTGTCTTGCATCATGTGGCCGCCATGGTCCTCATAGACAGCCGCACGGTCGGCGGCGGTCAGTTCAGGGATGGGCGTGCGGCTGCGGGTGGGGGCCGATTGCATCGGTTCCATTGTTTGCATTGGCTCCATGCCCTGCATGGGTTCCATACCTTGCATCGAGTCCATGCCTTGCATCTGGTTGTGGTCCATGCCCGGCATCTGGCTGTGATCGCCTTGCATCTGGTGGCTGGCGGCCCAGGCCGGGGTGCCCCAGGCAAGGCTGGCAACCAGCGCCATCGACAACGTGGAATATTGAAAAACAGGGGTCATGATCTGCTCCTCATTCCTGTACCCGAACTTCGCGGAACATGCCCATCTCCATGTGAAACAACAGGTGGCAATGATAGGCCCAGCGCCCAAGGGCATCGGCCGTGACGCGGTAGCTGCGTTTGGAACCTGGCGGTACATCGATGGTGTGCTTGCGGACCATGAACGCGCCGTTTTCGTCCTCCAGGTCGCTCCACATGCCGTGCAGGTGGATGGGGTGGGTCATCATGGTGTCGTTGATCAGCACGATGCGCAGGCGCTCGCCGTACTTGAGCAGCAGCGGTGCGGCATCGGAAAACTTCACACCATTGAACGACCAGGCGAATTTTTCCATGTGCCCGGTCAAGTGCAGTTCAAGAGTGCGACCCGGCTCACGGCCATCCGGGTCGGCAAAGGTGCTGCGCAGATCTGAATAAGTGAGCACCTTGCGCCCGTTGTTGCGCAGGCCCAGGCCAGGATCGTCCAGCTTGGGGGTGACGCTCATGGCTTGCATGTCCACCAGCGGGTTGTCCTTTTCCGAGTCCGGATGGGACTGCATGCCGCCCATGCCGCCCATGTCTTGCATGGCGCCGTGGTCCATCCCCGTCATGGTGTCCATGCCCTGCATGTTGCTGTGATCCATGCCTTGCATCTGGCTGTGATCCATTCCCGACATGCCCTGCATCGAGCCGTGATCCATGCCGCTCATGCTGCCGTGATCCATCCCGTCCATGCCCATGTCGTCCATGGTCAGTTGCGGCCTTGGGTCCAGGGGGGGCACGGGTGCCGAAAGGCCGGTACGGGTGGCGAGGGTGCCGCGAGCGTAGCCGGTGCGGTCCATCGATTGGGCGAACAAGGTGTAGGCCTCGGCGGTCGGCTCGACAATGACGTCGTAGGTTTCGGCCACGGCGATCCGGAGCTCGTCGACGCTGACGGGTTTGACGTATTGCCCGTCGGCGGCCACCACGGTCATTTTCAGGCCGGGGATGCGCACGTCGAAGTAGGTCATGGACGAGCCGTTGATCAGGCGCAGGCGCAAGCGCTCGCCGGGCTTGAACAGGCCAGTCCAGTTCATGTCCGGCGCCTGGCCGTTCATGAGATAGGTGTAGGTGGCGCCGCTGACGTCGGAGAGGTCAGTGGGATTCATCCTCATTTCAGCCCACATCTTGCGATCGGCCACGGTCGCGGACCAGCCGTTCTTGCTCACATCGTCGATGAAATCGCCGACGGTGCGCTTGTTGTAGTTGTAGTAGTCCGACTGCTTCTTGAGCTTGCGCAGGACGCCGGCGGGGTCTTCATCGGTCCAGTCGGTGAGCATCACCACATAGTCCCGCTCGTATTGGAACGGCTCGGGTTCCTTTGCGTCGATCACCAGCGGGCCGTAGACCCCGGATTGCTCCTGGAAGCCGGAGTGACTGTGGTACCAGTAGGTGCCGTTCTGCCGGACCTTGAACTGATAAACGTACAGGCCGTCGGGTTCGATACCTTTGAAGCTCAGCCCGGGGACGCCGTCCATGTTGGCCGGCAGCAGGATGCCGTGCCAATGGATGGACGTGGTCTCATTCAGGCGGTTGCGTACCCGCAGTGTCACGGTGTCGCCCTCGCGCCAGCGCAGCAACGGTCCGGGAATGCCCCCGTTGATGGTCTGGGCCGTGCGGGCGGTGCCGGTGAAATTGACCGGGCTTTCGCCGATGAACAAGTCGAACTCGGTGCCGCTCAGTGCATTGGGCTGGCCCGGGCTGGTGATCGCCCAGACGGGCGTGCGCCACAAGCCCAGGCCACTGAGGAGGCCGCCGGCAACCACGCCCTTGACGAAGGTTCGTCGGGAAGTTTTGGTTTGCATCGATAGAAGTCCGTCAGTCGATTCGCTGCGTGCAGGGGGGGATTGCCCGCAGCAGGTTTGAACGAAAGATGACACAGGTGGGCGAGGCGAGTGATTACATTTCAGTCAGCTTGACGGGGTGGGAAGTCAGCCATTTCCTGGTTCCGCCTTATGCCCTGATGCGCCGGTTGGGGCACAGGTCAGAATGATCTTTTGCATCGAGGGGATATTCTGTAGCCTTGCCCGCTTCAGTTGTCCCGTGCCTGATTGACACCCACTTTCCCGGCGGTACCCGAGTGGTCCGGAGCCGGGTGTATACTCGACTTTCGCGCGATACGCGCTTGCAGGTCTTGCGAAACATGACGCAAATTTCCGAACGCCTTCTGGTCCAGGCCCACCTCGACGCCAAGCAGCCCAAGCCGCTGTCCGCCGAGCAAGAGGCCTGGTACCGCGCTGCCATCGCCGCCGAGCTCAAGGCTCAGGACGCGGTGCTGGTCGCGCACTTCTACTGCGACCCGATCATCCAGGCCTTGGCCGAAGAGACCGGTGGCTGCGTGTCCGACTCCCTGGAAATGGCCCGCTTCGGCAACGCCCACCCGGCCAAGACCGTGGTGGTGGCCGGGGTCCGGTTCATGGGGGAAACCGCCAAGATCCTCAACCCCGAGAAACGCGTCCTGATGCCGACCCTCGAGGCCACCTGCTCCCTGGACCTGGGGTGCCCGGTGGACGAGTTCTCGGCGTTTTGCGACCAGCATCCGGAACGCACGGTGGTGGTGTATGCCAACACGTCGGCGGCGGTCAAGGCGCGTGCCGACTGGGTGGTGACGTCCAGTTGCGCATTGGAAATCGTCGAGAGCCTGATGGACAACGGCGAGACGATCATCTGGGGCCCGGACAAGCACCTGGGGACCTACATCCAGAACAAGACCGGCGCCGACATGCTGCTCTGGGACGGCGCTTGCATCGTCCACGAGGAGTTCAAGTCCAAGCAGCTGGAGGACATGAAGGCGTTGTACCCGGACGCGGCGATCCTGGTGCACCCCGAGTCACCGGCATCGGTCATTGCGCTGGCGGACGCGGTGGGCTCCACCAGCCAGTTGATCGCGGCGGCCCAGAGCCTGCCGCACAAGACGCTGATCGTCGCGACCGACCGCGGCATTTTCTACAAGATGCAGCAGTTGTGCCCGGACAAGGTCTTCATCGAAGCCCCCACGGCCGGCAATGGTGCGGCTTGCCGCAGTTGCGCCCACTGCCCGTGGATGGCGATGAACACCCTGGAACGCACGCTCAAGTGCCTGCAGGAAGGCTCCAACGAGATCTTCGTCGACCCGGCGCTGATCCCCCAGGCCATTCGCCCACTCAAGCGCATGCTGGACTTCACCCAGGCTGCGCGGATGAAGCTGGCGGGGAATGCCTGAGTCGCAAGCGGCAAGTTGCGAGCTGCGAGCTGCGAGCTGCAAGCTTTAAAAGTTGAGGCTTGCAGCTTGCCGCTGCGTCTATTTTTTCTTGGGAATCCGCACCAGTTGCGTGTTGGAGTAGATGTCATGCCAACCGCGCTTCTGCTTGTCGAACAACGCCCAGACAAAGCCCATCCCCAGCAGCAGTAACGACGCAATCGAAACCACGAACCGCAACAATGCCTGCCATAGGCTGATGGCCGTGCCATCGGCGTTTTGCACACGGATGCGCCAGACCTGCATGCCCAGGGTCTGGCCGTTGTGGGTCCAGAACTTGGCGAAGAAGCCGAACAGCACGAACAGCAGCACGGTGGACAGCAGCGGGTCGCCATCCAGTGCGCCGGATTCGGTCAGGGTGCGCATTTTTTCTTCGCCGATGATCGACATCTGGATCATCTTGTAGACACCGCTGGTGACGATCAACAGTGCCGTGCACAGCAGGAAGTCATAGAACATCGCGGCCAGGCGACGGCCCAGGCCGACAGGAGGGAAGTCGCCCTGGGGAATGAGCAGGTGTTTCGGCATGACGGCCTCGGATGAAAAAAGAAGCCATTCTACGGATTTGCGCCCATAAAAAAGCCCCTGATATCAATCAGGGGCTTTTCTCGTGCTCGAAAGCTTAGCCTTCGGCTTGAACTTCGTCAGCCTGCATGCCTTTCTGGCCTTGCACGGCAACGAAAGAGACTTTCTGGCCTTCTTTCAGGCTCTTGAAGCCGGTGCCCTGAATAGCACGGAAATGTACGAACAGATCCGGACCGCTTTCAGGCGTGATAAAACCGAAACCTTTTTCGTCGTTGAACCACTTGACGGTACCATTCTGACGTTGAGACATTTTCTTATTTCCTTTGACGCTAAAATTGATGACAGCCTCTTTCCGGGGAAAGAGTACTGGGGCTGGGTTGCAGGAAAGTAAGAGACGTCGAACGGGATGTAGCTAACTTCGTAGGCTACTGCCCAGGTCACGATCCAAGCGACCCATGCAAACACAGTGATCAAACTCTACGCCAACTCCGAACGAAAAAACAACCCCCCCTGGAGCGCCCGTATTTACTCAGCTTGCCGGTATTTTGCGCGTTTCGCTGGCCTGGGCTTATTCGATAGGTTAGTTCAATTGTTTAGCCGGGTTATAAGCGCGGTGCTATATCGAATTGATGCACCTTTTTATGGCGGTTGCGTTACACATTAGTGCACGAATAACACAACCGCGTTACTTATAGAAACAGCTAATCAACCGCGGTAATAGCGTTGTGCAACGAATGGCGTTTTGCTTACAAGCAATGACACCTTTTTCCCACGCACGATGGCCCATATTGGCGTATTCAGCGCGGTATACGCGGTGTCCAGGTAACCCATCGCCAATGGACCGCCCAGCGTCGGGCCGAAGCCACCGCTGCACACCATGCCGATGATCTCGCCGGCTTCGTTGACGATTTCCGCGCCTTCACGCACGGGTGTGCGTTCCTGGGGGAGCAGGCCGACGCGTTTACGGCGCACGCCGCCCTGTTGTTGGGCGAACACGGTTTGTGCACCCGGGAAACCACCGGCACGGGCACCGTCTGCACGGCGGACCTTGGAGATGGCCCACAAGAGGCTGGCTTCGATCGGTGTCGTTTCGCTGTTCATGTCGTGGCCGTACAGGCACAGGCCGGCTTCCAGGCGCAGCGAGTCGCGGGCACCGAGGCCGATGGCGGCGACTTCCGGTTCGGCCAGCAGGGCGCGGGCCAGTTTCTCCGAGTCGGCGGCAGGAACGGAGATTTCGAAACCGTCTTCACCGGTGTAACCCGAACGGCTGACGAAACAATCCAGGCCCAGCAGCGTCACGCGCTGGAATTGCATGAAGGTCATTTGCGCCACTTGTGGTGCCAGGCGCGCGAGCACGGTGACTGCGGCCGGGCCTTGCAGCGCGAGCAGGGCGCGGGCTTCGAACAGTGGCTCGATGTCGCACTGGCCGCCGATGTGGGCACGCAGGTGGGCCAGGTCTTGTTCCTTGCAGGCGGCATTGACCACCAGGAACAGCTCGTCGTTACCCAGGTTGGCGACCATCAGGTCGTCGAGGATGCCACCGTTCTCGTTGGTGAACATGGCGTAGCGCTGCATGCCCACCGGCAGGTCGAGGATATCCACCGGCACCAGGGTTTCCAAGGCCTTGGCGGCGCCTGCACCGCTCAGGCGGATCTGGCCCATGTGGGACACGTCGAACAGCCCCGCCTGCTCGCGAGTGTGCTGGTGTTCTTTCATCACGCCCAGTGGGTATTGCACCGGCATGTCGTAGCCGGCGAACGGCACCATGCGTGCGCCGAGTTCGAGGTGCAGGGCATGCAGCGGGGTTTTCAACAGTTGTTCGGTGGACATATCGGCTCCTGGAAAATGAGAGGGGCGCGTATCAGCATTCGATGATGTTGACCGCCAGACCGCCGCGAGCGGTCTCCTTGTATTTGCTTTTCATGTCGGCGCCGGTCTGGCGCATGGTACGGATGACTTTGTCGAGGGACACAAAGTGATGCCCGTCGCCGCGCATGGCCATGCGCACCGCGTTGATGGCTTTCACCGAGCCCATGGCGTTGCGTTCGATACACGGCACCTGCACCAGCCCACCGATCGGGTCGCAGGTCAGGCCGAGGTTATGTTCCATGCCGATTTCGGCCGCGTTTTCCACTTGCTGCACTGTCCCGCCCAGCACTTCGCAAAGGGCGCCGGCGGCCATGGAGCAGGCCACGCCGACTTCACCCTGGCAGCCGACCTCGGCGCCGGAGATGGAGGCATTTTCCTTGTACAGGATGCCGATGGCGGCGGCGGTCAGCAGAAAGCGCACCACGCCATCTTCATTGGCGCCGGGGATGAAGCGCATGTAGTAATGCAGCACCGCCGGAATGATCCCGGCCGCGCCGTTGGTCGGTGCGGTGACGACGCGTCCGCCGAAGGCGTTCTCTTCGTTGACCGCCAAGGCATACAGGTTGACCCAATCCAGCACCGACAGCGGATCGCGCAGCGACGCTTCCGGGTTCTTGCACAACTGGCGGTGCAGCGCGGCAGCCCGTCGCTTGACCTTCAAGCCGCCTGGCAGGATGCCTTCGTTGCGACAGCCGGCCGCCACGCAATCCTGCATGACCTGCCAGATTTTCAGCAGGCCGGCGCGGGTCTCGGCTTCTGGGCGCCAGGCGCTCTCGTTGGTCAGCATCACCTGGCTGATGGATAAACCATAGGTGGCGCAATGGCCCAGCAGGTCCTTGGCGCTCTTGAACGGGAATGTCAGGGGCGTGGCATCTTCGACGATACGGTCGGCACCGGCCGCGTCTTCGTCGACGACAAAGCCGCCGCCCACCGAGTAGTACTCCCGGCTGCGCACTTGCAATCCCGCGGCATCGAAGGCGCGGAAGATCATGCCGTTGGGGTGATAGGCCAGGGGCTTGCGAATCATGGCCAGGTGCAGCTTTTCGTTGAATTCGATGGGGTGTTGGCCGAGCAGGTTCAAGCGACCGTTGCTGCGAATGTCCTGCAGGCGGGCGGTGACGGTCTCGGTGTCCACGGTATCGGGGTGCTCACCTTCCAGGCCCAGCAGCACGGCCTTGTCGCTGCCATGGCCCTTGCCGGTGGCGCCGAGGGAGCCGTAGAGCTCGACCTTGACGCTGGTGATGGTTTCGAGCAGGTCATCACGGCGCAGCCCTTCGACAAAACGGGCAGCGGCGCGCATCGGGCCGACCGTATGGGAACTGGAAGGGCCGATACCGATCTTGAACAGGTCGAACACGCTTAACGACATATGAAACTCCTAGGAGCCGCTTCGAGCTGCAAGCTACAAGCTGCAAGTTAAAAGCCGAGCGACTCTTACTTGCAGCTTACAACTTGAAGCTCGTAGCTGCTTTTATGCGTAACTTTCGATCGACGGGCAGGCGCAGACCAGGTTGCGGTCGCCGAACACGTTGTCGACCCGGCCAACCGGCGGCCAGTACTTGCCTTCGATCAACGACGAGACAGGGTACACCGCTTGCTCGCGACTGTAGGGATGGGTCCACTCGCCGACGAGTTCCGCTGCGGTGTGCGGGGCGTTTTTCAGCGGGTTGTCGTCCTTGTCCAGGCTGCCGTTTTCCACCGCGCGGATTTCTTCGCGGATGCAGATCATGGCGTCGCAGAAGCGGTCCAGTTCTTCCTTGGATTCGCTTTCGGTCGGCTCGATCATCAACGTGCCAGCTACCGGGAACGACATGGTCGGGGCGTGGAAGCCGAAGTCGATCAGGCGCTTGGCCACGTCATCGACGCTGATGCCGCTGCTGTCCTTGAGCGGGCGCAGGTCGAGGATGCATTCGTGGGCGACCAGGCCGTTGCTGCCGGAGTAGAGCACCGGGTAGTGCTCTTCCAGGCGACGGGCGATGTAGTTGGCGTTGAGGATCGCCAGTTGCGAGGCGCGCTTGAGGCCGGCGCCACCCATCATGCGGATGTACATCCAGGTGATCGGCAAAATGCTCGCGCTGCCGAACGGCGCCGCGCACACCGCGCCTTCCTTGCGCGCCATGTTCGCGTGGCCCGGCAGGAACGGCGCCAGGTGCGACTTGACGCCAATCGGGCCAACGCCCGGGCCGCCACCGCCGTGAGGGATGCAGAAGGTCTTGTGCAGGTTCAGGTGCGACACGTCGCCGCCGAACTTGCCCGGGGCGCAGAGGCCGACCATGGCGTTCATGTTGGCGCCGTCGATGTACACCTGGCCGCCGTTGTCATGAATGATGCCGCAGATCTCGCGGATGCCTTCCTCGAACACACCGTGGGTGGACGGGTAGGTGATCATCAGCGCGGCCAGGTGTTCGCGGTGCTCGATGGCCTTGGCCCGCAGGTCTTCGATGTCGACGTTGCCACGGGCATCGCAGGCGGTCACGACCACGCGCATGCCGGCCATGTTGGCGGTGGCCGGGTTGGTGCCGTGGGCCGAGGATGGGATCAGGCAGATGTCGCGACGCTCTTCGCCACGGCTCTGGTGGTAGGCGCGGATCGCCAGCAGACCGGCGTATTCACCTTGCGAGCCGGCGTTGGGTTGCAGCGACACCGCGTCGTAACCGGTGGCGGCGCAAAGCATGGCCTCCAGTTCGTCGGTCAGTTGCTGGTAGCCGGCGCTCTGTTCGGCTGGGGCGAACGGGTGCAGGGCGCCGAATTCGGCCCAGGTCACCGGGATCATTTCGCTGGCGGCGTTGAGTTTCATGGTGCAGGAACCCAGCGGGATCATGGTGCGATCCAGGGCCAGGTCCTTGTCGGCGAGCTTGCGCAGGTAGCGCATCAGCTCGGTTTCGGAATGGTAGCGGTTGAACACCGGGTGGCTGAGGATCGCCGATTGACGCACCAGTTCGGCCGGGATGCGGCTTTGCA
Source organism: Pseudomonas citri (assembly GCF_025336485.1). Classification (GTDB taxonomy): domain Bacteria; phylum Pseudomonadota; class Gammaproteobacteria; order Pseudomonadales; family Pseudomonadaceae; genus Aquipseudomonas; species Aquipseudomonas citri. The sequence goes on along the minus strand of NZ_JAODAB010000013.1, from coordinate 25,098 downwards.
CGGAGGCGGCCAGTGCGGTGAAGTCTGGCAGGGCCTTGCCGTCGGCCAGTAGGCTCCACAGCGCTTCGACGTCCGCCTGGCCGGTGGTTTCGTCCAGGGACAGGCCCAGGCGCTGCACGTCGACCACACGCAGGTTGATGCGCTGGGCGCGGGCCTTGTCGTGCAGGGCGGCGGTCTGCGCGCCGGTGTGCAGGGTCAGGGTGTCGAAGAAACTTTCTTGCTCGACGCTCAGGCCCAATGCGCCCAGGCCCTTGGCGAGGATCGCAGTGAGGTGGTGGATGCGGTTGGCAATCTGCACCAGGCCCTTGGGCCCGTGGTACACGGCGTACATGCTGGCGATGTTGGCCAGCAGCACCTGGGCGGTGCAGATGTTGCTGGTGGCTTTCTCGCGGCGGATGTGTTGCTCGCGGGTCTGCATCGCCAGGCGCAGGGCCGGCTTGCCGAAACGGTCCACGGAGACACCGACCAGGCGGCCCGGCATGTCGCGCTTGAAGGCATCCTTGGTGGAGAAATACGCCGCGTGCGGGCCACCGAAGCCCAGCGGCACGCCGAAGCGCTGGGCGCTGCCGATGGCCACGTCGGCCCCGAATTCACCCGGTGGGGTCAGCACTGTCAGGGCCAGCAAATCAGCCGCGACGGCCACCAGGGCATTGGCGGCGTGGAAGCGTTCGGTCAGTTCGCGGTAGTCGAACAGGTCGCCGTTGCTGGCCGGGTATTGCAGCAACGCGCCGAAGAAGGCACTGACGTCGCTCAGTTCGCGCTCATCGCCGACCACCACGTCGATGCCCAGGGGCTCGGCACGGGTGCGCAGCACGTCGAGGGTTTGCGGGTGGCTGTGTACGGAGGCGAAGAAGGCGTTGCTGCCCTTGTTCTTGCTCAGGCGCTTGCAGAAGGTCATGGCTTCGGCGGCGGCGGTGGCTTCGTCGAGCAGGGAAGCGTTGGCGATCGGCAGGCCGGTGAGGTCGCTGATCAGGGTCTGGAAGTTCAGCAGCGCTTCGAGACGGCCCTGGGAGATTTCCGGCTGGTACGGCGTGTAGGCGGTGTACCAGGCCGGGTTTTCCAGCAGGTTGCGCAGGATCGGCGCTGGCGTGTGGCAGTTGTAGTAGCCCTGGCCGATGTAAGTCTTGAACAGTTGGTTCTTGGCGGCGATGGCCTTGATCGAGGCCAGTGCATCGGCTTCGCTCTGGCCGTCGCCCATGTTCAGCACGCTGGTGCCCTTGATGCTTTCGGGGATGACGCTGGCGCTCAGGGCTTGCAGGGAGTCGTAGCCCAGGCACTCGAGCATGGCTTGCTCGTCACTGGCGCGCGGGCCAATGTGGCGGGCAATGAATTCGTTGGCGGTGCCGAGATTAACGGTCATGTTGCGCTCCTCAGGCTTCGGCGTTGGCTTTGATCAGGCGGTCGTAGGCGTCCTGATCCAGCAGTTGGCCAACCTCGCCGGCGTTGACTGGCTTGAATCGGAAAAACCAGCCTTCGCCCAGCGGATCTTCGTTGACCAGTTCCGGATTGCTTTCCAGGGCCGGGTTCACTTCGAGCACTTCACCGTCCAGTGGCATGTAGACACCGCTGGCGGCTTTCACCGATTCCACGGTCGAGGCCTCGTCACCCTTGGCGTAGCTTTGCAGTTCCGGTAACTGAACATAGACCACATCGCCCAAGGCGTTCTGGGCAAACGCAGTAATACCGACAGTAACGCTGCCGTCGGCTTCGGCACGCAGCCATTCGTGATCTTCAGTGAAACGCAACTCGCTCATGGAAACTCCTGGGGCCAGATTCGTCTGGTGGACGCGAAGAAAGGCACGGGGCTTGGCCCGGCCGAATGGTTCTATTCAGCTAAAGCCCATAGCAAGAATGCGGCCAATACGAATATGTGCATATTTATCAATGGTTTATAGCGGTTTGCTGAAGGGTCGGAAATGATGTGTGTAGCGAAATCGCTACAGCGCCTGCCCAGGATAAAAAGGTTGGGGGATCAAAGCCTTATCCGGCGCAGTTTACCGACGGTTGTAGCGATATCGTTCCACTGTAGCGCTTTCAGTACGGTTGAGGTCGTTTTTGGCGCGGGTCACAAAGGGATTGAGCTACGGCTTGTTGGGAATCCCGTACTTGCGCAACCGATGGGCAATCGCCGTGTGGGAGGTCTGCAAGCGGCTGGCAAGTTGGCGGGTGGAGGGGTAGTTGGCGTAAAGGCTTTCGAGCAGGTGCTTCTCGAAGGTCTCCACGGCCTGCTCCAGGCTTTCGACTTCCACGTCGCCCTGGCGCGCCACGGAGGTGCCGGCGATGTCCAGGTCGCCGATGTCCACCAGGCTGCTTTCGCAGATAGCCGCGGCGCGGAAGATCACGTTCTGCAATTGCCGCACGTTGCCCGGCCAGCGGTTGCCCAGCAGCGCCGGGTAGGTGCCAGGGGCGAGGCGGCAGACCGGGCGCTGGATCTGCGCGCAGGCCTGCTGCATGAAATAACGCGCCAGCAGCAGGATGTCCTGGCCGCGCTCGCGCAGCGGCGGGACGGCCACGTTGAGCACGTTCAGGCGATAGAACAGGTCTTCGCGGAACGAGCCTTCGCTGACCATTTTCTCCAGGTTGCGATGGGTGGCGCTGAGGATGCGCACGTTGACCTTGATTTCCCGGTCGCCGCCGACTCGCCTGAAACTGCCGTCGTTCAAAAAGCGCAGCAGCTTGGCTTGCAGGTACGGCGACATCTCGCCGATTTCATCGAGGAACACCGTGCCCTGGTTCGCCAGTTCCATCAACCCTGGCTTACCGCCCCGTTGCGCGCCGGTGAAGGCGCCGGGGGCGTAGCCGAACAGTTCGCTTTCGGCCAGGTTCTCCGGCAACGCCGCGCAGTTCAGGGCCAGGAACGGCGCACCGTGGCGGGCGCTGATGGCGTGGCAGGCCCGGGCGACCAGCTCCTTGCCGGTGCCGGTTTCGCCCTGGATCAACAGTGGTGCATCGAGGGCCGCGACCCGTTGTGCCCGGGCCTTGAGGGTGCGGATCGCCGGGGACTCGCCGAGCAGCGCGTCGAAGCCTTCGGCATGATCGTGGTGCAGGGCGGAGAGGCGTTCGCCGATGCGGTTCGGCGGGTAGAGCGTCAGGAGCGCGCCGGCGTCCGTGATGGGCGTGGCGTCCAGCAGCAGGGTCTGGCCGTTGAGGGTGATTTCCCGCAACGGCAGGCGGAAGCCGCTTTCCAGCAGGGTACTCAGCAGCGCTTCGTCACTGAACAGCTCGGCCAGGCTTTCCCCCATCGGTTCTCGACCATACAGGGCGATCAGCGCGGGGTTGGCCAGCAGCACCTTGCCGGCGCTGTCCACGGCCAGCACCGGATCGGTCATGGCGGCCAGCAGGGCATCGAGCTGCAAGTGCCGGCGCTGGCCCGGCAAGATGTCCACCACAGTGACCGCCTGCACGCCGCGCACACTGAACAACGCCTCGCGCAGTTCATCCAGCACTTGCGGGCTGAGGGTCGGGGCATCGATGTAGACGTTGGGCGGCACCATCTCCACGGCATCCAGATTGAGATTACGGCCACCGAGCAAGGCCAGGACTTCCTGGGTGATACCAACGCGGTCGATGAAACTGACGTGGATACGCATGGGGCGCTTCTGGGTTCTGGAGTGCGGAGGGTGGCAAGTATGCCCTGGGCGGGCTGTTGGTGAAATCCCAGAGCTCCCCTGCGGGAGCGTTGGGGAGGCCAATAGGGCTTACAGGCCCACATCCCACTCCGGCGTCTCGGGAAATCTGAGCACCAGAAAATCCAGCAGGCTGCGCAGCGCCGACGACATGTGCCTGCGTGATGTATATACCGCGTACATGTTCATCTGCCGGGGTTCGGCATGGGCCACCAGGCGAACCAGCTCGCCGCTCTTGATGTGGACGCCGGCCTGGTAGCTGGGCAGCATCGCCACGCCGGCACCGGCCATGGCCGCCCGCAGCAGGGTACTGGCGTCGTTGCCACTGATATTGCCCTGCACCGGCACCGAGACCTGTTCACCGTCCTGCTCGAAATGCCAGAGGCTCTTGCCCACGTAGGCGTGGGTCAGGCAGTTGTGCCGGCTCAGATCCTCGACCCGTCGGGGTGCCGGGTGTTCGCGCAGGTAAGCGGGCGAGGCACAGATCACCGAGCGGCAGATGCTGAGGCGCCGGGCGATCAGGTTCGGATCCAGGTCGTTGCTCATGCGGATCGCCAGGTCGATGCGCTCATCCACCAGGTTCACGATGCGATCGAGCATTTGCAGGTCGACGCTCACTCCCGGATACCGGGTGACGTATTCGGTAATTGCCGCAGCCAGTTGGGCCTGGCCGAACGAGGTGCTGGAGCTGATGCGCAACATGCCCCGCGGGGCATCGTCCGGCGCGCCGACCGCTGCTTGCATGTCGCTGGAAAGTTCCAGCATCTGCCGGCAGCGCGGCAGGATTTCCAGGCCGGCCGCCGTCAGGCTCAGCTTGCGGGTGGTGCGGTGCATCAGCCGGGCGCCCACCCAGTTCTCCAACTCCGCCAGATACCGCGACACCACCGGGCGTGACAGCTCCAGGTAGTCGGCCGCCGCCGACTGGCTGCCCAGGTCCACCACTGTGACAAACACCCGCATTGCTTGTAGACGATCCATGATTTGCCCGCTTTCAGAAACAAACTATGTTGCAGCATCGCATTTTTTGGAACGAACCAGGTGATTAGGATTTGTATGAAGCGTTGCGCAGGCATTTTTCGTAAAAAGCCTAAGCTCTTTCTCATTCCTTAACCGCTTCACAATCAACGACGTGTCATCACGGGAGAACACCATGAGCAAGATCGCAATCATCGGCGCCACGGGGCGTGCCGGCAGCCAGCTGTTGGAAGAAGCCCTGCGCCGCGGCCACAGCGTAACGGCTATCGCCCGTAACACCGCGAAAGTCGGTGAAAGGGCCGGGGTGACCAGCAAGCAACTGGACGTGCTGGACAGCGAGGCGTTGGCCGCCGCCATCGCCGGGCACGACGTGGTGATCAGCGCCGCGCACTTTTCCACGGTGCCGGCCGACAAAGTCATCGCGCCGGTGAAAGCCGCCGGGGTCAAGCGTTTGCTGGTGGTGGGCGGTGCCGGCTCGTTGCTGCTACCGGACAACAGCCGCGTGGTCGACAGCGATGGCTTCCCGGAGGAATACCTGGCTGAAGCCACGGCCGGGGCGTTGTTCCTGGACGTGCTGCGCAAGGAGCCGGATCTGGACTGGACCTTCCTCTCGCCGTCAGCGGAGTTCGTCGAAACCGAGCGCACCAGTCAGTTCCGTGTTGGCAAGGATCACCTGTTGTTCGACGGCGCCGGGCGCAGCTGGATCAGCTTTGCCGATTACGCCATTGCGATGATCGATGAAGTGGAAACGCCGCAATTTTCCCGCACGCGGTTTACCGTCGGCTATTGATCCCGCCGCTGCGAAGGTGCTGCGTCAGCCATGGACCCTCATCCAGACGCTGACCAGCACCGTCGCCGCCATCAGCCAGGCCACCGCCGCCACGGCGAGCGACGCCTCCAGGCGCAGACGGTCGACCATCACGTACAGCGTCGCCAGATAGACGAAGTACGGAATGATCGACCACATGCCAAACACGATGGTGGTCTTGAGATCGTCTATCGAGCGGCCCTTGCCGACGATGTAATGGGCGATCAGGGCGAACGTGGGAAACAGCGGCACCAGCCCGGCGATGTAATAGTTCTTGGTCTTGGCCAGCATCGCCAGGATGACCACCACGGCCGCACCGAGCGCCGCCTTGAAAATCAGGTCCACAGGTTGACCGCCTCGTTAATGGCTCAAGCCGTATTTTTTGACTTTGTCGAACAGCGTGGTCTTGGCCATGCCCAGCTCCAGGCTGGCCTGGGTCAGGTTGCCACCGCTGCGTTGCAGGGCGTCCACCAGCAGGTTGCGCTCGAAGGCTTCCACCGCCTCGGCGAAGGCCAGGCCCTGGCTGCCACCGCTGGTCCCCGGTTTCTTGAAGGCCGGCAGGCCGAGGGCGTAGCGCTCGGCGACGTTGCGCAGTTCGCGCACGTTGCCCGGCCAGTCGTGGCTCATCAGGTTCGACAGGGTCTGGTTGTCCAGCTCCGGCGCGGTGCGGTCGAAGCGCAGGGATGACTGCTGGAGGAAATGCTCGAACAATTGCAGGATGTCCTCGCGGCGTTCGCGCAGGGGGGGCAATTCCAGGGTCACCACGTTGAGTCGGTAATACAAGTCGCTGCGAAATTGTCCGGCGCGGCCCAGTTCGTCCAGGTCGGACTTGGTGGCGGCGATCACCCGGCAATCCACAGCCACGCTCTGGTTCGATCCCAGCCGTTCGAGGGTGCGCTCCTGCAACACCCGCAGCAGTTTGATCTGCAAGGGCAGGGGCATGCTTTCCACTTCATCGAGAAACAGCGTACCGCCGTCGGCGTGCTCGATCTTGCCGATCCGGCGCTTGCCAGCGCCGGTGAAGGCGTTGGCCTCGTGGCCGAAGATCTCGCTTTCGAACAGGTTCTCCGGCAAGCCGCCGCAATTGAGTGCGACGAACGGCTTGGTGTGACGTCGGCTGAAATCGTGCAGGCAGCGGGCGACCAGCTCTTTGCCAGTGCCGGTTTCGCCTTCGATCAGCACGTTGGCCGAAGTGTCGGCGACGTTGGCGATCAGTTCGCGCAAATGCTGCATGGCCGGTGAGCGACCGATGATCCGGCCTTCCAGGGAATCGCGCTCGGCCAATTGCCGACGCAGGGAGGAAACCTCGCGGGCCAGGCCGCGCTGCTCCAGCGCGCGGCGGGCAACGTCCACCAGGCGCTCCGGGGAGAACGGTTTTTCCATGAAGTCATAGGCGCCTTTCTGCATGGCGCCGACGGCCATGGAGATATCGCCGTGGCCGGTGATCAGCACCACCGGCAGGCTGCGATCGCGTGCCTTGAGGTGCGTCAGCAGCTCCAGGCCATCCATGCCCGGCAGGCGAATGTCGCTGATGACGATGCCGGCGAAGTCATCGCCCACCCGCGCCAGGGCTTCTTCGGCGCTGCCCACGCCGATGCATGGAATGTCTTCCAGGCTCAGGGCTTGCTGGCAGCCCAGCAGGACATGGGGGTCATCTTCGACGATCAATACGCTCAGGTCGTTGTTCATAGCGGCTCGGCAGGTGAAGGGCTTACCAACGGTAAACTGAGGACGAAGGTGGTGCCACGCTCGACCGGGTATTCGACGCCCAGGTGCCCGCCCGCGGCGGCGGCCAGGCTCGCCGAGAGCGTCAACCCCAGGCCGAGGCCCTGTTCGCCGGGCTTGGTGGTGAAAAAGGGCTCGAACAGATGCTTGCGCGCCTCGGGGTCGATGCCATGGCCGTTGTCCCGTACCCGCAGGCGATATTTGCCGTCGGCGATGTCGCCTTCGAGCCATAGCTGTGGCTCGGGTTGCGTCTGCATGGCGTCCAGGGCATTGCCAACCAGGTTCACGAGGATCTGTTCCAGGCGCGTCTGATCGATTTGCAATTGGACGTCATCGAAATCGCTATGCACCTGGAGGTCGAGGTTTTCCAGGCGCCCGCCTAGCAATTGCAGCGCAGCCTCGACCGCCTTGCCCAGGCTCGCCCGGCCCTGGTCGTCGCCGCGCCGGGCAAAGGCGCGCAGGCTGGCGGTGATCCGGCCCATGCGGTCGATCAGTTCGTTGATGGTCTTGAGGTTGGTGCTGGCAATGTCCAACTGGCCCCGTTCCAGAAAGCGCACGGTATTGCCGGACAAGGTCCGCAGCGCGGCCAGCGGCTGGTTGAGTTCGTGGGCGATGCTGGTGGACATCTGGCCGATGGCGGCCAGCTTCCCGGCCTGCACCAGCTCGTCCTGGGCACGGCGCAAGGTCTCTTCGGCCTGCCGTCGCTCGCGGATCTGGCCCTTGAGACGTTCGTTGCTGGCCCGCAGGTCGGTGGTGCGTTCGGTAATCCGACGCTCGAGCTGGTTGTTGGCCTCCTGCAAGGCCTCGCGGGCGGCGAGGCGGGTGGCGATGACCTTGCGCCGTTCGTTCCAGGCGATCAGCAGGAACGCCACCAGGGCAAAGGCCACGGCCACCAGGATGCCCTGGTTGATCGCCTGGCGGCGCAGGTCTTCCAGCGGCGTCAGCAAGGTGAAGTTCCAGGGGGTGTCGTTCAGGGGCCGGGTCTGGGAGAGGTAGCTGCTGGCGGGGTTGTCGGCCGCGACTTCGGCGTTGGCCGGGAAGGTCAGCAGCTCCATTCCCTCGGCCAGCCGCTCGCGGGCCAGCGGAATCAGCTCGTTGAGGGGGAACCAGTAATATTGCAGGCTGCGGGCCAGGCGCTCCTTGGTGTCGTCGCTCAGGGGGCGAACCGACTTGAGGCGTCGCGCCGGATCGCTGGACAGGATGATGATGCCGTTCTCGTCGCTGACGAACGCTTCCAGGCGCGCCCGTTGCCAGCGCTCTTCCATGGCTTCGAGGCGTACCTTGACCACGGCGACGCCGATGATCTTACCCTGTTGCTCCAGGCCGTGGGCGAGGTAGTAGCCGGGTTCGCCATTGGTGCTGCCGATGCCGTAGAAACGCCCCGGTTGACCACGCACGGCGTTCTGGAAATAGGCGCGAAAGGACAGGTCTTCACCCAGGTAACTGTCGACGTCGCGCCAGTTGCTGGTGGCCATGACCCGGCCGGTGGTGTCCATCACATAAATGGCCCGGCTGCGGCTGCGGCGGTTCAGGCCTTCGAGGTATTCGTTGACGGTCTTGCGATGCTCGGGCGTCGGGTCCTCGAGCAGTTGCGAGACGCTGGACTCAAGCTCCAGCAGGCTGGGCAGGTAGGTGTACTTGCTGATCTCGCTCTCGACAGCACGGGCGTGGAGCTCGAGTTGGCGTTCGCCGTTCTCGGCGAGGTTGCGAATGCCATAGTGTTCGCTGATCCAGAAACCGAGGTAACCCAGGCCGATCATCAGGGCAATGATCAGCGGCGGGAGGAACAGGTGGCGGATCAGGCGGGGTTTCACGGCGAGTGATGGCGGCGCGGCGCGATAGAGGGTGGGGTCGCATTTCATCACAGAAGCCTTGGGTCAACCAGTGTGGCTGCGCTCGTCCTTGGAGCGCGATCCTGTGGCGATACCTCGCCACAGGATCAAGCGTGCCTGAAGAAGGCGACGCTTAGTGCTGCAGGATTTTCTCGAGGAAGTGCTGCGCACGTTCGGAGCGGGCGCTGATGTCGCCGAAGAACTCTTCCTTCTTGCAGTCTTCGATGATCTGGCCCTGGTCCATGAAGATCACCCGGTTCGCCACTTTGCGGGCGAAGCCCATTTCGTGGGTCACGCACATCATGGTCATGCCTTCGTGGGCCAGTTGCACCATCACGTCGAGCACTTCGTTGACCATTTCCGGGTCAAGGGCCGACGTCGGTTCGTCGAACAGCATCACCACCGGGTCCATCGCCAACGCACGGGCAATCGCCACGCGTTGCTGCTGGCCCCCGGAGAGTTGGCCCGGGTGCTTGTGGGCGTGGGCTGCCAGGCCAACGCGCTCGAGCAACTGCAGGCCTTTCTTGGTGGCTTCTTGCTTGCTGCGGCCCAGCACCTTGATCTGCGCGATGGTCAGGTTCTCGGTGATGGTCAGGTGCGGGAACAGCTCGAAATGCTGGAACACCATGCCCACGCGGGAGCGCAGTTTCGGCAGGTTGGTCTTCGGGTCGGCGATGGAGGTGCCGTCCACCACGATGTCGCCCTTCTGGAAGGGCTCCAGGGCGTTCACGCATTTGATCAGCGTGGACTTGCCCGAACCCGACGGCCCGCACACCACCACCACTTCACCCTTGCTGACCTCGGTGCTGCAATTGGTCAGTACCTGGAAGTCCCCATACCACTTGTTGATGTTCTTGATAGAGATCATACGGCGAACCTTTTTTGCAGACGCTTGACCAGCTGCGAAGCGGCAAAGCTGATGGTGAAGTACACGAGACCTGCGACGATCAGGAACTCATTGGAGCGGCCGATGATGTCGCCACTGGCCCGCGAGGCATTGAGGAAATCCACCAGGCCGACGGTGTAGACCAACGAGGTGTCCTGGAACAGGATGATGCTTTGTTGCAGCAGCAGCGGGGTCATCTTGCGAAACGCCTGGGGCAGGATGATCAGGCGCATGGTCTGGCCATAATTCATGCCCAGCGCCTGGGCGGCGCCCATCTGGCCCTTGGGGATCGACTGCACGCCGGCCCGGACGATTTCGCAGAAGTACGCCGCTTCGAACATCATGAACGCCACGATGCAGGAGCCGAATGCACCGATCGGTGTGTCCTCGCCGGTGATCCAGCGCAGTACGAACGGCACCGCCAGGTAGAACCAGGTGATGACCAGCAGCAGCGGGATCGAGCGGAAATAGTTGACGTAGGCCCCGGCGAAATTGGACAGCAGCCGGTTATGGGACAGGCGCATCAGGGCCAGGATCGTCCCCAGGATGATCCCGCCAACCACGCCCAGGGCCATCAACTTGAGGGTCATGACCATGCCGTTCCACAAGCCGGGGATGGCCGGGACGACGCCACTGAAATCGAATTCCATCATTTACCCCCTACGGAGATCAGGCCGGGCACCGCGACTTTCTTCTCGACCATGCGCATGAGCAACATCAGGCTCATGTTCAGGGTGAAGTAGATCAGCGTCGCCAGGGTGAAGGCTTCGAACAGGTTGGCGGAGAACTCGGCGGTCTGCTTGGTTTGCGCGAGCAGTTCCATCAGGCCGATCAGCGAGGCCACGGAGGAGTTCTTGAAGACGTTGAGGAATTCCGAGGTCAGCGGCGGAATGATGATCCGGTAGGCCTGGGGCAGCAGCACGTTCCAGTAGATCTGCGGCAGTTTGAAGCCCATGGCGCGGGCGGCGGATTCCTGGCCGCGTGGCAGCGCCTGGATACCGGTGCGAACCTGCTCGCAGACCCGGGCGGCGGTGAACAGGCCCAGGCACACGACGACGCTCAGGTAGGCCGAGGTAGTCGGGTTCAGGTCCTGTTTGTACCACTCCTGCAGGTTTTCCGGCAGCAGGTCGGGCACCAGGAAGTACCAGATGAACAGCTGCACCAGCAGCGGTACGTTACGAAAGAGCTCCACGTAGCAGGTGGCGATGCCCGACACCAGCCGGTTCGGCACGGTGCGCATCACGCCCAGGATCGAGCCCAGCAGCAGGGCGATGATCCAGGCGACGACGGCGATGGCGATGGTCCAGCCCAGGCCGGCCACGTACCAGTCGAGATAGGTCTCGCTGCCCACGCCGGTGGACTTGAAGAACACGCCCCAGTCCCAGTTGTAATTCATTAGGGTCTCCCCTCAGATCGATCAATGTACAAATGTCTGCAGGGGAAAATCCTTTCCCACCCGATCGTGACGAACGGGTACACACCCACGGCTCGACCTCACCGTCCAGAGCGTTTCCTTTTTGCCAGCAGGGAGTGGCGGCCTCCTGAAAGGACGCGTGTCCTTTCAGGAGAAGACTAGTCAGAAATCAGGATTTCTTGTCGTCAGCCGCTTTGTCGGTCGGGTTGGCGATCAGGGTCTTGAGTTCGTCGCTCATCGGGAAGTTCAGGTTCAGGCCTTTTGGTGGGATGGGTTGCATGAACCATTTTTCGTAGATCTTGTTGATCTCGCCCGACGCGTAGGTGGCCTTGATGGCCTCATCGACAGCCTTTTTGAACGGCTCGTCGCCTTTGCGCATCATGCAGCCATAGATTTCGTAGGACTGCGGAGTACCGGTCACGGCCCAGTCATCGGCTTTCTTGGCCTTGGCGGCTTCGCCGGCCAGCAGCGCATCGTCCATCATGAACGCGACGGCACGACCCGATTCCAGCATCTGGAAGGATTCGCCGTGGTCTTTGGCGGAGATCACGTTCATGCCCATCTGCTTGTCGGCGTTCATGGCCTTGAGCAGGCGCTCGGAGGTGGTGCCGGCGGTGGTCACGACGTTCTTGCCTTTCAGATCGTCGAAATCCTTGTACTTGGAGTCCTTCTTGGAGAGCAGGCGGGTACCGATCTCGAAGATGCCCACGGAGAAGTCAACCTGCTGCTGACGCTCGACGTTGTTGGTGGTGGAGCCGCACTCCAGGTCCACGGTGCCGTTCTGCACCAGCGGGATACGTGTTTGCGAAGTGACGAGGTTGTACTTGACTTGCAGGTCAGGCATGCCCAGGTCTTTTTTCAGGGCTTCGACGACTTTCAGTTGAATGTCGTGGGAGTAGCCGACCGGTTTGCCGGAAGCGTCTGCGATGTAGGAAAACGGAATGGAAGCGTCGCGATGCCCGAGCGTAATGACGCCGGACTCTTTGATTTTTTTCAGTGTGCCGGTCAGTTCGGCCGCGAAAGCCGGAGTGCTGATCAGAGCGGCAGCCATGGCTGCGCCCAGGAGATGGGGAACGATACGCATCGGTGTTTCCTCGACATTGTTTTTTTTATTCAGCCGGTTCATCGGCCCTGAGTACTTCGAAATACCTGCCAGCTCCTGTTGTGTTGGCGTACAGGCATTCGTCTCGAGGGAGTGTAGAGCATGAGGCGTGCCAAGCCAGGTGTGCATGGCTATATGATTGTTTTATAAGGAAATTAATGTTTTGTTTCAGGTTTTCTGGGATTGATTTATCCGGTTAGCCGAATTGACTGATGAGTCGTGTTCGGAAAACCGAATGTTTTCTGTCTTTGCAGCGAGCTTCGTGGGAGCGCGCTTAAGAAGGCAAAAAGCCCCTGAATCGTGGATTCAGGGGCCTTCGGTCTAGCGGGCTCTGTCCTTCAGGCCGCTTCTATCTTGCGACGGCTCTGCTCGACCTTGTTCAGGTACTGCTGCAGCTTTTCCTGTTCGCCCGGGGTGGTGAACAGGCCCAGCTTGCTGCGGCGCCACAAGATGTCCTGGGCGTCGACAGCCCATTCGTCGCTGCACAGGTAATCGACTTCGCGGGTATAAAGGCCGGCGCCGATGTGCTCGCCCAGGTCGCTGAGGTTATGTACGCCTTCGAGCATGCGCCAGGTGCGGCTGCCGTAGGTGGTGGCCCAGCGGCGGGCGATGTCGGTGGGCAGCCAGTCGAACTTGTCGCGGATCGCCGAGCACAGTGCCTGTGGGGTAGTCATGTTCTCGCCGCCGGGGAGGGCTTCTATGGCGGTCCAGCTCGCATGCATCTGCGTGAAGTAGGGGGCCAGTTGCGTCATGGCCGATTCGGCCAGCTTGCGGTAGGTGGTCAGCTTGCCGCCGAACACCGACAGCAGCGGCGCTTCTTCTCCGCTGCCCGACAGCGCCAGGGTGTAGTCCCGGGTGACAGCCGAAGGGTTGTCGGATTCGTCGTTGCACAGCGGACGCACGCCGGAATAACTGTGCAGGATGTCGTCGCGGCTGATCTGTTTCTTGAAGTGCGCGTTGACCACTTGGAGCAGATAATCGGTTTCGCCTTCGGTGATCGCCACTTTGGCCGGGTCACCGGTGTATTCGCGATCGGTGGTGCCGATCAGGGTGAATTGGTTCAGGTACGGAATGGTGAACACGATGCGCTGGTCTTCGTTTTGAAGAATGTGCGCATGCTCGCCTTCGTAGAGTTTCGGCACGATCAGGTGGCTGCCCTGGATCAGGCGGATGCCGTAGGGCGAATCCATCTTCAGGTCATCGCGAATGAACTGGGCGACCCACGGCCCAGCGGCGTTTACCAGCGCCTTGGTCCGGATCGAGAACAAGCTGCCGTCGACACGTTCCAGCTGCAAGTGCCACAAGCCTTTGCTGCGACGGGCGTTCACGCAACGAGTGCGGGTATGCACATGCGCGCCTTTCTCCCGGGCCGCCATGGCGTTGAGCACCACCAGTCGCGCATCGTCGACCCAGCAGTCGGAGTATTCGAAGCCTTTGGTGATTTCGCTTTTCAAGACGCTGTCCGCGCCGAACTTCAAGCTTCTGGAGCCGGCAAGCTGCTCGCGTTTGCCCAGATGATCGTAGAGGAACAGGCCGGCGCGAATCATCCACGCCGGACGCAAGTGCGGACGGTGAGGCAGGACGAAGCGCATTTGCTTGACGATATGAGGTGCCTTGGTCAGCAACACTTCGCGCTCGGCCAGTGCCTCGCGCACCAGGCGGAATTCATAATGTTCGAGGTAACGCAGGCCGCCATGGATCAGCTTGCTGCTGGCCGACGACGTGTGGCTGGCCAGGTCGTCCTTTTCGCAAAGGAATACCGAAAGGCCGCGACCGGCAGCATCCGCGGCAATCCCTACGCCATTGATACCGCCGCCAATGACGGCAATGTCGTAGATTTCGGCGATAGGGGGAGTAGGCAACGTGGAGGTGGGCATCGGCTGGCCTCGGGCTCTTTTCGTAACATTTGAATTCGAACATGAATGTTCATTTGCGAAAATACTAGCCCATAAGCCAAGTAACGACTAGCCGCTTTCGATTGAAAATACTCATCGAAAGAGGCTTAAAAGAAAATTTTCGAACATTTAGGCGGCAAGGCGTTGCTCTGGCACGCCTTTGTGGCGAGGAGGAGTTGTGGGAGCAAAGCTTGCTCGCGAAACAGGCGCCTCGTTTCAGGGTAGGAACCGTGTCGCCTTCATCGCGGGCAAGCCTTGCTCCCACAGCAGTATTGCCACAGGTATTGAGATGCCGTCAGACCACTTCCAACCGAATTTTGTGCTGGCTGAGCAACTGCGCCAGCGCTGGCACCGGTTGCTGATCGGTCACCAGGCAGTCGATCAGGCTGATCGGCCCCAGGCGAACCATGGCGTTGCGCCCGAATTTGCTGGAGTCCGCCGCCAACAATACTTGCCGGGCGTTGGCGATGATGGCTTGGGACACACGCACTTCCTGGTAGTCGAAATCCAGCAGGCTGCCGTCCTCATCGATGCCGCTGATGCCCACCAGCGCGAAGTCGACCTTGAACTGGTTGATGAAGTCGACGCTGGCCTGGCCGACCACGCCACCGTCACGCCGCACGTTGCCACCGGCGATCAGGACTTCGAAATCGTCCTTGGCGCTGAGGATCGAAGCCACGTGCAGGTTGTTGGTGATGATCTTGAGGTGATTGTGGTTGAGCAACGCCCGGGCGATGGATTCGGTGGTAGTGCCGATGTTGATGAACAACGAGGCGTGGTCGGGAATCTGGGCGGCGATGGCTTCGGCGATCCGCTGCTTCTCGTCGCGCATCTGGTCGGCGCGCATGGCGTACGCGGTGTTTTCCACGCTTGAGTCGTAGGCGGCGCCACCGTGGTAGCGACGCAGCAGGTTCGCTTCCGCCAGTTGATTGATATCGCGGCGGATGGTTTGCGGAGTGACGACAAAAAGCTGGGCCATTTCCTCGATGCTGACATAGCCGCGTTCGCGGACCAGTTCGAGGATTTGCTGTTGACGGGGAGGCAGATTCATACGGCTTCCTTTGGGCTGCCATGCAAAATGTGCCCATGATGCCGCAGGAATCCCCTGCCGACCAGTTGCAGCCCTGTCTTGATACGACCTGGGTCGGTTTATTCCGCGTCTTCGTGGGGTTCCCAGTCGCGGGTGCGGCTGACCGCTTTCTTCCAGCCGGCGTAGAGCGCTTCCTTGGCGTGCTCGTCCAGTTGCGGTTCGAATTCGCGTTCGATCACCGCTTTGCCGCGCAATTCTTCCAGGCTGCCCCAGAAGCCGCACGCCAGGCCGGCCAGATAGGCAGCCCCCAGTGCCGTGGTTTCCCGCATCTTCGGGCGTTCGACCCGAGTCCCCAGGATGTCGGCCTGGAACTGCATCAGGAAGTTGTTCGCCACCGCGCCGCCGTCGACGCGCAGGGCCTTGAGGCGTTCGCCACAATCCTGCTGCATGGCGTCGAGAACGTCGCGGGTCTGGTAGGCAATCGATTCCAGGGTGGCGCGAATGATGTGATCGACCCGCACGCCGCGGGTCAGGCCGAACAGCGCACCACGGGCATAAGGGTCCCAGTACGGTGCGCCGAGGCCGGTGAAGGCGGGCACCAGGTACACGCCGTTGCTGTCCTTGACCTTGTTGGCGAAGTATTCGGTGTCCAGGGCGTCGTTGATGATTTTCAGTTCATCGCGCAGCCACTGCACCGTCGACCCGCCATTGAACACCGCGCCTTCCAGGGCATAGGCCACTTCGCCGCGCGGGCCGCAGGCGATAGTGGTCAGCAGACCGTGATTGGATTTGACGGCTTTTTTCCCGGTGTTCATCAGCAGGAAGCAGCCAGTGCCGTAGGTGTTTTTTGCCTGGCCCGGCTCCACGCACATCTGGCCGAAGAGGGCCGCCTGTTGGTCGCCGGCGATGCCGCCAATGGCGATGCCGCTTTTGGTGCGGCCATAGATTTCCGAGGACGACTTCACTTGCGGCAGCATCTCGCGGGGGATGTCGAGAAGCTCGAGCATCTTCGTGTCCCATTCCAGCGAGTGAATATTGAAGAGCATCGTGCGCGAGGCGTTGGTGTAGTCGGTGACGTGGACCTTGCCACCGGTGAATTTCCAGATCAGCCAGCTGTCGACGGTGCCGAACAGCAGTTCGCCGTTACGCGCCCGCTCGCGGCTACCTTCCACGTTGTCCAGGATCCACTTGAGCTTGGTGCCGGAAAAATACGGGTCGGTGACCAGGCCGGTGGTCTGGCTGATGTAGGGCTCGTGGCCGTCACGCTTGAGCTGCTGGCAGATCTCGGTGCTGCGCCGGCATTGCCAGACGACGGCGTTGTGGATGGGGCGGCCGGTGGTCTTGTCCCAGACCACGGTGGTTTCCCGCTGGTTGGTGATGCCGATGGCGGCGACCTGGTCGTGGTGCAGGCCCGCCTGGGCCAGTGCCTCCACCATGACCGCGCTTTGGGTGGCGAAGATTTCCATTGGGTCATGCTCGACCCAGCCGGCCTGTGGATAGTGCTGGGCGAATTCGCGCTGGGCGGTGCAGACCACGTTGGCGTCACGGTCGAAGATGATCGCGCGGGAGCTGGTCGTACCCTGGTCGAGGGCAATGATGTAGTTCTTGTTCTGAATGTCGGTCATTTCGATTGCCTTGGGACGAAAAGAGGGAAGCAAGCCTGGCACCCATCCGTGAGGGAAATTTCACCCCAGCCAGCGAAGAAAGTCACCCGTTTGAGATTAAAGTCTCGGTGAACTCGGGTGGCTGCTGGAATCTGCATTGCTTCTTTCGGTTTCGAAAAAATATAGACAAGAAATGCTGGTGTCAAAGGTCGAAAGTGAACTGGTGGTCACATTCCAGCTATTCGTGTCGTGAATGAATCCAACCTGGGCGGGAAGTCGGTTCAGCCCGGAAGTCTTTTACCGGACGATGGCATAGAATCCGCCCATCCTTTTGATCTTCTTGTCAGGAGCAGTCATGACACCGGCGTTGGATCTGCTTAAGAAAGTGCGTGCCGAACATCGTATCCACAGCTATGAACACGACCCCAAGGCGCCGTCCTATGGGCTGGAAGCGGCGGAAAAGCTTGGATTGGAGCCGGGGCAGGTGTTCAAGACGTTGCTGGCGGCCAGCGAAAAGGGCGAACTGCTGGTGGCAGTCGTGCCCGTTGCCGGGAGCCTCGATTTGAAAGCCCTGGCCCATGCGGCCGGCGTGAAAAAGGTCGAAATGGCCGACCCGGCCGCTGCACAGCGTTCCACCGGTTATCTGCTCGGCGGCATCAGCCCGCTGGGGCAGAAGAAGCGTTTGCGCACGTTCATCGACAGCAGCGCCCTGCCGCTTGCCAGCCTGTTTGTCAGTGCGGGCCGGCGCGGCTTGGAAGTCGAATTGGCGCCGTCGGTGTTGAAAGAGCACACCGGCGCGGTGTTCGCCGATATCGGGCGTGCTTGATTGATCCTGGTGGCCGCTGCTGTCCATCCCCTTTGCCGCAAGGGTGTAAGGCTGAGCTTTACTTGTCCTCAGGGGATTTATCCGACGTTGGCGGGCGAAAATTCCACTGATCTGTCACTGGATAACCCGTGCCGCGACACCTCATGCTGGCGCATTGAAAAATAAGGAGAACATACCATGCAGCTTGCGTTTCATCAGGTCGATGCGTTTAGCGACCGGCCCTTTAGTGGTAATCCGGCGATGGTCTACCGGCTCGATGCCTGGCTGACCGACGAGCTGATGCAGAAGATCGCCGCTGAACACAACCTGGCTGAAACCGCGTTTCTGGTGCGTGAAGGCCAGCATTGGCATATTCGTTGGTTCACGCCCACCACTGAAGTCCCGCTGTGTGGGCATGCCACGCTGGCCAGCGCCCATGTGCTGTTCGAGGTATACGACGAAAGGGTCGAGCGGCTGGATTTCATCTGCAAATCCGGACCGTTGAGCGTCACTCGCGAAGGCGATCAACTGTGGTTGGATTTCCCGGCCGTCGTGCCCAGCGAATTGGGCGTGTCCCTGGCGGTGCAGAATGCGCTGGGTGTCGAAGCGGTGGATGTGCTCAGTTCCAACGAGCTGTTCGTGGTGCTCGAATCGGAGCAAGCGGTACTTGATTGCAAACCGGATATGGCGGCCCTGGCGAAACTGCCGTGGCCGGGCGCAATCGTCACGGCACCGGGCAGCAAGCAGGATTTTGTCTCGCGCTATTTCGCCCCGGCCATTGGCATCAACGAAGACCCGGTGACCGGCTCGACCCATTGCAGTCTCATTCCCTACTGGGCCAGGCGCCTGGGCAAGCACGGCCTGACGGCTTACCAATGCTCGGCCAGGGGCGGCGCGTTGTTCTGTCGGCTGGAGGGGGAGCGGGTGAAGATAGGCGGGAATGCGACGCTGGTGGCCAGTGGGACGTTGACGCTGAGCTAAAGGGACAGGCTCGACTTTCAGGCCAATGAGATTCTTTGTGGGAGCGAGCTTGCTCGCGATAGCGGTGGGACAGTCGACACAATGCAAACTGATCCGACGCCATCGCGAGCAAGCTCGGCTCCCACAGGGTTTTGCATGCCTTCAGCTGTCAACTCGCCACGCTATGCCGCCGCACGCCACTCTCTACCGAAGAGAGATGAGCAGCCGTGCTGCCCGATGCCTGGAACAACACCAGGTGTTCCGCCACCACGCGGATGCCGACGCGGGCACCGACCTGATGGTCGGCATGGCTGGGGAAGATCGATTCCAGTTGTGCGCCCGTGGGCAATTGCAGGCGATACAAGGTTGAAGCGCCCAGGAACGTCTTGCCGATGATGTTCGCGGTCAGCGGGCTGTCGGGGGCGTAGACGATATCGTCCGGTCGCAGCAACACGTCCACCGCGCCGCCGACAGGCCAGGTATAGGCCCGGTTGCCGCGCAGGGTCCCCAGTTCGGTCTGTACCGACTCGGGGCTCTGGAGGTTGCCGCGAATGAAGTAACCCTGGCCAATGAAGCTGGCGACGAAGGGCGTCAGCGGTTCGTGGTACAGGTTGTAGGGCGTGTCCCACTGTTCCAGCCGACCTTCCTTGAACACCCCGACGTGATCGCTGACGGCAAAGGCTTCTTCCTGGTCATGGGTGACCAGGATCGCGCTGGTGCCGCGCGCCTTGAGGATGTCCCGCACCTCATGGCTGAGCTTGCGTCGAAGCTCGCCATCGAGATTGGAAAACGGCTCATCGAGTAACAGCAACTGGGGTTCCGGCGCCAGCGCCCGGGCCAGGGCCACGCGCTGTTGCTGGCCACCGGACAATTCATGGGGGAAGCGCTTGCCCAGGTTCTTCAGGTTGACCAGTTCCAGCAGGTCTTCGACGACGCGCTCCAGTTCCGGGTGCTTGCGAATGCCGAAGGCGATGTTCTCGGCCACGCTCAAATGAGGGAACAACGCATAGTCCTGGAACACCATGCCGATGCGACGTTTTTCCGGGGCCAGGGTGAAGCCGGCGCGGGAGATGGTTTGCCCGGCCAGCTGGATCTCACCCTCGTGCACCGGCTCGAAGCCGGCGATGGCGCGCAACGTCGTGGTCTTGCCACACCCTGAGGAACCGAGCAGGCAACCGATGTCGCCCGTGTTGAGGTGCAGGTTGAGATTCTGGACAACCCGTTGACCCTCATAACCACAGGCCAGGTTGTGCAAATTCAACAGCAGGGGATGGCTCATGCGTGGTGGTACGCCGGCTCGACCAGGAACTCGAGCAGGGCCTTCTGTGCGTGAAGACGGTTTTCTGCCTGGTCCCATGCCACCGAGCGCGGGTCATCCAGCAGGTCAAAGCTGATTTCCTCGCCGCGGTGGGCCGGTAGGCAGTGCATGAACAACACCTCGCTGTCCGCCAGGTCGAGCAGGGCCCGGTTGACCTGGAACGGTGCGAACAGTTCGAGGCGCTTGGCGGTTTCTTCTTCCTGGCCCATGGAGGTCCAGACGTCGGTGCTCACCAGGTGCGCCCCGGCCACGGCCAGCTTCGGATCGCGGAGAATGGTCACCCGGTCCCCGGCCTTGGCGACCAGTGCGGCATTGGGGTCGTAGCCTTCGGGGCAGGCGATGCGCAGTTGGAAGTCGAACTGCATTGCCGCTTCTATATAGCTGTTGCACATGTTGTTGCCGTCGCCGATCCAGGTCACGGTCTTACCCTGGATAGAACCCCGGTGCTCGAGGAACGTCTGCAGGTCGGCCAGCAACTGGCAGGGATGGAAATCATCGGACAGGCCGTTGATCACCGGCACGCGGGAATGGGCCGCGAACTCGGTCAGGGTGCTGTGGGCAAAGGTGCGGATCATTACGGCATCGAGCATGCTCGACATGACGATGGCGCTGTCGCTGATCGGTTCGCCACGGCCCAGCTGGGTGTCGCGGGGCGACAGGAAGATCGCCTGGCCGCCGAGCTGGATCATGCCGGCTTCGAAAGAGATACGCGTGCGGGTCGATGACTTCTCGAAGATCATCCCCAGCACACGGTTTTTCAAGGGCTCGAACAGTACGCCGCGCTTACGCAGGTCTTTGAGCTCCACGCCTCGACGGATCACGCCGAGCAACTCGTCGGGCGTGAAATCCATCAGGGAGAGAAAGTGCCTTGCGCTCATGATTGACTACCTTTTTTTTGTAACTGACCGCAGATGCTCAAAGCCATGTTCAATCAGAAACGGGCGAGACCTGCGGCAAAAGCCGCACGGGGCGACGAAATAGGGAAGGCGCGATCTTATAAGGAAATGTCGCGTCTTACCAATAGGGCTACGGTTTTTGGGGATTTCAGCGAGGTCATCACAGGACTGCGATGACATGTATGAAGCCGGATTCCTGACAGCAGCGACCTCTTTGTACACTGGCGCTGCGCCGCTTGGCAATCAAGCGGGGCGGGCGGGATGAGGCCAGTGGTCGCGTTTTGGCATGTCCGGGTTGACTCGCTGACCTGTTGTCGGCATGAAACGTTTCCTAATGCAAGGGGCTGGGTTATAAATGAACCCCGCGCGCCCCAGGAGCCCCGAAATGGATTCGAAAGAGCAACAACTGATGGAACTGCTAGGGCTGACGGCACGCTCACTGACTCACCTGACGGCTTCGGTGACGTCCATGTCGTTCGAACTGCTGCGCAGCGACGACGAGGTGATCAAGGCTGCCGGTCGCCGGATGATCGATCGCATGGCCACCATCAGCGGCGGGCTCGATGAGCATTGGCGGTTGATTGGCGAATTGACCGGGGTGCCGATCGCCCAGGAGCAAGTGGAGACCATCGAGGAAATCCAGCTGGCGGCGCCGCCTCCCGAGCAGCCCTGACGCCCCCTGTATCGGTGGCCCTGATGCTCGCCAATTCACAGGACGAACGTCGCTGGCGCTGTCGGGTATCGCGCGCCATAGTTTTGTTCCCGCGGCCGAAAGTGCCCGCCACGAATAAAACAGAGACTGGCCATGACCAAGACTCTTCACCACCGTGCGTGCCATCTGTGTGAAGCCATTTGTGGCTTGACCCTCGAAACCACCGAAACCGAAGGCCAGGGCCTGGCGATCACCTCGATCAAGGGCGATGCGCTGGACAGCTTCAGCCGCGGGCATATCTGCCCCAAGGCGGTGGCCCTGCAGGATATCCAGAACGATCCTGACCGTCTGCGCCAGCCCATGCAGCGCATCGGCCAGCAATGGCAGCCGATTGCCTGGGACGATGCCTTCGCGTTGGTGGCTGAACGCCTGGCCGATATCCAGGCGCGTCACGGCCAGAATGCAGTGGCGGTCTACCAGGGCAATCCCAGCGTGCATAACTATGGGTTGACGACCCACAGCAACTATTTCCTGGGCCTGTTGAAAACCCGCAGCCGTTTCTCGGCGACTTCGGTGGACCAACTGCCCCATCACCTGACCAGTCACCTGATGTACGGCCATGGCCTGTTGTTGCCGATCCCGGACATCGACCACACCGACTTCATGCTGATCCTGGGCGGCAACCCCCTGGCGTCCAACGGCAGCATCATGACCGTTCCGGACGTGGAAAAGCGTCTCAAGGCGATCCAGGCCCGTGGCGGCAAAGTGGTGGTGGTCGATCCGCGTCGCAGCGAAACGGCAGCCATCGCCAGCCAGCACCTTTTTGTGCGCCCCGGCAGCGATGCGGCGTTGTTGTTCGGCTTGCTCAACACCCTGTTCAGCGAGGGGCTGACCCGCGACAGCCACTTGCCGGTGGACGGCCTGGACGAAGTGCGCGCGGCCGTCGCCGCGTTTACGGCTGAAGCGATGAGCCCGCTCTGTGCCGTACCGGCACCACAGATCCGGCAGTTGGCCCGGGACTTTGCCGCCGCGCCATCAGCGGTCTGCTATGGGCGCATGGGCGTGTCGACCCAGGCATTCGGCACGCTGTGTCATTGGCTAATCCAGGTGATCAACCTGGTCACGGGCAACCTCGACCGAGTGGGTGGGGCGTTGTGCACTGAGCCGGCGGTGGATCTGGTCGCCACGTCTTCGGGAGGGCACTTCAACCGCTGGCAGAGCCGGGTATCCGGGCGTCCGGAGTACGCGGGAGAGTTGCCGGTGTCGACCCTGGCCGAGGAAATGCTCACCGAAGGGGAAGGGCAGATCCGTGCGTTGGTCACCGTGGCCGGTAACCCGGTGCTTTCCACACCCAACGGGCGACAACTGGAGCAGGCGCTGGACGGGCTGGAATTCATGGTCAGCATCGATTTGTACATCAACGAAACCACCCGCTATGCCGACCTGATCCTGCCGTCGACCTCGGCGCTGGAAAACGATCACTACGACACGACGTTCAACCTGTTCGCCGTGCGCAACGTGACCCGTTTCAACCGGGCGATCCTGCCCAAGCCCGATGGGGCGTTGCACGACTGGGAGATTTTCGTCGGCCTGGCCAAGGCCTTTGCCGCCCGGACCGGCAAGGAGCTCAAGCCGACCCTG
The DNA here is from genome assembly GCF_025336485.1 of Pseudomonas citri. GTDB lineage: Bacteria > Pseudomonadota > Gammaproteobacteria > Pseudomonadales > Pseudomonadaceae > Aquipseudomonas > Aquipseudomonas citri. The sequence continues at coordinate 1,929 of NZ_JAODAB010000013.1, read as the reverse complement.
CCGCCGGCGCAGATGATCGATCTGGGCCTGCGCAGCGGAGCCTATGGCGATGGCTCGCCGCACAAGCTGTCTTTGGCGACCCTGTTCGACCATCCCCATGGCATCGACCTGGGCGCGCTCAAGCCCAATCTTGGCCCGCGCCTGAAGACCGAAAACCAGCGCATCCAGGCCGCGCCTGCGGTGATACTCGCCGACCTCGAGCGCTTCGCCGCGCTGCGGGCGCCTGAGCCTGGGGAATTGCTGATGATTGGTCGGCGGCATGTACGCAGCAACAATTCCTGGATGCATAATTTTCATCGGCTGGTGAAGGGTAAGCCGCGGCATCAATTGCTGATGCACCCGGACGACCTGGCCAGCCGTGGCCTGGTCGATGGGCAGCGGGTGACGGTCAGCTCGCGGGTGGGGGTGATCGAAGTCGAGGTGCAGGCCTGCCTGGACATGATGCAGGGCGTAGTCAGCCTGCCCCACGGTTGGGGCCATGCCCGGCCAGGCGTGCAGATGAGCATCGCCAGCGGACAACCGGGTTCCAGTGCCAACGACTTGACCGATGACGGGCTGCTCGATGAATTGTCCGGCAATGCGGTGCTTAATGGGGTGGTGGTGAAAGTGGCGGCTGCGTGAATTTGTCTCGTCGCAAGACCGAGCAGCGTGCTCGGCTTTCCGTTACAATGCGCCACCGTGTCGACAACTTAAGTCGTAGAAGTTTAAGCCCGAGGTGCTCCGTGGATATCATCGAAACGATCAAAGACCAGATTGCCAACAACACCGTCCTGCTTTACATGAAAGGCTCGCCGAACGCGCCACAGTGCGGTTTCTCGGCCAAGGCCGCTCAAGCTGTGATGGCGTGTGGCGAGAAGTTCGCCTACGTGGACATCCTGCAGAACCCGGAAATCCGTGCCAATCTGCCCAAGTACGCCAACTGGCCAACCTTCCCGCAATTGTGGGTGGCTGGCGAGTTGATTGGCGGCAGCGACATCATGGTCGAGATGGCCGCCGACGGCTCCTTGCAGACCACGATCAAGGCAGCTGTCGAAAAAGCGGCGGCGAACAAGACCGAAGCTTGATCTACAAGCCAATGTGGGAACGAGCCAGTTCGCGATGAAGGAATTTGATCCATTCGCGAGCAGGTTACTCCCATAGTGGATTTCAGTTGTCCTGGAATCCAGGCAATGAAAAGCCCCGCCTCTGGAAACAGGGCGGGGCTTTTTAGTGGCTGCGTTCGGGAAAAGTTATTCTTCGCCCATCTGCGATTGCAGGTAGTTCTCAAGACCCACTTTGTCGATCAGGCCCAACTGGGTTTCCAGCCAATCGATGTGTTCTTCTTCGGATTCGAGGATATCTTCCAGCAGTTCGCGGCTGCCAAAGTCTCCCGCGCTTTCGCAATAAGCGATGGCCGCCTTCAGATCCGCATGGCCGGTGCGTTCGATGCGCAGGTCGCACTCGAGCATTTCCCGGGTGTGTTCGCCGATGTGCAGTTTGCCCAGGTCCTGGACGTTTGGCAGGCCTTCAAGGAACAGGATGCGCTTGATCAGCTTGTCGGCGTGTTTCATCTCGTCAATGGATTCGTGGTACTCGTGCTTGCCGAGCTTGTTCAGGCCCCAATCCTCATACATGCGGGCATGCAGGAAGTATTGATTGATCGCGACCAGTTCATTGGCGAGGATCTTGTTGAGATGCTGGATGACTGTAACGTCGCCTTTCATGGTGGGGCCTGCCTTGTAATAGCTGTTTACGGCAGAGTTTGAGCCGCGCATTTACGAGTGTCAAACCTAAGTTCTTGAATAATAAATGAAAATAAATCTGAATAAGAACGTTTGTATTCCGCGTCTGGAAGCTAAGCAATTGATTTACGGGCATAAAAATCTATGGTCACCCCCATTTTTGCAATACTGATTAACGGGTGGTGTGGTTGGCTTGCTTAAATCTATC
>NZ_JAODAB010000012.1 GCF_025336485.1 Pseudomonas citri | reverse complement strand
AAGGGCCATCCATGGCCCAGCGCGGCTAACCCGGCATCCATGCCGGGTTGCCCACTACGCAATGCCTGCGTTCGGCCGTCGTGGTTAACGGGGCCTTCAAGATCAAAAGCAAAAAGCAAAAAGCAAAAGCGAGGCGGCCTGGCAGCCGACCGCGTTGTGGGAATGGTCGGACACACTTTCTGATTCAGGCAGATTTTTCCGACGAGTTCTGGCGGTTGCTGGGTGGGAAGGGCTGTCTCTAAGCTTTTTCCGTCGCTGAAGATTCAGCGGTCGGGCCTGGAAACCCGAAGTAAAAGGAGCGAAATTTCATCCTAATGGAGCGCTCAACATGTCTGAAAATAACTCTGGACCAACAAAAAACGATTCCATCTCTTCCGAAACAAGCCAGCATTCCCCAAAGCTTGATGAAGCAGCCAAGCGCACTTTAGATTTTTATCTCAAGCCAAAATCCACTAACCCGAATTCTTCGGATCCCTGCCAAGTGTTCACGGTAAACAAAAAGCTCGACACCGAAACCCTCCTGGCCAACCTCAGCGAAACCCTAGCCTCCGCCAACGCCATGCTCAGCGATCTGGCCTTCGATCTGGAAGGCTCGCGCCGGCACTTTGCCTTGGGTGTCCAGCAGATGATCGAGCTCAGTGAGTTATTGGCAAATCGGGCATTGGATATCGTTGACCCGCGCTGACGTCGAACCATTCTGCATTGACGCAACCTGACCCACTGCCAAAGCGAGCAAGCTTTGCTCCCGCAGATGGTGACTCTCGGTACAACCGGGAGAGATGGAGCGGCCGTCAGGCCGCTTCGATCGTGCTCTTGCTCTTGCTTTGGCTTTTGATCTTGGACGCCCCATTAACCACAAGGGCCGAACGCAGGCATTGCGCAGTGGGCATCCCGGCATGGATGCCGGGATAGCCGCGCTGGGCCATGGATGGCCCTTCGCGGCGGGCCCACGGAGCAATGCCGGAGTGAGGGAACACCGAGCCTTGGCGAGGTGCCCAGTGGTGGGGCGAAGCCTTTTTTGCCTACTTTTTTTGGCGTTTGAAAAAAAGTGAGCCGCCGTCAGGGCGGAACCCTAAGCCGCCGTTACCGCAGCAACGGATATGCACCCGGAAACCCAGGTCGACCGCCAGACCGCCTCGCGAGCAAGCTTTGCTCCCACAGTCCAGCCCCTACAGGTATGACGGGCACACAACCGGAAAGACAAGCCAAATCCCCCCAAACCACCTCAATCTCCCTGTAAACTCCGGCCTTTGCCCCCGACACAGGAAGTTGGCATGTCCGCTTCGATCCTCTACATCCACGGCTTCAACAGCGCCCCAGCCTCGACCAAGGCCCGCCAACTCATCGAGGTGATGACCCGCCTGGGCCTGGGCGATCAGTTGCAAGTGCCAGCCCTGCACCACCACCCCCGCGAGGCCATGGCCCAATTGGAGCTGGCGATTGCACAACTGGGCCGTCCGCTGCTGGTCGGCAGCTCGCTCGGCGGCTACTATGCGACTCACTTGGCCGAGCGTCACGGGCTCAAGGCGTTGTTGATCAACCCAGCGGTCAGCCCCCATCGGATGTTCGACGGTTACCTGGGCACGCAAAAGAATTTGTACACCGGTGAAGCCTGGGAATTGACCCACGACCACGTCACGGCCCTGGCCGAGCTGGAAGTGCCGGCGCCCAAGGACCCACAGCGGTTTCAGGTATGGTTGCAAACCGGGGACGAAACGCTGGATTATCGCCACGCCCAGCAGTATTACCGGGCCTGTGCCTTGCGCATCCAGGCCGGCGGCGACCACAGTTTCCAAGGGTTTGCGCAACGGATACCGGCCTTGTTGAGTTTCGCCGGCATTGGCGCCGACCTGTACCAGGCGATCGACTTCACCTCGCTGTGAACCATCGCCCCTTTTTATTTGAACACTGACGACGAGACCCCATGGCCACTCCCAGCGCTAGTTCCTATAACGCAGACGCCATCGAAGTCCTCTCGGGCCTCGACCCGGTGCGCAAGCGCCCCGGCATGTACACCGACACCAGTCGGCCGAACCACCTGGCCCAGGAAGTCATCGACAACAGTGTCGACGAAGCCTTGGCCGGGCATGCGAAATCGGTGCAGGTCATCCTGCACGCCGATCACTCGCTGGAAGTCAGCGATGACGGCCGCGGCATGCCGGTGGACATTCACCCCGAAGAAGGTGTGTCGGGCGTCGAGCTGATCCTCACCAAGCTCCACGCCGGCGGCAAGTTCTCCAACAAGAACTACCAGTTCTCCGGCGGTTTGCACGGGGTGGGTATTTCCGTGGTCAACGCCTTGTCGACCCAGGTGCGGGTGCGGGTCAAGCGCGATGGCAACGAATACCAGATGACCTTCGCCGACGGCTACAAGGCCACCGAGCTGGAAGTGGTCGGCAGCGTCGGCAAGCGCAACACCGGGACCAGCGTGTATTTCGCCCCGGATCCGAAGTATTTCGATTCGCCGAAGTTTTCCGTCAGCCGCCTCAAGCATGTGCTCAAGGCCAAGGCCGTGTTGTGCCCGGGGCTGTCGGTCAGTTTCGAGGACAAGGCCACCGGCGAGAAGGTCGAATGGCATTATGAAGACGGCTTGCGCTCCTATCTGGTAGACGCGGTCAGCGGTTTTGAACGCCTGCCCGACGAGCCGTTCTGCGGCAGCCTGGCGGGTAACAAGGAAGCGGTCGATTGGGCGCTGTTGTGGTTGCCCGAAGGCGGCGAGAGCGTCCAGGAAAGCTACGTCAACCTGATCCCCACGGCCCAGGGCGGTACCCACGTCAACGGTTTGCGCCAAGGCCTGCTCGATGCCATGCGCGAGTTCTGCGAGTTCCGCAACCTGCTGCCCCGTGGCGTGAAGCTGGCGCCGGAAGACGTCTGGGAGCGGATCGCTTTCGTGCTGTCGATGAAAATGCAGGAGCCGCAGTTCTCCGGCCAGACCAAGGAGCGCTTGTCGTCCCGTGAAGCGGCGGCGTTTGTTTCCGGTGTGGTCAAGGACGCCTTCAGCCTGTGGCTCAACGCCAACCCGGAAACCGGCCTGGCCCTGGCGGAGCTGGCGATCAGCAACGCCGGTCGGCGTCTGAAGGCCAGCAAGAAGGTCGAGCGCAAGCGCATTACCCAAGGGCCGGCGTTGCCGGGCAAGCTCGCCGATTGCGCCGGGCAGGACCCGATGCGCTCCGAGCTGTTCCTGGTGGAAGGTGACTCCGCCGGTGGTTCGGCCAAGCAAGCACGGGATAAGGAATTCCAGGCGATCCTGCCGCTGCGGGGCAAGATCCTCAACACCTGGGAAGTGGACGGCAGCGAAGTGCTGGCCAGCCAGGAAGTGCACAACATCGCGGTGGCCATCGGTGTCGACCCTGGCGCCGAAGACATGAGCCAGCTGCGCTACGGCAAGATCTGCATCCTCGCCGACGCCGACTCCGACGGCCTGCACATCGCAACCTTGCTGTGCGCGTTGTTTGTCCAGCACTTCCGGGCGTTGGTGGACGCCGGCCACGTCTACGTCGCGATGCCGCCGCTGTACCGCATCGACCTGGGCAAGGAGATCTACTACGCCCTGGACGAAGCCGAGCGCGATGGCATTCTCGATCGCCTGGTGGCCGAGAAGAAGCGCGGCAAGCCGCAGGTCACCCGATTCAAGGGCCTGGGCGAAATGAACCCACCGCAACTGCGCGAAACCACTATGGACCCGAACACCCGGCGCCTGGTGCAACTGACCCTGGACGATTTCGCCGCGACCTCGGAAATCATGGACATGCTGCTGGCGAAAAAACGCGCCGGCGACCGCAAGACCTGGCTCGAGTCCAAGGGCGACCTGGCCGAGGTCCTGGCCTGATGCGCCGTGGCTTCGCCCTGGCGCTGGCGCTGTGGGCGGGGATGGTTGTCGCCGGACCCGCACCGGAACTCAAGTTGTTGTCCGAGCATGTCGTCGATGGCATGCGTGGCGGCAATTTGTCCGGGCTGGCCTTGTGTGGCGGCGAAATGTGGACGGTTTCCGATCGCGACGACGACCGGATCTACCGTCTCGAGCCGTCCAGCGCCACGCTCTGGCAGGCCCAGGTGGTTAACATCGAGGTGCCGCAGGTGCCGGACAGCGGTTTGCCCTGGGGCTTGAGCGCAAGGACCTGGGCGGCGTCGTTCCTGCGTGGTGGGGAGCTGGATTTCGAAGGCATCAGCTGTGATGGCGCGGGTAATCGCTATGTGGTCAGCGAGTCCCGTGCCGCGGTGTTGCAGGTGCCACCGTCGGGCCCCGCGTCCTGGTTGAAAATCGCCCCCGCCATGATCCGTGAGGCCCGGGCCAGTGGCATGTTGTTGCATTTCAACGCTTTGTTCGAAGGCTTGGCGGTCAACCCCGAGGGCGACCGGATGTGGCTGGCGGCCGAGCGCGAACGTCGCGGCCTGCTGCGCATCAAGCGTCAGCAAACGGTTTGGGATTGCGAGGCTAACTGCGTACTGCTGAGCGAAGCGGGGCTGGAAATGCAACCGGCGCAATTCCCCAAGGCCCAGGCGGTTTCGCGGGATTTCGCCGATCTGTCATTGTTCGACGGCAAGCTGTTTACCCTCGAGCGCAATGCCTACCAGATCTGCCGGCGTGACCCGCAGACGGCGAAGGTGGAACGTTGCTGGTCGTTCGCCGCTGAAGCCTTGCAGGATGAGCGCCGTTATTCCCAGGCCTATGGGCTGGCCGAGGCGCTGGTGGTCGACGCCGAAGGCGCCTGGATCGGCCTGGACAACAATGACGAGCCGCGGGCCGACGGCGAAGCGCGACCGATCATCTGGCGCTTCGCCGCGCCGGACGGTGGCTGGAGCGCCGCGCCATGAACCGGCAAACGTTGCTTGAACTTGAATTTACCCAGCGTGACGGCACCGTGCCGGCGCGCCAGACAATGAACTGATGAGGCCCGCATGAGCGACATTCTTGCAGACAGCTTGGACGGCGTGGAGCGCCGATCGCTGGCTGACTTCACCGAAAATGCCTACCTCAATTACTCCATGTACGTGATCATGGACCGCGCCTTGCCGCACATCGGCGACGGCTTGAAGCCGGTCCAGCGGCGAATCGTCTATGCCATGAGTGAGCTGGGGCTGGACGCCGATTCCAAGCACAAGAAATCGGCGCGTACCGTCGGTGACGTGCTCGGCAAGTTCCACCCCCACGGCGACTCGGCCTGTTATGAAGCCATGGTGCTGATGGCGCAGCCGTTCAGCTATCGCTACACGCTGGTGGACGGCCAGGGCAACTGGGGTGCGCCGGACGATCCGAAGTCCTTCGCGGCCATGCGCTACACCGAGGCGCGGCTGTCGCGCTACTCCGAAGTGCTGCTCAGTGAGTTGGGCCAGGGCACGGCGGACTGGGGGCCGAACTTCGATGGCACCCTCGACGAACCCCTGGTGTTGCCGGCACGTTTGCCGAACATCCTCCTCAATGGCACCACCGGCATTGCCGTGGGCATGGCCACCGATGTGCCGCCCCACAACCTGCGGGAAGTGGCGAGCGCCTGCGTGCGCTTGCTGGACGAGCCGAAAGCCACGGTGGAGCAGCTTTGCGAGCACATCCAGGGCCCGGACTACCCGACCGAGGCGGAGATCATCACGCCGCGCGCCGACCTGCTGAAGATCTACGAGACCGGCCGTGGTTCGGTGCGCATGCGCGCCGTGTACCACATCGAGGACGGCGACATCATTGTCACGGCCTTGCCGCATCAGGTCTCCGGGGCCAAGGTGCTGGAACAGATTGCCGCGATGATGCAGGCAAAACCGTCGAAAGCGCCGCAAGTTGCCGACTTGCGCGATGAGTCCGACCACGAGAACCCTTGCCGTATCGTGATCATCCCGGTCAACAGCCGGGTCGATCACGAAGCCTTGATGCAGCACCTGTTCGCCACCACCGATCTTGAATCCAGCTACCGGGTCAACATCAACATCATTGGCCTGGACGGCAAGCCGCAGCTGAAAAACCTGCGGGCACTGCTGGTGGAGTGGCTGGAGTTCCGGGTGAAGACGGTCCGTCGGCGCCTGCAATTCCGCCTGGACAAGGTCGAGCGCCGGCTGCACCTGTTGGACGGCTTGTTGATCGCTTACCTTAACCTCGATGAAGTGATCCACATCATCCGCACCGAGGACCAACCCAAGGCCAGCCTGATCGCCCGCTTTGCCCTCAGCGAAGTCCAGGCCGACTACATCCTCGACACCCGCCTGCGGCAACTGGCGCGGCTGGAAGAGATGAAGTTGCGCGCCGAGCAGGATGAATTGCTCAAGGAGCAGGCCAAGCTGCAAGCCTTGCTGGGCAGCGAAGCCAAGCTCAAGAAACTGGTGCGCAGCGAGTTGCTCAAGGACGCCGAAACCTATGGCGACGACCGTCGCTCGCCGATCGTCGAGCGCGCCGAAGCCAAGGCGTTGAGCGAGCACGATCTGCTGCCGAACGAGAAGGTCACTGTCGTGCTGTCGGAAAAGGGCTGGGTACGCTCCGCCAAGGGGCACGATATCGATGCCGCGGGGCTTTCCTACAAGGCCGGGGACGGTTTCAAGGCCCTGGCGGCCGGGCGTTCCAACCAGTTTGCGGTGTTCGTCGATTCCACCGGGCGCAGTTATTCGGTGCCGGCCCACACCCTGCCGTCGGCGCGGGGCCAGGGCGAACCGCTGACCGGTCGTTTAACGCCGCCACCGGGCGCAACTTTCGAATGCGTGCTGATGCCTGATGATGAAGGGCTGTACGTTATTGCGTCGGACGCCGGTTATGGGTTCGTCGTCAAGGGTGAAGACCTGCAAGCCAAGAACAAGGCGGGCAAGGCGCTGTTGAGCCTGCCTAATAATGCCAAGGTCATCGCGCCGCGCCCGGTTGCCGATCGCGAGAACAACTGGCTGGCCTCGGTGACCACCGAGGGACGGTTGCTGGTGTTCAAGATCAGTGATTTGCCGCAGTTGGGTAAAGGCAAGGGCAACAAGATCATCGGGATTTCCGGCGAACGGGTGGCCAGCCGTGAGGAATATGTCACGGATATTGCAGTGTTGCCGGAAGGCGCCACGCTTGTGCTGCAGGCTGGTAAGCGTACGCTCTCGTTGAAAGCAGACGATCTGGAACATTACAAGGGTGAACGTGGTCGGCGGGGCAACAAGCTTCCGAGGGGGTTTCAGCGGGTGGATGCACTGCTCGTCGAAAACCTGAATCAGGCGTGCTAGAGGCGTTGGTCTGCGATTAAATGCCGCAGGCCGACGCTTTCGCGCTGGAGTCGGAGCGCATATTCACGGATGATAGGCCCTTTCAAGCGCCGGCGTGGCCGAGCGTTCTTCATAATGACCGAGTATTTTCACTGTGGTAAACCTTGTGGCTGCCACCTGGACGGAACGATGACTGCTCTGCGCCTCCCTATTTTGTGGCTCGCCGGCCTGCTTGGCCTGGCGGGCTGCAGCGTCAACCAGCCGGTGTCGTTGTATCAACTCGACAGCGGCACCCCGGCCCAGCCTGCGCAAAGCGCCGGCATGGCCGTTTTGCTGGGACCGGTATTGATCGCCGACTACCTGCAACGCGAAACCTTGTTGCAACGTCAACCGGACGGCAGCTTGCAGGCCGCCACCGACGGTCGCTGGGCTGGCAGCCTGTCTTCGGACATCGACCAGTTGCTGTTGCGCCAGGTCGCCGGGAGCCTGGACAGCCAGCGCGTTGTACTGGCGCCAGCCACCCAAGGCTTTACGCCGGATGTCCAGGTGCTGTTGTCGATCACTCGCCTGGATTCAGGCAAGGCGCAACCGGCAGTGCTCGATGCCCAGTGGCGGTTGATCGATCGTCGCGGCAAAGTGCGCGAAAACCGGATCGTTCATCTGCAGGAGCAACATAACGGCACCACTGCTTCGCAGGTCCAGGCCCAGGGCGTCCTGTTGCAGCGCCTGGCCGAGCAACTGTCGGTGGCGCTCAAGCCGTTGGCTAACCAGCCTCCTGTCGCAGAAGTCCCACGCAAGGCAGCTCCGACGCCTGCACCGGCCAAACCGGTGGAAAAGGACAAGGACAAGATCCCCATGGCCTTGCCGATTCGTACGGACATGGAAGTGTTCAGGTTCTGATGGTTGGACTGGATGTAAAGCGAAGCCCGCGTTGATGCGGGCTTTGTTGTTTCTGGTGGTTGGTTTCCTGGTGCCTGGACCCACAAAAAAGCCCGCGGATGACCACTCATCTGCGGGCTTCTTTATTTGAAGTGTCGGGGCTCAGGCCTGGCGTTCGTGCATCCGTGCCAGTTGCCGTTCCAGCATCGACGGATAGGGCTCCATCAGTCGTTCGACGCAGCACGCACCTTCGGGGCTGGCGATGGGGCGGATGCGCGCGCGCTGGCGGATCAGGGTGTCGTCGTTGACTTTGCGCTCAACCAGCAGCAGGTTGCGGCTGTGTTGCGACAGGGCCAGGGCGTCCTGGGCGGTTTCGGTCAGCAGCAGGTCAATCTGACTCAGGCCAAACAGCTCGTCACCCAGGGTCAGGCCCAACTGCAGTTGCAGGGTGATGCCGCTGTCGGCGACTTCGATCTGCAACTGATGGCCTAGGGCCCGAAGCAGCTCGCCGCAACAGATGGCGTTGGTCAGGTAGTCGTCGCCACTGTCTTCGGTGTGGAACAGCATCAGCGTGCTGCCGTCGTTCAGGGTGTGCAAATGGCCCTGGTAAAGCGAAGCGGCCTGGTCGAGGCAGTCGCGGTAGCGCTCGAGCAGTTCCTTCAGGCGTGCCTGGGGCAGGCGACGCAGTTGATCCTGGGCGCCCAGTTGAATGGCCAGTACGGCACTGTGCTGGGGAACGTTCGAAACGACGGCACGGGCTGCTGGCCTTGGCTCGCCGCTCATCGACTCGTCCCGCAGGTCGGCAAAGGCGTCGTCGTCTTCATCGTCTTCCGCGGCGCGTACCACGTGGCGTGGGGCTGGCCTGGAAGCAGGCATTGACGGGCTTTCATCGAAGCCTGGATCGCGCAAGTTGCGCACCTCGAAGCCCGGTTCGGTGTCATCGTCCGCGAAGTCGAGTTCTTCAGGTTCCGGCAGCGGCGCAGGTTCCGGCGCGAAGCTGGCGTGCAGCTGCCGGGCCAGGTCGCCGATTTCATCCTGGCGCAGGGTGGCCGGGGTGTGTTCGTCGATGTCCCGTAGCCAGAGGCGCAATTGCAGCAGCGGCGTGGAGAGGTGCCGTCCCAGGCGCAGGCTCAGGGCAAGGGCCAGCGCCAGCAATATGGCGCTGAGGATGCCCATGCTTTGCAGGCTGATGGTCATCGGCTGCTGGAACTGGTCCATGTCCAGGCTGATGCGCAGTTGCCCGGCGGTGACGTCCTGGAAGGTGATCTTGCTCTGGTACATGCCGCCGGACTCGCCCAGCAGGCCGGGCTTGGGCCGTTGGCCAGCCTCGGCGAGGATGCGGTTGTCCACGCTGTAGATGGCGGCGTGGGCCACCAGCTTGTTCTTGGTCAGGTTGTTGAGCAGCACGTTGAGACTGAGGATGTCGTTGGACACCAGCAGCTCGGTGGCGGAGGTGGCGGTCTGGGTGGTCAGGCTCTCGCCCAGGGCGTCGGCCTGCTCATGCATGGCCTGCTTGAACTGCAGGCCCATCACGCAGGCATAGATGACCAGGGCCAGGGCGACCAGGATCACGTTATGGCTGGCGATGCGCAATGCAATCGGCACGCGACGGTGGCGCAGTGCACGGAAGATCAGCAGGAAGAAATTGTCGGTTTTGACTGGCGTGGGCCGGTTCACTGAGCTCGGCTCTTTGTCCGTGAAATTGACGCGCAGTATAGCGACAGGCCCAAGGCCGGCAAAGCATTGGCGGTGCCCGATGGTCACTGAATGTGGGTAGAATGCGTTTTTTTTCACCTGCGGGGGTGCGCCTTGCGCGAAATCGTCCTGATAAACATCACTGGCAGCGACCGTCCGGGTCTGACTGCGGCCATTACCGGCGTTCTGGCCCAAGGTGGTGTGAACGTTCTAGACATCGGTCAGGCGGTGATTCACGACACACTGTCATTTGGCATCCTGGTTGAAATCCCGAACGCCGAACAGAGCAAGTCGGTGCTCAAGGACATCCTGTTCGCCGCACATGAACTCGACCAGCAGGTGCGTTTCACGCCAGTTTCCGAAGCCGATTACCAGTATTGGGTGGCCGGCCAGGGCAAGCAGCGCCATATCGTTACGTTGTTGACCCGCAAGGTCACCGCCGAACAGTTGCAGCGTGTCAGTTCGATCACGGCTGAATATGGCTTGAATATCGATCATATCGACCGCCTGTCGGGGCGCATGCCGTTGGACATGGCGGAGGACAAGGGCAAGGGCTGCATCGAGTTTTCGGTGCGTGGCGAACCGGCCGATCCCCAGGCATTGCGTGCCGAATTCCTCAGCGTGGCCCAGGAGCTGAACGTCGACATCGCCTTCCAGGAGGATTCGCTGTTCCGTCGCAACCGTCGCCTGGCGGTGTTCGATATGGATTCGACGCTGATCGAAGCCGAAGTTATCGATGAGCTGGCCAAGGCCGCTGGCGTGGGCGACAAAGTGTCGGCCATCACTGAGCGGGCCATGGCCGGCGAACTGGATTTTCGCGCCAGCTTCAAGGAGCGCCTGGCGCTGCTGCAAGGCCTCGATATCAGCGTACTGGATTCCATCGGCGCTTCCCTGCGCTTGACCGAAGGCGCCGAGATCCTGTTCGCCGAACTCAAGCGCCTGGGTTACAAGACCGCCATCCTGTCCGGTGGCTTCACCTATTTCGCCCGGCAGTTGCAGGCCAAGCTCGGCATTGACTATGTGTTCGCCAACGAGTTGGAAGTGGTGGATGGCAAGGTGACCGGCGTGGCGGTTGAGCCCATTGTCGATGCCCAGCGCAAGGCCGATCTGTTGCGCGAATTGGCCGCGAAGGAAGGCCTGAGCCTGGAGCAGACCATCGCCGTGGGCGACGGCGCCAATGATTTGCCGATGTTGGCCATTGCCGGGTTGGGTGTGGCCTTCCGCGCCAAACCGCTGGTCAAGCAGTCGGCCAGGCAGGCCATTTCAACCCTGGGGCTGGATGGGGTGCTGTATCTGCTGGGCTTCAGGGATCGTGACGGGCAGCGTTGAGCTCTGAGTGTATTACTCTCTGTTTGTGGCGAGGGGATAAATCCCCTCGCCACAAACCAGTCCCCTCACCGCAAAGGGACATGCGCTGTTTAAAGCGACTTCCACAACGAATCGAAATCCCCCTCGGCGTCGCTGCCTTTCCCGGCGCCTGAATCCTCCTGGTGATAAGCGAACTGGTTGAAACTGTGGGTGCTGGTGACCCGGCGGTCCAGGCCGGCGCGGCGTTCTTCGCCGTTGGTATTGATCATGACGTGCTGGCCCTCCTGGAAGGGCAGGCGAGGGGCGATCATGGTGGCCGGCAGGTCGATGGCGCTGATTTCCGGCAGTAGCAACCCTCTGAAGTAATGGTTCTGTTCTTTCTCTTCACGCACCAGTTGCAGCCCGCAGGGCTGGGCGTGGGGCGCGATCAGCTCGATGCCCATTTGCATGCTGCCATTGCGTACCTGGCGGATCCAGCGCACCACGGCGATGCTCCAGGCTTGCTCGCTGGCGTCGCGGATACCGACCATTTCCCCGGCCTGGAGTTGTTCCGGAACCTCTTTCGGCCAGCCCAGGCAGTAGCCGCCGGGGCTATGGTTGATGATCGGCAGGTCGTAGGTCGGAAAGTGATGCTGGTTGTTCGAGCCGCTGCCGTCGTCATCGCTCGGGTTGGCCGGGTATTCGATTTCTTCGTAGGGCAACAGGTCGCTGTCGCCCGTGGGAGCCGCGTCGAAGGCCTGCTTCCAGGTGTCGTTCGATTTCCCCGGCGAAACGTCGAACCGCGCCTTGCGTGTCGCGGAGGTCTTGAGGATCTCGCTGAAAGAACGCTCGCCGCCGAGGTAATAGTGCAATGCGCTCATGCCCACGCAGATTGTCAGCTTGCCATTGCCCTCGGTGCGCTGGAAGCTGCGCTCGGCTGCTTCGCCCCAGGCCGCTTGCAGGTGGTGCAAAGTGTCGGTGCTCATGCCGTTTGGAACCGACAGTGTCGAGTCGTTCGGTTGCTCCAGATAGCTGGCGATGGCTTGCACCAGCGGTTGCGGATCGAACCCTTGCAAGGTCGGCTGCTGCTCGGCCCGGAATTTGGAACGATAGCGTGGTCCGATATCCAGTTCCGGAGCCACGGCGAACAGGTTCGCCGCCGCCCTGGGTGGGTCCAGCTTGACACGTGGGCTCCAGGCTTCGAGCACTTCGGCCAGTCGTGCAATCTGGCTCTGGCGCAGTTGATTGCTACGGGATGCCCCCAGCAACAGGGCGACGACATAGGTCTGTTCGACATTCAACTGCTGGACCTGGCTGGCCAGGTCATCGCTCACGTTCAGGTGCTGCAAGCGCAATTGGCAGGCGATCCGGTAGAGCTGGTGCAGATCGAGCCACAAGCCTTCAGGTATCGGGCTGTACAGTTGGCTGGCGCGCAACAGTTGCCCGTTGAGAGCCTGCATCGCCCGTTGCAGCGTGGTGCTCAGCAGACGGGCGCGGTCTTTGCTGAATTTCGGCGCGATGCGGGCCACGATCTGCTTGTAGCCCATCGCGAGGTAGCTCTGCAGGGCTTGGCACAGGTTGACGATCTTGCGTGAGCGGTCATCCAGTACGATGGCCTGTTGCAGGAAATGTCGTTCCAGGTGCTTGCAGACGTAATGCACCTCGGGCCTGAGCAGTTCGAGCAGTTGCAGGCGGTTTTCGCTGGGCGTGAGCAGTTGGTTGAGTTCGCCCAGTGCCTGGTACAGCAGGCGGGCAGTCTCGCCAATGTTGGCCTTGGGCAGGTTGGCGATCCATCGCTTGAGGTCGCGTGGCGTGGCGTCGCAGAACGACAGGCGGGGCTGTGTCGGGTTCAGGACGCGCAACAACTGGAGAGGGCTGGTCTCATTCATGCCGTGGACGGGCTCCGGCGGGAAATGAAAATGATGTTTCCAAACTCTAGCAGTTGATACGGCGATGCGTTGTCCTGAATGTTTATGTGTTGTGGGAGCAGGCTTTGCTCCCACAGGTCTGCTTTTACCGTGACTCAGGCTTTTGGCAATGCCAGCCCCTGGCCCATCTGCACGGGCGAGCCAGCCACCAGGCCTTCGGCCCATTTCATCTGGTCCGGTCCGAACAGCACGATCGCCGTCGAGCCCAGCTTGAAGCGTCCCAGTTCAGCGCCTTTTTCCAAATGGATCGGTGCGCGGGCGGCTTCGTCGTAGCGGAAGGTTTTCAGTTGGCGCTTGGGTGGCGTCACCAGCCCGGCCCAGACGGTTTCGATGGACGCAACGATCATCGCGCCCACCAGTACCACGGCCATCGGCCCGCGCTCGGTGTCGAAAATGCACGCCACGCGCTCGTTGCGAGCGAACAGTTCCGGGACGTTTTCGGCGGTGGTCTGGTTGACCGAGAAAATCCGCCCGGGAATGTAGACCATCTCCCGCAGAGTGCCGGCCAGCGGCATGTGCACGCGGTGGTAGTCCTTGGGGGAGAGGTAGACGGTGGCGAATTCGCCGCCCATGAATGGCGCTGCGTTGGCGGCATCACCGCCCAGCAATTCCAACACGCTGAAGCTGTGGCCCTTGGCCTGGAAAACGCGACCGTGCTCGATCGGGCCGAGCTGGCTGATGGCACCGTCGGCGGGGCTGAGGATCGCGCCCGGTGTCTGGTCCAGTGGGCGAGCGCCGTCTTTCAAGGCGCGGGTGAAAAACGCGTTGAAGTGCTCGTAGCCCGTCACGTCTTCCACCAGGGCCTGGGACATGTCTACCTGGTAGCGCTTGGCGAACCAGGCGGTGAAGGCATTCTTGAACCAGCGCACGCGGCATTCGGCAATGCAGCCGGCCAGCCGCGACAGCAAGTGATGGGGCAGCAGGTACTGGGAAATGATGAACAAACGGTTTTTCATGAACTGTCCTTAAGAACCTTCAAAGCTCGATAGGGGTGTCGGGGTGATTGCCCCATTCGCCCCAGGAACCGGCATAGCCTTTGACCCGCGGATAACCGAGTGCCTTGGCCACCAGGTAGGTGAAGCCAGAGCGGTGGTGAGTCTGGCAGTGGGTGATGATTTCCTTGTCGGGCGTAATGCCCAGTTTTTCGAGGATCTGCGGCATGTCCTTGCGGATGCGCAGGCTGCGCGCCGGGTCCATGCCGGCGGTCCACTCGAAATTGACCGCGCCGGGGATGTGTCCGCCCCGTGCCGCCACGACTTTCTCGCCGGAGTATTCCAGTGGGCCGCGCGCATCCCAGATCGCCAAGTCGGCGGCGCCGAGGCGACTTTGCAGGTATTCGCGGGTGGCAGTGGGCGCTTCTAGCAGCATGACGCTCACCGGGCCAGCAGCGGGCGCGGGCACCTCGGTGGCCACCGGCAGACCTTCGTCCAGCCACGACAGCAGGCCGCCGTCGAGGTAGTGATAGTTCGAGTGACCGATCACGTCCAACAGCCAGATGAAGCGTCCGGCCCAGCCACCGCCTTCGTCGTCGTAGACCACGTAGACCGCATCCGGGTTGTGGCCGAGTTCGCCGAACAGTGTTTCCAGATCGGTTTTCGCTGGCAGCAGGCCCGGCGCGGGCGGCAGGCCCAATTGGGTGCGCTTGGGGTCGACGAAGCGAGCGCCGGGAATATGCCCGGTGCTGTAGCGGGCGGCACTGGTCAGGTCCACCAGGATCAGTTCAGGGGTGTCGAGGCGCGGGAGCAGGTCGCTCGGCTCGATCACCAATGGCAAGCCAGAGAAGTCAGGCATGTGAGGTCTCCAGGGGCGCAAAGGGAAAGGATTGTAGCAAGTTCAGCGGCCGCGGTTGGTAAAGGTGTGCAGGGCGCGCTCGATGCATTGCACGGTCTTGCCGAAGGCTTGCACGGTCACGTCCGAGAGCGGGCCACCGCCTTGATCCGCGACCACCAGCATGATCACCCGGCCGTTGCAGGCCAGCGAACGCAACAGCAGGTGTTCGCCGCGAAACAGGCTGCGCAAGCCCGGTGGCAGCAGTGCGGAAAACTGCGCATTGTTCTGTGGGCTCAGGCGAACCTGGGCCTGCTGGGCCAGCAGCCGTTGCAAGACCTTGCTTTGGCCGATGGGGAAACTCATGGCTGCCGCCTCCTGGGGCAGGCCGGCGATCTGATGCACGCGGACGCTGGTCTGGTTGCGGTCGGCCATCAGGATCATGACCCGACGCATGCCGCACGCCGCCAAGGCATCGCGTGCCGAAGTGGTCAGGTGCATGGCGTTGCTGAACGGGCTCGGCTCCACCAGCAATGCCGAGCATTGTTTGCGCCACTGGCTCAGGTCTTCCGGGCTCGGCGGTGGGGGTGGGAGCAACCCGGGATGGATGCGCCGGCTGCCCCAGGGCCAGATCAAGGCCTGCGCCGGATGCCACAGGTCGGGCATGGCGTGATGGCGTGCGCTGTTGGCGGCTTGTTGGTGCAGTTGTTGCTGGACCTCATCCATCGACATCTGCAGATACAAACTGGTGAGGTATTGCCAACGGGTGCTATGCGTGCTGTCCCAGGCATGGTGCGCCGACAGGGCCAGGCCGTTGGCCAGCAACACGGTGTTGGCCGGCTGGTTGAGCCAGTGCCGCAAAGCCGGGTCGTCGTCCAGGCGATTCTGCTGGCGCAGCGGGTGTTCGCTGTCCCGGGCGATACGCAGCACTTTAACCAGTTCGCGCCGCTCATTGAGCAGCAGGCGGTAGCCCTGCGCGACCCAGATCGGCAGGCGCCAGGCTTCTACCAGGGCCAGGCAGATGTTCAGCAGGCGTACGCCAAACAGCTCGCGCTCCACCTTGCTGGCTGACTGGCCTTTATGAATGACCCGCAGCTCCCACTCGCCGAGCAAGCGCGGGTGAGTCAGGGTCAGCGGCCAGAGCGGCGACAGGAACAGCAGGCTACCCCAGTGGATGTCTTGCCACAGCCGCGCCAGGCGGCTGGCGAAGAAACCATTGGCCTGTTGCGTGGCGTGCTGGCTGATCAATTGCAACTGGCGCAGGGCGACGGGTATCTGGGGTTCGGGCAACGACGGCAGGCGGGCGAGCAGTTCTTCGGTGCGCTTGAGGCCGAGGCGGTTGATGGCCACCTCGAGGTTTTCCGCCGGCTCCGCGAGGCTGCCATGGGTGTGATGGTTGGCTTCGCGGATGACGCTCAGCGCCAGGGCGGGGCTGTCCTGCATCAGCTCGGCGATGTCCCGCAGCGACCGTCGACTGTCGGTGATGGCCCGGCAGACCAGGTCGTGACTGGCCTGGGGCACCGGCAAGTGCACGCCTTCAAGCAGCTTCACCCAGCCTTCGAGCGTGATGGGACGTGGCGTTGGAGCGGTCGTTTTGTTAGCCATGGTTGGACGCGATCATCATATGAGGTCTACGCCCGGAGCGGGGCAAACTGGCTTTTCGCCAGAACTGGCTATAGTCTGGCGCAGTTTTGCCGATAAGTAGAAGAAGAGATTTTCAGCTTCCGAATATGACCTTGAACCCGACTTAAGTAAGTACCTTCTATCTATGGCTAAAATTATCGGCATCATTGTCGTGTTCGCGAGCGTGCTTGGCGGATACGTGCTTTCCCATGGCAAGATCGCCGCCTTGATCCAACCCTTCGAGGTGATGATCATCGGCGGTGCGGCCCTCGGTGCATTCCTCCAGGCCAACCCTGGCTATATGACCATGCACGTGCTCAAGAAATCCTTGGGCATGTTCAGTTCGCGCTTCAGCCACACCTTTTACCTCGAAGTGCTCGGGCTGATCTACGAGATCCTCAACAAGAGCCGCCGCGAAGGCATGATGGCGATCGAAGGCGACATCGAAGACGCCGCCGCCAGCCCGATCTTCGCCAAATACCCCGCCGTGCTCAAGGACGAGCGCATGACGGCGTTCATCTGCGATTACCTGCGCATCATGTCGTCCGGCAACATGGCGCCCCATGAACTCGAAGGTCTGTTCGACATGGAGCTGTACAGCCTCAAGGAAGACCTGGAACATCCATCCCACGCCGTTACCGGCATCGCCGACGCCATGCCCGGCTTCGGTATCGTCGCGGCGGTATTGGGTATCGTGGTGACCATGGCGTCCCTGGGTGATGGCGACCAGAAATCCATCGGCCTGCACGTCGGTGCGGCCCTGGTGGGTACCTTCTTCGGTATCCTGGCGGCGTACGGGTTCTTCGGTCCGCTGGCCCACTCCCTGGCCCATGACGCCAAGGAAGAACTCAATACTTACGAAGCTATCAAGGCTTCCCTGGTGGCCTCGGCCTCGGGCATGCCGCCGTCGTTGGCGGTGGAGTTCGGCCGCAAGGTCCTGTACCCGGCGCACCGTCCAAGCTTTGCCGAGCTGGAACAAGCGGTTCGCGGTCGCTAAGTTATGGAAAATAACCAGCCGATCATAGTCAAGCGCGTCAAGCGCATAGCCGGCGGGCACCACGGCGGCGCCTGGAAAATTGCCTTCGCCGACTTCGCGACGGCGATGATGGCGTTCTTCCTGGTGCTGTGGCTGCTGTCCACCGCCACGCCGGAGCAGAAGATCGCCATCGCCGGCTATTTCAAGGACCCGGTGGGTTTCACTGAAAGCGGCACGCCGTACATCATCGACCTGGGCGGCTCACCGACCCTGGCGCCAGACACGACCCTCAATCCTGAAGTCAAATCCCAGCCCCAGCCCGACAAGGTGACGACCGATACCGAGCAGGTCGAAGGCATGGCCGAGCAGATCGAGCGCGAACGCCTGGAGTTGCTGCTGCAGGAGTTGCAGAACAAGGTCGAAGAAAACCCGCAACTGCAGAAGTTCAAGGACCAGATCCTGTTCGAGATCACGCCGAACGGCTTGCGCATCCAGATCATGGACGCCGAGAACCGTCCGATGTTCGACTCCGGCAGTGCACGCCTGAAGCCTTATTTCGAAGACATCCTGCTGGCCATGGCCGACACCATCAAGGCGGTGCCGAACAAGATCAGCATCAGCGGCCACACCGATGCCCAGCCTTATGCCGGCAAAGGCGATTTCGGTAACTGGGAGTTGTCCGCCAACCGTGCCAACGCGGCACGTCGTGCCTTGGTGGCTGGCAGTTATCCGGATGAGCAGGTCGCGCGGGTGGTCGGTTATGCCTCTTCGGCGTTGTTCGACCGCAAGAACCCGCTCAACCCGGTCAACCGGCGGATCGATATCGTGGTATTGACCAAGAAGGCCCAGCAGGCCATCGAAGGTTCGCAGACCAACGACCCGGCGCCGGACCCTGCCGAGGGTCAGGGCGCGCCCGGCGAAGCACCAGCGGCAACGCCGGGTGCGGCGGCGGATCCGAACGCCTTGCCGGCGAACCAGCAGCCGGTGCCTGCCCATGAGCTGCGCGAGCGTTTGAACTTGTTCGACGATGCCGCGCCGAAACCGGGTGGCTCGCCTGCGCCATGACCCAATAAAAAGCCGACTTCACTGTCGGCTTTTTATTGGGTCACTGAAAGTTGCTTGCCGTTGTGGCCGCAAATGAGCGTGCGGCTTAGTAACTGCTTTCTGGCAAGCTGGCGATGATCGAACGGTAGCTGTTCATCCGTTGCTGCTGCACGCGGCCGTCTTCCAGGGCCTTGAGCAGGGCGCAACCCGGTTCGCGGTCGTGTTTGCAGTCGCGGAAGCGGCAGGTGCCGATCAGGTCGTTGAACTCGATGAAGCCGGCTTCCACGTCAGCCCGGCTGACGTGGCCCAGGCCGAACTCGCGGATACCCGGTGAGTCGATCAGGTCGCCACCGCCGGGGAAGTGGAACAGCCGCGCCGTAGTGGTGGTGTGGGTGCCCTGGCCGGACAGCTCGGACAGCGGCCCGACGCGGGTCTCGACATCCGGCAGCAGGCTGTTGACCAGTGACGACTTGCCGACGCCGGACTGGCCGACGAACACGCTGATGTGCCCGTCCAATTGCCGTTGCAATTGTTCCATGCCGTTGCCGTGGTGGGCGGACACTTCCAGCACCGGGTAGCCCAGTTGCCGATAGACCGACAGCAAGGCGTTCAGCGCCGGGGCATTGTGCTCGTCGATCAGGTCGAACTTGTTGAGCAGCAGCAACGGGCGGATGCCGGCGTGCTCGGCTGCCACCAGGTAACGGTCGATCAGGTTGGCATGGGGTTCGGGCATTGGCGCGAACACGATGATGATCATGTCGACGTTGGCCGCCACCGGCTTGAGCTGGCCGCGACTGTCCGGGCGGCACAATTCGGTGCGGCGCGGCAGTTGCGCCACGATCACGCCGATGCCCTGGTTGCCGGCGCGCCAGACCACCTGGTCGCCGGTCACCAGCGCCGGCAGGTTGGCACGCAGGTGGCAGCGGAATATCTGCCCGGCCAGTTCGCCTTCGCAGGCCTCGACTTCCACCTGCACACCGAAGTGAGCGATCACCAGGCCGGTCTGTTCCGGGCCCAGGTCGCCGCCCTCTAGGGCTTGCACCGCACTGGATTCACGCTTGGCGGCACGGGCAGCGCGTTCGCCCTGGATCTTTTCGATGCGCCAGTTCTGGCGACGATTGAGTTGGCGTTTGGCCATGGGTGTTCCGTATGAAGAAATACTGCGAATAGGGTAAAACGGTCGCGAGTTTAGCACGCCCGACGGCCGGCCTTGGGTTTGTACGAAAAGTCGCCAAGCGGCGATCAGGCAAGGCAAAAACAGGCTCGCAAGCGCAGTTGACTGATTGTCTATGAGCATTGCGAGGCTGTTTTCAACGCAGCATGATCGTCGCGCAGGCACTTTTCGGACAAAGCCTAGGCTAAACTGCCTGGCTACGCCGAGGAGCCTCCCCATGCAAAACCCGCAGAACCTGATCTGGATCGACCTGGAAATGACCGGTCTGAACCCTGATACCGACGTCATCATCGAAATGGCCACCATCGTCACCGACAGTGACCTCAACACCCTGGCCGAAGGCCCGGTGATCGCGATCCACCACAGTGACGAGGTCCTGGCCGGCATGGATGAATGGAACACCCGCCAGCACGGCGGCTCGGGCCTGACCCAGCGGGTGCGCGAGAGCAAGATCAGCATGGCCGAGGCCGAAGCCCAGACCATCGCTTTCCTGGAGCAGTGGGTGCCGAAGGGCAAGTCGCCGATCTGCGGCAACAGCATCTGCCAGGACCGGCGCTTTCTTTATACCCACATGAAATCCCTGGAAAGCTATTTCCACTACCGCAACCTGGATGTATCCACCCTCAAGGAGCTGGCGGCCCGCTGGGCCCCGCAGGTGCGCGACAGCTTCCAGAAGGGCGGCAGCCACCTGGCACTGGACGATATTCGCGAGTCCATCGCCGAGTTGCAGCACTACCGCAAGCATTTCATCAAGTTCTGATTGAAGTGCGCGGCGCTCTTGCTGGTGAAGGTGAGAGCAAAGCTTGTGGGAGCAAGGCTTGCCCGCGATGAAGGCGATGCGGTCTTTCAGGGACTGAGGCGCCTGTTTCGCGAGCAAGCTTTGCTCCCACAGATCTCATGGCACAGCTTCCGTGTTGAGTTATGTCTGTGTAGCGCCCCCTTTTGGTGCCTGCCCGAAATGGCTAGACTGCGCGCCTTTTTGTAAGGACCGCCATCATGCTGTTGATGCTTTACCTGATCGCCATCACCGCCGAAGCCATGACCGGCGCCCTGTCTGCCGGGCGTCGGGGCATGGATTGGTTCGGCGTGGTGCTGATCGCTTGCGTGACGGCGCTGGGTGGCGGCTCTGTGCGTGATGTGCTGCTCGGCCATTACCCGCTCACCTGGGTCAAGCATCCGGAATACCTGGTATTGACCACCGCCGCCGCGATGCTGACGGTGTTCCTGGCTCGCTGGATGCGCCACTTGCGCTCGTTGTTCCTGGTGCTCGATGCCGCAGGCCTGGTGGCGTTTACCCTGATTGGCTGCATGACCGCGCTGGAAATGGGCCATGGCATGTTGGTGGCTTCCGTCAGCGGCGTCATCACCGGGGTGTTCGGCGGTATCCTGCGGGACATCTTTTGCAACGATATCCCGCTGATCTTCCGTCGCGAACTCTACGCCAGCGTCTCGTTTGCCGCCGCGTGGTGCTATCTATTCTGTGTCTACCTGCAATTGCCTGGCGAACAGGCGATTCTGATTACCTTGTTCGGCGGGTTCCTGCTGCGGCTCCTGGCGATTCGCTTTCACTGGGAAATGCCCAAGTTCGTCTACAACGACGAGGTCTGACGCTCGGCGTGCTGGCGCAGCGCCCATTGCACATGCTCGCGCACCAGCTCCGATGGATGGTCGCTTCGTGCCTGGAGCGCTTGCAGCACTGGAATCGTTGACGGCGCGTTACCCAGCCCCACCGCCAGGTTGCGCAGCCAGCGCTCATAGCCGGCGCGGCGCAACGGCGAACCTTCGGTGCTGCTGAGGAATGTCGCTTCATCCCACAGGAACAGCTCCGCCAGCTCGGCGTTGTCCAGGTTGTGCCGCGGCTTGAAGTCGCCTTCCCCGGACGGGCGGGCGAAGCGGTTCCACGGGCAGACGATCTGGCAGTCATCGCAACCGAACACCCGGTTGCCGATCAACGGCCGCAGTTCTTCGGGGATGGCATTTTTCAGCTCGATGGTCAGGTAGGAAATGCAGCGTCGAGCGTCGAGCATGTAGGGGCCGACGAAGGCATTTGTCGGACAGATGTCCAGGCAGGCCGTGCATTTTCCGCAATGCCCGGTGGCATGTGGCGGGTCCACTGGCAGCGGCAGGTCGACAAACAGTTCGCTCAGGAAAAAGTAGCTGCCGGCCTTGCGATTCAGGACTAGCGTGTTTTTACCGATCCAGCCCAGTCCGGCCTGTTCGGCGATGGCCTTTTCCAGCACCGGTGCGCTGTCGACGAAGGCGCGGTAACCGAAAGGGCCGATGACCGCCTGGATTTTTTCGGCCAGTTGTTGCACGCGTTTACGGATCAATTTGTGATAGTCGCGGCCCAACGCATAGCGCGAGATGTAGGCCTTCTCCGGCTGGCCGAGCATCTGTGCCATCTGTGTATCGCCCGGCAGGTAGTCCATGCGCAGCGACACCACCCGCAGCGTTCCCGGCACCAGTTCCTCGGGATGCGAGCGTTTGCTGCCATGGGCACTCATGTAGTCCATTTCGCCGTGGTAGCCGGCCTCGAGCCAGCGTTGCAAGTGCTGCTCATGTTCGGCCAGGTCCAGGCCGCTGATGCCGACCTGCTGGAAACCCAGCTCGCGGCCCCACTCCTTGATGGATTGGGCGAGGGCGGCGAGGTCGGTGGCGATAGCAGGCATGAGGCGAGAGAAACCGGAGCTGAGATGCGTATAATTCTGCCAGACATCGGAGCTCGAAGACGCATGCCGCACACTAAAGATGATTTTCCCGACGCGCTGTACAGTGCCGCGCAGGTTCGCGCCCTTGACGCGCAATTGATCGCAGCGGGCACCACGGGCTTCGAATTGATGCAGCGCGCCGCCCGCGCGACCTGGCGAGCGATCGTCAGGCGCTGGCCCGAGGCCGGTGAATTGACGGTCCTGGCCGGTCATGGCAACAACGCCGGGGACGGTTACCTGGTGGCGACCCTGGCCCGGCGCGCCGGGTGGTCGGTGCGGGTGCTGACCGTGGGCGAACCCCGGCATCTGCAAGGCGATGCCGCCAATGCCCACGCCGAGGCGGTGGCGGTCGGTGTGCCGGTGGAGCCCTGGGCCGATGAGTCCGAGCTGCGCGGCGTGCTGCTGGATGCCTTGCTCGGCACGGGCCTGAGTGGCGAGGTGCGCGAGCCTTACGTGCGGGCCATCGACACGATCAACGTCAGTGGCCTGCCGGTCGCCGCCGTGGACATCCCTTCGGGGCTGTGCGCCGACACCGGGCGGGTGTTGGGTACGGCGGTGACGGCCGACCTGACGGTGACGTTCATCGGCTTGAAGCTGGGGTTGTTCACCGGCGATTCGGCCGACCGGGTTGGCGAGTTGGTATTCAATGACCTGCACGCCGATCCGGATGTCGTTGAGTCGGCGCCGTTCAGCGCGCGGTTGCTCTCACCGCATAACCTGCAACGCCTTACGCCGCGCGCGCCCACGTCCCATAAAGGCAAGTTCGGTCATGTTCTATTGATCGGTGGCGACCGGGGCTTTGGCGGCGCGATCCAGATGAGCGCCGAAAGTGCCCTGCGCTGCGGTGCGGGCATGGTCTCCATGGCGACCCGCAGCGAGCACGTCGCCGCCGCGTTGGCGCGTCTGCCGGAAGTGATGGTCCTGGGCACCCATTCGGCGAATCAGTTGATGGACTTGCTGCAACAGGCCAGCGTGCTGGTGGTCGGGCCGGGTCTGGGGCAGGCGGCCTGGGGGCGCAGCCTGTTGTCGGCGGCGGCCAACGCCGCGCTGCCGCAAGTGTGGGATGCCGATGCGCTGAACCTGCTGAGCGGCGGTGCTGTCAGCTTGCCCGAGCACTGTGTGATCACCCCGCACCCGGGAGAGGCGGCGCGGCTGCTGGGGATATCCACTGCCCAGGTGCAGGCCGATCGCCCGGCAGCGGCCCATGCCTTGAGCCAGAAATACGCCGCCACGGTGATCCTCAAGGGGGCCGGCAGCCTGATCGCCAGCCCGGACGGCCGCCTGGCGGTATGCAACCAGGGCCATCCGGCCATGGCCACGGCGGGACTGGGGGATGTGCTGGCCGGCGTGGTGGGTGCCTTGCTGGCCCAGGGCATGGAGGGTTTTGAAGCCGCGTGCCTGGCGGTCTGGCTGCATGCCAGCGCGGGTGCGCAAGTCGGCCGGTCGGGCCGGGGAGTGGTGGCGACCGACCTGATCCCGGCCATTCGTCAGTTGTTGGAGGAGCATTCACCGTGTCTGAAGTAACCCTGTACGTGGCGGATGAAGCCGCCATGACGGATTTGGGGGGGCGCATTGCGCGCGTTACCGAAGGCCACGGCCTGATTTTCCTCGAGGGCGACCTCGGCGCGGGCAAAACCACGCTGTCGCGAGGCATCATTCGTGGCCTCGGACACACCGGCGCGGTAAAGAGTCCGACGTTCACCCTGGTTGAGCCCTACGAGATCGGCG
Organism: Pseudomonas citri; assembly: GCF_025336485.1. Taxonomy (GTDB): domain Bacteria; phylum Pseudomonadota; class Gammaproteobacteria; order Pseudomonadales; family Pseudomonadaceae; genus Aquipseudomonas; species Aquipseudomonas citri. The sequence continues at coordinate 155,275 of NZ_JAODAB010000012.1, read as the reverse complement.
ACATCCGCGCCTTCCATTTCGACTTGTACCGCCTGGTGGATCCTGAGGAGCTGGAATTTCTCGGCATCCGCGATTATTTCGAAGATGACGCCTTGTGCCTGATCGAATGGCCTGACAAGGGTGCAGGCTTTTTGCCAAAGCCTGACCTGACCATTACCATTGGCGCGCAGAACGGCGGGCGTTCGCTGAAACTGACGCCACAAGGCTCGCGTGGCGAGTCCTGGTGTGCCGCTTTGGCATTGGAAACTATTTGATGATGGGGTTTGGTATGCGCTTTCGCGCGGTGGTTGCTGTCGTAGGACTGTTGCTTACGGCACTGGCCGTCGATGCTGTGGCCGAGACAAAGGTCAACAGCGTTCGCCTCTGGCGGGCACCGGATAACACTCGGTTGGTCTTCGACCTGACCGGGCCGGTGCAACACAGCGTATTCACCCTGACTGCCCCGGATCGCCTGGTGATCGACATCAACGGCGCGACCTTGGGGGCGCCGCTGAACGTCGCCACGGCCAATACGCCGATCACTGCGATGCGCTCGGCCCAGCGTACGCCGACCGACCTGCGGGTAGTCATCGACCTGAAGAAAGCCGTGACCCCGAAAAGCTTCACCCTGGCCCCGAATGCCCAGTACGGTAACCGGCTGGTGGTGGACCTGTTCGACAACCCCGCCGACGCAGCGCCGGCCCCCGCGCCTGCGCCCAATGTCGCCACGGTGCCGGCGGTACCGGTGACACCGACCGAGCCTGCGATCAAGCTGCCACCGGCCCCGGCCGGCAAGCGCGACATCATCGTGGTGATCGACGCCGGTCACGGTGGTGAGGACCCAGGCGCCTCGGGCTCGCGCGGGCAGCGGGAAAAAGACGTGGTGTTGTCCATCGCCCGCGAATTGCAGCGCCAGGTCAACGGCATGAAAGGTTTCCGCGCCGAGCTGACCCGCACCGGCGACTACTTCATCCCGTTGCGCGGCCGCACCGAAATCGCCCGCAAGAAAGGCGCCGACCTGTTCGTCTCGATCCACGCCGACGCCGCGCCTTCGGCCGCTGCGTTCGGGGCCTCGGTGTTTGCCCTGTCCGACCGTGGCGCGACCTCCGAGACCGCCCGCTGGCTGGCCGACAGCGAAAACCGCTCCGACCTGATCGGCGGCGCCGGCAACGTCAGCCTCGACGACAAGGACCGGATGCTTGCCGGTGTGTTGCTGGATTTGTCGATGACCGCCTCGTTGACCTCCAGCCTGAACGTCGGCCAGAAAGTCCTGAGCAACATCGGTCGCGTCACGCCGCTGCACAAGCAACGCGTCGAGCAGGCCGGGTTCATGGTGCTCAAATCGCCGGACATCCCGTCGATCCTGGTGGAAACCGGCTTCATCTCCAACTCCAACGAAGCCTCCAAGCTGTCGTCGGCAAGCCACCAGCAGGCTCTGGCCCGTTCGATCAGCAGTGGCGTGCGGCAGTTCTTCCAACAGAATCCGCCGCCAGGCACCTACATTGCCTGGCTGCGCGACTCCGGCAAGATCGCCCAAGGGCCGCGGGACCATCGCGTCAGCCCTGGCGAAACCCTGGCCATGATCGCCGTGCGCTACCAGGTGTCGCCTGCCTTGTTGCGCAGTGCCAACAACCTCAAGAGCGACGAGCTCAAGATCGGCCAGACCCTGACCATTCCCGGCAATGAAGTGGCGGCCCAGCAATGAGCGATGATGAAGTGAACGCCGGCAACGCTCGCATCGAGCTGCTCAGCCCCCGGCTGGCGAACCAGATTGCCGCCGGTGAGGTGGTCGAGCGCCCGGCGTCGGTCATCAAGGAGCTGCTGGAAAACAGCCTCGACTCCGGCGCCAGGCGCATCGATGTGGATGTCGAGCAGGGTGGCGTCAAGTTGCTGCGGGTGCGCGATGACGGTCGCGGTATTCCGGCCGACGACCTGCCGCTGGCCCTCGCCCGTCACGCCACCAGCAAGATCCGCGACCTGGAAGACCTCGAACGTGTCATGAGCCTGGGGTTTCGTGGCGAGGCGCTGGCGTCCATCAGTTCGGTATCGCGCCTGACCCTGACTTCGCGTACCCGTGATGCCGAGCAAGCCTGGCAGGTCGAGACCGAGGGCCGGGACATGGCGTCTCGCGTCCAGCCTGCGGCCCATCCGGCGGGCACCTCGGTGGAAGTGCGCGACCTGTTCTTCAACACCCCGGCGCGGCGCAAGTTCCTCAAGGCCGAGAAAACCGAATTCGATCACCTGCAAGAAGTCATCAAGCGCCTGGCCCTGGCGCGTTTCGACGTGGCCTTCCATTTGCGCCACAACGGCAAGTCCATCCTCAGCCTGCATGAGGCCCGCGACGACGCGGCCCGTGCCCGGCGCGTAGGGGCGGTGTGCGGCGCGGGTTTCCTGGAGCAGGCCTTGCCCATCGACGTGGAACGCAACGGTCTGCACCTGTGGGGCTGGGTCGGCCTGCCGACTTTCTCCCGCAGCCAGGCCGACTTGCAGTACTTCTACGTGAACGGCCGGGCGGTACGCGACAAGCTGGTGGCCCATGCGGTGCGCCAGGCTTATCGCGACGTGCTGTTCAATGGCCGGCACCCGACTTTCGTGCTGTTCTTCGAAGTCGACCCGTCGGTGGTGGACGTCAACGTGCACCCGACCAAGCACGAAGTGCGTTTCCGTGACGGGCGCATGGTGCACGATTTTCTCTATGGCACCTTGCACCGCGCCTTGGGCGATGTGCGACCGGAAGACCAACTGGCCGCCCCGGCTGCGGTGGGCGGCATGGTCCGGCCGACGGGGCTCGAAGCCGGCGAGTTCGGCCCCCAGGGCGAAATGCGCCTGGCCGCCCACACTCAACTGGAACAACCCCAGCCCCAGCCGAGCTACAACGCGGCCGGCAGTGGCGCAGGCAGCGGCTACCAGTATCAATACACCCCGCGGCCGCAATCGAACGTGCCGGTGGCCGAGGCCCAGGCGGCCTATCGCGAGTTCTTCAAGCCGTTGCCGGAAACCAGCCCGGCGGCACTGCCCGACGGCCAGGGCGATATCCCGCCGCTGGGGTATGCCCTGGCGCAACTCAAGGGCATCTATATCCTGGCGGAAAATGCCCAGGGCCTGGTCCTGGTGGACATGCACGCGGCCCACGAGCGGATCATGTACGAGCGGCTGAAAATCGCCATGGCCAGCGAAGGCCTGAGCGGCCAGCCGTTGCTGGTGCCCGAGTCCCTGGCGGTCAGCCAGCGCGAAGCCGATTGCGCCGAAGAGCACATGGGCTGGTTCCAGCGCCTGGGCTTCGAACTGCAACGCCTGGGCCCGGAAACCCTGGCGATCCGGCAGATCCCGGCCTTGCTGAAACAGGCCGAGGCCAATCGCCTGGTCAGCGACGTACTGGCCGACTTGATGGAGTACGGCACCAGCGACCGGATCCAGGCGCACCTGAACGAGCTGCTCGGCACCATGGCCTGCCACGGCGCGATCCGCGCCAACCGGCGCCTGGCCCTGCCGGAAATGAACGGTCTGCTGCGGGACATGGAAAACACCGAGCGCAGCGGTCAATGCAACCATGGCCGGCCGACCTGGACCCAATTGGGCCTGGACGACCTGGACAAACTGTTCCTGCGCGGTCGTTGATGAGCCAGTTACCACCCGCGATTTTCCTCATGGGGCCGACCGCCGCCGGCAAGACCGACCTGGCCATCGAGCTGACCAAGGTCCTGCCCTGCGAGTTGATCAGTGTCGATTCGGCATTGGTTTATCGGGGCATGGACATCGGCACCGCCAAGCCCTCGAAAGCGCTGTTGGCCGAATTCCCCCACCGGCTGATCGACATCCTCGACCCGGCCGAAGCCTATTCGGCCGCGGATTTCCGCCGCGATGCACTCCAGGCCATGGCCGAGATCACGGCGCGGGGCAAGACTCCGCTGCTGGTGGGCGGCACGATGTTGTATTACAAGGCGTTGATCGATGGGCTGGCGGACATGCCGGCGGCCGATCCGCAGGTGCGCGCGCAGATCGAAGAAGAGGCCGCGCGCCTTGGCTGGCAAGCCCTGCACGAGCAATTGGCGATCATCGATCCGGAGTCGGCGGCGCGTATTCACCCCAACGACCCGCAGCGCCTCAGTCGGGCCCTGGAGGTCTATCGGGTCAGCGGCCAGAGCATGACCGCCCTGCGCCAGCGACAATCTGCGCAAAGTACTGAAGCAGCCGCTTCGGGACTGCAACAATTGCCCTATACTGTCGCGAATCTGGCCATCGCCCCGGCGAACCGGCAAGTGCTGCATCGGCGAATTGAACAAAGATTCACATTAATGTTGGAACAGGGATTCATCGACGAGGTCGTAGCCCTGCGCGCCAGAAGTGACCTGCATGCCGGGTTGCCGTCTATACGTGCGGTGGGTTATCGACAGGTCTGGGATTACCTGGACGGCAAGCTGACGTCAGCCGAGATGCGGGAGCGTGGGATCATTGCCACGCGCCAATTGGCGAAGCGCCAGTTCACCTGGCTGCGTAGCTGGACTGACCTGCATTGGCTCGATAGCCTCGATTGCGACAATCTGCCACGCGCCTTGAAATACCTCGGGACCATCTCCATATTGAGCTGAGTCCTTGCAATTGCCGTCTATCCTTGGGGGTGTGACGGCCCAAGCCATCTGATTCCGATTTTTATTATTGATCCTTAAAGGAGTGCGGCACATGTCAAAAGGGCATTCGCTACAAGACCCTTACTTGAACACTTTACGTAAAGAGAAAGTTGGGGTGTCCATCTATCTGGTAAACGGGATCAAACTGCAGGGCACGATCGAGTCTTTCGACCAGTTCGTCATCCTTCTGAAAAACACCGTCAGCCAAATGGTCTACAAGCACGCGATCTCGACCGTTGTGCCAGTTCGTCCAATCCGTCTGCCTAGCGCAACCGAATCCGAAGGCGGTGACGCTGAGCCGGGTAACGCCTGATAGGAGCCTCCTTTGTTCTTTGAGCGCCACGGTGGTGGTGAACGGACTATTCTCGTTCACTTGGAAGGACAGGACCCTGAGGCGCGCGAAGATCCGCAGGAGTTTCAGGAACTGGCGCTTTCAGCTGGCGCCGAGACCGTCGCGTTTTTCAGCGTGCCGCGTCATCGGCCCACCGCCAAGTTCCTGATCGGCAGTGGCAAGGTCGAGGAGTTGCGCGACCTGGTCAAGGCCGAGCACGTCGACCTGGTGATTTTCAACCACACCCTCACGCCCAGTCAGGAGCGTAACCTCGAACGCGTGTTCGAGTGTCGCGTGATCGACCGGACAGGGCTGATTCTCGATATCTTCGCCCAGCGCGCGCGTACCCATGAAGGCAAGCTCCAGGTCGAACTGGCCCAGCTTGAGCACATGAGTACCCGGCTGGTTCGCGGCTGGACTCACCTCGAGCGGCAGAAGGGCGGTATCGGCCTGCGCGGCCCGGGGGAAACCCAGCTGGAAACCGACCGGCGCCTGTTGCGGGTTCGCCTGCGACAGATCAAGGGGCGCCTGGAAAAGGTCCGCAGCCAACGCGAGCAGTCGCGGCGCGGTCGCAAGCGCGCGGAGATCCCGACGGTTTCACTGGTGGGCTACACCAACGCCGGCAAATCGACCCTGTTCAACAACATCACCCAATCCGACGTCTACGCGGCCGACCAGTTGTTCGCCACGCTCGATCCGACCCTGCGCCGGCTCGACCTGGACGATCTCGGACCGATCGTGCTGGCCGACACCGTGGGCTTCATCCGTCATCTGCCGCACAAGCTGGTCGAGGCTTTCCGGGCTACGCTCGAAGAGTCGAGCAACTCCGACCTGCTGCTGCACGTGATCGACGCCGCCGAGCCTGACCGGATGCTGCAGATCGAGCAGGTAATGGTGGTGCTGGGCGAGATCGGGGCCGAGGACTTGCCGATCCTCGAGGTATACAACAAACTCGATTTGCTCGAAGGCGTAGAGCCGCAGATCCAGCGTGATGCCGATGGCAAGCCGCAGCGGGTCTGGTTGTCGGCTCGCGACGGCACCGGCCTGGACCTGCTCAAGCAGGCCGTGGCTGAGCTGTTGGGGGACGACCTGTTTGTCGGCACCTTGAAGCTGCCGCAGCGCTTTGCCCGGCTGCGAGCCCAGTTCTTCGAGCTGGGCGCGGTACAGAAGGAAGAGCACGACGAAGAAGGTCTCTGTCTGCTGGCTGTGCGCCTGCCCCGGTCGGAGTTGAACCGGCTGGTCAGTCGCGAAGGGCTGCAACCGATGGAATTCATCGAGCAACACACTTTGCAATAAAAGCCTGAGAACGCTGTGTCAGGCATTCTGTAGCATTGGCCGGCGCGCCGTGGGTGCGCCTTAGCTTTATCAGATGGAGAGCGCTATGGCTTGGAATGAGCCGGGTGGCAACTCGAATAATCAGGATCCCTGGGGTGGCAAGCGTCGTAACAACGGCGACCGCAAGGGGCCACCGGATCTCGACGAGGCCTTCCGCAAGCTGCAGGAAAGCCTGAACGGTTTGTTCGGCGGTGGTAAGAAACGCAGCGACGACGGTGGCGGTCGCCCGGGCAATGGCGGTGGTTTCGGCCTGCTCGGCATCGGTCTCGTCGTGCTTGCGGCCGTCTGGCTGTACAGCGCGGTCTATGTCGTGGACGAGCAGGAGCAGGCCGTGGTGCTGCGCTTCGGCAAGTACTACGAAACCGTCGGCCCGGGCTTGAATATCTATTTCCCGCCGATCGACCAGAAGTACATGGAGAACGTCACGCGCGAGCGTGCGTATACCAAGCAGGGCCAGATGCTGACCGAGGACGAGAACATCGTCGAAGTGCCACTGACCGTGCAATACAAGATCACCAACCTGCAGGACTTCGTGCTGAACGTCGACCAGCCGGAAGTGAGCCTGCAACACGCGACCGAAAGCGCCCTGCGCCACGTGGTGGGTTCTACCGCCATGGACCAGGTGCTGACCGAGGGACGCGAATTGATGGCCAGCGAAATCAAGGAGCGCCTGCAGCGCTTCCTCGACACCTATCGCACCGGTATCACCGTCACCCAGGTCAACGTCCAGAGTGCCGCGGCGCCGCGTGAAGTCCAGGAAGCCTTCGACGACGTGATCCGTGCCCGTGAAGACGAGCAGCGTTCGCGCAACCAGGCCGAGACCTACGCCAATGGCGTGGTGCCGGAAGCCCGTGGCCAGGCCCAGCGGATCATCGAGGATGCCAACGGCTATCGCGGTGAGGTGGTCTCCCGCGCCAAGGGTGAGGCCGATCGCTTCACCAAGCTGGTGGCCGAGTATCGCAAGGCCCCTGAAGTGACCCGTGAGCGCCTGTACCTGGATACCATGCAAGAAGTCTTCAGCAGCACCAGCAAGGTTCTCGTGACCGGTAACAAGAACGGCCAGAGCAACCTGCTGTACCTGCCGCTGGACAAAATGGTCGAGAGCGGCCGCAGCACCAGCAGTGCACCGTCGAGCAACTCGACCTCCGCCAGCAATGAAGCCAATACCCGGGCGGCAGCGGATCTGCAGCAACAGCCAGCACGTACCAGGGAGAGTCGCTGATGAGCAATAAATCACTGATCGCCCTTATCGTCGGTGTCGTCGTGGCGATCGCTGCCTGGAACTGCTTCTACATCGTGGCTCAGACCGAGCGTGCGGTGCTGTTGCAATTCGGACGCGTGGTCCAGCCGGATGTCCAGCCGGGCCTGCATGTGAAGGTGCCCTACGTCAATAAGGTGCGCAAATTCGATGGCCGCCTGATGACCCTGGATGCGCCGACGCAGCGTTTCCTGACGTTGGAAAAGAAAGCTGTGATGGTGGATGCCTACGCCAAATGGCGCGTGAAAGATGCCGAGCGCTTCTACACCGCGACCTCGGGCCTGAAGCAGATCGCCGACGAGCGTCTGTCCCGCCGCTTGGAGTCGGGCCTGCGTGACCAGTTCGGCAAGCGTACGCTGCACGAGGTGGTGTCCGGTGAGCGTGATGCGCTCATGGCTGATATCACCCGTTCGCTGAATGGCATGGCGGAAAAAGAGCTGGGTATCGAAGTGGTCGATGTCCGGGTCAAGGCGATCGACCTGCCCAAGGAAGTGAACCGCAGCGTGTTCGAGCGTATGAGCACCGAGCGTGAGCGTGAGGCCCGCGAGCATCGCGCCAAGGGTAACGAGTTGGCCGAGGGCATTCGTGCCGACGCCGATCGTCAGCGTCGCGTGTTGCTGGCCGAGGCGTATCGTGAGTCGGAAGAGGTTCGCGGTGATGGCGACGCCCAGGCGGCCGCGATCTACGCCAAGGCTTTCGGCCAGGACCAGGAGTTCTACGCGTTCTACCGTAGCCTGCGCGCCTACCGTGAAAGCTTCGCGAACAAATCCGATGTCATGGTCCTGGACCCAAGCAGCGAGTTCTTCCGCTTCCTGGAAAAGGCCAAGCCTTGATACGGCGTTGACCAGGGTTTGTACGAAAAGTCGCCGCGCAGGTACTTTTCGTACAAAGCCCGGGAAGACTCCGCCCGGCGGCTAAAGCATCGGGCAGGGTGATCCTTTGGGAAAACGTGTGTATGATGCGGCAGCCGGGAAATTCCCGGCTTTTTTGCGTCTGCACGTTCGATTGCGGTTTTAGCGGCAGGCGTCGGGTTGAATACCTGACAGGTTTTTCGAGGAAAATGCGGGACGAGGCCGATTCCGAGCCATTCGTCACGTCGCTCTTGCGCGCTTTTTGCGCAAGGCGTGGGCATTTTCTGCTTCACTCAAGGCTTGCCCGAAGGCTGGCCACCCGGACCATAGGGGAATGGCGTAATGGCAACGGTAGACCGCTGGCTGCTGCCAGATGGCATCGAAGAAGTACTGCCACCGGAAGCTGCGCGTATAGAAGTAGCGCGTCGGCAGGTGTTGGATCTGTTCCAGAGCTGGGGTTACGAGTTTGTCGTCACCCCGCATATCGAGTACCTGGAATCCCTGCTGACCGGCGCGGGCCAGGACCTGGACCTGCGTACCTTCAAGGTGATCGACCCGCAGTCAGGCCGGCTGATGGGCTTTCGGGCCGACATCACGCCGCAAGTGGCGCGCATCGATGCCCACACCCTGCGCCGGGAAGGTCCGAGCCGCCTGTGCTACGCCGGCAGCGTGTTGCACGCTCAGCCGCGGGCCCTGTCCTCTTCCCGCAGCCCGATCCAGCTGGGCGCCGAGTTGTATGGCGATGCCAGTCCGAGCAGCGACGTGGAAGTCATCAGCCTGATGTTGGCCATGCTGCAACTGGCGGACGTACCGGATGTCCACATGGACCTGGGGCATGTCGGCATCTATCGCGGCCTTGCGCGCGCGGCCGGGTTGTCCGGGGAAGTGGAGCAACAATTGTTCGATGCCCTGCAACGCAAGGCCATCGACGAAGTCATCAGCCTGACCGAGGGGCTGCCGGCCGATCTGTCCGCCATGTTGCGGTCGCTGGTTGACCTGTGCGGCGGTCGCGAAGTGCTGGAGGCGGCCCGTCAACGCCTGGCTCATGCGCCGGCGCCTGTATTGGCGGCGCTGGACGACTTGCTGGCGATCGCCGAGCGTCTGTCGGTGCGCTTCCCCGAGTTGCCGCTGTATTTCGACCTGGGTGAGTTGCGTGGTTATCACTACCACACCGGTGTGGTGTTCGCCGTATTCGTACCCGGCGTGGGCCAGTCCATCGCCCAGGGTGGTCGTTATGACGACATCGGCGCCGATTTCGGTCGCGCCCGCCCGGCGACGGGTTTCTCCACCGATTTGAAAACCCTGGTGACCCTGGGGCGTGCTGAGATCGAGCTACCGTCTGGCGGTATCTGGGTGCCTGACAGTACGGATGCGGCACTCTGGCAGGCGGTCTGCCAGTTGCGCAGTGAGGGTCAGCGTGTGGTCCAGGCCTTGCCTGGGCAACCTCTGGCCGCCGCCCGTGAGGCGGACTGCGACCGGCAATTGATTCTGCAGAATGGGCTTTGGCAAGTACTGCCGCTGGCTTCTTGAGTTTTCCTGCCGGCGGCTGCCGGCACCAAGTTTGCGCGAATGAGGACAAGTGTTATGGGTAAGAATGTCGTAGTCCTGGGCACCCAGTGGGGTGATGAGGGCAAAGGCAAGATCGTTGATCTGCTGACCGAACATGCTGCCGCCGTAGTGCGCTACCAAGGTGGCCACAACGCGGGTCACACCCTGGTGATCGACGGTGAAAAAACCGTCCTGCACCTGATTCCGTCGGGCGTGCTGCGCGAAGGCGTGCAATGCCTGATCGGCAACGGTGTGGTGGTGGCGCCCGACGCCCTGCTGCGAGAAATCGTCAAGCTGGAAGAGAAGGGTGTACCGGTGCGCGAGCGCTTGCGTATCAGCCCGTCCTGCCCGCTGATCCTGTCCTATCACGTGGCGCTGGACCAGGCCCGTGAAAAAGCCCGTGGCGAGATGAAGATCGGCACCACCGGTCGTGGCATCGGCCCGGCCTATGAAGACAAGGTGGCTCGTCGTGGCCTGCGCATCGGTGACCTGTTCCACCGTGAGCGCTTCGCCGCCAAGCTGGGCGAGTTGCTGGATTACCACAACTTCGTCCTGGTCAATTACTACAAAGAGCCGGCCATCGACTTCCAGAAGACCCTGGATGAGTGCATGGAGTACGCCGAGCTGCTCAAGCCGATGATGCTCGACGTCACCGCCGAGCTGCACGAGCTGCGTCGCGCCGGCAAGGACATCATGTTCGAAGGCGCCCAAGGCTCGTTGCTGGACATCGACCACGGTACCTATCCATACGTCACCAGCTCGAACACCACCGCCGGCGGTATCGCCACCGGTTCGGGTTTTGGTCCGATGTACGTGGACTACATCCTGGGGATCACCAAGGCCTACACCACGCGTGTCGGTTCGGGTCCGTTCCCGACTGAGCTGTTCGACGACGTCGGTGCCTTCCTGGCCAAGCGCGGCCATGAGTTCGGTGCCACCACCGGCCGTGCCCGTCGTTGCGGCTGGTTCGATGCCGTCATCCTGCGTCGCGCCATCGACGTCAACAGCATCTCGGGCCTGTGCCTGACCAAGCTGGACGTGCTGGACGGCCTGGAAACCATCAACATCTGCGTGGGCTACAAGAACCAGGACGGCGCTGTCATCGACGCGCCGACCGACGCCGACAGCTACATCGGCCTGGAGCCGGTGTACGAGCAGATGCCTGGCTGGACTGAATCCACGGTCGGTGCCAAGACCCTGGAAGAGCTGCCAGTGGCGGCGCGCAACTATATCAAGCGCCTGGAAGAGCTGGTCGGCGCGCCGATCGACATTATTTCGACGGGGCCGGACCGCAACGAAACCATCGTCCTGCGTCATCCGTTCGGCTGATAAGTCGTTGATGTAAAACAAAAAGGGCCCCTCATCGGGGCCCTTTTTCGTTCCTGTCTGTCTATCGGCACGACACTTGCTACGCATCCCCGTTAAGGCACCGCTTTCATGAGTGCCATCAATTTAATGGCGTTTGGTAGAGGGATTTCACGTGTCGGCCGTTCTCTCACTGTTACAAAGCCGTTTATTGCGGCCCGTGTTCGTTACTCTGGGTATCGCTCTTTTGGTGCAGGTGTTAGTGGCCGTTGCGCTGACTCGCAGCACGGTCACGGCGCTGGAAGCCGATCTGGGCGCGCGTCTTGGTATGGACAGCCAGAAACTTTCCGGCGAGCTGGAGCAGGCAGGGCGTGAAGTGACGTCGAGCCTGGACAGTCTTTCCGCCAATACTCGCCAACGGCTGAACGCCGGTTTGTCCTCGCGTCTGAAAGACGAACAGGCGCAGTTGCGTGGCGCGTTGGAGAAGGATCTGAAAGATTCTGCCAACGATATGGCGCAGCTCCTGGCCTCGGTTGCACCCCGTGCCATGTGGGACAGCGATGTGCCGACCCTCTCCGAATTCGCTCGGCGAGCCCAGCGCAACCCCAACGTATTGTTCGTCATTTATGACGACGCCGCGGGCGAACACCTGACTCGCTATCTGAACCGGGAGAACCCGATCAACAAGGCCTTGCTGGAAAAGGGCAAGGGTGATCGGGCGCTCGATAAAGTGTTGGATGCGGCAAAGCACGATCCGTCGGTGTATTACCTCGAAGCCTCGATCAACCCTAACGGTGTGGAAATCGGCAAGGTGCTGATGGGCGTCTCCACGGCATCGGTGGAAACCGACCTCAAGGCGCTGGACCAGCGATTCTCGGCGTTGATCGCCAGTAGCGACCAGTTGGTGGGCGACAGTCTCAAGGGGGCCGCCGCCGACAGCGCAGCGGCCATGCGTGGCCGCCTGGCGTCGGCCCAGGGGACGGCGACACAGATGCAGGCCAACACCGCATCGACCGTGCAGGAAGCTGCCGCTACCTTGCGTTGGCGCATCGGCCTTGGCCTGGCGCTGGTGGGTTTTGGTGTGTTGCTGCTGTTAGCGGTGGTGTTGGGGCGGCGAGTCGTCAATCGGCTGAAGCTGTTGATTGCGGCGATGAACGATTTGGCTGCGGGCGAGGGTGACCTGACCAAGCGTGTGCAGATCAACAGCAAGGACGAAATCGGCGACATGGCCTCGGCGGTCAATCGGTTTGTGGATAAGTTGCAACCCATCGTCCGGGAGGCCGGAGATGTGGCTCAGCGCACGGGCGTGGAAATCGGTGCGATGACCTTGCGCAACTCCGGTGCCGATGCGGCTGCCGGGATGCAGCGTGATGAAGTGGCCGAAAGCCTTCGGGCTTTGTCGCAAATGGCTGATGAGGCGCAGTCGGAAAGCCAGGCGATGCAGGCTGCCTTGCAGCAAGTGGTGGAGATTCGCCAGGCGACTGACGAAAACACGCGTACTTCGGCCAAGGTCGGCGGGCTGATCGAAGCGTTGGCTGTGCAGGTGGACACGGGGGCGAAAGTCATCGAGCGGCTGGCGCAGCAGAGCGAGCAGATCGAAGTGGTGTTGACGGTGATCCATGGCATTGCCGAGCAAACCAATCTGTTGGCCTTGAACGCGGCCATCGAAGCGGCGCGAGCGGGGGAAACCGGGCGCGGGTTTGCCGTGGTGGCGGACGAGGTGCGGGCGCTGGCGAGCAAGACCCAGAGTTCCACCGGCGACATTCAGGCTCATATCGTGGCGTTGCAGCAGGGGGCTCGCGAGGCGGTAGCCGCCATCGGCCAGGCCGGGCGGCAGGCCAGCGAAGGTCTGCTGGTGCTGCGTGACAGTGCGCGTCTGCAGCAGGCGGTGCAGGCGTCTGTAGAGCAGGTGCACGCGGCCATTGGCCTGGCGACCCAGGCGGCGGCTCATCAGGCCCAGGGCGCGCAAGCGGTGCGCGGGCGGGTGGAGACCATTCATGCCCAGGCCGAGAAGGCGGCCCAGGCTGTGGTCGAGACCACGGCCAGCGGCAAGGTGCTGGACAGTCTGGCGGCGCAGTTGAAGGCGAGCCTGGGGCAGTTCAGGGCTTGATCTGGTGACTGTAGGAACTGGCGAAGCCTGCGATCTTTTGATCTTTCACTTGGGATTCAAGTGTCTGGAGAGAGATCGCAGTCTCGTTTTGCTAGGGGCAAAAACGCAAAAACCCGCTTTCGCGGGTTTTCGGGAGATTCAAGGTCGTTAACCTCGAAGCTTGAATTGGTGCCCAGAAGAAGACTCGAACTTCCACGACCTTGCGGTCACCAGCACCTGAAGCTGGCGTGTCTACCAATTTCACCATCTGGGCAGCATCTTCAGCGTTGCCGCTGTTGATGTGGCGCACTATACGGAGCGCGTTTTGATCTGTAAACCCCTGTTTTCATTTTAATAATTGGTTGGTAGAAATGCAGAGGGCGAAAATGCAAAAACCCGCTTTCGCGGGTTTTTGTGAAGCCTGCAGACCGTTGATCTGCTGCTTGAAATTGGTGCCCAGAAGAAGACTCGAACTTCCACGACCTTGCGGTCACCAGCACCTGAAGCTGGCGTGTCTACCAATTTCACCATCTGGGCAGTATCGGCAACGTGTGTACGTCGTCGATGGCGCGCACTATACGGAGCACGTTTTTAACTGTAAACCCCTTGGTGCAAAAAAAAAGGTAAATTTCACCAGCGGTGTTTCCCTGGGGGCCAGCGGTGCCAGCCAAGGACGCTGGCGAAGGTATCCGATGCCTGAAATTTCCCGTTTCATTACGCCTATGCCAAACTAACCCGCATATAGACAAGGTGAAAACTCTCTAATGGCCGATTGGCAGTCCCTCGATCCCGAGGCCGCTCGTGAAGCGGAAAAATACGAAAACCCTATTCCCAGCCGCGAACTGATCCTGGCGCATCTCGCCGATCGGGGTTCGCCTGCAAGCCGCGAACAGCTGGTCGAGGAGTTCGGTCTGAGCACCGAAGACCAGATCGAAGCCCTGCGCCGCCGCCTGCGCGCCATGGAACGCGACGCTCAATTGATCTACACGCGGCGCGGCACGTACGCGCCAGTGGACAAGCTCGACCTGATCCTGGGCCGTATCGCCGGCCACCGCGACGGCTTCGGTTTCCTGGTTCCGGACGATGGCAGTGAGGATCTGTTCATGAGTCCGGCGCAAATGCGCCTGGTGTTCGACGGTGACCGCGCCCTGGCTCGTGTCTCTGGACTGGATCGCCGTGGTCGTCGCGAAGGGGTGATCGTCGAAGTGGTCTCCCGTGCCCATGAAAGTATCGTCGGGCGCTACTTCGAAGAGGGCGGTATCGGCTTTGTCGTCGCGGATAACCCGAAGATCCAGCAGGAAGTGCTGGTGACGCCGGGTCGTAACGCCGACGCCAGGATCGGCCAGTTCGTCGAGGTGAAGATCACCCATTGGCCGACCCCACGCTTCCAGCCGCAGGGCGATGTGGTGGAGGTGGTCGGCAACTACATGGCGCCGGGCATGGAGATCGACGTTGCCCTGCGCACCTACGACATTCCTCACGTCTGGCCTGAAGCGGTCCTGAAAGAAGCGGGCAAGCTCAAGCCGGAAGTCGAAGAGAAGGACAAAGAGAAGCGCATCGACCTGCGTCACTTGCCGTTCGTCACCATTGACGGTGAAGATGCCCGTGACTTCGACGATGCGGTCTACTGCGAAGCCAAACCAGGCAAATTGCGCTTGTTTTCCGGCGGCTGGAAGTTGTACGTCGCCATTGCCGACGTCTCCAGCTATGTGAAGCTCGGCTCGGCGCTGGACGCCGAAGCCCAGGTGCGCGGTAACTCGGTGTACTTCCCCGAGCGCGTCGTACCGATGTTGCCTGAGCAACTGTCCAACGGCCTGTGCTCGCTCAACCCGCATGTCGATCGCCTGGCCATGGTTTGCGAGATGACCATCTCCAAGTCTGGCGAAATGACCGACTACTGCTTCTACGAGGCGGTGATCCATTCCCACGCCCGCCTGACCTACAACAAGGTCAGCGCGATGCTGGAAACGCCGAAGCTGGCCGAGGCGCGCAAGCTGCGCGGGGAGTACAGCGAGGTGCTGCCGGACCTCAAGCAGCTCTATGCGCTGTACAAGGTGTTGCTGGGCGCCCGTCATGTCCGCGGCGCGATCGATTTCGAAACCCAGGAAACCCGGATCATCTTCGGCTCGGAGCGCAAGATCGCGGAAATCCGGCCGACCGTGCGCAACGATGCGCACAAGTTGATCGAGGAGTGCATGCTGGCGGCCAACGTGGCCACGGCCGAATTCCTGAAAAAACACGAAATCCCGGCGTTGTACCGGGTCCACGATGGCCCGCCACCGGAGCGCCTGGAAAAGCTGCGGGCGTTCCTGGGTGAATTGGGTCTGTCCCTGCACAAGGGCAAGGAAGGTCCGACGCCCAAGGATTACCAGGCCCTGTTGGCGGGTATCAAGGATCGTCCGGATTTCCACCTGATCCAGACCGTCATGCTGCGCTCGTTGAGCCAGGCGGTGTACAGCGCCGACAACCAGGGCCACTTTGGCCTGAACTACGAGGCCTACACCCACTTCACTTCGCCGATCCGTCGTTACCCCGACCTGCTCACGCACCGGGCGATCCGCAGCGTGATCCATTCGAAGATGAACACCCCGCACGTCAAGCGTGCCGGTGCGATGACCATTCCGAAGGCGCGCATCTATCCGTACGACGAGGCGGCCCTGGAACAGCTCGGCGAGCAATGCTCGATGAGCGAGCGTCGTGCCGACGAAGCGACCCGCGACGTGGTGAACTGGCTCAAGTGCGAGTTCATGAAAGATCGCGTGGGCGAATCGTTCCCGGGCGTGATCACGGCAGTGACCGGTTTTGGCCTGTTCGTCGAACTGACCGATATCTACGTCGAGGGCCTGGTGCACGTGACGGCGCTGCCGGGCGATTACTATCACTTCGACCCTGTGCATCACCGCCTGGCGGGCGAGCGCACCGGTCGCAGCTTCCGCCTGGGCGATACCGTCGAAGTTCGGGTCATGCGGGTAGACCTCGACGAGCGCAAGATCGATTTCGAGATGGCGGAAAAAACCATCAACGCGCCAGTCGGTCGCAAGAAGCGCGGCACTGAAGGCGCTGTCTCCGAGGGCAAACCGGCGGCCGAGCCGGCGTCTTCCAAATCCGGGCGTCGTCCGGCCAAGGAGAAAGCCGTCGAAGCCTATCGTTCGAGCGATGCGGCGGCGAAAAACGCCGAGGTGCGCAAAAGCCGTGAAATGAAGAAGGCTTTGCTGGCCGAAGCCAAGGTCGGCGGTAAGGCGGCGTCCGGGGGAAAGGCCAGCCGGTCGAGTTCGGACAAGGCCGCCAGCAAGCCCAGCAAACACCGTAAAGGCCCGCCGAAAGCGGGCTCGACCCCAGCCAAGAGCGGCGGGGCGCGTAAACCCAAGGCCAAGTCATGAGTCAATTGGAAAAAATCTACGGCGTGCATGCCGTGGAAGCGTTGCTGCGTCACCACCCCAAGCGGGTCAAGCAGGTCTGGCTGGCGGAAGGGCGCAGTGATCCGCGGGTCCAGCCGTTGATCGAGTTGGCCAATGCGAACCGCGTGGCGGTCGGCCAGGCCGAACGGCGGGAGATGGATGCCTGGGTTGAAGGTGTCCACCAGGGCGTGGTAGCGGAAGTCAGCCCGAGCCAGGTCTGGGGCGAGGCGATGCTCGACGAGTTGCTCGATCGCACCGAGGGCGCCCCCTTGCTGCTGGTGCTGGACGGCGTGACCGACCCGCACAACCTCGGCGCCTGCCTGCGTTCGGCGGACGCGGCCGGTGCGCTGGCGGTCATCGTGCCCAAGGACAAGTCGGCCACGTTGACGCCGGTGGTGCGTAAAGTCGCCTGCGGCGCGGCGGAAGTGATTCCGCTGGTGGCCGTGACCAACCTGGCGCGTACCCTGGAGAAGCTCCAGCAGCGCGGCTTGTGGGTGGTGGGCACGGCGGGCGAGGCCGAAGTCAGCCTTTATGACCAGGACCTGACGGGCCCGACCATTCTGATCATGGGCGCCGAAGGCAAGGGCATGCGCCGCCTGACCCGCGAGCATTGCGACTATTTGGTCAAGCTGCCGATGGCCGGTAGCGTCAGCAGCCTCAATGTGTCGGTGGCGACCGGCGTGTGCCTGTTCGAAGCGTTGCGTCAGCGTAGCGCCAAGGCGGCCGCTTCGCGCAAGCTATAAGCTTCAAGCCAAGCGTCAAGCAGCGAGTTGGAAGTCATTGCGCTTCTGTCTTGCCGCTTGTCGCTCACGGCTTGCGTCTGTTCAATTGCCTTGCACCTCCCTCGACCCTTCTCTACAATTGCGCCCCTTGCTGTGATGGCAGGCACTCATGTGTCTAGCGTCCACAAGTCCATAAGTGTCATTCACTCCTTGTCTGACCGTTTTTGAGCGGCAGGCTACAACCCGTAAGGAGCATTCATGCGTCATTACGAAATCATCTTTTTGGTCCACCCGGATCAAAGCGAGCAAGTCGGCGGCATGGTTGAGCGTTACACCAAGCTGATCGAAGAAGATGGCGGCAAAATCCACCGCCTGGAAGACTGGGGCCGTCGTCAACTGGCCTACGCAATCAACAATGTTCACAAGGCTCACTACGTGATGCTGAACGTTGAGTGCACCGGCAAGGCCCTGGCCGAGCTGGAAGACAACTTCCGCTACAACGATGCAGTGATCCGTAACCTGGTCATCCGTCGCGAAGAAGCCATCACCGGCCAATCCGAGATGCTCAAGGCAGAAGAAAACCGCAGTGAGCGCCGTGAGCGTCGCGACCGTCCTGAGCATGCTGACAGCGCCGATGGCGATGACAGCGATAGCGACAGCGACAACAGCGATAACGCTGACGAGTAATCCACGGACCTTTTAAGGAGCCAATCACATGGCACGTTTCTTCCGTCGTCGTAAATTCTGCCGCTTCACCGCTGAAGACGTGAAAGAGATCGACTACAAAGATCTCAACACCCTGAAAGCCTACGTATCCGAGACCGGCAAAATCGTTCCAAGCCGCATCACCGGTACCAAAGCTCGTTATCAGCGTCAGCTGGCCACCGCTATCAAGCGCGCCCGCTTCCTGGCCCTGCTGGCCTACACCGACAGCCACGGCCGCTGAGACCAGGTAAGTCGACGAGCAGTAAGGGATTGAATGCATGCGCGCCTTAGCTGAGTTCATCATGCGCGGTCGCATGCAGGCCACTCTGGTAGTGGCTGGATGCGCGGCATTGCCGTTGTTGTATTGGTTGGGCGCTGCCGCCGGGAGTCTCGTACTCCTGCGGCGCGGATCGCGGGACGCCTTGGGTGTCCTTGCCCTGGGACTGCTGCCGGCCTTGCTCTGGTGGCTGTATTCCGCTGACCCGCGGGCACTGATGGTGCTGCTGGGGTCTTCGGCGCTGGCGCTGGTGTTGCGCGCAAGCGAGTCCTGGAACCGCGTGCTGCTGGTCAGCATAGCGCTGGGAGTGGTGTTTTCAGTGGTGCTCGGGGTGGCTTTCGCGCCCCAGATCGAGATGCTGTCGCAGGCTTTGGTAAAAATCCTGCCCGAAGCCCTCGGTGAGCTCTACCGGCAGATGTCGGCAGAGGAGCAGGCGCGTTTCGCGTCCCTGATCGCACCGGTCCTGACCGGCCTGATTGCGGCTTTGTTGCAAATCGTCAGTGTGCTGAGCCTGATTATCGGGCGCTACTGGCAGGCGTTGTTGTACAACCCGGGTGGTTTTGGTCGCGAGTTTCGCGCCATCCGTTTCCCGCTCGGGCTGGCGATGTTGCTGCTGGCGGGCATGCTTCTGGGGCCGAATTTCGGTGCGCAGATGGCCATGCTCACGCCGTTGTGCAGTGTACCGCTGGTGTTTGCCGCCCTGGCCTTGATTCACGGGCTGGTGGCGAAAAAGCGACTGGCCAGGTTCTGGCTGGTGGGGTTGTACGTCACGTTGTTGCTGTTCATGCAGCTGATCTATCCGTTGCTGGTGGTCCTGGCCATCGTCGACAGCCTGATTGATTTTCGCGGTCGTATGGCGCCGAAAGACGCCGACAACGCGAACGGTGAAGGTTAAAAGTTAGAGGATTTTCACATGCAACTGATCCTTCTGGAAAAAATCGCCAACCTGGGCAACCTGGGCGACAAAGTAAACGTTAAGGCCGGTTACGGCCGTAACTACCTGCTGCCTTTCGGCAAAGCCACTGCTGCGACCGAAGCCAACCTGGCTGCGTTCGAAGCCCGTCGCGCTGAGCTGGAAAAAGCTGCCGCAGACCGTAAGGCATCGGCTGAAAGCCGTGCTGCCCAACTGGCCGAGCTGGAAGTGACCATCACTGCCACCGCTGGCGACGAAGGCAAGCTGTTCGGTTCGATCGGTACCCACGACATCGCTGACGCACTGACCGCCTCCGGCGTTGAAGTGGCGAAGAGCGAAGTTCGTCTGCCGAACGGCACCATCCGCAACGTGGGTGAATTCGACGTAGCCGTGCACCTGCACGCCGAAGTTGAAGCCACTGTACGTGTTGTCGTGGTAGCAGCCTAAGCAGTACTTGTCGGCTGGCACCTGAGGGTGCCAGCCGGTAACATCGGGCACGATCCTGTTTACAGGTCGTGCCCTTTGTCTTTCTGCAATTCCTGATTTTCATAACCCTCTGGGTTTCCCAAAGAATCAAGTGGCCATGAACGAAATCACCGCTCCCGAGCAATACGATCTGCAAACCGCAGCCCTGAAGGTGCCTCCGCATTCCATCGAGGCCGAACAGGCCGTGCTCGGTGGCCTGATGCTGGATAACAACGCCTGGGAGCGTGTGCTCGATCAAGTCTCCGACGGCGATTTCTACCGGCATGACCATCGCCTGATTTTCCGCGCGATCGCCAGGCTGGCCGACCAGAACATGCCGATTGACGTGGTGACCCTCGCCGAGCAATTGGACAAGGAAGGCCAGACGTCCCAGGTGGGTGGTCTTGGCTATTTGGGCGAACTGGCAAAGAACACGCCATCCGTCGCCAACATCAAGGCCTACGCCCAGATCGTGCGCGAGCGGGCGACCCTGCGCCAACTGATCGGCATCAGTAACGAAATTGCTGACAACGCCTTCAATCCGGAAGGCCGTACCGCCGCCGAGATCCTCGACGAAGCCGAGCGGCAGATCTTCCAGATTGCCGAGGCACGGCCAAAGACCGGCGGCCCGGTAGGGGTCAACGAGCTGTTGACCAAGGCCATCGACCGCATCGATACCCTGTTCAACACCTCCGACGCGATCACCGGCCTGTCCACCGGCTACACCGACCTGGACGAGAAAACCAGCGGCCTTCAGCCGGCCGACCTGATCATCGTCGCCGGCCGTCCGTCCATGGGTAAGACCACCTTTGCGATGAACCTGGTGGAAAACGCCGTGCTGCGCAGCGACAAGGCCGTGCTGGTGTACTCCCTCGAGATGCCAGGCGAATCGCTGATCATGCGTATGTTGTCGTCCCTGGGGCGTATCGACCAGACCAAGGTCCGTTCCGGCCAACTGGAAGACGACGACTGGCCGCGCCTGACCTCGGCGGTCAATCTGCTCAACGACCGCAAGCTGTTCATCGATGACACCGCCGGCATCAGCCCGTCGGAAATGCGCGCTCGAACCCGTCGCCTGGTGCGTGAGCACGGCGATATCGGGCTGATCATGATCGACTACCTGCAACTGATGCAGATCCCGGGCTCCAGCGGTGATAACCGAACCAACGAGATTTCCGAGATCTCCCGATCCCTCAAGGCCCTGGCCAAGGAATTCAACTGCCCGGTCGTGGCGCTTTCCCAGTTGAACCGCTCCTTGGAACAGCGCCCCAACAAACGTCCGGTGAACTCCGACTTGCGGGAATCCGGAGCGATCGAGCAGGACGCCGACGTGATCATGTTCGTGTATCGCGACGAGGTCTATCACCCGGAAACGGAGCACAAGGGCATCGCCGAGATCATCATCGGCAAGCAGCGGAACGGTCCGATCGGTTTCGTGCGCCTGGCTTTCATCGGCAAGTACACGCGCTTCGAGAACCTGGCGCCGGGTAGCTATAACTTTGATGATGACGAGTAACGTCGTCTGAGCTGGCCCTGTCGCGAGCAATTTCCGACCATGGTCGTCGGATTTGATCATTTTTTGTGCTATATTCCGCGCCCGCGATTTTTCATCCTTTATACCGGTCATCGACATGCAAGCAGCCAAGCCGTTATTTGACTATCCAAAATACTGGGCCGAATGCTTCGGCCCAGCGCCGTTCCTGCCCATGAGCAGGGAGGAGATGGATCAGCTCGGCTGGGATTCGTGCGACATCATCATCGTGACCGGTGATGCCTACGTCGATCATCCGTCGTTCGGCATGGCGATCATCGGGCGCCTGCTGGAAGCCCAGGGCTTTCGCGTCGGCATCATTGCCCAGCCGAACTGGCAGTCCAAAGACGACTTCATGAAGCTCGGCGAGCCCAACCTGTTTTTCGGTGTCGCGGCCGGCAACATGGACTCGATGATCAACCGCTACACCGCCGACAAGAAAATCCGTTCCGATGACGCCTACACCCCCGGCGGCGTGGCGGGCAAGCGGCCGGACCGGGCGAGCCTGGTCTACAGCCAGCGCTGCAAGGAAGCCTACAAGCATGTGCCGATCGTGCTGGGTGGCATCGAAGCGTCCTTGCGCCGTATCGCACATTACGATTACTGGCAGGACCGGGTACGCAATTCGATCCTGATCGACGCCTGCGCCGACATCCTGCTCTATGGCAACGCCGAGCGGGCGATTGTCGAAGTTGCCCAGCGCTTGTCCTATGGCCAGAAGATCGAAGACATTACCGATGTGCGCGGT
The DNA here is from genome assembly GCF_025336485.1 of Pseudomonas citri. Taxonomy (GTDB): domain Bacteria; phylum Pseudomonadota; class Gammaproteobacteria; order Pseudomonadales; family Pseudomonadaceae; genus Aquipseudomonas; species Aquipseudomonas citri. Next base: position 133,192 of record NZ_JAODAB010000012.1, on the reverse strand, counting down.
ACCGCATTCATCCGTCGTGATACACCGACCGACTGGTATGAAATCGATTCCACGCGCATCGACCGTCCGGGCAAGATCGACAAGATCATCAACCCGTATGTGAACACCCAGGACACCGCTGCTTGTGCTATCGAGCAGGAAAAGGGGCCGGTTGAGGATCCGCAGGAAGCCAAGGTCGTGCAGATCCTGGCGAGCCCGAAGATGACCCGCGACAAAACCGTGATCCGCCTGCCATCGGTGGAAAAGGTGCGCAACGACGCGGTGCTCTACGCCCATGCCAACCGTGTGCTGCACCTGGAAACCAATCCGGGCAACGCCCGCGCCCTGGTACAGAAGCACGGCGACGTCGATGTCTGGTTCAACCCGCCGCCCATTCCGATGACCACTGAGGAAATGGACTACGTGTTCGGCATGCCTTACGCACGTATTCCGCATCCGGCGTATGGCAAGGAGAAGATCCCGGCCTACGAGATGATCCGCTTCTCGGTGAACATCATGCGCGGCTGCTTTGGCGGCTGCACCTTCTGCTCGATCACCGAGCACGAAGGCCGGATCATCCAGAACCGTTCCGAAGAGTCGATCATTCGAGAGATCGAAGAGATCCGCGACAAGGTCCCGGGTTTCACCGGGGTCATCTCCGACCTGGGCGGCCCGACCGCGAACATGTACCGCATCGCCTGCAAGAGCCCGGAAATCGAAGCCGCGTGCCGCAAGCCGTCTTGCGTGTTCCCCGGCATCTGCCAGAACCTGAACACCGACCATTCATCGCTGATCCAGCTGTACCGCAGCGCCCGGGCGTTGCCCGGGGTGAAAAAGATCCTGATCGCTTCCGGCCTGCGTTACGACCTGGCGGTCGAGTCGCCGGAGTACGTCAAGGAGCTGGTGACCCATCACGTCGGTGGTTACCTGAAGATTGCCCCGGAGCACACCGAGGAAGGTCCGCTCAACCAGATGATGAAACCGGGTATCGGCACCTACGACCGGTTCAAGCGGATGTTCGAGAAGTACAGCAAGGAAGCGGGCAAGGAGCAGTACCTGATTCCATACTTCATCGCTGCCCACCCGGGCACCACCGACGAGGACATGATGAATCTGGCGCTGTGGCTCAAGGGCAACGGTTTCCGCGCCGACCAGGTACAGGCGTTCTACCCGTCGCCGATGGCCACCGCCACGGCGATGTATCACTCGGGCAAGAATCCGCTGCGCAAAGTCACCTACAAGAGCGATGCGGTGACCATTGTCAAGAGCGAAGAACAGCGCCGTTTGCACAAGGCGTTCCTGCGCTACCACGACCCCAAGGGCTGGCCGATGCTGCGCGAAGCCTTGACCCGCATGGGCCGCGCCGACCTGATCGGACCGGGCAAGCACCAGTTGATCCCGCTGCACCAGCCGACGACCGACAGCTACCAGAGCGCACGTCGCAAGAACTCGACGCCGGCCGGCAGCCACAAGGTGGGCAAGGAAACCACCAAGATCCTGACCCAGCACACCGGCCTGCCGCCGCGTGCCAGCGACGGTGGCAATCCGTGGGACAAGCGCGAGCAGGCCAAGGCCGCGGCGTTCGCCCGCAACCAGAAGGCCGCCAAGGAGCGCAAGGACGCCGCCAAGGGCAAGGGGCCGAAGCCTGCGCGCAAACCTGTCGTGCCGCGCTGATTCTTGAGCGACAACGTAAAACGCCAGCCTTGAGAGCTGGCGTTTTGCTTTCTGGCGGCAGTGCTCGCCACAGTCGATTCGCTACCGCCTCGCCACATTTATGTGCGCATCTTTGCGCACGAATACGGGCATCGTGCGTTTTTAGTGCTCTACTGCCTTGAGTAGATAAAGAAAGTGTCCGACCTGCCTGCATGGCATAAGTCTTGCGCCGCTTTCGTTACCGCCCAGGCTCGCAGGAGGCACGTCGTGTCGATCCATATCGCATTGCACCACGTTACGCATTACCGCTACGACCGCGCCGTCGAACTCGGCCCGCAAATCGTTCGCCTGCGCCCGGCGGCCCATAGCCGCACGCGCATATTGTCTTATGCACTGAAGGTTTCGCCCGAGCAGCATTTCATCAACTGGCAGCAGGATCCCCAAGGCAATTACCTGGCGCGGCTGGTGTTTCCCGAGAAAACCGAAGAGCTGCGGATTGAAGTCGATCTGTTGGCGGAAATGGCGGTGTTCAATCCGTTCGACTTCTTCCTCGAGCCCTACGCCGAAAAAATCCCGTTCGCCTACGCCGCCGATGAGCGCAAGGAGCTGGCGCCGTACCTGGAAACCCTGCCGCTCACGCCCCGGCTCAAGGCGTACCTGGATGGCATCGACCGCACGCCGTTGCCGACGGTGGATTTCCTGGTGGCGCTCAACCAGCGCCTGAGCGAAGACATCAACTACCTGATCCGCATGGAGCCTGGCGTCCAGACGCCGGAACATACCCTGGAGCATGCCTCCGGTTCCTGTCGCGATTCGGCCTGGTTGCTGGTGCAGCTGCTGCGCAACCTGGGCCTGGCCGCACGTTTCGTTTCCGGTTACCTGATCCAATTGACCGCCGATGTGAAAAGCCTAGATGGCCCGTCCGGCACTGAGGTGGATTTCACCGACCTGCATGCCTGGTGCGAGGTCTACTTGCCCGGTGCCGGCTGGATCGGCCTGGATGCGACGTCCGGTTTGTTCGCCGGCGAAGGGCATATCCCTTTGGCCTGTAGCCCCGATCCTTCGTCGGCGGCGCCGATCAGTGGCTTGGTGGAGCCGTGTGAGTGCGCGTTCAGCCACGAGATGTCCGTGGAGCGGATATGGGAGGCGCCGCGGGTCACCAAGCCCTACACCGATGAGCAATGGCAAGCGATCCAGGCCCTGGGCCACCAGATCGATGAAGATCTGCTCGAAGGTGACGTGCGCCTGACCATGGGCGGCGAACCGACTTTTGTGTCCATCGATGATCCTGACGGCGCCGAATGGAATACCGCAGCGCTCGGACCGAACAAGCGCCGGCTCTCTGCCGAGCTGTTCCAGCGCATGCGCAGCCACTACGCGCCCCAGGGGCTGGTGCATTTCGGCCAGGGCAAGTGGTATCCCGGCGAGCAGTTGCCGCGCTGGTCGCTCAATTGTTACTGGCGGCGCGATGGGGTGCCGATCTGGCACAACAGCGCGTTGATCGCCGATGAGCAGCAGGACTACGGCGCCGATGGCGAACTGGCCGGGCGGTTCCTGGCGAGCGTCGCCGAGCGCTTGAAAATTCCTGCGCGATTCGTGTTTGCGGCCTACGAAGATAATTTCTACTACCTGTGGCGCGAAGGTACGTTGCCGTCGAATGTCACGGCCCAGGACCCGCGCCTGGAGGACGCCCTGGAGCGTGCGCGGTTGCGCAAGGTCTTCAACCAGGGCCTGGACAAGGTGATCGGCCAGGTCTTGCCGCTGGCCCGCACGGCCAAGGGTGATCAATGGCAAAGCGGCCGTTGGTACCTGCGCGATACTCATTGCCGCCTGGTGCCGGGGGATTCGCCGCTGGGCTATCGCTTGCCATTGGCCTCCCAGCCTTGGGTGACGGCGGCTGAGTACCCGTTCATCCACCCCACCGACCCGAATCAGGACTTGCCCGAGCTGCCGGACGCCGAGCAACTGGCGTGTCACGGCGAACCGGCGCTTGACCCGGAGCGCGTCCCGCAGGTCGACGCCTCCGCCGACTGGCTGACCCGCACGGCCCTCTGCGCCGAGGCCCGTGAAGGTCGGTTGTACTTGTTCATGCCGCCGCTGGCGCGGGTCGAGGATTACCTGGAGCTGGTCAGCGCCATCGAAGCGACGGCCGAGGAGCTGCATTGTCCGGTGCTGCTGGAAGGCTATGAGCCGCCGAGCGACCCGCGCTTGAGCAATTTGCGCATCACCCCTGATCCCGGTGTGATCGAGGTCAACGTGCAGCCTTCGGCGAGCTGGGACGAGTTGGTCGAACACACTGAATTTCTTTACGAGCAGGCGCGACAGACCCGGCTGACCACCGAGAAATTCATGATCGATGGCCGGCACACTGGAACCGGGGGCGGTAACCATTTCGTGCTGGGTGGCGCGACACCGGCCGATTCGCCGTTTCTGCGGCGTCCCGACCTGCTGCGCAGCCTGATCAGTTACTGGCATAACCACCCGTCGTTGTCCTACCTGTTTTCCGGATTGTTCATCGGGCCGACGTCCCAGGCGCCGCGGGTCGATGAAGCGCGCAACGATGCGTTGTATGAGCTGGAAATCGCTTTCGCGCAGATGCCCGAGGTTGGCGAGCAATGCCCGCCCTGGTTGGTCGACCGGTTGTTGCGCAACCTGTTGATCGACGTGACCGGCAACACGCACCGGGCCGAATTCTGCATCGACAAGCTCTACTCGCCGGACGGTGCCACCGGGCGCCTTGGCCTGTTGGAGTTGCGGGCGTTCGAAATGCCGCCCCACGCGCGCATGAGCCTGGCTCAGCAACTGCTGTTGCGGGCGCTGGTGGCGCGGTTCTGGCGCGAGCCTTATGCACCGGCGAAACTGGTGCGTTGGGACACCGAGCTGCATGACCGTTTCATGTTGCCGCATTTCATCGAGCAGGATTTCGCCGATGTGATTGCCGAACTGAACAGCGCCGGCTATGGGCTGCGCACCGAATGGTTTGCGGCGCACCTGGAATTTCGCTTCCCCAAGGTCGGCGACTACGCGGCCAACGGCATCGAGCTGCAATTGCGCCAGGCGCTCGAACCCTGGCATGTGCTGGGGGAGGAGGGCACGATGGGTGGCACCGTGCGCTATGTGGACTCTTCCCTGGAGCGCTTGCAGGTCAAGCTCAGCGGCCTGGCGCCGCAACGCTATGTGCTCACCTGCAATGGCGTGGCGGTACCGTTGCAGCCCACCGGGCGGGGCGGCGAGTTCGTCGCCGGGGTGCGTTTCCGTGCCTGGCAACCGGCCAACTGCCTGCAACCGACCATTCCCGTCCACGCGCCGTTGGTCTTCGACTTGCTCGATACCTGGACGCAACGTTCCGTGGGCGGTTGCCAGTACCACGTGGCCCATCCGGGCGGGCGCAACTATGAGAGCCTGCCGGTGAATGCCAACGAGGCCGAGAGCCGGCGGATGGCCCGGTTCTTCCGGCTCGGACACACGCCTGGGAAATTGCCGATACCCAGCGTGGCAAAGGATGACGAGTTTCCTTTCACCCTCGATCTGCGGCGTTTTCGGGAGACGTCAGAGCAATAAGCGAAACTGTGGCGAGGGGATTTATCCCCTCGCCACAAAGTGCTAGCCGTTCAATGCCAAGACATGACACCTATCCGGGCGTCATGCGCTTGCGCTAGTCTCATCTTTCACTGCCGTCTGCCGAGCTTTCCATGCCTGACCTGCTTGACCGTTACCCGCTGACCCCGGGCACCTACCATGAACTGCTGGACGACAGCGGTGCCGTGCGTGCGCACTGGCGGCCGCTGTTCGACCAGTTGCAGCGCAACACCCAGGCACAGTTGATCCAGCGCCAGGCGCTGCTGGCCCGGCAGATCCAGGAAAACGGCGTCACCTATAACGTCTACGCGGACCCGAAGGGGGCTGACCGGCCGTGGGAGCTCGATCTGCTGCCCCATGTGATCGAGCCCCAGGAAGCCCAGCAGTTGGCGGCGGGGATCGCCCAGCGGGCGCGCTTGCTCAATGCGGTGCTGGCGGACCTGTATGGGCCGCAACGCTTGATCAGCGAGGGATTGTTGCCGGCGGAACTGGTGTTCGGGCATAACAATTTCCTCTGGCCTTGCCAGGGTATTTCACCGCCCGAAGGGATCTTCCTGCACCTCTACGCGGTGGATCTGGCGCGCACCACCGACGGTCGCTGGTGGGTCACCGCAGACCGGACCCAGGCCCCCTCGGGCGCCGGCTATGCGCTGGAAAACCGCATGATCGTTTCCCGGGCCTTCCCGGACCTGTACCGCGACCTCAAGGTGCAACATCTCTCCGGTTTCTTCCGTACCTTGCAGGAAACCCTCGTGCGCCAGGCGCCCAGCGATGGCGAGCCGCCGCTGGTGGTGCTGTTGACGCCGGGACGGTTCAACGAAAGTTATTTCGAACATCTCTACCTGGCGCGCCAGTTGGGTTATCCGCTGGTCGAGGGCGGTGACCTGACGGTGCGGGACGCCACGGTCTACCTCAAGACCCTCAGCGGGCTGCGCCGGGTCCACGCGATCATGCGCCGGCTCGATGATGATTTCTGCGATCCCCTGGAGCTGCGCACCGACTCGGCCCTGGGCGTGCCGGGCTTGCTGGAGGCCGTGCGCCGGGGGCGGGTCCTGGTGGCCAACGCCCTGGGCAGCGGCGTGCTGGAGTCGCCAGGTCTGTTGGGCTTTTTGCCGAAGATCAATGAGTTTTTGTTCGGTGAGGAACTGCTGCTGCCATCCATCGCCACCTGGTGGTGCGGTGAGCCGCCGGTGTTGACCCAGGCCCTGGAGAAGCTGCCGCAGTTGCTGATCAAACCAGCGTTCCCTTCCCAGAGTTTCGCTCCGGTGTTCGGTCGCGACCTGAGCGAGACGCAGCGCGGTCAACTGGCGGCGCGTCTGCAGGCCCGGCCCTACGCCTACGTTGCCCAGGAGCGGGCGCAACTGTCCCTGGCGCCGGTCTGGCAGGCCGAGGACGGTCAGATCCAGCCACGGGCCATCGGCATGCGCGTGTATGCCGTGGCCGGGCAGGACGGTTATCGCGTCCTGCCTGGCGGCTTGACCCGCGTGGCCGCCGAAGCGGATGCCGAGGTGGTGTCGATGCAGCGCGGTGGCGCCAGCAAGGACACCTGGGTGCTGGGGGAAGAGGCCCCCGGCAGCGAACAATGGAAGGCCCAGCGAACCGTCGGCGTGCATGACCTGGTCCGGCGCGACCCGTACTTGCCTTCGCGGGTGGTGGAAAACCTGTTCTGGTTCGGTCGTTACTGCGAGCGTTGCGATGACAGCGCGCGTCTGCTGCGGATCATGCTGGCGCGTTATGTCGACGGTGACGACCCGCAGGCGCTGCAATCGGCCGTGTCGTTGGGGGAAAGCCTGATGTTGCTGCCCGAGGAGGGCGAGTTGCCCGAGCGCTTGCTGGCGGCGTTGCTGGGCGAGGACTGGTCGTTCAGCCTGCGTTCCAACCTGCAACGCTTGCAATGGGCGGCTTCGCAGGTGCGCGGCAAGCTGTCCCGGGAAAACTGGCAGGCGTTGGTGGAGTTGCAGCGTGAGGCGCTGGAGCTTGAGACCGAGCAGCCGGATTTCGGCGAGCTGCTGGATTTCCTCAACCGCCTGGTGATGTCCCTGGCGGCGTTGTCCGGGTTTGCCCTGGACGACATGACCCGTGACGAGGGCTGGCGCTTCCTGATGATCGGCCGGCGCCTGGAGCGTCTGCAATTTTTGAGCAGCAGCCTGGCGGCGTTCCTGCGGGGCGAGGCGGTGTTCGATCAGGCGGGGCTTGAGTGGTTGCTGGAACTGGGCAACAGCAGCATCACCTACCGATCGCGCTATCTGGCGGTGGCTCAGTTGATCCCGGTGCTCGACTTGCTGGTGTTGGACGAGCAGAACCCCCACGCGGTGCTGTTCCAGTTGAAACTGGTGACCCGCACCCTCAAGCGCTTGAACGATGATTTTGCCGCCCCCCGGGAAACCGCATTGCCGGAACTGGTCGCGCGGCTGTCACGTTTTGACCTGCGCTGCCTGGAAAACCCCTTGTTCGGTGAAGCCAGCCTGCGCGCTGCGCTCGATGGGCTGGCCGATCTGTTGCAGGAAGTGGCCGATGTCAGCGCCCAGGTGTCCGATCGCCTGGCCCTGCGCCATTTTGCCCACGTCGATGACGTCAGCCAGCGTACGGTGTCCGTCTGATGAACGCGCGTTACCAGATCTTCCATGACACGCACTACCACTATGACAGCCCGGTGTCCCTGGCCCAGCAACTGGCGCACCTGTGGCCGCGGGCCTGTGCCTGGCAGCGTTGCACCGAACAGCAATTGCTGATCAGCCCGGAGCCGACGATCCGCCGCGACGAGCTGGATGTGTTCGGCAACCCCCTGACGCGCCTGGCGTTCGAACGTCCCCACGACGAGCTGTTGGTCAACGCTCGCTTGAGCGTCGAGGTACTGGCCCGTCCCGAGCTGGATTTCAATGGCTCGCCGAGTTGGGAAAGCGCCTGTAATGCGCTGACCTACAACAGTGGCCGGCCGCTTGCCGCTTCGCTGCTGGATGCCTGTCGTTACCGTTTCGAATCGCCCTACGTGCACCTCAAGCGCAGTTTCGCCGAATTTTCCGAAAGCTGCTTCCCGCCGGGGCGACCATTGATGGTCGGCGTCCAGGCGTTGATGGAGAAGATCTTCGAGGAGTTCACCTTCGATGCCGAAGCGACCCAGGTGGCGACGCCGCTGGTGGAAGTGCTGGAGCGGCGTCGCGGGGTGTGCCAGGACTTTGCCCACTTGATGCTGGCGTGTGTGCGCTCCCGCGGACTGGCGGCGCGCTACGTCAGTGGCTATCTGCTGACCCAGCCACCGCCCGGCCAGCCACGGCTGATCGGCGCCGATGCATCCCACGCCTGGGTCTCGGTGTTCTGTCCGGTGCTGGGGTGGGTGGATTTCGACCCGACCAACAATGTGCAGCCGGCGCTGGAGCACATTACCTTGGCCTGGGGCCGGGATTTTTCCGACGTGTCCCCCTTGCGAGGGGTGATCCTGGGGGGCGGCAGCCATGATCCCGAGGTGCGGGTGACGGTGCTGCCGCTGGAATGATGGACAAGGTTGTCGCGCAAAGGCTTCAAGCCTCGCGCGAAGGTTTCTCATAGGTACCGCTGGCGCCGCAGGCATAGGCGGCGAGCAGGCTGCATAACAGGCTATTGAGGTTCATGACAGGCGCTCCGGTGAGGTGTTGGGCCGATCATAGGGGCGCCTCAGACCTCTGGCTCGTAGATTGTGTCCATCGGGCTGATAGCCTTAAGTTGTATACAATCGTTGATTCAGGTCATAGGAACTTGTCTGGAAATCAGGCAGTCTTCCCCTTTGATGGAATTTTGTTAACCATGCCTTGGAGATTCACCATGTTCGCCAAACTTGTTGCTGTATCCCTGTTGACGCTGGCCAGTAGCCAACTGATGGCAGCGGAATGCAAGACCACCATCGATTCGACTGACCAGATGTCCTTCAATACCAAGGCCATCGAGATCGACAAAAGCTGCAAGACCTTCACCGTCGAGCTGACTCACTCGGGCAGCCTGCCAAAGAATGTCATGGGCCATAACTGGGTGCTGAGCAAAGAGACCGACATGCAGGCCATCGCCACCGATGGCATGGCCGCTGGCGTGGACAAGAACTACCTCAAGGAAGGTGACGCTCGCGTCATTGCCCACACCAAAGTCATCGGCGCCGGGGAGACAGACTCGGTGACCTTCGAAGTCTCGAAACTCAATGCCGCTGAAAAATATGGCTTCTTCTGCTCGTTCCCAGGCCACATCTCGATGATGAAAGGCACGGTGACCCTGAAGTAATCCACTTCAGACCCAAAAAAGCGCCCCCGTGCAGGGCGCTTTTTTGTGCCATGTTACAAGCCCCCACAGGGTTTATAGGCCCGTCACGGGGCGTAAGGCATCACCCGTTTGTGCTCGGTCTTGCGGTAGGTCTCGCAGATGATCTTGAAGGCCTTTTCCTCCACCGGCTCGCCATGCAGGAAGGCATCGATCTGGGCGTAGGTCACGCCGTGGGAGGCTTCGTCCGGTTTGCCTGGGGACAGGTCCTCGAGGTCGGCGGTGGGGACTTTTTCCACCAGTGACTCCGGCGCGCCAAAGTCCCGGGCGATGGCCCGGACCTGGTGTTTCACCAGGCCGCTCAGCGGCGCCAGGTCACAGGCGCCGTCACCGAACTTGGTGAAGAAACCCATCACGGCTTCGGCCGCGTGATCGGTGCCGACCACCAGGCCGTGCTCGACGCCGGCGATGGAGTACTGGGCCACCATGCGCATGCGCGCCTTGGAGTTGCCCAGCACGAAATCCCGCGCCCCCGGTGCCTTGCCTTCGAATGCCAGAACCTCCTTGGCCAGCGCCTTGACCGCCGGCCCGATATTGACGGTGTGGCGCTCGTCCGGCTCGATGAAGTCCACGCAGGCTTGTGCTTCATGCTCATCGAACTGGGTTTCGTACGGCAGGCGCACGGCGATGAACTTGTAGGCGGCGTTGCCGGTTTTCTCCCGCAGCTCGCGAACGGCGCGTTGGGCCAGCAGGCCGGCGGTCAACGAGTCGACCCCGCCACTGATGCCCAGCACCAGACTCTTGAGCCCGGAATTGACCAGGCAATCCTGGATAAAGCTCACCCGGCGGGCGATCTCGGCCTTGAGGGCCGCCTCATCGGCGAACGGCGGCTGGACCTTGAGCTGTCCAGCAATCTCACGCTGTACGGCTTGCATGAATTCACTCCTTGCTTGATGTGCCTGAAAGGGTGGCAGGTACTTGGAAAACGTGTCGCATGTAGGCGACGAAATTCGGATCCTTGCAGTGGGTCTTGCCGGGCTCGTCTGAAATCTTGGCCACGGGTTGCCCGTCACAGCTGATCATTTTAAGCACGATGCTCGTGGGCTCTACACCCGGAATGTCGCAGGTCAGGTTGGTGCCAATGCCGAAGCTGACATTAATGCGACCCTGCAATGCCCGGAAAATATCCAGGCACTTGGGCAATGTCAGGCTATCGGAAAACACCAGGGTCTTGCTCATCGGGTCGATGCCGAGCCGGTGGTAGTGGGCGATGGCTTTTTCGCCCCAGAGCACCGGGTCCCCCGAGTCGTGGCGCAAGCCGTCGAACAGCTTGGCGAAGAACAGATCGAAGTCGTTCAGAAACGCATCCATGGTGATGCAGTCGGTCAGCGCGATCCCCAGCAAGCCCCGGTACTCGCGCACCCAGCAATCGAGCGCGGCGATCTGGCTGTCGATCAGTCGTGGCCCCAGTTGCTGGTGGGCCATGATCCATTCATGGGCCATGGTCCCCAAGGGCTTCATGTCCAGTTCGCGGGACAGGTGCACGTTACTGGTCCCCACGAAACGCCCGGGGAAGTCGTGCTTGAGCACGTTCACCACTTCTTCCTGGGTGCGGTAGGAAAACCGCCGACGGGTGCCGAAGTCCGCCACTTGCAGTTCGGCCAGTTCATCGGCGCTGGCGTTGGCACTCAGCCAGTCGAACTTGCGATACAACTGCTCGCGCGCCTGTTCCAGGACCACCTCGCGATAGCGATAGCGGTTGCGCACTTCGCTGACGATAGCCAGCAGCGGCACTTCGAACAGAATCACATGCAACCACGGCCCGCGCAGGCGGATAAACAGTTCATCGTTTTCGATGCCGGTGTGGATGTAGCGCAAGTTGAAGCGAAACAGACCCAGGAAACGCAGGAAGTCTGGCTTCAGGAAACTGATGCGCTCCAGGAAGCCCAACTGGTCGGCGCTCAGGCTCAGTTCGGCGAGGCGTTCGATCTGGAAGCGGATTTCCGCCAGGTACGGGCGCAGATCCTCACGGTTGCGACAGCGGAACTCCCACTCGACTTCGACGTTGGGGTAGTTGTGCAGCACCGCCTGCATCATCGTCAGTTTGTAGAAGTCGGTGTCGAGCAGGTTCTGCACGATACGATCGGCAAATACGCTCTCGCTCATAGGGTTCTCCAGACAGGCCGCGGTGGGTGGCGAGGTTCGGCGGTTTTCAGTGAAAGGGCTAGTGGCGCATAACCGTGGTGGGTATTGCCAGTGATTTTTAACGTTCACAGACTTTGTGGCGAGGGCTATTGCGGCGGGGCGTCAGGGCCATTGATCTGCTCCAACATCCATTCCACAAACAACCGCACCTTGGGCACTTCCGCCGAATGCTCGGGGTAGGCCAGGTAATAGGCATCGCTGCTGGGCATCGCATGCTGCCAGGCGATGACCAGCTTGCCGTCGGTCAGCTCTTCCTCCACGAGGAACCTGGGCAGCAGAGCGACGCCGCAACCGACCTGGGCGGCGCGGATGCACATGTAGAAGGTTTCGAAGCGTGGCCCGTGGTAGCTGTGCTCGGTGTGGTAACCCTGGTTGCCGAACCAGTCGTGCCAGGCCTGGGGACGCGATGCGTTTTGCAACAGCACCAGGTCCGTCAGTTGCGTCGGGTCGGTCAACGGCTTGGCTGGCAGGCTGCCGGGCGCGCAGACCGGCACCAGTTCTTCGCCGAACAGCTTCAGCGATTCGGTGCCGGGGCGCGAACCCTGGCCGAAGTAGAACGCCAGGTCACTGCGCCCTTGCAGCAGGTCGTCGGCTTCTTGTTCGCTGCACAGGTCCAGGTGAATCTTCGGATGTCGCAGTCGCCAGCCCTTCAGGCGCGGAACCAGCCAGCGAGCGCCGAAGGTGGGCGGGGTGGAAACGCGCAGGACTTCGGTGTCGCCGCCGTAGGAGCGCAGGTAATGGGTCGACATCTCCACCTGCGTGAGGATTTTTCGCACCTCTGCCAAATACAAATCGCCGGCCGGCGTCAGTTGCAGGCGTCGGCGCACTCGCCGGAACAGCAAATGCTGCAGCAGTTCTTCCAGCTGCGCGACCTGTTTGCTGACGGCGCTCTGGGTCAGGTTCAACTCTTCGGCGGCGCGGGTGAAGCTCAGGTGGCGGGTCACCGCTTCGAAGCATTGCAGCGCGGTGATCGACGGCAAATAGCGTTTGTTGAGCATGAGGAGGCCTTGTTCTGGTCGCTCTGCGGGGACAGCATGAATAAACGGAATGATATCTCGCTTAAAGGTCGTTTGTTGGCAAGTCTCGGGCCAGCTAAAACTACAGGCCTGATCAGCCGTCATCGTCCGGCTGCCGATCCTGTGTCTTACGTTTGAGGAAATTTCCATGGTTGCTGCATTGCTTGATCGTCTGGGCGTCGCCCCGGCCCTGTACCAGAACGGCACACAGCCCGTGCATTCGCCCATCGACGGCAGTCGCATCGGCGCCGTGAACTGGGAGGGCGCCGCCGAAGTCGAGCAACAGGTCAGTCGCGCCCAACACGCTTTTGACCTGTGGCGCAAGGTTCCGGCGCCGCGTCGCGGCGAACTGGTTCGGCAGTTCGGTGACCTGCTGCGCGAATACAAGGCCGACCTTGGCGAACTCGTGTCGTGGGAAGCCGGCAAGATCACCCAGGAAGGCCTGGGCGAAGTGCAGGAGATGATCGACATCTGCGATTTCGCCGTCGGCCTGTCGCGCCAGTTGTACGGCCTGACCATCGCCTCCGAGCGTCCGGGCCACCACATGCGTGAAACCTGGCACCCGCTGGGCGTGGTCGGCGTCATCAGCGCCTTCAACTTCCCGGTGGCGGTCTGGGCCTGGAACACCGCGCTGGCGCTGGTGTGCGGCAACGCCGTGATCTGGAAACCGTCGGAGAAAACCCCGCTCACCGCCCTGGCTTGCCAGGCGCTGTTCGAGCGCGTGCTGAAGAATTTCAGCGACGCGCCACCGTACCTGAGCCAGGTGATCATCGGCGGTCGCGACGCCGGTGAGGCGCTGGTGGACGATCCGCGCGTGGCTTTGATCAGCGCCACCGGCAGCACCCGCATGGGCCGTGAAGTGGCGCCGAAAGTCGCCGCGCGTTTCGCCCGCAGCATCCTCGAACTGGGCGGCAACAACGCCATGATCCTGGCACCGAGCGCCGACCTGGACATGGCCGTGCGCGCCATCCTGTTCAGCGCCGTCGGCACGGCCGGCCAGCGTTGCACGACTCTGCGCCGCCTGATCGCCCATGAGTCGGTGAAGACCGAAATCGTCACCCGCCTCAAGGCCGCCTACTCGAAAGTGCGCATCGGCCATCCGCTGGAAGGCAACCTGGTGGGGCCGCTGATCGACAAGCACAGCTTCGACACCATGCAGGATGCCCTGGAGCAGGCCCTGAGCGAAGGCGGTCGGGTGTTCGGCGGCCAGCGCCAGCTCGAAGACCAATTCCCGAATGCCTATTACGTGTCGCCGGCCATCGTCGAGATGCCTGAACAGAGCGACGTGGTACGCCACGAAACCTTCGCACCGATCCTCTATGTGGTCGGCTACAAGGACTTCGCCGAAGCCCTGCACCTGAACAACGCCGTGCCACAGGGCCTGTCGTCGTGCATCTTCACCACCGACGTGCGTGAAGCCGAGCAATTCATGTCGGCCGTGGGCAGCGACTGCGGCATTGCCAACGTCAATATCGGCCCGAGCGGTGCGGAAATCGGCGGTGCGTTCGGTGGCGAGAAAGAAACCGGCGGCGGTCGCGAATCCGGCTCCGACGCGTGGCGCGGCTACATGCGGCGCCAGACCAACACCGTCAACTATTCGCTGGAACTGCCGTTGGCGCAGGGGATTACTTTTGATTGAGTAGCTTCAAGCCGTAAGCTGCAAGCCACAAGCCGAACCGGCTTGCAACTTGCGGTTTGCGGCTTGCGGCTGCTCCTGACCAGGAGCCGGCAATGCCGTTACGCGAAGAATGTCTGTGGGAAAATCTGACGCCGCAAAGGCCTGAAAACACTTCGCTCACGGGTGAAGTCACGGTGGATGTCTGTGTGATCGGCGCAGGTTTCACCGGGCTGTCGGCGGCGGTGCACTTGCTCGAGCAAGGCAAGCGTGTGGCGGTGCTGGAGGCCCACCGGGCCGGGCATGGCGGATCGGGACGTAACGTCGGGTTGGTGAACGCCGGCCTGTGGATTCCGCCCGATGATATCGAAGCCGGGTTCGGCGAGGCGGTGGGCAGCCAGCTCAATTGCATGCTGGGGGCGGCACCGGCCCTGGTGTTCAGCCTCGTCGATAAATACGGCATCGATTGTCAGTTGCGCCGCGAAGGCACCCTGCACATGGCCCATAACGCCCGGGGCGAGGCCGACCTGCGCAGTCGCGAAGCACAATGGAAGCGTCGGGGCGCGCCAGTGGAGCTGTTGACCGGCCAGGCCTGCGTCGAGGCCACCGGCACCTCGAAAATCGCCGCCGCATTGCTCGACCGGCGTGCTGGCACGCTCAACCCGATGGCCTACGCCAGTGGATTGGCCAAGGCCGCCAAGGATCTGGGTGGCCAACTGTTCGACCACTCCCCGGTCACGCGTCTGGAGCGCCAGGGCCAGCGCTGGTCGGTGCAGACCGCCCAGGGTTCGGTGCTGGCCGAGCAAGTGGTGATCGCGTCCAACGCCTACACCGAGGGCGATTGGACCGAGCTGCGGCGCAATTTCTTCCCGGGTCATTACTACCAGGTTGCCTCGGTGCCGCTGGATGACGAGGCGGCCCGGCGCATCCTGCCCGGTGGCCAGGGCTCATGGGATACGCGCCAGGTGTTGAGCAGCATCCGTCGGGACAAGGATGGCCGCCTCTTGCTGGGCAGCCTGGGTAATGGCAATCGTAAGCCGACCTGGTTCCTCAAGGCATGGGCCGACCGGGTCCAGCGGCATTATTTTCCCTACCTCAAGACGGTGGAGTGGGAATGCACCTGGACCGGTTGCATTGCCTTCACGCCTGATCACTTGATGCGCCTGTTCGAGCCTGCGCCCGGCCTGGTGGCCGTGACCGGCTACAACGGTCGGGGCGTGACCACCGGCACCGTGGTCGGCAAGGCCTTCGCCGATTATCTGTGTCATGGCGACGCCCAGGCGCTACCGATTCCGTTCGCGCCCATGCGGCCGGTGGTTGGGGCTGGCCTGCGCAGTTGCTTCTATGAGGCGGGTTTTTCGCTGTATCACGCGGGCCAGTGCTTGCGGATTGTCATTTGAATGTTGAAAAGTGTTACGCCCGGCGGCGTTTTCCAATACAGCGGCTAGCCTGTAATGGTGCAGGGCGTAGCAATCGCGCACCGGTGGTGTGCAGTTCGGTGACGCAGGTTGTTACAGCGTGGTTGCACGCCGTTTCGTCCCCTGGTTGCAATGATGGCTCATGGAGGGTTTTACCGATCTGAATGAAAGGTTGCACCTAGCGCGGTTTAGACGGTTGCACGCCCAATGAAAAAGGGCCCGAAACAGTCAAAATAACAATTAAAGCAGTGACTTTTTTCAGAATAAAAAACCGATGGCACGGCCCTTGCTCTGAGCTTTTCAGTGAAGTGAAGTCGCAGTGCCAACTAAAAAAAACCTTGGAGCACCACCTCATGTCCCAGACGTTTTACAAGAAAGGCTTCCTGGCCCTCGCAGTGGCAACTGCGCTGGGTGTTTCTGCGTTTGCTCAAGCTGATGTGAAATTTGGTGTGGCGGGGCCGATGACCGGCGCCAACGCTGCATTTGGCGAGCAGTACATGAAGGGTGCCCAGGCGGCAGCCGACGTCATCAACAAGGCAGGTGGCGTCAACGGCGAGAAAATTGTCCTGGTGGCCGGCGACGACGCCTGCGAGCCCAAGCAGGCCGTGGCCGTGGCCAACCGCCTGGTGGAGCAGGACAAGGTGATCGGCGTGGTCGGGCACTTCTGCTCGTCCAATACCATCCCGGCCTCCGAGGTCTATGACGAAGCCGGCATCATCGCCATCACCCCCGGATCGACCAACCCGAAAGTCACCGAGCGTGGCCTGAGCGCGATGTTCCGCATGTGCGGTCGTGACGACCAGCAAGGCATCGTGGCGGGCGACTACATCGTCGACGTGCTCAAGGGCAAGAAAGTCGCGGTACTGCACGACAAGGACACCTACGGCCAGGGCCTGGCGGATGCAACCATGGCCCAATTGACCAAGCGTGGCGTCAAGCCGGTGCTGTACGAGGGCCTGACCCGCGGCGAAAAAGACTTCAGCGCCGTGGTGACCAAGATCCGTTCGACGGGCGCCGACGTGGTCTATTTCGGTGGCCTGCACCCGGAAGCCGGCCCGCTGGTTCGCCAGTTGCGTGAACAAGGCCTCAAGGACGTGAAATTCATGTCCGACGACGGCATCGTCACCGACGAACTGGTCACCACCGCCGGTGGTGCGCAGTATGTCGACGGCGTGTACATGACCTTCGGCGCCGACCCGCGCCTGCTGCCAGACAGCAAGGCCGTGGTTGACGAGTTCCGCAAGAACGGCACCGAGCCGGAAGGCTACACCCTGTACGCCTACGCTTCGGTCCAGGCCCTGGCCGCCGGTTTCAATGGCGCCAAGTCCAACAAAGGCGAAGACGCGGCCAAGTGGCTCAAGGCCAATCCGGTCCAGACCGTGATGGGCAAGAAGGAATGGGACGCCAAGGGTGACTTGAAGGTCTCCGACTACGTGGTCTACCAGTGGGACAAGGACGGCAAATATCACCAGTTGGAAAAACAGAAGTAAGGGCTGAAGCGACCGGCCAAGCCTCCTTTGGGAACCGGGCAAACCCCGGTTCCCATGGCGCGCGCGCCGGTCGTGCCTGACATTGCTCTGACGTAAATCTGTATTTTCCCTAGAAGAACCGCACACCCCCGGGTGTACAGGTTCTCACTGCGTGAGATTGCGTTATGGATGGTATTTTCCTGCAGCAACTGATCAATGGCCTGACCCTCGGGTCGGTCTATGGTCTGATCGCCATCGGCTACACAATGGTCTACGGCATCATCGGCATGATCAACTTCGCCCACGGCGAGGTTTACATGATTTCCGCCTACCTCGCGGCAATCAGTCTGGCTCTGCTGGCTTACTTCGGTATCGAATCCTTCCCGCTGATGATTCTCGGCACTCTCGTATTCACGGTGGTGGTCACCGGGGTATACGGCTGGGTCATCGAACGCGTTGCCTACAAGCCTTTGCGCAACTCGACCCGGCTGGCACCGCTGATCAGTGCCATCGGCATTTCCTTGATCCTGCAGAACTACGCGCAGATCAGCCAGGGCGCCCGTCAACAAGGCGTACCTACGCTGCTCGAAGGCGCCATGCGCGTCGAGATTGGCAGTGGTTTCGTGCAATTGACCTATACCAAGATCTTTATCCTGGTGGCGGCATTCGCCGGGATGGCCGTGCTCACCTACATCATCAAGTACACCAAGCTGGGACGCATGTGTCGCGCCACCCAGCAAGACCGCAAGATGGCCTCCATCCTGGGGATCAACACCGACCGGGTGATTTCCTACGTGTTCATCATCGGCGCGGCCATGGCGGCCCTGGCCGGTGTGCTGATCACCATGAACTACGGCACGTTCGACTTCTATGCCGGCTTCATCATCGGCATCAAGGCGTTTACCGCGGCGGTACTCGGCGGCATCGGCTCCCTGCCTGGGGCCATGCTCGGCGGGATCATCCTCGGGATCTCCGAGTCGCTGTTCTCCGGTCTGATCAACTCCGACTACAAAGACGTGTTCAGTTTCTCGCTGCTGGTGCTGATTCTGATTTTCCGTCCCCAAGGCCTGTTGGGTCGCCCACTCGTGGCGAAGGTATAAGTATGTCTGCTGCCAATAAACCGATTGATATCAAACGAAGCGTCATCGACGCGATCCTGGCCGGCCTGATCTCGCTGATCGTGTTCGGGCCGATTGTCGGCGTGGTGCTCGAAGGCTACAGCTTCAACCTGCAACCGGCCCGCGTCGGCTGGCTGGTGGCGATCGTGATGGTCGGGCGCTTTGTCCTGAGCCTGTTCCTGCAAACCTCCAGGGGGCTGAAGGTGCTCCAGGGCTTCGAGAGCCCGGGTTCTGGCGTGCACGTGCTGCCACCGGACTACAAGTCGCGCCTGCGCTGGATCATCCCGGCACTGATCGTGATTGCCATCGTGTTCCCGTTCTTCGCCAACAAATACGTGCTCACCGTGGTCATCCTCGGCTTGATCTACGTGCTGCTGGGTCTGGGTTTGAACATCGTGGTCGGCCTGGCCGGGTTGCTCGACCTGGGTTACGTGGCGTTCTACGCCATTGGTGCCTATGGCCTGGCGCTGGGCTACCAATACCTGGGACTGGGTTTCTGGACGGTACTGCCGCTCGCGGCCATCGCGGCGGCGATGGCGGGGTGCATATTGGGTTTCCCGGTGTTGCGAATGCACGGCGACTACCTGGCCATCGTGACCCTGGGCTTCGGCGAGATCATTCGCCTGGTGCTCAACAACTGGCTGTCGTTCACCGGCGGGCCAAATGGCATGCCCGTGCCGTCGCCAACCTTTTTCGGCCTGGAGTTCGGCCGCAGGGCGAAAGATGGCGGAGTGCCGTTCCATGAGTTCTTTGGCATCGATTACAACCCGAACCTGAAATTCCTGTTCATCTACATCGTCCTGTTCATCACTGTGCTGCTGGTGCTTTACATCAAGCATCGCCTGACGCGCATGCCGGTCGGCCGTGCGTGGGAGGCCTTGCGTGAAGATGAGATCGCCTGCCGTTCGATGGGCTTGAACCACGTGCTGGTCAAACTCTCGGCTTTCACCATCGGTGCATCCACCGCGGGCCTGGCCGGCGTGTTCTTCGCCAGCTACCAGGGCTTCGTCAACCCGGCGTCGTTCACTTTCTTCGAGTCGGCGCTGATCCTGGCGATCGTAGTGCTAGGGGGCATGGGCTCGACCGTTGGTGTGGTGATCGCGGCATTCGTGCTCACGGTGGCACCGGAGTTGCTGCGCAGCTTCTCCGAGTACCGCGTGTTGTTGTTCGGCGTACTAATGGTGTTGATGATGATTTGGCGACCTCGCGGGTTGATCCGCATCAGCCGTACGGGTGTGACGCCGCGCAAAGGTGCCCTGGCGTATGAAAGAGGGCAGAGCCATGAGTGAAGTCGTACTCCAAGTCGAAAACCTGATGATGCAGTTCGGTGGCATCAAGGCCCTCAGCGATGTCAGCCTGCAGGTCAAGCGCAACTCGATCTTCGCCCTGATCGGCCCCAACGGTGCGGGCAAGACCACGGTGTTCAACTGCCTGACCGGTTTCTACAAGGCCTCCGGCGGCAAGATCGAACTCAATGTGCGCGGTGAGCAGACCAACGTGATCAAGCTGTTGGGCGAGCCGTTCCGCCCGACCGACTTCTTTTCGCCGAAGGCCTTCGCCAGCCGGCTGTTCTACAAGATGTTCGGCGGCACTCACCTGGTGAACCGCGCAGGCCTGGCGCGGACGTTCCAGAACATACGCCTGTTCAAGGAAATGTCGGTGCTGGAAAACCTGCTGGTGGCCCAGCACATGTGGGTCAACCGTAACCTGCTGTCGGGGATCCTCAACACCAAGGGCTACCGCAAGGCCGAAAGCGATGCCTTGGACCACGCGTTCTATTGGCTCGAAGTGGTGGACCTGGTGGATTGCGCCAACCGCCTGGCGGGTGAGCTTTCCTACGGTCAGCAACGCCGCCTGGAGATCGCCCGGGCCATGTGCACCCGTCCGCAGATCATTTGCCTCGACGAACCGGCCGCCGGCCTCAACCCCCAGGAAACCGAAGCGCTGAGCGGGATGATCCGGGTGCTGCGCGACGAGCACGATCTGACCGTGGTGCTGATCGAACACGACATGGGCATGGTAATGAGTATTTCCGACCACATCGTGGTACTGGACCACGGCAACGTGATCGCCGAGGGCGGTCCCGAGGCGATTCGCCACGATCCGAAGGTGATCGCGGCCTACCTGGGTGCCGATGAAGAGGAATTGGTATGAGTGGACCTATCCTCGAACTCAAGGAACTGGACGTGTTCTACGGGCCGATCCAGGCCCTGAAGAAAGTCTCGCTGCATATTGAGGAGGGCGAGACCGTCAGCCTGATCGGCTCCAACGGTGCGGGCAAGTCGACCCTGTTGATGTCGATCTTCGGCCAGCCGCGGGCTGCGAGTGGGCAGATCATCTACCGGGGCGTGGACATTACCCACAAATCGTCCCACTACATTGCCTCCAACGGTATTGCCCAGTCGCCGGAAGGGCGGCGGGTGTTCCCCGACATGACCGTCGAGGAAAACCTGCTGATGGGGACTATCCCGATCGGTGACCAGCATGCCAGCGAGGACATGCAGCGCATGTTCGAACTGTTCCCGCGGCTCAAGGAGCGGCGCAACCAGCGGGCCATGACCATGTCCGGCGGCGAGCAGCAAATGCTCGCCATCGCCCGGGCATTGATGAGTCGGCCGAAATTGTTGCTGCTCGATGAGCCAAGCCTGGGGTTGGCACCGATCGTGGTGAAACAGATCTTCGCCACCCTGCGAGAACTGGCTTCCACCGGCATGACCATTTTCCTGGTGGAGCAGAACGCCAACCATGCCCTCAAGTTGTCGGACCGCGCCTATGTCATGGTCAACGGTGAAATCCGCCTGACCGGCACCGGCAAGGAACTGCTCGCCAACGAGGAGGTACGCAACGCGTACTTGGGTGGGCATTGAGGCGACTGTCGCAATGAAAAGAACCGGCGAGTGATCGCCGGTATTTTTTCGGCTCCTGAATCCTCTCGAAAGATTCGCCATTGTGGACAACCCTGCGGATCCCTTGCGAAAGCGCGGCATAAAGTCGCCGCAAACAGTTGTTTTGTCACGGTTTTGACTTGTCCCCGTTTGCTGTGGAGCGGGCTGTGGGTAACGTGGGAGTAGCTGGCTGAAGGCCTTGAAAATCGTGGCTTGCAGGCTTGTGGTTGTTTTTTGATCAGGGCTTTTTGATTAAGCGGGAGTGTGGCTTGTCAACCTTTTTATGCACAGGGCCGGCCGTCTCCTCAGCGGTGGGTAAGGCTGTGGATAAGTCTGTGACTAAACTCTGGAAAGACTGCGCGAAAGGCCGTCGTTGCTGGCTTGGAGCCATCGTTCTGCTCGCGGCTGGCTTATAGCCGCTGCGCCGAACTGCACAACCGCAGGTGCAGGGTCAAGGGAAAAACTTTTCCAAATGCCCCGCAAAGCCTTATGCACAGCGGCTTGCGCCTTTCGCACTTGCCCCCGATTACTGTGGACGTGCCTGTGGATAAGGTGCGGGCAATTGGCTGTGGGCCCCAACGGACAAGGGCTGTAGCCGGTTGGCTGTTTAATGACCAGTCATTGGGCGCAAGCATCTGTCCACAAGCCTTGCTCCTGCCGTGCCAAGCCGGGCATGCTGTGGGCCGATTTCATTCAATGGCTTGAAGCTCAAACAAGGAGAGCACGATGTCTGACACCCTGTTTATCACCGGCGCGACATCCGGTTTTGGTGAGGCCTGCGCCCGTCGTTTTGCCGAGGCCGGCTGGAAACTGGTGTTGACCGGTCGTCGTGAAGAGCGCCTCAATGCCCTCTGTGCCGAGCTGTCGAAGCAGACCGAGGTCCATGGCTTGGTACTGGATGTGCGCGATCGCAAGGCCATGGAGGAGGCCATCGCCAATCTGCCGCCGTCCTTTGCCAAATTGCGCGGGCTGATCAACAACGCCGGCCTGGCCCTGGGTGTCGACCCGGCGCCCAAGTGCGACCTCGATGACTGGGACACCATGGTCGACACCAACGTGAAAGGCTTGATCTACAGCACTCGCCTGTTGCTACCACGGCTGATTGCCCATGGCCGTGGCGCCGGGATCGTCAACCTGGGCTCCATTGCCGGCAACTACCCGTACCCTGGCAGTCACGTGTATGGCGCGAGCAAGGCGTTCGTCAAACAATTCTCCCTGAACCTGCGCTGCGACTTGCAAGGCACTGGTGTGCGGGTGAGCAACATCGAACCGGGCCTGTGCGAAAGCGAGTTCTCGCTGGTGCGCTTCGGCGGCGACCAGGATCGCTACAACGCGACCTATGCCGGGGCCGAGCCGATCCAGCCAGAAGACATCGCCGAGACGATTTTCTGGGTGCTCAACACGCCGGCGCACATCAACATCAACAGCCTGGAACTGATGCCGGTGAGCCAGACTTGGGCTGGGTTTGCGATCGAGCGTAACAAGGCCTGAGACCGCGTTATCGTTCATCGCGGGCAAGCCTTGCTCCCACGGGATTGACTTGTCGCGGGCAAGCCTTGCTCCCACAGATTTGGTTCGGCTCTGGGGAGTAGGCACAGCCCAGATCCCTGTGGGAGCAAGGCTTGCCCGCGATAGCCATTGGCCGGTCAGCCCAGGTAATCAGCCAGCCCGCGATAGCAGGTCAGCAGGTGGTAAGGCGTGGAGGACGGCATGTCCCGGCGGCTGACGAGGCCGTCGGCATCCAGGCATTCGTTCCAGCCCTTGGCGTGCAGGAAGTGATGTTGCAGCGCTTGCAACTGGCGCAGCAACACTGCCTGGCCTTGCGTTCGCAAGGTCAGCGCGCGCAAGTACTCTGCCTGGGCCCAGATGCGTTGGGTGGCATCGCGTGGCGAGGCCTCCGGCGCCAACCCCAGCATGGCGCAGACGGCGCCGGATTGCGGGTTCACGCCTTGCTGCTCGGTATGGCTGAAGCTCTGTTCCAGGGCGGTGTGCAGCTTGCCGTTGCGCAGCAAGGGCGAGGAGCCCAGCAGGTAATACCATTCGAACTGATGCCCTGGCTCGAACCAGTTACCCACAGCCCCGAGCGGTTTTTCCATCATGACGTGGTGCTGCGGGTCGATGAAGCGCCTGGACATGGCATCGCACAGCTCGAGCAACGCCTTGCAGGTGCCCGCGTCGTCGCGAACCGCAAGGACCGCGAGGAAGGCTTCGGCCAGGTGCATCAAGGGGTTTTGCAACGGGCCGGATCCGGTCGTTGACCAGTCACGTTCGAGGCTGGCCTCGTAGAGGCCATCGCCGGTGGCGAAGCGGCGGCCGATGATTTCCAGCGCCGCATTGAGCACCGACTCCACCAACGGTTCGCGTACCTTGCCCCAGTAATGGGCGCAGGCGAACAGGATGAACGCGTGGGTATAAAGGTCTTTGCCAGTGTCCAACGGCGCGCCTTGCGGATCGATGCTGTAGAACCAGCCACCGTGTTCGGCATCGTGAAAATGCCGTTGCAGCGAGCGGAACAGCGCGGCGGCGCGTTCCTCGGCCTGGGGTACTTCGCCGATCAGGCTGGCGAACACGAACAGCTGCCGGGCACAGGCCATGGCGCGGTAGCGCTGGGGTGGCAGTGGCGCATGGTCGGCATCCAGGGATTCGTAAGGCAAGGCCAGTTCGGCGTTCCAGCCCGGGCCTTGCCACATCGGCACGATTACCTCGTGAAAATGCTGGCGCACTGTAGCGAACAGATCGGTCAGTTCAGGCTGGAGAGCGGAGCGGGAAGCATCTGGCATTGGCGGACGTCGTCGCGGCAGGGGTGATTTGCGCGACATGGTAGCAGAGTGGCAGGCCAGGGAGAGGCGGTGCCTGTCAGGCCGTTATCGCGAGCAGGCACATCCGGCATCGCTGCAAACTGATCCACCGCTATCGCGAGCAAGCTTTGCTCCCACAGAACCTGTGGCGGCAGGTAAATTACAGCCTCTGCAGAGGCTGTAATGGCAGGTAATTGTGCAGCCTCTGCAGAAGCTGTGATGGCAGGTAATTGTGCAGCCTCTGCAGAATCTGTGATGGCAGGTAAATGTGCAGCCTCTGCAGAACTTGTGGGAGCAAAGCTTGCTCGCGATGAGGCCCTTGCAGACGCTAAAAAATCAACCCGCCAACAACCAGACCCCAGCCCCCGCCGAAGCCGCTCCGGCAAGTCGCACCAGTGGCGCCGCTGCTCGCGGCAACACGCGCACCAGCGCAAAACCTGCACCGTGCAGCGCCGCTGTCGCCGCGACGAAGCCCGCTGCATAGGCCCAGGGGCTCGACATGTCCGGCAATTCCAAGCCGTGGGCCACACCGTGGAACAGCGCGAACATTGCCGTCGCACCCACCGCCAGGCTCAACGGTGGGCGAACCGCCAACGCCACTGCCAGGCCCAGGGCCAGTACCGAGGCGGCGATGCCGCTTTCCAGCGCCGGCAGGTCCAGGCCCGCAAAACCCAGCAGGCCGCCGAGCAGCATGGTCCCGACGAAGGCGCACGGCAGTGCCCAGCGCGCCGAGCCTTGTTGTTGTGCGGCCCACAAGCCGACCGCCAGCATCGCCAGCAAATGATCGAGCCCGCCGATGGGGTGGCCGAGGCCGGCGATCAGGCCGTTGTCGCCGTGCCCGGGGTGAGCGAAGGCCAGGGCCGGGGTCAGCAGCAGGGCGAGGGCGCCGAGGATACGTTTGCAGGTCATGGTTTAGCGTTCCTTGTTGTCAGTCGAAAGAATCAGGGTTTGTACGAAAAGTCGCCGAGCGGCGATCAGGCAAGGCGAAAACAGGCGAGGAACGGCCGGGGTCGCGCCCGACTTGACTGGTTGTCAATGAGCATTCCGATCGGACTCGCGCACGAGCCTGTTTTCAACGCAGCATGATCGTCGCGCAGGCACTTTTCGTATAAAGCCTAAGCCGCGCTCAGCAGGCCCTGGCGCTCAATGAAGGCAATGATGTCGTCCAGGCCCTGGCCGGTCTTCTGGTTGCTGAACACGAAAGGCTTGCCGTTGCGCATGCGTTTGGTGTCGCTGCCCATCATCTCCAGGGACGCCCCCACCAGCGGCGCCAGGTCGATCTTGTTGATCACCAGCAGGTCGGATTTGCAGATGCCCGGCCCGCCCTTGCGCGGCAGCTTGTCGCCGGCCGAGACGTCGATCACGTAGATCGTCAGGTCCGACAACTCCGGGCTGAAAGTCGCCGACAGGTTGTCGCCACCCGACTCCACCAGGATCAGGTCCAGGCCGGGGAAGCGCCGGTTCAACTGATCCACTGCCTCGAGGTTGATCGATGCGTCTTCGCGAATCGCCGTGTGAGGGCAGCCACCGGTTTCCACGCCGATGATCCGCTCCGGCGCCAGGGCTTCGTTGCGTACCAGGAAGTCGGCGTCTTCGCGGGTATAGATGTCGTTGGTGACCACGGCCAGGTTGTAGCGCTCACGCAGGGCCAGGCACAGGGCCAGGGTCAGGGCGGTCTTGCCGGAACCCACCGGGCCGCCGATGCCGACGCGCAGAGGTTGTGTATTCATGGGATTCTCCTAGGAACGGAACAGGCGGCTGTACTGGCGCTCGTGGGCCATGCACGCCAGGGACAGGCCAAACGCGGCGCTGCCGCAGTGGTCGGGGTGGACGTTCGAGGCGTTGTGCTGGGCCTGTTGCAGCAGCGGCAGCAGTTCGCTGGTCAGGCGCTGGGCGGCTTGCTGGCCTAGGGGCAGGGTTTTCATCAGCACGGCCAGTTGGTTTTCCAGCCAACTCCACAGCCACGCGGCGAGGGCGTCCTGGGGCGTGATGTGCCAGGCGCGGGCCGCCAGTGCCCAGCCCAGGGCCAGGTGCGGTTCTGGGCGTTGCTCGAGAAAGCCGCGCGCGGCAGCGTCGAGTTCCGGCAGGCCCGCGAGCAGTTGCTGCAACGAGTAGCCCATCTGCCGGCTCTCCTGATACAGCTCACGGGTTTCCCGGCTGGTGCGGTGTTCTTCGCAGTGTTGCTGCAAGGCCTCCCAGTCGTCGGTGCTGGCGGCGGTGCAATGCGCCAGTAACAGGGGCGCTTCGAAGCGCGCCAGGTTGAGCAGCAACTGGTCGCCGATCCAGCGACGGGCGTCGTCGGGGTTCTTCACCTGGCCGTTGTCCACCGCCATCTCCAGCCCTTGGGAATAGCTGTAGCCGCCAATCGGCAACTGCGGGCTGGCCAGGCGCAGCAGCGCCCAGGCCGGGTT
Organism: Pseudomonas citri; assembly: GCF_025336485.1. GTDB lineage: Bacteria > Pseudomonadota > Gammaproteobacteria > Pseudomonadales > Pseudomonadaceae > Aquipseudomonas > Aquipseudomonas citri. The sequence continues at coordinate 106,825 of NZ_JAODAB010000012.1, read as the reverse complement.
CATGTGCGCACGCCGAATTGATGCAGGCGCGGCGCGTAGTTGAAATCTTCGTCGCCGTGCCGTGAATGATGGTGACCGCCGCCATAAGCGCCGTGTTCGGGTTGGAACGGAGCTTCGATGGCTTCGGCGACGGCGCCCAGTTGTTCGAGCATGGCCTTGAGCACGTAGTCGTCCAGCAGGCGCAACCAGCCATCGCCCACTTGCAGGGCGACATGGCGATTGCCCAGGTGATAGGCCGCGCGGGTCAGTTCGAAGGCGTTGGCGCAGGTGACATGCAGCAGTTGTTCGGGGCGGGCGCAGACGCGCACGATGCGCCCGTCTTCGGCTTGCAGGCATTCGCCGTCGTGCAGCGGCGGCTGGCCGCGCTCCAGGAACAAGCCCACGTCTTCGCCCTCGGCACTGAAACAGCGCAAGCGGCTTTTGCTGCGGGCGTCGAAGGTCAGGTGCAGCTCCGCGTCCCAGCGCGGTTGAGGGTCGATTCTGCGGTGAATCACCAGCATCGGCGTGCTTCCAGCAATGAACGATGCGGTGTTTAGAGCAAGGGGCTTGCCAATCGAAGAGGGTGTAGGAAATGGTGCAGGAATGAGGCTGTGGCGTTTTGGAAGGGGGCGGGTTACGTACTATCTTGGTGCGCAGCGTGCGGGCTGCGCACCGTTTGGTGGCTTGCTGAGAAAGCGAACCTGCTGGCGAATGCGTCGGCTCAGCTGGCATCCATGCAAGCGCTACCCTTTGGCGTTGTTCGCCGCCATCGCTTTTGTCTCCAGGTGATCCAACGCCCGCTCGACCAACAACTGAACCCCATCGGCCATGCGGCTGATTGCCAGGGCGACGCAGCGGCGTGAATCGTCCACATCGTCAGCCAGGTCGGCGGCGATGGTGCTGATGGAGAGCAGGTCTTCGGAGGCGTTGGCGAGTAGGGTTTCGGTGTCGATGTGAGGGGCAACGATGAACAGCTGGGTGCTGTCGGGTTCTGGTGAGGCGGGCTTGGGGTTGAGGTAGTAGTCGAGGGCGCGGGTGGCGGCGTCTTCGAGTTTTTTGGCTTCCTGCGCTTCGACGCGGGATTTTTGGCCGTTTTGTGGGGGATTTGGAGTGGCTTTGAACATGGGGTAGGTTTCCTCAAGAGAACCGCCCTGGATCGCTTGCACGCAATGAAGGGTGGCAGCTGTGTGCGAGTGTGCAAGACCGAGTAACCATACCCAAAACTCGGCAGATCCGAAGATCTCCCGAACACAGCCGCCATAAAACACGGGCGCGATTGCGCCGCGAATGGCTAGAAGCATTATGGGTTGGTGTTTTACTCGGACTTGCACGTCCGTGTCACCGTTTTTTGCGATGACGAACAAAGGTTAGCGGCGCTCGAAAGCGCTGCCTAGTTCATGAACCGCCCGGCGTGTCGAAGGAAATGTCCGAGGGTTTGGCGGGGAAAAAGAATCAAAAGATCGCAGCCTTCGGCAACTCCTACGGAAATGGCGTAGGGCTGCCGAAAGCTGCGATCTTTTGATTTGAGCATTCACGTTCCCACAAAGAAGCCATGCCGGGGGCTATTCAGTACTCCCCAACCCACGCCAATGCTTGAGGCCAATGAAGATGAACCGCAGTTGCTGGGTAATCTTCGCCTGGGGCGTGAGGTGTTCGGGCAGGGCTTGCGCGGGTGGGTCGATGATGTCGGGCAGGGTGGCGAATACGCTTTTGACGATAAGGTCGGCCATCACGCTTAACCCGGGCAGGTCCAGGTGTTGCAGTTTGGGCATCAGGGCAAGGTCGGCGGCCAGGTCCGAGCTGATGTCTTCGCGCAACCGGGCGATGGCTTGGCGCACCGGTAGCGAACCGCCGAATTGCTCGCGGGCCAGGAACAGGAACTGGGAATGGTTGGCTTGCACCACATCGAGAAAGATCCGCACCGACGCATCGATGATGCCGCCCATGACGAATTCGTTGTGGCGCACCAGGCGGATGGTTTCGCGAAAGGTCTGGCCGACTTCGCAGACCAGTGCCAGGCCCAACTGATCCATGTCGTCGAAGTGCCGATAGAAACCGGTGGGTACAATGCCCGCCGTCCTGGCGACTTCCCGCAGGCTCAGGCTGCCGAACCCTCGTCCGCACGCCATCAGGTGACGGGCTGCGTCCATCAGGGCGGTTCGGGTCTGTTGTTTCTGTTCGGCGCGGGGCTGCATCGCAAAGCTGGCTTCTGGTTCAGGGGAGCGACGCACTCTAGCAAATCGACTTTGTCGACGTCGAACGGTAGCAGGGGAGTAAGGGGGAACAACGAACGCCCAAAAAGCAAAAGCCCGATTGCAGGAATCGGGCTTTTTTCCGGGCCGCCATGGATCAGCTCACTATGCCGTTGCGTTCGATGACGCGGTCACCACCGTCGGCGGCAACGAGTTGGCCTTGTGGGGTACGCTCGGTGCCATCAGCGGCAAGGGTCTGGCCTTGTGGAGTGCGATCGGTGCCATCAGCGGCAAGGGTCTGGCCTTGAGGCGTGCGATCGGTGCCGTCAGCGGCAAGGGTCTGGCCTTGCGGTGTGCGGTCGGTGCCGTCAGCGGCAAGGGTCTGGCCTTGTGGGGTGCGCTCGGTACCATCAGCGGCCAACGCGTCGCGTTGTGGGGTACGATCACCACCGCCTTCAACCAGGCCTTTCTGTTCCAGGCGATCACGGCCACCTTCGGCGACGGTCTGGCTGTAGACAGAATGGCTGTCCTTGACCTGAGGCGCGGCTTGTTCGGACGCTGGCAGGGCAAAAGCGGTAGAGGCCAGCAGTGAAAGGGACAGGCTCATCAGTAATTGGCGTTTCATGATCGTTGCTCCTTGGGGGGGCTGAAAAGTGGGTACGAGGGCAATGCTACTCTCGATAAATCGATATAAAAGTTCATAAGCACAATGGTAATAATCAACGGAATTGATTGTTCTGGGGGAAGGCTCTAGCACGGGCCTTTCAGGGGAGTGCTTTTGCACTGCGATGGGTATTTTGTACTCACTCGTGCTTCCGGAAAGTGCGGGAGAGGTAACAGATAGCTGTCTGGATGGTCAGGATCCCGCTGTTTTTTTGCCATTCGTCGTCCTCGGGGTTAAACCTGTCGGCCGCTTCGCCAGTCCAATCTTTATTCACAACGGGCCGACCACAGGCTCGGTTTTCCCAGTCGTCGTTTGGACGCTGGTCTTTTTCAGGAGCCTTGTGCATGACGCGCACTTCAAAAATCCTTGCCTGGAGTTTCGCCAGTCTTGTTGTCCTGCTCGCCGTGCTGGTGCTGGTCATTGCCTTCTTCGATTGGAACCGGATCAAGCCTGCGCTCAACGCAAAGGTTTCCGAGGAGTTGCACCGCCCATTCGCCATCAATGGCAACCTGGCCGTGGTCTGGCAGCGCGAGACGCAGGAAGGTGGCTGGCGCGCCTGGCTGCCATGGCCCCACGTGGTGGCCGAGGACCTGAGCCTGGGCAACCCGGATTGGTCGAAAACCCCGCAGATGGCGACGCTCAAGCGTGTCGAGCTGCGTATCTCGCCCCTGGCCTTGCTGGCCCGGCGGGTGGCGATTCCCCGTATCGACCTGACCGGGCCCGACGCCAACCTGCAACGCCTGGCCGACGGCCGCGCCAATTGGACGTTTCAGTTCGATCCGAAAGACCCGGATGCCGAACCCTCCAGTTGGGCGGTGGACATCGGTACGATCGGCTTCGACAAGGGCCATGTCACCCTGGATGACCAGACACTCAAGACCCGCCTCGACCTGCAGGTCGAGCCGTTGGGCAAACCCATTCCGTTCAGCGATATCGTCGGTGAAAAAGTGGCGACAAAAGCCCGGGAGCGCGGTGCGGCGCCCCAGGATTATGTGTTCGCTCTCAAGGTCAACGGCCAGTACCACGGGCAGAATGTGGTCGGCTCCGGCAAGGTCGGTGGTTTGCTGGCCTTGCAGGACGCGTCACAACCCTTTCCGCTGCACGCCCAGGCGAAAATCGCCGACACCAGCGTAGAACTCGCCGGGACCCTGACCGACCCGACGAACCTCGGCGCCCTGGATCTGCGCCTGAAATTGTCCGGCAACAGCCTGGCCAACCTTTATCCGCTCACCGGCGTGACCTTGCCGGATTCGCCGCCCTACGCCACCGACGGTCACTTGACCGCCAAGCTGCGCGAGCCGGGCGGGGCGCTGTTCCGTTACGAAGCCTTCAACGGCAAGATCGGTGACAGTGATATCCACGGCGACCTGGCCTATGTCGCCAGCCAGCCCCGGCCAAAGCTCAGTGGTGCGTTGCTTTCCAATCAGTTGCTGTTCAGCGACCTGGCGCCGTTGATCGGTGCGGACTCCACCGCCGAGCAAAAGGCCCGCGGCGCCACCAGCAAGCAACCGTCGGACAAGGTATTGCCGGTGGAAGCGTTTCGCACCGAGCGCTGGAATGTGATGGACGCCGACGTGGAGTTCACCGGCAAACGCATCGTCCACAGCCAGGAGCTGCCGTTCAGCGACCTGTATACCCACCTGGTGCTCAACGACGGTCAATTGAGCCTCGAACCCCTGCGCTTTGGCGTGGCCGGCGGGCGGCTCGATGCGCAGATCCGCCTCGATGGCCGTGCCCAGCCTCTTGAAGGCCAGGCAAAGTTGACGGCACGAGGTTTCAAGCTCAAGCAACTGTTCCCGGGCTTCGAGCCGATGAAAACCAGTTTCGGCGAATTGAACGGCGACGCCGATCTCAGCGGGCGCGGCAATTCGGTGGCGGCGTTGTTGGGCACTTCCAACGGCACGCTGAAGATGCTGATCAACGACGGTGCCATCAGTCGGGAGTTGATGGAGCTGGCCGGACTGAACGTCGGCAACTATGTGGTGGGGAAAATCTTTGGCGACAAGGAAGTGAAGATCAACTGCGCCGCGGCCGACTTCGACATCAAGACCGGCCTGGCGACCACACGCCTGTTCGTGTTCGACACCGAGAACGCGATCATCTACGTCGACGGCACGGCGGACATGGCCAGCGAGAAACTGGACCTGACCGTCACGCCGGAATCCAAGGGCTGGCGGCTGATTTCCCTGCGTTCGCCACTGTATGTCCGGGGCACGTTCGCCAAGCCCGCCGCCGGGGTCAAGGCCGTGCCGCTGATGCTGCGCGGTGCCGGGATGGTGGCGCTGGGTGTCATCGCGGCACCGGCGGCTGGCTTGCTGGCGCTGGTGGCCCCCAGCGGTGGCGAGCCGAACCAGTGCGCACCGCTGTTGGAGCAGATGAAGGCGGGCAAGGCGCCGGTGACCGTCAAGCCGACGCGCTAGCGATCGGCCGGGATGTCAGGCCTGAGTCGCGCGCTCCTGAAAAAGGCTTAGGGAATTTTTCAGGGGATAACCGGACAGTCGCGCTTCTTCCTCCAGCCACTGGAAGAATGCCCGTACGGGCGGGTGGCGCTCGCGGCCCGGGACGCACAGGGCGCTGTAGCCGGCGCCGTTGACCTGCACGTGCGGGCGATAGCCCACCAGCAAACCGCTGGCGATGCTTTCCGATGCCAGGATATTGCTCGCCAGCACCAGGCCTTGTCCGGCAATCGCCGCCTGCAAGGCGTAATGCTCCTCGTCGTATTCGCGTATGCACGGTTGCCGGCTGAGCCAGGTTTCCCCGGCCTGGGCGCACCAGGCTTCCCAGCCGTGGGCGTACAGCTTGGAGTTGTGCCAGTGCACGCTGATCAGCGTCGGCACTTGGCGGGTCGCCTGGGCCACCTGTTCCGGCGAGCCATAGACGCCGAAACGTTCATCGAACAGGCACAGGCCGTACAGGTTCGGGTAGGTCTCGAGGCTGTAACGCGCCACCAGGTCGACGCTGGCGTCCTGATGCAGGTCGATCACCTCGCAATGGGTGTCCAGGCGCACGTTGATGTTCGGGTGACGGGCATAAAAGCGTCCCAGGCGCGGCACCAGCCACAGGGCGGCAAACGCGGCGGTGGTGGACAGAGTCAGGTGCGTGGTGCTGCGTTGCGGGCGCAGGGTGTCGACGCTCTGCGCCACCTCCAGCAAGGCCCCGTGCAGGCTGTGGAACAGGCGTTGCCCGCCGTCGGTGAGCCGCACCTGGCGGGGCAGGCGTTCGAACAGCATCAGCCCCAGCCAGTTTTCCAGTGAGCGGATCTGGTGGGAGATCGCTGTCGGTGTGACCGACAGTTCCGCCGCGGCTGCCTTGAAACTGAGCAGCCGCGCGGCTGACTCGAAGGCGCGCAAGGCGTTGAGCGGCAGGTTGGCGAACATGTGCACTCTCCATATGGATGAAATTGATTCATCCTGATGAACTAACCCTCATTTGTCTGAAAACAGCCACGGACGACAAGCTGCACAGCACAAGCCGTGTTGATTGTAGTCGCAAACGAAGGAGATTCAGATGAGCAATATTCTTGTGGTGCAGGGCAGTCCCCGTGGCGAGCGTTCCCATTCCCGGCGCCTGGCCGAAGCTTTTGTCTCGGCGTGGCAGGCTGTCCATCCGCAGGCCCAGGTGACGCGTCGTGAAGTCGGCCGGGCGCTGATCGCGCCGGTCAACGAAGCCTTCATCGCCGCGGCGTTCTACCCCGAGCCCGAGGCGCGGCCGCAGGTCATGCAAGCGGACCTGACCCTGAGCGACACCTTGGTCGAGGAGCTCAAGGCCCATGACCGGCTGGTGATCGCCGCGCCCATGCACAATTTCAGCGTTCCCAGCGGCGTGAAGGCCTGGATCGACCAGATCGTGCGCATCGGGCTGACGTTCAACCACAGTCTGGATAACGGTGTGTCGCACTACGAACCGCTGGTGCAGGGCAAGAAGGCTTTGATCGTCACCAGTCGCGGCGATTTTGGCTTCGGCCCCGGTGGCCCGCTGGAACACATGAACCACGCCGATACGCTGCTGCGCACGGTCCTGGGGTTCATCGGCATCACCGATGTGACAGTGGTGGCGGCCGAAGGCGAAGAGTCGGCCGAGCGCAGCTTTGCGTTGTCCTGCGCCGAGGCCGAGGAGCGTTTGCTGGCGCTGGCGCGGACCTTCTGAAGACGTTCTGAAGGCGTTCTGAAAAGAAACGCGGCTGTCATAGACTGGTCATCATCGGTACCGATGCTGAGCACCTCTCGACCGCAAGGATGTCCCCATGTCGCAACGCTGCGCCACTCGCTACCCGCTGGTATTGGTCCCGGGCATGCTCGGTTTCATCCGCCTGGTGCTGTATCCGTACTGGTATGGGATCGTGTCGGCGTTGCGTCGCGGTGGGGCCGTGGTAGTGCCGGTGAAGGTCTCGCCGCTGCATTCGTCCGAGGTGCGCGGCGAACAGTTGCTGGCGCGGATCGATGAGATCCTGCGGCAGACCGGCGCCTCGAAGGTCAACCTGATCGGCCATAGCCAGGGCAGCCTCACCGCACGTTATGCCGCTGCCAAGCGTCCGGACCTGGTGGCGTCGGTGACGTCGGTGGCCGGGCCCAACCACGGCTCGGAACTGGCCGATTACCTGCTGGCCCATTACCCGGCCGACAGCGCCAGGGGGCGCGTGCTCAGTGTCGTGTTGCGGCTGGTCAACGCCCTGATGAGCCTGCTCGACAGCGGCTACCGTGGCCCCAGGTTGCCGGTGGATGTGCACGCTTCCCATGCCTCCCTGACCACTGCCGGCGTGGCACTGTTCAATCAGCGTTATCCACAGGGCTTGCCGTCGACCTGGGGTGGGCATGGGCCCGAAGAGGTCAATGGCGTTCGTTATTACTCCTGGTCCGGAACCCTGCAGCCCGGCAAGACCGACAAGGGACGCAACCTGTTCGACGGTACCCACCGCACCTGCCGTTTATTTGCCCGCACTTTCGTCAAGGAAGCAGGGCAGTGCGACGGCTTGGTCGGGCGCTGCAGCTCGCACCTGGGCACGGTGATCCGCGATGACTACCCGATGGACCACTTCGACATCGTCAACCAGTCGCTGGGACTGGTGGGCAAGGGGGCCGAGCCGATCCGCTTGTTTGTCGAGCATGCCGAGCGGTTGAAGGTTGCGGGGTTGTAGGCCGGCAGGAAGAGCACATTCGCGGGCACGGCAGATGAAGGTGTAACAAGCGTTGTCTACACTGCACCTCAATGCCGCACCCTCGTGCGGCCCTCAGGAGAAACACCATGAAGATGCTGCGTGTCCCTTTGTTGATGCTGGGGCTTTTGCTGTGTTCCCAAGGTTTTGCCGCCACGGCGCAACAGACCAAGATGACCACCTGCAATGCCGACGCCACTGCCAAGGCGCTCAAGGGCGATGAGCGCAAAGCCTTCATGAGCAACTGCCTCAAGGCTGCCCCGGCGACACCCTCCACGCCGCAGGAGCGCATGAAAACCTGCAACGCCACGGCCACCACCCAGGCTTTGAAGGGCGATGCGCGCAAGGCGTTCATGAGTGATTGTCTGAAGACTAAATAAGCCGGTTTGCGAGGGCCTCATCGCGTGCTCGCGATGAGGCCCTCATGGACGCTAAAAAAACGACCAGGGTCGGCCGATACAATCTCTAGTGCTGCTGGTGGAACGCTGGCAGACTTGCGATCCTCTCTCGCCGTTTTGTCCTGGGGCTGTATGCCAACGTTTTCTCAGCGTCATGTGTTGTTGGTGATCAGTTGGGTGATCATTTTTGGTGGGTTGTTGTTGATGCTGCCATTGCGCCTGGTGCCGAGCCTGCTGGCCGGCTTGCTGGTGTTCGAACTGGTCAACATGCTCACTCCGCAGTTGCAACGTCTGATCGAAGGCCGGCGTGCCCGTTGGTTGGCGGTGGCATTGCTGGGCACGCTGGTGGTCAGCGTGCTGACGCTGATCTTCGCCGGCGCCTTCAGTTTCCTCCTGCACGAAGCGGAAAACCCCGGCGCCTCCCTGGACAAGTTCATGGGCGTGGTCGAGCGCGCCCGTGGGCAGTTGCCGCCCTTCCTCGATGCCTACCTGCCGGCCAGCGCCGCCGAGTTCCGCGTGGCGATCGGTGATTGGGTAAGCAAGCACCTGAGCGATTTGCAACTGGTGGGCAAGGACGTGGCGCACATGTTCGTGACGTTGCTGATCGGCATGGTGCTGGGGGCGATCGTCGCCTTGCAGCGCATCCCCGACCTGACCAAGCGCAAACCCCTGGCCGCCGCGTTGTACGATCGCCTGAGCCTGCTGGTCAAAGCGTTTCGCAACATCGTCTTCGCCCAGATCAAGATTTCCCTGCTCAACACCTTCTTCACCGGGATCTTCCTGGCGGTGGTGCTGCCACTGTTCGGCATCAAGCTGCCGTTGACCAAGACCCTGATCGTGATGACCTTCCTGCTGGGGCTGCTGCCGGTCATCGGCAACCTGATGTCCAACACCCTGATCACCATCGTCGGCTTGTCGCTGTCGATCTGGGTGGCGGTGGCGGCGCTGGGCTACCTGATCGTGATCCACAAGCTCGAATACTTCCTCAATGCCCGTATCGTCGGAGGGCAGATCAGCGCCAAGTCCTGGGAACTGCTCATGGCGATGCTGGTGTTCGAAGCCGCGTTCGGCCTGCCGGGGGTGGTGGCAGGGCCGATTTACTATGCGTACCTCAAGAGCGAGCTGAAACAGTTGGGAATGGTTTAAAAAGCAGCTGCGAGCTGCGAGCTGCGAGCTTCGAGCTTCGAGCTGCAAGCTTCAAGTAAGAGCGGTCGGGTTGCCGCCGATAGCTTTTACTTGCAGCTCGAAGCTCGAAGCTCGCCACTGGCTTCAGCCATACCGTTTCATCGCCTCGATCGCCAACCCGCTACCGATACTGCCGAAGATATTGCCTTCGACATGCCGCGCCTGGGGCAGCATGGCCGAGACGCTGTTGCGCAGTGCCGGGATACCGCTGGAGCCGCCGGTGAAGAACACCGTGTTGACCTGCTCTACGCCGACGTTGGCATCGGCGAGCAGTTGCGTGACGCTGGTGCGCACCCGCTCCAGCAGCCCATCGATGGCCGACTCGAACAATGTGCGGCTCAGGTCGACGCTCAGGCCCGGCTCGATCCTGTCCAGTGGCACATGGTGCTGGTCGGTGTGGGTCAATTGGATCTTGGTTTCTTCCACTTCCATCGCCAGCCAGTGCCCGGCGCGTTGCTCGATCAGCTTGAACAGCCGGTCGATGCCGCCGGTGTCTTCGATGTCATAGCGCATGCTGTTCAAGGCCAGGGTGGATTTCTGCGAATACACGCCATTGATGGTGTGCCAGGTCGCCAGGTTCATGTGGTGGCTGGTGGGCATGTAGGCGCCGCTTTTCATCCGGCTGCCGTAGCCGAACAGCGGCATCAGGCCGGCCAGCGAGAGCTGCTTGTCGAAGTCCGTCCCGCCGATGTGCACGCCGCCGGTGGCGAGGATGTCATCGTGACGGTTGTCGCGGGTACGCCGCTCGGGCGACAGGCGCACCAGCGAGAAGTCCGAGGTACCCCCGCCGATGTCGACGATCAGCACCAGTTCTTCCTGCTCGATGCTCGCTTCATAATCGAAGGCCGCGGCGATGGGTTCGTACTGGAACGAGATGTCCTTGAAACCGATGGCGCGGGCGACCTCCGCCAGGGTGTTTTCTGCTTCCTGGTCGGCGGCTTCGTCGTCATCAACGAAAAATACCGGACGCCCCAGTACCACGGCTTCGAACTCCCGACCGGCGGTGGCTTCGGCACGCTGCTTCAGTTGGCCGATGAACAAGCCCAGCAGATCCTTGAACGGCATCGCCGTGCCCAACACGCTGGTGTCGTGCTTGATCAACTTGGAGCCCAGCAGGCTCTTGAGCGAGCGCATCAGCCGGCCTTCGTAGCCTTCCAGGTATTCGTGCAGGGCCAGGCGGCCGTACACCGGACGGCGCTCCTCGAGATTGAAAAAGACCACCGAGGGCAGGGTGATCTTGCCATCTTCCAGCGCGATCAACGTTTCCATGCCGGGGCGCAGCCAGCCGACAGTGGAGTTGGACGTGCCGAAGTCGATGCCGCAGGCACGGGCCGGGGATGGGTTTTTCATGTCTTTGAGGTCCGGTCGAAAAAACGGCCGCGCAGTGTATGCCAGTGCGGCACGGATTCGAAGGCCGGCTATCTACTAATTCGTGAACATTGGCCTTGAAAGACGCCGTTTTACCCCCAAACTTGCAGGCATAGGTCTGGCAGCGCAGGGCGGATACAAGAAACCGCCACCGGCTGCCGATAAACTTCTTCAAGCGCCGCCCGGTCACAAACCTTGAGATTGGTCAAACCCGGGGGCCTGGACCCCGGGCATGCTGCACAGGGCGGTGCGATATCGATAACGGATGGTGATCCTTCGATGGACTTCAAAGACTATTACAAGATCCTGGGGGTCGAGCCGACGGCCGACGATGCCACGATCAAGGGCGCCTATCGCAAGCTGGCGCGCAAATACCACCCGGATGTGAGCAAGGAAAAGGACGCCGAGACCAAGTTCAAGGACGTCTCCGAAGCCTATGAGGCGCTGAAAAGCGCCGACAAACGCGCCGAATATGACGACCTGCGCCGTTACGGTCAGCACGGCCAGCCGTTCCAGGGCCCGCCGGGCTGGCAGAGCCGCGGCGGTTTTGGTGGCCAGAACGGTGGTGATTTCTCGGACTTCTTCAGTTCGATCTTCGGTAATCGCGGGCCGGGTTTCGGCGGCGGACAGTCAGGTCGCAGCGCCGGCCGACGAGGACAAGACGTGGAATTGGAATTACCGATTTTCCTGGAAGAGACCCTGTCCAGCGACTCGAAAAAGGTCAGCTTCCAGGTGCCGCAATACAACGCGGCCGGCCAGCACGTGAGCAACACCAGCAAAAGCCTGAACGTGAAGATCCCTCAGGGCGTGACCGAGGGCGAACGCATCCGCCTCAAGGGCCAGGGCGCGCCGGGTGTTGGTGGCGGCGCCAATGGCGATTTGTACCTGACCATTCGTTTTGCCCCGCACCCCAAGTTCGACGTCGAAGGCCAGGACCTGATCATCACCTTGCCCCTGGCGCCTTGGGAACTGGCGCTGGGCACCGAAGTGGCGGTCCCGACCCTCACCGGCAAGATCAACCTCAAGGTCCCGGCCGGCAGCCAGAACGGCCAGCGCATGCGCGCCAAGGGCCACGGCCTGCGCAACAAGGCGGGGGAGCGCGGCTACCTGTTCGTGCAGCTCAAGGCCGTGATGCCCAAGGTCAATGACGACGCGGTCAAGGCGCTGTGGGCGGAACTGGCGAAGAAAGCGGCGTTCGATCCGCGGGAGAATTTCTGATCTGCTCGCCACAGTCAGACTTGTCACAATCCTGACTAGACTCGACAGTTAAAGCATTGGGAGAAGCAGCATATGAGCAACCCGATCATTGAACTGAGCCTGACTGAATTCTGCGAGGCCGCCGCGTTGGCGGATGTCCATGTGATCGAAATCGTCGAGCACGGCATCCTCGAACCCCATGGCGCGGCGCCGAAGGACTGGACATTCACCGATTACGAACTGGTCCTGGCCCGCCGCGCCGCCAAGTTGCGGCGCGAGCTGGAACTGGAATGGGACGGCGTCGCCCTGGCGCTGGACCTGCTGGAGGAAGTGCAGCAATTGCGCAACGAAAACCGCATGCTCAAGCAGCGGCTGGGGCGGTTGGTGGAGTGAAAAGCGCTCAATGAGCAAGCGCCAACCTGTGGGAGCAAGGCTTGCCCGCGATGGATTCAACTCGGTTCTCAAAAGTTGAGGCGCCTGTATCGCGAGCAAGCTTTGCTCCCACAAGTCTTTGAGCCCAGGCCACTACGCCAGCCCCTATGTCATTCAAAACAGAAAATACCGCTGCGCCATCGGCAGCACTTGCGCCGGTTCGCACCACAACAACACCCCATCGGCCTTGACCTGGTAGGTCTGCGGGTCGACATCGATGTGCGGCAGGTAGTCGTTGTGGATCAGGTCGGTCTTCTGCACATCGCGACAACCTTTGACCACGGCGATTCTTTTCTTGAGCCCAAGCTGTTCCGGTAACCCCGCGTCGGCCGCGGCCTGGCTGATGAACGTCAGGCTGGTGGCGTGTCGCGAACCGCCGAAGCTGGCGAACATTGGCCGGTAATGCACCGGTTGCGGCGTCGGGATCGAGGCGTTGGCGTCGCCCATCAGGCTGGCGGCAATCGCTCCGCCTTTCAGGATCAAGGTCGGCTTGACGCCGAAGAACGCCGGGCGCCACAGCACCAGGTCGGCCCACTTGCCCACTTCGACGGAGCCCACTTCATGGCTGATGCCATGGGTGATCGCGGGGTTGATGGTGTACTTGGCGATGTAGCGCTTGATGCGGAAGTTGTCGTTGCCTTCGCCATCGGCGGGCAGGGCGCCGCGTTGTTTTTTCATCTTGTCGGCGGTCTGCCAGGTGCGGGTGATGACCTCGCCGACGCGCCCCATGGCCTGGCTGTCGGAGCTGATCATCGAGAACGCGCCGAGGTCGTGGAGGATGTCTTCGGCAGCGATGGTTTCGCGGCGGATGCGGCTTTCGGCGAACGCGACGTCTTCGGCGATGCTCGGGTCCAGGTGATGACAGACCATCAGCATGTCCAGGTGTTCGTCGATGGTGTTGCGGGTGAACGGTCGGGTCGGGTTGGTGGAGCTGGGCAGTACGTTGGAGAAGCCACAAGCCTTGATGATGTCTGGCGCATGGCCGCCGCCAGCGCCTTCGGTGTGGTAGGTGTGGATGGTGCGGCCCTTGAACGCGGCCAGGGTGGTCTCGACGAAACCGGACTCGTTGAGGGTGTCGGTGTGGATCGCCACTTGCACGTCGTACTGGTCGGCCACGCTCAGGCAGTTGTCGATGGCCGCCGGGGTGGTGCCCCAGTCTTCATGCAGTTTCAGGCCGATGGCACCGGCCTTGACCTGCTCGATCAACGGCTCTGGCAGGCTGGCGTTGCCCTTGCCGGTGAAACCGATGTTCATGGGGAAGGCATCGGCGGCCTGGAGCATGCGCGCCAGGTGCCATGGCCCGGAGGTGCAGGTGGTGGCGTTGGTGCCGGTGGCCGGGCCTGTGCCGCCGCCGATCATGGTGGTGACGCCGCTCATCAGCGCTTCTTCGATCTGCTGGGGGCAGATGAAGTGGATATGGGTGTCGATACCACCGGCGGTGAGGATCATGCCTTCGCCGGCGATCACTTCGGTGCTGGCGCCGATGGCGATGGTCACGTCGGGCTGGATGTCCGGGTTGCCGGCCTTGCCGATGGCTGCGATGCGCCCGTCCTTGAGGCCGACATCGGCCTTGACGATGCCCCAGTGGTCGATGATCAGTGCGTTGGTGATCAAGGTGTCGACGACGTCGGCGGCTAGCAACTGGCTCTGGCCCATGCCATCGCGGATCACCTTGCCGCCGCCGAATTTCACTTCTTCGCCGTAGGTGGTGAAGTCCTTTTCCACTTCGACCCACAGTTCGGTGTCGGCCAGTCGGACCTTGTCGCCGACGGTGGGACCGAACATGTCGGCGTAGGCTTGTCTCGATATCTTCATGTGTTTGCCTTGGAATTCAATGTCGGTTTTTACAGATCCAGTCGCTGGTAGTCAGGTTTGTAGAGCCCGATCTGTGGGAGCACAGCTTGCTGGCGATGAACGATGACGTGGTCTGACAGGAGCCCGCGGTGCCTGCGTCGCGGGCAAGCCTTGCTCCCACAGGTCAGAGAGCAAGCCTGGTTCCCACAGGTCAGAGATCACCCATGACCCGCCCGGCAAACCCGAACACCCGGCGCAACCCTGCCAGTTCGACAAGCTCGACTTCCCGACACTGCCCCGGTTCGAAGCGCACCGCCGTGCCGGCCGGGATGTTCAGGCGCATGCCACGGCTGGCCTCGCGGTCGAAGGCCAGGGCGTCGTTGGTTTCGAAGAAGTGATAGTGCGAACCGACCTGGATCGGCCGGTCGCCGCGGTTGGCGACATTCAGCGTGAGCGTACGGCGACCGGCGTTGAGTTCGATGTCGCCGGGCCGGACCTGGTATTGCCCTGGAATCATTGCGGTTGCCCCAAAATCTTGTAGTAGATGGCGGTCGGGGTGGATGTCCCATCCGGGCTCAGGCAGTAGTCGGGCAGTTCACCGACGCGGGTGTAGCCCATGGCGCGGTAGAACGCCTCGGCTTCGGAACCGGCCTGGGTGTCGAGGTACAGCAGGCCACGCTTGTGCTGGCGGGCACCGAGTTCCAGGGCGTGCAGCAACTGCTGGCCCAAGCCACGGCGGCGGGCTTCGCCGCGCACCAGCAGCTTTTGCACCTCGGCGCGATTCAACCCATTGGGTTTCTGGCACAGGGCAAGCTGGACGCTGGCCTGCACTTGCTCATCCTTGACCACCACCCACAGCAGCAGGTCGCCCTGGCTGAGGCTGGCCTGGACCTCGTCGAAATAGGCGCGGGCCTGGACGGCATCGAGATCGGCCATGAAGCCGACGCTGGCGCCATATCCCACGGCGTCGAGCAACAGGTCGATCAGGCCCTGGCGGTAGTACGCAAAGCTTTCAGCGTGGACTCGACGCAACTGGGCGGCGTTCATGGGCGTTTCACTCCTTGTTGACGGCAGGCGCCGGGGCACCGGGGTTGAGGATCAATTGCATGAAAGTCAGGTCGAGCCAGCGACCGAACTTGATGCCCACCTGGGGCATCTGCCCGGTCACGGTAAAACCGGCCCGTTCGTGCAGGCGAATCGACGCCGCGTTGCCGCTTTCGATGGCCGCGACCATGACGTGCTTGCCGCATGCCCTGGCATGCTCGATCAGCGCCGCCATCAGCCGTGGGCCGAGGCCATTGCCGCGCTGGTCGTCGCGCACGTACACCGAATGTTCCACGGTGTGTCGGAAACCGTCGAACGGCCGCCAGTCGCCGAATGAAGCGTAGCCGAGGACGTTCTGCTCGCCATCGACAATCACCAGCACCGGATAACCCTGGGACTGCCGGGCGCTGAGCCAGGCCTGGCGATTGCCCAGGTCCACGGTCTGTTCATTCCAGATGGCGGTGGTGTTCAGTACCGCGTGGTTGTAGATCTCGCGGATCGCCGGCAGGTCGGTGGGCTGGGCATCGCGAATGGTGTAGGTCATGGCGCATCCTCAGGCGATGGGCTGGTGGACGGTGACCAGTTTGGTACCGTCGGGAAATGTCGCTTCGACCTGGATCTCCGGGATCATTTCCGGGATACCTTCCATCACTTGCTCGCGGCTGAGCAAGGTGGTGCCGTAGTGCATCAGATCGGCCACGCTCTGGCCGTCGCGGGCGCCTTCGAGCAGGGCCGCGGAAATGTAGGCCATGGCCTCCGGGTAATTGAGTTTCAAGCCACGAGCCAACCGCCGTTCGGCAACGAGGCCGGCGGTGAAGATCAACAGCTTGTCTTTTTCGCGTGGGGTCAGGTCCATGTGCAATCCATAAGGGCAGGTAAAAAATGATCTTTGTAAACACGTTCCACTGTAGGAGCGGGCCTGTGGGGGCAAAGTCATTGCTCCCACAGGGAAGCACGTTCAGGTACTCCAGATTCTGGGGGGTACGGCCGCTCGACCCAGCAGCGCCGGGCGCAGAAGCCGCCACAACTCAATCAACCACCCCCGCGCCAGCAGCGCCTCGCTCGCCAGGCAGCGGGCCACGACCAGGCCGGGCAGTTGGGTCAGGTCGCCACGCACGGCATGGCCCAAGGATCGGCACTGCTCCAGCAGCTCGCTGTCGACTTCGCCGGTGACCAGCAACGTGGCGAGCACCGGGTCGCCGCCCAGCCCAATGGGCGAATCGAGCAACCCATCGCCTCCGACAATGCGCTGGCGCTCGTGCCACAGCAACTGGCCGTCGCGGCGGATGTCCAGCCGTGATTGGAAGTGCCCGTGGTCGAAGCGCTCGCCGCTGGCTGGGCGGCCGAGGGCAACCATGTCCCAATAGAACAAGCGCCCGTCGCCTTGCAGATCGATCTGGGTATTGAGTTCGGCCTGGGCCGCGCTGAAGACGATGGTTTCCTGGGGCAGCCATTCGAGCGTCGCGCCAGGGGCCACGCTCAAGCTCAGTTGCTGGTACGCAGGCGCCGTGGCGCGATACCACTTGGCTGCGCCGGGGCTGGTCAGTTGTGTCCAGGCGCCAGGGCCGACGTGGGCCGCGATGTTCAACCGGTCGCCACCGGCAATCCCGCCGGGCGGGTGGACGATGATGTGTTGGCACACCTCGGGGCCTTCGGCATACAAGTGCTTCTGCACCCGCAGCGGGCCTTTGTGGCGGCGTTGGACCGGGCGCGTGCAGTCGCCAAAACGGGCGTAGCCCAAGTCCAGCTCGGCGTGCCAGCTGGGGGTGAACAGGGCGGATGGAGAAACAGGTAGATTCATGATTTTCTGATGATCGTCAGGACGCTAGAGACTAGATCGTAACCAGCCCGCGCACACCCTCGGCCTCCATGTTTTCTCCGCGCCCCTGCTGCACGATCTCGCCCCGGGACATCACCAGGTACTGATCGGCCAGTTCGGCGGCGAAGTCGTAGAACTGCTCCACCAGCAAAATCGCCATGTCGCCCCGGGCCGCGAGTTTCTTGATGACCGCGCCGATTTCCTTGATCACCGAGGGCTGGATACCTTCGGTGGGCTCGTCGAGGATCAACAGGCGCGGGCGGCTGGCGAGGGCTCGGCCGATGGCCAACTGCTGTTGCTGGCCGCCGGACAGGTCACCGCCACGGCGTTGTTTCATTTGCAGCAGCACGGGGAACAGTTCGTAGATGAACGCGGGTACTTCCCTGGCTTCGGAGCCGGGAAAACGCGACAGGCCCATCAGCAGGTTTTCCTCTACCGTCAGCCGCGCGAAAATCTCCCGGCCCTGGGGTACGTAGGCGATGCCCGCGTGCACCCGCTGGTGCGGCTTGAGCGCGGTGATGGCCTTGCCTTCCCAGTTCACTGCGCCTTCCTTGGCCGGCAACAGGCCCATCAGGCATTTGAGCAGGGTGGTCTTGCCCACGCCGTTGCGGCCCAACAGGCACGTCACCTCGCCGACCTTCACGTCGAACGACAGGCCCCGCAGAATGTGGCTGCCGCCGTAGTATTGGTGCAGCTTGTCGACTTGCAGCATGACTTGGATTCTCCTCAGTCCCCTGGGGGGGCAAAAACCTGTGAGAGCAAAGCTGTGGGAGCAAAGCTTGCTCGCGATGAACGATGACGCGGTCCAGGGAAAAATTGCGGCGGCCCTATCGCGGGCAAGCCTTGCTCCCACAGGCCCCCCCACAAGGGGAATGTGTTCGCAGGCTATCGACCGAGATACACCTCGATCACCCGCTCATTGTCCTGCACCTGCTCCAGCGACCCTTCGGCCAGCACGCTGCCCTGGTGCAGCACGGTGACGTGGTCGGCAATCGCGCCGACGAAGCCCATGTCATGTTCCACCACCATCAGCGAATGCTTGCCCGCGAGGGATTTGAACAGCTCGGCGGTGAAGTCGGTTTCGGCGTCGGTCATGCCCGCCACCGGTTCGTCGAGCAGCAGCAGTTGCGGGTCCTGCACCAGCAGCATGCCGATTTCCAGGAACTGTTTCTGCCCGTGGGACAACAATCCGGCGGGGCGATTGAGCGAAGGCGTGAGACGGATGGTCTCCAACACTTCGTGGATATGGTCGTGTTGCTCGCCGGTCAGTTTCGCCCGCAGGCTGGCCCACACCGATTTGTCGGTCTTGAGCGCCAGCTCCAGGTTCTCGAAGACACTCAAGGCTTCGAACACCGTGGGTTTCTGGAACTTGCGGCCGATGCCGGCCTGGGCGATCTCCACTTCGCTCATGCGGGTCAGGTCCAGGGTTTCGCCGAACCAGGCCTTGCCGTGGCTGGGGCGGGTCTTGCCGGTGATCACGTCCATCAAGGTGGTCTTGCCGGCGCCATTGGGACCGATGATGCAGCGCAGTTCGCCGACGCCGATGTACAGGTTCAGGTCGTTCAAGGCCTTGAAACCGTCGAAGCTGACGCTGATGTCTTCCAGGGTCAGGAGCGTGCCGTGGCGGGTGTTCAGGCCCACGCCGGCTGCCTGGCCGAGGCCGATGGCGTCGCGGCTGCTGCCGGCGTCCTTGTTGGGTTCCGGCGGATAGAAAGCGGGTTCGAGCATGAATTGGGCCGTGGGTGTGATCCTCATGATTCGCCCCTTTTCTTCAGTAGTCCGATCACGCCCTTGGGCAGATACAGCGTCACGACGATGAACAGCGCACCGAGGAAGAACAGCCAGTACTCGGGAAACGCCACGGTGAACCAGCTCTTCATGCCATTGACCACGCCGGCGCCCAGCAACGGCCCGATCAGCGTGCCGCGTCCGCCGAGGGCCACCCACACGGCGGCTTCGATGGAGTTGGTCGGCGACATTTCACTGGGGTTGATGATGCCCACCTGCGGCACGTACAACGCCCCGGCCAGGCCGCACAACACTGCGCTCAAGACCCAGACGAACAGTTTGAAGCCCCGAGGATCGTAACCGCAGAACATCAGGCGGTTTTCCGCGTCGCGCAGGGCGGTCAGCACCCGGCCGAACTTGCTTTGTGCCAGGCGCCAGCCGATGAACAGGCTCGCCACCAGCAACGACACCGTGGCCAGGAACAGCACCGCGCGAGTGCCCGGCTCGGTGATGCCGAAACCCAGGATCGAGCGGAAATTGGTGAAGCCGTTGTTGCCGCCAAACCCGGTTTCGTTGCGAAAGAACAGCAGCATCCCGGCGAAGGTCAACGCTTGGGTCATGATCGAGAAATACACACCCTTGATCCGCGAGCGGAAGGCGAAGAAACCGAACACCAGCGCCAGCGAACCGGGTGCCAGCACCACCAGGCACAAGGCCCAGAGAAAGCTGTCGGTGCCGGCCCAGTACCAGGGCAATTCGCTCCACGACAGGAACGTCATGAACGCCGGCAAGCCATCCCCGGCGGCCTGGCGCATCAGGTACATGCCCATGGCATAGCCGCCCAGGGCGAAGAACAGGCCGTGGCCCAGGGAGAGCAAGCCGGCATGGCCCCAGACCAGGTCCAGGGCGAGGGCGACGATGGCGTAGCAGAGGATCTTGCCCACCAGCGTCAGGGTATACGCCGAGACATGCAGCAGGCTGTCCGCCGGCAACAGCGACAGCAGCGGCAGGCTCAGCAGCACCGCCAGGATGACCCCGCCGACGGCGCAGGTGACTTTGGGACCGGCCTTTCGGGTGGCCGTGAGCATCAGGGGCTGGTTCATCAGTCGATTACCCGTCCTTTGAGCGCGAAGAGGCCTTGCGGACGCTTCTGGATGAACAGAATGATCAGCGCCAGGATCAGGATCTTGCCCAGCACGGCGCCGATCTGCGGTTCGAGGATCTTGTTGGCGATGCCCAGGCCGAACGCGGCGAACACGCTGCCGGCCAACTGGCCGACGCCGCCGAGCACCACCACCAGGAACGAGTCGATGATGTAGCTCTGGCCCAGGTCCGGGCCGACGTTGCCGATCTGGCTCAGGGCCACGCCGCCGAGCCCGGCGATGCCCGAGCCGAGGCCGAAGGCGAGCATGTCCACGCGACCGGTGGGCACGCCGCAACAGGCGGCCATGTTGCGGTTCTGGGTGACGGCGCGCACGTTCAGGCCCAGGCGCGTCTTGTTCAGTAGCAGCCAGGTCAGCGCCATCACGAACAGCGCGAAGACGATGATCACGATGCGGTTGTAGGGCAGCACCAGGTTCGGCAACACCTGGATCCCGCCCGACAGCCACGCCGGATTGGCGACCTCGACGTTCTGCGCGCCGAACACCAGGCGCACCAGTTGGATCAGCATCAGGCTGATGCCCCAGGTGGCGAGCAGGGTTTCCAAGGGGCGCCCGTAGAGGTGACGGATCACCGTGCGCTCCAGGGTCATGCCGATACCGGCGGTGATGAAAAACGCCACCGGCAGGGCGATCAGTGGGTAGAACTCGATGGCGTTCGGGGCCAGGCGCTGGAACAGTAGCTGCACCACGTAGGTGGCATAGGCGCCGAGCATCAACATCTCACCGTGGGCCATGTTGATTACCCCCAGCAGGCCGAAGGTGATGGCCAGACCGAGGGCGGCGAGCAGCAGGATCGAACCCAGGGACATGCCGCTGAAGGCTTGGCCCAGCAGCTCGCCCACCAGGAGTTTGCGTTTGACCTGGCCCAGGCTGGTTTCGGCGGCGGTGCGTACCGCGGCATCGGTCTCGACCCCGGGTTCAAGCAGGCCTTCGAGGCGGGTACGGGCCAGTGGATCGCCGGTTTCCCCCAACAGTCGGACGGCGGCCAGGCGCACGCCGGGGTTGCTGTCCACCAGTTGCAGGTTCGCCAGGGCCAGGCTCAGGGCGGCGTGTACGTCTTCATCCGGCTCGCCGGCCAGTTGCCGGTCGAGAAACGCCAACTGGGCCGGGCGCGCGGTTTTTTGCAATTGCCGGGCGGCGGCGAGGCGCACGCGAGCATCGACAGCCAGCAACTGATGGCTGGCCAGGGCGGTCTCGACCAGCCCGCGCAAGCGGTTGTTCAGGCGCAGGGTCTTGGGTTGGCCGTCGACGCTCAACTGGCCTTGTTGCAGGGCGTTGATCAGTTCGACACGCCCAGGCTCCGGCTGCGCGGCCCAGGTTTCCAGAAGCCTGGCCTGCTGGGTCGGGTTGGCGCCGACGAAGTCTTCGGCGTCGTCGGCGTGGGCGCCTATCGGCAACAGCAGACAGGCAAGAAGAGCGAGCAAACGATAAGGGGACATAACGACGTCCTGTAAGACTGCGACGGACCCTGTGGGAGCAAAGCTTGCTCGCGATGTCGGCGTGTCTGGATGACCGCCATCGCGAGCAAGCTTTGCTCCCACAGAGTTAGGGGCTTGTTCCCAGGCTCAGTTGCTCTTCACCGCATAGTCAGGCTTCTTGTCGTTGCCAGCGATGAACGGGCTCCACGGTTGGGCGCGGATCGGGCCTTCGGTCTGCCAGACCACGTTGAACTGACCGTCGGCCTGGATCTCGCCGATCATCACCGGCTTGTGCAGGTGGTGGTTGGTCTTGTCCATGGTCAGGGTGTAGCCCGACGGTGCGGCGAAGGTCTGGCCGGCCAGGGCTTCGCGGACTTTGTCGACATCGGTGGACTTGGCTTTTTCCACCGCTTGCGCCCACATGTGGATACCCACGTAGGTGGCTTCCATCGGGTCGTTGGTCACCGCTTTGTCAGCGCCCGGCAGGTTCTTGGCCTTGGCGTAGGCTTTCCAGGCATCGACGAATTGCTTGTTCGCCGGGTTGTCCACCGATTCGAAGTAGTTCCAGGCCGCGAGGTTGCCTACCAGCGGCTTGGTGTCGATGCCGCGCAGTTCTTCTTCGCCCACCGAGAACGCCACCACCGGTACGTCGGTGGCTTTCAGGCCCTGGTTCGCCAGTTCCTTGTAGAACGGCACGTTGGAGTCGCCGTTGACCGTGGAGATGACTGCGGTCTTGCCGCCGGCCGAGAATTTCTTGATGTTGGCGACGATGGTCTGGTAATCGCTGTGGCCGAACGGGGTGTAGACCTCTTCGATGTCTTTGTCAGCCACGCCTTTGGAATGCAGGAACGAGCGCAGGATCTTGTTGGTGGTGCGCGGGTAGACGTAGTCGGTGCCCAACAGGAAGTAACGCTTGGCGCTGCCGCCTTCTTCGCTCATCAGGTATTCCACCGCCGGAATCGCCTGCTGGTTCGGCGCGGCACCGGTGTAGAACACGTTCGGCGACATCTCTTCACCTTCGTATTGCACCGGGTAGAACAGCAAGCCATTGAGCTCTTCGAACACCGGCAACACCGATTTGCGTGACACCGAGGTCCAGCAACCGAACACCACCGCGACCTTGTCCTGGCTCAGCAACTGCCGGCCTTTTTCCGCGAACAGCGGCCAGTTCGACGCCGGGTCCACCACCACCGCTTCAAGCTGTTTACCGTTGACCCCACCCTTGGCGTTGATTTCGTCGATGGTCATCAGTGCCATGTCCTTGAGGGACGTTTCGGAGATCGCCATGGTCCCGGACAGCGAATGCAGGATGCCTACCTTGATGGTTTCGGCGGCCTGGACGGTCCAGGTCATGCCCATCGCGGCAATGCTGGCCGAGAGAGTGAAAGCCTTGATCAAGCTACGACGCTTCATGGTGCGATCTCCGTGGTCTTTATGAGTTTTCTTGGTAGGCAGATGCAGATGTTGAAGGGGCTTTTGCAAGGGGTGTGCCCGGTTGGGAGGAGGCGCGGAAACAAGGGAACAGCGAGGGGGATGGACAGGGCGACGCACCATGAGTGCCCGTCGTGCGGTCGTTGGTGCGGCCAGGCGCGCCACATTGGGGCGTAGGATTGCAGTCTCCCCTGTGGGAGCTTTGCTCCCACAGGTCATTTGTTGTTTGGGAGAAAAAGGGGGATCAGCGGCGCCGCATCAAGCCGATGAAGAACAGGCCACCGATGGCCGCGGTGGCGACGCCGATCGGCAGGTCCTCGGGGGCGATCAGGGTCCGGGCGGCGACATCCACCCACATCAGGAACAGGCTGCCCAGCAGCACGCAGGTCGGCAGCAGCCGACGGTGTTCGGCGCCCACCAGTCGCCGGGCGATGTGCGGCACCATCAGTCCGACGAAGCCGATCGAGCCGCTGATGGACACCAGCACGCCGGTCATCAGCGACGCGATCAGGAAGATCCACAAGCGTACCCTCGCAGCGTTCAGGCCCAAGGTCACGGCGGTCTGCTCACCGGCCATCAAGGCGTTCAGCGGGCGAGCCATGCCCAACAGCAACACCAACCCCACCAATACGCTGATGGCCGGCACCGCCAGCAGCTCCCAGCGCGCCAGGCCCAGGCCACCGAGCATCCAGAACATCACCGCGGAGCTTGCGCGATGGTCACCGAGAAACAGCAGCAGATTGGCCGCCGCCATCATCACGAACGACACCGCTACGCCGCACAGCAGCAGGCGATCACTTTCCAGGCGTCCCTGGCGGCTGGCAATCGCCAGCACCAGCAACATGCTCAGCAACGCGCCGACGAACGCGGCGAGAGGTAGGGTCAGCAGGCCGACGATTTCGCCGACATGCAACACCACGATGACCGCGCCGAGGGTTGCGCCGGACGTGACGCCCAGCAGGTGCGGATCGGCCAGCGGGTTGCGCGTGACCGCTTGCAGCACCGCACCGATCAGCGCCAGCCCGGCGCCAACCAGGGCACCGAGCAACAGGCGTGGCACGCGGATCAGCCAGACGATGTGTTCCTGGCCGGGCGTCCAGTAGGCGTCGCCGATGCCCAAGGCCTTGTTCAGCAGGATGTCCCAGACCACGGCCACCGGCACCCGCGCCGGGCCAAAGCCCAGGGACACCACGCACGACACCAGCATCAGCGTGCCGAGCAGGACCAGCAGGGCACCGTAGCGACGATCATTCATGGGCCGTGAAAGCCCTTCGCCAGGGTTTGCACCGCCAGCACGTTATCGATGCCTGGCGTGGCTTGGACGTAGGGGATCACGATAAAGCGTCGATGCTTGATTGCATCCACCGATTGGAGGGCCGGGTTGCCCAGCAAAAACTGCTGCTTCTGTTCGGCACTGACTTCGCCATAGTCAACGATCACGATGACCTGAGGATTGCGCTCCACCACGTTTTCCCAGTTGACCCGGGTCCAACTGGTCTCCACGTCGTCGAGAATGTTGCGCCCGCCAGCCGCGTCGATCAGCGCCTGGGGCATGCCCAGGCGGCCGGAGGTCATGGCTCGGTCTTCGCCGCTGTCGTACAGGAACACCCGAGGTCGATCCGGCGGTAGCTGTTGGCGGACTTCGGCCACCTGGGCCTGCATTGTCGCAATCAGGGCATCGGCGCGCTCCTGCACGTCGAAAATTTTCCCGAGGTTGCGCAGGTCGTTGTAGGTGTCTTCCAGCGAGGCCGCCGGGCGTTTCATCACGAAGGCGCAGGACTCGGTCAGCTCATACACGTTGATGCCCAGCGGTTGCAGGGTCTGCGGCGTCAGGTCACCGCCCACGCGCATACCGTAGTCCCAGCCGGCAAAAAAGAAATCCACGTTGGCATTGAGCAGGGTTTCCACCGACGGGTACTTGGCCGCCAGTTCCGGCAGGCCGTCGAGGATCCTTGCCATCTCGGGCGTTACCGATTTCCAGCCACTGATCCCGCTGTAGCCGACCATGCGCGGCTTGAGCCCGAGGGCGAGCATCATCTGGGTCATGTTGATGTCATGGCTGACCGCGTGCCGGGGGGCCTGGTTGAACTGCACCTGGCGATTGCAACTCTGGATCGTCAGCGGATAGCGAGTGGCCTCGGCCAGGGCCTGGGCGCTGCCCAGCAAGAGGGGCAGGAGCAGCAGAAAACGCAAAGTCATGGTTGGGTTATCCAGGTGATTCGGGGGTAGCCGGACAGCGGGTGTTCATCCACCAGGGCCTTGATGCCGAACACCTCGCGCAACAGCTCGACGGTGAGGACATCCTTGGGGGTGCCGCTGGCGACAATGCGCCCGTGTTCGATCACGTACAGGCGGTCGCAGAAGGCGGCGGCCAGGTTCAGGTCGTGGAGGCTGGCGAGGGTGCCGATGCCCAGGCCCTTGATCAGTTGCAGCAATTGCAGTTGATAGTGCGGGTCGAGGTGGTTGGTCGGTTCGTCGAGGATCAGCAACTGCGGTTGCTGGGCGAGGGCACGGGCGAGGATCACCCGCTGTTTTTCTCCGCCCGAGAGGGTGGCGAAACCATGGTCGCCAAAGCCTTCGAGCCCGACCGATTCCAGCGCCTGGAGCACCCGGCGACGGTCCTCCTGATTGTCGCCATCGAACAGGCCTTTATGGGGCGTGCGGCCCATGGCGACCACTTCCTCGACCGTCAGGCCGAAGGCATCGGGAAACTCCTGCAAGACCACGGCGATACGCTGGGCGCACCAGCGCGAGGACTGCTTCCATACGTTGTGATGTTCAAGTTTCACCTCGCCACGTTCCGGCCGGCTGAAGCGATAGGCGCAGCGCAACAGGCTGGTCTTGCCACTGCCGTTGGGCCCGATCAACCCGACGAACTCTCCGTCCGCCACCCACAACGTGACGTCATGCAGTTGGAACTGGTGATGACAGTGGCCCTGGCCCAGGGGTGTCCAGGCAAGGTGGGAGAGGGTGAGCGAGGTCATGCATCTACTCAAGTCATGTGTGTGGTTTGCAAAGCCGGCGCGATTGTAGAGGTTTCGCGCCGCCGTCCGTTAACGCGCTGTCTTCAACTTAAGATGAAGCCATCTCAGCCCGGCGATTGAAACGGGCGACGAGCCAGTCCAGCAACCACACCGCCAGCAGCGAAATTCCCACCAGCGGAAACACCACCGCCAGGGCCAGCATGATGAACACGCCGGTCTTCCATGTCGGCAAGTCGTGGCGCAGCGGCGGCACGCCGAACCTGCCCTGGGGTCGGCGTTTCCACCAGATCACCACGCCACTGACGGCACTGAGCAGGATCATCAGGCAAATCAGCAGCACGATGATCTGGTTCACCGGGCCGAACATCTTGCCTTCGTGCAGCATCACCCCGGTTTCGGTGGCGCGGGCGACGAAGCTGTAGTGCGCCCAGCGTACGTCGGCCAGGACCTTGCCGGTGTATTGATCGACATGCAGGGTGGCGTCGTTGCGCGGATCGTCGGCGAAGACCGCGATGGTGAACACGCCGCTGGCGGTCTTCGGCAGGGTGATGCTGTAGCCGGCGGTCACGTTGCGTTCGCGGGCGATGTCCTGCACCTCCTGCAGGCTGACGGTCGGGGCGGCGGGGCCTTCATGCTGGCTGCCATGGCCCATGTGTTCGGCGTGGTCGCCGGACATCGGCATCGGGGTGTTTTCCACGGCCCAGGGCACGGTCTGGCGATGAGCGTTGTTGAGGCTGCCAGCCTCCACGTCGGACTTGGGCACGTCGTTCCACATCGCCGCCGGGAAGCGGTTCCAGAGGTTGGCGTATTGCTTGCCCCAGAAACCGGTCCAGGTCATGCCGCTGAGCAGCATCACCAGCAGCAACGCCGCGCCCCAGAACCCAAGGACGACGTGCAGGTCGCGCCAGAACAGCCGACCGCGCGCATGCCAGCGTGGCCACAGCACCCCGGCCGGCGACTGCCCGCGCGGCCACCACAGGTACAGCCCCGAGACCACCAGCACCACGCCCCAGCCGGCGGCCATTTCCACCAGTCGGTCGCCGACAGTGCCGATCAGCAACTCGCCGTGGATGGCCCGGGACAGCGCTTGCAGATTGTTCTTTGCGTCCTGCTCGCCCAGCACGTCGCCATGGTACGGGTCGATGAACACGTTCAATT
This sequence comes from Pseudomonas citri, assembly GCF_025336485.1. GTDB lineage: Bacteria > Pseudomonadota > Gammaproteobacteria > Pseudomonadales > Pseudomonadaceae > Aquipseudomonas > Aquipseudomonas citri. The sequence continues at coordinate 79,719 of NZ_JAODAB010000012.1, read as the reverse complement.
CACGGCCCTTGTCGATCACCACGAACTGCGCGCTGCGCTCGGCGTTGATCGGTGGCAGGTACTGTTTGACCTGGCCTTCGGGGTAGGCCTGGCGAACCTTTTTCAGCAGGTCGTCGGCTGCCAGCGTGTGATGCCCCGCCGGCACGTTCATCAGGCTGCCGTACATCAGTGGATCGAGCTGTGGCTTGAACAGGTAGATGATCCCGGTCAGGGCCAGCATCACCATGAACGGCGCCACGAACAGCCCGGCATAGAAATGCCAGCGCCAGGCCAGGTGGTAGAAATTCGGTTTGGGTTGGCTCATTGAAAAGCGCTCCGCTTGGCAAATTGGGTTGTTATGTTTTTTGCGGTTGCTGCGCAACCGATCGCGGGCAAGCCTTGCTCCCACAGCTACCTCATTGCTGTGGTTGCAGGGCTTGCCCGCGATGTTTTTCTAGAAACTCATATCCACCTTGGTCCAGAGCGTGCGCCCCGGTTCGTTGATGGCTTGCGGGTCGTTCGCCGGGTAGCCGAACCCGGCGTTACCGGCCAGGTTCAAGTGCTCGGCATAGGCTTTGCCAAACAGGTTGTCGACGCCGCTGCTGACCTTCCAGTGCTGGTTGATGCGATAGGCGCCGTTGAGGGAGAAGACGCCAAAGCCCGAGCTGTTGCCGTAGTCCTTGCCCACCACGTTGCCGCGGTTTTCGTCGACACGGTTCTGGGCCGCGACCACGCGCCACAATGCGCCGGCACTCCAGCGGTCCTCGCTGTAGGTCAGGCCCAGGCGTGCATCCAGCGGAGGCATCTGCGCCAGGGCGGTGCCGTCGCTGCTGTTCTTGCCCCAGGCGTAGGCCAGGGTGGCGTCCGCCTTCCAGTGCTCGGTGAGTTTGTAGGCCGCGCCCAGTTCACCGCCCATGATTCGCGCATCGACGTTCTCGGCCCGGGAGGTGGTGCCCATCATGCCGGGGGTGTAGTCGAACAGGATGTAGTCGCGCACCTGCCCGACATAACCCGAGGCCCAGGCTTCGAGGGCTTCGGTCTTGTATTGCAGGCCGAAATCGAGCTGGGTGGTTTTTTCCGGCTTGATCGAGTCGAAGGCATTCAGCGAGCCGCTGGGGCCGGCGTTCGGCGAGAACAACTCCCAGTAATCCGGGAAGCGTTGGCTGTGGCCCAAACCGGCGTAGAGGGTGGTGGGGCTGTCATCCAGGTCGTGTTCGTAGCGTACGAAACCGCTGGGCAATGTGTCGGCGCGTGTCTCATCGCGGGTGGGATTGGGGCGCGCCGACATGCCGGAGCCGAGGGTCTGGCGATAGTCCTTGGCCGAGGCACGGTCGAGCCGGGCGCCGGTAATCACGCGGTCGCGGTCGGCGGCGTACCAGGTCAACTCGCCGAACACCCCGTAATTGTGGAAGTCGGCATCCTTGGTGTACGGCAAGTCCTTGTAGGCGTCCACGCCCATTGCGCTGCGCTGGCGATGCTCGTTGGTCTGGGCGTCCAGGCCGCTGATCAGTTGCACATCGGCCCAGCGCCAGGTGGCCTTGATACGGGCGCCGAGGGTGCGGCGGTCGACGTTGGAAGCCATGGGCCCGGCCATCATCCCGGTGCCGGACGGTGTGCGCAGGGTGTAGTTGTCCATCACATGGTCGGCGTAGTTGTAGTAGACCTGCGCCTCGACCTTGTCCAACACGTCGCCGATGTTCGAACGCTCGAAACGAAGTCCCAGGCTTTCGCGCTTGAACTGCGAACCGTCCATGCCACGCCCGGCGTAGCGCGCTTCGCCGTCGCCCTTGCCAGCGGTCAGCTCCAGCAGGGTGTCGGCGTCCGGCGTCCAGCCGAGGGTGACGTCGCCATTCCACTTGTCATAGCGCGAGGGCACGGTGTCGTTGTTGCCGTCGCGGTAATCGTCCGAATGAGCGGTGTTGCCGATCACCCGTACATAGCCCAGCGAGCCGCCGGCGGCGGCATCCACGACTTTGTCGAAACGCCCGTTGGAGCCGGCCAGCACGCTGGCGTTGACCCGGGTGCCCAGCTCACCGAACTGCTCCGGCTCGCGGTCGAACAGGATGGTCCCGGCGGATGAACCCGGGCCCCACAGCACGGTTTGCGGGCCCTTGATCACGGTGAGCTTGTCGTAGGTCTCCGGTGATATGTAGGACGTTGGCGCGTCCATCCGGCCCGGACAGGCGCCCAACAGCATGCTGCCGTTGGTGAGGATATTCAGCCGCGAGCCGAACATGCCGCGCAGCACCGGGTCGCCATTGGTGCCGCCGTTGCGTACCAGGGCGAAGCCAGGGATGGTCTTGAGGTAGTCGCCGCCATCACTGGCCGGCACCGGTTGGCGCGGATCCTTGGGATTGGTGACGACGGTCAGCGGCGAACTGGGGGCGATGGCGGTGATGACCGTCGGGCTCAGTTCTTCGACCTGGCCCTCGTGATGGTCGTGCTCAACGGCGAGTACGTAGGGCGTGAGCAGCAGGCCGCACAGGGCGGCAATGGTTTGGCGTAAACGAACCCGTGGCTCGTTCAGGGGGCAGCGAACCTGGGCAGAGCCCAAAGCGGTGCCAGCAGAAAACCTGGACATGAGGATTCCATCGAACAAACGTAGACGACACGGTCGGGCGGCCTGGAGCCGTCTTGTGCGACCGGGGTGAATTAAGTGTCGGACTTACGCGTCGAGGGGCGGTGCGCGGGTACGGGCGCCGGGGAAGAACGCCGAACGGGCATGGCCCAGGCGCGGGGAGGGGGTGGTGTAGGTGCTGCTCGGCGGGGTGTCGAAAACCGCGAACGTGTGACCGCCAGGCAGGGCGGGGCAGTTGGACAGCAGGTTGCAATAGCCGCACTTTTCCCACAACGCATGGTGCTCGCCCTGGGGCGGACAGTGTTCGGCTGCCGGCGCGTCGTGCGCCGTCATGTCCATGTCCATGTCCATGTCCATGTCCATTGCCATGCTCATCGACATCGACGAGGACATGCGCTGATCCATCGGCATCGACTGAGAAATCAGCGGACCGATAAAGATCATCAGCATGGCGAACAGGCTAATCCAGCTGCCGCGTGCCAGGCTCATGGGCGACCGGGTGCGAAGAGGTTGCACGGGTGGCTACGGCTACTGGGCGTGCATGTGGGTCTTGGTGCCGTCAGGGGCTTTCTTCTGCACGGCTACGTCGACGGTGACATCCCCGGCTTTTTCGAAATGCAGGGTCATGGGGAAGCGTTTTCCATCGCTGAGCAGACTGCGGTCCTTCAGGTCCAGCAGCATCACGTGATAGGCCATCGGCGCGAAGGTGACGGTCGCACCGGGGGCGATATCGACGACGGGCACGGGTTGCATTTTCATCAGGTCGTTTTGCATCACGTGCTCATGCAGCTCGGCCTTGCCAGCGATGGTCGTATCGACGCTGAGCAGTTTGTCAGCGGTCGAACCGCCGTTGTGGATCACGAAATACGCGGCCACCGTCGGCGCGTTGGGCGGCAATTCCTGGGACCAGGGATGGGCGATCTCGAGCTCACCCACTTTGTATTGGTGAGCTTGGGCGAAGCCGACGGGAAGCAGCAGGGCAGCCAGCAGGATAAGTCTGTTGAACATGGCAATTCTCCGGAACGATTCAGGGCGCAGTTTTTATGCGAGAAGAATCAGGCCAGAGGCGAAGCGCGGGGGTTGAGGCTTGGCCATTGCTGGCGTGGCGTGGGGTTGTCGAGTTTCGAGCGAATGCCGGCGCGATGGGCCGGTTGTGCATCCAGATACAACTGTGGAACAGGTCCGGCAAGCGCCACCGAAGGCGCCGAACCGGAACAGCACCAGCAGTGCTGCATCGTTGAGTGGTGGTCGTTCTGCGGCGTGCCCTGTTCCAACTTGCCCAGGGACATTGCCACCATTTTCATGCCGCTGGAGGAACAGTAACTGCCCCATAGCACCTGCTCGGCGGGTGCTTTCGCCATCGTGTCAGCGCTGCCGGCAAGCGGCATGGCAAGCATGTTGAACAGCACTGCGAAGCAGGCGATCCAGGCAAATGCAAGCCGGTGTCGGGACATGGGGCAATCCGCTCGGTTGGGGCGATCAGGTGGCGGTATTTAGCCTGATCGGGGGGGATAAGTAAAAAAGCTATATGCGGTGTAGGGTCGCAGGGCTTCGAACACCCCGACAGAAAGCGACGGAACGTTTGTCAGATGGCTGTCGCATGCAACCTCAAGCCCAGAGCTTTCATGACTTTCATGATAGTTGTGAACTCAGGATTGCCCGCACTTCCAAGTGCTTTATAAAGACTCTCGCGCCCTAAGCCTGCATCTCGGGCAATTTGCGTCATGCCTTTTGCCCGTGCGATATCGTTAAGGGCTGCTCGAATCAGGACGCCGTCACCCGCATCCTCTTCAAAACAGGCATCCAGATAAGCGGCCATTTCCTCTGGCGTCTTAAGGTAGGTAGCCGCATCGAAACGTGTGAACTCTTCGGTCATGATTCACTCCTCATTACCCATGATTTGCGCCATTTGAATCGCGCGTGTGATATCCCGTTTCTGAGTCGATTTGTCACCCCCCACAAGTAGCAAGTAAATGACGGAACGCCGGCGGGAAAAGTACACTCTGTAGCCTGGACCCGAGTGAATACGCATCTCATACACTGCGTTACCCACCGGTTCGCAGTCACCAAAATTTCCATGTTCTGCAGATCGAAGTCTGGCAATGATGCGAGCTTTCCCAGAGAGGTCCTTCAACCCGCTAAGCCAGCTCCTAAATACTCGGGACTGTTCAAATTCGATCATTTGGATCGTATTCCTTGGGATACACGTTGGCAAGCAGCGCTTTCTCCGCATGAGAGGGGGCCCTCATGCTTGATGACAGAAAGGTGCTGCGGCGGGTATTAAGGAGCGGAACTATAAAATTGAATGTCTTGGACGAAACAGACAGCTTCGTCTTGAAAGCTTGTGGGAAATGTCGGGCAGATGGGTTGAATTCAGAAGCTGTCTGGTACAGATAAAGCACTCAGCATCTCATTGACCGCACCAAACTCCCGATCCACCCCCGGCAACACCGGCCGCTTCAACACCAACACCGGCACCCCCCGCTCCCGCGCCACTTCCAGTTTCGGCTCAGTAGCCGTGCTGCCGCTGTTCTTGCTGACCAGCACATCGATCTGCCGCCGTTCGAACAGTTCACGCTCGCCTTCGATGTGGAACGGTCCGCGTGCGCCGATCACTTCGCAGCGTTCGTTGCCGGGGTAAACGTCCAGGGCGCGCAGGGTCCAGAATTGCTCGGGCGGGATTTCGTGCAGGTGTTGCAACGGTTCGCGACCGAGGGTGAACAGGGGACGGTGGAAGGGTTTCAGGGCCTGGATCAGTTCGGCCCAGTCGGCCACTTCGCGCCAGTCGTCGCCGGTCTGGGGTTGCCATGCCGGGCGGCGCAGGGCCCAGCAGGGAATGCCGCAGGCGCGGGCTGCATGGGCTGCGTTGTGGCTGATTTGCGCGGCATAGGGGTGGGTCGCGTCCAGCAGCAGGTCGATGCCGTGCTCCTGGATGAAGTGGGCCAATCCCTCGGCTCCGCCGTAGCCACCGACGCGGACCTGGCAGGCCAGGTCGGTGGGGACGCGTCCGATGCCTGCCAGGCTGTAGATGTGTTGAGGGCCCAGGGTTCGGGCGATGGCCAGGGCTTCGGTGACACCACCGAGCAGCAGGATACGTTTCATTTCAAAACTCCCGCGTGACCGACGATCCCGCCCTGGCGGTCGATGGCGAAGACTTCGACCTGGACCTGGGCGGGCACGATGCTACGGGCAAAAGCCAGGGCGTGCCCGCACACCGCGTCGCCGAGGGCGATGCCGGCGGCGCTGGCCATGGCCAGGGCTTGCTGGCTGGTGTTGGCGTTGCGGATGTCAGCCTGCAACGCGTCATCGGCCCCGACAGCGGCCGCCCATTCGGCCAGTTGCGGCAGGTCGATGCTCGAATGTCGGCTGTGCAGGTCCATGTGGCCGGCGGCGAGTTTGCTGATCTTGCCGAAACCGCCGCAGAGGCTGAGTTTTTCCACCGGCACCTTGCGCAGGTGCTTGAGCACGGCGCCGACGAAGTCGCCCATTTCGATCAGGGCGATTTCCGGCAGGTTGTAGACCCGGCGCATGGTGTCTTCGCTGGCGTTGCCAGTGCAAGCGGCGATGTGCAGGTAACCGTTGGTTTTCGCTACGTCGATGCCCTGGTGGATCGAGGCGATGTAGGCCGCGCAGGAAAACGGCCGGACGATACCGCTGGTGCCGAGGATCGACAGGCCGCCGAGGATACCCAGCCTTGGATTCATGGTTTTGAGTGCCAGGGCTTCGCCGCCCTCGACGTTGACCGTGACCTCGAAACCGCCGGCATAGGCGCTTTCCGCGGCCAGGCGGGCCAGGTGGTCGTTGATCATCTGGCGCGGCACCGGGTTGATCGCCGGTTCGCCGACGGCCAGCACCAGCCCCGGTCGTGTTACCGTGCCCACGCCACGACCGGCGACGAAACGCACGCCGGGTTCGGCGATCAGGCGCACCTGGGAAAACAACAGGGCGCCGTGGGTCACGTCCGGGTCATCGCCGGCGTCCTTGATCGTCCCAGCTTCGGCGCCTTGCTCGGTCAACCGGCAAAACTCCAAGCGCATCCGCACCTGCTTGCCCTTGGGCAAGACGATCTCCACGGCATCGGCGTGAGTACCGCCCAGCAGCAAGCGCGCCGCCGCCAGGCTGGTGGCCGTGGCGCAACTGCCGGTGGTCAGGCCGCTGCGCAGGGGAGCGGGTTGTTCGGCGGTTTCGTCACGCATCGAGGGGTTTTACCAGGTCCAGCAAGGTAATCGGCAGTGCCTGGCGCCAGGTGTCGAACTCACCCAGCGGCTGGGCCTGGGCAATGTGGATGCGGGTCAGTTCGCCGCCATGCCGGTCGCGCCAATTCATGAGCGTCACCTCGCTTTGCAGGGTCACGGCGTTGGCCACCAGGCGCCCGCCGGGCTTGAGGCGGGCCCAGCACGCGTCGAGCACGCCTTCGCGGGTGACGCCGCCACCGATGAACACCGCGTCCGGACGCTCCAAGCCTTCGAGGGCCTGCGGCGCGCGTCCGCGAATCAGTTGCAGGCCGGGCACGCCGAGGGTGTCGCGGTTGCGTTCGATCAGGCCTTGGCGGCCTTCATTGGCTTCAATTGCCAGGGCCCGACAACTGGGGTGGGCGCGCATCCATTCGATGCCGATGGAGCCGCTGCCGGCGCCGACGTCCCAGAGCAGTTCGCCAGGTGTCGGGGCGAGACGGGCCAGGGTGATGGCGCGTACGTCGCGCTTGGTGATCTGGCCGTCATGTTCGAATGCCTGGTCGGGTAGCCCGGCCAGGCGCGACAGTGGCTGCGTCGAGGTGTCGGCGCGGCATTCGATGGCGATCAGGTTCAGGTCGGCGGTGGTCGGGTCGGACCATTGCTGCGCGCTGCTGTCGATCCGCCGTTCTGCCTCGCCGCCCAGGTGTTCCAGCACGCTCATGGAACTGGGGCCGAACCCGCGCTCGCGCAATAACGCGGCGACGGCGGCAGGGCTGTGGCGGTCATTGCTCAACAGCAACAGCCGCACGCCTGTGGATAAATGGGCGTTGAGCGCTGCCAAAGGGCGCGCCACCAGCGACAACGTGACCACGTCCTGCAACGGCCAGCCCAGACGTGCCGCCGCCAACGAGCAGGAGGAAGGCGCCGGGATGATTTGCATCTGCTCGCCCGGGACCTGTTTCGCCAGGCTGGCGCCGACGCCGTAGAACATCGGATCGCCGCTGGCCAGCACGCACACCGGCTCGCCCCTGCGTGCCAGCAGTGGCTCAAGGGAGAACGGGCTGGGCCACAACTCCCGCTGGCCGGCGATGCACTTGGGCAAGAGCGCCAGTTGCCGGTCGCTACCGACAATCCGCGTGGCCCGCAGCAGGGCGTGACGCGCCGTCCGGCCCAGGCCCTTGAAGCCGTCTTCGCCGATGCCCACTACGGTCAGCCAGGGGGTCATCTTTGCTCCTCGAATGAATGGGGTGGGTCGCCGGATCCGTTGCTCCACGAACCGGGCCGCCATCATACCGTGCCCTTTCGGTTAAAGCGTGAACCTCTGTCGGCCCCGGCTCGCTGGCGATATCGGCGGGCCGTTCAACGTCGTCATTGCAGTTATCCGCAATTTGCGCCGCCGCTCGGCAATCCGACCGGCAAGCTTTTCCTGACCCCAGGCAAAGCAGGCATAATGGCCGTCCTTCGCCATCGTGGCGTTTCCTAATTTTGGCGGTCTGCCCTTGAACGAACGTCCCTCTTCTTGCCTCATCCGGCCCACCGGTTGCCCCGGGCTGCTGCGTATCGTCCAGGCGCTGGACGGTGGGATCTGCCGGATCAAGCTTGACGGCGGCGTCATCCTGGCGGACCAGGCCGATGCCGTGGCGTCGGCCGCCGAGCGGTTTGCCGGGGGTGTGATCGAGGCGACCAACCGCGCCAACCTGCAAATTCGTGGGATCGGTCCGGACGAGGACGCGCTGATCGGGCAACTGCTGGCCGCCGGACTCGGCCCCCGTAAACCGGACGGCGATGACGTGCGCAATGTGATGCTCAGCCCATCGGCCGGAATCGATCGACACCGGCTGCTCGACACCCGTCCGTTGGCCGCCCAGGTGCTGCTGAGCCTGCAGGACCATGAGCGCTTCCATGAACTGTCGGCCAAGTTCGCCGTGCAGTTGGATGGTGGCGAGCGCCTGGCGATGCTCGAGCACCATCACGACTTGTGGCTATCGGCCGTTGTCCGTGATGGCGAGCCCGGGTGGGCCTTCGGGTTGGCCGGGTCGCCGCTCGATGAGCCAGCGGGCGCGGTGCCGCTGGCCGAGGGGCACGGGTTGGTGATGGCGGTGTTGACGCTGTTCCTCGACCTGGCTCGCCCGGACCAGACGCGGATGCGGCACTTGCTGGACGAAATCCCCCGCCAGGATTTCATCGCCCAACTGGCCCGCCGCGTGCCCTTGCAACCCTGCACCGAATGGCGACGAGCAGGGGCCGTCGATGGGCTGCACATCGGCATTCATCCCCAGCACGACGAGCGAGTCTACGTGGGGGCCGTGGCACCCCTGGGCCGGCTCGACGCGGCCATGTTGCGTGGCGTTGCGCAACTCGCGCGGGAGAAGGGCGACGCGAGTTTTCGCCTGACGCCGTGGCAAAGTCTGCTGTTGCCCAATGTCCGTCGCGAGGAGGCGGACGACGTGCTGGCGCGTCTCGAGGCGCTGGGGTTGCTCGGTTCGGCCGCTCAACCCCTGGCGCAACTCATCGCCTGCACCGGTTCCGACGGTTGTGGCAGGGCGCTGGCCGATACCAAGGCCGATGCCCGCCGACTGGCCGACCTGCTGCAACGCCAGGGTCGCACCTTGAAGGTTCATTTGTCGGGCTGCCCGCGTTCCTGCGCGGCGGCCCATGTCGTGCCCGCCACGTTGCTGGCGGTCGCCCCCGGTCGTTACGACCTGTATCTGCGCGATGCCACGCTGCCGGGTTTCGGCGCGTTGCAGGCACGCAACCTGACTATTGAAGCGCTCGGCCACTGGCTCGATGCGCGCCCCCGGAGCTCCCTTGATGCTTGATTACATCCGCGACGGTCAGGAGATCTATCGCAACTCTTTCGCGATCATCCGCGCCGAAGCCAACCTGGCGCGCATTCCGGCCGACCTGGAAAAACTCGCGGTGCGGGTGATCCACGCCTGCGGCATGGTCGAGGCCATCGATGGCCTGCAGTTTTCCGAAGGCGCGGGCACGGCCGGGCGCCAGGCGCTGGCTGCCGGTGCGCCGATCCTGTGCGATGCGCGGATGGTCAGCGAGGGCGTGACCCGCGCGCGCCTGCCGGCCAACAACCCGGTGATCTGCACCTTGCGCGACGAGCGCGTGCCGGAGCTGGCCCGTGAGCTGGGCAATACCCGCTCGGCGGTGGCCCTGGAACTGTGGCGCCCGTACCTGGAAGGCAGCGTGGTGGTCATCGGCAACGCGCCGACCGCGTTGTTCTACCTGTTGGAAATGCTCGATGCCGGCGCACCGAAACCGGCATTGATCCTCGGTTTCCCGGTGGGCTTCGTCGGCGCCGCCGAATCCAAGGCGATGCTGGCGGCCAACAGCCGCGGCGTGCCGTTCGTGATCATGCAAGGCCGGTTGGGCGGTAGCGCCATGGCCGCCGCAGCCGTCAACGCCCTCGCTACGGAGATTGAATGATGCAGCAACCTGGACGTCTGATCGGCCTCGGCGTGGGCCCCGGTGACCCGGAACTGATCACGGTCAAGGCCCTGCGCCTGCTGCGTGAGTCGCCGGTGGTGGCGTACTTCGTCGCCAAGGGCAAGAAGGGCAACGCCTTCGGCATCATCGAGGCGCACTTGCAGGAGGCCCAGACCTTGCTGCCGCTGGTCTATCCGGTCACCACCGAAGCCTTGCCGGCGCCTTTGTCCTATGAGCAGGTGATCGCCGACTTCTACGATACCGCCGCCGAACAGTTGGCCACGCACCTGGACGCCGGGCGCGACGTGGCGGTGATCTGCGAGGGTGATCCTTTCTTCTACGGCTCCTACATGTACCTGCACGACCGCCTGGCCGAGCGTTACGACGCCGAAGTGATTCCTGGCGTGTGCTCGATGCTCGGTGGCGCCTCGGTGCTCGGTGCGCCGCTGGTCTATCGCAACCAGAGCCTGTCGGTGCTCTCCGGCGTCTTGCCCCATGACGAACTCAAGCGCCGCCTGGCCGATGCCGACGCGGCGGTGATCATGAAGCTGGGGCGCAATTTCCCCAAGGTCCGCCAGGTGCTCGGGGAGCTGGGCCTGGACGGTCGGGCGTTGTACGTCGAACGGGCGACCATGGCCAATCAGAAAATCGTGCCGCTGGATGAAGTCGAGCCCATGTCCTCGCCGTATTTCTCGCTGATCATCGTGCCGGGCGAACGGTGGCAGGGATGACGTCGAAGGCAGCGGCAATCGTCATCCTCGGGCCCGGTAGCCTCGCCACGGCCCGACGGATCCAGCAACGTTACCCCGATGCCCTGATCCACGGCCTGGCCGGACGGGTCGAGGGCGCGGATCGTCAATACCTCGAATTCGGCGCGACGCTGCGCGAGTTCTATCAGCAGGACACGCCGATCATCGCCCTGTGCGCGGCCGGCATCGTCATTCGCACCCTGGCGCCGCTGCTGCTGGAAAAAGGCGCCGAGCCGCCGGTGCTGGCGGTGGCCGAGGATGGCAGCGCCGTGGTGCCGCTGTTGGGCGGGCTGGGCGGGGTCAATGTCATGGCCCGCGACATCGCGGCAGCGCTGCAAGTCGCCCCGGCGATTACCACCAGCGGTGAATTGCGTTTCGGCACCTGCTTGCTCAATCCGCCGAGGGGTTACCACCTCGGTGATTTGGAGCAGGGCAAGCGTTTTGTCTCCGACCTGCTGGCCGGTGAGTCGGTGCGCGTCGAAGGCATCGCCCCGTGGTTGGAGCAGGCGCAGTTGCCCGAGGATGCGCAGGCGCGCCTGGCGATTCGCATCGACAGCGCCGCCGGTACGCCGACGGCGGACGAGCTGCGCATTTACCCGCGCAACGTGGTGGTGGCGTTAGCTGCCGGGGCGTCGACGAACATCGGCGAAACCTTGGGCGGGGTCGGCCTTGCGCCACAATCGCTGGCGTGCCTGTTGGCGGCGGACAGTGACATGGCCCGGCCAGAACTGCACGAAGCCGCCTCGGCCTTGAACGTGCCGTTGCGTTTCGCAACGGCCCAAGGTGAAGTCGCCCAATGGCTGAACGAAGCCCTCGGCCAAGGGGTGTCGATTCACGCCGCGGGTGAGCATGCCATCGCCGTGGCCGAACTACCCCTCGACCCGCAGCGGATCGGCCGTGCGCGTGGTCGCCTGGCCGTGATCGGCCTTGGCCCGGGGGCGGCGGATTTGATGGTCCCGGCGGTGCGCGCCGAACTCGACCGTGCCACCGATGTGCTGGGCTACGAAACCTACGTGCGCATGGCGGGGCCATTTCGAGCCGATCAAGTGCAGCACTGCACCGACAACCGCGAAGAAATGCAACGCGCCCGCCACGCCTTCGAACTGGCGGCCCAAGGGCGTTCGGTGGTGGTGGTGTCGTCCGGCGACCCGGGCGTGTTCGCCATGGCTGCCGCCGTGCTCGAAGCGCTGCACGAGTCGACGGATGTCCGCTGGCACAACGTCGATCTGCAAATCCTTCCGGGGGTCTCGGCGTCCCTTGCCACTGCCGCCCAGGCCGGTGCACCGTTGGGACATGACTTCTGCGTGATGTCGCTGTCGGACAACCTCAAGCCGTGGTCGATCATCGAAAAACGACTGGACCTGGCGGCGGAAGCGGACCTGGCCCTGGCCTTCTATAACCCGATCTCCCGTTCCCGGCCCTGGCAGTTGGGACGTGCCCTGGAGATCGTCGCCCAGCATCGCACCTCGGATACGCCGGTGGTGTTGGGGCGTGACATCGGCCGGCCGGGCCAGACCCTGCGCGTTACCACGCTGGGGCAATTGACTCCGGAGCAGGTGGACATGCGCACCATGGTGTTGATCGGCTCCTCCACGACCTGCGTGTTCCCGCGTGCCGAAGGTGGGGAGTGGGTGTACACGCCGCGCTGGTATGGGCTCAAGCCCGCCTGAACGTTCACTTGAAAACCGTGGCGAGGGAGCAAACTCCCTCGCCACGGTGATTCGCGTAAATGTCGGGGTATTGTATTTTTATTTGTCGCGCGTATAGATAAAGAAGTGATTTTAGTTTGTCCCTGTTTTGAAATGCATTGAAAGCCTTCCTGTTTGAGTTGTTGCTTCTTAAGCGTTAGTTTGCGTGCCTGATCAGTTGTCGCGAGGCGCTCATCAGTATTTGACGTAACTTTAGATGTCACCAGGTTGCAAGATATCAATTGAATGATTCGTCGCCAGGACACACCCTGATGGCGATGTTTTTATATGCCTGTTCTTTCTTGTTTGAACAGGTCAAGGAGTGTTTTATGCAGGAAGCAAACGCCCAGGCTCGCGACAGTGCGGTCGGTTTTATCAGTCTTTTCAAACTGGCCGATCTTGAACGTGCCCTGTTGCCCTACAAGAACAATGAACAATACGACGCGGTCATGCGTTATTACTTTGCTTGTATCGGCATGCCGGATTCCCACAGGCTGCTCGAGCCCCTGGGGTTGTTGAAGCGAACGCTTGCCCGGATCCTGGGCAGCCGCAGGGTCAAACGCAGCCAGGGCACCGGTACGGCGGGTCAGGCCGAGGCCGCGGTGGACTTGCCGCGGATCTATGACAAAGTCGAGCGCCATGAGGCGCGCCTGCAGTTCAGTGCCGAACAGATGAAGCAGCTGCCAACGGAGGTGCCCAGGACGCAGCACTTTGTCTGGCTCGGCGGCGGCCTTGGCGAGATTCAGCGCGATTACCTCAATGTCTGGCGACAGGTGTTGGCCCCGCAGGGCTATACCTTGAATCTTTGGTATGACAGCGATGCATTACTGGCGTGGCAAACCAATAAACTGATTGTCGAGGCTGCCAAGGCCGATGTCTTTTTGAATGGGGTGGATAAAACTATTTCGGAAGTTGAACTGGGTGCTCTGTATAACGAGCGGGCTATTGTGCTGAAACAACAGATGTATATGCATATTAGTGCGGCCGTGGCGGACGGTGGGTCAGCTGACGAAGCCCGAATAGATCTACTGTCGCGCGCTTATGGCCAAGATGCGCAAATATTACGCAAACAGTTGGAACATAATCGTCGCAGTGTTCTGGACATGGGCGGCTTCCAATTGCGTGATATAGCGGCTGGCGAAATCACGTTGCAATTGCATGATGTCTATCAGCGGGAAATGCGTTTGCGCGGCAACATGGCGGCGGCCTCCGATGTTGTGCGAGTGGAAGCGCTGTTTGCAGAAGGTGGCGGTTATACCGATATCGACCACCTGCCGCCGCTGGCGCAAACCCTGGGTGCCGTCGATATCGGCGGTTTCGGCCGGGATGCCCGTCTCGGCACCCTGCAATTGTTGTTGAACGAAAACCCCGAATGGATGCCCGGTCGCCAGGCCTCCTCCCGTTATCGGGTGCATATCCCCGCCGAGCATCTGTCGGCACTGGAGGCGTTCGCAAAAGGTCGGCCAAGCCTGGGCAAGGTCTTCAAGCAGCCGGCGGATCGGCTGGCCCGTCCTTTCGCGCTGCGGGCCCTGGCCATGGAGCAATCGTTATCCAACGCGTTCCTGATGGCTCATCCGGGCAGTGCGGTCGTCAAAAGCGTGATCGACAGGTTCCGTATCAATGACGCGCTGATTGACGCCTCGACCCGGTTGGCCGCCCAGCGCGATGTTGCACTGAGCGATGTCGCCGGCATGTTGAGCCTGGTGGAGGAGGTGTACGAAACATCCAATGGGCCACTGGCCCAGTTGCCGATGGAGGAGGTGCCCGGGGCGATCGCGCTGGTCTCGGCCGTCGCGACCCACTTTGGCGATGGCATTCGCTTTGAAAGCGAGGGCACCATCTACCTGACGGGCCCCGGTGCCATGCGCGACGGCATGGCCGATTACGCGAAGGCGCACTTGAGCGCGGCCATTGCCCAAACCCTGCGCAAAGAAGCGGCCATCGCCCCCCATCGGACGGTGAACGGCGCCACCGAAGAGGAGCAGGATCACTCCTGGAAAGAGAACGAGAGCAATCCGGATAAATGGCTCGGCAACGAGCTGGCGCGCTGGCGCGAGGGGCAGTACAGCGCGCGCTACAGCGGTGACATGGCGCAGTTGCTCAAGCATTCGACCGTCGAGTTCCAGCAGGGCTGGCCGTTGATCGAAGGGCGAGCGGTGCTGCTGACCGATGTGCTCGAGCGTCTGGTCGAGGGGCTCGGCGAGCCGTTTATCGAGGCGATGAGGCAGGGGCATGACGGGGAAATCCGCTTCGACCAGCCGCTGCCGCTGAGTTTCGACGATCGCCAACTGATCCGGCGCCAGGCGGCCGATGCGCTGGTTCCGGTGTTCCTGAGCGATAAGGACGTTCGCCACTTGGGGATCGATGAAGTGCTGAGCAACATCGCCGACGACTCCCTGCGCGTCATTGAAGTGAGTCCTTTGCAAAGGCTGTCGTTGGGCGTGTTGTTGGGAATGGATTCTTTGGACAACCGGCATTTCAATGCGGCCACCAGTGAGCTGGAGAACCTGGCCAACGGCGTTGCCGAGCAGGGCGTGTCCGGGCGTTACGCAGTCATCGAGCGCCAGTTGTACAAGCACAAGGCCGCCAGGTTCATGAGGGGGCTGGGCAGCGAGCCGGCTTATGCGTCGAAGCCTTCGGACAGCGCGCTGGCGCTGAAAAAAGCCGCCTTGAAGGGCGCGCGGACCTTGTTTGAATGGGGTCGTCATGTCGCGCGGATCCAGAAAGTGGCCACGCTTGAGCACCGTATCCAGGTCGTCGAACGATCCGGGCAGGTGCTCGATGGGTTCGGGCACAACGGCGTCCAGATGGTCCCCCAGGATTTGCTGCTCGATCACGACGGCGAGACGATCGGCGGGCGCTGCTATCCCTTGGCACTGGCGATGAGCGCGGCGCTTGCCCTGGGCGATTCTGCCTCTGGACAGTTGCGCGAGCGTTTCTTCCTGGCGGTGCTCGAACCGGGGCAGGCCGATTCCCAGGGCTTTCTCCAGGCGCTGGAGGCCCTGCGGGACGTCGCGATCAGTGATGTCGGCACGTCGTTGGGCCAGGTGAACCTCGATCAGGTCACCGCCGCACTCGAGAAACACGTCGGCACTCGAACACTGATGCTCAACTCCGATAATCATTCGATGCTGGTGGCCAAGACCGTCAGTGCAGAACGCGCCACCTATCATTTTTTCGACCCCAACTTCGGCTTGTGCAAATTCGAGCAACCCGAGGCCTTCCAGCGTGGCCTGGAGCACTTTTTCCAGAAAGAGGGTATGGCCCGTTATTACGCGGCCTATGGTTCTGAAACCCGACCGCAATTCGACCTGATCGAGCTGCAAAGTGAAAAGGTTTCGGCCTTGCAACTGGCCGACGGGGTCACGGTGGAGCAGTTGCTGCAACCCGGCGGCTTGTCCGCCAAGCTGCAACGCCCCATCCGGCAGCGGTTGGCCAACGCCCGTGGGCAGTCACTGCAGAGCAATCCTCGCTTGGGGAGTTCTCTGCTGGCCCTGGATAGCCATTGGTGGAGCCAGCAGATCGAGGAGGCGACCATCCACCTTCAGCAAACGAACCAGTTGGCGCCGCACCTGGTACCGCTGTTCGATACCCTGGAGGTCATGCCGAACGGCTCCTACCGGATGAGCCTGATCGATCCGCAAAAACCTGAGACGTTGGTGCGGATCGTCACCGATGATCATCGGCTCCTGCGGATAAAGAACTACCTCTCGGAACGCTTTTCAGTCCTGGCCAACAGACCTTCGCTGACGGGCGATCCCACCGAGGTGGGCAGCGTCCACACCCTGAACGCCGGTTTCGCCATACAAGCGTTGATGAACGCGTTGCGAGGGCGGGAAGGGCCTGACCGGCCGCTGACCCTGGCGGTCCGGTTGCATGCCTATGTCAATTACGCGCAATTGGTCCATGGCAACGTGGTGGACGTGGCAGCTCTGGTGGGGCTTGTCCGGCAGGCACTGGCCCAGGAGAAGCTGATCGCCCGCACCGTCGCGCCGGTGGTCAAGGCTGCCGTGGGGAGCAGTGTCAGCGAAGCGACGGGCGGATTGCTGCAACTGGCCAACGTCGGATTCGACATTTACCAGTTATCCACCGCGCAAAACGAAGTCGGACGGGCCCAGTTCGGTACCCAGCTGGCGTTCGACTCGGCCAGCCTGGTGCTATCGATAGGCGCTTTTGCCGCCGGCGCCACGACCGCCGGCGCCTTATTGGGCGGCGCGGCGGTGATGCTGGGCGGCTTGGCGGTGGGGGTGACGGCGCTGGCCCAAGGGTTTGCTGGCATTGCTGAGGAGGCCAAGCAAGTCGGGCTGTTTTTCGATGAAGTGGCGCACGCCCATCTGCAGGCCTATCGGTCTGACGCCACCCAGGGCGCCTGGCTGCCTCACCCGTCGCTGATCGTTCACACGCTGGACCTGGCTCGCGGCCAACTTCAGCTGGACAGCCCCCGGCTGTATCCGCTGCGCGATCATTTTGGCGTGCCGACCTTCGATGACGACTATGAGCGGGCGATCAATATTCGCCGTGAGCTCAACCTGCCGGGACGAGTCATATTCAACCCGCCGGCAGGTTCGGTCATTGTCCTGCCCTGCGCACCGCAAACCTGCTACCGGTACGAGTACAAGGCGCTGCCCTTCGCGGGACTGCGCCATGACAGCGGTTTTGACACCGCACGGCGCCTGGAGAAAAGGAAGGCCGACGGTGGATGGTTATTCCTGTTTTCGTTCTATTCGTTTCCCAGTGACTACATCCTTTATCGCCTGGTCCCGGACTATCGTCCGAGCGTGATCAAGGTGGTGCTCGATGGCAACGATCGTTCGTTGGTGGTGCCCGTTCTGCCGCCGGCCTGGCATGGCAAGATCGCCTACGAGATCCAGGGCGCCGGCAAGCAATGTGCCTTGGTGCTCAATCCCGGTGTGAGCCTGACCCTCGGGGCGACGCGCCCGTTGAACGCCAGTTGGGTGTTGGACGCCCCTTGGGCCAGGGAGAGTGACCTGCGGATCGAGCGTTACGGGAAACTGTCCATCGGCGATGTCACGGTCGCGTTCACGGGGACGGGGCGTCATGAGGTGTTGATACGGATCGCCGATGAACAGGTGTTCAAGGCCGAGGCGGGCAAACTCGCCGTGGTTGAACAGCAGGTGCCCCGGGGCATGGACCGACAGGCCTTGCAGGAGCACTTCAAGACCTTGGCCAGGCAACACCGTCTGGTGATGCCGTATACGCCGGTTCATCGTTATCTGATTCCATTCGAGAAAGCGGACGATCCCCGCTACGTTACGGCCTGGTACGAAGCCAGGAACGATCGTTTCCTGTTCATTCGCGATGAACTGCCGGGTAGCGATGAAGCGGTGCTGGGGGCTGTGGCAGGCGATCGCTGTTATTTCTACGATCCGCAGAATCTGATCATCTGGCAAACCGATGCGGTCACTGGCGTGCTGAGCCATCGCTATTGGCTGCGCAGTACGAATAACCTGAGCGCTGTCATCCAGAGCGTCGAGGCGAACGAGCAAGGCGTGATCCATGTCGTCCAGCACATCACCCGCCAGGACCGGACTCACGATGTGCTGGTGTATGTGATTCACGATGGGCAACTGTTGCTCAGTTCCATTAGCCGGGATCTGGACGCGTCGCTGGAGTCGGTCCTCAGTTCCGGCGGGAGACTGGACGATTGGTCGACAGTGTTGGGCGATGCCGCCCCCTTCGTGCCGTTCGCTGACGAGGCGGACACCTTCGAGACCGTCAACTGGCAGCCGGCGCCTTTTGTTTCGGTCTGCTGGAAGATCGATGCGCAGCGGCGGGACATGGCTTGGGTTCGCCGCCGCGACGGCCTGGTCATCCGCCCTTCGCCACGAAGAAACCAGCCGCGTGGGTGGCCCGACTCGATCAAGAACATGACGGACCTGACCTTGCTCGCACCCGCGGACGACAGCGATGTGTTTGTCATCTACGACAGGCTCGACCAAGCGTTGTGCGCCAGGCGGCGGACCTGGGTGGCGGGCCAGTGGCGATGGTCCAGCCGGTGCTTGTGGACGTCGAGCCTGGAAAATGTCGTGGCTGTTGAGGATGGGTACGTGGCGTTGAGCTCAGATGGCTTGTTCTACAACAACGTGACCGGCCACGGCGACCCGCAACTGGGAGGTGTGCGCGAAAACTGGTTCAAGGATCGGGCGCAATGGTGGTTGGCCCTGGACGCGCTAGCCCAAAGACAGGGGAGCAAAAGCCTGGCGCTTATCGGCTTGAGCAATGTTGCAGGGGAGGGGACTTTGTGCGCCTGGTATGTGGGCAATCGGTTGTTGTTGCTCGACTGGGGCGGCGCCACGCAGGTGCGGCTGCTGGGCGCTACCCCGGACGGTGAGGCCGCCTGGTTATTCGATGTGACGAGTGGCGAGGTCTATCGCCAGGCATTCATCGATCCGCAGCGACTGGACGCTGCCTTTGGCCAGGGCTCGCGGTTGTTGCAGGCGGATGGGCTGCCTCATCCGCAGCGCGAATGGGCGCCCTGGCAGTTTGTCGAACTGACGGTGGATGGGGCGGGCCTACGCGGCGTGACATTCGACGGCGTGGAGGTCGTGTTGCATGACCAGGAGCCGGCGAGGGTGGTCGGTGTCACTGAGCAATGGGTCGCAGCGCAAGGTGGTCGCGAGCGCGAGGGATTCAGGCAGTTGACCGCCCGCGCGTCCCACAGCCCATTGCTGTCGGTGGGCGATCCCGATGGCCTGAAGTGGTTCGTCGTCGAGACAGAACGTGTGATCCGGGTGCCCCGGGCCGCCATTCCGGAATCTTTCGAGGTGTTGGGGACGCAGCGCCAGACCCACGTCCTGCTTCATGAGAGCACCCACGGAACGCTGGTGGCCTTGCCCGGCAGTGGCCATGTCGGGCCGCTCAGTTATGTCCGGCGTGAGGGGGAGGTGATGGTCGTCGAGGGGGGCGAAGCGAAGATCGATGATTTACTGCCGTTGATGCCGGATGACGTCAGGATCCTGATCCTGCGCATGGGCCAGGGCGCGGTGAGCTACCGGTTATCCAAAGCCGCCTGGGCGAGGGTCAAGTCGGTGATCCTCGACTGCCGGCACCCGCTGGGCGATGCGATAACGATCCCCGGCAAGTTGATCTGGGACCTGGATGAACCTGACCGGTTATGGCTGAGTAAGGTCCATGAGCACTTGGTCATTCTTGATCCGGACAGCGGTCACAGTCTGATTTGTCGTGAGGTGTATGCCGCTGACGTCAACTTGCGTGGCGACGTATTGCTCAGCTTCGGTGGACATCGACACTATGCCGTCTCGACGCTGGTGCAACGCCTGGACGCCCTGCGGGACAGCCAGAACGGTGTCACGCTGCAAACGCTGTTGCATGAACCGTTGGCGGTGGAGACCAACACGGTGGGTTGAGCCCAACTACAAGCATGGCCGTGAGTAAAAAGGGTTGCTGGTATTATTTCCGGCAACCCTTTTTTGGATAATGGATGAGGCATTACTTTCTCAAGATAAAACGCCTCATCAATTGCTCGCTCAATACTTTATCGATCAATGTTCTTCTGCGGTTGAGTTCGCCTCTGTCCAATTTCAGCAGCGCTCGGCGTTGAATAATCCTGGCTGAGTGATTTTCCCAGTTCCAGAACAGGAAACTACGCCTTTTTATCTGCACGCTCAGTTCGAGTTTGAACAGGGCGATGTGCAGGTTGCCCTGTGGGTCGTATCGGGCCGGGGCAACCTGAAAGGTCTCGCCTTCTCGGGTTTCGTTGTCGAAGGACAGTATGGCCGGGTGATCGGTTTTCAGTGTGTCGAGGGTATCGATCATCGCGTTGGCCTGCCGTGCGTCCCTCATGGCGTGGGCGCTTTCGACCAGGAAGTCCGCTACGGACCTGGAGAGGATGTGTTGTGTGCGCGTATGGATGGAGTCGCCATATAGCGACCAACCGAGGAAGTTCAGGGTGCGGGCGTATTCTTCGAACCAGCCCTTGGGGTTTGCGTAGCGGTGATGGCCGAGGTCGGCTGAGCGGGTGGCGAGGTTGTTGCAATCGGCGATGTCGTTGTGGTCTTGCAGAGACGGTACACCAATATACGAAAACAGGTTGGGACCGCTGACCAGTCCGGTTAATAGTCCATTATTCATGAAAGTTTTCCATTAAGTTCAGTGTGCTGTTGCGCTCTTTGGGAAGGCCATAATGAAGGTTGTTGGTAAGTTTGTGGTTGCTGATGTAAGTCTGGGTGTTGAAAGTGCGCGAGGCGTCGGCTGGCTACATATATTGCAATGGCAGGGTGTTGTTGTTTTCGCAAGGGATGAATTAGATTGAGGCGGGTTCGCAGGAGTGAACTTTAATAACAGCAAGGAAGAGTAACTATGGAGCAGTTTGAAAGTGTAATAAGTGGTGCGCAAAGTGCTGAGTTGATCCAGGCTCGTATCAACCGGCGCAGGGCGCTGGCCGTTACAGCGCGGCGTGTACGCCGGTCCCTGGCGCAGCAGGACAGCCCGACCAGGGAAATGGATGCACTGATGTTGGGGGATGCCCTCGTCGGTTATGGCAACAACATGTCGCTCAATAACATGGCGATCATGGAAAACCTGATGACCATGGCGATCATGGAAGCCAATTTCGAAGTGCCCGGCGGCAAAAACACCCGGGCGTGGTACGACGCCTTCATCCAATGCCTGCAAGACCTCGGCTGCTTCGTCGCCGATGACGGCTACACCCGCTACTCCGAGAGCTCCCGGCGTGTGGACATGGACTTGGTGATCAGCGACATCGTCAAAGGCATCATCGACGGCGTCAAGGCCAGCGTCCCGGCCGCGACGGTGCTCGGTGCGGTGGTGAACACCACGATCGACGGCTTGAAGCGCGACGAGCAGACCATCAGCCTGTTCAACAACCAGGTCAAGACGGCGGACGGCGCACGCCTATCGGTCATCCCCTGCGAGCAGTTGACCAATGGCATCCTGATTGCTTCGTCCACTTCGATAAAACAGTCCGGCACGTCGAGTAATGGCGGGGTTCTCTTCGTGAACTGGCAATCGTCGGCCCGGGAGATCTTTCGCGGCAAATCGTTTGTGACCTTCAACCCGGTCCGCTATGAAGAGTTCCGCCAGGACATCGAAGAGTACCTGGGCGTACACCGCAGGGAAGTACTGAGCCGAAGGTTCGCCCGTCGCAAGCGCGCCTGAGTTTCAAGGTGCCGGCATGGCTATGGCACCAGATAGCCCTTGACCCCGGTAAAGATGATCTGCGCGGCCAACGCACAGACGAACAGCCCCATCAGGCGGCTGACGATCTGCAAGCCCTGGTCACCCAGGATCCGCTCGATGCGGCTGGACAGGTACAGCACCACGCCAACGGTGAAGCTGGCCAGGGCGATGCTGATGATGGCCATGAGCTTGTCGTCCCAGTGCGGCTGGCTCACGCCCATCACCAGCAGGGCACCGATGGTGCCGGGACCAACGGTCAATGGAATGGTCAGCGGGACGATGGTCACGTCCTGCTGGGCACTGTCGGTCTGGACCGCCGACTTACCCTGGGCCATGCCCAGCGCGGAAATGAACAGCACGCTGCCGGCGCCGATACGAAATGCATCCACGGTGATACCGAACACGCTGAAAATCACTCGTCCGAACAGGTACAGCAAGACGCTGGACACCAGGGTGGCGATGGCGACCTTCCAGGCCAGGCGTCGCTGTTCCTTGCGCGAATAGCCACGAGTCAGGCCGATAAAACACGACAATACGAAGAAGGGGCTATAGAGCACCAGCATCTTCAGGTAAACGCTGAACAGCACGTGGAGCATGGTTGAGGCTCAAGGCGGGGAACACGACGGGAGTCTAACAGGCGTTTTGCTATCTGTCGGCTCAGGACGTCTGTGCTTCTCGGTTTTGCTGGTCCCGTTGGGCTACCCAATGTTCGATCAGCTCGCGCAGTTGCGACAACTCCACCGGCTTGGCCATGTGCCCGTCCATCCCGGACTGGCGGGCGCGCTCCTTGTGTTCGGCCAGGATATGCGCGGTGAGTGCCACCACCGGGGTGCGGGTGCGCTGGTTGCCGACTTCCCACGCCCGCAGTTGCTGGGTGGCGGAGAACCCATCGAGGATCGGCATTTCGCAGTCCATGAGGACCAGGTCGTAATGCTGCTCCTTCATGGCCTTGAGGGCCTCCTCGCCATTACTGGCGGTGTCGGGTTGCAGGTTGAGCTTGCCCAGCATGCCGCGGATGACCTTGGTGGAAATGCTGTTGTCCTCGGCCACGAGGATGCGGAAGTCGCTGGGCACCTTCATTGGGGCGGGGAGGCCCGTGCTCGCCGACGCATTCGTCGCCTGGCCCTTGTTGCGCTGGTTCAGCTCGTCCGCCAGGGTGGTCTTGAGGGTGTAACCGGCCACTGGCTTGGCGAGGATGCGCTTGACCCCGCTGTTGCGCGCCCCGATCTTGCTCGGTGCGTTGCTGATGCCGGTGAGCATGATCAGCAGGATGTCGTGGTTCAGGCTCGGGTCTTCCTTGATCTTGGCGGCCAGTTGCATGCCGGTCATGCCCGGCATGTTCTGGTCCAGCAACACCACGTCGAAATAATCGCGCAGGTGCGCCTTGGTGCGCAGCAGCGCCAGCGCTTCCTTGCCCGAGGGTACCGCACTGACGTTCAGGCCCCAGGCGCTGCACTGTTGCACCAGCACTTTGCGACAGGTGTCGTTGTCGTCGACGATCAGCACTCGCGCGCCTTGCAGTGGGCCGTCGAGGTCGGATGTCGGGTGCTCGAGGCGGTCCGGGTCCAGCGGCAACGTCAGCCACAAGGTACTGCCCTGGCTGCTGCCGCTCTTGATGCCGAATTCCCCGTGCATGAGGATGATCAACTGCCGGGCGATCACCAGGCCCAGGTTGCCCCCCAGGCGCGTGGCCGAGAGGAAGTTCTTGCTGTGCAGCTCGGCGTGCATCAGCGTGTCGCGCTCTTCGGCGTCCATCGGCGTTCCGCTGTCCTGCACCGCAATGCGCAGGCGCGGCTGGTCGTTGCGCTCGTCGAGGGCCACGACGATCAACACCTCGCCCTCGTCGGTCTTTTTCAAGGCATTTTCCAGCAGGCTCAACAGCGCCTGGCGCAGGCGTGTCGGGTCGCCGCTGATCACCCGCGGCACCTGCGGCTGGATGAAGCTGATCAGCTCGACATTCTGCTGTTCGGCCTTGGCGCGGAAGATGCTCAGGCAATCCTCGATCAGCGCATTGAGGTCGAACTGCACATCGTCCAGTTCGATCTGCCCGGACTCGAGCCGGGAAATGTCGAGGATCTCGTTGATCAGCGTCAGCAGTTCGTTGCCGGCGCTGTGGATCGTCTGCACGTAGTCGCGTTGCTTGACCGACAACGGTGTGCCCAGCAGCAGTTCGGTCATGCCCAGCACGCCGTTCATCGGCGTGCGGATCTCGTGACTGATCTTGGCCAGGAATTCGGCCTTGGCGTTGATTTCGGCATTGCTCGCCGCCAGGTCACGACTGATGCTGAAGCGGCTTTCGTTGATCGAGCGCTGGCGCTCTCCCAGGGCGACACTCATCAGCAGGCCGCTGAGGCAGATGAACACCATCAGCGTGATGATCAGGCCCTGGGGAGGCACCTCGGTCAGCCCTTGCAGGGCGGGGAGGATGATCAGCGTGCCCAGGTTGAAGATCACCATGGCCGCGACGAACAGGCGTGCCGGGCGGTAGCCCTTTTGCCAGTGCCAGGCGCTGACGAACAGCATGCTCAGGCCGGCTAGGGCCACCAACCCATAGGTGATGATGTTCAGTGGCAGTGTGTTGACGAACAACAGCAACAGGCTGCATAGCATGGTGAACACAATGTTCCCCAGCAGCAGCCGGTTCAGAGGATGCGGCCCCAAGGGCGCGAAAAAACGGTAGGCGAACATCAGGCCACACGGCGCCGTCAGCAACAGGGCCAGGTAGGCTCCTGGCGTCTGGAATGCCGGCCAGTCGGGCAGCCAGGGCCCCGCCAGGTTCAGCAGCAGTACCAGGCTCAGCATCAACAGCCCCTCACAGGCCGCCAGCCACAGGCAACTGCGCGAGCGGGTGTAGGCGTAGCGAGTGAGGTTGTGCAGGATCAGCATGGCGATGCAGCCGAACAGCAGGCCGTAGATCAGCATCAGGTTCTGGTCGGCCGCCGCCAGTACCGCCGGCTGCAAAGTGACGTAGGGACGCAGTTCGTGGCGGGAGGCCAGTCGTACATAAACGTCCAGTGGCTTGTCGCTGCGCGGCAGCGCCAGTATGAAATCGCTGCTGGGGACCGGGTGTTCGCTGCGGGGCAGTGAATTGCCACTGGTCTGTTGGTCGATCAGGTTGTCGCCGTCCAGCACGTAGAGGTTCAGGTGGGACAGGTCGGGGGCGAAGATGCGCAGGATCTGCTCATGATCGTCGGGGGTCAGGCGAAAGCGCAGCCACAGCGCCCCATCGGGTTCGGCGGCCTTGAGGCGGTCCAGGTCAATGGGGCTGAATTGATTGGTGTAGCGGGCCGAGCGGATGTCGCTCAGTTTCAGGTCGCCCTGTTCGTCGAGCAATACCGCCCAACCGCTGCCTGGCGCGGCCTGGGCCGGGAGCATACAGAGCAGCGTCAGCAGGGTGGCGGTAAAGCCTATGGCGATCCTGAGCCAGCGCACGGCGAAATCCCTTCGTAGGTTGATGCCAGATTATAACTATGCGCGGCGCCGGAACAGCCAGGCAAGGGGCATGACCCCTCGCCTGGCTCGACGGCCGGGTTATTCCAGGCTTTCGCCACGCTCGCGAGCAATGGCGCGATAGCCAATGTCCTTGCGGTAGAAGCAACCTTGCCAATCGATCTCGGCGGCAAGCTTGTAGGCCTGCTGCTGGGCGGCATCGACACTGGCACCCATGGCTGTGGCGCAAAGCACGCGACCGCCGGCGGTGACCACCTGTCCATCCTTCAACGCGGTACCGGCATGGAACACCTTGCCTTCCAACCGTGTTGCCGCGTCCAGGCCCTGGATCACGCTGCCTTTAGCGTAGTCGCCAGGGTAGCCACCGGCTGCCAGCACGACACCGACGCTCGGGCGCGGATCCCACTGGGCTTCGACCTTGTCCAGCGCCTGGGCCAGGGCGGCTTCGACCAGCAGCACCAGGCTCGATTGCAGGCGCAGCATCACCGGTTGGGTCTCAGGATCGCCGAAACGGCAGTTGAATTCGATGACTTTTGGGTTACCAGCCTTGTCTATCATCAGGCCAGCATAGAGGAAGCCGGTGTAAACGTTGCCTTCTTCGGCCATGCCACGCACGGTCGGCCAGATCACCTGGTCCATGACCCGCTGGTGCACCTCGGCGGTGACCACTGGCGCCGGGGAGTAGGCGCCCATGCCGCCGGTGTTCGGGCCGCTGTCGCCGTCGCCGACGCGCTTGTGGTCCTGGCTGGTGGCCATCGGCAAGACATTCTTGCCGTCGACCATGACGATGAAGCTGGCTTCCTCGCCGTCGAGGAACTCTTCGATCACCACGCGCGAACCGGCGTCACCGAAGGTGTTGCCGGCGAGCATGTCGCGCACGGCCTCTTCGGCTTCGGCCAGGGTCATGGCAACGATCACGCCTTTACCGGCGGCCAGGCCGTCGGCCTTGATCACGATCGGGGCGCCTTTTTCACGCAGGTAAGCCAAGGCCGGTTCGATTTCGGTGAAGTTCTGGTAGTCGGCGGTCGGGATCTTGTGGCGCGCCAGGAAATCCTTGGTGAACGCTTTCGAGCCTTCCAACTGCGCCGCGCCGGCGGTTGGGCCGAAGCAGTCCAGGCCGCGGGAACGGAACAGATCGACCACGCCGGCAACCAGCGGGACTTCCGGGCCGACGATGGTCAGCGAGACGTTCTTCTCGGCGAAATCGGCCAGTTGTTCCAGGGTCAGCACGTCGATGGCGACGTTTTCGCACTTGGCTTCGATGGCGGTGCCGGCGTTGCCCGGAGCCACGAAGACCTTCTGCACGCGCGGATCCTGAGCCACTTTCCAGGCCAGGGCGTGTTCACGGCCACCGCTGCCAATGATCAAAACATTCATTTCAAAAACCTCGGATGACGCAGAATTCTGTTGAAACCTATGGCGCTTCACGCCATAGGAGGTCGCAATGAAGCCGGTAGATGCAAGGCGGAGCGGTCGTCGCTGAGCGCAGTTGCCTCTTGGCAATGAGCATCAGCGAGGGCCGCTCCAACGCAGCAGATGCCGGTTTCAGTGCGGCCGCTGCCGTACATTAGTGACGGAAGTGGCGCATGCCGGTGAATACCATCGCAATCCCTGCCTCATCAGCAGCGGCAATCACTTCAGCGTCACGCATCGAACCACCTGGCTGGATCACCGCGGTGATGCCGACCTTGGCCGCGTTATCGATACCGTCGCGGAACGGGAAGAATGCATCGGAGGCCATGACGGCGCCCTGTACTTGTAAACCAGCGTGTTCAGCCTTGATCGCGGCGATGCGCGCGGAGTTCACGCGGCTCATCTGGCCGGCGCCGACGCCGATGGTCTGGCGGTTCTTGGCGTAGACGATGGCGTTGGACTTGACGTACTTGGCGACTTTCCAGGCGAAGATCAGGTCGTTGATTTCCTGCTCGCTTGGCGCGCGCTGGGTCACCACTTTCAGGTCCTGGCTGCCGATCATGCCGATATCACGGCTCTGGACCAACAGGCCGCCATTGACACGCTTGTAGTCCCAGGCCGGTGCGCGATCAGCCGACCACTGGCCGCAAGCCAACAGGCGCACGTTGGCCTTGGCGGCGACGATGGCGCGGGCTTCTTCGCTGACCGAAGGGGCGATGATCACTTCGACGAATTGACGGTCGACGATGGCCTTGGCGGTCTCGGCGTCCAGTTCACGGTTGAAGGCGATGATGCCGCCGAATGCCGATTCGGTGTCGGTGGCGTAGGCCAGTTCGTAGGCCTGGCGGATGCCGCCCTCGGCGTCCGGGCTCACGGCCACGCCGCAAGGGTTGGCGTGCTTGACGATCACACAGGCTGGCTTGACGAAGCTCTTCACGCATTCCAGCGCGGCGTCGGTGTCGGCCACGTTGTTGAACGACAGCTCCTTGCCTTGCAACTGGGTGGCGGTGGCGATGCCGACTTCGGCCGGCTTGGCCTCCACGTAGAACGCCGCGCTCTGGTGCGGGTTCTCGCCGTAGCGCATTTCCTGGGCCTTGACGAACTGGGTGTTGAAGGTGCGCGGGAATTCGCTGCGGCCTTCGGTCGACAAGGTGTCGGCGGCCTGGTTCACGGTACCCATGTAGTTGGCGATCATGCCGTCATAGGCTGCGGTGTGTTCGAAGGCCTTGAGCATCAGGTCGAAGCGCTGGGCGTAGGTCAGGCCACCGGCCTTGAGGTTTTCCAGCACGCTGGCGTAGTCGCTGGCGTTGACCACGATGGCCACGTCCTTGTGGTTCTTGGCCGCCGAGCGGACCATGGTCGGGCCGCCGATGTCGATGTTCTCGATGGCGGTCGGCAGGTCGCAGCCAGGCTTGTTGATGGTGGCTTCGAACGGGTAGAGGTTGACCGCTACCAGGTCGATCGGCTTGATGCCGTGTTCGCTCATGATGGCGTCGTCGATGCCGCGACGGCCGAGGATCCCACCGTGGATTTTCGGGTGCAGGGTCTTGACCCGACCGTCCATCATTTCCGCAAAACCGGTGTAGTCCGCGACTTCCACGGCAGCTACGCCGTTGTCTTGCAGCAGCTTGAAGGTCCCGCCGGTGGAGAGGATCTCGACGCCCAGCTGTTGCAGTTCGCGGGCGAATTCAAGGATCCCGGTCTTGTCGGAGACGCTGATCAGGGCGCGGCGGATCGGCAGGCGGGTGGTCTGGTCGGTCATTTCAATTTCCATCAAAAGCAAGGGAAGTCAGCAAAAAAGGCGACCGTTTTTTACGCGGGCGCCTTTCTGGTTTTATTGAATGCTTACAGCAGGTCGTACTGCTTGAGTTTCTTGCGCAGGGTACCGCGGTTCAGGCCCAGCATCTCGCTGGCCTTGGTCTGGTTGCCCTTGACGTAGTTCATCACGCTTTCGAGCAGGGGCGCCTCGACTTCGGAAAGCACCAGGTTGTACACATCCGTGACGGCAGCGCCCTCAAGGTGGGCGAAATAATTGTGCAGCGCCTTCTCGACACTCCCGCGAAGGGTCTGGCCTTCTTCGCTGGGCGTATTGAGGTGCTGTTTCAAATTCACGTTGTCGCTCACGGGTGTTGTTCCACTCACTAAAGTCTCGGTCATCATCGTCATGCGGCCACCCCTTCGTCCCCTGTCAGGCTCTTGTAACGTTCAGCGAAGAAAGCCTGAACGTCGGCGCATTGTGCTTGCGTACCATCCAAACGATTGAAGCGGGCGCGAAACTCCCTGGCGCCCGGCAGGGTTGCGAGATACCAGCCCACATGCTTGCGTGCGATGCGTACGCCCATGACTTCTCCATAGAAGGCATGCAGCGCGGCCAGATGCTCTAGCAGAATACGTTCCACCTCGGACAACTGCGGCGCAGCGAGCTTTTCGCCGGTGCGCAGGAAGTGTTCGATCTCACGAAAAATCCATGGCCGCCCCTGGGCGGCCCGGCCGATCAATAGGCCATCGGCACCGGTCGCGTCCAGCACGTACCGGGCCTTGTCGGGCGAGTCGATGTCGCCATTGGCAAAGACCGGAATCGACACCGCCTGCTTGATCGCGGCGATGGTGTCGTACTCGGCCTCGCCGGTGTACAAATCGGCACGGGTGCGGCCATGCACTGCCAGCGCCGCGATACCTGCCTGTTCGGCGATCTTCGCCACCGTGAGGCCGTTCTTGTTTTCCCGGTCCCACCCGGTGCGAATCTTCAGGGTCACCGGCACATCGACCGCGGCGACGACCGCCTGCAGGATCTCGGTGACCAGGGTTTCATCTTTCAACAGCGCCGAGCCTGCGGCCTTGTTGCAGACCTTCTTGGCCGGGCAGCCCATGTTGATGTCGATGATCTGCGCGCCCAACGCCACATTGGCCCGGGCCGCTTCCGCCAGCATCTGTGCGTCGCCACCGGCGATCTGCACCGAGCGGGGCTCGGGATCGCCTTCGTGGATCATGCGCAGACGCGATTTGCGGGTGTTCCACAAACTCATGTCGCTGGTGACCATTTCCGAAACCACCAGGCCGGCACCCAGTCGCTTGCACAACTGACGAAAGGGCTGGTCGGTGACGCCCGCCATGGGCGCGAGAACCAGGCCGTTGCGCAATGTATATGGGCCGATGCGTACCGCCGACATAGGACTTCCCTGTAGTGGGGCCGGATCATGAGAGTTCGAAAAAGGGTTGGCATGATACCCGCTCTCGATGACTGGATAAAGGTCGAATTGGATAAAATCTGAACAGCTATCTGGTTATCGCCAGCGGTTTGGTCTGGGTGGGGTGAGTCAGAAAGCTGCCGTCAATTGACCGGCCCGGGCCGGATTTACTCGGGCGAGTGGAAGCTCAGGCTGTAGTTCACGGCCTTGGGGCCCGGGTCGAGGATGTCCAGGGCGATGTGGATGGGCGTCTGGGGCGGCATTTCGCCGCGGCCTTCGAGATCGCCGCCCAGGTATTCCCCCGGCTTGAAGCGGCGGCTGGCGATCAGGTGCCCGTTCAAGTCGGCGAAACGCAGTTCCAGCAACGGGAACGGCTGGGAGAAGGGCGCACGATTGTAGATGATCGCGTCCACCACCAGGGCGCCACTGAAGCCCGGATGGCTGCGCACCACCAGGTTGCTGCTCTTGATCTTGGCGATGTCGACCTTGGACGGCACGTCGCAACCGAGGGTCGGGCAGATTTGCAGGAACCACGGGCGGTACTGGTCCTGACGGGCCAGTTCGTCGAAATGGTAGGCAATGTACTGGCCGGCCAGGGCCGCGCTGGCGAGCAGGATCAACAGGGCCCACAGCAAGCGTCGTCCCCAGGGTGAGCGGCGTTTGCGCCAGTCCAGTTGCAGCGGGTCGTCGTCGAGGTCGTGGAGGGCCTCGGCGCGGATCCCGGGCTCCTGGCGCTCGCGGGTCTTGCGCGGCGGCGTCGGTTGCTCGGGTTCGTCGTCGAGGTCGTCGTGATCGTGATCGTCGGTGGCGGACAAACGCTCGAGGTGTTCCTCGGGCGCGTCGGCAGGCTCCAGGCGCAGTGGCGTGACCGGCTCGTCATCAGGCTCCAGCGGCTCGAGAGCCAGGGACAACGATGGCTCCGTGCGCGGTGGTCGCGCCGGCTCGTGGAGCTCGAACTGTTCGACCGGTGTTTGCAACACGGTTTCGGCACGTTCGCTCGGCGGTGTGCTGTAGAGGCTGTCGGACCAGGGGTCTTCACTGGAGAGATGGTCGCGCTGGGCGCTCAGGTTGTCTTCGCGACGCCGTCCGAAACTGTCCGGTGCCCGTTTATCGCGCCGTTCCAGGCGAGCCAGTTCCTTGTCGAGGTCTTCGAGATCCAATTCGGCCGCGGTCCACTGCTTCTGGCTGATGGCCCGGGGCGGCGCTTCGGCGGCAGGTGTCTTGGCGGGTGCTGCGGTGGGCGGCGCGGCAGGCGATGTGACAGGCGCAGCGGATTGCTTGGCGGTGCGTTGTTCCAGCAGTTGGCGTGCCGCGTTGAACACTTGCAGGCACGAGCCGCAGCGAACCACTCCGCGCGCCACGCTCAATTGAGCGTGGCTGACGCGAAAGCGCGTTTGGCAATGCGGGCACTGGGTGACGAAGCTGTCAGTCATGCGGCAATCCGGTTGATACAGGCGGCCATTCTAGCGCCGACGCCCGGTGATGCGCACCCAGCCATCGCGATTGGCGATCGGGTCCAGGTCAAAGTCGGCGGCATAAGCGGCGGCGACTTCCTCGCCCTGTTCGGCGAGGATGCCCGACAGCGCCAGGCGTCCACCCGGCTTGACCAGGCTTGACAGTTGCGGCGCCAGGGAGACCAGCGGTCCGGCCAGGATATTGGCGACCAGCACATCGGCCGGTACCGGCGGCAAGTCCTGTGGCAGGTACAACGGGAACAAGGCTGGGTCGATATTGTTACGCCCGGCGTTGTCGCGGGAGGCTTCCAGGGCCTGGACATCGATGTCGGTGCCGACCGCTTCCCGCGCGCCCAGCAGCAGGGCGGCAATGGCCAGGATCCCCGAGCCGCAGCCGAAGTCGAGCACGTTGCAGTCCTTCAGGTCCTGGCCGTCGAGCCATTCCAGGCACAGCGCGGTGGTCGGGTGGGTGCCGGTGCCGAACGCCAGGCCCGGGTCCAGCAGCAGGTTGACGGCGCCCGGCTCCGGCGCGGCATGCCAGCTCGGTACGATCCACAGGCGCTGGCCGAAACGCATCGGCTGGAAGTTGTCCATCCAGCTGCGCTCCCAGTCCTGATCCTCGATCACTTCGCTGTGATGCTCGGGCAGCGGGCTGCCGGTCAGCAGTTCGAGATGGGCGAGCACACTGGCCGCTTCGGTGCCGCCTTCGAACAGAGCCAGCAGGTGGGTGTGGGACCACAGTGGCGTGGTGTTGAGTTCCGGTTCGAAGATCGGCTGGTCTTCGGCATCCATGAAGGTGACCGATACGGCGCCGACTTCAAGAAACGCGTCTTCGTAGGTTTCAGCTTGTTCCGGGCTGATAGCCAGGCGTACTTGCAGCCAAGGCATGGCGGGCACCTTTGAAAAATATCGACAGGGGGCAGCGCAGGGCTGCAAAGGCGCGCAGTGTACGCCAGGTCGCCGGCAAAGTGGATAAGCGCGTCTGCGTCGTCCGGGTGGGTGTTTCGATATATATATGTATGCCATGGGCGTATCGCAGGGCGGATAAGGTGCCGGTCCACACAACAGGGAGGAATGTGATGGATAACACGGCCGAGCGGCAAGCAAACGTAGGCGGCGTGGGAGCGACGGCTTCCCCGCAAGCGGTAACGGCGCATGCCATCCTGGAAAGACTGACGCGTTGGCAGGCGGCCATCGACTCGCGGCTGCAAACCCAGATGAGCGTGCTGGAGGTGTTGGAAGAATATCTGCTGGTGGAGCTTCGCACCCGCTATTACCAGGGCAATATCGATCCGCATTTCATCGACAGCCTGCTCGATACGGTGTTGCAACGTCTGATCGACCAGCAGCCGGTCATGCCCGATGAAGCGCACGACGCGCCCTATCGTTGGCCTGGTGGTGTCGATCGGGGGATGCCGGTCGAGCGCCAGGAGGTCATTGCCCAGGTGGTGGAGGGCGTCGCTTCGGGCTCTGTCGACCGCTACAGGGACGCGCTGCAGCGGCACTGGCGAATGACGGGGGAGGATGCCTCCCTGATGGAGCTGGTCAGGCAAAGGCTCGACGATCACCTGGCGGATGTCATCCTGATTTTGCGGCCGGACCAATTGGCCGGCCTGGAGGTCGATGAGCTGCGGGACAAGCTTGAGGCGCTCCAGGATGGCTGGTGTCGAATGAGTGAAATGGCGAGATTGGCGAGCGCGTCGGAGCGCCAGAGTCTACAAGCGATCACCCGCTTGCAATTGCCTGACTGGCTGCGTGGGCTGAGCGATACCGACCGTAGGCGCTTGAAAAGTTTTCAGGAGCAGACTGCCCAGGCGCAGGCGCTGGTGGACAAGCTGCTCGATGGATTGGGGTCGTTGCGGGCATTTGCCCGGCAATTGGCCAAGGACTATGTCAGGCACGAACAGGACATGGAGGTCGAGCCCGACAGCATCCGCGTGCAGTTGCAGTGGCGAAGCGTAATGGGTCAACCGCTGTATACCCACAGCCTGAGCGAGTGGCTGGCGGCCGGTCCGCTCAGGCCGGATGCCGTCTCGGTGTTGCTGGTGGAAAACGGTGCAATGCTGCGCAACCAGGCGCTTTCACCGGCATTCATGAGCCAGATGTTGGCGGACGTCGACGCGCCGGCCGGCTACTTGCAGGCACTGCTCGACCGGTATGGTCGAAGAGACCTGAGGGACGCCATGTTCGATTGGCTCTCTGCGCGACTGCAGCAAAGCGCGTTCATTGCCCGTTGTGCAGGTCATCTGAAGGAAGCCAATCACGACGTTGTCAAAACCCTGTGCAATGACGAGGTCTCGGCGCAGGCCGGTGTGTTGCGGGTCAGCGGTGTGGTGCTTCCCAATGCTCTGCGCTGCACCGATTTACTGTTGTTCCATCGTCAGGACCTGGAAGGTGATCTGTTGCTGTACGCCCCCGACAAGCCGGACGGCCAGGAGTGGATCGAGCTGCCCTCGCCGTGGGCGGTGAGCGTGGAGATCGGGACATGGACCCGTAGCGAAGCCGGTCGAGAATATCTACTACAGCGGATCGCCCCCATCGAACGCAGTGCGGCTCGGGAGTATTTCGCCAGCGTGGCGGATAAGCCGACGACCTGGGACTCGAGCCAGGATCCTCGGGGCGCGGTGAACGGTTTGAAGGCCTGCCTTGAAGACGTCGTTGCAATGGGCCTGGACAATCATCTGGCTCAGGTGGAGCTGGACGAGTCGCCTCGCTGGTACGCCGCCATGACACCGGATTCGCGGCGAAACCTCAGCAGCCTGGGCCAGGAGTTGCTGGTTCACCAGCAGGTGTTCAACCAACAGGTCGAGGGCTATGAAGTCTTCGTGGACTTCGCCAAACGTATCGTCAGCCAGGCCATCGCCCCTTACATGCGCAGCAAGGGTGTGCAGGAACCGGTCGATCCCGCCACGGTGCTCATCGACTACAACCCGGGGTTGGCCGATGGCAAGACGAAAGTCGCCAGCCTGCTGGAGCTTGCCATCTATGGGTACGACGACAACTCGGGTATCGACAACCCGCGAAAAGGGGTGCGCTCAGCGGTAGGACAGGACCTGAGGCAGGTTCGCAGTGCGGAGCTGGCAAGCTATCTGCGCAGGGCCTACGTGGGTGAGCAATACGCGCGGCGGATCCGAGCCCGGTTCCTCGACGCAAGCACCCCTGAATACAGCATCCGCCGTAGCGCCTACCGCAACCTGCTGCTGACCCGGATGGACCGCGACCTGCGTGTCGCAACGGGCCAGTCCCGGTTGAGTGCGAACGAGTTCTGGTGGCTCACCCGCCAAGTCACCTTGCTGAGTGGGCCGGTGGCACCGTCCGGCCCGGTGTATCCGGGGGCTGTCGTGCAGCGTGAGGGGGTGATCAGGTTTTCCGTTGGAGGGCATGTCGTGATGGGCGCCTATGTCTTCAGCTACTTCGATCCGAAGGGCTCGTATTGGCTGTACACGCCGGACGCGCCGGACGGTATCACGTTTCGCAGGTACCAGGACTTTGTCGGGAAAGTCGCGGCGCGCCTGCAGGACTACGTGCTGGAACGGGTCGCCCTCAGCGCCCGTACGGCTGTCCGGCGCTCGTTGGTGGGGCTGGCGGCGACGAGCGTGGGCGTGGATGCATTGCGCGAACTCAACCGAGTGAACGACATCCAGGCAGAGTTCGATGCTTGCATCGAACGCGCGATCAGCGATGTGGAAGATGTCACCCACAGTCGCGCCGAAGTGATCAGGCAGCAGGTCATCAAGGGGCTGCTGTTTGCGTCGGCGCCGGTGTGCCTGGTTTATCCGCCCTTCGCCTTGCTGCTGGATGTCGCCTTGATTGCCGCGAGCGCCAGGCAGGCCGCCGAAGCGCATTGGCAGGGCGATACGGATCGTGCGCTGAGCCAGTGGGTGATGGCTTCCTGGGGCGTACTGTTCGCTGCGCTGGGGGCGGGAAGCAGCGCTACGTTGCTGGGGCGGGCGGCCAGGAGCCTGAAGCTTGTCGTCAGGCCCCTGTCACTGTCCGCGCAGCGCTTGAGAAATGCGACGCCGGTGCTTGCCAAGGAGGCCGGGCCGATCATTGCGCCCATACGCTTGAAGCCCAGGCAGGCAGTGAGCAAAACTCCCGAGAACCTGGAGCGGGTGACGCAGGAGGGTATTTTCCAAGGTACCTACCGCAGCCCGTCCAGTGCATCGCAGCCGCTCAATACCTATTTCATACGCAGTGGGGGCAAGTATTTCCAAGTGAAGGAAGACCCCTATTTCGGTGGCTTGTGCCTGGTGGATGCCAGTCGCCCGGGTGCGTTGTACAACATGCCCATTCGCAGGATGGGCAACGGCAAATGGACGCACAGCCAGGTCGGCTTGAGAGGCGGCAATGAGTACGCGCATGTCCTCGGGCGGGTGAGTGATCTGCGGGAGGCATTTGCTGGGCATGTCTTTCCGGACGTATCGAGGGGGGCGTTGCAGGGCGAGGCGGTGGTGGCGAGGTTCAGCGAGGCGGCAGCGGACAACTATCTGTTCTCCCTGAATGCGCAGACGTGCGTGATCGCGTCGTTGTACAACCCGACCACCCGGGTGGGGGCTGTCATTCATTTCGATCACAATATCCGCACGCTGATCGAGCGCAGCCTCCGGGACGTGACGCAGCGGCTGGGCGGAACGCCCCGGGATATTCGCGCCACCTTGGTGGGTGGGGACTGGCTGACGGGCGCCGACATTGGTGGACGGGTCCGCTCGGCGATGAGGCGCCAGGGCCTGCAACCGACCTGGGATCACTGGTCGTACTCTTCCTGCTTCGGCAATACGTACGGGGTGTCACTGGATTTGAGCAGTGGGGTCACGTCGGTGTTCAAGACGTCCCGCAGTCAGGTCGAGCGCTACTACATACCGGTGCTGGCGCGAGCGAAAAAGAGCGGTGACCCGGTGTCGGTACGTGCACGCGGGTTCATGACACGCTTGCGCAGCGACCCTTTGGTCGCCAATGCCAGCGGTGCCGTCAGTACATTGCAGGGCAGGCCTGCGACGGCATCGCAGATCGAGGCCCAGGCATTTTCCACGGTGGCGCTGAGCTGATCGGTTGTTTGTCGAGCGCAGACAAAAAAAGACCCCGGCCAATGGACCGGGGTCTTTTTTACATCACGCGAAACATCAATGCTGGCTGCCCAGCTTGTGCTCCAGGTAATGGATGTTGACGCCACCTTCGCAGAAGCCTGCGTCGCGGGTCAGGTCGCGGTGCAGCGGGATGTTGGTCTTGATCCCGTCCACCACGATCTCGTCCAGCGCATTGCGCATGCGCGCCATGGCTTCGTCACGGGTTGCCCCGTAGGTGATCAGCTTGCCGATCAACGAATCGTAGTTCGGTGGAACGGCATAACCGCTGTACAGGTGCGAATCGACACGCACGCCATTGCCGCCCGGAGCATGGAAATGCTTGACCGTGCCTGGGCTTGGCATGAAGGTTTTCGGGTCTTCGGCGTTGATCCGGCATTCCAGTGCGTGACCGCGGATGACCACGTCATCCTGGGTGAACGACAGCTTGTTGCCGGCGGCGATGCTGAGCATCTCCTTGACGATGTCGATACCGGTGACCATTTCCGAGACCGGGTGCTCCACCTGAACACGGGTGTTCATTTCGATGAAGTAGAAACGACCGTTCTCGTACAGGAACTCGAAGGTACCGGCGCCGCGATAGCCGATGTCGATGCAAGCCTTGACGCAGCGTGCCAGGACTTCCTGGCGGGCCTTCTCGTCGATGCCCGGTGCCGGCGCTTCTTCGAGGACCTTCTGGTGACGACGTTGCAGCGAGCAATCGCGGTCGCCCAGGTGGATGGCGTTGCCTTGGCCGTCGGACAGTACCTGGACTTCGACGTGACGCGGGTTGGTCAGGAATTTTTCCAGGTAGACCATCGGGTTGCCGAACGCCGCGCCAGCTTCGGAGCGGGTCAGTTTCGCCGAGGCGATCAGGTCTTCTTCCTTGTGCACCACGCGCATGCCGCGACCACCGCCGCCGCCAGCGGCCTTGATGATCACCGGATAACCGACTTCGCGACCGATGCGCAAGGCGGTTTCTTCGTCTTCAGGCAGCGGACCGTCGGAACCCGGAACGGTCGGCACGCCGGCAGCGATCATGGCGTGCTTGGCCGATACCTTGTCGCCCATCAGGCGGATGGTTTCGGCTTTCGGGCCAATGAAGGCAAAACCGGAGTTTTCCACCTGCTCGGCGAAGTCGGCGTTTTCCGCCAGGAAACCGTAGCCAGGGTGAATGGCGGTGGCGCCGGTCACTTCGGCAGCGGCGATGATCGCCGGGATGTGCAGGTAGGAGTGCGCAGCCGACGCCGGACCGATGCAGACGGATTCGTCCGCCAGGCCCAGGTGCATCAGTTCTTTGTCGGCCTTGGAGTAAACGGCGACGGTCTTGATGCCCATCTCTTTGCAGGCACGCAGAATCCGCAGGGCGATCTCACCGCGGTTAGCGATCAGAACTTTTTCCAACTTCGCAGTCATCAAAGGCTCTCCGCGGTTCAAACGATGGTGAACAGCGGTTGGTCGTACTCAACCGGCTGGCCGTCTTCGACGAGGATGGATTCGATCACACCGCTGGTTTCAGCTTCGATGTGGTTCATCATCTTCATGGCTTCGACGATGCACAGGGTGTCGCCTTTCTTCACGGTCTGGCCGACTTCAACGAAGGCTGGCGAGGTTGGGGAAGACTTGCGATAGAAGGTACCTACCATCGGCGAGCGGGCAACGGTGCCGTTGAGCGCTGGAGCGGCAGGCGCTGCTGGAGCGGCTGCGGCGGCGGCCGGTGCAGCCGGTGCAGGTGCGGCGGCCGGAACGTGTACCGGTGCTGGCGCGTAGAACGGCTGGGCTGGAGTCTTGCTGTGGCGGCTGATGCGTACGGACTCTTCGCCTTCCTTGATTTCCAGCTCGTCGATGCCGGACTCTTCCAGCAATTCGATCAGTTTCTTAACTTTACGGATATCCATGAATCATCAACTCCCAAGGGTCGGTCAGGGGCGTTTAACGCTTGTTGTTCAAGCCGTTGCCTGTGTTTCAAGCTGCTCTAGGGCGGCCTCCAGGGCCAGTCGGTAGCCGCTGGCGCCAAGGCCGCAGATCACTCCTACCGCTACATCGGAGAAATAAGAGTGATGGCGGAAAGGTTCGCGTTTATGCACGTTGGACAGGTGCACTTCGATGAATGGGATGCTCACCGCCAGCAACGCGTCACGTAATGCGACACTTGTGTGTGTAAAAGCTGCTGGATTGATCAGAATGAAATCCACGCCCTCGTCGCGCGCGGCATGGATGCGGTCGATCAATTCATACTCGGCGTTGCTTTGCAGATAGAGCAGATGATGGCCGGCGGCGCGGGCCCGTTGCTCCAGGTCCTGGTTGATCTGGGCCAGTGTGACGGCCCCGTAGACGCCCGGCTCACGGGTGCCAAGCAGGTTCAGGTTGGGTCCGTGCAGGACCAGAAGGGTCGCCATCGGCTGTTCCTTGTTATCTGTGAGCAAGTATCAGAACCCGGCGACTATGCCGCAAAGCTTTGATGACTGTCCAGTTCTCGGCAATAGCCAGCACGATGACCGATGTTTACGCGAAATTTGTGACCATGCCCTCGAATCCGGTCATCTGCATCGCGAGTAAGCTTGCCCTTCCATTCAATCTGTTGGACTTGAACGCAAATAAATACTCACGGGTGTGTAGTCGGCACCATCGGCATGTCGATAGAGCGTATTGCTGTGGTAGGCATAGACTTCCTTATTAACCGATACCGTAATCGTCCGTTCCTGGATATCAACGATTATTGAATCATCCCGGGTGATCAGAAACGGCGTCGCGGTTTTCAATTCGGAAAGGATGTCGCTGTCGGCTGTCAGGGTTCGATAGACGTAGTATCGATAACTGAAAGGGACCGTCGCCCCCCCGCGCTCATCTTTTACGCCATAGATAAACGCATCGTGAGACAAAGGTTTTCGTAATACGATTTCGGTCAAGTGGGGTGTGTTCTGAGGGGAAAAACACAGCCAACCGATGTATGTCAGCGCGAGGGCGAGCAATCCGCCAATGGCAACAAGATAGATGGGATTTTTAGTAATTCCTGAATTTGGCATATCTTACCCCCTCCTTGATCCATCGTTGATCTGCCGGATCGTCGCCGAAAGGGGCTTGCCCCCACCATGTACCGAATTCTGCTGTTGTTGTTCCGGCTCGACTTTGAGCCAGGCCAGCTGCCCGTAAAAGGATGTCCTCGCTGAAGCCTGCCGCGGTTCCGGTGGCGCCGTAGTTGAAGTTTCCAAAGGCTTCATATTCGGCGGATAGTTTCTTGTAGTCCCAAGGCCCACGATTTCTGACCTGCGTGTAAAACCACGAGTAGATAAAAGCCGACCCGGCTTTTAAGACATTCTTCTTATGGAACGCCACTGCCATATTTTCTTCGACAGAGACGCCGGGGGGCGATGCAGGTACCCTCATTGCATGTTCCTTTTGCAATTGCTTGAGGGGGCGGAAGCCTAGCACGAAGAGGGTCACTGAAAAATTTCGTTCCTGCTCCACGCGGAATTTCCCATAGGGATGGCCGTGGCTGAAATCACACCCGAAACGCCTGCACCGCTGTATGCAACCGTCCCCCCAGCACCAGCAGGTTGTCGCCCTGTTCCCGCCCTTGGCCGATGCGCAGCAGGTTATCCCCGCCCAGTTGGTGGATCCGTTCGCTGTGATCGCGGATTTCGCTGACGGCGCCGCTTTGTTGGGCGGTGACGTCGGCTATGCGCACGGCTGTGTCGGAGATGGTCTGGATGGCGCCGACGATCTCGTCCAGCGCGCCGTCGGCCGCTTGCGCCTGGCTGGCGGTGGCCTCGGCGTGTTCGACCTGGGCGCGCATGCCGTCTACGGACTGGCGCGCGGCCAGTTGCAGGCGGGCGATCAAAGCCTGGATTTCAGCGGTGGCGCCGGCCGTGCGTTGGGCCAGGGAGCGGACTTCCTCGGCCACCACGGCAAAGCCACGACCCATTTCCCCGGCGCGGGCGGCTTCGATGGCGGCGTTGAGGGCCAGCAGGTTGGTCTGGTCGGCAATCGAGCGAATCACCGTCAGCACGCCGCCGATGGTGGCGGACTCCTCGGCCAACTGCTCGATCATTTGCGCATTGCCCTGGACTTCGCCCACCAAGGCGTGCAAACCCGTGAGGCTCAGGCCGATGACTTTCTGCCCTTGCTCCACCGCCTGCCCGGCGCTGCGACTGGCGTCGGCTGCCTGGCTGGCGTCGCCGGCGACCTGCTGGATGGTCGCCTCCAGCTCGCTGAGGGAGTCCCGGATCAGCGCGGTGTCGTCGGCCTGGTCTTCGGCGCCGCTGTGCAGCTCGCCACTTAACTCCGCCAGGGCCCGGCTGCTGCCGGCGACCTGTTCGGCGTTCACCCGGATAGTGCCTACCAGGTCCACCAGATAAGCGCGCAGGCGATTGAGTGACGCCTCGATGTCTTTCAGCTCGCGGTTGCTGGCGCCGACCTGGATGTCCCGGCTGAAATCCCCTTCGGCCCAAGTCGACAAGGCCGGCGCCAGCTGGGTCAAGGTCCGGGCCAGGCGCCGTTGCAGGGTGTCGATCAGCAGCGCGATCAGCAGGATCAGGCCGATCATCAGGCCCTGGATCAAGCGCACCTCACTCTGGATCCGCCCATGCTGGGCTCGGACCGCAGGTTCCATGGCATCGATCGCTTGTTGCACGTCGGCGGTTTTCAGGTGGGTCGTGTTGCTCAACTCGGTGCGTTTCTGAATCAGTTCGCGGGTCCGGGCGAGCTCTGCGGGATAGCGCCCGAGCAAGCTGTTGAGCTCGCGCTTGAGGGCGATGCCGGCATCTTCGCTGACGGTTTTCTCCTCGGATTGCAGGCCCATCAGCGCGGCGAAATCATCGCTGCCGGTTGCGTTGCTGGTCGTCACACCCAGCAGCGGCAGGCCGTCCAGGCGTTCGGCCTCCGTGCGGATGCTGGCCAGTTCCCGTTCGACGTCGGCGGCCAGCTCGCTGCGACCGCTGCTGACCAATTTGTCCCGGGCCAGCGATAACCTGCCCAAGTGCTGCGAAGCGGCGAACAATGGCGGCAGGTACGCCGGGGCGCCATTGGCGTACCGGGCCAGCTGATCGAGCTGGGCGCCCAGTTCACGCTCGGCTTGCAACAACAGGGCCTGCGGGTCGCCGGCCAGTTTGCCGGCCGCCAGCAAGTCGGTCTTGCTGAAGCCATCGAGGTTCGACAGGCTCGGGCGCAGTGTCTTGGCCAGTTCCGGGGGGAACTGGTCCAGGTCATTCTGCAAGGTTTCGAGGGCCTGGGTCGCGCCGTTCAGGCGCAAGGCGTCGCCGCTGGCCAGATAATCCTCGATGTTGCGCGCCACCTCGGCCTGGAACTGTCGCGACAGGCCCAGGTAGCGTTCCATCAATAGGTAAGGGCGTTCCAGGGCCACCTGTGACCACCACAAGGTGGCACCCAGGCCCAGGCAAACAGTCACTAAAAGAAGGGTGTTGAGATTGGTCAGCAGCT
Organism: Pseudomonas citri; assembly: GCF_025336485.1. Classification (GTDB taxonomy): domain Bacteria; phylum Pseudomonadota; class Gammaproteobacteria; order Pseudomonadales; family Pseudomonadaceae; genus Aquipseudomonas; species Aquipseudomonas citri. Next base: position 37,928 of record NZ_JAODAB010000012.1, on the reverse strand, counting down.
TCAGGCGCATCGTGGGCCTACCGGGGCAGTATCGTAAGCGCCTGAATTTATTGCGTTTGCATTACATGTTTATGACCGAATCGGTGGAATTCGATGAAAAAGTGGCACTTTGCTGTCGCGCGCTTTGCACCCGGTTGCGTCCGGCGTGCTTGGCGCGATACAGCGCCTCGTCGGCCTGGCTGGCCATCATCAGGCTGTCGGACTCTTCACTCATCTGCACCACGCCCGCGCTGAAGGTGCACCACAGGTCATGGGGCTGGGCCGGGTAATGGATCTCGGCGAAGCGCTGGCGGATTTCGTCCAGCACCTTGCAGGCGGCTTCGATGTCAGTATCGGGCATCACGATGGCGAACTCTTCGCCGCCGTAGCGGCCGATGAAGTCGGTCTTGCGCAGCCGCTGCTTGAGAAACAGCGCCAGGCTCTTGATCACCCGGTCGCCCATGGGATGGCCATGGCTGTCGTTGACCCGCTTGAAATGGTCGATGTCCAGCATCGCGAAGCTCAGCGGCTTGCCTTCTCGACGGGCACGGAAACCGCAATCTTCAAGCAGTTGCAGGATATGGGTGTGGTTGTACAGTCCGGTGAGGCTGTCACGCACCATGCGCGCCTTGAGGTTGCGGGCCCGCGCCGCGCGGTTGCGCACGGTGGTGATCAGGTGCCGGGGCTTGATCGGCTTGGTCAGGAAGTCGTCGCCACCTTCGCTCATGGCGTCGAGCTGCTTGTCCAGGTCGTCTTCGGCGGACAGGTAAATGATCGGTACGCTGACGTAGCGGTCATTGTGGCGGATCACCTTGGCCAGTTCCGTGCCGGTGCAAGCCGGCATGTACATGTCCAGGATGATCAGGTCAGGCTGGAAATCCGCCAGCTCGGCCATGGCCTGGATTGGCTCGATCAGCGTGCGGGTGACGATGCCGGCGCTGTTGAGCAGGCGCTCGGTGTGCAAGGCCTGGGCGCGGGAATCGTCGATGATCAGCACTTTGTAGGGGTCGTACTGGGCGACGCAGGTCAGCACCTCGATTTTTTCCAACAGGCTTGAAGCCTCGAGGGTGCCGGTGAGGAATTCCTGGCCACCGGCGCGCACGGCGGCCAGGCGTGTCGGGGTGTCGGTTTCCAGCAGGCTGAAGAACAGCAGCGGCAAAGGCTGGTCCAGGCCCTGTTGGGCTTCGGCGGCCAGCTTCAGGCCGATGCCGGGGCCGCTGAAGTCCACGTCCATGACAATCGCCGCCGGCAAGCGCTCGACCATCGATGACCGGAAAGCCGCCACGCTGTCCAGTGCCTGGGCACTGAGGCCGAAAAATTCCAGTTGCTTGGCCAAGCGCTCGGCGCGGTCATGGTCTTGCAGCAGCACATAAACAGGTTTGCGCAGCGGTGGCAGGAAGGTTTGTTCGAGCTGGTCGCCATGGCGCAGGCCGGTGCGCGACAGGCGCTGCATCAGGCGATTGATTTCGGTGATCAGGTGGCTGCTCAGGCGCCCGCGATTGGCGTCCACCGCTTGCAGTGACTGGCTGATGCCCTGGGCAAGCTGGGAGTGTTCCGGCTGTTCGAAGCGCTCGGCGAAGCGCAGCAGGCGCAGATTGGCTTCGCTGAGTTCCGACAGATCGGTGCTCGACCACTCGCTGCGTTGCAGGCGTTGCCATATCTCCAGGATCTGGCGAGCCTGATGAATTACCCGCTGGGCAAAGTGGTGCTTGAGGCGCTCACGGCTGGGGTCTTCTGGCTCGGTCATATCCTGACTACTAGTTAGTGGCCTGTGTGGCTAATTCAAGCACTCAACTTCGGCGCCATTTGAATGCTTGAATTAACCGTACAGGCCATCAGGTGCATTCTGAAGTCGACTGGTGGCTCTATGCTAGCACCTCTTTTCATGTCCACCAGTGTCGTACGTCAATAATCTGCACAGTCGTGCTATTCAGTTTGTGACCGGTCAGTCTCGTAGGCCGATGGCGACGCTTCCTTTATAGTGAGTGTTCGATTGGCCTGTCGCGGCCGGCATGATTGGCGCCGTATTATTGCGTTTCAAATCAGGCACGATGGCGTAGGCTTTGTACGGAAAGTGCCTGCGCGGCGATCATGCTGCGTTGAAAACAGGCTCGGAATGCTCATGTACTCCAGTACAGTCGGGCGCGACCCCGGCCGTTCCTCGCCTGTTTTCGCCTTGCCTGATCGCCGCTCGGCGACTTTTCGTACTAAAGCGTAGGGTTATGGTCGAATCGTGAACTCAAGTGATTGAAGGGAAATCGCCATGCTGGACTGGAAAAACCGCGCGGGCAGTGCGCCTGAACGTGCCGCCGAACCGAAGTCGGACACCCGCAGCTACCTGGGTGGGCTGTTTTTCAGCCGCGCATTGGGCACGCTGATTGGCTTGTATCTGCTGGTGACCATCGCTGTCGGCTGGTACTGGAGCCAGGAGCCTGCGCTGTTCCCGGTCCAGCACAATGCCCAGGCGGCGGCCGAGAAGGATGGCCGGCAAATGGTGGTGGGCTACACCACGGTCGAGACCCTGAAGACGGTGGCCGGGACGCTGCTGACCAAGCCGGGTGGCTACATTTCCAACGACCGTTTCCCGCCGGGCCTGTGGATGGACAACATGCCGAGCTGGGAATATGGCGTGCTGGTGCAGGTCCGCGACCTGAGCCGTGCCTTGCGCAAGGACTTCGCCCGGTCCCAGTCCCAGTCTGCCGAGGACGCTGACCTGGCCAAGGCCGAACCGCGTTTCAACTTCGACAACCGTAGCTGGGTGCTGCCCTCCAGTGAGTCCGAGTACCAGGAAGGCATCAATTCCCTGAGCCGTTATCAGGCGCGCCTGTCCGACCCGAACCAGAAGAGCGCGCTGTTCTATGCCCGTGCCGATAACCTGAATAACTGGCTGGGCGACGTCGGCACTCGCCTGGGGTCGCTGTCCCAGCGTCTGTCGGCCAGCGTGGGCCGGGTCAAGCTCAATACCTCGCTGAAAACCGAAGTCCCGGCCCCGGGCCAGGTGCCGCAGGTGGACGAAGAAGTGGTCGAGACCCCTTGGCTGCAAATCGACAACGTGTTCTATGAAGCCCGCGGCCAGGCCTGGGCGCTGTCGCATCTGCTGCGTGCCATCGAGGTGGATTTCGCCGATGTGCTGGCGAAAAAGAACGCCACGGTCAGCGTGCGCCAGATCATTCGGGAACTGGAAGCGTCCCAGGAAGCGGTCTGGAGCCCGATGATTCTCAACGGCAGCGGCTTCGGCGTCCTGGCGAACCACTCGTTGGTGATGGCCAACTACATTTCCCGGGCCAACGCCGCAGTGATCGATTTGCGGCAGTTGCTGAACCAGGGTTGATCCATGGACGAGCGTTCCCGGGAGGTCGCTCACCGAGCGGCCTCGGATGCCGAGCTGATCGCTTGGGTCGATGAGCACGACAATCTGCTCGGCAGCCTGGTGCGCGCGGACCTGCGCGAGCGCGGCCTGATCGGACGCGGCAGCTACATCATGCTGTTCAATTCGGCCGGGGAACTGTGTGTGCACCGGCGAACCCTGAGCAAGGCCATCTATCCCGGTTTCTGGGACGTGGCGGCGGGTGGCATGGTGCAGGCGGACGAGACCTACGCCGAGTCGGCTGCCCGTGAGCTGGCGGAGGAGTTGGGCGTGAGCGGTGTGGAGCTGACCGCCCACGACCATTTCTATTTCGAAGACCCCGGCAGTCGGCTGTGGTGCTCGGCCTTCTCGGCGGTGTGGGATGGCCCGCTGGTCCTGCAACCTGAAGAAGTCCTCGAAGCGCGTTTCCTGCCCCTCGAACAGGTGCTCGATGAAATCCAGCGCAAGCCTTATTGCCCGGACTCTCTGGCGGCCCTCGAGCGCTATTTACGGGTTCATGGCGGCGACGTCGCAAAGAAGCTATAAATTGACGTCGATTGGCTCTTAGCAAGTCGATGGTTTGCCGTTACACTGCGCGCCTTTTCAAGCTGGACCGACGTCTGCGGTCCAGTAGCGCTGCCCCTGCCTGAGTGGGGTTTCGCGGTCGAGGCTCTTTGCACCCCGACCAGTCTTTGTCCTCCCAAGAGGATTGCCGGTGGCCAAAAAAGCCGCATCCTTTGCCGCCCTGGGCGGCCTGGTATTTTCTACCGACGCCGGTCGTCATTGCCCTGGTTGCCGTCAACCGGTGGATGCCTGCATCTGCAAACAAACCGTCATCCCCGCCGGAGATGGCATCGCCCGCGTGCGCCGTGAAAGCAAGGGGCGTGGCGGCAAGACGGTGACCACGATCACCGGCGTGCCGTTGGCCGAAGACGCGCTCAAGGAGTTGGCCACGACGTTGAAAAAACGCTGTGGCACCGGTGGCGCGCTGAAGGACGGCATCATCGAGATCCAGGGCGATCACGTCGAACTGCTGCTGGCCGAATTGGTCAGGCACGGTTTCAAGGCGAAGAAATCCGGCGGCTGAACGGGTTTCTAAACTCATCGCTGGGGGCAGGGTCTACCTTGCTGACAGACAATTCGTCATTTTCACTCTCTAGACTGCGCCAGCCTCCGACGGGATGGTGAGTTTCTGACTTCTTTTTTATAGGGGACTTCGATGTCCGTACGACGCACACGCAAAGACGATGGCAGCCAATGGACAGTTGCGGACAGCCGCAGTGTTTACGGGATTCGTCATTGGGGGGCCGGGTATTTCGCGATCAATGATGCCGGTCGCGTCGAAGTTCGTCCGAACGGCCCCGGCAGCTCGCCCATCGACCTGTTCGAGCAAGTCGAACAGTTGCGTCAGAGCGGCCTGTCGCTGCCCTTGCTGGTGCGCTTCCCCGACATCCTGCAAGACCGTGTGCGTCAGTTGACCGGTGCGTTCGACAGCAACATCGCGCGCCTGGAATACCAGAGCAAGTACACCGCGCTGTATCCGATCAAGGTCAACCAGCAGGAAGCGGTGATCGAGAACATCATCGCCACCCAGAACGTTTCCATCGGCCTGGAAGCTGGCTCCAAGCCTGAGCTTCTGGCCGTGCTGGCCCTGGCACCGAAGGGCGGGACCATCGTCTGCAACGGTTACAAGGACCGCGAGTTCATCCGCCTGGCGCTGATGGGCCAGAAGCTCGGTCATAACGTGTTCATCGTGATCGAGAAAGAGTCCGAAGTCGGCCTGGTCATCGAAGAAGCGGCCTCGCTCAAGGTCAAGCCACAGGTTGGCCTGCGGGTGCGCCTGTCGTCCCTGGCGTCGAGCAAGTGGGCCGACACCGGTGGCGAGAAGTCCAAGTTCGGCTTGTCTGCTGCCCAGTTGCTGTCGGTGGTCGAGCGCTTCCGTGACGCCGGCCTGGACCAGGGCATTCGCCTGCTGCACTTTCACATGGGGTCGCAGATCGCCAACCTGGCGGACTACCAGCACGGCTTCAAGGAAGCGATCCGTTATTACGGTGAGCTGCGCAACCTCGGCCTGCCAGTGGACCACATCGACGTCGGCGGCGGCCTGGGCGTGGACTACGACGGTACCCATTCGCGCAATGCCAGCTCGATCAACTACGACATGGATGACTATGCCGGTGTCGTGGTCGGCATGCTCAAGGAATTCTGCGATGCCCAGAGCCTGCCGCACCCGCACATCTTTTCCGAAAGCGGCCGCTCGCTGACGGCCCACCACGCGATGCTGGTGGTGCAGGTGACCGACGTCGAGAAGCACAACGACGAAGTGCCGGCGATCGAAAACAAAGAGCAACTGCCGGAAACCGTACAGTGGCTGGTCGACCTGTTGGGCCCGACCGACATCGAGATGGTTACCGAGACCTACTGGCGCGCCACCCACTACATGAGCGACGTGGCCACCCAGTACGCCGATGGCAAACTGACCCTGGCCGAAAAAGCCCTGGCCGAACAGTGCTACTTCGCCGTGTGCCGGCGCCTGCACAACTCCCTGAAGGCCCGCCAGCGTTCCCATCGCCAGGTGCTGGACGAACTCAACGACAAGCTGGCCGACAAGTACATCTGCAATTTCTCGGTGTTCCAGAGCCTGCCGGATACCTGGGCCATCGGCCAGGTGTTGCCGATCCTGCCGTTGCATCGCCTGGACGAAGAGCCGCTGCGCCGTGCCGTGCTGCAAGACCTGACCTGCGACTCCGACGGCAAGATCAAGCAGTACGTCGACGAGCAGAGCATCGAGACCAGCCTGCCGGTCCACGGGCTCAAGTCGGGCGAGGACTACCTGCTGGGTATCTTCCTGGTCGGCGCCTACCAGGAAATCCTCGGCGACATGCACAACCTGTTCGGTGACACCGACTCGGTGAACATCTACCAGAACGCCGATGGCAGCGTGTACCACGCCGGTATCGAGACCCACGACACCATCGAGGACATGCTGCGCTACGTGCACCTGTCGCCGGAGGAGTTGATGACTCACTACCGCGACAAGTGCGCCAGCGCCCGCATCAGCACCGCCGAGCGCACCCAGTTCCTCGATGCGCTGCGGTTGGGGTTGACGCGTTCGTCGTACCTGTCTTCCTGATGAACCCGGTGCCCCCTGCAACCAGGGGGCATTTGAGGCTGCATGAGTTCCGTGGCGAGGGAGCTTGCTCCCGCTTGAGTGCGCGGCACTCACCAACAGGCTGTTTCGCCGCCCTGCGGGAGCAAGCGCCCTCGCCACTGTGTCCGTCTTCCCAACAATTCGCGTTGCCCTCTGGATCTGTCAGAAACGACTGCGCAAGTTGCAGGCTTCTTCCGATAGTCTTGAAGGGCGCTTTTATTTATATCGGCCGTTTTTTCGGCAACGCAGCCCATTTAACCGGCAGCGTCCTTAAATCATGTAGTCCCTTTCCGAACTTGTACTTCGACCCTCTACTCGGCCATGGCTCTCGGCGAGAATCCCCGACCGCCCCTCCTGTAGAGCAACGCCGATGTCCGATCCAGCCTGCGAGCCATCCTTTCGTCTGCAGATAGCCGGTCTGCCCGAGCCCTTTGTCGTCGTGGCCTTCACCGGTAGCGAAGCCATCGACGAACCGTTCGTTTTTGAAGTGCAACTGCTGATTCGCGACGCGACCCTGGACCTGTCGGGGCTGTTGTACCGCAGCGTCTGGTTGAGCTTCGATGGTTCGGGCCGGGGCATCCATGGGCAGCTTCACGAGCTTGTCCAGCCGTGCCATGGCGCCGGCTGCCGGGTGCGCATCGGGCCAAGGCTGGCCTGCCTGGCGCAGCGCTTCAGCCAGCGGGTATTCAGCGCCCGTTCGGTGCCGCAGATCATCCGCCAGGTGCTCAAGGAGCATGGCATCCGTGGCCGCCACCTGTGCCTGGACCTGACGGGGGATTATCCGCCGCGGGACTTTTGTACCCAGTATCGGGAATCGGACCTGCAGTTCCTGCGCCGGGTGTGTGCCGAGGCGGGCATTCACTTTCACTTCGAGCACGCCCGGGGTGGGCACTGCGTGGTTTTCACCGACAGCGTCGAGCATTTTCCAGCGCTTGGCGAGGTGCTGTCCACGGGCCCGGGGCAGGGGAACGGGGTGCAGGCCTTTCGTGTGCGAACCGCCGCCTCGGGCGCTCAGCTCGCCCAGGGGCATAGCGACCTGGCGCATCTGCGCAGTGGCCGGACGCTGTCGCTGACGGCCCATCCTTTCGCCGGTTGGAACCGGCGCTGGTTGTTGACGAAGGTCGAGCATCGTGGCCACGCCGGGGAGTACGGCAACAGGTTTTCGGCCATCCCTGCGGGTGCCCTTTTCGTTGCCGACAAGGTCCCGGCAAAGCCGCGCATGGCGAGTCGGCAACGTGGCTGGGTGGTGAGGGTGCCGGAGCCGGCGGCACCGAGGGCCGGGCATGTGGCGGTGCAGTTCGACTGGACCTACCAAGGTGAAGGCGCCAGTCCCGGTCACTGTTGGCTGCCGCTGGCACGCGGACTGTCCAGCGGTGGGCCTGAGGTCATCGATGAAGGCACCGAGGTGCTGGTGAGTTTTGTCGAGGGCGACCCGGATCGTCCGGTGATCAGTGCCTTCCTCGACGTGCCGGCCGTTGCCGAGGAGGTGGATGACTCGATTTCCAGCGAGACATTTGCCAACGAGGTCGACCCGGTCTTGTTGTCCGCGATCCGCCAGGGCGAACCGCTGGTCCTGTTGTGCCTGGTCCCCGGAGGCGGTCGTTTCAGCCCCTGTACCCAACCCGTGTGCACCTGCCGCCTGCTCACCCGACACGGCGCGGGCAGTGCGCCATGAGCGGGGCGGTCGTGCCAGGGCCCACGCCTCAATGGTTGCTGCTCGACGTACCCGGTGCGCCGACAGCGGCGCGACGGTTGCAGGAGCAATTTGCCCAGGCCCCGCGCTTTGCCCTGTTCGAGGGTACCGAGTGGCACGGGTTGAGGGCCCACGGTCCGCTACTGGTGGACCTTCGGCCAGCGCCGGCGCTGGCGAGCCTGTGTCACCTGGATGCCGCTGCCTGGCCGGGGTTGCTGCTCGGGAGCGCGGCGCCCGTCGGGCAACTGCTGGCGCACCTTCGACGCATGCTCACGGTGACGCTTGGCCCACATCACCGGGCCTTGGTGAATTACTACAACCCGCACACCGCCAGCTATTTCTTCGACGGTTGCGATGCTGGGGAACTCAGTTGCTGGCTGGGCCCGATCAGCTTGCTGCGCTGGTTCGGCGGCACCTGGAGCGACCGGGCGGCCGGCAGCCAGGGTTGGCAGCAACTGTCCAATCCGGGGCTGGCGGTACCGGCGCTGGAGAACGAGCACAGCCTCAGCGACCGACAGCAACTGCGGTTGCAGCAATGCCTGCTGGAGCGCCACACCTGGCAATGGGCACGTTCCACTGGTCGTGACTATCGATTGCTCTGGGACTACTTGCAGCAAGGGCTGGCGTTGGGGTTTACCGAGCAGGCGGTGCTCGACGGCTGGTTATGGCTACGCCTGCAGTACCCCAACGCTAGCCCGGTGCCAGGATTCAAGGGCGCGTCGCAAGGCGAACACCTCGAGCACCTGCGGCGGTTATGGCAGGGCGATCAAGGTTGAACGTTCATGGCGCGTGCGCACCGAGCCACTGGTCGCCGCGCTGCAAACGCCAGGCGATGGCCCCAAGGGTCAGGCTGCGCAGGGCCATGAACAGCAGGAAGGTGAGCCACAGTCCGTGGTTGCCCAACCCTTGCAGCGCCCAGGCGAAGGGGGCTACCAGCAGCAGGGCCAGCAGCATGCCGTTGCGCATTTCCCGGGCGCGGGTGGCGCCGATGAACAAGCCGTCCAACAGGTAGCTCCACACCGCAATCAATGGCAGGGCTGCCAGGTACGGCAGGTAGTGGTAAGCGGTGTCACGCACATCGGCGATGTTGGTTTGCAGCTCGACGAACAGGTGACCGGCCAGCATGAACAACAGCGCGAACCCGACGCTGGCGATCAGCGACCAGCCACCGGCCACCACCAGGGAACAGCGCAGGGCCTGACGGTCGCGAGCGCCGATGGCGTGACCGCACAGCGCTTCGACCGCGTGGGCCAGGCCGTCGAGGGCGTGGGCGGTCAGCAGCAGGCCGTTGAGCAGCAAGGCATTGGCGGCCACGGTCGCGTCTCCCAGGCGCGCGCCTTGCACGGTAATCAGGAAAAACACCGCTTGCAGCGCCAGGCTGCGAATGAAAATGTCGCGGTTCACCGCCAGCAGCGGGCGCCAGTTCTGCCATGCGCCCAAGGCCGCCCAGGCAATCTGCCCGGGCCATGCCTGCAACGTTTTGCGGGCCAGGGCCAATCCCACCAGGGCTCCGGTCCATTCGGCGACCACCGAGGCCCGGGCCGAGCCGATCACTCCCCAGTCCAGGCCGATCACGAACCACAGGTTCAAGGCAATGTTCACCAGGTTGGTGACCAGCAGGATCGCCAGCGGCGCCCGGGCATTCTGGGCACCGAGGAACCAGCCCACCAGCGCGTAGCTGGCCAGCGCCGCTGGCAAGCCGAAGAGCCGGGTGTGGAAAAAGTCGCGGGTCAACTGGTTGAGTTCGGCGGAGGGCTGCATGAGGTGCAACGCCACGTCGCTCAACGGCACGCCGACTGCGCCGAGCACCGCCGCCAACCCCATCGCCAGGAGCAGACCCTGCAACAGCACTTGCCGCAACGCCGCCCCGTCACCTCGCCCGGCGGCCTGGGCGGCGAACCCGGTGGAGCCCATGCGCAGGAAACCCATGGCCCACGCCAGCACCGTATACAAACTGGCCCCGACCGCCACGGCGCCCAGTTGATGGGCGTGAGGCAAATGGCCGATGACGGTGCTGTCCACCAGCGCCACCAGCGGCACGGAAATGTTCGAGAGAATCATCGGGGCAGCCAGTGCCCAGACCCGGCGATGGGTGAGGCGATCGCGCCAGGCGGTGATCAGGTTGGACATGCGGCGGGGCTCCTGGATGGAGCGCTTCAGTGAATAATCCAACTCAACAACCACAACCCCAGCACCAGCCAGATAATCCCCATGACGATCGACGCCCGCATGAACGCGCGGATGGCCGAGTACAGCAGCATGAGCCCGAGGATCAGCGTGACGATGCTGATGATCGACGTGTCCATGCCCAAGGTGCGCGACAGGCCGTCGATGAAGTTGCCGCCGGCATTGGCCAGGGTGTTGAACAGGCCGCTGAGCAGGTCGACGATGAAGCGGATCACCGAACCGAGTGCCTGGCCGAGCCATTCGAAAAAACTATCTACCTGCATGTTTGCATCCTGATGGGGGGCGGCGTTCTTGATTGTAGGAGCCGTTGGCGCCGCGAACGTTCGATTATGGGGGAAAACGCCGCTTCGTATCGAGACACTTGCCTTCCCCGAGTATCCCCCCGAAGCTACGCGCATTAGGCTCTGTACGAAAAGCCTTGATACTCGTTCATGCTGCGTTGAAAACAGCCTCGCAATGCTCATGTACTCCAGTACACTCCGCTTCCTCGCCTGTTTTCGCCTTGCCTGACCTTCGTCTCAAGGCTTTTTGTACAGAGCCTAGGAGACCCCAATGAACCTTGTTGAACTGACCGAGCGCCTGCACGCCATTCGCGACCGTAACGATTGGCGGCAATTCCACAGCCCGAAGAACCTCGCCATGGCCGCCAGCGTGGAAATGGCTGAGCTGGTGGAGATTTTCCAGTGGCTGACCGAAGACCAGTCGCGCCAACTGCCGGCCGACAAGCTGGCCCATGCCGGGCAGGAGGTCGGTGACATCGTTCTGTACTTGTTGCTGTTGTGCAGCGAACTCGGGCTGGACATGGACGCTGTGGTGCGCAGCAAACTGGCTGACAGCGAACGGCGGTTCGGCCAATGAGCGACCGTCACTTCGATCAGCTCGCCACGCGTTTTGCCGAAAAGATCTACGGTGGGGCCAAGGGCGCGATCCGTCTGGCGGTGCTGCAGGCCGATCTGCTGGAAGCGCTGCCGGAGCGCCCGTTGCGGGTTCTGGACATCGGCGCCGGCCTGGGGCACATGTCGTTGTGGCTGGCCGAGCGCGGGCACCAGGTGACCCTGGCCGAACCGGCCGAACCGATGCTCGAGGGCGCCCGCCAACGCTTCGCCGAGGCGGGGCAGAGCGCCACGTTCATCCAGGCGCCATGGCAGGAACTGCCCGGCCAGCTCACCGAGCGCTATGACCTGGTGCTGTGTCACGCGGTGTTGGAGTGGTTGGCCGAACCCCACGCGATCCTGCCGGTGCTGCATCAGCTCACGGTCCCCGGTGGCTGGCTGTCACTGGCGTTCTACAACCGCGATGCACTGGTCTACCGCAACTTGCTGAAAGGGCATTTTCGCAAGTTGCGCAAGAACGACATGGCCGGTGAAAAACAGAGCCTGACGCCGCAACAACCCCTTGATCCGCGGGAATTGGCGGCGCAACTTGAAGGTCTGTGGCAGGTCGAAAGCCAGAGTGGCGTGCGGGTTTTCCACGACTACATGCCGGTGGAGTTCCAGGCCCGCGCAGAGCTTGCGCAGTTGCTGGAAATGGAACTGGCGCACCGTCGCCATCCGGCGTTTGCCGGGCTGGGGCGTTATCTGCATTGGGTCTGTCGTCCGCTCTGATCCAGCGCAATCGGAGAGTGAAATGAAAGGTCGTTCAGGGGTGTTGCTGTTGTGCTTGGGGTTGGCCGCCTGCCAGGGCAGCAACCCGTACGTGGCCACGTCTAATCCGCTGCCGCCGGCACCGCCCGAGGCCGCCACGGTGTTCGATCGCAGCGCCTACCCGGCACCGCCCCGTGATTATGGGCGCTACCGCAGTTGGGCCTGGCTCAATGGCCGAATGCCGGCGGGGACCGCCTGGGCGGACTCGGCCCAGGTCGCCGAAGCGGTGAGCAACGCCTTGGACCAGCGCGGCCTGCGCCCCCTGCATGACAACCGGCCAGCGGACCTGTTCGTCAGCGCCGACCTGCGCCTGGAAACCCGCGTGCGCCAGGTCCGGGAAGACTATGATGCAGGTTACTACGGTGGCTACAACCGCTACGGCCCAGGTTATGGCATGTACAACACGGTGCCGATGGTGCGTACGTATCAGGAGCAGGTCGTGGTGGTGCGAGTAGACCTGTTCGATGCCAGCACGGGGCAGCCGGTGTGGAGTTCCAGCGCCGAGACCGGCCAGCGTGGCAAGCAGGGCGATAGCACCGATGCCATTCGCGAGGCGGTGGAAAAAGCCCTCTCGGCTTATCCGCCAAGTTGATCACGTAACGGAGAACCACCATGTTTCGCCGTCTTGTCCTACTGGCGTTTGCAGTGCTGCTCAGCGCCTGTGCCAATACTCTGGTCAACCATGACTTTGACCCCAGCCGTGATTTCGCGGCCTATCGCAGCTGGAGCTGGAAAGACCCGGCACTGCAATATCGCCCCGACGATCCGCGCATCAAGAGCGACCTGACCGAACAGCGGATCCGCCAGGCGGTCGCCGACCAGCTCGACCAACGCGGCCTGCGTCCGGCTGCGGCGGGTGGGCGGGGCGATGTGCTGGTCCAGGCCTACCTGATTGTCGAAGACCGCCAGCAGCAAGTGACGACCAATTACGGCGGCGGTTGGGGCGGCCCTTGGAATGGCTATTGGGGCGGGCCGATGTACAACGAAACCCGCAACGTCAGTTACAAGGTCGCCACGCTGCAGATCGATCTGCTCGATGGCAAGGATGGCAAGCTGGTGTGGCGAGGCAGCGATGAACAACTGCTCAGCAGCTCACCCAATCCGAATGAGCGCAGCACCGCCGTGCGCGAGACGGTGGCGCGGATCCTGGCCAACTATCCTCCGCGATAATGAATCAAACCTATGGGAGCTGTGGGGGCAAAGCTTGCTCCCACAGGCTTCACAAACAGGGATTGGGGCCCGGTTCAGGCAACCGGCCCCCAACTCCCCACCATGTGCTCCAACTCTCCCGCCCCCACCAACCGCAAATTGCCACTGGACCCCGCCGCACTCGCCAGCAGGGTCACTTCGCTAGGCAGACGCACGGGTTTCTTGAAGGTTACGCCGATTTCCAGGTTGGCGTCGGGCAGCCGGTCCTCCAGTGCCGCCAGGGTCCTGGCCTTGTTCCACAGGCCGTGGGCGATGGCGGTGGGGAAGCCGAACAGGCGGGCGCTGGGGCCGCTCAGGTGGATCGGGTTGTAGTCGCCGGACACCTTGGCATAGCGCCGACCGATGTCAGCCGCTGCCGTCCAGTGGGCCACTTCGGCCAATGCCAGGTCGGTCGGCGGTGGGGCGTCCACAGGCGTGCCGTCCAGCTGAACGCCTTTGCAGAGCATCTGGCTCCAGGCTTGCCATAGCGGTCCCAATTGATCATCCAGGTGAGTTACCAGGTCGAACACCGCGCCCTTGGGGTGGGGCTGCAGGTTCTCGACATGGACACTGGCCCGCACCTGGCTGATCCCACCCATGGGGCGCAGCACACGGATGCGGTTGCTCAAATGGACCAGCCCCAGCAGCGGGAAAGGAAAATCCCGGGCGGTGAGCAATTGCATTTGCAGGGCGAACGCCAGGACGTGGGGGTAGGTCGGTGGCAGCAGCCCGTTTTCAGAGAAACCACAGACGGTGCGATACGCCGCCAGGCGTTGTTGATCGACTTGGAGCATCTGGCGCAGACCGTCCTCGGGCAAGGTCTTGCCGGTGACCCTGCGCCGCGTCGCCGCTTTCACGTACAGCCCGGACATGCTCGGCGCGCTGTGGACCTCATGCCATTGGATTGTCATGGTCATGCCCCCAGGAGGCTTTGCCCGCACACCCGCAGGGCTTGCCCGGTGACGGCGCCGGTGCCCGGCTGGGCGAGCCAGGCCACGGCTTCGGCGACATCCTGGGGCAGCCCGCCCTGGCCCAGCGAACTCATGCGCCGCCCGGCTTCGCGCAGGGCGAAGGGGATCTCGGCGGTCATGCGGGTTTCAATGAAGCCCGGCGCCACGGCGTTGATGCTGATCCCACGGGGTTGCAAAACCGGCGCCCAGGCCTGGGCCAGGCCGATCAAGCCGGCCTTGCTCGCCGCATAGTTGGTCTGGCCACGGTTGCCGGCGATGCCACTGATGGACGCCAACAGGATCACCCGGCCGTTGTCGTGCAGGGTGCCGCTGTCGAGCAGGGCCTTGGTCAACACTTGCGGGGCATTGAGGTTGACTGCCAGCACCGCGTCCCAGAACTCCGGGGTCATGTTGGCGAGGGTCTTGTCCCGGGTGATGCCGGCGTTGTGCACCACGATGTCGATACCGCTCGGCAAGTGTTCGATCAACTGGGTGGAGGCGTCTTCGGCGCAGATGTCCAGGGTCACGCTACGCCCGCCCAGGCGTGCGGCCAAAGCCTCGAGGTCGGACTTGGCTGGCGGGACATCCAGCAGGATCACATCGGCGCCATCCCGGGCCAGGGTTTCGGCGATGGCGGCACCGATGCCGCGGGCGGCGCCGGTGACTAACGCCTTGAGCCCGGTGAGCGGTCGCGTCCAGTCCTGGACCTGGACGTCACAGGCAGTGAGGCGCAGGACCTGCCCGGACACGAAGGCGCTCTTGGGTGACAGGAAAAACCGCAACGCGCCTTCCAATTGGGTTTGCGCGCCGTCGCCGACGTACAGCAGTTGCAGCGTCCCGCCGTGGCGCAACTCCTTGGCCAGGGAACGGCTGAACCCTTCAAGCGCACGCTGGGCACTGGCGGCGAATGGATCGGCAAGGCTTTGCGGAGCGCGACCGAGAATCACGATGTGGGCACTGCGGTCGAGGTTTTTCATCAGCGGCTGGAAAAATTCACGCAACTGCTTGAGCTGATCGACCTGCTCCAGGTGGCTGGCGTCGTACACCACGGCCTTGATTTTCGGGCCGTGGCCGGGAATCCACTCAGTGGCCAGCGTCGGCTCGCCACCGTAGATGAAGATTGCGTCGGTCAGGCGCTTGGCGAACGTGCCGACGTGTTCGATCAGCGCTCCGCCGCCCAACAGCAGGGCGCCTTCGATCGGCCGCAGCCGTCCGGCCTGCCAGCGTTCCAGGCGTGCTGGCGCTGGAAGGCCAAGGGACCCGACCATGCGCCGGCCCAGGGCTGAGTTGGCGAAATCTATGTAACGGTCTGACATGAAACACCCTCCCACTGATGAGGTTGCAGTGTGGACCATGATTGGCGATCGGTCGTTCGATCTGCGAGATAAAGCCTAAGCTAGTCTTTGGCACATTCGTACCTATACGGGGAAGTCTTCATGGCACAGCTACGTCGCGTCGCGATCATCGGTGGTAATCGCATTCCCTTCGCCCGCTCCAACGGGCCCTACGCCACCGCCAGCAACCAGGCGATGCTGACGGCCGCGCTCGAGGGGCTGATCGAACGCTACAACCTGCATGGCTTGCACATCGGTGAGGTGGCCGCCGGCGCCGTGCTCAAGTTTTCCCGGGATATGAACCTGACCCGCGAATGCGTGCTCGGCTCACGGTTGTCGCCCAGCACCCCGGCCTACGATGTGCAGCAGGCTTGTGGCACGGGGCTGGAGACGGTGCTGTTGGTCGCCAACAAGATTGCCCTGGGCCAGATCGACAGTGCCATTGCCGGCGGCGTGGACACCACGTCGGACGCGCCGATCGCCATCAACGAAGGGTTGCGGCGGATCCTGCTGCAAGCTAACCGCGCCCGGACGACCGCTGAGAAGATCAAGGCATTCCTGCAATTGCGCCCCCACCACCTCGTGCCGCTGTTGCCGCGGATCAACGAGCCGCGCACCGGCCTGAACATGGGCGAACACTGCGAGCTGATGGCCCAGACCTGGCAGATCCCACGAGAAGCACAGGACCGGTTGGCCCTGGAAAGTCACCAGAAAATGGCCGCGTCCTACGCCGAAGGCTGGCAGAACGACTTGATCACGCCGTTTCTCGGCCTGACCCGGGACAACAACCTGCGCCCGGAGCTGACCCTGGAAAAACTCGCTTCCCTCAAGCCGGCCTTCGAAAAAAGCGCCAAGGGCACGATGACAGCGGGCAATTCCACGCCGCTGACCGATGGCGCCTCGTTGGTGCTGCTGGGCAGCGAAGAGTGGGCCAAGGCCCGTGGCCTGCCGATCCTGGCGTATTGGCGTGACGGCCAGACGGCGGCGGTGGATTTCGTCAATGGTGCAGAAGGGTTGCTGATGGCGCCGGCCTACGCCGTGCCGCAGTTGCTGGCGCGTAATGGCCTGACCTTGCAGGACTTCGATTACTACGAGATCCACGAAGCGTTCGCCGCCCAGGTGTTGTGCACCCTCAAGGCGTGGGAGGATCCGGACTACTGCAAGACCCGCCTGGGCCTCGACGCGCCGCTGGGGCCATCGACCGCAGCCGCTTGAACGTGAAAGGCAGTTCCCTGGCCGCCGGCCACCCGTTCGCCGCCACGGGCGGGCGCATTGTCGCCAACCTTGCCAAGCTGCTCGATGCCGCCGGGCGGGGCCGCGGGCTGATCTCCATCTGCGCCGCCGCCGGCCAGGGCGTGACGGCGATCATCGAGCGTTAAGGAGCGCTTTGTCCTGGCCAGTGGCTTGCGTGCGGCGACGACTGGCGTAGCGCTCGGCCAGGATCGAGCAGACGATCAACTGCAACGGGTGGTAAATCATGATGGGCAGCAGGATCAGCCCCAGGCCGGGGTGATTGCCAAAGATCAGCGCGGCCATCGGTACGCCGGCGGCGAGGGATTTCTTGCTGGCACAGAACACCGCGGCGACTTCATCGGCGCTGTTGAATTGCAAGGCGCGGGCGGTGCGAGTGGTCGACCAGAGGATCACGGCCAGCAGCACGGCACTGCCCAGTACCGCGCTGAAAAGCACGCCGTTACCCTGTTGCTGCCAGATGCCGGAAACCATCGAGTTGCAGAACGCCGCGTAGACCAGCAGCAGGATCACCAGTTTGTCGATGACGCTGGTATAGCGCTTGTATCGCCCGAAAAAGCCGGCCAGCCAGCGCCGCAGGAACTGCCCGAGCACCAGCGGCAGCAGCAACATGAGGCAGAGATCGATCAAGGTCGAACCCAGGTCGATGCCACCGGCACCGCGCCCGACGACGAAGCTGACCAACAGCGGCGTCAGGAAAACCCCCAGCACACTGGACAGGCTCGCATTGAGAATCGCCGCCGGCACGTTGCCGCCCGCGCTGCCGGTCAGGGCCACCGAGGAGGATATGGTCGAAGGCAGGGCGCACAGGTAGAAGAACCCCAGCATCAACAACGACGGCACGTGGTTGCCGATTGCCACGCTGGCGAGCAGCCAGATCAATGGGAACACGCCGAAGGTAAAGCCCTGCACCATCAGGTGCAGCCGGACGTTTTTCAAGCCGTGGCGGATCTGTTCGCCGGACAGGTTGACGCCGTGCAGGAAGAACACCACGAAGATGCCGATATTGACGACCCATTCGGCATGCATCGCGCCGCCGCTGGCGCCAAAACGTGGAAAGAGGTAGGCCAGCAGCGTGGCAAGCAACATGCCGCACAAGAACCAGTCGGTCGCCAGGCGTTTGAGGTGTCTGAAAACATGCATGGGGCACCGGTATTTGTAAGAAAAGTCGACTTAGCCTAACGTCGTGCCTAATAGACGTCTTGCGACATAAGGCCAATCAATGCCGACTAATGGACAGCAGCAGCTCGAACGACGCATTCCCGACCTGGCGCAATTGCCCCGGCCGCTGTATGCCCGTGTCGAAAGCTTGAGCGCAGGTTCGTGGACACAGGCCCATCGTCATGACTGGGTGCAATTTTCCTATGCCATCAGCGGCGTGCTTGGTGTACACACCGCGGCGGGCAGTTTTTTTGCGCCGCCCCAGCGGGGTATCTGGATTCCGGCTGGCCTGGAACACCAGGTCGTGACCTCCACCCGGGCGGAAATGCGCAGCCTGTATGTCCGTCGCGAAGCCTGCCCGTGGGCAGATGAGCGTTGCCGGGTACTGCAAGTCACGCCACTGGCCCGGGAGTTGATCAAGGTCTTTTGCCAGTTCCCGGCGAATTATCCACAGGGCGAAAGCCAGGAAGCACGGTTGGTACAGGTGCTGCTGGACCAATTGGCAACGCTGCCGGAAGTGGGGTTTTCCCTGCCGCTGCCTCGCCATGGGCGTTTACTGGAACTGTGCAACGAACTGATCGCCCGGCCTGAGCAGAGCGTGACCCTGCAAGCCTGGGCGGAGCGTCTGGGGACGTCGCAAAAGACCCTGATGCGCTTGTTCCAGCGCGAAACCGGCCTGAGCTTCCGCGCCTGGCGCCAGCGCATGCGCTTGTTATCGTCGCTGGGGGCGCTGGAGGAGGGCGAGAGCGTGACCAGCACGGCGCTGTCCTGTGGGTACGATTCGACGTCGGCTTTCATCGCGGCGTTCAAGGGGATGTTTGGTTTCACCCCGGGAGAATTGTTCAAGCACTGAATACCCGTCAGCGCTTGTCGCAAAATACCGGCGCATTCAATTCCCAATGCCACGACCGGTCTCGGCTATGATTCGGTTCGTTCGATTCATCCCGGCACAGTGTGTGCATTGCCGGTTCATAGGTCGGCAACCCCTCCCCGTGGGAGGAGGATTGCCGTATAACGACTGTCATTCGCGTGTTCGGTAATAAAGGTCCCACAATAAAAGCTGATGAAGACTCCAAAACGCATTGAACCCCTGATCGAGGACGGTCTGGTCGACGAGGTGCTGCGGCCACTCATGAGTGGTAAAGAAGCAGCTGTTTATGTGGTGCGCAGTGGCAAAGAGCTACGTTGCGCCAAGGTCTACAAGGAGGCGAACAAGCGCAGTTTTCGTCAGGCGGCCGAATACCAGGAAGGCCGCAAGGTCCGCAACAGCCGTCAGGCCCGGGCCATGGCCAAGGGCTCGAAGTTCGGGCGCAAGGAAGCCGAAGACGCCTGGCAGAACGCCGAAGTGGCGGCGTTGTTCCGCCTGGCCAACGCCGGTGTGCGCGTGCCCAAGCCGTACGACTTCCTTGAAGGCGTATTGCTTATGGAACTGGTGGCCGACGAATACGGTGACGCGGCGCCGCGCCTGAACGATGTGGTACTGGAGCCGGATCAGGCGCGCGAATACCACGCGTTCCTGATTTCCCAGATCGTGCTGATGCTGTGTACCGGTCTGGTGCACGGTGACCTGTCGGAGTTCAACGTGCTGCTCGGGCCCGATGGCCCGGTGATCATCGATCTGCCGCAAGCGGTGGATGCCGCGGGTAACAACCACGCGTTCAGCATGCTGGAGCGGGACGTGGGCAACATGGCGTCCTACTTTGGCCGTTTTGCCCCGGAACTCAAGCACACCCGCTACGCGAAGGAAATGTGGAAGTTGTACGAAGCCGGCAGCCTGCATCCGGCCAGCGTATTGACCGGTGAGTTCGATGAGCCACAGGCGCTGGCGGATGTCGGCGGCGTCATGCGCGAGATCGAAGCCGCACGCCGTGACGAAGAACGCCGCCAGGCGATGCGCGTCGCCGCCGATGCCCCACCGGGCAAGACCGAAGAACCACCGCCACCGTGGATGCAGTGAGCGATTAGAGAAACCCGGCCTGGGCCGGGTTTTTTGGTACTACAAACCCAGCCCTCAGGGCGGAGGTCAGGGTCAATTCTGGCAACACCCCGACGCCAGTTCCTTGAGGATCGGGCAGTCCGGGCGATGGTCGCCATGGCAGTGTTCCACCAGGTCTTGCAAGGTGTCGCGCAGCTCGGCCAGTTCGCGGATTTTCTGGTTCAGTTCGTCGATGTGTTGCCGGGCCAGGGCCTTGACGTCGGCGCTGGCCCGCTGGCGGTCTTGCCAGAGGGTCAGCAGTTTGCCGACCTCTTCCAAGGAAAACCCCAGGTCACGGGAGCGCTTGATGAAGGCCAGGGTGTGCAGGTCATCGGTGCCATAAATCCGATAGCCACTGTCGGTACGATGGGCCGCCTTGAGCAAGCCGATGGACTCGTAATAGCGGATCATTTTCGCGCTCAGACCACTCTGACGGGCCGCTTGGCCGATGTTCATCGCTTGTCCTCCAACGGCTGGGGTGTCCAGAACTTCAACAGTAACGCATTGCTCACCACGCTGACGCTCGACAGCGCCATGGCCGCGCCGGCCAATACCGGGTTGAGCAGGCCGAACGCCGCCAGGGGAATGCCGATCAGGTTGTAGACGAACGCCCAGAACAGGTTCTGGCGGATCTTGGCGTAGGTCTTGCGGCTGATGTCCAACGCCGCGGGCACCAGTCGCGGATCGCCGCGCATCAGGGTGATACCGGCGGCATGCATCGCCACGTCGGTGCCGCCACCCATGGCGATGCCGATGTCCGCAGCCGCCAGGGCCGGGGCATCGTTGATCCCGTCGCCCACCATGGCCACCACCGCGTTTTTCTTCAGTTCGAGCACCGTGGCCGATTTGTCGCCCGGCAGCACCTCGGCATGCACGTGAGTGATCCCCAATGCCTCGCCCACGACCCGGGCGCTGCCGCGGTTGTCGCCGGTGAGCAGGTGGCTGCCGATGTGTCGTGCCCCCAGCGCCTGCACGGCCGCGAGAGCGCCGGGCTTGAGAGTGTCGCCAAAGGCGAACAGGCCCAATACCCGAGGCGTTGCGTCTTGTTCGATCAACCAGGACAAAGTGCGACCTTCGGTTTCCCAGGCCTGTGCCGACTCGGCCAGCGTGCCGGGGGCCAGGCCCAATTCGTCGAGCAAGCGCCGATTGCCCAGGGCCAGGCGGCGGCCATCGAGACTACCGGCGATGCCACGCCCGGTCAGCGATTGGCTGTCGCTGATCGGCGGCACTTCAAGACCTCGTTCGGTGCAGGCGTCCAGCACGGCCTTGGCGAGAGGGTGTTCGCTGCCACGCTGCAGCGCGCCGGCCATTTGCAGCAGGGCGTCTTCGTTGCCGTCCAAGGCATGCAGATGTGCGATGCGCGGGGTGCCGGAGGTCAAGGTGCCGGTCTTGTCGAACACCACCGTGTCGACTTCATGGGCGCGTTCGAGTGCTTCGGCGTCCTTGATCAGGATCCCGTGGCGCGCGGCCACGCCGGTGCCGGCCATGATCGCTGTCGGTGTCGCCAGGCCCAGGGCACAGGGGCAGGCGATCACCAGCACGGCGACGGCATTGATCAACGCGGTTTCCAGCGGTGCGCCGTACAGCCACCAGCCGATCAGCGTTGCCAAGGCCAAGACCAGTACCGCCGGCACGAAGACCTGGCTGACTTTATCCACCAGTTTCTGGATCGGAGCCTTGGCTGCCTGGGCGTCTTCCACCAGGCGGATGATCCGTGCCAGGACTGTCTCGGTGCCCAACGCCTGGGTGCGCACCAACAGTCGGCCTTCGCCGTTGATCGCCCCTCCGGTGACCTTGTCCCCAGGCTGCTTGGGCACCGGCAGGCTTTCACCGCTGATCAGCGCTTCGTCGGCATGGCTCTGGCCCTCCACGACTTCGCCGTCCACCGGAAAGCGTTCGCCGGGCTTGACCAGTACCAGGTCGTCCAGGCGCAGGGCGCTGATGGCAACGTCCCGTTCCTGACCATCGATCATCTGGATCGCCCGTTCCGGCCGCAGGGCTTCCAGGGCGCGAATGGCGCTGGCGGTCTGTCGCTTGGCGCGGCTTTCCAGGTATTTGCCCAGCAAGACCAAGGCGATCACCACGGCTGACGCTTCGAAATACAGGTGCGGCATGCTGCCCGGACGGGCGATGACCCATTCATAAACGCTCAGGCCGTAACCGGCGCTGGTGCCCAGGGCCACCAGCAGATCCATGTTGCCAGCCCCGGCGCGCACGGCCTTGAAGGCCGCGACATAGAAGCGCGCCCCAAAGATGAATTGCACCGGCGTCGCCAGGGCGAACTGGACCCAGGCTGGTAGCATCCAGTGCACGCCAAAGGGCTGCAACACCATCGGCACCACCAGTGGCACGGACAACACGATCGCCAGGACGAGTGCCAGGCGCTCACGGCCCAGGCGGGTGTCCCGCTCGTCGTGGGCTTGCTCGGCCTGCCAGACGCTGGCGTCGTAGCCGGCGCGCTTGACGGCATCGATCAGGGTCTGCGGATCGACCGGGCCGAGTAACTCCAAGTGCGCCCGTTCGTTGGCAAGGTTGACGCTGACGCTGCGCACCCCATTGATTTTGCCCAGTGCGCGTTCGACCCTGCCGACACAGGAGGCGCAGGTCATTCCGTCGATCTTCAGCTCCAGGGTTTGCATGGGGACGCTGTAGCCGGCTTGTTCCACGGCTTGCACCAACGCGGGCAGGCTATCCGCGGGGGCTTGGATGCGCGCCTGTTCGGTGGCCAGGTTCACGCTGACGGCTTGTGCGCCGGTGACCTTGCTCAAGGCGCGCTCGACCCGGCCTGCGCAACTGGCGCAAGTCATGCCGGCGATCGGCAGGTCGAAAGTGCTGGATTCAGACATCGCTCAGGCTCCCTGTAGTGAATGACCACAGGATCAACCTTGCCATGCTGGCAAGGTCAAGCACCAATCAAAAAGTGCCTTTGCAAACGGTATCAGTAACCCAGTCCTGCCGGCTTCAGGTAGAGACCTTGTTCATTCATGGCAATGCGGAACTTCAAGATGTCCCCGGCCTTGAGCGTGATGTCCTGGGAACCTGGTGCGAGCATGCCGGGGTTGCAGCCTGGCGCCTGGCCCGGTAGCAACTTGAGGCGCAGGGAAAACCGGCCCGCCGGCAGGTTGAAGGAGGTGCTGGTCTCTTGGAACAGCCTGGCCGAGAGCTGGTCCTGGATGTAGATGCCGATTTCGCAATTGGTCGCCACTTCCAGGCGCTCGCGGGAAATGATCAGCACGCCGTAGTCTTCGCCAGCGGCCGGTGCCTGGGGGACTATCGCTGAAAAACCAAGCATGCAAAACAGGCTGAACGCTGACCAGCGCATGGCTGAACCTCCGGTGTGGAATCCTCGATGTGTGCAGCTTGGCCGAGCGCGGCGGCGAATGCCAGCCCGGCAGTAATCGGCAGAACTTGACCTTGCCATGATGGCAAGCCTGAAGCTGCCGGCAACCCCACTCACCAGGAGTTATCCCATGCAAACATTCAATGTCCAAGGTATGTCCTGCGGCCATTGCGTCAAAGCCATCACCCAGGCTGTACAGGCCCGGGATTCGGCGGCTCAGGTGCAGGTCGACCTAGGCGCCAGGACCGTGCAGGTGCAGAGTTCACTGGCGCCGGATGCGGTGGTCGAGATCATCAAGGAAGAGGGCTATGAGGTCAGCCCCGTTTGAAATCTTTTAATAGTTAGCGACCTATCGGAATGTTCAAGCGCGCCTGGCCCGGCTAGACTGTCGGGCTGGCGACTGACGCCTGACCAGGACGCGCGATGAACCTCCGTACCCTTCTGATTCTTGGCGCCTTGAGCGCTTTCGGTCCCTTGGCGATCGACTTCTACCTGCCCGCTTTCCCGGCGATGGCGAGCGCCTTCGGCACCGACGAAAAACACATCCAACTGACCCTGGCGGCGTATTTCCTGGGATTGTCCATCGGGCAACTGGCCTACGGGCCGGTGGCGGACCGCTTCGGACGCCGGATCCCATTGCTGGTCGGGGTCGGTTTATTCACGGTGGCGTCCCTGGCCTGCGCCTACGCGCCGAGTCTCGAATGGCTGATCGGCGCCCGCTTCGTCCAGGCCCTGGGGGGATGCGCGGGCATGGTGATTTCCCGCGCCGTGGTCAGCGACAAATGTGACGCAGTGGGTTCGGCCAAGGTGTTTTCGCAGTTGATGCTGGTGATGGGCCTGGCGCCGATCCTGGCGCCGATGCTCGGTGGCGTGCTGGTGAATCTGCACGGCTGGCAATCGATCTTCGTCGGCCTGACCTTGTTCAGTGCACTGGTTGCCACGGCGGTCGCCTTGTGGCTGCCGGAAAGCCTGCCGGCCCATGTGCCGCGCCAGCCGTTATCCGGTGCCTTGCGCCAATACGGCCGACTGTTGACCGACCCGGTGTTCCTCGGTCATGCCTTCACGGGGGGCATCGCGATGGCCGGGATGTTTGCCTATATCGCCGGTTCGCCTTTTGTTTTCATCAAGCTCTATGGCGTTGCGGCCGAACACTTCGGCTGGCTGTTCGGTGCCAACGCGGCGGGCTTCATTCTGGTGGCGCAAGTCAATGCCCGCTTGTTGTCCAAGCGCGGTCCGGCATTCCTGCTGGCTCGCGCGGTGTGGGTGTACCTGCTCGCCGGGTTGAGCCTGCTGGCTGTCAGCGCCTTGCATCCGGCGCAGTTGTGGCCGTTGTTGATTCCTTTGTTCATTTGTATCGCCAGCCTGGGCTGCATCATTCCCAATGCGTCGGCTTGCGCCATGAACGGCCAGGGCGCCCGCGCCGGCAGCGCTTCGGCGATGCTCGGCTGCTTGCAGTTCTCGGTGGCTGCCGGGGCTGCGGCCTTGGTGGCGGCGCTGCACGATGGCACCGCCGTACCCATGGCCCTGGTCATCAGCCTGTGTGGATTGTTGGTGGTGAGTGCAGCGCTGCTGACCCGCCGTCGGCAAAATAAACAGGCGCTGGCGCAGGCCAGTCGCCAAAGCTGATTCAGCCGGCCGCTCGCTGCTGCTGTTCGGGGAAATGATGGGGCGCGTGGATCCGCGCTTGCAGGGTACTGGCGAAGGCCTTGGCCTCGGCTTCGGTGCGGAACGTGACAGCGTGCTGGTCAAGGCGCACTTGCCATTGGGATTTTGCCACTTCTTTTATCAGGATCTTCATTGCTGACCTCCTCACGTAAAAGATTGCGTTGCAAAGGCCCCGAGTGTAGACCGGATTGCGATCGCAATTGTGACAAGGGGCAACTCTCGGACTGACGGCATGGGTTTTTGTGGGGGCAAAGCCTTCAACGCAGGCCAGAAACCTTCGAGCGCGATCCAGCCTTTGGTCGTGCCGCTTACACCGTCGGGACAACGCAATTTCCGCTCTCCGCGGGGGCCGGTCATTAGTCGCGCGCAAATAGAGACTTTTCCCTCAGGAACAATCGCCTCCAAAGGTTTCCGGAGGACAGGCAACGGTGACGGCCGCGCTTATACTAGCGGCCGCCTGCGCCAGAGCAGTGGACAAATGATTCAACAGGGAGTGAATACATGGAACATGCACCTTGCATCAGCCAGATTGCCACGCTGCTGGCTGACCCCAAGCGCAGTGCAATGATGTGGGCCTTGATGGACGGCACGGCCCGGCAGGCCGAGGAACTGGCCTTGCTCGCCGGGCTGTCGCCGTCCTCGGCCAGCGCGCACTTGGGGCGCCTGTCCGCCGGAGGCCTGTTGAAAGTCGAGATCCGGGGCCGCAAGCGGTTTTTCCGCCTGGCCGCACCTGAGGTTGGTGCTGCCGTCGAAGCCCTGGCCAGCGCGACCCTGGTCAGTACGCCGCGAAAGCTTCCGGTCGTCTTCAAGCGCGGGGTCATGCCGACCAAGGCCCCCTCGGCCCCCGCGTCGTTGATGCGGGCCAGGCTGTGCGACGATCATCTGGGGGGCACACTGGCCGCCGACCTGTACCAGCATCTGCTGGACGCAGGCTGGATCGAGCAGTGCGAGCAGCGGGTGATCGTCACCCACAAGGGTGCGAGCCAGCTGGCCGAACGCGGCCTGTTCATCCAGGCGCTGGCCCATCGCAACGCCCGCATTGCCTGCGCCTGTCCGGACTGGAGCGAGCGTCGCCCGCATCTGGGCGGCGCGCTGGGGGCCGCGTTGCTGCAACTGTTCATGCAGTCCGGCTGGCTGAGCCTGCCCAACGATTCGCGAGCCGTGCAGGTGACCGTGCTTGGCCAGCAGGAAATCCGCCAGTTCGCCGAGCAGGAGGTGGTGGAAATGGCTTTCTAGGGTTTGTACGAAAAGTCACCGAGCGGCGATCAGGCAAGGCGAAAACAGGCGAGGAAGCGGAGTGTACTGGAGTACATGAGCATTCCGAGCCTGTTTTCAACGCAGCATGATCGTCGCGCAGGCACTTTTCTTACAAAACCTAGTACGTCGCTGCCGGCTGCCAACAGGTCGCATCCAGCCATCGCCCTCGATGAGGTTCGCGCACACTCGCTCCTGGGATTATCGGAGGGGGATTGCGCATGGACATTCACGGCTACAGTGCGGCGGAACGCTTGGAGCGACTGCCGCTCAGCGGTTATCACCGGGTCATTTTCATCATCATCGCCCTGGCGTTTTTCTTTGACTCCATGGACCTGGCGATGATGACGTTCCTGCTGGGCTCGATCAAAACCGAGTTCGGCCTGAGCACGGCCCAGGCGGGTTTGCTGGCCAGTTCGAGCTTCTTCGGCATGGTGCTGGGGGCTTCGCTGTCGGGCATGCTGGCCGATCGTTTCGGACGCAAACCGGTGTTCCAGTGGAGCATCGTGCTGTGGGGCGTTGCCAGTTACCTGTGCTCCACGGCCCAGGACGTCGAGACATTGACACTGTTTCGCATCTTGCTGGGCATTGGCATGGGCATGGAGTTTCCGATTGCCCAGTCGATGCTCTCGGAACTGATCCCGGCCAAGCGCCGGGGCCGCTACATTGCGCTGATGGACGGCTTCTGGCCGCTGGGTTTCGTGGCGGCGGGCGTGCTGTCGTATTTCCTGCTGCCGGTGATCGGCTGGCGCGACATTTTCCTGGTGTTGGCGGTGCCGGCGGTGTTCGTCCTGGCGATTCGCTTTTTCATCCCCGAGTCGCCGCGTTGGCTGGAACAGGCCGGGCGGGCGGAGGACGCGGATGCCGTGCTCAAGCGGATCGAAGACAAGGTCAAGGCCTCGCTGGGACGTGGGGATTTGCCGCAGCCGATCCGGTTGCCACGGATGGCGAGTACGCCGGGCAACTTCTTCTCGGCCCTGGCGCAGATCTGGTCCCCGGTGTATCGCCAGCGCACGATGATGATCTGGAGCGTCTGGTTCTTTGCCTTGCTGGGCTTCTACGGCCTGACGTCATGGCTCAGTGCATTGTTGCAACAGTCGGGCTTCGCCGTGACCCAGTCGGTGTACTACACCGTATTGATTTCCCTGGGCGGAATTCCCGGCTTCCTGATGGCGGCCTGGCTGGTCGAGCGTTGGGGGCGTAAACCGGTGTGTGTCATCACACTGTTGGGCGGCGGCGGGATGGCGTTTCTCTACGGTCAGAGCGCGGTGTTCGGCGGCAACGTCGGCTTGCTGATCGGCTCCGGGTTGTTGATGCAGTTTTTCCTGTTCGGCATGTGGGCGGTGCTCTATACCTACACGCCGGAACTCTACCCCACCTCGGCCCGGGCCACGGGCTCGGGCTTTGCCTCGGCGATTGGCCGCATCGGTTCGCTGCTTGGCCCGCTGGTGACCGGGCTGGTGTTTCCCATCACCGGGCAGGGCGGAGTGTTCGCCCTGGGGGCGCTGTGCTTCGCCGTGGCGGCGGGGGTGGTCTGGTTGTTCGGGATGGAAACCCGGGGCAGGACGCTGGAGGAATTGAGCGAAGGGAACGTGGGATAGAGAACGCTGTGGCGAGGGAGCAAGCTTCCTCGCCACAAGTGCTATTCAGTGGCGAGGACGACTCGACGCCACATGCCTCAAGGTTTCACCAATCGAGCATCCAGGCTGTTCTGCGCCAGGCGCTTGGCCTGCTCCTGGGTCATGCCCAGGTGGGTATACAGCGCGTGGAAGTTCTCGGTGACGTAGCCACCAAAGTACGCCGGGTCGTCGGAATTCACCGTCACCTTCACGCCGCGCTCGAGCATGTCGAGGATGTTGTGCTGCGACATATCGTCGAACACGCACAGCTTGGTGTTGGACAACGGGCACACAGTCAGCGGGATCTGCTCATCGATGATCCGCTGCATCAGCCGCTCGTCCTCGATGGCCCGCACGCCATGGTCGATGCGCTGGATCTTCAGCAGGTCCAGGGCTTCCCAGATGTACTCGGGCGGACCTTCTTCGCCAGCGTGGGCGACCGTCAGGAAGCCTTCGTGGCGCGCACGGTCGAAAACCCGTTGGAATTTGCTCGGCGGGTGCCCCATCTCCGAACTGTCCAGGCCCACCGCGATGAAGGCATCGCGGAACGGCAGCGCCTGGTCGAGGGTTTTCTGCGCCTGTTCTTCGCTCAGATGGCGCAGGAAGCTGAGAATCAGGCCGCTGGTGATGCCTAATTGTTGCTCACCGTCCTTGAGGGCGGCGGCGATGCCGTTGAGCACCACTTCGAACGGGATGCCACGGTCAGTGTGGGTCTGCGGGTCGAAGAACGGTTCGGTGTGAATCACGTTCTGCGCCTTGCAGCGCAACAGGTAGGCCCAGGTCAGGTCGTAGAAATCCTGGGAGGTGCGCAGTACATCGGCGCCCTGGTAATACAGGTCGAGAAATTCCTGCAGGTTGTTGAAGGCGTAGGCCGCGCGCAGGGTTTCCACGTCGTTCCAGGGCAGGGCGATCTTGTTGCGCTCGGCGAGGGCGAACAGCAACTCAGGCTCGAGCGAGCCTTCCAGGTGCAGGTGTAATTCAGCCTTGGGCAGGGCGTTCAGCCAGTCGTACATAGTCTTTTCTCATCCGAAAATCGATGGCAGGCATTCTACAGGGGCTGGCCGCAATGTCTGGTAAAACCTGACCGATGTGGGAACGAGCAAGCGCGCTCCCACCCTCAGGCTTGGGCGGGTTCAGGCACCGGCGATCAACTCTCGCGCCGCCTGGCTGTGCTCGGCGATCAAGCCCTTCAAGTCCAACCCCTCGACCTGCCCGTCGATGACCCGCCATTGCCCGGCGACCATCACCCGATCCGCCCTGTCGGCGCCGCACAGCAGCAGCGCCGAGATCGGGTCGTGGCTGCCGGAGAAGCGCAACTCATCGAGCTTGAACAGCGCCAGATCCGCTTGTTTGCCCACTGCCAATTCGCCGATATCGCTGCGCCCGAGCAGTTGCGCCGAACCTCGGGTCGCCCAGCCCAGCACGCGCTCTGGTGTGATCGCTTGCGCGCCATAGCGCAACCGCTGGAGATACAGCGCCTGGCGGGTTTCGAGGAGCATGTTCGAGGCATCGTTGGACGCCGAACCGTCTACCCCCAGGCCCACGGGCGCGCCGGCAGCAGTCAGGTCCAAAGTGGGACAGATGCCCGAGGCCAGGCGCATGTTGGAACTCGGGCAATGGCAGATACCAGTGCCGGCGGCGCCGAGACGGGCGATTTCATCGGGGTTGAAATGAATGCCATGGGCCAGCCAGGTGCGTGGGCCGAGCCAGCCGACGCTGTCCAGGTAATCCACGGTGCGCAGGCCGAAGCGTTGCAGGCAGAAGTCTTCTTCATCGAGGGTTTCGGCCAGGTGCGTGTGCAGGCGGACATCGAGTTTTTCCGCCAGCTCGGCGCTGGCGCGCATGATTTGCGGCGTAACCGAGAACGGCGAGCAGGGCGCCAGGGCAATCTGGATCTGCGCGCCGTCGCCGCGCTCATGGTATTGGCTCACCAAGCGCTGGCTGTCGTCGAGAATCACCTGGCCCTGCTGCACGGTCTGTTGCGGCGGCAAACCTCCGTCGGCCTCGCCCAGGCTCATGGAGCCGCGGGTCAGCATCGCCCGCATGCCCAGTTCGCGAACACTTTGTACTTGCACGTCGATGGCATTTTCCAGGCCTTCGGGAAACAAGTAATGGTGGTCGGCCGCCGTGGTACAGCCTGACAGCAGCAGTTCGGCCAACGCTACTTTGCTCGCCAGGGCGAGTTTCCCCGGGGTCAGCCGCGCCCACACCGGATAGAGGGTCTTGAGCCACGGGAACAACGGCTGGTTCACCACCGGCGCCCAGGCGCGGGTCAAGGTTTGGTAGAAGTGATGATGGGTGTTGATCAAGCCTGGCAGGATCACGTGCTCGCGCGCGTCGAACAGCTTGTCGCACGGCTGGGCGGGGTGCTGGCCGAGACCCAGCAACTCGACGATCACACCGTCTTGCAGGACGAGCCCGCCACGGGCATCGAGCTCGTTGGCGGTGAAAATGGCGAGGGGATTTTTTAACCAGGTACGGGTCGCAGGCATGGTCGCCGGCTCCTCTGAAAGTGGGTTCAGGTTAGCCAGCTCAGTGATGCCCTGTCTGCTGATCCAGGGTCGCCGCGAAGGGCGAGGCTCGGAGTTTACTCAGGTTGCCCGGCACATTTCCAGCGCCCGACAAAGATCCTAATGTGTGAGCGAACCCGCTCGCTCACACAGGAGGTAGGCGTGGGTTACCAGGGAATCGTCTCGCCCCGGTAGTTGACGAAATGATGCCCACCCTTGCCCGCGAACGCGTTGACCTGGTCAATCAGCCCGCGGGTACTGGTTTCCACATCAATGTCCGCGCCTTCGCCGCCCATGTCGGTTTTCACCCAGCCGGGATGCAGCGACAGCACCGTCAACGACTGCTCCCCCAACTGGCTGACAAAACTGTTGGTCATGGAGTTGAGCGCTGCCTTGCTTGCCTTGTACAGCGCCAGTTCTGGCGCGTCGGGCATGGTCACGCTGCCCAGCACCGAACTCATGAATGCCAGCACGCCGCTGCCGTTGCGGATCTGCCCGACGAAGCGCTGGGCCAGATTGATCGGGGCAACGGCGTTGGTGAAGAACAACTGGCCGACTTCCGCCAGCGTCGCGCCGCCCGGGCCCTGGTTCTCCGGGCCCTTGACGCCGGCATTGACGAACAGCAGGTCGAAGGTTTCATCCTTGAGCTTCTGGCTCAGGGCAATGACGGCTTGCTGGTCGTCCATGTCGAGTTTTTCGATCCGTACCGGGCCCAGTGCCGTCAATGCCTCGGCGTTCTGCGGGTTGCGTACGGTGGCGGTCACGTTCCAGCCATCGCTGAGCAATGTCTTCACCAGCCCAAGGCCCAAGCCCCGGGAGGCGCCGATGATCAAAGCGTTTTTTGCCGAATTCATGAAGGGCATCCTTGAAAGAAAAGGTCACGGATCTAAGGGACAACGCTGCCCGAGCCGTTGTTGCAGCTCGTGGCGCAATGCGCCGAGTTCGTTCATGCGGGTTTCGATCAGGTTCAGTTTGTCTTGCAGCAGTTGGGCGACGGCATTATCCGGCTTCGGAGCGTTCCAGAGGGCAGCGACGCTGCTGCCGATCTCGCCGAGGGTAAAGCCCAGGCGCTGGGCTGTCTTGATGTAGAGCACCAGTTGCACCATCTCTTCGGGATAGTCGCGGTAGCCATTGGCACTGCGCCCCGAGGCAATCAAACCACGCTGTTCGTAGAAACGCAGCGTGTCACGACTGACAGCGCAAGCCTGGGCGAGTTCGCCGATGCGCATATTTGGACTCCGAAGGGGTTGACCTTGGAGCATACCCCAGGCTTTAACCTCCTGACTCCTCAATTATCTGGAGCAGTATCGATGTGGACCCCAATGCAATACAGCCGAGTGGTGCGCGGCGGCGCCTGGTATGACCTGATCGTGACGGCCGCCTTTGCCACACCTTGGAGTTTCGCCGCGCTGCACGGCTTCCTGACGAGTATTGCCCAGCTCCTCGACCTGCCGGGCGAACTGCCGTCATTTGCCCCGGCGCACCTGTTGATGGCGAACCTGTTTGGTTCGATCGTTTGTGTGTGGGCGGTGTTGCGCATCCGCGATCCACAACCGGTGTTTGGACGCTACGATGCGGTGGGGCGGTTTCTGTTCGCGACTTGGATGCTTTATGCGCTGCTTCATGGGGCCACAGCGGTGGCGTGGATTTTTCTGTGTTTCGAATTGGTGTGGGGTGTCATGCAGGCCCTACCCGTTCGCGAAGAGCAAACCTCCTCTCGCCAAGGCACGCAGCGCTCGCCAATGGCTGGTTAAAAAATGAGCATCCGGCTGTGGGCCATGCCGTTCTTGGGGCGGAGTCAGGCATGAACGGGTTATCCACAGTTTGCTCCACAGTAATTGTGCGCAAGCCAGAAACTCGGGCATAAGGCGAGCGTGGCTTTCTTCGAAAGGCGATAAACCCTTGCAAGCGTTTGTTTTGTGAGTGGATTCAGCAGGAAGGCAGGGCTTTGGATGAAAAGTGATCAGTACCCTGAAACCCGCATGACAAAAGGGTTACAAGGGAATGTGCTCAGGTTATCCACAGCCGGGTGCACAGTGGATGTGGGCAACTGTGGCCGTTCCAGCGAAGGTTATCGTTCCAACTGAATCCGTCCGCGGCTCAGGTCGGCAAGCTGCCTGCTCAGCTTGTCGATCTGCGCTTCCCCCACGGCCAGTTGCAATGCCACGCCGTTGGCGGTGAACGACTCCTCCGTCACCAGGCCTGTGCATTCGGCCACCCGCAGCTTGACCAGGGCCAGCTCGGCGAACCCACAGGTACAACGCAACGCCACGCGGCTGATCAATTCGATTTTCTCGGCCTGTTGCAGGCATTTGTTCGCGCCGCCGCCATACGCCCGTGCCAGTCCCCCCGTGCCCAGTTGAATACCGCCATACCAACGGATCACCAGCACCGCCACCTGGTCGCAGGCCTGGGCTTCGATGGCCGCCAGGATCGGCCGCCCGGCGGTGCCACCCGGCTCGCCATCGTCGTTGCTGCGGTATTGGTCGCCCAACTTCCAGGCCCAGCAATTGTGCGTGGCGTTCAGGTCGCTGTGCTGTTCGATGAAGGCCTGGGCCTCGGCTGGGGTGCTGATGGGGGCGGCGAGGGTAATGAAGCGGCTTTTGCGAATCTCTTCGCGGTATTCGCAAAGACCGGCAAGGGTAAAAGGCATTGGGATCCTACAGCGTGGGTGTCAGGCCGCAGCCCTTGAGAATGATGCGGATCAGGTTGTCGCCGGCATCGAGCATGTCCTGCTTGGTCAACTTGCTGCGACCGGTCACGCGGCAGATCTGCGTGGCGAAATCGGCGTAATGCTGGGTGCTGCCCCACAACAGGAAAATGAGGTGCACCGGGTCGACCGGGTCCATCTTGCCGGCATCGATCCAGGCCTGGAACACCGCCGCACGGCCCTTGAACCAGGCACGATAATCCTGGTTGAAGTATTCCGTCAGGCATTCGCCCCCGCTGATCACTTCCATGGCGAAGAGCCGCGAGGCCTGGGGCTGGCGACGGGAGAACTCCATCTTGGCGCGGATGTAGCGGGTCAGGGCTTGCGCCGGGTCGTCGTCGGCGGTCAGGGTGTTGAAGGTGCTGTCCCACAATTCGATGATGTTGCTCAGTACCGCCACGTACAAGCCAAGCTTGTTGGTGAAGTAGTAATGCAGGTTCGCCTTGGGCAGCCCCGCCTTCACGGCGATGGTGTTCATGCTGGTGCCCTTGAATCCATGACGGGCGAATTCATCTTCGGCGGCCTTGAGAATGGTTTCTTCGTTCTGTTGACGAATGCGGCCTGTGGACTTGCCACCGTGGGCAGGAACTTCAAAGGTCATGGGCATTTCCGGGCTGGGTCTGTGGGGCAAGCAAATGCGTTGATAGCGCACCGGCAGCGATCCGACAAGTGCCGCTTCTGTATAAAGCCGATTTGCACACCCTGGGGGCATCAGCGAGTCGCCGCCAGGCTCTCGAGAAAGCTTTCCAGCACCAAATGAGGGCGACGTCCCTTGCGCGTGACCGAGGCCAGGCTCAGATCATAGAACCGCGCCCCAGGCTTCAAGGCTCGCAGCCGACCTTGCTGGACCCAGAGGCTGGCGTAGTGATCCGGCAGGTAACCGATGTAGCGTCCGGTGAGAATCAGGAATGCCATGCCTTCGCGATCCGATGCGCTGGCGGAGCAATTGAGTGCCTGGTAATGCGCCTGGATCTCCGCCGGCAGTCGGAACGTTGGGGCGATGGCGTCCTGGCGGTTGAGGCGATCATCGTCCAGTTTCTGATCATCCACGTAGAACAGCGGATGTCCGACCGCGCAGTACAGCAACGACCGTTCGCTGTAGAGCGGCTGATATTCCAGGCCCGAGAGGGCACTGGCCTGGGGCACCACGCCGACATGCAGGCGACCGTCGAGCACACCTTGCTCGACTTCGTTGGGGGCGATCATGCGAATCTGGATCTGCACGTCGGGGCCGCGTTCCTTGAGTTGGGCCAAGGCGTGGGTGATACGCATGTGGGGCAGGGTGACCAGGTTGTCGGTCAGGCCAATGGTCAATTCGCCACGCAAATGTTGGTGCAGGCCATTGACCTCGGTGCGAAAGCTTTCCAGCGCACTCAATAACTGCAACGCCGATTGGTAAACCTCGCGACCTTCCTCCGTGAGGGAAAAACCTGCCCGCCCACGCTGGCACAGACGCAATCCCAAGCGTTGTTCAAGGTCGCTCATTTGCTGGCTGATGGCTGAGCGGCCGATGCCCAACACGGTTTCCGCCGCCGAGAAGCCGCCGCACTCCACTACACTGCGGAAGATGCGTAACAGGCGGATATCAAAGTCGCTGACCTGGGCCAGCGGATCGGGACGGCGAATGCTCATAGTTTAGTGATCTACTGACTGAAGGTTAGAAAAGTTGGATTTCACCGACTTTATCGCCGTGGCAACTTAGCTGCAAGAACGCTTTTGACCCACGCCATTCATAATCCTGCGAGGTTTTGTCAATGAACATGCTCGAACACGCGGCCAATTCCCTGGCCGGCCAGCTCAAGCTTGATGCCCACTGGATGCCTTACACCGCCAACCGCAACTTTCAGCGTGACCCGCGTCTGATCGTTGCCGCCGAAGGCAGTTGGTTGGTCGATGACAAGGGGCGCAAGGTCTATGATTCGCTGTCGGGCTTGTGGACCTGTGGCGCCGGGCATACTCGCAAGGAAATCCAAGAGGCAGTCGCCAAGCAATTGGGCACCCTGGATTACTCGCCGGGCTTCCAGTACGGTCATCCGCTGTCGTTCCAACTGGCGGAAAAAATCACCAGCCTGACGCCGGGCAATCTCAACCATGTGTTCTTCACCGACTCCGGTTCCGAGTGCGCCGATACGGCGGTGAAAATGGTCCGCGCCTACTGGCGTCTCAAGGGCCAGGCCACCAAGACCAAGATGATCGGCCGCGCCCGTGGCTATCACGGTGTGAACATTGCCGGCACCAGCCTTGGCGGTGTCAGTGGCAACCGCAAGCTGTTCGGGCAGGCGATGATGGACGTCGATCATTTGCCCCACACCTTGCTGGCCAGCAACGCCTATTCCCGCGGCATGCCGAAGGAGGGCGGAATTGCCCTGGCCGATGAGTTGTTGAAGCTGATCGAGTTGCACGATGCCTCCAACATCGCCGCCGTATTCGTCGAACCGCTGGCCGGGTCGGCGGGTGTGCTGGTGCCGCCTGAGGGCTACCTCAAACGCCTGCGGGAAATCTGCGACCAGCACAGTATTCTGTTGGTGTTCGACGAAGTGATCACCGGTTTCGGCCGCACCGGTTCGATGTTTGGCGCCGAAAGCTTCGGTGTCACCCCCGACCTGATGTGCATCGCCAAGCAAGTCACCAATGGCGCGATCCCCATGGGCGCGGTGATTGCCAGCTCCGAGATCTACCAGACCTTCATGAACCAGCCGACCCCCGAGTACGCGGTGGAGTTTCCCCACGGCTACACCTACTCGGCGCACCCGGTGGCCTGCGCTGCCGGCCTGGCGGCGCTGGACCTGCTGCAAAAGGAAAACCTGGTGCAAAGCGTGGCCGAAGTTGCCCCGCACTTCGAGAGCGCCCTGCATGGCCTGAAAGGCTCGAAGAACGTCATCGACATCCGCAACTTCGGCCTGGCCGGGGCGATCCAGATCGCGCCGCGCGATGGCGATGCGATCGTGCGTCCGTTCGAGGCTGGCATGGCGTTGTGGAAAGCCGGGTTCTATGTGCGCTTTGGCGGCGACACCCTGCAGTTCGGCCCAACGTTCAACAGCAAGCCACAAGACCTGGATCGTCTGTTCGATGCGGTCGGTGAAGTGCTGAACAAGCTCGACTGACGGTTCCTTCTCTTTAGCGTTCAATGACAGGCGTCCGGCTCCGGGCGCCTGCGGATAAATTCTGGAGTTCCCTCATGAGTCTCATCCCGCATTTGATCAATGGCGAGTTGTTGAGTGGCAGCGCGCGTACGGCTGATGTGTTCAACCCGTCCACCGGACAGGTGATCCATAAAGTGCCATTGGCCGATCGCGCGACGATCCAACAGGCTATCGACGCTGCCACTGCGGCGTTCCCTGAATGGCGCAAGACACCGGCGGCCAAGCGCGCGCAGGTGATGTTTCGTTTCAAGCAATTGCTGGAGCAGAATGAGGCGCGTATCGCCCAACTGATCAGCGAGGAACACGGCAAGACCCTGGAAGACGCCGCCGGTGAGCTCAAGCGTGGTATCGAGAACGTCGAGTTCGCCTGCGCAGCGCCGGAAATTCTCAAGGGCGAATACAGTCGCAACGTCGGGCCGAATATCGATGCCTGGTCGGACTTCCAGCCGCTGGGTGTGGTGGCGGGCATCACCCCGTTCAACTTCCCGGCGATGGTACCGCTGTGGATGTACCCGCTGGCGATCGTCTGCGGTAACTGCTTCATCCTCAAACCGTCCGAGCGCGATCCGAGTTCCACATTGCTGATCGCCCAATTGCTGTTGGAAGCCGGTTTGCCCAAAGGCGTATTGAGCGTGGTGCATGGCGACAAGGCTGCGGTGGATGCGTTGATCGAAGCGCCGGAAGTCAAGGCGCTGAGTTTTGTCGGCTCGACACCGATCGCCGAGTACATCTATGCCGAGGGCACCCGGCGCGGCAAGCGCGTCCAGGCATTGGGCGGGGCGAAGAACCATGCGGTATTGATGCCGGATGCCGACCTGGACAATGCCGTCAACGCTCTGATGGGGGCGGCGTATGGTTCCTGCGGCGAGCGCTGCATGGCGATTTCGGTTGCGGTGTGCGTCGGTGACCAGGTGGCCGATGCCCTGGTAAGCAAGCTGGTGCCAAACATCAAGGCCTTGAAGATCGGTGCCGGTACATCGTGCGGGCTGGACATGGGGCCGCTGGTGACCGGTCAGCACCGGGACAAGGTCAGTGGCTATATAGAAGATGGCGTGGCGGCGGGGGCTTCGCTGGTCGTCGATGGCCGCGGTTTGAGCGTGACCGGACATGAGGAGGGCTTCTTCCTGGGTGGCTGCCTGTTCGATCGCGTGACCCCCGAGATGCGCATCTATAAAGAAGAGATCTTCGGGCCGGTGCTGTGCATTGTCCGCGTCAACAGCCTGGAAGAGGCGATGCAGCTGATCAATGATCACGAGTATGGCAATGGCACCTGCATCTTTACCCGCGATGGCGAGGCGGCGCGGTTGTTCTGCGACGAGATTGAAGTAGGCATGGTCGGGGTCAACGTCCCCTTGCCGGTACCGGTTGCGTATCACAGCTTTGGTGGTTGGAAGCGGTCGCTGTTCGGTGACCTGCACGCCTATGGTCCGGACGGGGTGCGTTTCTATACTCGTCGCAAGGCCATCACCCAACGCTGGCCGCAACGTGCTACCCACGAGGCTTCGCAGTTCGCTTTCCCTAGCTTGTAATGAATGAACAAAGAGGCCGGCGCCCTGGGCGCCGGCCTCTTTGTATTCGGTTGCTTTTGACCGATGTGACAGAAATATGAAAAAAGGTGTTGACGGCAGATTCTGGATCTCTATAATTCGCCCCACTTCCGGCGCAGTCGAAGCGGAAAACTCCTTGAGATTCAATGAGTTAAGTAAGTTTCGAGGGTGCAGGGCTTCAAGTCATCGAAGTCCGGAAGCGCTGAAAAAGAGGTGTTGACAGCAGCGAGTAACGCTGTAGAATTCGCCTCCCGCTGACGAGAGATCGAAAGCGCAAGTGGT
>NZ_JAODAB010000011.1 GCF_025336485.1 Pseudomonas citri | reverse complement strand
AACGGCGGCGTGGTGGAAGGCCGCACCGCAACCACCAACCTGCTGGTGTTCACCGTCAGTGTGGCCGCCAACGCTGATGTCACCCTCGATCAACTCCGCGCGGTGGTCCATCCCGACACGAGCAATCCCGATGATGCCAAGAGCCTGACCTCGGACAACCTGGTCACCCTGGTCGCCACCAAGACCGACAAGGACGGCGACAGCGCCCAGGCCACCCTCAACATTGGCCAGAACCTGGTGTTCAAGGACGACGGACCGAGCATCAGCACCACCGGTACGGAACCGACGCTGACGGTGGATGAAACGGTGCTGGCCACCAACGACACCAAAAGCTTCGTGGCCAACTTCACCTCAGCGTTTGGCGCTGATGGGGCCGGCACCCTCACCTACGCACTGGGTGTGGTGGCGGGCGCCTCCGGGCTCGTCGACTCTGCCACCGGTGAGGCGGTCAATCTGTCGCTCAACGGCGGTGTGGTAGAAGGCCGCACGGCCAGCAGCAACCTGCTGGTGTTCACGGTCGCCGTGGCCGCGAACGCTGACGTCACCCTCGATCAACTGCGGGCCGTGATGCACCCCAATCCCAACAACCCCGATGACGCAACAAGCCTGACCTCGGACAATCTGGTCACGCTGGTCGCCACCAAGACCGACCGGGACGGCGATAGCGCCCAGGCCACCCTCAACATCGGCCAGAACCTGGTGTTCGAGGACGACGGGCCGTCGCTGGCGTTCGGCAACCTGATCGGCACCGGCAGCGTGCTGCCGCAAACCGGCTACTGGAACAAAGCGGCCGGTGCCGATGGATTGGGCGCGGCGGGCCTGGATATTTCGCTGGTCAACGGTCAGTTCACCCTGGTCCGCCCAGACGACACCACCGCCACCGGAACCGGCACACTCGTCGAGCAGTCGCCGTCACCAGACGCCAACGGCGCGTATCACTTCGCCGGGACGCTGACCGGTGACTTCGACAACAACGCCACCACCGCCGACACCAGCGTCGACTACACCCTGACCGCCTATGACGACGGGCACTACACCCTGGACCTGGTGCAGGGCTTCGCCTCGACCCTGGTGCTCAGCAGCGCCGACGGCTCTCTCGATGCCGGCGGCCCGGACCCGGTGCGCACGTTGTTGATTCCGGAAACCAATGACCCGACCATCCCGTCCGCTTCCGAGGAGATCGTGTTCTTCTCCGCCAAGGCCCTGGCCTCGACGGCGGATATCCTGACCGGCATCGGCCTCGGCGAGCCCGACCCCACCGAAGCCGCGTTGCAGACCAACCCGCTGCCGTCGTACATCGACCCGGCGGCGATGAACGTCAGCACCTCCGGTATTGGTGTCGCCAATAACCTGTTCCAGGGCGACAACCTGGCGGCCATCGGCGCCGCAGATGAAAGCTTCGTCATCAACCCGGAAAGCCTGCTCACGGGCATGAAAGTCTTCATCGACAACTCCGTGGCCGGCTACAACACGGCGACCGAGGACCTGTACTTCAGGGTCTACTACGAGGATGGCACGTTCTCCAACCTCACCGAGGTGAACGACCTGACACCGGAGGCCGGCGGCCAGGTGTCTTTCACCATCGAGAAAGCAGGCTCGGCCCTGATCGACGCGGTCCAACTGACCATGGCCCGCGGCGCGATCAAGATCCCGGTGATCCAGTTCATCCAGGAAACCGAGAGCCTGGCCAGCGATGTCCAGCTGTCGTTCAACGCAACACTGACGGACAAGGACGGCGACTCAGCCAGCAGTACGTTCGACGCCAACCTGTTCGCCAACGACGCGGCCAACGCCCAGTTCGATTTCACCTTGGTGGGCACCAGCGGCGAGCGTGATGCGTTCAACGTCGACCTGACGGTCGCCGAAAACAGGTACCAGGTCACCGGGTTCGACACGACGGCGGGCCAGCGCGACACCCTGGTACTCAACGGCGACCCGACGGCGGTGGTCCAGTCGATCGACAACACGGGTGCCGACAGCATCGTGACCGTTGCCGAGACCGGCGGGCAAACCACCACCATCACCCTGGTCGGGGTGGACGTGCTCAACACCGACATTGTGATGGGCGCCTGATACCTCGCGTCGCTTGAAACCTGCGAGGGTGGCCTGGAAACCACCCTCGCTTTGTTTTACGAACCCGGTGGGTGTAACGCGCCAGATTCATAGCCTGAAACTCCTAGCCCGCCTGGGAGTATCGGTCGATGCGCATTACGCCGCGCTTTTACATAGTGGCGAACACTGGTCAACGGTCAGACCTCGATGACCGCCACTGTTCGGAGCCCATCATGACTGTCCAAGAACAAGATTCCTCGCTGACAGGTAATACGACCACCCTCTTCACACCCTTTGTCGCCACCGCCTTGAGCGTCACGGCGACCGGCACCAACGTGACGCTGGATGAAACCGCCGGTTTGCAGAACGCTACCGCGACGCCGAGCCCGGCAGGCGACGCTGACGACAACGACATATTGCTGACGGCCCTGCCCTCGACCTTCTCCACCCGCCTGACCGCGCTTGGAGCAGGCACTGCAACGGGTGCGGCCTTGAGTGGCTACACCAGTGCCGGCGGCAACACCGGTAGCAACGCCTTCACCGTCAGCGCCGCGCCCGGTGCGACCATCACCAACATCAGCTTCGTCGGCACTACCGGCGCACCACTGGACGGCGTGGACAGCGGCCTCGATACACTCGGCGGCACCAGCATCCTGCTTTACACCGATACCAACGACAATATCGTCCTGGGTCGTGCCGGCGGGCCAAGCGGTGCGATCGTGTTCGCCGCCTACATCGAAGAAACCGGCTCACCGGTCTCCGGCGGCAAGATCTGGACCGTGCAATACCAAGCATTGAGCAACCCGGACACCAGCAACCCCGATGACCCGGTCAACCTGCTGGACAAGGTCTTCATCGGTGCCAGCCAGGATCTGGAATTCAGCCTCGCCAACGCACCTTCCGGGCAAAACCTGTTCCTGATGTTCACCACGGCGAACCCGAACACTGAAGTGGTCAACGGCGTCACCCGGATCACCGATCCCACCATCATCGCCACCGGTAAAGACCCGGCCGACCAGTCCAGCGGCGCCAATATCACCACCGGCGACACCATCAACACCAGCCAGGCCGGCGGGCCCACCACCTTCGGCACCAACAACCAGATGATCGTGGAACAGGAAGGCATCCGCTTTACCTTCGTCACCGGTGCCCGGCAGGACGTGACCATCCCCAACCTGGATCAGAACGAAGCAGACGTCGAGGCCAACGTTGACTTCACCAGCGTCTTCAACGCGAAGATGGCCAACTTCGACATCGTACAGTTGCAAAGCGGCAAGAGCGCCGTGGTGAAAATCAGCGCATTCAACACCGCCGCCGAACCTGGAGTGAATTTCATTAATGGCTACGCAGGCGATGCCGCAGTCGCCATCACCAATGTTCGGGTCATCAACATCAGCACCGGGCTGGTGATCGAGAACTCGGACGGCTCTGTAAACGACACATCCATAGCCATCAGCTTCAACGGCGGGGTTGCCACCATCACCGGCGTCAAGGCCGGCTACCAGATCGAATACACCACCACACAAACCCATAACCGCGTGCTGATCGAAAACGGTGCAGCCATCGACGCCAAGGGGACGAACCACGCCGACTTCGACATCGGCGGTTTCACCTTGGTCCAGGCGTCCCTGGCAAAAACCGAAATCGGCTCGAAAATGATCTTCGAGGACGATGGGCCGAGCATCAGCACCACCGGCACGGAACCCACGCTGACGGTGGATGAAACCGTGTTGGCGACCGATGCTACACAGAGTTTTGCGGCCAACTTCACCTCGGCGTTCGGCGCTGACGGCGCCGGTACGCTCACCTATGCGCTAGGCGTGGTGGCGGGTGCCTCGGGGTTGACCGACACGGCCACCGGCGAAGCGGTCAACCTGTCGCTCAACGGCGGCGTGGTGGAAGGCCGAACGGCGACCACCGACGTGCTGGTGTTCACCGTCAGCGTCGCGGCCAACGGCAGCGTCACCCTCGACCAGATCCGCGCGGTGGTCCACCCTGACACCACCAACCCCGATGACTCCAAGAGCCTGACCGCGGATAACCTGGTCACCCTGACCGCCACCAAGACCGACGGTGACGGCGACAGCGTCCACGCCACCCTCGATATCGGCCAGAACCTGGTGTTCAAGGATGACGGTCCAAGCATCAGCACCACCGGCACGGAACCGGCGCTGACGGTGGATGAAACGGTGTTGGCCACCAACGACACCAAAAGCTTCGCGGCCAACTTCAACTCGGCGTTTGGCGCCGACGGCGCCGGTACGCTCACCTATGCCCTCGGCGTGGTGGCGGGCGCCTCGGGGTTGACCGACACGGCCACCGGTGAAGCGGTCAACCTGTCGCTCAACGGCGGCGTGGTCGAAGGCCGCACCGCGACCACCAACGTGCTGGTGTTCACCGTCAGTGTCGCCACCAATGGCGACGTCACTCTCGATCAACTCCGCGCGGTGGTCCATCCCAACACGAGCAATCCCGATGATGCCAAGAGCCTGACCTCGGACAACCTGGTCACGCTGATCGCCACCATCACCGACAAGGAGGGCGACAGTGCCCAGGCCACACTCAACATCGGCCAGAACCTGGTGTTCAAGGACGATGGGCCTAGCATCAGCACCACCGGCACGGAACCGACGCTGACGGTGGATGAAACGGTGCTGGCCACCAACGACACCCAAAACTTCGCGGCCAACTTCACCTCGGCGTTTGGCGCTGATGGGGCCGGCACGCTCACCTATGCCCTTGGCATGGTGGCGGGTGCCTCGGGGTTGACCGACTCGGCCACGGGTCAAGCCGTCAACCTGTCACTCAACGGCGGCGTGGTGGAAGGCCGCACGGCCAGCAGCAACCTGCTGGTGTTCACCGTCAGCGTCGCCAGCAACGGTGACGTCACCCTCGATCAACTGCGGGCCGTGATGCACCCCAACCCGAACAACCCCGACGACGCCACGAGCCTGACCGCGGATAACCTGGTTACATTGGTCGCCACCAAGACCGACAAGGACGGCGACAGCGCCCAGGCGACGTTGAACAT
Source organism: Pseudomonas citri (assembly GCF_025336485.1). Lineage (GTDB taxonomy): Bacteria > Pseudomonadota > Gammaproteobacteria > Pseudomonadales > Pseudomonadaceae > Aquipseudomonas > Aquipseudomonas citri. The sequence goes on along the minus strand of NZ_JAODAB010000011.1, from coordinate 175,726 downwards.
TGGGCAGAACCTGGTGTTCGAGGACGATGGACCGGCGCTGGCGTTCGGCAACCTGATCGGCACCGGCAGCGTGCTGGCGCAAACCGGCTACTGGAGCAAGGCGGCCGGCGCCGACGGACTCGGTGCGGCGGGCCTGGATATTTCGCTGGTCAACGGTCAGTTCACCCTGGTCCGGCCAGACGACACGACCACCACCGGGACCGGCACGCTCGTCGAACAGTCGCCGTCACCGGACGCCAACGGCGCGTATCACTTCGCCGGCACGCTGACCGGTGACTTCGACAACAACGCCGCCACCGCCAACACCAGCGTCGACTACACCCTGACCGCCTATGACGACGGCCACTACACCCTCGACCTGGTGCAAGGCTTTGCCTCGACCATCGTGCGCAGCAGTGCCGACGGTTCACTCGATGCCGGCGGCCCGGATTCAGTGCGTACGTTGTTGATCCCGGAAACCACTGACCCGACCATCCCGTCCACCTCCGAAGAGATCGTATTCTTCTCCGCCAAGGCGCTGGCCTCGACGGCGGACATCCTGAGCGGCATCGGCCTCGGCAAACCCGACCCCACCGAAGCCGCATTGCAGACCAACCCACTGCCATCGTACATCGACCCGGCGGCGATGAACGTCAGCACCTCCGGCATCGGCGTGGCCAACAACCTGCTGCAAGGCGACAACCTGGTGGCCATTGGCGCGGCCGATGAAAGCTTCGTGATCAACCCGGAAAGCCTGCTCACGGGCATGAAGATCTTCATCGACAACTCCGTGGCCGGCTACAACACCGCGACCGAGGACCTGTACTTCAGGGTCTACTACGAGGATGGCACGTTCTCCAACCTCACCGAGGTCAACACCCTCACGCCAGAGGCCGGTGGACAGGTGTCTTTCACCATCGAGAAAGAAGGCTCGGCCCTGATCGACGCGGTCCAACTGACCATGGGCCGTGGTGCGATCAAGATCCCGGTGATCCAGTTCATCCAGGAAACCGAAAACCTCGCCAGCGATGTCCAGCTGACGTTCAACGCGACACTGACGGACAAGGACGGCGACTCGGCTACGAGTTCGTTTGACGCCAACCTGTTCGCCAACGACGCGGCCAACGCCCAGTTCGATTTCACCTTGGCCGGCACCAGTGGCGAGCGTGACGCGTTCAACGTCGACCTGACGTTCACCCAGAACAAGTACCAAGTCACCGGCTTCGACACGACGGCGGGCCAGCGCGACACCCTGGTGCTCAACGGCGACCCGACGGCGGTGGTCCAGTCGATCGACAACACGGGTGCCGACAGCATCGTCACCGTTGCCGAGACCGGCGGGCAAACCACCACCATCACCCTGGTCGGAGTGGACGTGCTCAACACCGATATAGTCATGGGCGCCTGATAGCGGTCAGGCCTTGAAAAATGCGCGGGTGGTTCAGGAACCACCCGCGCATTGTTTTTTCACCCACTCACCTGAAGGTCAATCCAACTCCACCCACGTCGACTCAGGCGGCTGCTCCTGGTTGGTGAGCCCGTGCTTGAGCGCGTACATCAGCAAGTCCATCCGGTTGATCAGTTCGAGCTTCTGATAGATGTTGCTCAGGTGGTTGTGCACGGTGTGCTCGCTGATGCCAAGGCGCTCGGCGATGCTGATGTACTTGGCCGACGGGTCGCCGACGATCGCGTGGATCAGCTCCCGCTCACGCAACGTCAACCGTGCCTGTTTCGCCTGTTCCAGGTTGCACCTCAAGGGCACATGCCCGTTGGCCGCGTAGCCGCACAGCCCATCGGCCCAGGCCCGGTCCATGCCGATGTCATGGTGGTGGACCGTGAGGATCGCCCGGACGATCGATTCCGTCGGGTCTTCCGCCAACACGATACCCCGGGCGCCCGCCTCTATCGCCTGGGCCGCCGGGACGGCCTCGTACAAACCCTTGAGCACCAGCAGCTTCATACCGGGGCTGCGGGTAAGTTGCGCCACGACTTCCAGTGGATCCAGCGCATCGGGAAAGAAACTGAAAAAAATCACATTGGGACGCAACTGATCGGCCAGATTCAACGCAGTGGTGTAGGTGGACGCCTGGCCGCTGACTTCCATGCGCGGCTTCCTGGCATTGATCAGATCGTGAAGCCCCATGAGCACCAGCGGACGACAATCGACCAACAATACACGTATGGGTTTTCTGTGATCCGACATCATGGTTATGCCCCCTCTTGGAAGCCCAGGGTGACGACAACCGTGTCGGAAGTAGTGGCAGGTCGGGAAAGAACAGAAAGACCTTCGGCACCGCCCATGGGAATAATTATCAACAACTTACACATGATAACGTGCCCCTCTCAAGCTCTAGGCTGAGTCTAGGCCAGCCCGTCACGCCTGAGCTCCGGCGCCGGACCTCACCCTTTGGACGTCGCTCGATGGCAACGGGCTGTCGGCGCTGTCTATTGCTCGAAAAATCAAGGCATTGGCGACGTCAATCAACGATCACGACGCAAAAGCCATCGCGACCGCATCGTCAATTAAACGACGAACGGTGCAACAGCTTTGCTAAGTGAAATAATGCCGTCAATTAGCCGACGCGATCAGGGCGCCAGCACGGCTTGGCGAGCGCCGGTCGGGCTCAGCCAGGCGTTCACGCTTTCGATGCTTTGCGCCGGCGGCTTGCCAGCCCACCGATTGAGGGTCAGTACATTGCTGAGGAACTCGTATTGGGTTTTGAGCAAGTCGCGCCTGGCGCGAAACTCATTGCGTACGCTGGCCAATACGTCGACGGAATTGACCATGCCATAGCTCAGCGCTTTCTCCGCCGCCACCCTGGACAGCTGGGCCGAGTCCAGGGCCAGGCGGTTCGCACCGATCTTCTCGCCGTTGGAATTGGCGGTCAGGTAGGCATTGGTGATCTCCTTGACCACCCGCCGCCGGATCGCCTCCAGCTCCTGCTCGGCAACCACCTGGTCCTGGTAAAGCCCACGGACCCGCGCCGAGGTCGAGCCGCCGCTGTACAGCGGCACTTGCAGACCGATACCGGCGACGTAGCTGTCGGTGCGCGGCGCCAGGGAGTTGTTGTAGCCCTCGTTGGTTTGTTGCGCACTGAGGTTCAGGCTCAAGGTCGGATAGTGCCCGCCCTTGCCGCTGCGCAACGCCGCGCCCGCCGCTTCGACGCCGCTTTCGTTGGCCTTGAGCGCCGGGTTCAGCGCGATGCCGTCACGCACCCAACTTTCCAGGCTTTGCGCCGTCACCTGCAATTTCACGTCATCGCGGATCCGATTGAGCTTTTCCTTCACTGGTCGACCGACGATTTCCGCCAGCGCCTCGCGACTGAGGCTGGCCTGGTTGCGGGCGTCGAGTTCTTGCGCGGCGAGCAGATCCACCCGGGCCTTGAGGTCGAGCTGATCGGTCACCAGGGCCATCTGCTTTTCGTACAACGCGTTGACCCGGTCCAGGCTCCGTTGGGTGGTTAGACGCTCGGCCTTGACCAACTCCAGTTCATCCTCGGCCGCCAACGCGGTGAAGTAACGCTGCGCCAATTCCACCGTGGCCTCGGCCTGGGTATCCAGCGCCTGGGATTCAGACTGCTTGGCCAGGCTCTTGAACTTCTGATAGTTCTCCCACGCGGCCTTGTTGTAGAGGTACTGACGCAACACCAGACCGTAGCTTTCGCTGTCGAAGCTGCGCTGCACCAGGTCGCTTTCCTGGTGGATACGGTTCGTCCCGGCATTGAACGACAGCTGCGGCAGCAAGGCGCCAAAAGCCTCGCTCTGATGCTCCTGGCCCGCCTGCGCCCGGGCGTGGGAAGCCAGTATCTGTGGGTCTTCCAGCCGTGCCTCGCGGTACAACTGCACGAGGTCGGTGGAAAACGTCGAGGCGCTGACCTCGGTCGGTCTGGCCTCCTGCGTTTTCGCTGCATCGGTTTGCGCCCCGACGGCCCCCGCCGCCAGCATGAATATCCCCCCCAACAGAACTGCAGACGCATCCATGGTCATTCCTCGATCAATGATTGAGACAGGGCATTGCGGGCCGGCTGCATCAAGTACTGCAACAGCGTGCGTTGCCCGGTGATGATCAACACGTCCGCCGGCATGCCCGGCACCAGTTTGCGCTCGCCCAAGGTGCGCACGCCTTTATCGGTCACGCGGACCCGTGCCAGGTAATAGGCCGCGCCGGTCTTTTCATTGGTCAAGCGGTCAGCCGAGACACTGCTGACCTCCCCTTCGATCACTGGCGTGGTGGCGCTGTTGAACGCGTTGAAGCGGATGTCGGCCCGTTTGCCAATACCAATGCGGTCAATGTCCACCGGGGCCACCTGGGCCTCGATGACCAGTTCGGAAATCGACGGCACGATGTCCAGCAAGGGCGTCGCCGCGCGCACGATCCCGCCGATGGTGTGCACGGTCATGCCGATCACCATGCCTGCGTCGGGCGCGCGGATCACGATGCGGCTGAGCCGGTCCTCCAGCGCCGCGGTTTTCTCTTGCAGGTCGTAGAGCTTGGTCTGGACATCGGCCAGTTGCTTGGCCACGTCGGCGTCGAAATCCTTGTCGACTTGCAGGATCTGCAACTGGGTTTCGTTGATCTGTAGCCGCGTCTTGTTGATCATCGAGCGGTGATCGGCCACCTCCGACTTGAGTAACCCCAACTTGCGCTCCTGCTCAAGCAAGCGTTGCTTATCGACGAAGCCTTGCTTGAGCAGCTCGCTCAGTTCACCGATTTCACCGCTGTAGGAGTTCTCCAAATTAACCTTGGCGCCGATCATCGACTCCAGGCCCTTGATCTGTTGCTGCAACTGCCCGATGCGCTCACGCAGCACGGCGATCTGCCCCAGGCGCGAGCCCTGCCGGGCATTGAACACCTGGGTTTCACCCTGCACGGCCTCGACGCCCCGCGGGCTGCTCGCATCCACCACCTGGGCAAAGCCGATCGCCGGCAGCCGGTCACGCTCGGCCTTGAGCCGGGCCTCCATGGCGCTGGCCGCGATCAGCTGGTTATGGGTCACTTCGTATTCGGAGCGCAGTTGGCCATCGTCCAGGACGATCAGCGGGTCATCCTGCTTGACGATGTCACCGTCACGGGCCAGCACGGCCTTGACGATGCCGCCTTCCAGATGCTGGACCGTCTTGCGGTAGGACTGCACGGTGACAACCCCAGGGGCATAGGCGGCGCCATCCAGTGGCGCAAACGCCGCCCAGGTGCCGAACAACCCGAAGGTCAACCCTACAATGCCAATGCCCAGGCGGCGAATCTTGTGATCGGAAGTTGGCAGTTCGCTGGCGTTTTCAATTTGGCGGATGGGCACTGTGGGGTTCATCGGTATCACCTTTACTGGTAACGACCGAAGCCATGCCCACTCCTGCTGGCATGGCTTGCGTATGCGCCTGTGGATGCTGCGCGTTGAGTTCGGCCAGCACATGCTCGCGTGGCCCGTAGAGACTGATCACCCCGGCGTTCAGCAGCATCAGCCGGTCAAGTTGCGACACGATGTTGGTGCGGTGGGTGATGACAAACAGCGTTGCGCCGCTCTGCTTGAGTTGATGAATGGCTGCGGCCAGGGCGCGGTCACCGACGTCGTCCAGGTTGGAGTTGGGCTCGTCGAGAATGATCAGCCGCGGGTTGCCATACAGGGCCCGCGCCAGGCCGATACGCTGGCGCTGCCCCGCCGAGAGCATGATGCCCTCGCTGCCGATCACGGTGTCGTAGCCGTCGGGGAATTGCAGGATCATGTCGTGGACCCCGGCGATCCGGGCCGCCTGGATGACTTTCGCCGAATCGACCTCGGCAAAACGCGCGATGTTCTCGCCGACCGTGCCTTCGAACAGTTCGATGTCCTGGGGCAGGTAACCGATGTGCGGCCCGAGCTCATGCTTGTCCCAGGCGCTGATGTCCGCACCGTCAAGGCGGACCACGCCATTGTGCGGCGCCCAGACGCCGATCAACGCCCGGGCCAGGGTCGATTTGCCCGCTGCGCTGGGACCGATGATTCCCACCACGCAACCGGCCGGGGTACTGAAGCTGATGTTCTTGATGATCGGGGTTTTCGAGCCAGGCGCCATGACCATCAGGTTCTCGACCTGCACATGGCCCTGGGGCGCTGGCAATGGCATGCGCTCGGGTTGCGCCTGTTGTTTGGCGAGGATGTCGTGGAGGCGGTTGTACTGGGAACGGGCCGCAATGAAACCTTTCCAGCTACCGATGATCAGGTCGATGGGCGCCAGGGCACGTCCCAACAGCACCGAGCCGGCAAATACCATGCCGGCCCCCACTTGATGATCCACCGCCAGATACGCCCCCAACCCCAACACCCAGGATTGCACCAGGAGCCGGAACGTGCGGGAAAACGTACTGACCACCGCGCCCCTGTCGCTGGCCTGCGATTGCAACAACAGAATGCTCTTCTGCCGCCGCCCCCAACGTTCCATCAGGGTTTCGAGCATGCCCATGGACTCGATGACTTCGGCGTTGCGCAGGTTTTTCGTGGTGTGCAGCGTTGCCCCGATGTTCTCGCGGTTAGCCTGGGCCAGCGTGGGGCCGGTCAGTCGTTCATTGAGAAACGCCAGCGCCAGCAACAACAGGGCACTGCCCGTCGCCACCCAGCCGAACCAGGGGTGGAACATGAACATCACAGCGATGTAGATCGGCAACCACGGCGCGTCGAAGAACGCGAACAAGCCGTTGCCGGTGAGAAACTGGCGAAGGCCGGTCAGATCGTTCAGCGCCTGGGCCGAAGCGTCCATCCCGCCACTGTCCAGGGCCCGCTTGAAACTGGCCTTGTAGACCTGGCGACCGAGCAGCACGTCCAGCCGGGTACTGACCCGGACCATGATGCGCGATCGGATCCATTCCAGGAAACCCAGCGTGACCACCAGCCCGGTCAGGATCAGCGTCAGCATGGCCAAGGTGGTCAGGCTGCCACTGGTGATGACCCGACCGTACACCTGGAGCATATAAAAGGTCGGCACCAGCATGAGCGCGTTGATGAATAGGCTGAAAAAGCCGACAGAAATGAAACTGTCTCTACAGGCCTTCAGTGCTTTTTTCAGACTGTTTTCAGGAACGCTCCGCATGGAAACCCCCTGCTGGTGTAATTCTCCTTGGAGCTTAGATCACACCGAACGAGTGTGTGGGGGCAACGGGCCAGATCTTCTTTGGATACCGGAAAACTCTTGTGGCGCGTGTTCACCTTGACGAAGCCACAACGAAAAATGCCCCGGATCTTGCGATACGGGGCATTTTTTAACTACCGGGCAAAGGCCTCAGGCGTTTTGGTCCCAAGGACGATCGCCATGCTCATCCTTGATGCGCGTCGGCAGGCCCATGACGTCCAGCGCCTTGAGGAACGCCTCGGCAGGCAGCTCCTCGACGTTGACCATGCGCTGCACGTCCCATTCGCCACGCGCGACCAGCAAGGCCGCGGCCACCGGTGGTACGCCGGCGGTGTAGGAAATGCCCTGGCTGTCGGTTTCAGCGTAGGCGTCCTCATGGTCGGCTACGTTATAGATGAACATTTCGCGGGCCTGGCCATCCTTGGTGCCCTTGACCAGGTCGCCGATGCAAGTCTTGCCGGTGTAGCCCGGCGCCAGCGAACTCGGGTCAGGCAGCACGGCCTTGACCACTTTCAGCGGCACGACTTCCAGGCCTTCGGCGGTCTTGACCGGTTGCTCGGAGAGCAGACCGAGGTTGCGCAGGACGGTGAACACATTGATGTAGTGTTCGCCGAAGCTCATCCAGAAACGCACGTTCGGCACGTCGAGGTTCTTCGACAGCGAATGCACTTCGTCGTGGCCGGTCAGGTACAGGTTATGCGAGCCTACGACCGGCAGGTCGTCGGTGCGCTTGACTTCGAACATGGTGTTGCTGGTCCACTGGCTGTCCTGCCAGCTCCACACCTGTCCGGTGAATTCGCGGAAATTGATTTCCGGGTCGAAATTGGTGGAGAAATACTTGCCGTGGGAGCCGGCATTGACGTCGAGGATGTCGATCGAATCAATGCGGTCGAAATACTGTTGCTGCGCCAATGCCGCATAGGCATTGACCACACCCGGGTCGAAGCCGACGCCGAGAATGGCGGTGATGTTCTTCTGTTGGCATTCCTCGAGGTGTTTCCACTCGTAGTTGCCGTACCAGGGCGGCGTCTCGCAGACCTTGCCCGGTTCTTCGTGGATGGCGGTGTCCAGGTAGGCCACGCCGGTATCGATGCAGGCACGCAGCACCGACATATTGAGGAAAGCGGAGCCGACGTTGATGACGATCTGCGACTCGGTTTCGCGAATCAGCGCCTTGGTCGCTTCGACATCCAGTGCGTTCAGTGCAAAGGCCTTGATGTCGGCGGGTTGCTTGAGGCTACCCTTGGCCTTGACGCTGTCGATGATGGCCTGGCATTTGGAGATGTTGCGCGACGCGATAGCAATACGACCGAGTTCGTCGTTGTGCTGCGCGCACTTGTGGGCCACCACCTTGGCGACACCTCCTGCACCAATGATAAGTACGTTCTTCTTCAATTTTTTCAGGTCTCCTTCTGTCCGCTCAAGAGAGGCTGGACAGGTAGTCGTCGTAAACAAATTCGCGAACCACCTCGACACTACCGTCGAGTTGTTTCACTACGATGGACGGCATTTTCAGGCCGTTGAACCAGTTTTTCTTGACCATGGTGTAGCCCGCTGCGTCGATGAACGACAGCCGATCGCCGATGGACAGCGGACGATCGAATTGGTACTCGCCGAAGATGTCTCCGGCCAGGCAGGACTTGCCGCACACCATGTAGGTGTGTTCGCCCTCGCTCGGCGCCAGCTTGGCGTTCAGGCGATAGATCAGCAGGTCGAGCATGTGCGCTTCGATGGAGCTGTCCACCACGGCCAGGTGCTTGCCGTTGTAAAGCGTGTCGAGCACGGTGACTTCCAGCGAAGCACTCTGGGTGATCGCGGCCTCGCCCGGCTCCAGGTAGACCTGTACGCCGTATTTCTGCGAGAAGGCCTTGAGGCGTGCGCAGAAGGCATCCAGGGCGTAGCCCTCGCCAGTGAAATGGATCCCGCCACCGAGGCTGACCCACTCGACTTTATGCAATAGATGACCGAAACGTTCCTCGATGGTGCCCAGCATCTGGTCGAACAGACCGAAATCGTCGTTCTCGCAGTTGTTGTGGAACATGAAGCCGGAGATCTGCTCGATGACTTGCTCGACCTTCACTGGATCCCATTCGCCCAGGCGGCTGAACGGACGCGCCGGGTCGGCCAGCAGGTAATCGGAGCTGCTCACTTGCGGATTGACCCGCAGGCCACGGACCTTGCCGGCCGACGCCTCGGTGTAGCGCTGCAACTGGCCGATGGAGTTGAAGATGATCTTGTCGCAGTTCGCGAGCATTTCTTCGATTTCGTCGTCGGCCCAGGCCACGCTGTAGGCATGGGTCTCGCCGGCGAACTTCTGCCGGCCGAGCTTGAGCTCATAGAGCGACGACGAGGTGGTGCCGTCCATGTACTGCTGCATCAGGTCGAACACCGACCAGGTGGCGAAGCACTTGAGCGCCAGCAAGGCCTTGGCCCCGGACTGCTCGCGTACGTAGGCGATCTTCTGCATGTTCGCCAGCAGCTTCTGTTTGTCGATGAGGTAGTACGGCGTTTTGATCACTTTCGCGGCCTCCGGCAAGGCGAGCCAAAAAAAAGGATGCGCATTGTGCCTTCACTGACCGCATATCGAAAGAGCGAAAAGCCCCATTCACGCAATCCCCTGGCTCCTGGGCGACGCGTTGCACGGGGATCGGCCTGAATGCAGGAGGGGTTAGCGCCAGCAAGCTGTGCTCCCACAGGATGACCAGTCTGGTTGAGCTGTGTGTCAATTCACCGACATTCATCTGTTCGGCCAGAAACGGTTAATATCGCTCCCCTTCGTCTACCCTCACACTGCGGTGCATCATCCTGCGCGATATTGCACCCTCCCTTGCCTTCCTGATACCGGAGATTTTCCATGCTCAAGCGTTCCCTGGCATTGGCCGTCGGCGTGACCCTGTCCTTTTGCAGCCTGCTGACCCTGGCCGCCGATACGTTGAAAGTCAGCGCGATTCCCGATGAGGCACCAACCGAACTGCTGCGCAAATTCAAGCCGCTGGGGGCTTACCTGGAGCAGCAAATTGGCATGAAAGTCGAGTTCGTGCCGGTGAGCGACTACCCGGCCGTGGTCGAGGCGTTGGCCACTGACCGGATCGACATGGCCTGGTTGGGCGGTTTCACCTTCGTCCAGGCGCGCCTGAAGACCGGCAATGCCATCCCGCTGGTGCAACGCGAACAGGATGCCCAGTTCACCAGCAAGTTCATCACCGCCGACCCTGACGTCAAATCCCTCGCCGACCTCAAGGGCAAGACCTTTGCCTTCGGTTCTGTGTCGTCGACTTCCGGCAGCCTCATGCCGCGTTATTTCATGCTCCAGGACGGTATCAAGCCAGAAAGCTATTTCAGCCGCGTGGGCTATTCGGGCGCCCATGACGCCACCGTTGCCTGGGTCCAGGCCGGCAAGGTCGACGCCGGGGTACTGAACGCCAGCGTCTGGGAAAAACTGGTCGCGGCCGGCAAGGTCGACACCTCCAAGGTCAAGGTCTTCGCCACCACCCCGGCGTACTTCGACTATAACTGGACCGTGCGCGGGACCCTCGACCCCGCATTGGCAGCCAAGATAAAAGCCGCCTTCCTGGCGCTCGACCCGGCCAACCCGAAGGACAAGGAAATCCTCGATTTGCAGGCCGCCAGCCGCTTCATCGAAACCAAGCCTGAGAACTACCAGGGCATCGAGCAAGCCGCGCGCGCCGCCGAACTGCTCAAATGACCCTGCAACTGGCCCAGGTCCGCGTCACCCACGCCAACGGCGTCCATGCGCTGCGTGGCGTGGACCTGCACATCGGCGCGGGCGAACAGGTGGCGATCATCGGCCCGTCCGGCGCGGGAAAATCAAGCCTGCTCCATGTGCTGGCAACCGCCCTGCGACCGGTCGAGGGCGACGTGCAGGTGCTCGGCGAGCGTGCCTGGCAGTTGTCTTCCGGCCGGCGCCAGCGTCTGCGGGCACGCATCGGCCTGGTCCATCAAGCACCACCCCTGCCGCCGCGCCAACGCGTGGTCACCGCGGTGCTGGCCGGGAAGCTGGGGCAGTGGAGCCTCGGCAGGAGCCTGTTGAACCTGCTGCTGCCCCTGGATGTACCGGGCGCGCGCGCGGCCCTGGCCAGATTGGACCTGAGCGAGAAGTTGTTCGCCCAATGCCAGCAACTGTCCGGCGGACAACTGCAACGTGTCGGCATCGCCCGGGTACTGTACCAGGCGCCCGAGGTGTTGCTGGCCGACGAACCGGTCTCGGCGATGGATCCGATGCTGGCCGGACATACCCTGTCGGTGCTTTGCCGGCATGCCCGCGAGCACCGCGTCACCCTGGTCGCCAGCCTGCATGCGGTGGACCTGGCGCTGGCGCATTTTTCGCGGGTCATTGGCCTGCGCGAGGGGCAAGTCCTGTTCGATCTGCCCACCGAGGCGGTCGACCGTCCATTGCTCGACGCGCTCTACGCCAATGAACAGTTGCAGTCGTCGCCCATGCCGCCCTCGCCCCTGACCGTGCAGATCCCCCGATGCTGACACGCGATACCCGAGACCCCGCCACCCGCCCTCGCCTGTTGCTCGGCCTGCTGGCCCTCGTACTGCTGTGGCCGGGTGTCCGGCTCAGCGAACTGGACCTCAGCGTGTGGGTGACCAGCGACAGCCGCCGCGAGATGGGCCGGTTCGTAGCGGCTTTCTGGCCGCCTGCCCATGGCGACGAATTCCTTGGCCTGCTGTGGCAAGCCACCCTGCAAACCCTGGCCATCGCTACTGCCGGCATGGCCCTGGCGTTGCTGTTGGCCGTGCCCGCCAGCCTGCTGGCCAGCCGGGCATTGTCATTGTCGGCGGCGTCCCGGGCCGGTCATCCGAGCCGCTGGGGCCAGTGGCTGCGCTGGCCCGTGCGCGGGCTGCTGATCTTCCTGCGCAGCGTGCCGGAAATCGTCTGGGCCTTGCTCTTCGTGCGCGCCGTCGGCCTCGGCCCCACGGCCGGCGTGCTGGCCATCGCCATTACCTACAGCGGCATGCTGGGCAAGGTCTACGCGGAAATCTACGAGTCGGTCGATCAACGACCGATGCACGCGCTCTTGCAGGCCGGCAGCGGCCGACTCAGCGCCTTCGGCTATGGGATCGTGCCCAATGTCGCGGCGGAACTGCTGTCCTACACGGTGTACCGCTGGGAATGCGCGATCCGCGCCTCGGTGGTGATGGGTTTCGTCGGTGCCGGCGGCCTGGGCCAGCAGATGGACTTGTCGTTGCGCATGTTTGCCGGCGGTGAAGTCGCGAGCCTGCTGCTGACGTTCCTGATATTGGTGCTGCTGGCCGATCAACTCAGCCGCCTGCTGCGCTGGAGGCTGACGTGAATCGCCTGCTCAACACGCTCATTGTCCTGAGCCTGGGGGCGGCGATCGTCACCTCGTTCGTCTACCTGGGTGTCGATCTGGGCGAGCTTGGCGAGAGCGGCAACCTCGGCCGGATGGGTGCCTACGCCCAACGTTTCCTGAGCCCGGACCTGAGCCCGGGCCATCTGCAAGCGATCGGCCATGGCGCCTTGGAAACCTTGGCCATGTCGGCCCTCGGCACCCTGCTCGCGGCGGTTTTCGGCCTGCTATTGGCACTGCCCGCCGCCGGACGCTTCGGCTGGCCCTTGCAGAGCGCTTCACGCCTGCTGCTCAATGCCTTGCGCGCCGTGCCCGAACTGGTGTGGGCCGCGCTGATGGTCCTGGCCGCCGGCCTCGGGCCCAATGCCGGCACCCTGGCCTTGGCCCTGCACACCACCGGCGTGCTCGGCCGGCTGTTTGCCGAGGCATTGGAAAACACCCCCACTGAACCGGCCGACGCCATCCGCCTGCAAGGTGGCAATGCCGTATTGGCGTTCTGTTACGGCACGCTACCCAACGTCATGCCCCAGTTGCTGGCGTACATTCTGTACCGCTGGGAAAACAACATCCGCATGGCCAGCGTGCTCGGCTTCGTCGGTGCCGGCGGGCTGGGGCAAATGCTCTACGTCAGCCTCAGCCTGTTCCAGGAAGCCCAGGGCAGCACCGTGATCCTGGCCATGCTGCTGCTGGTTTTTGCGGTCGATACGTTGAGCGGCTGGAGTCGTCAACGGTGGGTCAAGGCGTGATGAGGCCATGACACCGAGCGCCTGTGGCGAGCTGAGATCGCTCTAGATCCTCTCCATCAACGCGGGCTGCGCATCCGCCTCCCCGTGTAGCAGCTCGATCACCCAATCGATGAACACTCGCACCCGGGGCGACAGTTGCCGATGGGGTGGGTAGACCGCTGAAATCGGCCACGACGGTACGCTGTATGCTTCCAGCACCGGAACCAACCGGCCTTCGGCCAACTGAAGCTGGACGTGGTAACGCGGCACCTGGATCAGGCCAAATCCCGCCTCGCACGCCGTCACGTAGGCGTCGGCGTTGTTGACGGCTAGCTCACTGGGCATTTGCACTTCGCGCACCTGCCCTGCCACTTCGAATTCGAACGGGAAGAACCGCCCGTTGCCGGACGCGAAACCAATTGCCCGGTGCCCCGTCAGTTCTTCCAGTTGCCGGGGCGTGCCGGCGCGAGCGAGGTAGCCGGGGCTGGCACACGTCAGTTGATGCAGGCGCACGATAGGACGCGCCACCAGGGCCTGGTCAACGATGTTGCCGGCGCGGATCGCACAATCCACGCCCTCGCGCTGCAAATGGACCTGGTGGTCATGAAAACCCATGTCCAGTTGCAAGGCTGGGTAGCGCCGATAGAAATCCGGCAGCCGTGGCAGGATCCAACTGCAACCAAAGGCGATGGGCATGTCGACCTTCAAGGTGCCGCGCGGCTGGCTGCGCTGCACCGACAACGAACTTTCGAGCTCATCGAGGTCGTCCAGCAACTGGCCGCTGCGTTGGTAATAGGCTTGGCCGTCGAGCGTAGCCCGCACCTGCCGCGTGGTGCGCTGCAATAGCTGTACGCCCAGGTGGGCTTCCAATTGCTGGATCAACAAACTGACGGTGGCCCGGGGCAAACCCAGGTCATCGGCCGCCTTGCCAAACCCACCCAGTTCAACAATACGACGGAACACCTGCATGGCCTGCAATCGGTCCACTGCCCACCTCACTATTCAGATATTGCGAATAGTTAAATCAAAAATCGTAGATTTATCCATACATCCGTTTACCGGAGACTGCACGGGTCGTTCATCTCCAGGAGCTATCAACATGAAAACCCGCCAACTCGGCCATCGCGGCCCTCACGTTTCCTCCATCGGCCTGGGCTGCATGGGCATGTCGGACTTCTACACCACCGGTGTGGACGAGAAAGAAGCGATCGCCACGCTTCACCACGCCGTGGAACTGGGCGTGACGCTGTTCGACACCGCCGACATGTACGGCCCGCACACCAACGAAGCACTGCTCGGACGGGCCTTGCGTGGCAAGCGAGAGGGCCTGTATCTGGCGAGCAAGTTCGGCCTGGTGCGCAGCAGCGATCCCCATGCCCGAGGCGTCAATGGCCGCCCCGAATACGTCCGACAGTCAATCGACGGCAGCCTCAAGCGCCTGGGCACCGACTACCTCGACCTCTATTACCAGCACCGCATCGACCCGCAAGTACCGGTCGAAGACACCATCGGGGCCATGGCCGAGCTGGTCAAGGCCGGCAAGGTCCGCCACATCGGCATCTCGGAAGCCAGCGCCGAGACCATCCAACGGGCCCACGCCGTGCATCCCCTGGCGGCGGTGCAAAGCGAATACTCATTGTGGTCCCGCGAGCCCGAACACAATGGCGTGCTCGAGACCTGTCGGCGCCTGGGCATTGCCTTCGTCGCCTACAGCCCCCTGGGCCGCGGTTTTCTGACCGGCGCGCTGAAGTCGCCGGAGGATTTCGCCGCCGATGACTATCGCCGCTCCAGCCCACGTTTCCAGGCAGACAACTTCCATCGCAACCTGGCGCTGGTGGAGCGAGTCAAGGCGCTGGCATTGGACAAGGGCATCAGCGCTTCACAATTGGCCCTGGGTTGGGTATTGGCCCAGGGCGAGCAGGTCATCCCGATCCCGGGGACCAAACAGCGCAAGTACCTGGAGAGCAACGTGGCAGCGGCTTCGGTGGTATTGAGCGCGGATGAACTGGCCCGGTTGGATGAGATTTTCACGGGCGAAGGTGGGGTGGCGGGCGATCGATACGCGGCGCAGACGATGGCGCTGTTGAACGGCTGATTGCGCCAGGGGGTTGACAAGCCTGCCGTTTCGACAGATTGGACTCAAGCAGCCGTCAGCCCGGCCGATAACCCTGACAGTGATAGTGCCCAGGCCTCCCTGGGCGCTGCTGGTTGCATAGGGTAATGGTCGATGGGTTTGCCGCTTCTCAATCGCCTGCTGATGTGGGGCGTCCTGATGTGCCTCGCCGCGAACGCTTGCGCGGCCGAGGCACCGCTGCGCATCGTGACGGAGGAGCTGCCGCCCTACAACATGACGCTGGACGGTCGCGTGACCGGCATGAGCACCGAAGTGGTCCAGGCCGTGCTCAAGGAAGTCGGCATGGACGTGCCTATCCAACCCATGCCTTGGGCCCGGGCCTACGAACTGGCGCTCAATGAAAGCAACGTGTTGATCTATTCGATCGTCCGCACGCCTGCCCGTGAAGGGCTTTTCCAGTGGGTAGGCGCTATTGCCCCGACGCAGTGGTACATGTACTCACTGGCGGACCGGCCGGTCAGACTCAACTCCCTGGCCGATGCCCATGGTCACCAGATCGCCACCGTCAATCAGGATGTCGGCGAGCAATACCTGATCTCGAAGGGTTTTCGCATCGGCGAAGAATTGCAGTCGAGTACCAAGTACGAACACAACTACCGCAAGCTCAAGGTCGACCACGTCGAGCTGTGGATTTCCAATGAACTCAACGCGCTGTACATGACTCGCCAGAACGGCGAGGACCCGGACAAAGTGCTGGTCCGTTCGCTGCCGCTTCCCGAACTGAGCAGCGCCGGGGGCTTCAGCATGGCATTCAGCCGCAAGACCCCGACCGAGACCGTGGAGAAATTCCGCGCTGGCCTCGAAACCATCCGTCGCAATGGCGTCTACGATGCCATCGTGCGCAAATGGTTATGACATGGGTGACGACTTCCGCACGGTGTCCCCCCCGCGACCCCAGACCAGGGTCCTCAGCTCGCTAGGCCGGCGCCTGGTGTTGGCGACGCTGTTGTTCTGCCTGCTCTTTACCCTGGCGATGGTCACCTGGCGTACCTGGCAGGCGTGGGAAAACAACCTGGCGGAAATGAATTCGGAGCTGGCCCTGATCGACCAGGTATTCCAGAACACCCTTGCCCACGCCATTTGGGAGATGGACCGCGAGTCCCTCGACCAGCAAATCAGCAGTGTCGCCACGGCAGCTCCCGTGGGCCGTGTGGTGTTGAATATCCTGCGCCCCGGACAAGCGCCTGAAGTCATCGAGCGCAATCGATACACCGTCGCGCAATCGGGCGTGGTGCCGGTGTTGCATCGCCAGCTCATCGCCCAGCCCTACGCCGGGGCCCATGAAAAAGTCGGCGAGCTGACCATCGAAGGCGACCATAACCTGCTTTGGGAACGGCTCTGGGGCGAAGCCCGCAGCATCGTCATTACCCAGATCATCCAGTCCTTGTTGCTGGCCGGGTTGATCATGACCATGTTCAACCGCCTGGTGACCGTGCACGTGGTGCACATCGCCCGGCACCTGGGCGAACTCGCACCGCAGACCCTCAAGCATCACCTCAAGTTGCAACGCACGGTGCACCGTCAGGACGAACTGAGCTTGCTCGAATACCAAGTCAATGAACTGCAGGACAATCTCCATGCCCACCTGGAGCGCCAGCATTCGGACGAATTGGCCCTGGCCGCCAGCCGCGATCAAATGGCCGAACTGGTCGAGGCGCGCACCGCTGAACTGAAGGCAGCCAACCAGGCCCTCGAAGAATTGTCGCGTCACGACGCCTTGACCGGCCTGGCCAACCGTCGCTATTTCGACGAACTGAAGGAAGTCGAGTTTCGCCGGGCGATCCGCCACCAGACCCCGCTGGCCGTGCTCATGTGCGATGTCGATTTCTTCAAGATCTACAACGACACCTATGGCCACATGCAGGGGGACCAGTGCCTGAAAGAGATCGCCAAGACCCTGCGCAGTGTCTTTGGGCGCTCCGGCGAACTTACCGCTCGCGTCGGTGGCGAAGAATTCGTCGTGGTCCTGCCCAACATCGACACCACCCAGGCTTGCGAAGCCGCCCAGCGATTGCGCACAGCCCTGGCGGCGCGTGAACTGCCCCACAGCGGCTCGAAGGTCTCGCCTTTCGTCACCGTGAGCATCGGCGTCGCCGAACTGGAGCCGCAAACCATGGGGCATTTCGATCAACTGCTGCAACGCGCCGACCAGGCGCTGTACCGGGCCAAACACCAGGGCCGCGACTGCGTCGCCCTGTAAAACC
Organism: Pseudomonas citri; assembly: GCF_025336485.1. Taxonomy (GTDB): domain Bacteria; phylum Pseudomonadota; class Gammaproteobacteria; order Pseudomonadales; family Pseudomonadaceae; genus Aquipseudomonas; species Aquipseudomonas citri. The sequence goes on along the minus strand of NZ_JAODAB010000011.1, from coordinate 158,244 downwards.
ATCGCATGCCACGAGGTTTGTATATGCACAATCGCCTGTCGCTCTGCTCATGCCTGCTACTCGCCTTGATCAGCCTGAAAAGCCACGCCGAAACGATCGAAGTGATCACCGAAGACTCCCTGTACGCCTATCAGCGTGACGACAAGGTCGCTGGCCCCGGCATTCGCATCGCCGAGCAAACGCTCAAGGACGCGGGGCTCACTGACTACAGCCTGTCGTTGTACCCATGGGCCCGGGCCTACGAAAAGGCGCTGCACGAGCCGAACGTGCTGATCTTCCCGTTGGACCGCACCCCGGCCCGCGAGGCGCTGTTCAAATGGGTCGGGGAAATCCATCGGGTGGCGAGCCGGCTCTATAAATTGCGTGGGACTGACGGCATCACCATCAACAACCTCGAAGACGCCAAGCAGTACAGCATCGGCGTGGTGCGAAATGACGCCAAGCAGATCTACTTGCAACAGCGCGGCTTCACCCGGCTGGTCATGTCGGGCAACAACCACGACAACTTTCAAAAACTGCTGAATCACCAGGTCCAGCTGGTGCCAATGCCGGAAAATACCGCGCGGTTGATGAGCCAGGATGCCCAAGTGGAGTTCACTTCCCTGGAAGAGGTCTATACCCTCGACGAGCAACCCCACAGGGTCCACCTGGCCTTCAGCCTGAGCACGCCGGACGACGTCGTCGCCAAGGCCCAGCACGCTTTCGAGCAGCTCAAGGCTTCCGGTGAAGTGGCGCGGATGATGAACGAACAGCGGTAGACTCTGGGGGATCACACCAAACGATGAGGTATGTCCCGATGAGCAAAGCGGCCTACGTTCCGCCCAAGGTCTGGAAAAATGACGCCCCATCTGGCGGCCAGTTCGCCAGCATCAACCGCCCTACCGCAGGGCCGACCCACGAAAAAACCTTGCCGGTTGGCAAGCACCCGTTGCAGCTCTATTCCCTGGCCACGCCCAACGGCGTGAAGGTGACCATCCTGCTGGAGGAGCTGCTGGCCCTGGGGCATACCGGCGCGGAATACGATGCCTGGCTGATCCGCATCAGCGAGGGCGACCAGTTCTCCAGCGGCTTTGTCCAGGTCAACCCCAACTCCAAGATCCCGGCCCTGTTGGACCGCAGTGTCGAGCCGGCCATCCGGGTCTTCGAGTCCGGCTCGATTTTGCTTTACCTGGCGGAAAAATTCGGCGCTTTGCTGCCCACCGACCTGGCCGGTCGCACCGAAACGCTGAACTGGCTGTTCTGGCAAATGGGCGCCGCACCGTACCTGGGTGGCGGCTTCGGGCATTTCTACGCGTATGCGCCGGAGAAGCTCGAATACCCGATCAATCGCTTCACCATGGAAGCCAAGCGTCAGCTCGACGTGCTGGATCGTCGCCTGGGCGAAAGCCGCTACCTGGCCGGCGAGCACTACACCATCGCCGACATCGCGGTCTGGCCCTGGTATGGCCAACTGGTGCGCAACAACGTGTACGGGGCCGCGGAATTTCTCGACGCCCAGCGATACACCCATGTGCAGCGCTGGGCCGAGGAAATTGCCAAGCGCCCGGCCGTCCTCCGTGGGCAGCGCGTCAACCGCACGTGGGGCGACGAGGCGAGCCAGGTGCCGGAACGGCATCAGGCGCAGGACCTGGGCTAGGGTCTGTACGAAAAGTTTTGAGACGAAGGTCAGGCGAGGCTGTTTTCAACGCAGCATGAACGAGTATCAAGGCTTTTCGTACAGAGCCTAAACGCGAAAACCCCGGTCACTGAAGTACCGACCCAAGGCGACCACATCGGCCTGGGGATCCGCCACGGCGACATAGGTATCGGGGCGCAGCAAGTAAGCGGCGTCCCGGCACAACCCGGCCTGCCGATGCGCAGGCTGCCAGGCGAACGTGTGCAAGGGAACTCGATGCTGCTCACTCCACGCTTGCAGGTCGGCTCGCGCCTCGCCGTAGACATGCACCTGCCAGCCAATGGTCGACAGCGGCTCATAGTTATCCGCGCCCGGCACAGGCACCCACGGTAAACGGTCACCGCCCCTTACATCACCGGCCTTGCCGACACTCAACGGACTCTCGTGATAGTGCAGTGTGGTTTGGGACACCATCCGGAACAGGTATTCGCGCAAGTTCTCGTTTTTGTAGGCCACGCTGGCGAAGACCGGCGCGATGCGGGTTCGCACGAAGTCGGCGAAACTGCCTTGGGCGGTGACAAAGGTGAACATCCTGTCCGTCGTTTCCACCAGTTTCTGCGCAAATGCCTGACGCTCCGCCTGGTAGCTGTCGAGCAGCGTGTCGGTGGCCTGCCCTTTCACGACGGCCGCCAGTTTCCAGGCCAGATTGATCGCGTCGAGGATGCCCGTGTTCATCCCCTGCCCACCGACCGGACTGTGGACGTGGGCGGCGTCCCCCAGCAAAAACACCCGGCCCCAACGGAACTGGTCCGTGACACGGTGATGGACCCGATAGGTGGAGAACCAGTTCACGGCATTGATCTTGATGTTCAAGCCGTTGATGGCGGCGTGACCCACGTCGTCGAACGTGAGGGTCTCGGGGTGTTCTGCGCGTTCGTCGCGGACGATGCCGATCAGGCGATAGCGGTCGGCCTCGCCATAAAAGAACACCAGAACGAATTCGGATTGATCGAGGGCGACGTGGGCCTCGTCCGCAGGCTCGAGACCGCTGGCAGAAACGTCCGCCACGTAGAACAGCTGCTTATAAGTGCCACCTTCGAAGCCGCTGCCCACCTGATGACGCACGAGCGAACGCGCGCCATCGCAACCGGCGAGGTAACGGGCGGTGAGCGTTTCTTCATCACCCTGCGCGTGTTTCAGGCGCGCGGTGATCTGGTCGCCACCGTCGTCGAAGGACAGGAGTTCGGTTTGCCGCTCGACTTCGACACCCAGGGCCTGAAGCTGTTTTACCAACAGGCGCTCATGATGATCCTGAGGGTAGATGAGCACGAAAGGATAAGGCGAGACCTCCCGGCCAGCGTCCACCAGCGCAATGCGCGCCTTGCGTTTGCCCAGCGCCCACATGTTCATCGCCGGAGTCTTGTAGCCGTCTTCGATGACTGGCGCGGCCAGGTCGAGCTGGCGATACAGCTCAAGAGTGCGCGCCTGGACGGCCATGGCTCGGGAGGTTTCCCCCGGCCCGCTGCTTTTATCGATGATCCTGACCGCAAGCCCTTGCCGGGTAAGCCATAACGCCAGGATCAATCCGGTAGGCCCGGCGCCCACGATGAGGATGTCCGTTGCTGCCATGATCGCGTCCCGGGATGACCCATGACCTTGAGGTGTCACTTAATCATGGTCGAGGCCAAGTGAAAGTCAACGACCTGCCGGCGGCCGGTCCGGCACCTTGGGCGCAGCTCAATATGGGGGTGTCTGCACCCCCTGAAACCACCCCAAACAACTGAATGTGGGAGCAAGGCTTGCCCGCAATGGCGTCAGTCGGCCGCCGCAAGCGGCAACCAGACACGGACTTCGAAGCCGTCCTGGCGCCCCGTCGCCGGTGACGTCAGCATGATCCGCCCGCCCACGCCCTGCACGATGGTCTTGACAATCGCCAACCCCAGCCCGGCCCCACCGACGTCACTCTGGCCGCGAACAAAGCGCTCGGTCAGGTGCTGTAGTACCGGCTCCGGCACGGCCGGCCCGCCGTTGATCACCCGCAACAGCGCCTGGCCCGTGAGGCTGACCTCGATGGGTTGGTCCGGTGCGCCATATTTCAAGGCATTCTCGATCAGGTTGCGCAACAGAATGGCAAAGGCGTCCGGGTCGATGGTCGAGTACACGCTGGCCTGCGCCGGCAGCAGCAGCTCAACCTGGCGAGTGCTGCCTTGGCGCCATTCGTCCACCACATGGGCCAACAATGGAATGAGGTCCTCGGGTGCTTCCGACAATAGGCCACCGCCCTCGGCCTTGGCCAGTTGCATGAGTTTTTCCGAAAGCCGCGCCAACTCGCGCAAGGCGTTTTCGATCTTTGCCGCACGCAGTCGCAACGACCCTTCGGGCGCCTCATGGCGCAGCCGCTGAACCTGCGCCAGGGTCGCGGCCAAGGGCGTGCGCAATTCGTGAGCGCTGTTGGCGGTAAAGCTGCGTTCACTCTCCAAGGCCTTGCGCAAGCGCTCCAACAGATGGTTGACCGCCTCGGCCAACGGATTGATCTCCGCCGGCAGGCGCGACACCTTGATCGGCGATAAGTCGCCCACCCCCCGGGCCTCCACTGCACGTCGATAGGCAACCACACTGGCCAGGCTCATCCGGACGAACAGCCAGGTGCCCAACAAGCTGATCGGAATCAGCGCCAGTAATGGCAAGAGCAAGGCGAACAGGGCTTCCCGTGCAGCCTCGCGGCGATGCTCCAAGGGCTCGGCGATTTCGATGAATACCGTCTCGCGCAACGCGCTGGTGCCGTAGAGCCGGTATTTGCGCGTGGTGGTGAAGCCTTCGGTTGGATGCTTGCGGAAGACCTTCGGGTTGGCGTCGTGGGATTGCATCAGGATCTCACCCGCGGCATCGCGCACCAGGTACATCAGGTATTGCTTGTGCATTTTCAGCGGCGCGACCTGCTGCGCCTTGTCCGGTGCTTCCCGATTGCTGATCTCCAGCACCGCCAAAGGCAGGATCCGTTGCGCGGTCTCTTGCAGTGCATTATCGAACGCCTCGTTCAGCTCGTGCCGCACCGCCAGCCAGGCGCCGACGGTCGCGCCCAGCCAAAGCAAGGTGATGCCCAAGGTCAGGCCTACGCCCAGGCGTTTTTGCAGGCTCGACGGCGCCCTCATGAGGACGCCAACCGATAGCCCATGCCGCGCACGGTTTCAACCAGGTCGCGCCCCAGTTTCTTGCGCAAGCGACTGATGTACACCTCGATGGTGTTGCTCTCGATCTCGGCGCCAAAAGCGTACAGCCGCTCCTCCAGTTGCGCCTTGGACAGCAACGCGCCAGGACGCTGGACGAAGGCCTCGAACAGCGCCCACTCGCGCGCGGTCAGGTCCACCGTCGCGCCAGCTCGCAGCACCGTGCGAGCGCTCATGTCGATATCCAATTCGCCGACCCTGATCTGTGGGTTGGGGTTGCCGCTGTAACGGCGGGCCACCGCCGCCACACGGGCCGAGAGTTCACTCAGGTCGAACGGCTTGACCAGATAATCATCGGCCCCGGCATTGAGGCCGGCGATGCGATCGGAAATCTGGTCCTGGGCGGTCAGGATGATGACCGGCGTCGGATCACCTGCACGCCGCTGTTGACGCAAAAAATCCAGTCCGCGACCGTCCGGCAGCATCAGGTCCAGCAGAATCAGGTCGTAGGAAGTGCTACGCACGCTGTTGCGCGCATGCTCCAGACGTTGCACCCAATCGACCGCGTGGCCGTCGTCGGCGATCTGTTCACGCACTGCGTCTCCCAGCCCTGGCGCGTCCTCGACCAGTAAAACCCGCATCTTGGCAATTCCTGTGGTGGTTGTCGTGCCGCACCTTAAGCGCCCTACCTGACGTGAATCTGAAGATTCAGCTGGTTGTCAGGAATGCCCTTCAAGGTAGGCCAACGACGACACCCCCGGCAGGAGACAGATCAATGAAATCCGCTTTTATGGCAAGCACCACCCTGTTAAGCGCGCTGCTGTGCGGCTACGCCCTGGCAGACGACGACTGCAGCGACCCGGTGAATCAATGGCAGCCGCGCGAAACCTTGCGCCAGCAAGTGGAGCAGCAATACGGCTGGAGCGTGCAGCGCATCAAGGTCGACGACGGTTGCTACAAGCTCATGGGACTGGACCGCAAGGGCAATGTCATCCAGGCCAGCTTCCTGCCGGCCTCGTTGCATCTGCGCACGCTCAAGATTTATTTCCAGGACGACAGTGATGCCCGGGATTACCTCGGCAGCCCGCTCTCCCAATGAACCGCGTTCCCCCTGCTGCGCTTCAGGTTGTTGTCAGCAAGCAGGTTCAGGCTTGCGACCGACCGATCAAAAAGGACACCCCCATGAAAAAGTTCATCGCCGCAACCTGCCTCGTCGGCGCCCTCGCCTTGCCAGCGCTGGCCCAGGCCCGTGAAGTGACCCTGACCACTCAGCTCAAGCCCTACAGGGGCAATGATGCGTACCTGGCGATCTACCTCACCGATGCCAACGGCCAATACCAGAAAACCCTCTGGGTCGCCGGCAAGAAAGCCAAGTACTACAAACACCTGGGCGACTGGGCCCGTGGCAGCCAGATGAACCCGAGCGAGTACGACGGCGTCAGCGGCGCCAGCGTCGGCAGCGGGCGCACGCTCAAAGTCAGCGTCGAGCTGGCTGACACCTTGATTGACGCCGGGTACCAGATCCGCATCGACAGCGCCGTCGAGGACAAGCGAGATGCCCGCGCCGATGTCAGCGTGCCCCTGACGTCCGCAGGGTCAGGCCAGCCGACGACCGGCAACACCTACGTCGAGTCTTTTACCTACGACCTGTAGTGGTCATTCCTGGAGGCTGAACATGCTTCGCCAGTTCCACTCACTGCCCGGCCTGGTGGCCGCCCTGCTGGTGGCGCTGCTGTCCGTCAGCGGCGCGATCCTTTCGGTCGACCCGGCCCTGGAAAGGCTGCACGGTACCGCCACCGAAGTCGGACAGGTTAATGTCGCGCAGTTGGCCGGGCGCGTCGCCACGCACTTTCCGGGCGTGGAGCAGATCCGGCGCACGGCGTCCGGCACGCTCATCGTCTACTACACCGAGCAAGGCCAGCCCGCCGCTGAAAAGGTCGACCCACTGACCGGGCAAGGCCTCGCGGCCTACCAGCCGTCCGACGTTTCACGCTGGATAAAAGACCTGCATCGCTCGCTGTTGCTGGGTACCACCGGTCACGGCCTGGCAGGAATCGGGGCGCTGCTCATGCTGCTCCTGTCGGTGTCCGGCGCGCTGCTGCTGGTGCGGCGGGTCGGTGGCTGGCGTAACCTGCTACGACCGTTGCGTGGCAACTTCAGCCAGCGCTGGCATGCGCAAGTCGGTCGCCTGGCCTTGCTCGGGTTGCTGTTGTCGTCGCTGAGCGGGCTCTACCTGTGCGCCACGACCTTCGAACTGATCGACGGGGGCAACCAGGACGAGCCGCCCTTCCCGGCCCAGATCAGCGCCGGGCCGGCAATGCCGGTGGCAAGCCTGGCTGCCTTGCAGGCGACGGACTTGAACGACCTGCGCGAACTCGTCTATCCGAGCCCCGACAACCCACGGGATATGTTTTCCTTGCGCACGGTCCAAGGCGACGGTTACGTGGACCCGGCCAGCGGGACGCTAGTGTCCTATCAAGCCCATGACGCGATGTACAACCTCTACGAACTGATCTATCAGTTGCACACCGGCGAGGGTATCTGGTGGCTCGGCCTGTTGCTGGGGCTGAGCGCCCTCGGCGTGCCGTTGATGAGCATGACCGGTGTCCTGATGTGGTGGCGTCGCCGCAAGGCCAGACCAGACATCCGCCACAACTGCGCCGTGCAACTGGCCGACAGCGTGATCCTGGTAGGCAGCGAAAACAACAGCACCTGGGGCTTCGCCAACGCGTTGCATGACGCCCTGCACCAGGCCGGACATCGCGTCCATAGCGCGGCCATGAACCAGTACGCCAACGACTGCGGTAACGCCCGGCAGTTGTTCATCCTCACCTCCACCCACGGCGACGGCAATGCCCCGGCCCAGGCCTCGCAGTTTCTGTCGCGGCTGGCCAAGACCGGCCTGAAACCCGGACTGCCGTTTGCCGTATTGGGCTTTGGTGACCGACAGTTCCCGCAGTTCTGCCAGTTCGCCCATCAGGTCCAGGATGCCATGTTGCAGGCCGGTGGCCGACCACTGCTGGAACTGGAAACCATCGACCGGCAGTCCTCCCAGGCATTCGCGCGCTGGGGCGACAGCCTGGGCGAAGCACTGGGGCAAGGGCTCCAGCTGACCTACACCCCACCACAACCGCCCACTCATGAACTGGTGCTGGCCGAACGTCGCGCCTACGGTGCACAGGTCAATGCTCCGACCCACATACTGCGTTTCAAGGCGCCGGCCACCTTGCCGGATTTCGAGGCCGGCGACCTGGTCGCAATCGTCCCTCCAGGCAGTACGACACCGCGGTTCTACTCGCTGGCCAGCGGCTCGCAGGATGGCTTGCTGGAGATCTGCGTGCGCAAACACAAGGGCGGCTTATGCTCGGAGTTCCTCCACAACCTGAGCATCGGCGCGTCGATCCAGGCGTTTATCCAACCCAATCCGCAGTTTCGCCCGGCATCGGGTGATCATCCGGTGATCCTGATCGGTGCTGGCACGGGCATTGGCCCCCTGGCCGGGTTTATCCGCAACAACAAGGCCCGTCACTCCATGCATTTGTACTGGGGTGGACGCAGCCCAACCTCGGACTTTCTCTATGAAGCCGAGCTCAAGCATTACCTGGCGGACCGACGACTCACCGCGTTACGGCCGGCGTTCTCCCAGGCCCTGGACTGCAGTTACGTGCAAGACCGGCTGCTCGGCGATGCCCTGATCCTGCGCCGTCTGATCGAAAAAGGCGCCCAGGTTCTGGTCTGTGGCGGGCGCGAGATGGCCAAGGGCGTGATGCAGGTACTGGACGAAGTGCTGGCACCGCTCAACCTGAGTGTACTGACCCTCAAGGCACAAGGACGCTACCGTGAAGACGTCTACTGAACTGAAACGCTACAGCCTCAACGGCGAGACCATGGGCACCCGCTACACCGCCCTGTTCTACGCCGAAGCCGGCCTCGACACCGACAGCCTCAATCACCACCTGTCCCGTGTCGTGGACCGGGTGGACCAGCAGATGTCTCTCTACAAACCGAACTCCGATCTCAACCGCCTCAATGCCGCCCCCGAACAACAATGGCAGGTGGTGCCCGAAGCGTTGCTCAAGGTCCTGACGGCAGCATTGCGTGTAGGTCGGCTTTCCAGCGGTGCTTTTGACATCGCCGTGGGTGACCTGGTGAATGCCTGGGGCTTCGGCCCCGACCAACCGAGCCTCCCGACCGCGGCGCTCGATATGACGGCACCGCGACCGCGTCTGTCCGCCTGCGCCGGCCTGGCGCTGGACCCGCAGCACAACCGGGTGCGCAAACGGGGACCGCTGAGCCTGGACTTGAACGGTATCGCCAAAGGCTTCGGTGTCGATGAACTGGCCCGCTGCCTGGACAGTCTGGGCATCACCGATTACCTGGTCGGCATCGATGGGGAAATGCGAGCCCGTGGCGCCAAGCCCGGCGCTCAGCCCTGGGTCGTGGCCATTGAGAAGCCCTGCCGGGGTGTTCGCGAAGTCATGGGCGTGATGGACCTCAGCGACGCGGCCATCGCCACCTCCGGCGACTATCGACACTGGATCGATGTAAGGGGTCAGTCCTATGCCCACACCCTGGACCCGGCCACCGCGGCCCCTGTCTGCAACGCCCTGGCGGCGGTCACAGTGGTGGCAAGCTCCTGCATGCTGGCCGATGCCTGGGCCACCGCGCTGATGGTGTTGGGCCCGACCGAAGGCCCTCGCCTGGCGCAAGCACGGGGGATGGATGCGTTGTTCGTGCTGCGTGACGGTGACCGGTTCCACGAAATAGCCATTGCCGGCGGGCAATTGCAGGCACAGTTGCAAATGCGCTGAACCACTGCGCAGCATCGCCGAGCGCCCAGTCGCCGGACGCTCATGGTCCGCCGCCCCGGCGATCGATGTTGAACACTACGGACAATAACGCCGGGAACCGGAAACGTCCTGCTGACGTCCCAATATTGGACGTTGTGCTTGATGAACCGATCCGGCGAGTGGTCTTCACGCACCAATAAGGGCATGATGATCATCGGATTTTCCCTGATGTTCAACCCAGATGAGCCCCTACTGTGTCAGTGATTCCCCTAGTAGTGTGTGATGACTCCACCATGGCCCGTAAGCAAGTCTTGCGGGCGCTGCCGGCGGATTGGCCGGTGTCGGTCACCGAGGCCGTGAATGGTCGCCAGGCGATGGACGCCATCCGCCAAGGGTTGGGACAGGTGGTGCTGCTCGACCTGACCATGCCGGAGATGGACGGCTACCAAGTGCTGGGTGCACTGCGCAGCGAAGGGCTGAAGGCGCAGGTCATCGTGATCTCCGGGGACGTCCAGGAACAAGCGGTGCGCCGCGTGCTCGAGTTGGGCGCGCTGGCATTCCTGAAGAAGCCGTTCGACGAAAGCGAGTTGCGCCAGACCCTCAGCCAGTTGGGGCTGCTGACGAAACCGGGCGAAGCTGCGCTGCGCCAGCATGCAAGCTCGAACACAGCCGTCAGCTTCCACGATGCATTCCGTGAGACGATCAACGTGGCCATCGGCCGGGCGGCCGCCCTGATCGCCAAGGTCCTTGGGGTCTTCGTGCAACTGCCCGTGCCGAACGTGAACGTCCTGGAGGTCGGTGAGCTGCACATGGCACTGAACGACGCGGGCAGTTCCCAGGACCTCACGGCCATCTGCCAGGGTTTTATCGGCAGCGGCATCGCCGGCGAAGCCCTGTTGATCTTCCACGATTCGGAAATCGCCGACATCGGGAAACTCATGCAGCGCCAGAGCGCCGACTATTCGGACCTGGAAATGCTGCTCGACCTCTCCAGCGTCCTCATCGGCGCCTGCCTGAGCAGCATCGCCGAACAGATCGACGTGGTGTTTTCCCAGGGCCATCCGCAGATTCTCGGCCAGCACGCCGCCATCGAGGAACTGATCGTGGCCAACCACAAGCGCTGGAAAAAGACCCTGGCCGTGGAAATCAGCTACGGCCTGGAAGGACACGATATTCGCTTCGACCTGTTGTTGCTGTTCACGGAAGACTCCATCGGGCGGTTGACCCACAAACTCGCCTACTTGATGAGCTGAGCCATGAATCACTCTATTGATCTGCATGAGTTCCATTGGCTGTTGGCGGTTGTCCAGAGCATTGACGTGGGCGTGGTGGTGCTCGATCGCCAATACCGCGTGCAGGTCTGGAACACTTTCATGGAAAACCGCTCCGGGATACAGCCAAAGGACGCCCATAACCAGCATATTTTCAGCCTGTTTCCCGACCTCGATCAGCAATGGTTCAGCCGCAAGGTCGAAAGCGTCGCGACCCTCGGCACGCCGGCATTCACCATCTGGGAGCAGCGGCCCTACCTGGTGCGTTTCAAGAGCTACCAGCCGATCACCGGCCAGGAAGAGTTCATGTACCAGAACACCACCCTGCTGGCGCTGCGCTCCCCCGACAACAGCATCAACCATGTCTGCCTGGTGATCTACGACGTCACCGACGTCGCCACCAACCGGCATCAGCTCCAAGCCGCCAATGCGCAACTGCAAAAACTCTCCAGCACCGATCGGCTGACCGGCCTGTACAACCGGGGGCACTGGGAAGAAAGCCTCAGAACCGCTCACGCCCGACACCAGCGCTACGGCACGGCCTTGAGCCTGGTGATGTTCGACATCGATCACTTCAAGCGGGTCAACGACACCTATGGTCACCAGGCAGGCGACAAGGTCATCGAGCAAGTCGCCGGGCTGCTCCACGAGCATGTCCGCGAATCCGACGTGGCTGGGCGCTATGGCGGCGAAGAGTTCGGCGTGGTCTTGTCGGACACTGACAAGGAAGGCGCACAGATTTTCGCCGAACGTCTGCGCAAAGCCGTCGAAACGCTGCTGGTACGCTACAACGACCAAAGCATCCGCTTCACCATCAGCCTGGGCGTGGCCGAACTGAACGGCCCCTCGAACAGCCATGCCGAACTGATCAGCAGGGCGGACCAGGCGCTCTATTCGTCGAAGAAAAACGGGCGTAACCAAGTGACGGTGTACGAGTCGTAACGCAGCGTTGGGAGGTCCGAGCTTGCCTCATCGCGAGCAAGCTTTGCTCCCACAACGGATTGCGTTTTTTTGCAGATCCGGCGTTCACTTCAGATCCCTGTGGGAGCAACGCTTGCTCACGATGGCAATCTTACCTTCACCCAAAACTCAAGCCCGAAATCGATCCCCCACCACAGGTTCAGTTCAGTCTTTCAGCCAAGCTCAGGCTTCCCACCGCCGGAACAGCACGCTGGCATTGACCCCGCCGAATCCGAAGCCATTGGAAAGCGCATGCGTCATCGGCATTTCCCGTGATTGCAGGGCGACCAGGTCGAGCCCTTCTGCGCCCTCGTCGGGATTGTGCAGGTTCAAGGTCGGCGGTGCGACCTGGTCGCGAAGCGCCATGACTGTAAAAATCGCCTCAATGCCTCCGGCCGCGCCCAGCAGGTGCCCAGTGGCAGATTTGGTCGAGGTGATCGCCACACCGCTATCACGCCCGAACACCGCGCGAATCGCCGCCAGCTCCCCGTTGTCCCCCACCTGGGTAGAAGTGGCATGGGCGTTGATGTGCTGCACGTCGCCAGGGCTCACCTTGGCCTGGCGCAGCGCCTGCTCCATGGCCCGCCGGGCGCCGTTGCCGTCTTCCGGCCCTGCCGTCAGGTGATAGGCATCGGCGCTGGTGCCATAACCCACCAGTTCCGCCAGGGGCTTGGCGCCGCGGGCCAGGGCATGTTCCAGCGACTCGATCACCAGCAACCCGGCCCCTTCGGACATGACAAAGCCGTCGCGGTCACGATCGAACGGACGCGAAGCCTCCTGCGGGCGCTCGGCAAAGCCCGTGGACAGTGCCCGGGCGGCGGCAAAACAGCCGAGGGTCACGCGGTCTATCGCCGCTTCCGTGCCACCGCAGACGGCAATGTCGGCCTCACCGCTCCTGATCAACCGGGCCGCATCGCCAATGGCCTGCACCCCGGCGGCACACGCCGTGACGGGGGCGCCGAGCGGCCCCTTGAACCCGTGCTGGATGGAAACGTGCCCGGCCGCCATGTTGGCGAGAAACGCCGGTGCGGTGAATGGCGACAATCGCCGAGGACCGCGCTCATCGGTGGTCCGCACGGCGTCGGCAATCGTGCCGAACCCACCCACTCCCGATGAAATGATCGTCGCCGTGCGCTCCTGGCTTGCGGTATCGGTCGGGTGCCAGCCGGCCTGCTCCAGCGCTTCGTGCGCGGCCACCAGGGCAAACTCGATGAAACGGTCCATCTTCTTGCGGTCCTTGGGCGAGATGAGACGTTGCGGGTCATAACCAGCCACAGCGTCTTCCTCCAGGGACGGCACCTGCCCGCCGACCGCCACGCCGGTGCCCTCGGTGATCTCGCCGGGCAACTGACGGATCCCGGAACGCCCGGCCAGTAACCGCGACCAGACCTCTTCCACGCCGCACCCCAGTGGTCCGACCATGCCCACGCCCGCGACGACGATTCGCTTTTGACCTTCGGCAGTCATCATAAAAAACCTCTTCATTTCTCAGTCGATGCTCATGACCAGCAGCGGCATCCGTTTGTTCATGCCAGCCGCGCTGTTTGAGTTTGCCCCGCCGTGGCGGGATGGATCTTGAACCAGATGGAATACATCGCCGGTAGGAACACCAACGTCATGAGGGTGCCGGCGAACGTGCCGCCAATCAGGGTGTAGGCCAGCGTTCCCCAGAACACCGAGTGCGTCAGGGGGATGAACGCCAGGATCGCCGCCAGTGCCGTCAGCAGTACCGGACGGGCGCGCTGTACCGTGGCTTCGATGACCGCGTGGAACGGGTCCAGCCCCTCCTTCGCGTTGTGATGGATCTGCCCGATGAGGATCAGCGTGTTGCGCATGAGGATGCCCGAGAGCGCGATCAGGCCGACCAGGGCGTTGATCCCGAACGGCTGGTGGAAGATCAGCAGCGTCGGCACCACGCCGATCAACCCCAGCGGCGCGGTGAGGAACACCATGATCATCGCCGCGATCGAACGCACCTGCACGATGATGATCAGCAGCGTGATCGCAATCATGATCGGCAGCAGCGGCAATATGGCCATGCCGGCCTTGCCCGACTCCTCGATGGCGCCCGCCTGCTCGATGCGGTAGCCGTCAGGCAGCGTGTCGATCACCGGTTGCAGTTGCTTCATGACGATGCTCGACACGTCCGGCGGTTGCTGGCCTTCGGCGATGTCGCCCCGCACGGTGATGGTGGGCGTGCGGTCGCGGCGGCGCAGGATCGGATCTTCCATGCGCACATCGACCTCGCCGACCTGGGACAGCGGAATGCGCTGCCCCGCCGCGCCCACCAGGGTGAAGCCTTCTATCCGGGCCGGATCGAGACGGATCTCGCCCGCCGCGCGCCCCACCACCTGCACCGAACGGATGTCCTCGCGCACCGAGGTGATCGGCACCCCCGTCAGCAGGAATTGCAGTTGCTGCGCTACGGCACTGGAGGTCAGGCCCACGGCCTGCAAACGGTCCTGGTCCAGGTTGAAATGCAGCGTCGGCGTCAGCGGTCCCCAGTCCGTGTTGACGGTGCGCATCAACGGGCTCGCCCGCATCACGTCCTGGACCTGGGCAGCGATCTCTCGCAACGTCACAGGGTCCGGTCCCATCACCCGGTACGCCACGGGAAATGGCGAGTACGGCCCGAACACCAGTTGGCTCACCCGGACCCGCGCCTCCGGGGCCAGTCCCTGGGCCACTGCCTCGCGCAGACGGAACTTGAGGGCCTCGCGCGCCTCCTGGCTGTCGGTCAGCACCACGATCTTGGCGAATGACGGATCCGGCAGTTCCGGTGCCATGGCCAGGAAGAAACGCGGCGCGCCCTGGCCGACGTAGGCCGTGACGATCTTGGCTTGCGCCTGCTGTTGCAGCCAGGCCTCGACCTTGGCGGTGGCGGCGCTGGTCTGCTCGATGGCGGTGCCATAAGGCATTTGCACTTCCACCAGGACTTCCGGACGGTCCGAAGTGGGAAAGAACTGCTTCTTGACCAGGCCCATGCCGAGAATCGCCACGATGAAGGCCGCGATCACCGCACCGGCCACCGGCCATTTATGGGCAATGACCCAGGTCAGGAGCCGACGAAAACGGTTGTAGCGAGGCGTGTCATAAATGGCGTCATGGCCGCCCTCGACTTCCGCGATGTGGGGCAACATCTTCACCCCCAGGTAAGGCGTGAATGCCACCGCCACCACCCAGGAAGCGATCAGCGCGATGCCGACGATCCAGAACATGTTGCTGGTGTATTCGCCGGCGGTCGACTGGGCAAAGCCGTTGGGCAAGAAGCCAATGGCGGTCACCAGCGTACCGGAGAGCATCGGTGCGGCCGTATGGCTCCACGCGTAGGCGGAAGCTTTGATGCGGTCGTAGCCCTCCTCCATTTTCACCACCATCATTTCGATCGCGATGATGGCGTCGTCCACCAGCAACCCGAGCGCCAGGATCAGCGACCCGAGGGTGATGCGGTCGAAGTTCTTGCCAGTGGCCGCCATCACCACGAACACCACGGCCAAGGTCAACGGCACCGCCGCCGCAACCACGATCCCGACGTGCCAGCCCATGCTGATGAAGCAGACGACCATCACCACCAGCAGCGCGACGAAGAACTTGATCATGAACTCGTTGACGGACGAGTCGATGTTGACCGACTGATCGGTGACTTTGCTCAGCGTCATGCCCAAGGGCATGCCTGCGTTGATCTTGCTCGTCTCCGCATCCAGCGCCTTGCCCAAGTCCAGTCCGTTCCAGCCCTCGCGCATGATGATGCCCAACAGCAAGGCCTCTTCGCCGTTGTTGCGCACGAGGAACGTCGCCGGGTCTTCATAACCGCGCTCGACGGTGGCCACGTCGGAGAGCTTCAGCGTACGGCCCTGGATCGCCAAGGGCGTTTCACGGATTTTCGCCAGTTTGTCGAAGGCGCCGTCCACCCGCAGGAAAACCTGCGGGCCATTGGTTTCGATCGAACCGGCGGGTGTGAGCACGTTCTGGCTGTTCAGCGCGGCGAAGATGTCCTGGGGCGATACGCCCAAGGTGGCGAGCCGATCATGGGAAAAGGAAATGAAGATGCGCTCGGCCTGCTCGCCGATGATGTTGACCTTTTTCACCCCCGGCACGTGCAGCAGGCGCTGGCGCAATGCCTCGGCATCGCGCACCAGCAGGCGCTGCGGTTCACCCTTGGCCTTGAGGGCGAACAGCGCGAAGGTCACGTCCGAAAATTCGTCGTTGACCATCGGTCCGATGACACCCGCGGGTAGCTTGATGGCTTCGTCGTCGAGTTTTTTACGGGCCTGGTAGAACTCCTCCTGCACTTGCGAGGGCGGCGTGCGATCGAGCAGCGACACCATGGTGAAAGCCAGGCCGGGTCGGGTGTAGGTTTCCGAACGGTCGTACCACTTCAGTTCTTGCAGGCGCTTTTCGAGGGGCTCGGCGACCTGGTCCTGCATCTCTTGCGCCGTCGCGCCCGGCCAGGCGCTGATGACGGTCAATTGCTTGACCGTGAACGGCGGATCCTCCGCACGCCCCAACTTGAAGAACGCCAAGGTCCCCGCCACTGCGATCAGGAAAATCAGGAACACCGTGATAGCGCGCTCGCGAACAGCGAGCGCCGACAGATTGAGGCTCATTGGCCGCCCCCCGCAACCTTCACGTCACCCGGCAGGATCAGCCTCACCGGCTCGCCTTCGTGCAGCAAATGCGCGCCCAGCCCGACAATGCGCGCACCCACGGCGAGATCACCGGTGACGCGCGCGAAGTCGTCGCTCAGCCCCAGGACTTGCACCGCTCGCCAGGTGACTTTGGCCGGCTCGCCGTCGATCACCCACACGCCGCTGCCTTTGCCCGGATCGTACAACGCCGCCATCGGTACTTGCAGCACCGGCCCTTGGGCCGCACCGTCGGCGATGCGCAGGGTGACGGTGGAGCCCAACGGCGCGTTGGCCAACGCGCCCTCCAACACATAGCGCGCCTCGAAGGTGCGCGTCACGCGGTCAGCGGAATCCGAAAGGAGCCTGAGCCGGGCGGTGACAGCCGCAGTGCTGTTGCCATACAGCGTCGCCTGGGCGCTCGCCCCGACGGCAGGCCGCAGCGTTTCGGGCAATTGCACGACGGCCTCGCGCTGCCCGGCCCGCGCCAGTCGAACCACCGGTTGACCGGGGCTGACGACTTGTCCGGGCTCGGCGAGCGTGTCCATCACCACGCCATCGGCATCGGCGAGCAACATGGCATAACCGGACGCGTTACGGGCCACGTCGGCCTGCGCTTCGGCAGCGCTGAGCTGTGCCTTCGCGGTGTCCGCCGCCGCTTTGATCTGGTCGTAGCCCGAGGCGGAAATCGCCCCGGCGGCGACCAGCTCGCGATACCGCGCCTCGTCATCGGCGGTCTGTTTGGCCCGGGCACGCGCGGCGGTGACCGCCTCTTGCTGCGCACGGGCCTGCAAGCCCAGGTCGATGGGGTCCAGGCGCATGAGCGGCTGACCTTTTTTCACGCTTTGACCGGCATCCACCAAGCGCTCCAGCACTTTGCCAGACACGCGAAAACCCAGGTCGCTCTGCACACGCGCCGCGACAACACCGCTAAAGGAACGCGAGAGATCTGACGAACCCCGCACTTCAGAAACCCGCACCAAAGGCGCGAGCGTGCGCGGATCTTCAGCGGTGGAGGAATCGCCACACGCCGTCAGGACGAGAGGTAACAAGCAAGCGACGAGCGTGACAGGTCGGAGCCGGAGCATAGGTTCCCTACTTAGAAGCGAATATATGATGGAGATCATATATTCAAAGCAAGTGACCACAATTGTCAATAGTCACACACTAGCACAAAACGTCAGCCGGCCATTTAGCAGATTAACGGCAACATCTGCATGAAATAAATTGACAGGTAGTGACCATTATTTAATATGGTCACAAACCATTTTTCATCCCAGAGAACCTCGATGCCTTCCTTCCGTCCCCTAGCTCTTTTGGTGAGCACCAGCCTGATGGCAGGTTGCGCGGTCGGTCCGGACTACCAGCGTCCGGACGCTCCGCTTTCGGAGCATTACTTGGGTCGGCCTTCTGTCGAGCAGCGGTCTGCCACGACGCCGGCCGATCTCGAAACGTGGTGGGAAGGTTTTGATGATCCGCTACTGACCCGCTTCGTCTCCCAGGCACTCCAACAGAACCTCGACTTGATGCAGGCTTCGGCGCGGGTCGCGCAAGCCCAGGCAGGCCTGGGCGCCGCCAATGCCGCGTTGCTGCCGTCGGGAAACATCAGTGGCCAGGCCGCTCGCGCCTATCAGTCGGTCGAGACACCTCTCGGCCAGATACTCGATTCAAGGCCTGGTTCTGATCGATACGCAAATGCCTACGGGCTCGACCTGGGGGCCAGCTGGGAAGTGGATCTGTTTGGTGGCCTGCGACGCGCACGAGAAGCCGCGCTGGCCGAGTACCAGGCCTCCCGAGCTGGCGCCGTCGCTACGCGACTGGCCGTCGCGGCGCAAACCGCCGATATCTACATCACCTTGCGCGGCTTGCAGTCCCGGCTGGAGATTGCCAACCAACAAGTCAAAACCCAGCAGGACCTGTTGGCAAAAGTCCAATTGCTCTATGGCAAGGGCCTCGCCGCTGACTACCAGGTTCGCCAGACCGAGGGCTCGTTGGCGCAGGTCCAGGCGACAGTGCCAGTCCTGCAAACCGGTCTCGAAGCGGCGATGAATGCCCTGGATGTCATGCTCGGCGCACCGCCAGGCACCCATCGCGCGGAACTGGCCAATACCGGCAGCATTCCGCTTGCGCCAGCCATCAAGGCCACCGGGACGCCCGCCGATCTGTTGCGCCGCCGACCCGACCTCATCGTCGCCGAGCGTCGCCTCGCCGCCTCCAACGCGCGCATCGGCGAAGCCGTCGCCGAGTACTATCCCAAGTTTTCCCTCAGTGCATTGCTCGGCAGCGCCACCTCCGTCTCCGCGGGGCACCTGTTCTCCAACGGCGCCAGCCAGGCGACGGGGACGCTGGGGCTGCGCTGGAGACTGTTTGACTTTGGCCGCATCAATGCCCGGATCGATCAAGCCAAGGGGCAGGAAGCCGAAGCCTTGGCCGCGTACCGTCAATCGGTCTTGCGTGCCACCGAGGACGTCGAGAATGCGTTCTCCGCGCTGGTGAACCGGCAAGCCCAATCCACCACCCTCGTCGACGGCGAGACCTCGCTGACCAAGGCTCGCCGATCGTCGTTCATTGCTTATCAGAAAGGTACGGCCAGCCTGATCGATGTCCTGCACGCCGACGAGACGGTGCTGCAAGTGGCCGACGCGCGGGCACAGGCGCAAACGGAATCGGCCCGGGCGGCGGTCGCGGCATTCAAGGCGCTTGGCGGTGGCTGGCAACCGCTTGAGACCCAACCGTTGGCCACGCGATGACTTGACCCGATGCCGCGCTTTTCCGACGCACCGCCCTCTTCTTTCAGCCCGACAATCAGAGAACAGCGACATGAAATCTAATGAAAATGCCTGGGTGCTCATCACCGGCGCATCGAGCGGCTTCGGCGAGGAATTCGCGCGACAATACGCCGCCCAGGGCAAATCACTGGTCCTGGTGGCACGCCGGCTGGATCGGCTCGAAGCCCTGTCACGGGAATTGCGTGAACGCTTCGGCGTGACGGTGATCGTCGAGCAGGTGGACCTGTCCTCGATCGCGGCGGTCGTCCAACTGCACCAGCGACTCAGCGAGCGCAATATCGTGATCGATGTGCTCATCAACAATGCCGGCCATGGTTTGCAGGGGCCTTTCCTGGACCAGCCCCTGGATGAATCCCTGGCCATGATCGACCTGGACATCGCCAGCCTGACCGCCATGACCCACCTCTTCGCGGCCGACATGCGCACCCGCAAACGCGGACAGATCCTGATGGTCGCCAGCCTGCTGTCCTTTCAGGGCGTCAAGCACTTCGCCGTTTACTCGGCGGCGAAGGCCTATGTGTTGCGTTTCTCCGATGCGCTCCATCGCGAACTCAAGCGCGACGGTGTCGTGGTCACGGCCCTTTGCCCGGGCATGTCCGACACCGGGTTCGCCGAAAGCGCCAGGCAGAAACTCACGCCGATCTTGCAAAAGGTAATGATGCCGCCTCAACCGGTCGTCAGTGCCGGCATCCGTGCGCTGCAAGCCGGTCGCATGAGCGTCGTGCCGGGCTTTGGCAACAAGGCCATCACCGTCTTGACCTGGGCCACGCCACGACGCTTTCATCAGGCGCTCATGACCCGCGTCATGGGCGTCTGAGGCGGCGCCGGGATATTTCCGAGGAGTCATGCCGGGTGAGAATCAAAAGGCCGGGAGGGGCAACATGCCCTCCCGGCCTTTTGTCAGCGAAAACAGCGGTCAATCAAAAGCGATAACTGACAGACGCCCCCAGACCGCTTGCGCTGTTTTTGTATTTGGCACTGTAGGCGCCCCGGGTCGCGGAGACCTCGTTGATACGAACGCTCTCCTCCCACAGATAGGAATAGGCGACGTCGATCGTCACATCGTTCACTGGCGTCCAGCCCGCACCGAAGCTGATCACCTTGCGATCGCCCGTCGGGATCCGTGGTCCGCGGTTGGTATTGTTGGCCGGTGACTGATCGACCGAAAAACCGGTGCGAAGCACCCATTGGTCATTGAGCCGATAAGCCGTGCCGATTGCATGAGCCCACGTGTCGTGCCAGTTCTGTTCTTCGGAAACAGTGCCCAACTGGCCGGCCAGTATCGGCGGCAATCCGCTGTTTTCAATGGTCAACTCCTTGAAGCGACTCCAACGTGTCCAGGTACTCCCCAGGTACAAGGTCCAGTCGTTATTCAATTGATGGGTCACCGAGAAATCCACGGACTCCGGGGTATCCACCTCCAGCGAAGCGTCATAGCTGCGACCGCTGACGCCCAACACACCAAAGATGCCATCAGTCACCTTGCTCTTGGCATCCAATTCATAGCTGACCTTGGAATGGTAGGTCATGCCCAGGCGGGTTCGATCGGTAGCCTGCACCAGGATACCGGCGTTGAAACCCAGGGCTGTGTCGTCACCGTTGCTTTTGAGTTTTCCGTCATTACGACCAGGGCTCAGAGGATTGAGCACCATCCCGGACAGCTCGCCGCTGATGCGGTTGATGGTCGGACCGAACCCGATGGAAACCCTGTCGTTGAAGGCATAGCTGATGGTGGGCTGGAACGTGAGTGTCGTGACCTCGCTCTTGTTGGCGTAGTAGCGTCCGGCGAAACCACTGCCATAGTCGGTTCTCAACCCGAACGGCACGTAGAACCCGATGCCGAACGCCCAATGCTCATCGATGGGCTTGACGTAGTACCCCATGGGTACTGTGGTCGTGGGCACCATGTCTCCGTCCTCCTGCCCGCCGAAGGTGCTGCGGGTCTGGCTGATGTCAGACTTCGCGAACAACGCCGCAACCCCCACGCTGACCTGTTCTTGTTTCAATCGGGACATGCCCGCCGGATTGCCGAAGACGGTGCTGGCGTCTTCTGCGGCGGAAGAGCGACCGGCAAATCCCGACCCCATCCCACTGATGCTTTGTTCGTTCAACGCGAAACCGCTCGCCATCACATGAGAAGTGGCGAGCGCAACAGCGAGACCCAGCGGGGTCCTGAGCATGGTTTTTTTCATTATTGGAACTCTTGGGCCTGTAGCAAGGGGTAGTAGAACGGTTGAGTTGTGTTACGTAAAAATCGCCACGGTCTGACGGCCCCACAGCACACGCCGACCGTCTTCGTCCCAGATTTCCATGTCCTGGAGCGAGTAGCCTTCCTGCGCCTGCTGACTGAAAGAGCTGATCAGGAACCACTCCCCGCTGACGGCCGGCTGCGGCAGGTCAATCGTCCAGGAGGCGGAACTGAGGGCTGCGGGCTCAGTGAAGCAAGTCATGGCGGCGGGTGGCAGACTGTCAGCCAGCGCAATCAGCGCGACCGCCGGGTCTACGCCCTGGGCATCCAAATGGCGAACCCACATCAATAATTCGGGATTGTCAGCGCCGGACACCGGCAGCGAACCACCCGCCGGGCGCATTTCGAAGTTATAGGCGCAGGCCGGTGCGACACGACTGTCCAACTGCAGCGTTGCGTACCGCGATGGCCCATCGACCAGCGGACGCCCCCAGGCGTCGTGGGTGATCTTGCTTGCCCGTGGCTTGGCGAACAGCAGGGTCGTGCGCAACGCAAGGTCATTGCCTGAGAGACAGTCCACAGAGACCGAGGTGACCGATCGTCCCTGGCGCAACACGCTGACATCGAAAGTCTGGTCCTGGTTGACCGGACCTATGAATGACACTTGCGCGGACTTGAACGGAGGAAACCCCACCGGTTGCCGGCACAAGACTGCCTGCAACGACAATGCCGCGGACAGACCGCCAAAAATCGTGCGGCCCTGCTGCCAATTGGGAGGAGAAACGAACGGCACGTCTGGATCAAATTGCGCCAGCACCTGGGCAAAGCTCCTCATCGCGAGGCTCCCGGTTCCGACTGAGGGAACACACCACGCAACAGGATCAAAGGGCAATAGCGGCACTGGATCATGGCGATCCTCCCAGAGGACAGATGCGCCATGTTTATTCAAGTGACCATATTAGTCAACAGTCACAACCCGTAATACCACGAGGCAACGCAAAGACCGGGAATGTACCCGGCCGGAACGTGCAGCTTTGATCTACGGATGCATGGAATACCTCAAGCCAGGCTTATGGCATGAGGCTTCGCAAGATGAGGTTGGCCGTGAGGGTCGGTGCTTCTTCGACGTAGTCGAGATTGTATTGCAGCAGCAATGGGTTGACGAAAGGCCGCAGGGCAAAATGGATCGCGTCTACGGTTTCATCCAGCGGCGTCTTGCGTTCGAACTCTCCGAGTTCGCGCCCTTCCCGGATGATCTGCACGATGAAGCCTTTGATCCGCGCGTCATATCCCTGCGAACTGGGCCAGCGCTCCGAAGCGGAAAACGCGGCGATGTCGTAGAGTTTGCGCTCGTTGAAGAACAGGTCCGCGCCTGTGGTGGTAAGCGTCCTGATCAAGCGTCGCAGGCGTTCTGTCGGCGAGAGGCCGTCTTCATTGATGGCCTGTTCAACGGCCGCGATCATTTCGCCCAGGCAATTGGTGCAGATGGCCTCACCGATGGCCTGCTTGGAATCGAAGAACTTGTAGATGTAGGCCTTGGAGAAACCAATCGCCTTGGCCAGGTCGGAAACGGTGGTTTTAGCGTAACCGTACTGGCTGAAATGTTCGTTGGCCGCCGCGACGATCTGGGTTCGGATGTCGTGATCGGCTGGGCCACGAGCGCTGGGGGAAGAGATGGATGGCTGATTCATGCCAGCAGCTTACGCATCCCCAAGGCGCTTGACAACTTGTGACTAAATCGTCAACTGGTCATGAAATACCGAGATGCCGTCGGCACCTGCCCTCTTCCCCCCCATCAGGCAGGCGCCACGTGACCCGGCAAGCGCTTTATTCCGTCCCCTCTGCACAAGCCTTCGGAGCAAGGGTGCCCAAGCGTTTCATCAGCCTGAGCGTTACCCCGTTGGTCCAGCCGAAGCCGTCCTGCAATTCATATTCACCACCGCCGCCGCCGTTCCCCTGGCCGGACAAGTCATATTTCTCTACCAGTTTGTCTTCCTTGCAGTAGAGGTTTTGCACCTGTTGCAGGAAACGGCTGCCAATCTGTTGCGCCAGGGCCGTTTGCTGGTAGCGGTCCAGACCCTCCACCGCCACCCATTGCAGCGGAGCCCACCCGTTGGGCTCGTCCCACTGCTGGCCGCTGCTCACCTGGGTGGTGGCGATACCGCCTGGACGCAACAGGCCTTCGCGCACCGCATCGGCCGTGCGGCGGGCATGCTCGGCGGGAGCCAGGCCGGTGTAGAGCGGGAACAACGTCGCGGCAGTGAGTTCCGGGCGCTGGCGGTTCAACTGCCAGTCGTAATCCACGTAGTAACCGCCCTCGTCGTCCCACAGGTATTTCTCGATGGTCTGTCGGCGGCGATCGGCGCGCTGGTCGTAGGCTTGGGTACAGGCGTTGTTCTGGACGGTTTCACAGGCTTTGGCAATGGTGCGCTCCAGGTGATACATCAAGCTGTTGAGGTCCACGGGGACGATGGCGGTGGTGCGGATGGTCGCCAGGTTTTTCCCGTCGCCCAACCAACGCGAGCTGAAGTCCCAGCCGCTCTCCGCGCCGGCGCGCAGGTCTCGCCAAACCTCTTCCCGAGGCCGGTCGACGGCCTGCTCGGCAGTCTTGACGTCCTGCAACCAGGACTCCTGGCGAGGCGACGCGCTGGCATCCCAATAGCGATTGAGCACACTGCCGTCGGCCAACTTGACGACATGCCGGGCAGCCGATCCGGCCTTGAGTGCCTGCTCTCCAACCATCCAATAGGCGTACTCCTTCTGCATTTGCGGCAGGTATCGCCCGTAGGCCTGTACGCCTTCGATGTGCGCCTGCAACGCCACCATGTGGGCAAAGAACGGTGGCTGCGACCGGCTCAGGTAGTAGTTGCGATTACCGTTGGGGATGTGACCGTAGGTGTCGATCATGTAGGCGAAATTGTCGGTCATCTGGCGAACCCGTGCAGTTTCACCGCTTTGTTCAAGGCCAAGCAAGGTGAAGTAGGAGTCCCAGTAGTACATCTCGCGAAAGCGTCCGCCAGGAACGACATAGGGTTGCGGCAAGGGCAACAGGCTGCTGTGGGCCGGCACCTCACTGTTGGTTCGGCTCAGCACCGGCCAGAGATTGTCGATGTGCTCGCGGATCGGGGCGCCGGGTTTCGGGGCCGGGCTTTGTGCTTGCCCGGACTTGATGAAATTGTCGTTCACGAATTTCTTGAGATCGAAGCCCGCGCTGTCGCGACGGGCCAGGTAATCGGCGTTGATTTTCGCCGGGTCACCCTTGGGCAGCGCATCCACGAAGTGCTTCTGGTCGGTGAACAGCTGGCCTCGCTGCACCGCTTCAAACAGCTCCGGGTAAACCTGGTCGGGGGCCGGGTTGGCGCGACCTTGGGCATCCTGGTAACTCCAGGTCGCGGTCGGTTGGCTCGAGCAAGCCACGCACAGCAGCGCGGCGAAGGACAGGCAGGTGAGATCCATCGGTCGCATAATGCAGCTCCATCATGTTGTCGTTCCTGACAAACGAGTGACATGAGGAGATGGACCGGGTTCATTAAATTCCCGGGTCGCTCGGGCAGGCCCCAGCAGATGCCTGCCCGAACGCGCCTACCACACCGCGATATGGGAGTCCGCCCTGGGTTCGGTACCGCCACACAGCACCCCGCTGAGTGGATCGCGCAGGATGATCTGGCCGCGCCCGTAATCGGTCAGGTCGCTGGCTATCCGCACCCGGTGACCGCGCCGCGCCAAGGCGTTGGCCAAATCGGCTGAAGCCCCGTGCTCGATGCCGACCTTCATGTCGCCCAGCCATTGCCAGCGTGGAGCATCCAGGGCTGATTGCGGGTTCAGGCCGAAGTCCACCAGGTTCATCACCATCTGCACATGACCCTGGGGCTGCATGTAGCCGCCCATCACGCCGAACGGTCCGAGGGCCTCGCCGTTGCGGGTGAGGAAGCCCGGAATGATGGTATGGAAGGTTTTCTTGCCCGGGACCAGGCAATTGGCGTGGCGCGGATCAAGGCTGAATTCCTGCCCCCGATTCTGCAGGGCGATCCCACTGTCGGGCAGCACCACGCCGGAGCCGAACCCGTGGTAATTGCTCTGGATGAACGAGACCATGTTGCCCTCGCCGTCGGCGGTCGCCAGGTACACCGTGCCGCTGGCATGGGGGTCGCCTGGCGCGGGCGGCCGGGCCTGTTCACCGATCTCGGCGCGACGACGGGCGCTGTAGGCGTCGCTCAGCAGGTCGGCCACCGCCACGCGCATGTGCCGCGGATCGGTGATGTAGTGCAGGCCATCGCTGTACGCCAGTTTCATAGCCTCCAGTTGACGATGCCAGGTCTGCTGGCTGTCGCGGTGATCGAATTCGAAACCCTCCAGGATCTTCAGGGCCATCAAGGCCACCAGGCCCTGCCCGCTCGGCGGGATTTCCCAGACGTCGATGCCCCGGTAATTGATGTGGATCGGCGCCACCCATTGGGCACGATAATCCTTGAGGTCGGAGGCCCGCAGGTAACCGCCGCTGGCCCGGGAATGGGCCTCCAGGCGCTCGGCCAGGGCGCCGCGATACAGGCTCTCGCATCGGGTGGCGGCCAGTTCTTCGAGGGTGCGGGCCTGGGCCGGGTTGCAGAAAATCTCTCCGGCCCGTGGCGCGCGCCCCTCGATGAGGAAGGTTTCGAACCAGGCTTCCAGGACCGGGTCGCGATGGGGCGTGAACTCGTTCAGGGCGGTTTGCCATTGATGGGCAACCACCGGCGACAGTGCAAAACCGTCCCGCGCCAGGCTGATCGCCGGTTGCAGCAACTGGGCAAAGGGCAGCTTGCCAAAGCGTTGCGACAATTCGGCCCATGCCGACGGACATCCCGGGACCGTCACCGGCGTCCAGCCATAGAGCGGCATCTGCTCATGGCCAGCAGCCTTGACTGCCTCGATATTCAACGCCGCCGGCGCGTGGCCATTGCCGTTGAGGCCATGCAACTGCCCCTGGCACCAGACCAAGGCGAAAGCATCACCGCCAATGCCACAACCGGTGGGCTCCACCACCGTCAATGCCGCCGCCGTGGCGATGGCGGCATCGATGGCGTTGCCGCCCTTTTGCAGGATCTCGATGCTCGCCTGGGCCGCCAAGGGCTGGGACGCGGCCACCATGCCGCGACGGGCGAAAACGCTCTGGCGTCGCGACGGGTAAGGGTACTCGTGAGCAGAAAACTTCAGCATGGCAAAAAGCTCTTCAAGACAGGAATGGATTGACCGGACGCAGGATGTGCGGCCTTGGCGCTCACAACACCCGACTGAGAAAAGCCCGGGTGCGCGGATGAGTGGGGTGACAGAAAATCTGCTCCGGCGGCCCTTGCTCGATGAGTTCGCCCTGATCCAGGACCACCACGCGGTCCGCCACTTCGCGGGCAAAGCCCATCTCATGGGTCACCACGACCATGGTCATCCCCTCCTCGGCCAACTCCTTCATGACCTGCAACACCTCGCCGACGGTTTCCGGGTCGAGGGCACTGGTGGGCTCGTCGAACAGCATGGCCTGGGGTTTCATCGCCAGCGCACGGGCAATCGCGACCCGCTGCTGTTGCCCACCGGAGAGCATCGACGGGTAGTGGTTGGCCTTGTCTGCCAGGCCAACCCGCTCCAGCAGGCTGCGAGCCTGGTCCAGGGCGGCGGCACGCGGCATGCCGAGCACCTGGATAGGCGCCTCGATGATGTTCTCCAGGGCCGTCATGTGGGGGAACAGGTTGAAGCGTTGGAACACCATGCCGATGTCCCGACGCTGGCGGGCGATGTTGCGCTCCGAGTCACGCACCAGGCTGCCATCGGCCCGCTCGCGGTAACCCATGGCCCGGCCGTTGACACGGATACGCCCGCCCTGGATGTCTTCCAGCAGGTTGATGCAACGGATGAACGTGGTCTTGCCGGAACCGGAGGCGCCGATCAGCACCACCACTTCGCCACGACGTACTTGCAGGGAAATGCCCTTGAGGATGTGCAGGTCGCCATAGGACTTGTGCACATCCAGCGCTTCGATGATCAGCTCTTCGCTCTTGTGCGCCATGGTTAACGTTCCCTCAGCAATTTCAGGGTGCTGCGACCGAACATGCGGGTGGCCGCCGGCGGCGGCGAAGATGGCCGGTCCGACTGGCCGAAACGAGCCTCCAACCAACGCTGGAAGAAGCCCCACAAAGTGGTCAGCAACAAGAAATAGATCGCGACCACCAGGTACAGCTCGAATACCCGGAAGGTCGCCGACGTGACCATCTGGGTGCTGAGCAACAGCTCCTGCACGCCGATCACACTGACCAGCGTGGTGTTCTTGAGCATCACGTTGAACTCGTTGCCCAGCGGCGGAACGATCACCCGGAACGCCTGGGGCAAGACGATACGGCGCATCAGCCGGCCGAAGGTCATGCCCAGGGAGCGCCCGGCCTCATACTGGCCCTTGTCCACCGCGCCGATGCCGGCGCGGATGATCTCGGCCATGTAGGCGCCCTCGTTGAGGCCCAGGGCGATGATCGCCGCCTGGATATTGCCGGGGATCACCAGGCCGAACAGCTCGACGTCCTCAAAGCGGAAAATCCCGCCCGCCGCCAGCGCGGTGTAGAGAAAGACGATCTGCACCAGCAACGGCGTGCCACGCATCAGCCACACATAGAACCGCACCGGCCATTGCAACAACGGGTTGTTCGACAGCCGCAACAGTGCGGCGGCCAGCCCCAGTGCACAACCCAGCAGCATCGCCAGCACGCTGATCAGGCACGTCAACCAGAGCCCGGTGAGGTAGACCCCACTGGGCTGCAACAGGTACTGCCAGAACACATCCCAATTGAAATTCATCAGCGGCTCACCTCAATCCAGGGTGTCGCTGGCGACATGCCATTTGTCGAGCAACTGGCCGTAGCTGCCGTCGCTGCGCATGTCGTTGACGATCTGCTGCACCGCAGCGCTCAGTTGCGGATCGTCCTTGCGGATGCCCAGGCCGGTGAGGATCCGACTGAAAGCCGGGACACCTTCCTCGAACAAGTCGGGGGCCATGGCGGCGTAATACCCGGCGGTTTCCACGGTGGTGCCGTAGGCGTCGACCTGTTTGATGCGCAGGGCCTGGAAGGCATCGGTGTCGGTGTTGTACACCACCAGTTTCATCGCCGGCTTGCCGGACTTGGCCAGACGTTCATTCTCGGTATCGAGCAGGGTCTTGATGGTGGAGCCGTTGAGCACCGCGACCTTGTTCGCCGAGAGGTCCGCGAGCGTCTTGATGGCCTTGGGATTGCCCTTGGGCACCACCACCGCCTGGCTGGAATACATGTAATTGACGATATCGATCACCTCGCGGCGCTCGGGTTTGTCAAACAACTGGTCGACGATCATGTCGCATTGCTTGGCCAGCAACGCCGGGAGCAATCCGGAAAACGGAACGACCCGCCACTCGACTTTTTTGTCCCCCAGGCGCTTGGCGATTTCCAGGCCCAGGTCAATGGTCAGGCCCTTGGGCTTCTGCGCGTCATCGAAGGACACCAGGGGCGGTGAGTCCATGCCCGAGCAGTAGACCAGTTTATCGACCTTGAGCAGGCGCTCCGGGACAGCGGGCGCAGCGAACGCCCACTGTGCGCAGAAACCCAGGGATATGGCGGCAATCAACAGGCGAGGCTTATGCATGACCAGACACTCCAGTTCAGTAGATGACGGGCAGTACTCAAAGTCAAAACACCGGCGGGCTCCTGGCCCGCTCTGGTTATTTTTTCGATTGCAGGAAATGGATCAACTCAGGGATCGTCCCTTCGATGTGAGCGCGCAGCACAGCCTCGGCCTTATCGGCATCGCCGGCACGAATCGCCTTGAGGATCACCTCGTGTTCCTGGCGCGCGCTCAAAGGCTTTTCCACGTGCTGTAGCCACAAGCGCATGGGGGCCTCCACCAGCGAATAGAGGGCGCTGATCTGCTTCAGCAGCCGGGGACGCCCGCTCAAGCTGCACAGGTATTCATGAAAGGCACGATGGCGGCTGACCCACTCGGCGCTTTCCTCGCGGTAGTCGTCCATCTCGTCGAGCAGACGCTCCAGGGCGGCCAACTGGCGCTCGCTGATGCGCCCCACCGCAATCCGGATCGCCAGGCCTTCGAGGGCACTGCGCATTTCGAAGACTTCCTGCAGCTCCTCGACATCCAGGCCACTGACAACGGCACCGCGATTGGGCCGCAGGGTCACCAGGCCCTGCGCGTCCAAGCGGCGAAAAGCCTCGCGCACCGGCATCCGACTCATGCCGATCTCGCTGGCGATGTCCTCGGCGATCAGCCGGTCACCCTTGCGCAACCGACCACCACAGATGGCATCGAGCAAATAGCTGTAGGCCTCCTCCTCGGCCGTCATTGGTGGACGTTCAGCGAAAGTCGGGACGAATTGCATGGTCGCACCTTTTGAATTTTTGTATCCAATTATCCATGTATTCAAAAAAGCAGAATGCGTGCCAATACCCCATAGGGACGTGCAAGTGGTTGATCTGCAAACGGAGGGTGCGTCACGACGTTGGTGAGAACCTGCAAAAACCGGGAATCTGACCGCACCGATGTGCTACCAAATGGCTCAAGGCCGTTGCGTAAAGGTGCAAGACTGGTGATTGGGTAACACCGCTGCCCGCGCAGCGGTGAGAACAGCAGAGGGAACGTCAGTCCGCCTGCACCGTCACCTGACGCTGCTCGCCCAGCCCCGCGATCCCCAGGCGCAGGGTCTGGCCCGGACGCAGGAACACCGGGTTGGGCTTGATGCCCAAGCCAACCCCAGGTGGCGTGCCGGTGGAAATCACGTCCCCCGGTTGCAGGCTCATGCAGCGGCTCAGGTAGGCGATCAGTTGCGGTACGCTGAAGATCAGCGTCCGGGTGTTGCCGTTCTGGTAACGGTGCCCGTCGACTTCCAGCCACAAGTCCAGCGCATGGGGGTCGGCAATTTCGTCCCGGGTCACCAGCCAGGGGCCGAGCGGGCCGAAGGTGTCGAAACCTTTGCCCTTGTCCCAACTGCCGCCACGCTCCAGTTGCCACTCGCGCTCGGACACATCGTTGATCACGCAGTAGCCGGCAACGTGCTCCATGGCGTTCGCTTCATCGATGTAGCGCCCGCCCTTGCCGATGATCACGCCCAGTTCGACTTCCCAGTCGGTCTTGAGCGAGCCACGGGGGATCTGGATGTCATCGTTCGGCCCACAGATCGCGCTGGTCCATTTGTTGAAGATGATCGGCTCCGTGGGCACCGGCATATTCGACTCGGCCGCATGGTCGGCGTAGTTCAGGCCGATGCAGATGAATTTGCCGACCTGGCCGACACAGGCACCGATTCGCGGCTGGCCGGCAACCAGCGGCAGGCTGCGCGGGTCGAGGGCGGCGAGTGCTGCCAGGCTATCCGGAGCCAGGGCCTGTCCGGCGATGTCCGGTACATGCCCCGACAGGTCGCGGATCCGCTGATCGGCGTCCAACAGGCCCGGTTTCTCCGCGCCTTTCTCGCCATAACGCAACAGTTTCATGGAGTTCTCCTGCAAAGAATTCAGAATAAAAACACGGTCAGAGACTCATCCCGCCATCGATGACATGCACGCCACCGGTGGTGTAGCTCGACGCATCGCTGCCCAGGTACACGGCCAACCGGGCGATCTCTTCGGTGCAGCCAATACGGCCCATGGGCTGGCGCTCGAGGAATTGCCGATAGACCTGCGCTTGATCGACACCCTGTTGCGCCGCCTGGTCGGCGATGCGCTGGCGCAGCGACGGCGAATCCACAGTCCCGGGACAGATGGCATTGCAGCGGATGCCCTGGCCTACGAAGTCGATGGCCACGGCCTTGGTCAGGCCGATCACCGCAGCCTTGCTGGTCGCGTAGGCGAAACGGTTCGGCACGCCCTTGATGCTCGAGGCCACCGACGCCATGTTGATGATCGAACCGCCGCCACGGACCAGCATGCCCGGCAGGAACGCGCGGATCATGCGGTACATGGCCGCGACATTGAGGTCCATCGACCGCGCCCAGGCCGCTTCGTCGCATTCCAGGATCGTGCCGCTGTGCACGTAGCCGGCGCAGTTGAACAGCACGTCCAGGCCGCCAATCCGTTCGCTGGCCGCGCTGACGTCTTGGGGCGACGTGACGTCCAGGGTCAGCGCGGTGATCCCTTCGAGGCCCGCCAGCGCGTGGATATCGATGTCGCTAGCAAACACCTCGGCACCGGCCCGCGCAAAGGCGATGGCACTGGCCAGGCCGATGCCCTGCCCCGCTGCGGTGACCAGTACCCGTTTGTTCTGCAAGTTCATGGGCGCCCCGGTTCGGTTGGAGTGATTGCGTTCCTCGGTGTCTTGCCGAGCATCGAGGCGGGAATGGACAGGATCAGGCCGCCGCTGACCAGCAGACACAAGGCCAGCACATACGTGCCGTTGTTGATATTGCCGGTGAGGTTTTCCGCGACCGCCGTGATCATCGAACCGGTGAAGCCGGACAAGTTGCCAATGGCGTTGATCATGCCGATGCCGGCTGCGGCGGCCACGCCCGACAGCACGGTCCCTGGCAGGGTCCAGAAAATCGGCATCAGGCTGAGGATCCCCGAGGCGGCGACGCTGAGAAAGAGCACGGACAACACCAGGTTGTCGGCGAAAAACGCACTGAGGATCAGGCCGACGCCACCGATGAAGGCCGGTATCGCCGCGTGCAGGCGTCGCTCACCGCTGCGGTTGGAATGCCGGGCATTGAGCAGCATCGCCACGACGGCCACCGCGTAGGGAATGGCCGTCAGGAAACCGATGTGCAAACTGTTGGTGATGCCCGTGCTCTTGATGATCGAGGGCATCCAGAAGGCCAGTCCGTAGAAACCGGTATTGAAGGTCAGCAGGATCAACACCAACAGCCACACCCGAGGGTTGAAGAACACCTCGCCCAAGCGCGTGGCCTTGCCGTGGCTGTCGCTGTGCAGATTGGCCTTGAGCAAGGTCTTTTCGGCGCTGTTGAGCCACTTGGCCTTGTCGATATTGTCCGCCAGGCAGGCGATCACCACGACGGCCATGATGATCGAAGGGATGCCTTCAATGATCAGCATCCATTGCCAGCCGGACAGGCCCTGCACCCCTTGCATGCTGTTCATCAGCCACCCGGAGAGCATGCCCCCCAGGGTCAGGCTGACCGGTAACGCCAGCAGGAACCCGGACATTACGCGGCTTTGCCGATGGGTCGGGAACCAGTAGTTGAGGTAGAGGATCACTCCGGGAAAGAAGCCGGCTTCGCAGACGCCCAACAGGAAGCGCAGCACGTAGAACATGGTGCTCGATTCGACATGGAAGAAGGCGGCCAGCGGCACGGTATAGGCCACGGCCATGGACACCACTGCCCAGGTCAACATGATCCGGGCAATCCAGAACCGTGCGCCGAAGCGATGCAGCAACAGGTTGCTGGGGACTTCAAACAGGAAATAGCCCCAGAAAAACATGCTGGCGCCCAAGGCGTACACGGTGTTGCTGAATTGCAGCTCGTTGAGCATGTCGAGCTTGGCGAAACCGATGTTCACGCGGTCGAGGTACGCCGCCATGTAACACAAGAGCAGCACCGGAAGAATGCGCCAGATGACTTTGCGGTAGGTGCGGTCTTCAAAGTCCAGCTCACCGGCTTGCGCCCGCGCTGGCATCGGCTCGGATATGGTTTGCATGAGGTAACCCCTGATTGTTTTTATTGGGTCACGTCGAATGAGCGAGTCATCCGGCGATTGAAAGGGGACTCTACTGTCGGGAATCGATTCTTCCCAATGGCATTTTTGGATTAGTCGATAACGGCTCGTTATCAAAGTATTGAAGGTTTGGGGGAGTCATTGTGGCGAGGGAGTTTTTCCCCTCGCCACAGGTACGGTGGCTTCATCAAGTCATCCGGCGCGCGTTGTCCTTGAGAATCTGCGCGAACTCCAACGCCGCACCGGTCAGTTGCTCGCCCTTGCGCGTGAGGATGCCGTAGTCCTGCGGCACCAGGTGCAAGGGGGTCTCGAGGGTTTTCAACTGGCCGTTTTCAAGCAGCGGATTGACCATCGCATTGGGCAGCATGCCGATCATCGGTCCGCGTTGCAGGACCTGGAGAAACGTCTGCATGGAGATGGTGTCGATGGTGTTGCGCGGCATCCTCACCCCGGCTTCGGCAAAGGCCTGCTCCATGCGAGCGCGAATCGGCGTACCGACCGGATAGAGAATCCACGGTAGGTCCACCAGTTGCTGCAACGAGACCGGCCCTGCCTCCGCCAACGGGTGCCGGTCGTTGACCACGATGCAGAACGGTTCCGGGGCCAGCGGCTGGAAGTCATAGCGCTGCTGCTGGCCTTGATCGGTAAAACGCGCCACTGCCAGATCGAGGGTCTTTTCTTCAAGCATTTCCATCAGGTGGTTACTGGTCTGCTCCACGACTTCGATGGACAGCAATGGCCAGCGTTGCTTGATCTGCAGGATCGCCTCGGGCAACGCCACTGCCGTGGCGGCAAAGATCCCGCCGACCTTGAGATAACCGTGGCCGCCCTCGCGCAAGCTGTTGATTTGCTCGACAAACGAACGGGCATCGTTCAAGGCGATCTGGGCATAGCGCAACACCGGCTCGCCCAACGCCGTGGGGGGCATGCTGCGCGGTAGCCGTTCGAACAAGGCGAAGCCGAGCAGGCTCTCGATTTCCTTGAGCATCTTGCTGATGGCCGGCTGGCTGAGATTCATCTGCTGCGCGGCCAGGTGCATGTTGCGCGTGCGGCCCAAGGTGTCGATCAGGAGCAGGTGGCGAAACTTGAGCCAACCGCAAAAATTGGAAAAAGACAGATCGGACATGGTGGGCTCCCCGGTTCTCCAATAACCAAGCGTTATCAAATGCTGAATATATCTCATTGGAGTTTATCGATCCGCCCACCTAGCGTGAAGGCCTCACTCATCCAGGAAAGAGCCTCCATGTCGCTACTGCTTACCCCAGAAAACACCCTGCCGGTCGATGGCGTGGCCGGGACGCTGATTGGCCGCGCCTGGGTGCCCGGTCGCCTCGCCGGGCCTTCGCCGATCGTGCTGCGCAGCGACGGCGTGTTTGATCTCTCGGAGCGTTTCGCGACCGTGAGCGAGCTGCTGGAAACCGCCTCGCCGCTGTCCGCCGTGCGGCAGACACCCGGTACCTTCATCGCCAGTGTCGAAGCCCTCCTCGCCAATACCGGCCCGGATGCCGATCCGTCCAAGCCTGTGCTGTTGCCACCCGTGGATCTGCAGGTGATCAAGGCCGCCGGCGTGACCTTCGCCGCCAGCATGATCGAACGGGTGATCGAGGAGCAGGCCGGCGGCGACGCGACCAAGGCCGAGGCAGTGCGCGCCACCGTGCACAGTGTGATCGGCAACAACCTGCGTTCGATCGTCCCGGGTTCCGAACAAGCCATGCGCCTGAAAACCTGGCTCATCGAACAGGGCCTGTGGTCGCAGTACCTGGAGGTCGGCATCGGCCCGGACGCGGAAATCTTCACCAAGGCGCCGGTGCTGGCGGCGGTGGGCAGCGGCAGCCCGATCGGTATTCATCCGGGCTCGCAATGGAACAACCCGGAACCCGAAGTGGTGCTCGCGGTGAACAGCCGCGGCCAGATCCAGGGCGCCACCTTGGGCAACGACGTCAACCTGCGGGACTTCGAGGGCCGTAGCGCGCTGTTGCTGAGCAAAGCCAAGGACAACAACGCATCCTGCGCCATCGGGCCGTTCATTCGCCTGTTCGACGAGCGCTTCAGCCTGGATGATGTGCGTGCCTGCGTGGTGGATCTTCAGGTTGAAGGTGAGGATGGCTACCGACTGTACGGTTCGAGCTCCATGAGCCAGATCAGCCGCGACCCGCAGGACCTGGCGGGCCAGACCCTCAACACCAATCACCAGTACCCGGATGGTTTCGTGCTGTTTCTCGGCACGCTGTTTGCGCCCACGCAAGACCGCGATCATGCCGGCAGCGGGTTCACCCACAAACGGGGCGACCGGGTCAGCATCAGCAGTCCGTTGCTGGGTGCCCTGCACAACCGGGTGACCTACAGCGCCGATGCCGCCCCCTGGGATTACGGCATCAGCGCCTTGATGCGCAATCTCGCCGCCCGGAGACTGCTCGACCGCTGACACCACGACCGTGACCGATTCATTCCAATGACAAGAGAGCACATGAATCATGAGTGACACGCCCAAACACCGACTGCGCAGCGAGCAATGGTTCAACGACCCTGCCCACGCGGACATGACGGCCCTGTACGTCGAACGCTACATGAACTACGGAATGACCCGCGAAGAGTTGCAATCGGGACGCCCGATCATTGGCATCGCCCAGACCGGCAGCGACCTGACGCCCTGCAACCGTCATCACCTGGAGCTGGCGCAACGGGTCAAGGCGGGCATTCGCGATGCAGGCGGCATTCCCATGGAGTTCCCGGTGCACCCGATCGCCGAGCAGTCACGCCGGCCCACCGCCGCGCTGGACCGCAACCTGGCCTACCTGGGGTTGGTGGAGATCCTCCACGGCTATCCATTGGACGGCGTGGTGCTCACCACCGGTTGCGATAAAACCACACCCGCCTGCCTGATGGCCGCAGCGACCACCGACCTGCCCGCCATCGTCCTGTCCGGCGGCCCGATGCTCGATGGTCACCACAAGGGTGAATTGATCGGCTCGGGCACCGTGCTCTGGCACGCGCGCAACCTGATGGCCGCCGGAGAGATCGATTACGAGGGCTTCATGGAAATGACCACGGCGGCATCGCCGTCGGTGGGTCACTGCAACACCATGGGCACCGCCTTGTCGATGAACGCCCTGGCCGAAGCCCTGGGCATGTCGCTGCCCGGCTGCGCGAGCATTCCGGCGCCCTATCGCGAGCGCGGACAAATGGCATACGCCACCGGCAAGCGCATCTGCGAGTTGGTCCGGCAAGACATACGCCCCTCGCAAATCATGACCCGCCAGGCCTTCGAGAACGCCATCGCCGTCGCGTCGGCATTGGGTGCTTCGAGCAACTGCCCGCCGCACCTGATCGCCATCGCCCGGCACATGGGCGTCGAACTGAGCCTGGATGACTGGCAGCGGATCGGCGAGGACGTGCCGCTGCTGGTCAACTGCATGCCGGCAGGCAAGTACCTGGGCGAAGGCTTCCACCGGGCCGGCGGCGTGCCCTCGGTCATGCATGAATTGCAGAAGGCCGGGCGCCTGCATGAAAACTGCGCCACCGTCAGCGGCAAGACCATCGGCGAAATCGTCGCCGGCAGCCGCACTTGCGACGCCGACGTGATCCACCCCTTCGAAACCCCGCTCAAGCACCGCGCCGGTTTCATCGTGCTCAGCGGCAACTTCTTCGACAGCGCGATCATGAAGATGTCGGTGGTCGGCGAGGCGTTTCGCAAGACCTACCTGTCCGAGCCCGGCGCCGAGAACAGTTTCGAAGTCCGCGCCATCGTGTTCGAAGGGCCGGAGGACTACCACGCGCGGATCGACGACCCGGCGCTGGACATCGACGAGCGCTGCATCCTGGTGATTCGCGGTGCCGGCACGGTGGGCTACCCCGGCAGCGCCGAAGTGGTGAACATGGCGCCACCGGCCGCGTTGATCAAGCGCGGCATCGACTCCCTGCCCTGCCTCGGCGACGGTCGCCAGAGCGGCACCTCGGCGAGCCCGTCGATCCTCAACATGTCCCCTGAAGCCGCCGTGGGTGGCGGCCTGGCGTTGCTGAAAAGCAACGACCGGCTGAAAGTGGACCTGAACACACGCACCGTGAACCTGTTGATCGACGAGGCCGAGATGGCCCGGCGCCGACGCGAGTGGACGCCCAGTATCCCGCCGTCGCAAACGCCTTGGCAGGCGCTGTATCGGCAGTTGGTGGGGCAACTCTCCACGGGCGGCTGCCTGGAGCCTGCGACGCTGCATCTGCGGGTCATTGCCCGCAGTGGTGAGCCGCGTCATTCGCACTGAATCCACCTTGCATGGATTCAGTGCTCGTCAACGAGCGACGCGCTACGCCACCTTGAAGCGATTGACCAACTGTTGCTGATACTCGGCCAGGCGCGCCAGCTCCTGGCTGGTGATCGCGGTCTGCTCGGCACCGGCGCTGACCTGGATCACCAGGTCGTTGATCTCGTTCACGTTCCGGTTGATGTCCTCGGACACCGCACTCTGTTCCTCTGCCGCGGAGGCGATTTGAATGTTGCGGTCGCTGATGGTTGCCACGCCTTCGGCGATCTCCACCAACAATGCGCCCGCCCGCTCGACTTTGCTTGCGCCGTCCTGCGCCTTGCCCAGGGTCTGCTGCATGGACAGGGCTGCGCGGTCCGAGCCGGCCTGCAGGTGGCTGATCATCTGCTGGATGTTGCCGGTGGACTCCTGCGTCTTCTGCGCCAGGGTGCGCACCTCGGAGGCGACTACCGCAAAACCGCGACCATGGTCCCCGGCCCGCGCGGCTTCGATCGCCGCATTGAGGGCCAGCAGATTGGTCTGTTCGGCAATGCCGCGAATCACGTCGAGCACCGAGGAAATGGCATCGCTTTCATGCTTGAGATCGTCAATGATTTGCGCGGTCTCCTCGGCCTGCCCGGACAGTTGGCGAATCAGCCCGATCGTGCCTTCAATCTCCTCGCGTCCCTGGGCGGTGCTGATGTTGACCTGTTGCGACATGTGCGCCGCGTCATTGGTGCTTTGGGCCACCTCGCGCACCGTGGCGCTCATCTGATTGATCGCCGTCGCCACCAGTTCGGTGCCCTGGCGCTGTTGCTCGACGCTTTGGCTGGTCTGGACCGTCACCGTGGACGACTCTTGCGCGGCGGTGGCGACTTGCGCCGTGGCGTTGCCGATCTCCTGCACGACCCCGCTGATCTCCTGCGCCATGCGGTTGAGGTTACCCGAGATCTGGCCGAACTCGTCCCGACTCTGGTAGGTGGCCCTGGCAGTGAGGTCACGCTGCGCGAGGTCATCCAGGACCCGATTCACGTCGCGTACCGCCAGATCGATCATGCGGATGATCAGGTAGGACAGCACCGTCACCGCCAGCAGCGCCACGACGACGGCACCGATGGTCAGCCACAGCGCACGACTTGCATTATCACGTTCGTGCATCGCCAGGCGACTGACGCTCTGCCCCAGGCTTTCTTCCACCTGGCCCATCAGGTCGATGCGCTGGGTGGAGATCTCAAACCAGGCCTCTGGCTTGATGCCCAGCGCCTGCCCCAATGGCACCTCGAATGCCAGGCGCTGCAACTTGCCAACGTCGACCGCGGCGGGCTTGAGCATTTGTGCATCGAACTGTTGGAGCAATGCTGGCTGTACCTTGCGACGGAAGCCGTCGGCATAGGCAGAGAACTCGCCAAGATTGCGGCTAAAACGTGACAACAACGCCTCGTCGAAACGATCCTGGCTGAACACCAGGCCCAGCACGACCCGTTCACGTCCGGCCCGCTCTTTCATCTCGATAAACTGATTGAGTGCACCGAGCGCATGAACAATGCTCGCATTGTTGATCGTCGCTTCCAGCGAATGCGTATAGCCCATGAGTGTTTGAATGATGTCGGTATAACGCACACCCGATTCGGTGCTGCTGATACCCAACTTATCGACTTGCCCACGGATCGCCGGTAACTCGTCCAGTGCCCGGATGACAGTCTCCAATTGCCTGCTTCCCGACGCGGGCAACCCACGCACGACCTCGATCGCAGCATTGGAATCCTTGCGCGCCTGGGACATCCGCTCGCCCATGGACTTGCCGCTACTGCCCAGAAACACCCCACTGGTGCCACGCTCGCGTTGCAAGGCGGTGATCAACTGGCTCAACTTCTGGGCCGTGGCGCTGGCCGTCACCGTAGCGTCCATGTCCTGCAGTGTCTTGTAGTTGTCGGTTACAAAGACCCCCGCCAAAGTGAGAAAACCCAACAAGGGCAGAAGCAGAATCAATAAAAGTTTCAGACGCAGCGGTGCATTCCTGAGCATTTGCGTTCAAGCCTCGTTAAATACGGATGAGTGAAGCGTGAACTTATTGTAAGGGTGCTCTTATACACGCTGACCTGGATGGATTTTAACGCAACAGCAAATTGCCATCACCCCTGATAGCGCACTGTTTTGCATTTATCCGGGTTATGAGGCAACTATTTTTAATTGCATTGACCAGGATCAAGTATTCGATAGACAAGAGGATTTTGAACTTCACTGAATCGAACTTGATAGGACGAGCAACATGGACTTCAAGCGACCCTGCCGTCAGGTACAGCAAGCGCGTCGACCTGCGGAGCACGGCGTGGCGTAACAGTCTCCGGCATCGCCAGCAACAGGCCAAAGGCCGCCGTTGCAATCGCCGCCAGCGTCAGGAACGCAGCATTGTAGCCCGCCCCTTGCACGACGAAACCGGCCAGGCCGTTGCTCAACGCGGCGCCTAACCCGAACACTGTCGACAGCACCCCGAGGCTGACATTGAAACGCCCGGTGCCCTGGGTCAGGTCCTTGACCACCAAAGGGAACAACGCGCCGAACAGACCGGCACCGACACCGTCCAGCAACTGCACCGCCACCAGCCAATAGAGATCATCGGAGAGCACATACAACACACCTCGAATCGGCAGGATCAGGAAGCCGGCCAGCAACAGCGGCTTGCGTCCCCAGGCATCGGCCTTGACGCCAACCAGCCACGCCATGGGCACCATGACCAGTTGCGCCGCAACGATGCAGGCCGACGTCAGCGGCGTGGCCAGGTGCGTATTGGCTTGGGCGAGCTTCTGGCTGACCAGCGGTAGCATCGCGGCATTCGCCAGGTGGAAAAGCCCGCAGCACACGGCGAATAACAACAGCGTGCGGTT
Organism: Pseudomonas citri; assembly: GCF_025336485.1. Taxonomy (GTDB): domain Bacteria; phylum Pseudomonadota; class Gammaproteobacteria; order Pseudomonadales; family Pseudomonadaceae; genus Aquipseudomonas; species Aquipseudomonas citri. The sequence continues at coordinate 118,056 of NZ_JAODAB010000011.1, read as the reverse complement.
ATCCAGCAACACCCGCAGCGCCGACGGCGCCTTGCCCTGGACTCGCTGACCGAGTTCCAGGCCCCGGGCCACATCATGGTCGATCGCCCCGGCAGATACGCAACTGACCGCCACGATGCTGGCCAGTGCCATCGCGGCCATCAGGTAGAACACGGCGATGGGACCGAACAACCAGGCGAACCCTCCCGCCAGCAGCGCGGCGCAAGCATTGCCCGCATGGTTGAAGGTTTCGTTGCGTCCGGTGCGCCGCGTAAAGGCCTTGGCACCGGTAATGCCCAGGGAAATCGCCGCGATGGCCGGTGCGAACACCGATGCCGCCACAGCACCGGTCGCCTGGGCCAACGCCACCCATCCGAACGAAGAAGTGAACGGCAGCACCAGGCACCCCAGCGTCACCAGCAAGGCCGCCACGGCCACCACGGCGCGCTTGCTGCGCACCCGGTCGATCAGCGCACCGGCGGGTGCCTGCGCAACGAGGCCGGCCATCGCTGCCACGGTCATCACCACGCCAATGCTGGCCGGGTCCCAGCGATGCACCGCCAGCAGGTAGATCGCCAGGTACGGACCCAACCCGTCGCGCACATCGGCGAGGAAAAAATTCAGGCCATCCAGGGAAAGGTTGTTACGACGATCACGGTTTCGATCCACATCGGCCTCGACGGGGCTTTACCCCAAAAAATAATAGACGCCGGGGTGTGCGATCACTTCATCACACGAAACAACGGCCTGTTCCATCAGTCACCCGCGCAAGGTGAGCGGGTAATAATCCTTGCGGTCAATCGACCGGAGACACATCCTGCCTGGGCATGAAAAAGCGAGCGAACAGCTCGGACTGGGAGCGGATGTTCAATTTGCCGTAGATGTTGCGCCGATGAACCTTGATGGTTTCTGCCGACAGGGAAAGCTTGCCGGCGATCTCTTTGTTGGAGAAGCCACTGAGCAACAACTTGAGCACATCTTTCTCACGTGTCGTTATTTGCGTACCCAGCGAAAAAATCGTTTCGGGCCGAGGCGTTGGCTCGCTCGTGTTCTTTGTCAGGTCCACCTCGAAACCCATGCGCTGGTGCATCAATGCGGTGACCCAGGGCTTGATGATATCCAGGGTGGTAATTTGTTCCTGGCTAAAACGCACGCCGCTGCCAAACGAAATGCATAAGGTTCTTTCGGCATCGAGCCGAATATTGTATTGCGCCTCATCCACAGAGATGAACTGCTCGAAGTATTGATGGTAATACTCAGTCTCCAGGAAATGTTCCGGGGCAACATCCAACAGATGAAAGAACCCACTCTGGGGATTTTCCCGATCCGCAATATAAAACGGGTCGAGCACATAGAGCCCTTTTACATAGCGATGAATGAACGCATCCACTTCTTCCGTATCCGCCACTTCCGGAAGACTCACAACTTGTACCTGACTATTGCAAAAGATCAGCACGACCCAATTATCGATCTGCACATACTCATTCAATACACGTATCAATGAACTCCAGAACTCCGGGCGATTCAACTGCATGATCAATTTTCCAATCGATCGATGCCAAGCCAGGCTATGAAGGTCGAGCGGCATTTTCTACCCCTTTAGGGTTAGGGACTCATCGGGCGCGGATAAGTATTCGTAGGTATTTACTATTCGTCAATGCCCGGTATATTCGCTTCCCGAGGTTACGACAGCCATGAAGACTGTCGACTTGAACAAGGACCGTTATATGAACAAGTCGCATTTGCGCCGTATTTTTTCTGCGTCACTTCTTTGTATGGGCATCAGCACCACGGTGGCGGCTGTAGAGCCCGCAGTGCACCTCTACAACTGGTTCGAGTTCCTCGCACCGCAAACACCGAAAGAGTTCGAGCAGGAAACCGGCACCCGCCTCCAGATGGATCCGTTCGACAGCGCCGAGATCATGCAGAGCAAAGTGATGGCCGGGCGCACGGGCTATGACGTGGTCGTCGCCACTTCCAATGTACTGCCGAGCCTGATCAAGGCGGGCGTGCTTCAGCCGCTCGATCGTACGCAACTGAGCAACCTCTCGCACATCGATCCTGACATCCTGGCCCAGGTGGCCGTCAACGACCCGGGTAATCGCTACGCCGTGCCCTATCTGTGGGGCACTACCGGCATCGGTTATGACGTGGACAAAGTCAAGGCGGCATTGGGTGACAATGCTCCGGTCGACAGCTGGGACCTGATCTTCAAAGAAGAGAACATCAGCAAACTCAAGTCATGCGGCGTGGCAATGCTCGACTCTCCCAGCGAGATCATTTCGATTGCTTTGCATTACCTCGGACTCCCGAGCAACAGCAAGAACCCGGACGATTACCGCAAGGCCCAGGCCTTGCTGTTGAAAATCCGCCCCTACGTCCTCTACTTCGACTCCTCCCGAATCGACGCTGACCTGGCCGATGGCAATATTTGCGCAGTGGTCGGTTGGGCAAATGGTGCACTGGCGGCGCAAGCAATCAACGAAAAAAACAACACGGGCCGCAAGATTGCCTACAGCCTTCCTCGCGAGGGCGCGCTGGTCTGGTCGGAAAACCTGGTGCTATTGAAAGACGCGCCCCACCCCAAGGAAGGCATGGCGTTCATCAATTACATGTTGCGGCCGGAAATTATCGCCAAGAGTTCCAACCACACGCTGTACCCCAACGCCAACAAAGATGCCGCTGAGTTTGTCGAACGCAAACTGCGCGACAATCCCTGGATCTATCCGGACAAAAAGACCCTCGCCACATTGGTTCCACTTGAGCCGTTGCCGTTGAAGTTGGAACGCATCCGCACCCGCGTCTGGACCAAAGTCAAGAGTGGGACCTGACCTGGCTGGACTGTCACTGGTACTTCCATAAAGAACAGCGACAGTCCCGACCCATCGGCCAGTTCAAGTCTCTTCATAGAGGTTCCAGGGAAGGATAACGACATGCATCAGGATCATTGCCCCTATCACTGCGAGTCTGACGAATACAAAGCCTACAAGGAGATCGAGGAACAGATCGTTCACTGCACGCCCGAGCAAGCCTGGGCCATGTATTGCATCTCGGACGGGACGGTGCGGATAAACATCACCCTGGCCGTAACGAAACTCATTGCCAGGGGCAACAAGGCTCTGCAAGTTGAATTTCCCGAACTTGCACCGGCGAACAAGGGGTATCGCGAATAGAGCCTGCGCGACGTTTCGCACAGAGCCTAATCCCCTGAGGACTGGAAACGCGCCCGATAGCGACCTGGGCTTTCACCGGTCCATTTCTTGAAGGCGCGATGGAAGGCGCTGGGCTCCTGGAAACCGGTCTGTTCGGCGATGTCACTGATGCTGCTGCCGGTCTGGCGCAACAGCTCGACGGCCAGGCCACGACGGACCTCGTCCTTGATTTCCTGGAAGGAACATCCCTCGCGCTCCAGGCGTCGCCGCAAGGTACTGGGGCTCATCCGCAGGTCACTGGCAAAGGCATCCAGGGTGGGCCACTGACTGTAATGGTGGCGGCGCAGGCACTGGTGAAGCTGGGTGGCCAGGCCATGCTGGTTACGAAAACGGATCACCAGCCATTGTGGCGCACTGCGCAAAAACACCTTGAGGGACGCCAGGTCCTGGACGACCGGCAAGCGCAGGTAGCGGCTGGCAAATTCGATTTCCGTGTACCCGGCGCCAAAGCTCAGGTTGGGTCCCCACAACAACGCATCATCACTCAGGGACAGGCGCGACTGACGAAAGTCTGCGCGATCGATGGGGATACGCCGGCCACCCAGCCAACACAGCAGGCTGATCATCAGCACAAGGAAGGTTTCCTCGCCAAAACGGCTGATCTCGGGATCCTTCGCCTGTGTCTGCAGGCTGATCACCGCCCGTTTGCCGCGCACACTGAGGCTGCCGCGAAAATCCCGCAGGAACAATCCGAAATTGGCCAGGCACTGGCGCAGGGCCTTGCCCAGGTCGGGCTCCTGGATCAGCCCCCGGCAAATCAGCGCAAAACTACCGACCGGCATGCCGTGGGAATCCAGTTGGAAAAACTCGTCCTGGAGTTCGCGAATCTGGATCAGCCACAAGGCGGCAAAGGCACTCGCCGGAACACGGGCCTCGGGCTTGTCCAACAACGCCGGGTCGATACCGGCCTCGGCCAGTATCGCCGCCAGCCGCTGGGGTTGGTCCCGCAGCGCATGGGTCATGGTGTGCACGAAATAGACCGCGACCGAATCCTTTTCCCGCATAAACCCCCGTTCTCCCACATTCTGAAATGGCAAAAAACGCCAGTATCCCTGAACAGTTATGGCATAGGCCCACCCGATGGCGAACTCTAGACTGGCGGCATCAAGGGGGCACGGCGCAGCAGGTGTCGAGCCCTTCCAGCAGACGGCACCCAGGGTAAGCCACAGGCTGTTCAATGGGAACGCGTTCGAAAAAAGGAAAACACCCCACATGCATCTTCACACCATTGGCGTGATCGGCGCCGGCACCATGGGCAACGGTATCGCACAGGTCTGCGCGCAGGCCGGTTTCGACGTGATCTTGTTGGACATCGCCCCCCAAGCCCTGGAACAAGCCCTGTCCACCATCGCCAAGAACCTCGACCGGCAAATCGCCAAGCAGGCCTTGAGCGAAGAACACAAACACCGCACCCTGGATAAGATCCGCACCAGCACCGACTATGCCAGCCTGGCCGATACCCAACTGGTGATCGAGGCCGCGACCGAAAACCTCGCGCTCAAGCAGCGCTTGTTGCAGCAGGTCGCCACGCACGTCGGCAGCGAGTGTGTGATCGCCTCCAACACCTCCTCCCTCTCGATCACCCAACTGGCGGCTGGCGTCAGTCATCCGGGGCGTTTTATCGGCCTGCACTTTTTCAACCCGGTGCCGGTGATGGGCTTGATCGAGGTGATTCGCGGCTTGCAGACCCATGATGAAACCCACGCCCTGGCCCTGGAAATGGCCCAACGGTTGGGCAAGACCGCGATCACCGCCGGCAACCGCCCGGGATTCGTGGTCAATCGCATCCTGGTACCGATGATCAACGAAGCGATCCTGGTCTTCCAAGAAGGCCTGGCCAGCGCCGAAGACATCGACGCGGGCATGCGCCTGGGCTGCAACCAGCCTATCGGGCCGCTGGCCCTGGCCGACCTGATAGGCCTGGACACCTTGCTGGCAATCCTGGAGGCGTTCTACGAAGGCTTCAACGACAGCAAATATCGCCCCGCTCCGCTGCTCAAGGAAATGGTGGCCGCCGGTTACCTGGGACGCAAGTCGGGACGAGGTTTCCATGCCTATGGCTGAGCGTTGCTCGCGCTTCGCCGAGAGCCGGGACAAGGCCCTGGAGCTGTTCGCGAGCAAGGGTTTCGGCCAGGTCGGCATGCGGGAACTGGCCGCCTACCTGGGGTTGACGCCCGGCTCGCTGTATCACCATTACCCGAGCAAGCAACACCTGCTGGCCGACCTGATCGAGGAGTTTTTCGAAGAGCTGTTGGCCACGCTCGGACGCGTTGAACAGCAGCCTCGGGACAAGCGCGGCAACCTGCAACGGTTGATCCGCGCCCACCTCGAACTGCACCGGGAAATGCCCTGGCATTTTCGCCTGGTGGAGCGCGATAGCGGTTGCCTCAACGTCGAGCAGCAACGGCAAGTCCAGCATTTGCGCGAGCAGTACGAGCGGCAGTTGTTGCGGATGCTCGGTGGCTCCAGGCGCCTGCCGTCCCAGGCTCTGGCCGCTGTCGGACACGCCATCGCCACCCTGCTCAACAGCTCACCCAGCTGGCTGGCGCACCAGCCCCTGGAGCAGCACACACAGGATGCGTTGCTGGAGGACATGCTGACCGGCGCCATCGAACGGGTATTGCTGTCCAGGGGCACCGCGGGACCGATGTTGCAGGTGACGGCGGCCTGAGCCGTGCCCTTAGCGTAGCTGCAACCCGAGCAGTTCTGAGGGGCTGAACGCAAAATGTCGCAGGGGGCGGCCCTGCGACACGCTCAGTGCGCGATGAGAAGCATCACTGCGCTGGACTGGCCGAGGCAAAACCTGCTTCACGCAACTGGCCGAGCAACGCCTGGAGCGGGTGCAACACCACCTCTCCCGCCTGGCGTTTGACTTGGCTACGGCAGGAGTAACCGTCGGCCACCAGCCTGCCGCCAGCCTGGTAGCGCTCCACCAGCGGCTGCCAGGATTGCGAGTAGATGACCTGCGACGTCTGCACATTCCGGGTTTCATGCCCATACGTGCCGGACATGCCACAGCAGCCACTGGCCAATACTTGCAACTTCAAGCCGAACCCCTCGAACACCTTCTTCCAAAGCTCGATGCTGCCGGGCTCGTTGGTGCGTTCGGTGCAGTGCGGCAGAAACTGGAACACCTCTGGCTCGGCTCGCTTGGGCAGCGCGGGAAGTGCCGTGACCAGCCATTCCTGGGCCAGTGCGACGGAAGGCGCGGAGTCGGCGTCCAACGTCTTGGCGTACTCCTGCCGATAGACAAGGGTCATCGCCGGGTCGAGGCCGACCAGGGGCACGCCATGCGCCTGGAGTGCCCGCAAGCCTTTGGCGCTGTGGGTCGCGGTCTTCTTGAAGGCACCGAGCAAGCCCTGGACCTGGAGGGGCTTGCCGTTGGGGGAAAACGGCGCCAGATAGATCGTGTAGCCCAGCCGAGCGATCAGCTCGATCCACTCGGCGGCGACCGGTGTCTCGAAATAGCGGGTAAACGCATCCTGGACAATGACGACGCTGCGCAGGCGTTGCGCCTCAGTCAACGCCGACAGCTTTTCGGGCGTGGCCATTTCCACGTTCCAGGTCGCGCAGACCCGCTGGAAATCCACCAGGCTCAGCAACGGGCTGTCCACCATGCCCACGACATGCTGGAGCACGAACTTCACCGGCCGGGCGCTCATCATTGCGTTGTACAGCCGCGCAAAGCGAGCAATGTGGGGGATGCTGTACTCCAGCGAACCGATCACATAGTCCTTGAGCGGTCGCAGGTAGCGGCTGTGATAGCGCTCGAGGAACCGCGCCCGGAAATCCGGGACGTTGACCTTCACCGGGCATTGCCCAGCGCAAGACTTGCACGCCAGGCAACCGGCCATCGCGTCGTAAACCTCGTGGGAGAAATCCTTCTCGCCGAGCTTTTTACCGAGGGTGTTGCGCACCTTGGCCAGCATTCCCCCGACGGTGAAACTGACAGGACGGCTACCGAGGATGTCGGCGCCCTGCTCACCCTGGAGGCGCAGCCACTCGCGCATCAGCGAAGCTCGGCCCTTGGGTGAATGAATGCGGTTGCGCGTGGCTTTCCACGACGGGCACATCGCGTCATCGGGGTCGAAGTTGTAGCAAGCGCCGTTACCGTTGCATTGCACGGCGGCCTGGTAGCTTTGCCATACCCCTTCGTTGATCTGCCGATCGAACTCGCCCCGTAACGGAACGCCGTCGACCTTGGTCAACTGCGCGTCGGCGATGCTCGACGGCGTGGCGATTTTGCCGGGGTTGAGCTGATTGAACGGGTCGAACGCGGCCTTGATCGCCTGGAGCGATGGGTAAAGGGCACCGAAGTAACCCGGGGCGTACTCCGAGCGCAGGCCCTTGCCATGCTCACCCCACAGCAATCCGCCATATTTTTGCGTGAGCGCCGCCACCGCGTCGGAAATCGGCCGGATCACCGCGGCCTGCCGGGGATCCTTCATGTCCAGGATCGGCCTGACGTGCAGGACGCCGGCATCGACGTGACCAAACATCCCGTACTCCAGGTGGTTGGCATCGAGCAGCGCACGAAACTCGGCGATGAAATCCGCGAGGTTTTCCGGTGGAACCGCGGTGTCCTCGACAAAGGGTTGAGGCCGGGCTTCGCCCTGGACATTGCCCAGCAAGCCCACGGAGCGTTTACGCATGGTGTAGACGCGCTTCACCGCCTCGCTGCCGACGGCCAGTGTATGACCCAGGCGCTCCACGGTCTGATCGGTCCTCAGGTGCTCGATAAAGTCCTCGACGCGCCGCTCCAGGTCTTCCAGATCATCGCCGCTGAATTCGATCAGGTTGATGCCCAGGGTCTGCCGGCCGGGAACCGCTGGAAAATACTCGGCAACGCCATGCCAGACGATGTCCTGCATCGCCAGCATCAGCACCTTGGAGTCCACCGTTTCGATGGACAACGGCTTGAGCGCCATCAGCGCCTTGGCATCGCGCAACGCATCCATGAAACCGGCGTATTGCACGTTGACCAGGATGCTGTGGCGAGGGATCGGCAGCACGTTGAGCCTGGCTTCGACAATGAACCCCAGGGAACCCTCGGAACCGCACAGGAGGCTGTTGAGATTGAAACGGCCGTCCTGTTCACGCAGATGCGCGAGGTCATAGCCGGTCAGGCAGCGGTTGAGCTTGGGAAAGGTCTGCTCGATCAGTTGCGCCTGACCGTCCGCAATATCACGGGCGCAGCGGTAGACGCTGCCGATGCCATCTTGCCGCGAAGCCTGCCCGGCGGTCTGCTCGGCATCCAGTGCCTGGCTGTCGAGCCTGAGCCCGCCCAGCAGCACGGTGGACAGCGCCAAGACATGGTCACGCGTTTTGCCGTAGGTGCAACTGCCCTGCCCGCTGGCGTCGGTGTTGATCATGCCGCCGACGGTGGCCCGGTTGGAGGTGGACAGTTCCGGCGCGAAGAACAGGCCGTGGGGCTTCAGCGCGGCGTTCAACTGGTCTTTGACGACGCCGCTCTGGACGCGAACCCAACGCTCTTGAACGTTGATTTCCAGTATCGCGTTGAGGTGCCGCGACAGGTCGACCACCACACCGTCGGTCAGCGATTGGCCATTCGTGCCGGTGCCGCCGCCGCGTGGCGTCAAGACCACCGAACGGTATTCAGGGCGCGCCGCAATAGTCGCGACGAGCTCGACGTCGGCGTAATCCTTGGGAAACACCGCGGCCTGTGGCAGACGCTGGTAGATCGAGTTATCGGTCGCCAGCACCGTCCTGGAGCCATAGTCGCTGGCGATTTCGCCCTTGAACCCTTCAACGCCCAATTGGCTCAGGAAGCGTTCGTATCGATCGGTCTGACCGTTTATAGGATTAAGGCGCGCAATCATGATTCGGCTTTCCGGCAGGCTAAATTCTTTTTTCAATTCGCTTAACGTATGCTCAGGCCTGAGCGGCGTTGCGGGCAAACTGCATTGAGCCCTATTGTTTAAAGAAGCTGCGCGCAAGACAAACGTAAAACACGCAGTGTTTGCATGAGGTTTATGAATGAACCCTAGACGCCTCACCCCCTCGATGTCGGTGCTCGTGGCTTTTGAGGCCGCAGCGCGACATGGCAGCTTCACCAAAGCGGCCGATGAACTGCTGCTGACCCAAAGCGCCGTCAGCCGGCAGGTCCAGTCGCTGGAGTCGCTGCTCGGTGTCGACCTGTTCCACCGCGATGGTCGGCGTATCGAGCTGACCGCGGCCGGGGCGTTGTACCAGCATGAACTCTCGGCCGCCCTGGGCCGGATTCGCAGCGCGACACTCAAGACCATCGCCTTCAGCGCCCAGGAAGGCACGCTACACCTGGCCGTCCTCCCCACGTTCGGGTCGAAGTGGCTGCTGCCCAGGATGAGTGACTTCTACACCCGGCACCCGGACATCGTGGTGCATGTCCACTCCCGGATCATGCAAGCGGACCTGGCCAGCGCCGCAGAGGAAATGAACGCCATCATCTGCGCCGGTTCCGGATCCTGGCCGGGGTTCATCGCCCACAAGCTGCTGACGGAGCAACTCGTGGTCATCGCCAGCCCTTCGGCACTGCCCGAATACCTCGCCATGACACCCGCCGACATCGCCGCCAGCCACTCGCTGCTCAATGTCGCATCCAGACCCAACGCCTGGTCCGACTGGTTCGAACACAACGGCCTGGACCATCGCCTCATGCGCCAAGGCCCCAGCTTCGAACTGACGAGCCACCTCATCCAGGCGGTGGTCGCCGGCATCGGCATCGGGCTGGTGCCGAGCGTATTGGTGCAGGATGAGATCGAGGCGGGCACATTGGTCGCGCTGTTCGAGCCGATGGAAAGCGGCAAGAGCTACTACCTGGCGTATGCCAATCGCTACCAGAACCTGCCGTCGCTGGTGGCGTTCAGTGAGTGGTTGTTGGGGTTGTCTTTTCCGCAGGGATGAGCTGAACCGCCCAACCGTCAGTGCCTGGGCATCGGCCGTCCTGGGCGCTTTACCTCAGGTGCTTGCCCGACGGCCCCTGGGCCCGCAGTGCGCTTGGGTGGAGGCAACCTGGGCGTACGCAGCAACACAGTGATTTCCTGCGCACTGACGGCCTTGCTGAAAAAGTACCCCTGGACCTCATCGCAGCCGTTCTCGTGGAGGAAGGTCAACTGCTCTTCGGTCTCCACACCTTCGGCAATGACCTTGAGGTGCAGTTTGTGACCCAGCGAAATCACGGCAGTGGCGATGGCCTTGTCGTTCTCGTTGTCGGGCAGATCGCGCACGAAAGACTGGTCGATCTTGAGCCTCGCGATGGGAAAGGTCTTCAATGCGGCGAGACTGGAGTAGCCCGTGCCGAAGTCATCGATCGAGAGACGGATCCCCATGGCTTGCAGCTCCTTCATTTTTCTGATGGCTTGCTGAAGGTCTTGCATAATCAGGCTTTCGGTCAGTTCCAGCTCAAGGTACATCGGGTCCAGTCCGGTTTCCTGCAAGGCGTGCTTGACCCGATCGATCAGGTCCCGTTCGATGAACTGGCGGGCTGAAATATTCACCGACATGGTGATCGGCGGCCCACCGGCGTCCTGCCAGGCCTTGTTTTGCCTGCACGCGGTGTGAATCACCCAGTCGCCGATGGGCACGATCAAACCGGTCTCTTCAGCCTGGGGAATGAACTTGCTCGGAGACACCATGCCAAGCTCAGGGTGTTGCCAGCGGATCAATGCCTCCACGCCGATGATCTGTCCCGACTGCAAATCCATCTGTGGCTGATACAACAACAGGAACTCGTCATTGTTAAGCGCGTTGCGAAGCCCATCTTGTATGGCGAGCTTGCCCTGGACCTTGTCGTTCATCTCGCGGGTATAGAACTGGAAACTGTTACGACCCAGTTCCTTGGCCCGGTACATGGCCGCGTCCGCATTGCTGAGCAACGTGTCGGTATCGCCGCCGTCGCCAGGGTATGTCGCCAGGCCCATGCTGCAGGTGACGTGGAGCGTATGGCCGCTGAGGTGAATCGGTCGCAGGATGGCTTCCTGGATCTTGTGCAGGACGGGTGTCACGCCATCAAGGTCCGAGGGCTGGTCGAACAGGACGATCACGAACTCGTCGCCACCCAGTCGCACGACAGTGTCTGTGCGCCGCACACTCTCCAGCAAGCGCCGGGCAACGGTTTTCAGCAGTTCGTCGCCGGCACTGTGGCCGAGGCTGTCATTGACCAGCTTGAATTTGTCCAGGTCGAGAAACACCACCGTCACCAGCCGCTCGTAACGCTGGGCGTAAAGAATCGCCTGCTTGAGGCGATCATCGAGTAGCGTACGATTGGGAAGCCCGGTCAGGGCGTCATGGTCGCCCATATAGCGAATGCGTTTTTCGGTCAATTGGCGCTCTATCGCAATGCCGGCCAGCGGCGTCGCCAGGTCGATCAGTTGCCTCTCGGCGGGACGTGGGCCGCGTACGGTCTTGGCATACAAGGCGAACGTCCCCAGGACTTTTCGCTCATGGGACATGATCGGTGTCGACCAGCATGCGCGAAGCCCATAGGTCGCGGCGATTGAACGGTACGCCTCCCACAGCGGATCCTGCTCGATGTCCGTGACGATGACCGGTTCTCGCCGATACGCCGAAGTGCCACAGGAACCGACGTTCGGACCGATCTCGATCCCATCGATGAGCTCGCTGTAGGTTTTCGGCAAACTGGGCGCAGCCCCGTGCAGCAGGTGCTTGCCTTCCTCATCCAGCAACAAGATGGACACCATCATGCCTTCCAGTTGCGACTCGACCAGGTGGGCCAGGCTGTCGAGGACTTCCGTCAGCTCGGTGCTCCTGGCAATCAGTTCCAGGACATGCCCCTGGCCGGCGCGGATGATCGCTTCCTGCTCCAGGCGGGTGTTCTGTATCGCCAGGCGTTCCGTGGCGATACTCAATTGAACCGTTCTTTTTTCCAACTGAACGCGGTCATCGAGGAACTGGTTCACCGCACGCGCCATGTTGCCGATCTCGTCGTTCCCCCGGTCCACCATCATCACATGGGTTCCGGTCCGGTGTTCCTGGCGCAACTGCCGGCTGATTTCATTCAAGCGCACGAGCACATGGCGCCCCATGAAGACCCGGGTCACGAACCAGGCCACTATCAGGCTGGCACCCAACATGATCAGCACCCATTGCTGGCTGCGATTCGAGGCCTCGACCAGGCGCTGCACGGCTTCGCGATAATCCTCGGTGTAGGCATTCGATTGGGCACGGGCCAAGGCCACCAGTACGCCGGTCTCATTCTTCAATTCTTCGTTGAAGCGCTGGATGACGCTGTGCTGCTCGATGAGCGCCTGGCGCTGGGAGAATGGATCAGGCTTCTCGACGTCAGCCTCACGCAGTTGGCCTGCGATGCGCCGCAGGTGCTCATATCGGGTCCGCAACCGTTGCACATCGTCCCCGTCAACCGCCTCCGGCAGTTCGAAAAGTACTGCCGCCAGTTCCAGGCTGTTCCGGGTCTGGGTCGCAGTCAGCTGGTCGATGTGAGCATCCATGGCCTGGTCGAAGATGATCTCGGTTTGCAGCAGGCTTTCTCGCAGTTGCGCAACGATGTTGACGGTGTTGCGGAACATCTGGCTGGACTGATGCATGTCGAGTATTGCCACGCCACTGTTCGCGGCGGTCAGTTGCTGCACCAGTTGATCCAGGGCTTCCAGCTGTTCGACGATCGCCGCAAAACTGGAACGCAGGGTGTCGGGGGAACGGGTGGTCAGGAGCTGATCGGTCTGGCGTTCGATCAGCAAGGTACGTTGCACCATGTCCTGGCCATCCTGCATGCGGACCAGTCGCTCATCCGTGAGTTGCCGCGTGGCGTTGTTCGAGCTGCGCAGCGCGTAGACCGCGGTGGCTCCCCCCGCCAGGATCAGCAACGCCAGAGCCAGAAACGCCAGCGTGAACTGGGCCCGCAGCGATTGAGGCAATAGCTGGCGTCCAAGCCGGGAAAAGATGTCCAACGTCAGGGATTCCATTGGTGGCGATAGATGTCTCGATAGCCATTATCAGGGTCGTAGTGGAATTTCTTCCCGCCATTGAAGGCAATATTGTCGGCATTGACCAGGTGAACCGGCGCGACGAAACCACTTACCGGCTGACCTGCAAACAACCGGTTCAGTTCATCCATCGTTTGCCAGCCATGCAAGTTGAGCGGCTCGGCCACGGTCACGGTCTGGTAGGTTTTTGCCTGTATGCGCAAGAATGCCGATGTGCTGCCATCACCGGCAGACAACAGGCTGATGCCGTCACTGGGTATGGCGGCGCTGGTCAATGAGGCAGCGGCGTAGTCGAAATAGATATCATTGATCGCCAGCGTATGGGTCCAGCGCTTGCCATAGCGCTGAAGCAGTTCCTTGGTGACCACCGGCATCTTCTCGCTACTTTCCGAAATGGCGACATCGCGCACCTCCAGCAACGAACAGTCGTGACAGGCGCGGATGACATCCTCCATGACCTTGGCTTTCGTCATCGCAATGCTGTATTTGGAGTCGGTCAAGATGACCACGCCAGCGTGTCCCTTCGACTGGGCGACGGCCGCCATGGCCGTGAGGCGTGCCACTTCGAGCGGGTCAGTGGTGACGTTCATGGCGACCGGGGTGCCGTCGATGGGCCCGGGGCGTGCCCCCGCGTGCCAGCCCACCACCGGGACATCCTGGTCGGCGAAGCGCTTCAGCGCCTCGTTGTTCTCCAGGGCATCGGCACCGCACAGGATGAGGCCGTCGGGCTTGGCTGCCATGGCATCGGCAAAGGCTTTCGCACGCCCGGCCGCTGACCCTGCCCCATCGAATATCTTCAGCGTCCAGCCCAACGCGCTGGCGGCCTCCCGAGCGCCTTGGGCGACACCGACAATGCCGCCGTTACGCAAATCCTCCGCGACCAGCGCGATACTCTTGTCCCGCTGGGCTGGCGGGCCGGATTCAGGACCGCTCCAGCGAACGGCACCGAGGCTGGCTTTGGAAACCATTTCCTGCGCCTGGGCCACCGTAACCGAGGCGCTTTCCACACCCATCGTGGCTGGCAAGTCCTGGCCATAACTGGAAGTTGTCGTGAGAAAAACGGCAACCATCCTCGTAGCCACCCTGAACAGCCAGGGGCCGATGGCGCGGGCATGGTCTGGCATGGCGTCTCCTTTTGCCAAGAATGCAGTGTTCCGAAAGGATAGTCGGTTCTGCTGGAATCAGGTCCTTTCTGACGCCCAGGGTGCGGGCGAAACGCGCACCCGTTGCTCCGCCTAGCCTATTTAGTAACCTGCTTCCCTCTGATGCCGAAACGCCAACACATAAACGACTTCTTCCGCAGGAACAAAACGATAAAGCGCGACATAGCCCGTGTCGCCAAAAGTAATAATCAGCTCTCTCAATTCAGGTAATTCGGCAAAAGGCCGACCGATGTGGGGATCGGTTTCCAAACGCATCAACTGCTGCTCAATGGCTTGAGCCGCCCTCCGGGTCACCTGCGGATCTTTTTCCAACAGGAAACGACGGCAACGCTCCAGCCCTTGGCCCGCACCCGCTGTGACAATCAGTCGTGGCACGCGGGAAGCTCCGACTCGTCCTCGGTTCCCCAGTTCCTAAGCCAATCCCGGGTTTCAGCCCCAGTCAAATGCTGGCCCGTTTCCTGGTAAGCCTTCCACGAAGCCAGCGCCTCCTGCTTGAAACTTTCCCGCGCCTCCTCCCGTGCAACATATTGCGAGAGGGCTTCACGCATGATCCAGTGGGCCGAACGCTGCCGGGCATTCGCCAACTGCTGGATGCGGTGCTTCAAATCCTCATCGATTTTGATTGACGTTGCCATGCTGGCCTCTCTGATATTCATAGGTATTACCTTTGAATACGATAGCAAGGCACTCTGGGACCTGTCTATTGAGAGGAGGCCCCTGGAGGAACGCCCAGGGTGCGGGCGCAAACGCACACCCGTTGCCCCAGACGCCGCTCGCCTTATTTGCGCCCTTCGCAATTGACCATCCAGGCAATCCCGAAACGGTCCTCGAACATGGCAAAGCGTTCCGCCCAGAAGGTCTTCGCCAGGGGCATGCGCACGCTGCCACCAGCACTCAAGCCATCGAACAACCGTTCGGCCTGCGCCACGCTGTCGACATTGAGCGACACCGACACACCTTGCGGCTTGTGATACGGCTGGCCTGGCGGGCAGTCGGAAGCCATCAGGCTGAAATCGCCCACGGTCAGGCAGGCATGCAAGATCAGATTCGCGTCCTTGGGCATGCCCACGTCCTCGGGCGCCTCGGCAAAGGACATGGAAAACAGCTCGCCGCCCAGCACCTCCTTGTACAACGCAAAGGCTTCCTTGCAGCGGCCGTTGAAGGTCAGGTAGGGAATGATTCTCATGATGGGGTCTCCTGTCTGCGGTTTCACGATTGACCGGACATCTGCGCCCGCAGGCGTTCTTCCTGCTCGCGCAACTCGGGGGTAAAGCTCTCGCCGAACTCCTCGAGTTCGAAGATCTGGCGGATTTCGATTTCACTGTCGCTGACCATCGGGTTCGGACAGCGCTTGACCCAGTCGACGGCCTCCTGCAATGACTGGACCTTGAAAATCCAGAAACCGGCAATCAGCTCCCCGGTTTGCGCAAAAGGCCCCTCGACAATGGTCCGGCTCTTGCCGGAAAACCGCACGCGCACGCCCTCGCTGCTGGGGTGCAGGCCTTCCCCGGCGAGCATCACCCCCGCCTTGACCAGTTCTTCGTTGTAGGCACCCATGGCGGCCAACAGTTCCTCGCTGGGCATTTCCCCGGCTTCCGATTCCGGACTGGCTTTGACGATCACCATAAATCGCATGTGCTTATCTCCCTGAGTGGATGGATGAAGCCGTCATGGGGACGGCTCTATGGGCTAGTCGAATGGCGAAGATGAAAATCGACAACCTCACGCGATTATTTTTCGACAGACCATTGGACACCCGGAACAGGTGCCAGGAGCAGGCGAGTGTAGTCGCAGTTTTTGGGGATTTCAGGGAGCCCGCGATCAGCACATGGCGCATTCGATCAAAACCCCCGGCACGGATGATCAAGACAAACACCCCCGCCTGGGCTCTTAATAGGGCCATCGAATGCTGCGCCCTGCGAAGGGCACCGCAGCGAAGTTTCCTATCACTTGTCCAGGTTGCGTCATGATCAATATCGAAACGCCCACCTATTACACGGCGACCAAGAAATACAACCTTAGCTTCCCGACGCTGGAACAGGATGTGGAAGCCGACGTGGTGGTGATCGGCGGTGGCTTTTCCGGCATCAATACCGCCTTGGAGCTCGCCGAAAAAGGCATCACCAATACCGTGGTGCTGGAGGCGCGTTACCTGGGCTTCGGCGGCACCGGACGTAACGGCGGGCAGATCATGGCCGGCATTGGCCACGACCTGGAAAAAATCAAGAAGGACGTGGGCGAGGACGGCCTGCGCCAGGTGTTCGAGATCAGCGACCTGGGCGCGGACATCATCAAGGACCGCATCGCCAAGTACAACATCGATGCCGACTTCTGCCACGGCTACGGCTACATGGGCTTCAACGCCCGTCAGGAAAAAACCCTGCGGGCCTGGGAAAAGGAGTTCAAGTCGATCAACAGCAAGCACGAGATCCGTTTTCTCGGCGGCTCCGACGTGCAGCAGATCATTGGTTCCAAGGCCTACGGCAGCGCCTTGCTGCACATGGGCGGCGGGCATGTGCATTCGCTGAACCTGTTGCTGGGCGAAGCCACGGCCCTGGTCAGCCACGGCGTACGGATCTTCGAGAACAGCCCGGCGCTGGAAGTCAGTTATGGCGAACGCATCACCGTACGTACCGGTCGCGGTTCGGTCAGAGCCAGCAAGCTGTTGTGGGCCTGCGACAGTTTTCTCAACAGGCTGGAGCCGGAACTGCATCGCTCGACCATAAACACCTACGCTTTCCAGATGATGACCGAGCCGCTGTCGGACGAACTGATCCAGCGCATCAGCCCGATTCGCGGCGCCTACAGCGACATCCGCCCGGTGATCGACTACTACCGGGTCACCAATGAAAACCGCCTGTTGTTCGGAGCCGCCACGCCCTTGGTGGAGCACATCCCCCAGGACCTCAAGGCCTGGAACCGGCGCTTGATGCTGAAGATTTTCCCCTACCTCAAGGATGTGAAGATCGACCTGGCGTGGGGTGGCCCGATGGCGTGCAGCCCGAACCTGTTCCCACAGATCGGCACCCTGCCCGGTCGCAGCAATGCGTTCTTCGTCCAGGGCTACTCAGGCTTCGGCGTCACCCCCAGCCACATCATCTGCAAGGTGCTGGCCGAAGGCATGAGCGAAGGTTCGGCGCGCTACGACCTGGTCAGCTCCATCAGACGGCCGACCATCATCGGCAAAGACGCCATCCGCCCCTTGCTGCTGACCGCCGGCAAGTCCTGGCATCAGCTGTCGGGTTACTGGAACGGCCGGCGCTGACGGCCATTTCCCCTCTTGCGCATTTTTACTTATCAGGAGTCACTGCCATGTCCCTCATTACCCTGAAAAAAGACATCCAGCTGTCCGATCTGGACGCCTGGGGCACTGTTGCCGATCTCGGCTCGCAAATCCTTGAAGGCGAAGTCAAAGCCTTCGGCAAGATGACCTTCGGCGCCCCGACCGATGCCATCAGCAGCGCCTATTTCGGCACCACCCAAGGCAAGTTCCGCATGGTCTATCCGTTCGCCGAACAGGCCACCGTGGTGACCGGCGAAGTGCTGCTCACCGACGAAGCCACCGGCCAGAGCACTCGCTACAAGGCCGGCGACAGCTGGTTCGTGACCAAGGGCACGCCTGTACTGTGGGAAGTGGTCAGCGAAAGTTTCGTCAAGCACTACTTCGCAGTAGCCTGACCGCACCGGGCTGCCGGCCCCGCCGGCGGCCCTCCTGCGAGGTTGCGCCCATGAACGTCATTCCCACCCAGGATATTGCCCGCCATTGCCTGCACGCGTTCACCCAGCTCGTTCCCGTCAGCCGGGCGGCGTTCTATTGCGTCGATCGGCATTTGCAAGCCCATGATTTCAGCCTGCATGGAATGAGCGGCGAGATGCACCGCGATTACCTGGACCACTACCGCCAGTTCGACCCGCTGCAACCGCGCCACTGCGTATCGAGTGACCTGGCCGTGATACCGCTGGGCCTGGCGATGGCCCGCCAGCCGCAACGTGATAACCAGCGTTATCGCGACTTCCTGGGGCGTTACGGTGTGATGGACGTCGTGGAAGTCTTCGCCCATCGCAATGGCCAGCCCCAAGTCGCCATTTCCCTGTTGCGCACCGCCGAGCAAGGCGCCTTCACGAGCCAGCAATTGAACCAACTCAGCGCGTTGCAAACCTTGCTGCAAATGGCCGTGGCCCATTGGCCCGCCGATGAAGACGCCTTGAGCCGCTTGACGCCCAAGGAGCGCCAGATTGCCTTGCTGCTACGCCAGGGCGTCAGCAACAAACAATTGGCCCGCGAGCTGGGCGTCGGCCTACCGACCATCAAGACCCACCTGATCCACCTGTTCCGCAAGGTGGGCGTAAGCAGTCGTACCGAACTGGTCGGCGCGCTGTTCCTCTGATTAACCGTTGCGCCTTATCAACCATCCGGTTGATAGGCCGCCGTTACCCGGCACTGCATGATCCGAGTGGCTATTTCAACCACCGGAGCCTTGCAATGAACACCTCCTCAGACTGGATCACCGTCGGCGCCCTGGCCGACGGATTCGCCCCCGAAGCCTTTATCCTGCCGAACCTGGCCGACCTGGACGGCAAGACCTTCACCCTACATTTCGCCAACGGCTGGCGGATCGAACATCGCTTCGAACAGGACATTTTGAGTTGGGATGCCGCCGATGGGCACGCCAGCGGCACGGCGACCTACCGGGCCACGTCGGTACGCCCTGGCCTGTACCTGGTGGATTTCCTCAAACACGAAGGTGCCCGGACGCTTTCGGTCAGCCTGGTGCTCGATACCACCCTGGCAGCGTTCACCGCCGTGATCGGCCGCATGCCGGAGCCAGCACAAACGCACGAAGGCCTCTATAGCCGAGCCCTGGCCGGCAAGCCCCTGACATCGGTAGACGCACAGTTCCTGCACGGCAGCCTCGATCGTCCGTGGCAGCCTGGCCTGTGCCCTCATGCGCCGACCACCGAACTGGTGGGTCTGCGCAACCTGTATCGCTATAGCCCGAGCGAAGTCTACGAACACATTTACCTCAATGAGCGGTTCTATGCCTGGCAATGTCTTAACGGCGTGGAACAAGGCCTGTGCGACACCGACCGTTGCGACACCTACAAGATCGCCGAGCAGCTGTACCTGTTCGTGTGGCGGGAAAAGATCATTCCAACCCTGGGCCTGGTACTGATCGACCTGCAACAGCACCGCAGCGACGGCAAGATATTCGGTTATGCCGGTGCAACATTCGACGCGTTCTCCAATTTCCCGGTCGCCTCCTATTGCCAAGTCCTCAACCGCACGGAGTACCCCCATGCCTGAATTACGCACCGTGGTGATCACTGGCGCGGGCACCGGTATCGGTGCCGCCTGCGCCCGCCTGTATGCCGCCGAAGGCGCCAACCTGGTGCTGATCGGCCGGCGCCGCGATCCCCTGGAAACCCTCGCCGAAGAAATTGGCGGGCTGGTATTGGTGGGTGATGCGGCGTGTCCGGCGACCTGGGACGGTTTCATCGCACAGATCCGCGAACGCTTTGGCCGGCTCGATGTACTGCTGGCTTGTGCCGGCGGCATGGGGCTGGGCAGCGCCACCGAGACCAGCCCGGCAGCCTGGGACGCGGCCATGCGCAGCAACCTCGACAGCGCCTTCTACAGCGCCCGCGCCTGCCTGCCGCTGTTGCAGGCGCGCGGCGGCAGTATTGTGCTGATCGCTTCCATCGCTTCATTGGCGGCCGGCCCCCAGGTGTGCGGCTATACCACCGCCAAGCACGCCTTGCTGGGGCTGAACCGGTCTTTGGCGCGCGATTACGGCCCGCACGGGGTGCGGGTCAATGCGGTCTGCCCAGGCTGGGTGCGCACCCCCATGGCCGATGAGGAAATGCAAGGGCTGATGCAGTTCCACGGTGAAACGCTGCAGCAAGCCTATGACCGGGTCTGTGCCGATGTGCCATTGCGCAGGCCCGCCAGCGCCGAGGAAATCGCCCGGGTCTGCCGCTTCCTCGCCTCGCCTGACGCCTCGATCATCACCGGCGCGGCGCTGGTGGCCGACGGGGGATCGAGCATCGTCGACGTGCCGACACTGGCTTTCAGTCGAATGGAGGCCACGAATGCTTGAGGATCTGGATTTCAGCGGTCAAACCGTGTTGGTCACGGGCGGCGCCCAGGGTATCGGCCGGGCCATTGTCGAAGCGTTTGCCCGGCGCGGCGCCCACGTGGTGATCGCCGACTTGGGCCTGGTGCTGGCCGAGGCCTTGGCCAGCGAATTGACCGACGAGGGCTGCCAAGTAGACGCCATGGGTGTCGACCTGGCCGACGCGGCGGCGATCCAGGCAATGATGAGCGAGCTGGAGCGACGCCTGGGTCGGCTGGATGTCCTGGTGCACAACGCCGGGTATTTCCCGCTGACACCGTTTGCGCAGATTACCCCGTCGATGCTGGAGCGCACGTTGGCGGTCAACCTCTCGGCGCTGTTCTGGCTGACCCAGGCCGCACTGCCGATGTTCCGGCGCCAGGGCCAGGGTTGCGTGCTGGTAACGTCCTCGGTCACCGGACCACGGGTCGCCTATCCGGGGTTGAGCCACTATGCCGCGTCCAAGGCCGGGGTCAACGGTTTCATTCGCAACGCGGCGCTGGAGCTGGCGGCGGAGAATGTCCGTGTCAACGGTGTCGAACCGGGCATGATCGCAACGCCGGCAATGGCGAACCTGGGGGATGAAGACGTCAATGACGACATCGCCCGCCGGGTCCCCCTGGGACGCTTGGGTAACCCGACCGACATCGCCGGGGCCATGCTGTTCCTGGCCTCCCGCCTGGCCTCGTATGTGACCGGACAGACCCTGGTAGTGGACGGCGGCTCGACCTTGCCAGAGGTTTGAGTCCATGCAGGGGGAGTCAGTTTGCGGTGAGGGCGGATGTACCATCGTCATCACAAGCAAGCTCGCGATGACGATGGTTCAACCGCTCAAGCGACCCCTTGCGCCTGCTGCAAATGGCTGGAACGAAACTGCTTTGGCGACAACTCGAACTGCTTCTTGAACGAGCGGCTGAAGTGAGCCGAATCGGTGAAGCCCCATTTGTAGGCGATCGAGGTAATGGACTCGTCCCGCAAGAACGGGTTGCTCAGGTCATCGGCGCTGCGCTTGAGCCGAGCGCGCTGGATGTAGCGGCAAACACTGTCGTCCTGCTCTTCGAACAGGCGGTACAGGTGACGCACCGAAATGTTCAGCCGGTTGGCCAGGCTCATCGGGCTCAGGCCGGGTTGGGCCAGGGATTCGTCGATGACTTTCTGGACATGGCTGCGCAGGTGGCTGCCTTGCAACGCACTGCCGTCAGCGGCAGGACCGTTGCCCTGCTCCATGGCCGACCCCAGCAGCGAAACGAACGCACTCTGCAAGGCTTTACCCTCCCCGACGGCGCCTTCACCGTCCGGGGTGTCCTTGCACAGTTGGTCCATCAGCACATGCAGCATTCTCCCGCAGGCCTTGCTTGAGGAAATCTTGCCGAACGTGTTCCTTTCCCCGCCCAGTTGCCTGGATACGTCCTGGCGAGACAGCGACAGCACGGCGTGTTCCATCAGACCGAACGGATTGATTTCAAGGGAGCCGACCGAATCCATCAGCAACAGCTCACCGGGGGCAAGCTGGATGCTCAGGCCGTTCTGGGTAATCCGCGAGAAGCCGCTGCGCTGGCTGACCAGGAAGCAATCCTGATCGTCGTCATGATCCGGGTTGGACACCTGGCGCCTGATGGAGCCGGCGTTGGTGCGCAGGTTGGCGAGGGAAAGGCCGCCGCGGCAGACATTCGACACCTGGCCGATAAACAGCGAGCGATTGAAGGCCAACTCTGTATCGAAATGCCCGCAGGTGGCTCGCAGGTCACGGTTCCAGGCATCCAGTCCGTCTTGCCCGATCTGTTGCACGCTCATGACGTTCTCCGCAGTGGCTTATTGTTTTTGTCCGGAAATAGTTAACATGTTATCTATATGCACGCAACAAGTACCTGACAGCCAGAACAGCAGCAGGATTGATGCCAGGACAGAGCCACGGAATCAGACAGTCTTGAGTACTCGCTGCAACCCTCTCAAGGTCGCCAGCAACGCGTCGCGCTGCTCACCGCTCAGCGCAATGTATCGACGAAAAGCCGGCATCCGGTTCACCACTTCGCTGCCCCCCATGTGTTCCAGCCGCACACTCCACTGGCCGTCTTGCAGGTCAATGCGCAACCGCTTGAAGTCCAGCGGCATGAGTGCCTGGTAGAGCGCAACGTCGTTCCCTA
This sequence comes from Pseudomonas citri, assembly GCF_025336485.1. Classification (GTDB taxonomy): domain Bacteria; phylum Pseudomonadota; class Gammaproteobacteria; order Pseudomonadales; family Pseudomonadaceae; genus Aquipseudomonas; species Aquipseudomonas citri. Next base: position 95,483 of record NZ_JAODAB010000011.1, on the reverse strand, counting down.
TCGCCGCCTGTAACACGGTAGAAAGCCCAGCGTCCCCACCGTGTTGCCGGCAACGAATGCCCGTGCGCCGAATGGCCCCGCTGTGGTGCAGTTCCCAGCGTCCCGTGCCCGCTCTCGACGCAGGCACACGCAGCACGAACTCGGTCATCACCAGGTGCATCAGCCATTGCGACTCGGTGCGTTCGACGATCTCCAACTGCAGGCCACCGTCGTCGGTGACCACGGTGGCCGCTGCCGGCGCCAGCCTCTCGAAGCGCGCCAACCGGAGATTGCGTCGCAGGTGCTCCAGGGTCGTGCCGGGTCGATAGCCGGCCGGCACGCGATGGGCACCGAACAACTCAGACAGTTTTTGCCGCAGGGTCGATATACCCGTCGACAGGTTGCCCTGGCTCATGGGAGAACTCCTTGGCCAGCACGTCTTCTACCGACGCTGGCGTGAATGGATTGACCTTCTGCACCACCAGGGTCCAGAACAGGGCGTACGCCGCAGTGCCGCCGAGCATCACCGCGAAAGGCACGTAGATGTCAGCAGGGTTCATGCCGGGCGGGGTGATGAACCACATGCCCAACACAATGCCGACGCTGGACAGGATCTGTGGCAACGGGAACAACGGTGAACGATAAGCCCGAGGCAAGTCGGGCCGACGAAGCCGCAGGCTCACCACCGACACGGTCACCAGCAGGTAGGCAAAGCTCCAGGCGCATACCGCGGCCAGCACCAGGTGCATGATGTTGTCGGTATTGCCACCGAGCCACAGCGCGTGCAGGCAAGGAATCAGCATCGCCATCAGGATGCACAACAGAGGGGTCTTGAAGCGCGGGTGCAAATAGGTGAAGACCTTGGGCAACGCACCGTCCACCGCCATGCCATAGAGGATCCGCGGCACCCCGGCCATCAGGGTATTGATGGTCGCCGCCCCGGCGAACAGGAAGCCGATCCCCAGCCACATCGGGCCGATATCCCCCATGACCTGCTCGGCGAACCGTGGAATCGCCATGGGGGTGTCCAGCAGGTGCACACCAGTGGCCGCATCGAGCAGGACGTTTTCCACCTGGCGCTTCATCGCCGCGCCATAAATGAACATGCAACTGGCCACCCCGAACAGGCCCAGCATCATCGCGCGGGGCATCGTCGTGGCCGAGCGGCGCAGGTCCGGCGCCAGCGGCGTGACGAACTCGCAACCGACGAACATGAACATGGCCATGCCCACCAGCGACAGCACCGTGACCAGGTCGGTGCCGACCACGGACTCACCAAACCACCCCTGCAATTGCACCGCCGGCGCCGCGACAAGGCCCAGCACACCGAACACCATCAGGGTGGTCCACATACCAAATGTCAGGATGATCTCAGCACGGCCAAAGGCACTGACGCCGAACGCGTTCAACACGCCAAACACCACGACAAAGCCCACCCCCAGCAGCCAGGAGCCGCCTGCCGATTCAGCCAGGGTGTTGAGATGTTCGAAGTTCACCAGGGCCATGACCCCGGCCAGGATGGTTTCCGCAGTGCCGGCAAAGACATGCACGATCAGATAGGCCGACAGCGTGCCGGTGATCGCGAAGAACCGCCCCATGCCGCAGTTGATGTAGTCGTAGACCGAGCCGGTAGTGGGCAGGATCGACGCCGCCTCGGCGAACGTGCTCGCCTGGGCCAGCATCATGACCGCGGCGATCAGCATCGCCACGGCAAAGGCGCTGCCACCGATACCAAAGCCCATCGTCGCGGTCAGGATCACCGGACTTGCCATGATCAGGCCGATGGTGCTGGCCAACGCAGTGGGGAAGCCCACTGAACCTCGGTTCAAGTGCTCGGTGAGCCTGTCATTGATGGACATGATGCAGATCCTCGAAAGCGGATTTTTAGTAGGGATTGCCACGCTCGTCCATTTGTATGGGGTCGGGACCGACGCCCCAGCCCTCCCCATCCAGTCCCTGATCAAAAACGGCATTGCGGCAGGATGACTGTGCGCCGCCCTTGCCCCGGGCGTCTTGCCCGTGTCTGCCGGGGGTTTTGTTGCTGCCTGCCAACGTCCACCCGGTCTACTGCCTGTGCTGATGCAACATGGTCTGGATCTGATGGGTGGCCTGTCGGGTACTTTCCGCCAGCTTGCGCACCTCATCGGCCACCACGGAAAAACCACGTCCGACTTCGCCGGCCCTGGCCGCTTCGATAGCGGCGTTGAGTGCCAACAGGTTGGTCTGCTCGGCGATACCCTTGATCACCCCGACCACCGTGGCAATCTGGGTGTAGGTCGCCTGATTCTGCTCCAGCATGCGCTGGTGGGTGGACTGGGCCGAGCGTTCATCGCTGATATCACGCACGGCGCCGATGACCCGGAGCAGTTGCCCATGGCCGTCGCGTACCGCCCGACCACGCTCCCGGCACCAGATGTAATCCCGGCTTTTGTGACGCATCCGGTATTCGAAGACATATTCGCCACTCCCCAGCGGAGCCAGGATCTCCCGGTCGAAAATCGCCATGATCTTTGGCAGATCGTCCGGATGCGTGATACCTACCTGGGCATCCCAGCCATCGGGCAACTCGTCAGGCCCATAACCCAACAACGCGCGGAACTGGCTGGAGAAACGCATGCCACTGCCGGGATGCTGGAGATCGCCATTGACCACCGTGATGTCCCAGCACCCTTCGGTCAGGGTCGATTGCAGCAACGCCCAGATCTGCGCCTCCTGCTGCTGATGCTGCAATTGCCGGGCGTGCTCGCTCAAGCGGCCTTCAAGCGCTGCTTCACGTGTCCTGGCCTCTGTCAGTTGGTGCTGAAGCGTCGCCAGTGCCTGTTGATCCTGTTGTAATCGTAACGCCTGTTCACCCAATTGCTCGTCGGACTGGCGCAGCCGTCCGGTGGCGTCAGCCATCTGCCGGACATGCAGTTCAAGACAGTCTTGCAGGGACGGATACGCCTTGAGCATCGGCGCATTATTCGTTTCGCCGGCCAGTACGCGCTGCACCTGAGCAATCAACGCCAGCTTCTGTTTGTTGGTCTGGAGAAACATCGCACACCCCTATGCCGTCGAATCGAGGCACTGATCTGAGCGCAAAGCGGCGGCGCTGGCTTGTACCTGGCTGCACGAACTCTTGTTCCTGCCTGCCGGGTCGCGGGACTGGCAGCCACAGACATGTGGCTCGGCAGGCACGGTCAAGCCTCGGCAACCACCTCGCCATTAAGCTCGGGGCTTCCCCTCTCCGCGATCAGGAAACCCTTATGAGCGATATTGCCCTGCTGCCCCAGGTCGAAGCCTTTCTCCGTCGACCTCACGCCCTGTTCATCGACGGCGACTACCTCGCAAGCGAGGGCAGCCAGACGTTGGACGTCATCAACCCCGCGACCGGCCAGGTCATCGCCCAGGTCAGCGACGCCACCTGCGACGACATCGATGCCGCCGTGGCGTCGTCCCGGCGCGGCTTCAAGCAGTGGTCCCAAACAGCCCCCGCGGTCCGCGGCCATGTGCTGCTCAAACTGGCCGATTTGCTGGAGCGACATCGCGAAGAACTGGCGCAGATCGAAACCTGCCAGTCAGGCAAGATCATCCAAATCTCCCGTGCATTCGAAGTCGACCAGGCCGCCCACTTCCTGCGCTATTACGCCGGCTGGGCGACGAAAATCGGCGGCGAGACCCTCACCCCGTCATTGCCGTCCTTTGCCGGCGAACGTTACACCGCCTTCACCCTGCGCGAACCGGTCGGGGTGGTGGTCGGCATCGTGCCCTGGAACTTCTCCACCATGATCGCCATCTGGAAACTGGCGTCAGCCCTGGTGACGGGTTGCAGCGTGATCATCAAACCCAGCGAGTTCACACCGCTGACAATCCTGCGCATCGCTGAACTGGCCATCGAGGCCGGGTTGCCGGCGGGCGCGCTCAATGTATTGACCGGCGGCGGCCAGGTGGGCAAAGGGTTGATCGAGCATCCCGGCACCGACAAGGTGTCGTTCACCGGTTCAGTGCCGACCGGGCTGGCGGTGGGCCAGGCGGCCATGGGTGCGGGGCTGACCCGCGCAACCCTGGAGCTGGGCGGCAAGAATGCGGCGGGGTTCCTGAAAGATGTCGATCCGGACGTGGCGGTCAACGGCATCATCGAAGCCGGGTTCCTGCACTCCGGCCAAATCTGTGCGGCGGCCGAGCGGTTCTTTGTCCACCGCACGCAACTCGAGCCGATCATGGACAAGCTCGCCCGCCGCCTGGGCCAATTCAAGATCGGCTCGCCCCTGGACGAAAGCACCACGTTCGGCCCGGTCGCCAACCGCCCGCATCAGCAGAAGCTCGGGGAATGCTTCGCCAAGGCCCGGGCGCAAGGCAGCACCATCGTCCATGGCGGTCATCTCATCGACAGACCCGGTTGCTATGTCGAGCCGACCATCATCCTCGCCCATCGGCGCGACGCGGCCCTGCTGCACGAAGAAACCTTCGGCCCGGTGGCCACTTTCTTCCCCTACGACAGCGAAGAAGAACTGCTGGAACTGATGAACGACACACCGTACGGCCTCAGCGCAAGCCTCTGGACCAACGACCTGAGCAAAGCCCTGCGCATGGTCCCGGCCATCGCAGCCGGCACCGTGTGGGTCAACATGCACACCCTGCTCGACCCAGCCGTGCCCTTTGGCGGGAGTCAATCTTCAGGACTGGGACGTGAATTCGGCAGCGCTTTCATCGACGACTACACCGAACTGAAATCGGTGATGATCAGGTACTGATACGCAAGGCAAAACAGCCACCGCCAGCACGCTTTGCTCCCACAGCAAAGCGTGCTGGCGGTGGCCCTGAGGTCAACTATCGGCAGGCATTGATCGGCGGGACCCGGCCGCGCCATGGTTGGGCGCGTTCCAGTTGGGCGGCCAGGGCCAGCAAGGTGCTTTCTTCGCCAAAGCGACCGGCGAAATGCGCGCCCATCGGCAAGCCGTTGGCACTCCAGGACAACGGTACCGACATTGCCGGTTGCCCGCTGGCATTGAACAACGCAGTGAAAGGTGAATAGCTGTGGTAGCGCTCGAGCAATTGATCGAGGCTCATGCACACATCCTGAAGGTCCAGCACGCCGATCGGCACCGGTTCACGGGTCAGGACCGGGGTCAGGATCACGTCGTAATCCTGCATGAACCCCGCCAGTTGCCGGCCCAGGGCATGAATCCACTCCACCGCGGCCGCGTACTGGGCACCGCTGACGTTGCCCTTGTCGCGCAGGATGATCCGGGTGCGCACTTCCAGCTCCTCGGCCTGGACCGCAAACCCGCGCATCTGGCCCAGCAGGTCGACGTAATGCCGCGTGCTGGCGCCGATAATGGTGAAGACCTGATCGAGAAACTCCGGCAACACCACTGGCAGGCTGACCGGTTCGACACGGTGCCCCAACGACTCGCACAGTCGCGCGGCCTCGCCCACCGCCGCGAGGCTCTGCGGTGAGGTGGGCCAGGGGCCAAGCTGCTCGACCAGGGCAATGCGCAGCGGTTTTGGATCGCGCTGCAACGCGGTCACGTAGGGCTGCGCCTGGACCGGGGCGGCATAGGGGGCCCCCAGATCCATCCCGGCGGTGGCGTCCAGCAGCGCAGCACTGTCGCGCACCGACAAGGTGATCCCATGGGGCGTGCCCATCCCGGCCCAACCCTCGCCCACCATCGGCCCCGACGGCAGCAGGCCACGGCTGGGCTTGAAGCCGAACACGCCACAACAGGACGCCGGCACCCGTAGCGAGCCGCCGCCGTCGTTACCGTGGGCAAACGGCACCACCCGCGCCGCCACCAATGCCGCCGCGCCACCGCTGGAGCCGCCGGCGCTGTGATCGAGGCTCCAAGGGTTGCGTGTCGCCCCAAAGCGCGCGGACTCCGTGGAGTAGGAGGTACCGAATTCCGGCGAGGTGCTGGTGCCCATCACCTGGCATCCGGCACGCCGCAAGCGCGTCACGACTTCTGATTCGAAATCCGCACGAGCGTCTCCCAGTGAGCGCGAGCCGTTGGTCATCGCCGCGCCGTTGACCGGTGAAAACAGGTCCTTGATCAGGGTCGGCACACCGGCCAACGATCCTTGCCCGACCTGCGATGTACCGGCTGCCTCCCGCGCCGAATCGTACAAGCGCTCGGCCACCGCATTGAGTTGCGGTTCAACCCGCTCCAGGCGTTCGATGGCCGTTTCCAGCAGCTCACCGGGGCGGACTTCGCCACGCCTGACCCACTCGGCCAGCGCCGTGGCATCTTCAGAGTCCATCAACTGGTGGATGTCTTGCATCGCCATGCTTACGTTTCCTTATTTCATGAAGATTGACGGGATCCGACGGTGCTGGCCGAACCATCACCGCGAGCGCGCAGGCCGACCGCGACCCAGAGCAACGCGAGGATAAAACTGGCCAGGGCCAGCCATTGAATGGAGTGGCGCAGGTCACCGGCGACGGTGCCGACGAAGGCCACCACCAGCGGACTGGCGAACTGGCCGATGTACAGACAGGAAGTAAAACCACCCAAGCCCCGCCCCCGAGTGGTGGCGGTCAAGGCATTCATCACCGGTGCCATCACGTTGGGCACCAACAATCCGGCCCCAAGGCCCTGAACGAGCACGGCCACCAGGACCGCGTTGTAGCTCTGCCCGCGCATCAACAGCCACAGCCCGAGGCCGATCAACCCGAGCATCAGCGCGTTGCAACCGGCGATGCCGAAGCGGCGACGCAGTAACGGCCACATCAACGAGCCGCCCAGGGTGGCCAGCAGGCTCAACCCCGCCGCCAGGCCGATCAGGGTGCTGGAGGTGACGCCAAGACTGACCAACACCATGGGCGCCTGGATCGGTACGACGAAGGTCAGGACCATGCCGCCGAAAATCATCAGGTAGCCGATCACCAACGGCAGCACGGCGACCTTGGACGCACCCGGTTCGACTGGCTGCTCAACCTGCTGGCGCAGCACCACCGGCGGCTCCCACAACACCTTCATCATCGCCGGCACCAGCAACAATGGCAGCAGGTACAGCAGGAATGGCGCACGCCACGAATGCTCGCCCAAGGCACCGCCCACGACAAAGAACAGCGCCCCCACCAAGCCGATGGTGACCACCTGCCGGTTGACGTAGCGCAGGCGCTCCTCGCCCTGCCAATAGTCGGCAATCAGCGTTGCGCAACAGGTCATGACCGCCGCCTCGGCACAGCCGAACAGTAATCGCGTGCCGACAATCGCCGAGAGGTTGTCGAGCATGGCCGGCAGCGCGCCGAGCAAGGCATAAAGCAACGTGGCGAGCACCAGCAAGGCCTTGCGCCCCACTCGGTCGGCCAGCCACCCGGCCAGCGGCGCACACAGCGCAATGGCCAGGGCCGGGCCGGTGATCGCCAACGGCACCAGTAACTCGGCACGCGGCTCAACGGGGCCGAATTCGGCCCCCAACCGCGGCAGGATCGGCGCAACCATCACAGAGCCCATGATGGTCAGGCTGCTGCCCAGCATCAGCACCAGCCCTTCACGCCGGCCACTGGCCTGACGCAAGGGGGCCGCAGCCGTTGAAACGGAATTTGATCGGTTCATGGCGAGCCCCTTCAGAAGCTGTGAGAAATGCGCAATGCCGTGGTGTAGCCCTCGGCGCGATTTCGCGCGTCGAACTCCTTGTAGACATGCAGCCATACCGGCGGCATGCCAGGCTTGAAGTAACTCACCGCCGGGCCCACCGCCATCACCCGGGCACGGTTGCCCGCCTCCAGCCCTGGCGCGTCGTCATCGGTGAACTGGCGGTAGTAATAGCCACCCATGCCCACGGTCCACGGCCCGACGTGCTGGCCCACGGCGAATTCGTGGCGGTACTCGACGCCGTTCTTGTAATCGGTGGCGTGGTTGCGGGTGTTCACGTCGACTTCAAAGCTCGAGGACACTTCAAAGCCGCTGTCGGAAATGTAGGTAGCGTTGACGATCGGGGAGAACGTCCAGTGGTTGAGCCCCGGCGAGATCAGGCGATTCTTGTCGTAGTCGCCGGTCGGCGCCTGGATCTGGAGTTGAGTGTTGACGAACAGGTTCGGCGACAACGTCCATTGCAGGATCACCGGTAACAGTTGGACGTCGGCCAGGCGAAACGGATCGGCCTCCAGATCCAATGGGCCCACCGGCGTCTGCACCTGCACCGAGGCGTCCATCTGGAAGAACGGCACCACCGTGCCGAAGCCATACTTGGCGCCCAGCACGGTGTAATCGGTCATGCGCATGTAGGCCACGCCGATCGACAGCACGTCCAGGGAGAAGTTGTTGTCCAGCGATTTGCCGTGGCGGTCCTTCTGCACGTTGGCCGAATAGAACGCCGTACGCAGCCCGACCGTGCCGAAGGGCGTGGCCGGCGGCATCATGCCGGCGCCAAAATCATAGACCCCGACCGCAGTGGTCGGCGCGCCGTTCTCGGTACCCTGGGCGCCGGCACAAAAGCCGATCAACCCGAGGGTGAGCCATGTGCAGCGCAAGACATAGGTTTTATTATTCTGATTCATCGAATGCCCCTGCCAACGAAGTGTTGTGAGGGTCATCCTAGGGAGCCGGCCTATCAGCCGTTATCCGTTTTCAGCACAGATGCGTGCGACGCAGGGTTTGTGAAGGGGTTTCGCCGAACAGCACCCGGTAGTCGTTGGAAAACCGGCTCAAATGCCAGAATCCCCAGCGCGCCGCCACTTCCTGCACGCCCTGGGCCTGAGCACTGTTGCGCAGTTCACGACGCACGGCATTGAGGCGCAGCGCACGCAAATAGGCCACCGGATTGATACCCAGGGTTTCCTGGAAGCAGTACTGCAATTTGCGTCGGCTGGCACCGATGTGGTTGCACAGGTCGAGGATCGACAAGGGCTCATCGACATGGGCCAGGGCGTATTCCCGGGCGCGGTCGACCATGCGCTTGCGGGCCGTGGGGCTCAAGGGAGGCGCCTGGTCCGGCGCGACCAGTTCCAGCACATGCAGCATGGCCGTATCGCGCAGGCCACGGCGGATCGACTCGTAAGCCAACAACGATTCACGCCCCTGCTCGCCGCCGCCGAGTTCATCGAACAGCGCCGCCAGTTCGGCCGGCAGCGTTGAGTCGCCCAAGCGGTAACACTTGGGAAGATCGGTAATTCGAAAGCGGCTTCCCTGGCGCTCCAGCACATGCTCCAAGGCCTGCTCGTCCACCGCCAGCCCGAGCAGATCCATGTGTTGGGGTGTACGCAGCTCAGGCAGGTTCTGCCCGCGGGCCACCAGCAGGCTGGGCTCGTTGATCGGATGTCCGGCGCAAAACACCGGTCCGTCGGCACTCAACGGTACGCTGAAGGTGATCGCGCCTTCCCAAGCCACGCCTTGCTTGGTCATGGCCTGATTAGAGCGGTCGCGTACCAGTTGCATCCAGTCCGAACGAAACTCGACCAGCTCGCCTTCGAAGCGTCCGGGGGTCAACTGGTCATAGCAAACCTGCCAACCGCCCATGTTCCGGGCATGCTCGTCGATGTCTGCGGTGCGGAACCGATTGATCGGCAATATCGGCGGCACGTCCGACGAAACCGCTGGCGGTGCCATATTGTAGTGGTTCATTGACCCGACCTTCGATGATTCCAGGGCTAATGGGTCAAAGGTCAGGCAAGTTCCATTCCGCCTTGGCGGCCGATCGTTCAAATGTGCCGAAAACGGATATTGCCTCTCGATCAGGGCTTGATGTTTTTCAGTTCATTGAGCAGTTCCAGCAATTGCTGCATTTTCTCCTCGCCAAATTGCTCTTCGATCCGCCGATAGTTGCTTTCCATGCCTTCGCTCATGGACACGAAACACTGTTGCCCTTGTTCGGTCAAACCGACGAAAACCCGACGCTGGTCCTGGCTCGATTTCTGTCGACGCACCAGGCCATCGCGCTCCAGGCGACCGAGTACGCCAGTCATGCTTGGCTTGAGGATGCACGCCTGGTGAGCGAGTTGATGGCTTTCCAGTTCCCCTTGCTGATGCAGGATGCGGATCACCCGCCATTGCTGCTCCGTGAGGTCATGCTGGTTCAGCGCGGGACGGAAAAAAGCCATGGCGGCTTCGCGGGCTTGCAACAGCGTCAGGGTCAATGAAGGTCTGGGATTGGCCATGTTCGGATGGTTTCAGGGGACGAGTCGGCAGCTTAGTGTCCTCGCCGGGCCGCTGCAAGAAGCAACCCCGCGCCACCGTTTCAGCGCAACCCCGACTGCCGCTGGCGATATTCCCCTGGCGTGAGCTTGGCATAACGCTGGAAAAATCGACTGAAATAGGCCGGATCCTTGAACCCGAGCTGGTAGCAGATTTCATTGGCCGAGCTGCCGGTGAACAACAACAGGCGCTTGGCCTCCTGCATCAGCCGCTCCATGATCAGGCGTTTGGAAGGCAAGTCGGCGATGCGTCGGCACGCGTCATTGAGGCGCGCCTCGGTAACGCCAATACCCTCGGCGTAGCGCGACAGCGGCCAGTGCTGCAAGTAGTGCGCCTCGATCAGCTCGTTGAAGCGGTGAAAGATCTTCAGGTCTTCATGCCGCGCCGGCCTGGCCTCCAAGGAGTTGGAACACAGGCGCAGCAGGCTGGTCATGATCAGTCGCGTCAAACCATCCAGCACCAGGCTGCGGCCCGGCCTGCTGGCTGCCACCTCCTCGCTCAGCACCTCGAACAGGTACTCCAGCCGCCGCACCTCCTCCGCCTGTTCGGGCGCCACGTGTCCCAAGGCAACACAGGCCGCGGGCATCTGCGCGCCGGCCGGCGCCAGGTTCGGATCGGCATCGATCAATTGCCACACCAGTTGCTGGCGTACCGTCAGCACATGCCCGTCGCTGTCGGCCTCGGTCACGAAGGCATGAGGGATGGTCGGCGGCGTGAGAAAAAACATCGGCCCGGATTCAACGTACTGGCGGTCGTCGAGATACACCCGCACGGTGCCGCTCTTGACGTAGTGCACCTGGAAGAAACGGTCATGCCGGTGAACCGGCATATTGCGACCGAAAAAACCGGCCAGGTTGGCCAGCCGGTCGTAGTGCACTTCCGCATCGCTGTAGCGTTGGTCGTACACCTGGCCAATGTTGATGTTGGGGATCGGCGGGCGCTCAGTCATCACGCATTACTCGTTCTTATTCTGGTTCAGGCAACGGCTCGATATTCATCCTGCGCCGGTTGCAACAAAGCAACCAGCGCCGACGATTCTGCCACGCTTGACGATAGTTAACATCTTAATTATAACTGTTAACACATTAACGAAATGCGCGGAGCACTCCTCACTCTGCCGCAGCCAGGAGACAAGCATGAGCCATGCCCTGCATGACGCCGCGACCGGCACCCTGTTCGGGGTCGCGCTGAACTACCAGGGGCTGCTGAAACAGCGCCTCGCCGAGTTCGAGCAACCGCCCTACCAGAAGCCGCCGGTCAAACCGGTGTTGTTCATCAAGACGCCCAATACCCGTAATGGGCATGGCGGTAAGGTGGTTCATCCCGGTCACGGCGAACGGCTGCAACCGGGGCCGGCGCTGGGCGTGGTGATGGGCAAGTCGGCCAGCCGCGTCAGCGCCGCCGAGGCGCTGGAGTATGTGGCCGGCTACACCGTCGTCAACGAATTCAGCCTGCCGGAAGACAGCTATTACCGCCCTGCCGTCAAGGCCAAATGCCGGGATGGGTTCTGCGCCATCGGGCCGGAACTGCTGTCCGTCGCCCAGGTTGCCAACCCGCATAACCTGGCGATCACCCTGTATGTGAACGGCGAGGTTCGCCAGCAAAACAGCACCGCCAACTTTGTCCGCGACATTCCCCGACTGATCGCCGAGATCAGCGAATTCATGACCCTGCATGCCGGCGACGTGTTGATCACCGGCACGCCTGAGGGCCGGGTCGATGTACTGCCCGGCGACCGTGTCGAAGTGGACATCAGCGGCGTGGGCCGCCTCGTCAATACCGTTGTGGCCGAAGAAACAGGAGCCCGTTCATGAAACATGCGCGCATTCGTTTCGAAGGCGAAATCCACGCCGTCACCGTCGAGGACAACAACGCCGTCCGCTTGAGCAACGGTCGCCTGTTGGCCGAAGACCAGGTCGAGTGGCTGCCACCGGCCACCGGCAGCATGTTCGCCCTGGGCCTGAACTACGCCGACCATGCCGCCGAACTGGCCTTCAAACCGCCGACCGAGCCGCTGGCCTTCATCAAGTCTGTCGGCACCTACACCGGCCACAACCAAATCACCTGGCGCCCCGACAACGTCGCGTACATGCACTACGAGTGCGAACTGGTGGCGGTCATCGGCAAACCCGCCCGCAACGTCAAGCGCGAGGATGCGCTGGACTATCTGGCCGGCTACACCGTGTGCAACGACTATGCGATCCGCGACTTCCTGGAAAATTACTACCGTCCCAACCTGCGGGTGAAGAACCGCGACGCCACCACCCCCGTCGGCCCGTGGATCGTCGATGTGGCCGACGTGCCGGACCCGAGCGACCTGACGCTGCGCACCTGGATCAACGGCCAGTTGCGCCAGGAAGGCAGCACCCGAGACATGATTTTCGACATCCCCTACCTGATCGAATACCTGTCCAGCTTCATGACCCTGCAGCCCGGCGACATGATCGCCACCGGCACGCCCGAAGGCCTGGCCGACGTGGTGCCGGGTGACGAAGTGGTGGTGGAAGTGGAAGGCGTCGGTCGCCTGATCAATCGAATTGTCAGCGAAGCCGAATTCTTCGCGTCCCGTAAAGAGGCTTGAGCAACATGATCAAACACTGGATCAACGGCCGTGAGGTCGAAAGCAAAGACGTCTTCGTCAATTACAACCCGGCCACCGGCGAGGCCATCGGCGAAGTCGCCAGCGGCGGCGCCGAGGAAGTCGCCCAAGCAGTGGCGGCGGCCAAGGAAGCCTTCCCGAAGTGGGCCAACACGCCCGCCAGGGAACGTGCCCGGCTGATGCGCAAACTCGGTGAACTGATCGACCGGGACGTACCGAAACTGGCCGAACTGGAAACCCTCGACACGGGGTTGCCGATCCACCAGACCCGCAACGTATTGATCCCACGCGCGTCCCACAACTTCGATTTTTTTGCCGAAGTCTGCACCCGCATGGACGGCCATACCTATCCGGTCGATGATCAGATGCTCAATTACACCCTGTACCAACCGGTTGGTGTGTGTGGCCTGGTATCGCCCTGGAACGTCCCGTTCATGACCGCCACCTGGAAGACCGCGCCGTGCCTGGCGTTGGGCAATACCGCCGTGCTGAAGATGTCCGAGTTGTCACCGCTGACCGCTAACGAACTGGGGCGCCTGGCGGTCGAAGCCGGCATCCCCAATGGCGTGCTGAACGTGATCCAGGGCTACGGCGCCACGGCCGGCGATGCGCTGGTTCGTCATCCGGATGTGCGAGCGATTTCCTTTACCGGCGGCACCGCCACCGGCAAGAAAATCATGCAGACCGCCGGGCTGAAAAAGTACTCGATGGAACTGGGCGGCAAGTCACCGGTGTTGATTTTCGAAGACGCCGACCTCGAGCGCGCCCTCGACGCGGCGCTGTTCACCATCTTCTCGCTCAACGGTGAGCGCTGCACCGCTGGCAGCCGGATCTTCATCCAGGAAAGCGTCTACCCGCAGTTCGTCGCCGAGTTCGCCGCCCGCGCCAAGCGTCTGATCGTCGGTGATCCTACCGATCCGAAAACCCAAGTCGGTTCAATGATCACCCAGCAGCACTACGATAAGGTCACAGGCTACATTCGTATCGGTATCGAGGAAGGTGCGCGCCTGGTCGCGGGCGGCCTCGAGCGCCCAGCGAACCTGCCAGCACACTTGGCCAGAGGTCAGTTCATCCAGCCAACCGTGTTCGCCGACGTGAACAACAAGATGCGTATCGCCCAGGAAGAAATCTTCGGGCCGGTGGTGTGCCTGATCCCATTCAAGGACGAAGCCGAAGCCTTGCAACTGGCCAACGACACCGAATACGGCCTGGCCTCGTACATCTGGACCCAGGACATCGGCAAGGCCCATCGCCTGGCCCATGGCATCGAGGCCGGCATGGTGTTCATCAACAGCCAGAACGTGCGCGACCTGCGCCAGCCTTTCGGCGGTGTGAAGGGTTCCGGAACCGGCCGCGAAGGCGGACAGTACAGCTTTGAGGTGTTTGCCGAGATCAAGAACGTGTGTATTTCCATGGGCAGTCATCACATTCCGCGCTGGGGCGTGTAAGTCGGTGCCACAGGGTTCATGCATTCACAAAGGCTGTGATTCACCGATTACCCAAGCCTCAACAAGAACAATTTTTTCAGGAGAGTCATCATGGGCGAAGTCGTCCTGGCTGCGAAAATCTGCCACGTTCCCTCGATGTACCTGTCGGAATTGCCCGGCAAGCACCACGGTTGCCGCGCAGCGGCGATCGCCGGCCACAAGGAAATTGGCCGCCGCGCCCGTGAACTGGGAGCCGACACCGCCGTGGTGTTCGACGTGCACTGGCTGGTCAACAGCGCCTACCACGTCAACAGCGGCGAGCATTTCAAGGGTGTCTACACCAGCAACGAACTGCCGCACTTCATCAAGAACATGGAATACGAATACTCGGGCGCCCCGGAACTGGGCGAGTTGATTGCCGCCGAGGCCAACGCAGTCGACGTCCGCACCTTGGCCCACAACATCCCGAGCCTGGAACTGGAATACGGCACGCTGGTGCCCATGCGCTACATGCACATGGACGTACCCGACGAGCACAAGCTCAACGTCGTCTCGATTGCCGCCTGGTGCGCCTGGCATCGCCTGCAAGACAGCTTCACCTTTGGTGCCGCCGTGCGCCGGGCCATCGAAAAGAGCGACCGCAAGGTGCTGGTGCTGGCTTCCGGTTCGCTGTCGCACCGTTTCTCCGATGACCGCAACGCCGAAGCCAACATCCATAACTGGACCCGCGAGTTCGACAAGCAAGTCGACCTGCACGTCGTGGACATGTGGCGCCAGGGCCGCTGGAAAGAGTTCTGCGCCATGCTCCCGGACTACGCCGAACACTGCTTTGGCGAAGGCAAGATGCATGACACGGCGATGCTGCTGGGGCTGCTTGGCGGGCCGGACTACGACAAGCCCGCCGAAATCATCACCGAACCCTTCGGCAGCTCCGGCACCGGCCAGATCAACGCAATCTTTCCGATTTAGTCGCAAGCCACAAGCCACTCAACTTGCTGCTTGAAGCTCACGACTCAAAGCTGCCGACAAAGGAGGCCTCGATGCCCCACTTCATCGCTGAATACACCGACAACCTCGAACAGCAGGCCGACCTGCCCGGCCTGTTTGAAAAGGTCCATACCCTGCTGGGCGACAGCGGCGTGTTTCCCCTGGGCGGCATCCGCAGCCGTGGCGTACGCCTGGACAGCTGGCGCATGGCCGACGGCAAGCACGATTACGCCTTCGTCCATATGACGCTGAAAGTCGGCCACGGGCGCGACCTGGCGACCCGGCAGAAAGTCGCGGAACAACTCTTCGGGGTGATCACCGAGCACTTCGCCGACCTCCAGGCCCAGCGCCTGTTGGCGTTGTCGTTCGAGATGATCGAGCTGCATGAACAGCTCAATTTCAAGCAGAACAACGTGCATGCCTTTCTCAAGGCGCAGGCGGGTTAAGCCGCCCCCCAAAGCCGCCCACGTCAACTTTCAACAAGAGCCCCCCAGCCATGCTCGACCAGAACTTCATCCAGCAAGCCGCCGCCCGTCTCGACCACGCCGAGCGCTCGCGGGAACAGGTGCGGCAGTTTTCCCTTGATCACCCGGACATCACTCTCGATGACGCCTACGCCATCCAGCGCGCCTGGGTGGCGCAAAAAATCCAGGATGGACGCAAGCTGGTCGGCCACAAGATCGGCCTGACCTCCCGGGCCATGCAGGTGTCGTCGAACATCACCGAACCGGACTACGGCGCGCTGCTCGATGACATGTTCTTTGACGAAGGCACCGACATCCCCTTTGAACGGTTCATCGTGCCGCGGGTGGAAGTGGAACTGGCGTTCATTCTTGGCAAGCCATTGAAAGGCCCGAACGTGACGGTGTTCGACGTGCTCGACGCTACCGAATGGGTGATCCCGGCACTGGAAATCATCGATGCACGCATCCAGCAGGTCGACCCGCAGACCCAGGCGACCCGCAAGGTGTTCGACACCATTTCCGACAACGCCGCCAACGCTGGCGTGGTCATGGGCGGTCGCGCCGTGCGCCCGACCGAGATCGACCTGCGCAAAGTGCCGGCGGTGCTCTACCGCAACGGCGTGATCGAAGAATCCGGGGTCTCGGCGGCCGTGCTCAATCACCCGGCCAAAGGCGTGGCCTGGCTGGCGAACAAATTGGCGGCCTACGATATCACCCTGCAACCGGGGCAGGTCATCCTCGGCGGTTCCTTCACCCGCCCCGTGGCGGCCAGGCCGGGCGATACCTTCCATGTCGACTACGACATGCTCGGTTCCATCGCCTGCCGTTTTGTCTGATCGGAGAGCGCTTCATGGACATGCCCCTCAATACCTTCAAGCAACGCCTGCGCAGTGGCGAAACGCAGATCGGCCTGTGGCTGGGATTGGCCGATGCCTACTGCGCCGAACTGGCCGCCAACGCCGGCTTCGACTGGCTGCTGATCGACGGCGAACACGCGCCCAACGACTTGCGCACCCTGCTCGGCCAGCTCCAGGCCGTGGCGCCCTACCCCAGCCAGCCGGTGATACGCCCGGTGATCGGCGACACAGCGCTGATCAAGCAAGTGCTCGATATCGGCGTGCAAACCCTGCTGGTGCCGATGGTGGAAAGCGCCGGACAGGCCCGCGAACTGGTGCGCGCCATGCACTACCCACCCCACGGGGTACGCGGCGTCGGCAGCGCGTTGGCCCGGGCGTCACGCTGGAACAGCGTCCCCGGCTACCTCGACCAGGCCGATGAGCAAATGTGCCTGTTGGTGCAGATCGAGAACCGCGAAGGCTTGGCGAACCTGGATGCCATTGCGGCTGTTGAAGGCGTCGATGGCGTGTTTATCGGCCCGGCGGACCTGAGCGCGTCGATGGGTTTTCGTGGCAACCCCGGTCATCCGGACGTGCAAGCGGCCATCGAAGACGCCATCGCTCGCATCCGCCAGGCCGGCAAGGCGGCCGGGATTCTCAGCGCCGATGAAAAACTGGCTCGGCGGTACATCGAGTTGGGTGCGGCATTTGTTGCTGTGGGTGTGGACACGACCGTGTTGATGCGCGGCCTGCAAACCCTGGTGGCGACGTTCAAGGATGCGCCAAAGCCAGCAACTGGCGGGGTCTACTGATTCTGTCGAACGGCTCTGTGGGAGCAAGCCTGCTCCCACAGCCTTTTTTCTCCCGCTACAAAAACCGCAGGCATCAGCGCCTGATCGCCTTCAGTTCATTCAGCAACCCCAACAACGTCCGCAGCTTTTCCTCACCCAGCTTCTCCTGCAACCGCCGATAGTTCTCTTCCATGCTCTGGCTCATCGAATCGAAGCATGCCTGCCCCTGGGTCGCCAACCGGACCAATACCCGTCGCTGATCCTGTTCGGCCTTGCGCCGCACCACCATACCCGCTGCTTCCATGCGCACCAGGACGCCGGTCATGCTGGGTTTGAGGATGCAGGCCAGCTCGGCCAGGCGATTGATCTCCAACTCGTCGTGCTGGCTGAGAATACGAATGACCCGCCATTGCTGTTCGGTCAAGCCGTGCTGATTGAGGGAAGGCCGGAAAAAACCCATGGCCGCTTCACGGGCCTGTAGCAGGGTCAATGTCAAAGATGGGCGGGGTTTGAGCATGGATGCGTTCGCGAGGAAGATTTAGTTAATGAGTTAACTAAATCTTACCATCTTCGATGCGCAGTTGCCTGTGGCGAGGGGATTACACGTTCAAGCGCCTCTGATGACCCCCTTGAGCACGGTCTTGAAATGCTCGACCTGCGCTTCGCCGAACTGACCGAACACCTTGTCCTGCTGTTCGCTGGCTATAGCCCAGAGCCCCTCGGTCTCATCGATGCCCTTGACGGTCAGGCGTACCCGTTCACCTTCATCGGTGACCAGGCCCTTGCGCTTGAGATTGGCCACGGCTTCTTCGATCTCGCGTATCGGCATTGCCACTTCCCGTTGCAGGTCCACCAGGTTCAGGCCGGCGTCGTTCTCCAGCACCATTAGCATCCGCGCTTCGCTGGTGCGCAGCCCGGTAGACAATTGCCGAGGTTGGTAACTGGCCTGGTACGCCCGCAATGCCTGGGTCATCAGGTAATACAGGTTATGGTTCAAGCGACCCTGGAAGTGACTGCTGGGCGCCTGGCCCTCTTCTCGTCTGGTCATGCGGGTATGAGGCAAGACCATCGAGTAGGCGCCCTGGTGATAGAGCAACGGCGAACGTCCGAAGTCATCGAACGCCACGACCTTGCCGATCATGATCCAGTGATCACCGCCGTCAACCTGTTGGTATTTTTCACAGTGAAAACGTGCCGAACAGTCGGCGAACACCGGGGCACCGCCTTCGCCGGCCTGGTATTCGATTTCGGCGAACCGATCTTCCCTGGGACGGGCGAAATTGTTCGACAGGTCGATCTGGTCGGCCGCCAGGATGTTCACGGCAAAATGACTGGCAGCCTCGAACACCCCGTGACTGCTGGAGCGCTTGTCGATGCTCCAGAGGATCAACGGCGGGTCCAGGGACACCGAGTTGAAACTGTTGGCCGTCACACCGACCTTGCGGCCATCTTCAGTGGCGGCGGTGACCACGGTCACACCGGTGGCAAAGTTGCCCAGGGCCCGGCGGAATGCGCGGGTGTCGAAAGCGGTAGCGCAAATACTGGACATGCAAGACTCCCGGCCGCCTCAGGCGACGGCCTCGATTATTGTTCTAGGGTTCGATGCTCAAACCATGGTGGGATCAGGCTCGAGTCCCATCAGCTCGCGACCGAGGATCTGCGCACAGACGTCGTAGTCCGTGTAGGCATGGGCGCCGGTCAGGTGCGCATCACGGAACAGCCGTTGCAGTTCGTTGTTCTCGAACCAGGCGCCGCCACCTGCCGCTTCCATCAGGCGATCCACCGCCTGGATGCACATCTTGGTGGCATAGGCCTGGTTGGTCCGCCAGAACGCCAGGGTTTCGCGGCTGGGGTATTCGTGACGCTCGCCATGCTCGGCGTGCTCCCGCCAGGTTTTCTCCAGGAAGGCCCGGGCCGCCGCCACCTGGTGGGTGGACTCGGCCAGGCGCATCAAGGCTGGGGTCGCGGCACCTACCGCCGCGCCCGTGTAGGCCCGCACCCGGTTGCGGGTTTTCTCGCGAAAGACCTCCAGCATGCGCTCGGCCACACCCAGGCTCACGGTGGCAAAACCGCTGGCGAAATACGGGCGATACGGGGTGTAGAAAATCTTGCTGTCGGGGTACAGGCCGAACCCGCCGGACTTGCCCTCCATCATGTCCTTGGCTTTCTGGATACGGTGTTCCGGCACGAAAACATGCTCGACGATCAATGTCTTACTGCCGCTGCCGCGCATACCGACCGCGTACCAGTCATCGCGGATCGAATAGTCGCTGCGCGGCAGCACCGCGAAGCAATAGTCCTGGGTCCCTTCGGCATTTTTGCGGCGAAAGCCCATGATCGCCCATTCGGCATGGTCGCAGCCGCTGCTCCAGCCCATTTCGCCGCTGAACATCACGCCGCCTTTGGTTTCTTCTGTGCGGCCAAACGGCGCAATACTGCTGCTGGCGGTGGCGTCTGGGTCGCTTCCCCAAACGTCTTGCTGAGCCCTGGCCGGAAACATCGCCAGTTGATGGCTGTGGGTGCACAACAGGCTCATGGCCCAGGCTGTGCTCGCGCAAGCACCCGCCAGCAGCGCGATGCAATCGGTGAACTGTGGCAGGGATATCTCCAGGCCACCGTACTTCTTCGGTTGGAAGGCCCGGTGCATGCCGATGCTTTTGAGCAAGGCGATGTTCTCGGCTGGCACGCTACGGTCTTGTTCCGCGCGGAAGGCATTGCCGGCAATGACCGGCAGGAGGGGCTTGAGGTCTTCGAGCAGCGGATTTGGCTTTTTCATGGACGAGGCCCTTTTTATTATCAAATGCCCATTTGCCTCCTGGTATTCAGGAACGGCAATGGCTACAGGACAATTATGCAGAGAGGGAGTCCGCCGAAAAATGCACCTTCCAGAGCCAAAATTGTACTTTCCAGACACGACGCGGGCTCAAACGGTGTCGGTGCCTGCCTCGAATACCAATACCAACTCCGTGCCAAGCATATCCAGGCGGTACTCGCCGGCCCGCAGATCCATGGGCGGTAACAACGCTCCGGACAGCACGACCTGGCCCGCTTCAACGCCATGGCCGTCAGCCAGCAACCGTCGTACCAGCCAACACAGGTTGACCGAAGGCGTGTCTTCCCGCGCTAGAGTGTTGCCCGCGCCTACGACCACACCGTCGCATTCCAGGCGATAAGCCACCTCGGCGTGGCGCACAGGATCAAAACGGCTGCGCGGACCAATGCAGTAGCGCCCCGCCGCCGCGTTATCCGCCAGAAAAGCACCGACGCCGAAACTCCATTGCTGCCACCGACAGTCAGCGATCTCGAACGCGGGAGCGACCTCGGAGACGGCCGCCAGGATCGTCTCATCGGAGTGATCCCCCGGTGTCAGCGTTTGCCCCAGGACAAACGCCAGTTCAACCTCCAGCTTGGGCTGGATCAACTGCCCAAGCGCCACCGAGCTGTCCGGCTGGACAAGCATTGCGTCTGTCAGGCCACCTAGCACCGGTTCACTGATGCCAAACCGACGCTGCGCGGCGCTGCCGGCGAAGGCGACCTTCCATCCGGTCAGCTGTTCTCCGCGGGCCTGGCGCTGAAGCAATCCCTGGCGCTGGACACCGTAACCGCAGGTCAGGTCGAGGGCCTGCGCTGCCAGTGGCGGTAAGGCCCTGGCAGACTGCGTGGCGTGGTGAAGCTGGTTCAAGAGCTGTTCCCGTGCCGTCATGACAGTTGCTCCGCCAGCCTGCGCAATACGCCCTCAAGCCGCTCCGGCGTGGTGATCGCCGCCACGAACCGGTCGGGGCGGATCACCACGATGCAATCTCGCACCCTGGAGAACCATTCACCCAGGCGGTTATCCACATCCTCGACGCTGATAGCACCGTTGGCACTCAGTGGCTGCCCTCGTCCCGTACCACTTCGGGAACGATTGACTTGAATGAATCGCGTGTCCCAGCGCGCCCAATAGGCGGCCGTTTCTTCGCTAAGCGGTTCGCTCGGATTGACCCGATAACCGAGGATGGCATAAGAGTGTCCCAGTACATCGTCGAGGCGCCGCCGCTGCCCTTGGGCATCTTCGACACAAGGTTGTATGAACAACTGCCCCACCAGGTCATCCTCGTGCAGCTCCGCGCGTTCGTGATGCACCAAGCCCTTGGTGATTGTCGCCTTGGGTTTGAATTTGAACTCAAGCAGATGGGAGCGCAGGTTGTCGACGCTGTTGACGGCCTGGAACAGCCAGTCCCGGACACCGGCCATCAGCGGATTGGTCAATCCCAGTACCGCGCCCATATTGTCGGCCAAGGCGATCAGGTCGGTGGCATGCCCGCGACGCTCCTGATCGTAAGTGGCCAGAATCGAGGCGGATGCACGCCCCTGGATAATCGCCGCGAGCTTCCAGGCCACGTTGGCGACATCGCGCAGGCCGGAGTTGAGCCCCTGCCCGGCCCAGGGCGGGGAAATATGCGCGGCATCGCCGACCAATGCCACGCGACCCTCGACAAAACGCGCCGCAACCCTGGAGTTGTGGGTGTAGGCTCGAATCCGGATGATTTCCAGCTGGTCGACCACGTCCCCTATATGCCCACGGATCAAGCCGCGGATAGTGGTCTCATCGCACATCCTGGTTTCGTCTTCGCCCTCCAGCAACATGAACTCCCAGCGTCGCTGCCGATAGGGTAAATAGATGCAGACAAAGGGCCGTTGAGGGTCGGCATGCAAGGCGGTGTAAGGCGCATCGAGGCTGTCATTGGCCGTGTCCACCACCACCCATTTACGCGGATGGGTCAGCCCCTGCAACTCAATACCCAGTTGCTTGCGCACATTGGAGCGACCTCCATCCGCGCCGATCACATACTGGGCGTGCAGTTGGTAAACCTCTCCCCGGGCATCACGAACCTGCAACGTGACACCCTCGGCGTCTTGCGCCAACTCAAGCATTTCGTGGCCCTGGCGCAACGTCACGCCGGGCTGCTTCGCCAGTTGCTCACGCAACGTTCCTTCAAGCAGTTGCTGCATGAAGAGGTTGCGCATCGGCCAACCGTAGTGCGCAGTGCTTGGCTTGACCTCGGCGAAACACACGCCCCGCGCGTTGTAATACCGCAAAGGCACGTTGCTGATCATGTCGCGCACGGCCAATTCGGCGATGCCGATCCCCTGCAGGACACGCAGGGCCTCATCGTCCATACCTACCGCTCGTGGATACGGCAGGATACCGTCAGAGAGTTCCAATACGATGCAGTCGACACCATACAAGCCCATGTAGTGAGCCGCCGTAATCCCGTTGGGGCCACCGCCCACGATAACAACCTGGGTTCTCTCCTGCTTCATCGTCATTCACCGATTTCTTGTAGTTGTTGTGTAGGCAGCCCCTGGAGGTAGTGCAACACGACACGGTTGAACAGCTCGCCCTGGTCGTCATGGACATAGTGGCTGGCGTCTGCGATCTCTGCCGTCTGCACCAACGGGTTGGCGGACTTGATCGCCGCCAGCGTCGTCGCGGGAAGAAAATCCGAGCGAGCCCCGCGAATAAACAACGTCGGGCAGTCCAGGGCGCGCACGGCGGGCCACAGGTCCGTAGGCGTTATGCTCAGGCGGGCCTCGGCGATACCCTGCTGGTCGTGACGCCAAACGATACCGTCGTCCGTTTCCTTCATGGAGTGAGCCAACCGCGAGGCCAGGCCCTGCTCCGACAAACCGGGGCGCGATTGTCGCCAGAAATCACGGGCACTTTCCCAATCTGGAAAGCGCAGTGACGTCTGGCTCATTTCGCGGCGAATACGCGCAGCACCCTCGCCACTGACCGACGATCCTGGACCGATGTCCTCGATGATCAAGGCCAGCAGTCGTCCAGGATTCAACCGCGCATATTCCAGGGCGTTGGTGCCGCCCAGGGAATGTCCGACCAACACAAAGCGCCGCAAGCCCAGATGTGCCACCAGATCCTCGAGATCGCTGACATAAGACTCGGTTCGATAGCTGGCGCTCGGTGCCCAGTCACTCAAACCCCGGCCACGCTGATCCAGCGCATAGCAGCAATAGCCGTCGCCCAATGCGTTTACCAATGACTCCCAGGTTTGAGCGTACGCCCGAAGCCCGTGCAAGAGCAGCACGGGTATACCTTGCTCGTCCCCCCAACGCTGATAATGCAGGCGCAATGAAGAACGCGTGGTGAAGTAACAGCTTTGTGCAGTCATCGGCATGCTTCCCCGCAGTTGACAGGCCTCAGACCAGGCCGTCGTTACCCTTGATGTCCTTGGCTTGCAAGCCTCCCAGCCGCGCATGCAATCGGCCGCGGGTGGCGAAGGCCCAGATGATCACGACTTCATCGGGGGATGGACCATCACCGAAGGACAGGGAGATGCTGTCGTAATGCGAACGTACGTAGAGTGCATCTTTGTGCGCCAGTGGCACATCGATCGTAGCGCCTGGCCCCCCGCGTTTGCCCGTGGATGGCACCCAGGATTTGCCCCCGCCTAAAGCAACCCGGATCGGATCGGCCGCGGGGTTGGTGAGAAACGCGTTGCCATGCTCGTACTCGCCTTGGCTACCCACCAGGCAAGCCTTTCCATAGCTGACGATCTTGCGCTCGCCGGCCAGTGCCTGGATGCGGCGACCGAACTCGTTGCCCAACAGTGGCGACGGCTCCACCAGTTCGGCCAGGCTCTCGCTGTAACGACCGGCGTAGGGATTGTGAATCACTGCCGCGACGGCGTATTTGAACAACGGCTCCCCGTCAGCCAGTTGTCCACTTTCATTGGCCAAGGTCTCTTCGGTGAAGCTATACCATTTGCGGATGTGGTAGCTGGAAAAATTTTGCGCTTTCATCAGATTTTCTCTTCTTAAAGTGGGTCGAGATCGACATTCCGGCTCGGCGCGCCGGCCGCTTTGAAACGCGCCTTACCCCGCGCGTCGTCGTGCTCGGTCTCGAGGAAAAACTCCATGCGATTGCCGTCGGGGTCGTTGAAGTACACACCGTTGCCGATTTCGTGATCGGTGATCTTCACCACCTCGACCCCCTTGTTGAGCAACATGCCGTAGAGCTGGCGCAGGGTGGTGAGATCGCCGGCGATTTCCAATCCGTAGTGCTGCAACCCCAAGCCCCCCTGATGGGCGCCGGGCGCTGCTCGGATCAACGCGATGTCATGGTGTTTGCTACCAAACGCCATCATGACCCAGCTATCGCCCCGGGCACTTTCATGCATGCCCAGGATGTCGGCGTACCAACGCGCCGACACATCAGGATCACGCACCCATAGCGATAAGTGCGTACGAACGACTTCGACTTTCATCGCGCGATACCTCAGTTCTTTTTGACGATGGACTGGTGTCCGGCCTTGATCTGCGCCGTAGCGGGGGTCCAAAGCACATCGGCGATTTCACTGAACTCACGCCACTGCTTCTGCCAACCGTCACCGCCGTTCTCGGATGTGAACAGGTGGCCGTACTTGGTACCGGCCAGGAGTTGCCGAGGGTCGGCCGGGTTGATACCGATGGCCCAGACGCAGGAATTGGGTTGCTGGGGAAGCGGTAGCACTTCCCAACTGAGCGCCGCGTCATGGGAGACCAGGACTTTGCTGGTGGTGCCGGGGGTGCCGTCGGAAATGCTCAGGTACAGGCTGCTTTGCGTGCCCAACGGTGCATTCATGGCGCGCACGTAATAGAGGCCGAAGGTTTCGCGCGCCACAATGCCTGTCCACGTCCGGCCTTCATCCAGGCTACGGTAGACCGCGTTGACACACACCACCACGATGACTTTTTCGCCATGGTTGGGCAGCACCAGGATGTTATGGACGTCCGAGTTGTAGTCCCACAGCAACCGATCATCGACCCGCGTCCAGGTATCACCGCCATCACGCGAGTGAAACAACCCGCCCTCTTCCAAGCCGAACCAGAGCTGGTCGCGGTCGGTCGGGTCATAGGCGAAAGCCAGCAAACGGGGCCGACTGACACCTTCGCAGAACTCCGGGATATCCACGGGTGCGCGGTCCCAGGTCTGGCCACCGTCGAGGGTACGCCACAGCACGGCACGCGACGGCGCACCGGTGCCGACAAAAATCCGTTGCGCATCCTGCGGGTCGACGGCCACCTTCCACACGGTCTGCCCGTTGAAGGGCGAGTCGACCTGCTGCCAATGGCCACCGGTGTCATGGCTGACACACAGGCCAATGTCCGTACCGGCATAAATCACCTCTGGCGCACCAGGGTGCAAGCTCAGGGATCGGGTGATCGCATCGAATTCCAGGTCTTGTCCCAGGCCGAGGCGATGCCAGGTGCGGCCAGCATCGGCACTGCGGATCACGGCCTGGCCAACGGTGGCGACCAAAAGGGTTCCGTTACTCATCGCTGTTGCTCCTCAAATGAAGATGCCACGGGTCAGGCCACCGTCGATACCGATGGACTCCCCCGTCACTGCACCGGCCTTCGGAGACGCCAGGAAACCAATCAGCCAGCCCATTTCGATGGGTGCCAAGGTACGGCGGATCGGTGTCGCGTCGATGTAGCCTTGCTCGACCTGCCCCGGCGTCTTACCCTGCTTGACCCCTTCACGCTCGTACAGCTCCTGGATATGCGGGGTGTCCACCACGCCAGGGTGAATCAGGTTGACGGTGATGCCGGCCGGGCCCAATTGGTCGGAAAGGGTTTTGGTCATATGGGCGATGGCCAGGTTGCGCATGCCCGAAAGCACCTTGCTGCCACGCCCGGTCAAACCACCGATATTGATGATGCGACCGAAGCCGCCGGCCTTCATGTGCGGGGTCACGGCCTTGGCGCAACGGAAGTAACCGATCACTTTGGTATTGAGGTCGGACAACAGCTCGTCATCGCCGGCGTGCTCGATGTCGTTGCGCACCACCCCGGAAGGTGCCGCTGCACCGTTGACCAGAATGTCGATACGGCCGAAGTGCTTGTAGGCGGCTTGCACCATGTCCGCCACGGCGGACATCTGGTTGGTGTCGCAATACAGCGGCAACACTTCGTTCCCCGTTTGCGCGGTGATTTCTTCGGCCGCTTGCTGGAGAAATTCCATGCGACGGGCACAAATCACTACCTTGCAGCCTTCCTGGGACAGAAAACGGGCGACTTCCTTGCCAATCCCCATGCCACCACCGGTGACGATTGCCACGCGGCCTTGCAATTCCAGATCCATAGCAGTTCCTCTTGTGATTATTCAGCTCAGGCCAGATCGACAAACACACTCTTGGTCTCGGTGTAGGCGTCGATGACGTTTTTCCCCATTTCCCGGCCCCAGCCGGATTGCTTGTAGCCACCGAACGGCGAAGCCGGGTCGACGACGTTCCAACAGTTGATCCACACTGACCCGGCCTTGAGCTGCGCCGCCACCCGGTGGGCCGAGCGCAAGTCGCGGGTCCAGAGGCCGGCGGCCAGGCCGTAGGGAGAGTCATTGGCGCGCAACACCAACTCGTCGATGTCAGTCCAACTCATGACCGTCAGGACTGGACCGAAGATTTCTTCCCGGGCAATACAGGCGCGTTCGGCGCGATCAAGAAACACACTCGGCTCGATGAAATGTCCGCGCTCCAGGTGAGCAGGCCTGCCGCCACCGCAAATCAGTTCCGCGCCTTCCTCCAGGCCCCGCTGCAAGTAGCCGCTGACGGTGCTCAATTGCCGTGCCGACACCAGGGGCCCCATGCTGCTGGACGGGTCCAGGCCAGGGCCGAGGACGTGAGCGTTCGCGTGACGCCGGAGTTCTTCAAGGACCTGATCGAGCACACTGGCGTGCACATACAGACGCGATCCCGCCGTGCAGACCTGGCCCTGGTTATAGAAAATGCCATCGGCGGCACCCTTGGCGGCCCGCACGATGTCGGCGTCCGGCAAGATGATGTTGGGCGACTTGCCCCCCAACTCCAGCGAGACCTTTTTCATATTGCTCGTGGCGCCTTGAGCGATCAGCCGCCCCACCTGGGTCGAACCGGTGAAGGCGATTTTGTCCACGCCGGGATGCTGGGCCAGTGGCGCGCCGGTTGCGGCCCCAAGGCCGGTGATCAGGTTGACGACACCCGGAGGGAAACCGGCGGCCTCGATCAGTTGCACCAACCGAATCGCCACCAACGGCGTTTGCTCGGCAGGCTTGAGCACCGCGACACAGCCCGTGGCCAGCGCTGGGCCCAGCTTCCACACGCACATCGTCAGCGGGAAATTCCACGGCACGATCAGCGCACAGACGCCCACGGGTTCGCGCAGGGTGTAATTGAGCATCGGCGCGCCACTGGCCGGCGAGACGGGCAGCGTGCTGCCTTCGATCTTGGTTGGCCAACCCGCGAAGTAACGCACGATATTCGCCGCGCTCGCCGCCTCACCGCGGGCGTTAGCGATTGGCTTGCCGTTCTCCAGGGTGATCAGTTGCGCCAGCTCTTCGCGGTGCTGGTCAAGCAGTTCAGCCAGGCGCAACAACAGCAATCCGCGCTGGGCTGGCGACTGTCGGGCCCATTCGCCGTTGAACGCCGTACGAGCGGCATCGACTGCTGTATCGACATCACGGGCGTCGCCTTCGGCCACCTCGGTCAATGCGCATTCGGTGGCCGGGTTCTCCACCACAAAACGGCGACCGCTGGCCGCGTCCTGCCAGGTTCCGCCCAGGAACAGACGACCGGGCTGGGACAACAGGGCCTGGACCGCGGGTAATAATTGGATCTGACTCATAGCCCCCTCCTTCACAGCGCCATCTCGATCAGGCACGGTCCTCTTTCGGCCATGGCATTGGCCAAGGCCCGTTGCAGTTCGGCATTGGTGTGCACCGTACTGGCGGGGACGCCGTACCCTTTGGCCAACGCCTTCCAGTCAACACGTGGGCGATCGAGTTCCGTCAGGCTCAAGGCCTGCGGGCCGAACTCGGTCACGCCAAAACGGCGCAACTCGTTCTGCAGGATCGCGTAGCGATGGTTGGCAGCGATCAGGATCACCACGGGCAACTGCTCGCGGGCGATGCTCCACAGGGTCTGGATGGTGTATTGGGCGCTGCCGTCGGATTGCAGGCAGAACACGCGGTTGCCCCGTTCCGCCAGGGCGGCGCCGAACCCCACCGGAATTCCCTGGCCGATCGCGCCACCGGTGTTGGTCAGTACCCGGTGCCGTGCGGCATTGGCGGAGGCCGTGAAGAATGGATAGCCGCAAATGCCGCCCTCCACCGAGACAATGCTGTCGTCTGGCAATGAAGCCGCCAATACTTGCCCCACTGACTGAGGGGTCAGTTCGGCATGACCCGGTGGCAAGGCAACACCGGTCGGCGTTGGC
This sequence comes from Pseudomonas citri, assembly GCF_025336485.1. Lineage (GTDB taxonomy): Bacteria > Pseudomonadota > Gammaproteobacteria > Pseudomonadales > Pseudomonadaceae > Aquipseudomonas > Aquipseudomonas citri. The sequence continues at coordinate 67,050 of NZ_JAODAB010000011.1, read as the reverse complement.
ACGTAAGCGGGTGCATCGAGGGCGTCGGCCAGGGCCGTCAGTGCGCCTGCAACGTCATCGCCTACATCGGCCAACAACAGCAAACGCTCACGTGCCGCCAGGCGCGACGGGATGCCTTCGTAGCCGAAATAGCTGATGGGCTCCGGCACCCCGGCGCAAACCACTGCGTCATATTGGTCGAGGATTTCGATGGCCACTTCCGGGAAATACGGCAGGCGATCCAGGTCCGGCAAACCGCCGCCCCGGTAGCTGAGCCGAGGAAAGGTCTCGGCGAACAAGCGCACACCGGGCAATCGAGACAAGCGCCCCGCCGCTTCCAGACCAGCAACGGACAGGCCTTGATCCCCCACGATAAACACCAGGCGCTGTCCATCGCGCAGTGCCTGCGCCACCGTCTCGATCCGGTCGCCGGCGAAACGCCGGACCGGCGCCTGCACTGCTGCGAAGTCAGCGTTGTGCGCCACCGCATGGGCTTGCAAATCCATCGGCAGAATCAGGCTAGCAATTTGCCCTTTGGCCTGCCAGGCAGCTCGCACGGCTTCCTGCAGGTCTTCCCCTGTCCCTGCTGCGGTGCGCGAGGTACGCACCCAGCCAGAGACGGTCCCGGCCAAGGCCTGGATGTCACTGGCCAGCGGCGGATCGTAATTGACGTGCCATGAGGCGTGGTCGCCAATCACGTTGACGATGGGTGTGTTCGCACGGCGGGCGTTGTGCAGGTTGGCAATGCCGTTGGCAAAGCCGGGCCCCAGGTGCGTCAGGGTCATCGCCGGTTTGCCGGCCACTCGGCCATAGCCGTCCGCCGCACCGGTACAGACGCCTTCGAACAAGGACAACACCGGTTTCAGGGCTGGCGCATCAGCCAAGGCCGCCACCAAGGGAATTTCTGTCGTCCCGGGGTTGGCGAAGCAGTACTCGATACCGCTTGCCACCGCGGCCTTCACTATCAGTTGTGCACCATTCATGTCGGGCCCTCATGCTCGAACGCGTGTCGTGTTTGAGATTTATCACATACAACACACAACAAAACAATCATTTTTTCATCATTAAAATCATATTTTGAGATTTATGCATATTTAATAGCCAAAAAAACCGCTTTCACGGTTATATTTCTCAAGCACTGCGAGGCGGCGACTTTTCATCACCGCTTCGCCTACCTATAGTGCGTACCTATTTCGCCCCCCCAATCTGCGATCCCTGTTCCTAGGAGAAAAATGAGCAGCCTGAGCAAGATGCTGAGCGTCCTCGACCTCTTCGGCCCCAAAACCCTGAAAATCGCCCCCGACGCCATCGCCGAGCGCATGGGCCTGTCGCGGGCAACCGTGTACCGCTACGTCAAGGATCTGTGTGATGCCGGTTTGCTGACCCGGGTGGATGCCGGCCATTACGGCCTGGGACCGCGCATCATCGAACTGGATTGGATGATGCGGCAGTACGATCCGATTCTCGTGGCGGGTCGTGAGTTGATGCACGAGCTGTCCGACGAGACGGGCCTCGCCGTGTTCGCCAGCGTTTTTTATGACGGTCACATCATCAACACCTACATCGCCGAACCGAGTGATACCTACCGCTTCGCTTTTGGACGCGGCCAGCCGCTGCCGTTTTTTCGCGGCGCACAATCCAAGGTGCTGATCGCCTTCCAGAAGGGCCGGCGCCTGCAGCGCCTGTTCGACGAGCACATGGCCAACGACCCGGACAGCCCGTATGACTGGGCCGGTTTCTCCAAGGCCGCGAAAAAAATCCGCAAGGACGGCTATTGCCTGACCCACGACGAACTCAACCTGGGCCTGACCGGTATCGCTGCACCGATCATCCAGGCCGACCTCGACGAGGTGGTCGGCAGCCTGTCCGCCGTCGGCAGCAGCCAGAGCTTCAAGCTGCTGCGCCAGGAAACGGTCATCGACATGGTGGTGGAGACGACCCGGCGCATTGCCGAAAACATGCAGAACCAGGCCGCCGTGAACGAATAACAGACGCAGGCGGTGGCGTTAGGTTCTGTACGAAAGCCTGGGAATGCTTTAGAGCTTGTGGCTACCCAATGCCAGGTACCGTTGCGGCGATGTCTTGCGAAGTCGGGCGGCCAAGACCACGCCGGCCAGCAGGGCTACGGGAATAATGGCGCAGAGGCTGTAGGACAAGGCCATGCTAGCGCCCGTCAACACATCGAAGTGCACCACCGCGAGGACCATCACCAGCAACAGGGCCAGGCAAGAAAAACCGGGGAATAACCGCCCACGCCAAATCCCCAGATTGAGCTCGGGGTGGCGCTGGAAGAAGACGAATACCGCAGCCGACGTAATCGCCATCAGCAAGATCACGCACAGCGTGGCCAGGTTGGAGAGCCAGGCGAACAGCTGCAGGATCGGGTCGGCATCCATGGCGGCGAAAATCAGCACGACCACCGCCGAGATCAGGCTTTGCAACGCCGAACCCATGTGAGGACTCTGGTGGACGCGATGGGTCGTCCCCAACTGGCGCGGCAACAGACCATCACGCCCGATGGCGTAGAAGTAACGTGCCGCGGCGTTATGAAAGGCCAACAGCCCGGCATAGATACTGACCATGAACAGCACCCGGATAATCTGGGTCAGGTGCGGGCCGACAAAGTGGTCGGACATGCCATAGATAAACGTCGTCGGGTCCTGCAAGGCTTGAAGCGTGGCCACGATTTTATCCGCCCCGACGCCCACCACCATCGACCAGACCGACAGCGCGTAGAAACCACCAATCAGCAATACCGAGCAATAGGTCGCGATGGGGATGGTGCGCTGCGGGTTCTTGGCCTCTTCGCCGTAAATCGTCGTGGCCTCGAAACCGATGAACGCCGCGAAGCAGAACAGCAAGCCGATTGACGGAGTGCCGCTCAACACATGACTGCGGTCGAACGAATCGAGATTGATACCGCTGTCACCGCCGGTTTTGAGGATGGCGAAATCCAGGGTCAGGATGGCCAGATACTCGGCAATCACCACAATCGAGAGCAGGCGGGCCGAAAGATCGATCTTGCGATACCCCAGGATCGCGATGCTGGCCATCGCCATCAACGAATAGGACCACCAGGGCAACTCCAAGCCGAAGACGGCGGCCATGGTGCCACTGACCACGCCGCCAAACATGCCATAGAGGCCGATCTGAAGGATGTTGTAGGCAAACATCGCCAACACGCCCGCCGCGCCGCCAGCCAGGCCACCCAGGCCCCGGGAGGTGAAGGCATAGAAACCACCGGCATTGGTGACGTGCCGGGACATGGTGGTGTAGCCCACTGAGAACGCCAGCAGTACCAGCAACGCCAGCAGTAGCAACGCCGGTGTGCCCGCGCCATTCCCCAGCATGATGCCAATAGGGAAGCCACCCGCAATGACACTTAGCGGGCTCGCCGCCGAAACCACGAAGAAAATGATAAAGCCGACACCCAAGGCGCCACGCTTCAACTCCGTCGAGCTGTTGATCTGGATCGGTACGCTCATGTTCTTGACCTTATTGTATGAGGCAGTCGCTGTGGGATCGGTGCAATCAACCGCTCACTGTCACCGAATAGCTTGTTGTTCTTGTCGCACGCTGGATTCGATCCTATGCCTGCCTGCGAACGCTGCGCTATCCCAAATCGGTAATGCGCCTGACGACGGTCATGGGTCGATTGATCGACGCCTCCAATCCAAGGTGCAATAACCCGCACAGGATCGCGTGATCGTCATAGAGGTATCGGATCTGACGTGGCAACAGATACGCCAACACGACCCGGGAGGTCGCGCTGTGAAAGAGACCGATCGGTCGGGTGAGACAGGTCGAAGACCATGAACAGGCAGCGAAGGCTATTCATTTCTTCCAGCTCTTGGTGGAATCAAGCCCGTCCGCCACCGAGGGCAGCGGGCAAATGTTCAAGCATGAGCGCAACGGCCGATGGCAGCGCGAGCAGTTTGGGACGGCAACTCCGCGAACAGCGCATGGTATTCCGCCGCGAAATGGCTGAGGTGATAGAAGCCCCATTGTGCAGCAGCATCACCAATCGAGAGATGCGACGCCTGGGTGGACATCAGGGTTCGGCGCACACCGTTGAGCCTCACGGAGCGCAGGTAATTGAGCGGGGTGGTCTCGGTCACCGAGCGGAAACTGTTCTGCACGGTACGCCGACTGACCTGGAGGCGCTGGCACAACTCGATCACGCTGGGCACGTCGATCATTTCCGTCGTTACCAGGCGATGGCATTTCTCGACGATAAAACTTCGTGTGGAGCTTGGCGTGCGCTGATGTTTGTCGCATGCCGGGTCGGTCATGAGCTGCAACAACTCACCGAGCATCGCCTGCTCCAACGCCTGCTCCCAATCTTGCGCGTGATCGGGCACTTCATTCGCCAGGGCTTGGGAGAACACGGCCAGCATTCGACGACGAGCATCGGCAAAGCGTTGCGCGGGAACCCTGATCACCGGCTGGCGCAACAACTGGCTGATTTCCTTGGCCGACGCGGTTTGCGCCAACGCCTGCTCGAATAATTCACGTTCGAACGTAATGGCCAGCAGTTCCATGCCCGTTGGCATGTGGAACATGAACTCTTCGCCACCGTGAAGAAAGAACAGGCTGCTGTCGTCCACCTCCCGTCCTTGCATCCGGATCGCCCCGGGGACCGTGATGGGCATTGCAAAGCACATCTTGTCGCGGGGCGCCACGCCATGCTGCACCACACGCTGGTTGATCTGCTCGCGGAATACGTGGCAACGCGCTGTCGTCAATTGTATGAGCGAGCTTTCGGTCGAACCGGCTGTTAGCTGGCTGTAGTCCTGGCTCCACTCCTGGACGGTGGCGGCGTGGACATGAATGTCGCGAAAATGGCTGATGTTCCAGTTTTTCATGATGACGAACGCCTCTGCCAGTATTCTTGTTTTCAGATCGTCTTAACGACCGATATTCTCACATTAAGAGAATTCTGCAAATTTCTTTAAACCATCTTTCAGCTAATCCGGACAGGCGTTCAAGGTGACCGGTCCAGTGTGCCGATTCGGGCTACCGGCCAGGGACAGGCCACGAGGATGATCGGGACAGTGAAACCCACCTCCTGAGAACACCATCATGAATGAAGCCAAACTTGAATCCCTCCACTTCGCGGATGCTCCACGGATCATCTCCAGCATTCCCGGCCCCAGGACCGCCGAGGCCCTGGCGTTGTCGGCGTCTACCGAGTCGATGGCACGTGGCGGTGGACGCATGCCGGTAGCGATGGACCGGGCCTTCGGCGCAACCTTCAAGGATCCGGATGACAACACTTATATCGATCTGTCCGCCGGCGTAGGTGTCAGCAGCGTAGGTCGTTGCCATCCGAAAGTGGTACAGGCCATCCGCGAACAGTCCGAAGTGCTGATGCACGCCTTGGAAGTCAACAGCACCCGACGTACCGAGCTGGCCGCCAAGATCGCCGAGATCGCGCCCGACGGCTTGCGCGGTGACTGCATCACCTTCTTCACGCAAAGCGGCAGCGATGCGCTGGAGGCGGCCATCAAGTTCGCCAAGCGCATCACCGGAAGGCACCAGATCATCGCGTTCCACGGCGGCTACCACGGCGTATGGAACGCCTCCGGCGCGCTGACCACAGGCACCGCGTACCGCAAGGGTTACGGTGCCCAGATGGGTGGCGTCATCCACGCCCCCTACCCTTATGCTTATCGCTTTCCCTTCGATACCACCCACAAAAGCGCCGAGCAGATCGCCGGTGAATACGTCGATTACCTGCTGAATACCCCTTACACCGCCGCCGATGACGTGGCCGCAGTGATTGTGGAACCGGTACAGGGCGAAGGTGGCTACGTGCCGCCCTCGCCGGAGTTCCTGCAGTTGTTGCGCAAAGCGTGCGACCGCAGTGGCGCGTTGCTGATCGTTGATGAAGTGCAGTCCGGCGCGGGGCGCACCGGCAAGATGTGGGCGGTGGAACACTCAGGCGTGAAGCCCGACATGCTCACCTTCGGCAAGGGCATCGGCAGCGACCTGCCCATGGCAGGGCTGATCATGCGTGCGGACCTGGCGGCTGCGATTCCCGACGGCTCGGTGCCCAACACCTTCGCCGCCAACTCGTTGTCCGCGGCAGTGGCGTTGACAAACATCAGCATCCTGCAAGACCCGGAACTGGATCTGCTCAACCGTGCCCATACGCTGGGGCTGGAGGCACAGGAACGTATCCATGGCTTCGACAGTCCGCTCATCGGCGAAGTGCGCGGCCGTGGCCTGATGATCGGTATCGAGCTGGTTGCAGACCGGACCACCAAAGCGCCACTGGAACCCGCCAGGATCGGCCAACTCATGGGTTACCTGCTGAACCACGGCGTGCTGATGATTCCTTGCGGGCGCTACAGCAACGTGATGCGTGTCATGCCGTCGTTGACGATTTCACGCGCACTGTTCTTCAAGGCACTGGACATCTTCGGCGACGCCCTGGCCTCTCTGGAACAATGAAGAGTGTCTATCTCGCCCCTTCCACTTCACTCACGGAGCGCAAAATGACCCAGCACCTGAAGCACTTTATCGAAGGCGCGTCCTTCGAGGCTTCCGACGGTCGACGCATCAGCCTCGTCGACCCGGTGACAGAACAGACCTATGGCAGTTGCGCACGCGGCACGTCCAAGGACGTGGACCGTGCCGTAGGCGCGGCACTCGCCCAGCTCGAGCGCGGCGCCTGGAGCCTGCTCGATGGCGCCCAGCGTGGTCGACTGTTGTCGAAACTGGCCGACCTGGTAGAACGCGACACCGACCTGCTGGCCGATCTGGACGCCAATGCCATCGGTCGCTCGCCCATCGAACCGCGCCGGCTGGACATACCCAACGCGGTCGCCAACCTGCGCGCCGCCGCCGGCTGGGCCAATCAGCTCGAGGGTCGGACCATTCCCACCGGCGGATACTTCGGCACCAAGACCCTCTCCTATACCGTTCGGGAGCCGGTGGGCGTGGTCGGGGCCATCGTCCCATGGAACTCGCCGCTGATGATCACCGTCTGGAAGCTCGCCGCTTTGCTGGCGGCGGGCTGCACCGTGGTCGTCAAGCCATCGGAGGAAACGCCACAGTCGGCCCTGCACCTGGCGATGCTGGCTCAGGAAGCCGGTTTCCCCGATGGGGTGATCAACGTGGTCACCGGCTACGGCAACGAGGTGGGTCGCGCCCTGTGCGAACACCCGGACGTTGCCAAGATCAGCTTCACCGGCAGCCCCGAAGCCGGACGCGAAATCCAGCGCACCGCCGGCGTGCTGTTCAAGCGCGTGGCACTGGAGCTGGGCGGCAAGAGCCCGCAGATTGTCTTCGACGATGCCTCGTTCGAGGATGCGCTGTTCGGCTGCTCGCTCGGTTTGTTCGCCAACCAGGGACAGATCTGCGCGGCTGGCTCGCGCATCCTGGTCCAACGCAGCATCGCCGATCGCTTCGCCACGGCGCTTGCCGATGCGGCACGAGCGATCAAGGTCGGCGACCCTCGGCAACCCGATGTCCAGATGGGACCGGTGGCCAAGAAGGCGCAACAGGATCGCGTCAACCGCTACATCCAACTGGGCATCGACCAGGGCGCCGTTCTGCTGGCCGGCGGCGTATCGACGCCTGAGCAGGGTTGGTTTGTCCAACCGACCATCTTCGCCAACGCCCGCAACGACATGGACATCGCCCAACATGAAATTTTCGGCCCCGTTGGCACGGTGATCACATTCGACAGCGAAGATGAGGCGATCGAATTGGCCAACGACTCCAATTACGGCCTGGCGGCTACGGTCTGGACGAGCGACCTGGTGCGAGCGCACCGCGTGGCTGCGGCTGTGAAGGCCGGTGCCGTGGGCATCAACTGCTGGAGCCCGCTGGATGCCAACCTGCCCTGGGGTGGCGTCAAGGCCAGCGGGATTGGCCGTGAAGGAGGGTTTGGCGGCGCGCTGGCCTACACCGAGGAGAAGGTCATCACGGTACTGCTACCTGCTTGAAAACAACGTTGCACTGACCACCCCCTCTCCGTGTACGGTGCTGGGGGTGGTCGTTCAAGAGTGCATTCATGATGTGTTCGATGATTGATGAGGCGACTGCGATGAACACCACAAATCAAGAGACAATTGATCGGTATCCGACGTCCCTGCTGTTGTTGCACTGGGTGCGCGCCGTGCTCGTAGCAGGCCTCCTCTGGGCGGGCTGGCACATGACCGGGCTGAATGATGAAGTGGCCAGCAAGTACGAGCTTTATTACCCCTGGCATAAATCCTTCGGGGTGTTGGTGTTGCTCGTGGTGCTGGTTCAGATCGTCCTGCGCATTCGGACCGCCAGGCTTCCCCAGCCGCTGCAAACCCTGGCCGGGTATGAGCGGGTCCTGTCGATCCTCGTGCAACGGAGCATGTATGCGCTGCTTGTGATCGTACCGTTGATGGGCTACTCCATGTCGAGCACCTACACGATGAGCGACGGCGTGTTCTTTTTTGGGGTAAACCTCCCGGAGCTCCTGCCGAAAAACGACGATTGGTTCGTCGTGTTCCAATGGCTTCACAAAGTACTCGCCTATACCCTGCTCGTGCTGATCCTGTTACACATCGTGGGCGCTCTCAAGCACCGGTTCCTCGACCGTGACCCTCGAAACGACGTCCTGCGTCGCATGCTTTGACCGCGCCAGGCGTGGACGCAAGACGTCCACGCCTCATTCACACGAAGGAGCGAAATGCTCCTTCACAGACAGTACCCACACGAAAAACACCGGTACGAACAGCACGCCCAGCACCGTCGCCGCGAGCATCCCGCCGACGACGCCCGTGCCGATCGCTCGCTGGCTGGCAGCGCCCACCCCCGTTGCGAACGCCAGGGGCAACACACCGAGAATGAAGGCCAGGGAGGTCATGGCAATCGGTCGAAAGCGTAGTCGCGCAGCCTGGGCAGCCGCTTGCGGCAGGCTCATGCCCTGGGTGTGGAGTGTCTTCGCGAACTCGACGATGAGGATCGCGTTCTTGGCCGCCAGGCCGATGATCGTAATCAGCCCGACCTTGAAGTACACATCGTTGGATAGCCCCATCACCGTCACCGCCACGACGGAGCCCAGCATCCCTACAGGCACGATCAACAGCACCGCGAAGGGGACCGACCAGCTTTCATAGAGCGCCACCAACACCAGCAGGACGACGATCATCGACAGCCCCACCAGCAGCGGCACCTGATCGCTGGCCTGTTGCTCCTGAAGTGAAAGACCGGCCCATTCAAGACTGAAACCGGCCGGTAACTGACGAGCAATCTTCTGCAACGCTTCCATCGCCTGACCGGTGCTATAGCCCGCAGCGGCATCACCGGAAAAACGCAGCGACGCCGAACCGTTGTAACGGGCAATCTGCAACGGCCCGACCTGCCATTCGAAACGGCTGAAGGCTTCCAGTGGCACCAACCGACCCTGCCGGTTAGGTACTTGCAGGCGCAGCAGGGCTTCCGGGGTCTGGCGGCTGGTGCCCTCAGCCTGGACGATGACCCGCTGCATCCGCCCCTGATTGGCGAACTCGTTGATCTGCTCCGAGCCCAGCGCCGAAGACAAGGCCGAGCTGATCACGTCAAAGCTCACGCCGAGGGCTTCGGCCTTTTCACGGTCGATGCTAACGTTGATCTGCGGCGCGTCCGCCAGGCCATCCTCCATCAGATAATCAATGACCGCCGACGCCTTGGCCGCTTCCAGCAACTGGCTTCGCGCCTGCAACAGCGCCTCGTGCCCACGGCCCGCCAGATCCAGCAGTCGCAGTTCGAAACCTTCAGAAGTGCCCAGGCCATCCACCGGCGGCGGCACCACGCTGAACAGCGCGCCATCGGCGGCGTCTGCAAAGGCATCGTTGGCCTGCCGGGCCACCTCTTCGCTGGATTGCCCATCGCCACGAACCGACCAGTCCTTGAGGCTGGTAAACGACAAGGCCGCGTTGGCCCCGACGCCGGAAAAACTGAAGCCCATGATCGACAGCACCTGGTCCGAGGCGGGTTGTGCCTGGGCGTAGCGCTCCCATGCCTGCACCGTCACATCGGTGCGCGAGGCCGAAGCGCCGGGCGGCAGCTGGATATCCGTGATGATGTAACCCTGATCCTCGGACGGCATAAATGACGACGGCAGTCGGCTGTAGGCGAACGCCAGCACCAGCAACAACATCAGGTACAAGCACAGGCTACGCGCGCCGCGTCGAATCCAGCGTGCACTGAGCCCTTGGTAGCGTTGGGCCAGGGCATCGAAACGTCGGTTGAAAACGCTTGTCCAGCGCTTTGCATGCACCGGTCGGTCGGGGTCGAAGGGCTTGAGCAACGTCGCGCACAGCGCCGGCGTCAGCGTCAGGGCCAGAAATCCGGAGAACAGAATCGATACCGACAGCGCCATGGAGAACTGTTGGTAAATGACCCCCACCGAACCGCCCATGAACGCCAGCGGCAGGAACACCGCCGCCAGCACCAGGGTAATGCCGACGATGGCCCCGCTGATCTGCCGCATCGCCTTGCGGGTCGCGTCTTCAGGTGACAGATGTTCCTGGGAGATCAAACGCTCGACGTTTTCCACCACGACAATGGCATCGTCCACCAGGATACCGATCGCCAGCACCATGCCGAACAGGGTCATCATGTTGATCGAGAACCCCAGTGGCGCCATGACCGCGAGGGTGCCCAACAAACAGATCGGTACCACGATGGCCGGGATCAGCGTATAGCGCAGGTTCTGCAAGAACAGCAGCATCACCAGGAATACCAGCACCATGGCCTCGATCAATGTGTAGAGGACTTGCTTGATCGCCACATCGACAAAGTAGGACGTGTCATACGGCACGCTCAGGGCCATGTTCGCGGGCAAGGTGGCGGACAGTTGGTCGAGCCTCACCTTGATCGCGGCCGCCGTCTGCAGTGCGTTCGCCCCCGGCGCCAGTTGCACGGACATGGCCGCTGCCGGCCGACCGTTGAGGCGGGAGTCGAAGCGGTAATCCTTGCGCCCCAGTTCGACCCGCGCCACATCGCGCACCCTTACACTCGAGCCGTCGTCGTTGGCCCGCAGCACGATGTTGCCGAACGCCTCTGTCGATTCCAATTGCCCCTGCACCATCACCGTCGCCGTGATGTGCTGGTCAGCCGGCCCGGGACGCTCCCCCATGCTGCCGGCGGGCACTTGCACGTTTTGCGCGGCGATGGCCCTGCTCACATCGGCCATCGACAGGTTGTAACCCACCAGCCGGGTCGGATCGACCCAGATGCGCATGGCACGCTCGGCGGTGTACATCTGCACGCGTCCGACCCCGGCTACCCGGCGGATTTCGTTGTTGATGCTTCGCGCGGCGTAGTCCGCCAGACCGATCGAGTCCTGTTGTCCGTCGGTGTAGGTCAGGGCGTAAATCAACAGGAAGTTGGCGCGGACCTGCTCCACTTCCAGGCCCTGTTCGATCACGGCCTGCGGCAGGCGCCCGGTCACCCGTTGCAAACGGTTCTGGACATCGACCTGCGCCATGTCGGGATCGGTTCCCGGCTGGAAGGTGATGGTGGTTTCGGTGCTGCCGTTGGCGCTCTTGGACTCGAAATACAGCAAGTCCTTCAGACCGTTGAGTTCCTCTTCGAGCAGGCTGGTGACGTTCTGATTGATGATCTGCGCCGAGGCACCCGGATAACTGGCGCTGACACTGATTTGCGGCGGGGCCACGTCCGGGTATTGGCTGACCGGCAAGGTCCCCAGCGTCAGAGCACCAGCCAGGGCGATGAACAGTGCAATGACCCAGGCGAAATTCGGGCGGCGGATAAAAAAATCGGGCATAGGGAATGTCCTGGCTCGTAGCCGTGAGGTAAGGCGTCAGGCCTTCAGTGGCGCGCCTGCTGTTCGGCCAGGGCGATGACACTGACCTGAGTACCGGCACGGAGTGTGTCGGCCCGCTCGATCACCACCTGTTCACCAGCCGCCAGCCCCTGGGTGATCTGCCAATCGGAGCCAAGCATCGCGCCGGTACCGACCACGCGCTCGCGCACCACGCTGTCAGCGCCCACCAACATCAACCGGGCCTGACCATCGGCCCCCCGCAGCAACGCTTTCTGCGGCACGAACAGTGCCTGGGGGTCGACCCCGGCTGGCGCTGACACGCGCACGTACATGCCCGGCAACAGCAGGTTGTCGGGATTGGGAAACTCTCCCCGCAACGTGACCTGACCGGTGCTCCTGTCCACGGAAATGTCGGAGAACATCAACTTGCCCTGGCGGGTTCGTGCCGGGCTGCCAACGTGCAACGTGACTTGGGCGGCGCCCGCGCCACCGAGGTTCAGACGACCGCTGGCTACGGCTTGCTGCAAAGCCACGACCTGATCGACCGACTGGGTGAAGTCGGCATAGATCGGGTCCAGCTGTTGGATCCGCGCCATTGGCGTGGCCTCGTCCTGCCCCACCAATGCGCCCTCGCTGACCAGGGCCCGGCCGACGCGGCCATTGATCGGCGCGCGCACCTGACAGTAATCCAGCTGGAGTCGGGCCGTCGTCACATCGGCCTGGGCAGCCAGGCGATTGGCCTGGGCGCTCTTGAGATCGGCCACCGCATCGTCGAAGACCTGCGGGCTGATGGCGTTGATTTCCACCAGTTGCCTATAGCGTTGAACATGAGCGTTGGCGCGATAGCTATCGGCTTCGGCTTTCGCCAAGGCACCTTCGGCCCGCAGCAGGGCAGCCTTCAAAGGAGCCGGGTCGATGCTGAAGAGCAGTTGGCCCGCCTTGACGTCGCTGCCCTCCTCGAAATGCCGGTTCAGCACGACACCGGCGATCCGTGCACGCACCTCGGCGACCCGCACCGGTTCGATACGCCCGGGCAGGTCAGTCGTCATGGCAAAGGGGCGTGGCTGTACGGTGAGCGTCTTCACTTGCACCACGGATGCACGGCGCTCGGAGGGTCGGTCCTGCCCGTCGCACCCGGTCAATCCCAACAACGCCAACAACACACCGGCAGACGTCACCGTCGCCAAAACCTTGCCCATCGTCATTCCCTGCTCCTAAGAAAACGGGCCTGCCAACCCCTGTCGACAAGCCCGTGGACATCGATCGATCGTTAACGTACGGGCTGCTCGTTGACGGCCCAGGCCGCCCGGAACAGGATTTGCGCGACGAAATCGATGTCTTGTTCGGTGATGATCAGCGGCGGCAGGAAGCGCACCGTCGCCCCATGGCGACCACCCAGCTCGACGATCAGGCCGTGCTTGAGGCACGCCTGCTGGAAGGCCTTGGCCCGCGCGGTGTCAACCGGTGGATGGCCTTGTACGTCGAGGACGCCTTGCGGGTCGACGACTTCCATGCCGAGCATCAGACCCCGCCCGCGCACATCGCCGATCCAGGCGAACTCGCTTTGCAGCGCCTGCAACTGTTTGCGCAGATGCGCGCCAACGGTTTCGGCATGGGCAACCAGGCCTTCATTGCGGATGAAACGCAAGGTCGCGGTACCGGCCGCCATGGCCAGTTGATTGCCGCGGAACGTGCCGGCGTGAGCCCCCGGTTGCCAGGTGTCCAGCGAATCGTTGTAGACCATCACCGCCAGCGGCAAGCCGCCACCGATGGCCTTGGACAACGTGATGACATCCGGCGTGATGCCCGAATGCTCGAAGCCGAACATCCGACCGCTGCGGGCGATACCGCACTGGATTTCATCGACGATCAGCGGAATGCCGTGGGCCTGGGTCAAGCGGCGCAGTTCCTGCAGCCAGCGGTCCGGCGCGGCGATCACCCCGCCCTCCCCCTGGATCGGCTCCAGAATCATGGCCGCCGGAGCGGTCACACCGCTTTCCGGGTCATTGAGCAGATGCTCGAGATAACGCACGTTCAACGTCACGCCCTGCTCCCCGGCCACCCCGAACGGGCAACGGAAATCATGGGGGTACGGCAGGCGTTGCACACCCGGCAGCAACGCGCCCAGGGCATTTTTCGGCGACAGGTTGCCGCTGATGGACAGCGTCCCCAACGTCATCCCGTGATAGGCCCCTTCAAACGCCAGCACCGAGTGCCGTCCGGTGGCCGTGCGGGTCAGTTTGAGCGCGGCTTCCACCGCATCGGCGCCGCTCGGGCCGCAGAACTGGATGCGGGCATTGCGCGCGAACTCGCTGGGCAGGCACGCGAAGATCTCCTGGACGAAGGCGTCTTTAACGGGGGTCATGAGATCCAGGGTATGCATCGGTAGGCCGGCCGCCATGACCTGGGTGATGGCTTCGATGATCACCGGGTGATTGTGCCCCAGCGCCAGGGTCCCGGCGCCCGCCAGGCAGTCGACGAACACCTGCCCCCGGCTGTCCTGCACATAGATGCCGTGGGCCCGTTCGAGCACCAGGGGAATGCGTCGCGGATAACTGCGGGCGTTGGATTCCTGCTGTTGCTGACGCTCCAGCAACGGCGTCGGGTCCAGGCAGTAAGGGCTCGACAGACCGGTATGCAACAGGCGTAGCTGTGGCGCGCCACCCGTCGTGGCATTCGAAAAAGCGTTCATGATTTCCTCCATGGAGGCTGGGTTTTGGAAGGGAACAACAGCCTGAAAACAAACATCCGTGACGCTGCAAACCGGGCGCGGGAAGATTGCCTTCCCGCACCCATGGGCTTACATGTCGTAGCGCAGGATCATGCCCAACGTACGCGGTGCGCCGACGTCGATGATGTCGTCGCTGCGGTTGTTGGTGACGTATTCCTTGTCGAACGCGTTTTTCACGTAGGCGGACACGGCGACGTTCTTGGTGACCTTGTACTCGGTGTTGAAATTCACCAGTACGTAGTTGTCGCTGCGACGCTCACCGGTGACCTTGTTGTTGGCATCGAACTCATATTCCGACGGTGCGGTGCTCTGGTAGATAACGTCAGTACCGAAGATCAGGCGGTCGTCGAAACGATATACACCACCCACGGACACTTTGTATTTAGGCGATCCGATGAACGATTCGCCGCTCATGTCCTGGCCGCTACCGGTGACAAAATCCTTGTACTTGCTATCGGTAACAGCGCCACCGACGTTCAAGGTCAATTGCTCGGAGATGTCTTTCTCTACGAAGACTTCCAGACCCTTGATGTCACTGCGACCGGCGTTGAAGACATCGATGACTGCGCTACCGCTCTGCCGCAAGCTGACTTGCTGGTCTTTCCAATCCGTGTAGTACAGGTTGGCGCGTGTACGCAGAGTTTTGTCGAAGAAAGAACCGCGATAGGACAGCTCGTAGTTGGTGGTGTATTCCGGGTCGTAGGCCTGGTGACCGCTACCGGAGCGCAGGTTGACGCCGCCACCGCGATAGCCCTTCTGCACCATGAAACCGAGGTATTGGTCGGTGGCCAGTTCATAATCTATGCCGAGTTTCGGCAGCACGGCATCAAACGACTTGCTGACTTTGGCCGGCTCGGAGAAATCATCCTGCTCGACGTCGGTATCGTTCGTCTCGTGGTCATAACGCAGCCCGGTGATCAAGGTCCAACGCGGTGCGAACGTCCAGTTGACTTCACCGAACACCGCCTTGTTCTCGATAGTGGTATCGCCCTTGACCGTGCCGAACAACGCACCATCGAACAACAAGCGGTCATGGAAGTCGTTGGTGTTATGCCCATAGTAGGCACCAATGAAACTCTTGACGGTGTCAGACGCGTAATTCAAACGTAGCTCCTGACTGAACAGGTTGCCATCCTGTTTACGCAAAACGACTTGGTCGTCCACGGCTGTCTGGTCAAAGTCCAGACGGTTGCTGTAGTCCGTACTGGTATTGGCGGTCATGCTTGTCAGCGACCAGGCATCGTTCAGGCGATAGTCCACCTTGGCGCTCAGGGTGTCCTGCTTGAGGTTGTCGAAGGCCTTGGTGTTGGACGCGATGTCGTAGTAGCTCGGCTTGCCATTGACGCGCATGGTCGAGCGGTCGCCCTGGCGGTGTTCGCTGTGGGCGTAGGTCAGCAGGACATCGGTGTCGTCATTGGGCAGGATCAATAGCTTGCCACGGGTGTTGCTGGTACGACGCGGGTTGGCGTCGTCGTTGAGCGTGGTGTTGCGGATGTAACCGTCACCTTCGCCATAGTCCACGGCGATACGCCCGGCGATCTTATCATCCACGATGGCCCCGCCACCCGCCACGGCCGCACCGTGCTCACCGTAGTTGCCCACACTGGTCTGCGCCGAGAAGCTCGGTTCGAAGGTTGGTTTTTTGGTCTGGATAACCACCGCACCGGCCAGGGAGTTACGGCCCTGGGTAGTGGATTGCGGACCAAGGAAAACCTCGACCTGCTCGGCATCCCAGAGCGGGACCGGGCTGAGAGTCAGTGCACGGTTGGGCTGCACGGCACCGTCGACATACACTGATACCGCACCGTTGAGAGTCGCCGGCCCCTGGTCATCAAAACCCGACACCGGCACGCCACGAATACCCCAGGTTTCATTGCCGGCCTGGCTATAGACACCCGGTGTACGCGCAAACACATCCACCAGGTCCTTGTCGCCGTGTTCACGCAGATTTTTGTCGGTGACGACCACGACGCTGGACTGGGTTTTCTCGAGGCTGCGGTCGATCTTTTCACCGGTTACGGTGATTGGAGCGATCTCTATCTTGCCGGCTTCTTCGGCCGCCCAAGCGCCGTTGCTCAGGCCTATGGCCGACCCTACAGCCAACGCAATTGTGTTCTTTTTGAAGTTCACGCCCCGCACCCCTGCGACAGATATTTTTGGTTTTTTTCGAGCTGGCCAAAGGCTGTTTGGCGCTAGCGGGGCGGAGTCTAATCCAAAAAAAAAATTAAATAAATAGTATTGATAATCCATCTCATTTGTACCTAGTATGTCATCCTGTATTAAATCCAATGCCTTACAGACATGTCCTACAAAGGCGCCTACTGCGCTGCTTTCAAGGACTTATGTCCGGTCGAAAAAGATAAAAGAGGATGTACAAGGATGACCTCAATCGAGCACCTGAATGGGCGTTCCGAGCCTCTTTCAATGATCTCTACGAATGGCGGTGAACCGTCGTTACCCCTGCTGGTACAGGCGACGCCCGGACAGTCGATTCACGATCTGGACGCCTCGCTTCGCGACAGCCTGCCCCAGGTGCTGACCACCATTGGCGGCGTATTGTTTCGCGGGTTCAGCGTCGCCACCCCCATCGACTTCAAGCGCTTCGCCGCCAGCTTCGGCGCGCCGCTGGCCAGCTATGAATTCGGCTCCACGCCGCGCAGCAAAGTCTTCGCCGGGGTCTATAGCTCCACGGAATACCCCGCCCATCAGTTCATCCCCCTGCACAACGAGCAGGCCTACACTCGGCCCTGGCCTTCGCGCATCTGGTTCCACTGCATCAAGGCCAGTGAAACCGGTGGCGAGACGCCGATTGCCGACAGCCGTCTGATCTACCAGCGCATGCCGGCCGAGATCCGCGAGCTGTTCGCCAGCCGCGAGCTGCTTTATGTGCGCAACTACAGCGGCGCCCTGGACCTGCCCTGGCAAAAAGTCTTCAACACCCAGGACCGTGCCCAGGTTGAGCGCTACTGCCAGGACAACGACATCGAGTGGGAATGGAAAGCCGATGGCGACCTGCGCACCCGCCAGCGTTGCGCGGCGGTGCAACAGCATCCCGAGACCGGCGAGTGGGTCTGGTTCAACCAGGCCCACCTGTTCCATGTGTCAGCCATCGAACCGAGCGTACGCGCCAGCCTGCTGGCCGCCGTGGGTGAAGAGAACCTGCCGCGCCATGTGTATTTCGGCGATGGCTCGGCCATCCCCGACGAAATGCTCGACAGCGTGCGCGAGGTCTATCGCCAGACCGCCATCAGCTTCCCCTGGCAACCCGGCGATGTGCTGATGCTCGACAACCGACTGGTCGCACACGGTCGCAATCCTTACACCGGTGATCGCAAGGTCATCGTGGCCATGGCGTGAATTGCAAATGTCTTCATTCAAACAGTGGATCGAAGTGCTGGAAACCAATGCCCGGCGCTTTCCAGAACGTGCCGCCCTGCACTTTTTGCCGGACGGCGTAGCGATCGGCGAAACCCTGACCTTCTCCCAATTGCATGAGCAGTCCCAATCCCTGGCGGCCGCGCTGCAATCGCGCTATGCGCCGGGCGATCGTGTGCTGTTGATGCTGCCCAGCAGCCTCGACTACGCCCGGGCGTTCTGCGCCTGCCTGTATGCCGGCATGATCGCCGTGCCGTTGTTTCCACCACCGTCGCGCAAACCACGGCACCTTGAACGCGTGCGCAATGTGGTGGTGGATGCTGAGCCGGCACTGATTCTCGCTCCGGCGGATCATTGCGAAAGCTTGCTGGAACTGGTGGAGGGCCGCGTCGACGTGCTCACCGTCCAGCACCTGGGCACACCACCGGCCAGCCAATGGCAACGCCCGGCCATCGACGGTTCGACCGTGGCCTTCCTGCAATACACCTCCGGCTCCACCGGTTCGCCCAAAGGTGTCGAGGTGCGTCAGCGCAACCTGATCGCCAACGTCGAGCTGATGCGCCAGGCCTACGGCTTCGATGAGCACGGCGCCATGGTCAACTGGCTGCCGCTGTACCACGACATGGGCCTGATCGGTGGCCTGCTGGCGCCGATCTACAGCGGCATGCCCTGCTACCTGATGGCTTCGCAGACCTTCGTCAACGCACCGTCGACCTGGCTGCAGGCGTTGAGCCGTTACCGCGCCACTGCCAGTTTCGCCCCCAATTTCGCCTACGCCCTGTGCAACCGGGTGGTCAGCGACAACCTGATCGCCCAACTGGACCTGAGCGCCTGGAAACACGCCATCAACGGCGCCGAGCCGATCCACCCGGGCACCCTGGAAACCTTCGCCCAGCGCTTTGCCGCCTGCGGCCTCAATCCGTTGGCGATCAGCCCCGGTTACGGCCAGGCCGAAGCAACGTTGTGTGTCAGCGCTACGCCGGAAGATGCATTGCCAGTGGTGCTGCGCCTGGACAAAGCGGTGCTGGAAACCGGCCGCGTGGCCCTGGCGGCCGCCGATGCCGCCGCCGTCGAATTCGTCGCCTGTGGCTTCCCCCAGGCGTTGCACAGCATCGCCATCGTCGACCCGCAAACCCATGAACGCTGCGCCGCCGATCGCATCGGTGAAGTCTGGCTCAAGGGGCCGAGCAACGCCGAATCCTATTGGAAAAACCCCGAGGCCACCCGCGAAGCCTTTGAAGCGCGCATTGTCGGCTCGACCGACCACTACCTGCGCTCCGGCGATCTGGGCTTCATGCACGAAGGTCAGGTGGTGATCTGCGGGCGACTCAAGGACCTGCTGATCCTCAACGGCCGCAACCTGTACCCCCACGATATCGAATTCGCCATCACCGACGCCGAACCGGGTATCCGCACCGGGCGCATCGCGGCGTTCTCGGAGATGGACCCGGCCCTGGGCCGGGAGAAGCTGGTGATCGTCGCCGAGCCGCAACGCAAGTTCATCGACCCGGCGCGGCACCCGGCGCTGTTTGCCTCGATGCAAAACGCCGTGCGCGAAGCCGCCGACTGTGGCATCGACCAGATCGTGCTGGTGGAAGCCGGCACCATCCCGATGACCACCAGCGGCAAGATCGCCCGCCAAGGCGCCCGCAAGCAACTGGCGGCGGGGACGCTTAGCATCATCGCCCAGAGCGGTGGACAGCTCGTCTCCAGCGGCGAAGCCCTTGACCTCGGCCAGCTCAAGAATCTTGTGCAGACTTCGGCGCAAGACGCCCAGGCTGCTTGCCGGCAATGGCTCCGGCAGACCTTGCATGGGGTGAACCCGTACCTGATCCCAGACTTCGAACGGAGTCTGATCGGCCAAGGCCTGGACTCCATCGGCGTCGCCGATTTTGCCGCTCGCCTGCACAGGGATCTGGGCTGGAACCTCGACACTCAGAGCCTGTTCGGTGAGCAAACCCTGGCGCAATGGGCGCAAGACCTGCTGGCGTTCCTCAGTGCGCCGTCTACCGCGGTCAGCCCTTCGGTCGAACGTACGGACGGCAGCGAAACCCGCCAGTCCTTCGCACAACGCCGGCTGTGGTTCCTGCGCCAGTTGAACCCGGACGACACCCGCCACAACCTGGTGCTGCACCTGCGCCTGCAAGGTCCATTGGACGTCGAGGGGTTGGCCGAGCGCTTGAACAGCCTCGTCAACCGTCACAGCGTGCTGCGCACGGTCTATCGCGACGGTGTGGACGGCCCGCAGCAACAGGTTCTCCCCGCCACACCGGTGCCGTTGAACTGGCACGGACAGACCGAACAGCAAGCGCTGCGCGACTGCCTGGCGAGCGAACACGCGACGCCGGTGGATCTGGTCAACGGCCCCCTGCTGCGGGCGCAGTTGCTGAGTCAAACGGACCAGCAACACGATCTGTTGCTGACCGTGCACCACATCGCTTTTGACGGTCGCTCGGCGCAAGTGCTGCTGGCGGAACTGGCCGGCTCGGCAAGCGCTGAATGGCCGGTGCAGTACCTCGACTTCGCCCAGTGGGAAGCGGCGCACTGGAGCGAACAGCGGATCGCCACCGAGCAGGACTTCTGGCGTGAGCAGCTGGCCGGCCTGCCACAGACCCTCGAACTGGGCGGCAGCGGCCAGGTCCCGGGTGAACACAGCCTGGACTTCAAGGTGTCCCAGGCCCTCTGCGAGCCACTTTCGACGCTGGCCCGCGAACACGGCATGACCTTGTTCATGCTGTTGCTGGCCAGCTATCAACTGGTGCTCAAGCAACTGGGCGGCCAACAACGATTCCTGTTGGGCACTGACGTCAGTGGTCGGCCGCTGGCGGAGCACAACGATGTGATTGGCTTCTTCGTCAACCAACTGACGTTGCGTTGCGACCTGCACGGCGAACCCACACTGGCCGGCTTCCTCGAACGCGTTCGCGATGAGGCGCGCCTGGCCTATGCCCATCAGGGCCTGCCTTTCGACCTGGTGGTCTCGGCCCTGGCGCCACAGCGCCTGCCCGGCCACTCGCCGTTGTTCCAGGTGAAGCTCAACTATCAACCCTCCCGAGTCACACCGACCGCCATCGCCGGCGCGCACTTGCAGGCCCTGGAAGTGGCACAGGCACCGGGAGATTTCCACCTGGTGCTCGACCTGGTGCATGGCACCGAAGGACTCGACGCGACCCTCAAGTACCGCGGCGAATACTTCGATCAGGACCGCGCCTTGCGCCTGCAACACCTGTGGACGCGCCTGCTGGAGGAAACCGGCCATCTGCTGGACCAGCCGTTGCCGGCGTTGGCCGAGCGTCTCGATGCCTGGGACCAGGCCTTCCAGCGCGAGCGGCAACAGGCCCGGGCGCTGGCCGGGCGCAGCCAGATGCTGCAAACCAAACGTCGCTCATTGACCCTTTAACCGAGTTGGATGCCGTTATGTCTATCGTGCCCCCACCGTCCCGCGCCCTCGGCGCCGTGCGTCGCAAAGCCATGAACGTCTCGGAACAACGACTGGTCAGCGAGCGCCTGCTCAGCCCGGACTCCGCCCTGCCGCTGGTGATCGAACCGACGGTCAGCGGCGTCGATCTGGTCGCCTGGGCTGCCCGGGAACGCGAGAGCCTGGAGAAGAAACTGCTGCAATACGGTGCCCTGCTGTTTCGTGGCTTCAACGTGGCGTCCGTCGAGCAGTTCGACCAGGTGATCGCCGCCCTCTCCCCCGGTGCCCTGGAATACATGTTCCGTGCCTCGCCCCGTACGCGGGTCGGCGGCAACATCTACACCTCGACCGACTACCCGGCCGACCAGATGATTTTCCCCCACAACGAGCACTCCTATTCGCCGCGCTTCCCGCTGCGGTTGTTCTTCTACTGCCAGGTGCCCTCCGAAACCGGTGGCGAAACCCCGATTGGCTCGACCCGTGCGGTCAAGGCCGCCATCAGCCCGGAGATCGAAGCACGCTTCCGGGAAAAAGGCGTGTTATACGTGCGCAACTACGGCGATGGTTTCGGCCTGCCGTGGCAGTCCGTGTTCCAGTCCGAAGACCGTAGCGAAGTCGAAAGCTACTGCGCCAGCGTCGGCATCGAAGTGGAATGGAAAGACAACAATCGCCTGCGCACCCGCCAACGCGGACCTGCCGTGGTGCGCCATCCGCGCACGGGTGAAGAGGTCTGGTTCAACCACGCCACCTTCTTCCACATCAGCACCCTGCCCCCGGCCATCCGCGATTCGCTGCAAAGCAACTTCACCGACCTCGACCTGCCCACCAACACCTTTTACGGCGACGGCGAACCGATCGAACCCGACGTACTGGAGTCGCTGCGAGCGGCCTACCTCGATTCACTGGTGCGCTTCAGCTGGCAACAGGGCGACGTGTTGTTCATCGACAACATGCTCGCGGTCCACGGTCGCGAACCCTTCACCGGCAGGCGCGCAATCATGACCGGCATGGCCGAAGCCCTGCTGTCGAGCGACGTCGCCGTCTGACATTCAACAGGCCCCGCAATCGCCAGGCTTGCCCCTGACGCCTCTGCGGTGGCCCTGGTTTCATGCCCATTTTTTAGTCGAGTTGAACATGAGCGGACTTCAAGGCTTTCGTATTTCGCCGCAACAGGCATCGGTTTACCCCCACATCAACGGCGCGACGGAACATCCGTTCAGTTGCCATTTGCAATGGTCGGTGTCCCATCCGCTGGACATCGAGACGCTGAACAGCCGTCTGCTCGCGCTGATGGCCGACAGTGAAATCCTGCGTACCCGGCTGACGCCGGTACCGGGGCTGCGCCACCCGGTGCAGGTGATTGACGACACCTGCACACTGGCGGCGAACCTGCGCGACCTGCGTCAACACAGCCCCGTCGAGCAGGAGGCCGTGCTGGCCGGCCTTGCCGCGCAACCTCGTGACTGGACGACGCCGCTGGCGGTGACCCTGGTGCGCCTGTCGGATGAACAATCGGTGCTAGACCTGGCCGCGGCCACCAGCCACCTGGACCTCGCCAGCCTGAAATGGCTGGCTGTTGCACTGCTGCAAGAGGCCCCGGCCGAAACGCTGCAATACGCCGACTATGCCGAATGGCGCTGGAACCTGGTGGAGGATGAGCCGGATCATCCGGGCGCAAACTTCTGGCGGCCACTGGGCGAACTCGAGCAGCCGACCTTGCAATTGTCACTGGAGTCGGCCGGTGCCGACAGATTTGCCCCTGCGCGCCAGGAACTGGCATTGCCGGTCGAGCTGGCTCGTCATCCGGCCCTGACTTCGAACCTGATGCTGGCGGCGTGGGCCGCGGTATTGGGACGCTTGGCCGGTCAGCAACACGTCCCGTTGAGCCTGTTCCACGCAAGCCGGGGGCCGGAACTGGACAACGCCCTGGGCCTGTTCGAACAGTGCCTGCCCGTGAACATCGAGCTGGATGCCCGGGCGACCTTGCTGGAGCAAAGCGAACAGATCGGTGCCACCGTTGAACGGACCGTCGGCTGGCAGGACTACTACACCCAGAACCTGAAGACCGGCTACGCCTTTGCCTGGCGCTCGGGCGACGCCCGGGAACGCTACGCCGGTGCCGTGATGACCCCAGTGAAGGCTTGCCTGAACGTCCACCAATTGCCCGACCGTCTGCACGCCCATCTGGTCTACGACAGCCATGCCTTGAGCGCCGCCGCAGTGGCCTGCCTCGCCGAACAATGGCTGCAATTGCTCGCAGGCGCACTGGCGGCGCCGCAGCAGGCCTGGGCCCGCCTGCCGCTGGGCGGACCACACCAGTCCCAGGTCATTGGCCGTGCGCCGAACCCGCCAGCGATCGAACCGGTGACCCTGGTTGAACTGATCGCTCGCCAGGTGCAACAACAACCGGATGCCATCGCACTCAGCGACCAGGATGGCGACCTCAGTTACGCCCATCTCGACGCCTGCGCGACGCAACTGGCCCATCGACTCGTGGCCGCCGGCATCGGTCCGGACGTACCCGTGGGCATTCTGTTCCCGCGCAGCAACGCCGCCATCGTCGCCATGCTCGCGGTACTCAAGGCCGGTGGCGCCTACGTGCCGGTGGATCCGACCTACCCGGCCGACCGCCGTGCCTACATGCTCGCCGACAGCGCCATTGCCCACATCGTGGTCAGCGCCGAACTGGCCGATATCGTGCCGGCCGACCTGCAACGCTTCGTGCTCGCTGACTTGACGGCCGTGGACACCCGCAACCTGCCGCCGCTGCCCGAGCCGCAGGGCGACGACCTCGCGTACCTGATCTACACCTCCGGCTCCACGGGCGCGCCTAAAGCCGTGGAAATCAGCCACGGCGCCCTGAGTTTCTCGACCCAGGTGCGCATGGCCGCTTATGAGACGCCGGTGCGCGCCTACCTGTTGCTGTCATCGTTTGCCTTCGACAGTTCAGTCGCCGGGATCTTCTGGACCCTGGCCCAGGGTGGACGGCTGGTGTTGCCGGCCGCCGGGGAAGAGCTGGAGATGGCGCGCCTGGCGCATCTGATCGCCCAATATCAGGTCAGCCACGGCCTGTCGCTGCCATCGCTCTATCAGGCCCTGCTCGACCAACTGCAACGCGGCGTCGACAACCACAGCCTCGAGTGCTGGATTGTCGCTGGGGAAGCCTGTCCGCCGGCCTTGATCGCACAACATGGCAAGACCTTGCCACGAACCCGCCTGGTGAACGAATACGGCCCCACCGAAGCCACGGTCTGGGCCACCTTTGAGGTGCTGGAGCCAAACCGCAGCGTCAGCATCGGTCGTCCGATTGCCGGCATGGACCTGCGCGTCCTGAACGAACACGACATCGCCAGTGGCATCGGCGAACCGGGGGAAATCGTTCTCGCCGGCCCCACACTGGCCCGCGGCTATCGCAACAAACCCGAAGAAACCGGCAAAGCCTTCGTCACCCTCGCCGATGGCACCCGTGCCTACCGCACTGGCGACCTAGCCTGCTGGCTGGCGGATGGGCGCCTAGCTTTCCTCGGGCGCAAGGATCATCAAGTCAAAGTCCGCGGCTATCGGATCGAACTCGGCGAAATCGAACGGCAACTGTGCCGCCACAGCGACGTGCGCGAAGCCGCGGTGATCGTGCAGGAGCATGCCGCCGGCAAGCGTCTGCTCGCTTATGTCCTGGCCGCCCACGGCTACGCGCCGGACTCCGAAGCGATCAAGCGCTTCCTCGGCGAGCGTCTGCCGTCGTACATGGTGCCGGCCCGGGTGCTGACCCTGGCGACCTTCCCGCGCACCCCCAACGGCAAGCTCGACACCCGCCAGTTGCCCGACCCGGATCAACTGGACGAGAGCACCCATGTGGCACCGCGCAATGGGATGGAAACCACCCTGCACGCCATCGTGGCGAAAGTCTTGAAGCTGCCCCACGTGAGTGTCACCGAAAACTTCTTCGCCATTGGCGGCGACTCGATCCTGAGCCTGCAAGTGGTGGCCCAGGCCCACGAACAAGGCATTGCGCTCTCGGCCAAGCAAGTCTTCGAACGCCAGACCATCGCCGCCATGGCCGAGGTCGCGCAGCCGCTGGCCGCAGGCAGCGTCGAACCGGAAAGCGAAAGCACCGAGTTCAGCGCTTCGGGCCTGTCCGACGACGAAATGCAAGCGCTGATGGCGGAACTGAGCGAGGCCGATCGGTGATCGCCTTCTCCAGCCGCCACGCCATCGCCCCCATTTATGCAGGATGCTTTCAATGACCACCGAAAAAACCACCGCCAATCCGATCGAGGACATCTACCCGCTGTCGCCATTGCAGCAAGGGATGCTGTTCCATTCCTTGCTGCACGAAGACTCTGGTGTCTACCTGATGCAGGACCGCTACCGCATTGGCGGTGCTATCGACGAAGTGGCGTTCCTGGAATCGTGGCGTCAGGTGGTGGCGCTGCACCCTTCCCTGCGCGCCAGTTTTCAATGGAAGACCCAGAAACAACCGGTGCAGGTGATCCACCGCGAGGTCAAGGTGCCGTTGGACACCCTCGACTTGCGCGGACTCGCCCCCCATGAGCAGCAAGCGCGTATCCGCAAGCTCCTGGAAGATGAACAGAAAGTCGGTTTCAACCTGTCCAAGCCACCGCTGATTCGCTTCCGGCTGGTGCGCCTGGCCGACGAATCCTATGAATTCATTCGCAGCTTCCATCACATCCTGATGGACGCCTGGTGCATTTCCCTGGTGACCGTGGACTTCCTCAAAGTCTACGAAGCGCTGTGCAACGAGCGCACCCCTGAGCTGAAAAGTCCTCGGCCATTCCGTGACTATATCCAATGGCTGCAACGCCAGGACGCGAGCAAGGCCGAGCAGTTCTGGCGCGGCCAGTTGCAGGGGCTCAACGCCCCCACGCCGCTGACCGTGGACAACGGCGTGGTCCACGACCGCTACACCGATGCGGTGCTGGTGGACGATCAACTGATTCACCTGGACGAACAGCAAACCCAGGCGCTGGCTGCGTTCTGCCGCAGCCGCCGGATTACCCCGAACACGTTTTTCCAAGGCGTCTGGTCATTGCTGCTGTCGCGCTACAGCGGACAACGGGACGTGGTGTTCGGCGTCACCGTGGCCGGTCGTCCGGCAGACCTGACCGGCGTGGCCGAGATGATAGGCCTGTTCATCAACACCCTGCCGCTGCGGGTTTCGGTGGACCCACAAGCATCGCTCGGCAGTTGGCTGAGCGCGCTGCAAGGGTTGAACGTCGACATGCGCGACTTTGAACACACGCCGTTGACCGACATCCAGGGCTGGAGTGATTTCCCCCGGGGCGAAACCCTGTTCGACAGTATCCTGGTATTCGAAAACGCCCCCATTGACGAGCAGATCCTGGAAGGTGGTTTCCAGTTCAGCCTCGAAGGCATGGACCACAGTGTACACACCCACTACGGCCTGACCGTGGTGATCCTGCCCGGCGAGCAACTGGGCATCCGGGTGTCCTACGACCGCGAACGTTTCGAAGCGGCGACCGTGGAACGCCTGCTCGGCCACATCGCCAGCCTGGTGCGGGGCATGCTCGCGGCACCGGATGCGCCCTTGGGCAGCTTCGAACTGCTGGCCGCCGATGAGCGCCAGCAATTGTTGAACGAGTGGGCGGTCAACCCCCATGACTTCCCGCTGGAGCAAAGCTACGCCGAACTGTTCACCGCCCAGGTCGCCCAACGCGGCGGGCAGGTCGCGGCGATCTGTGACGGCGAGTCGCTGACCTACGCCGAACTGGACCAGCGCTCCACGCGCTTGGCTCACGCCTTGCGCGAAGCCGGTGCTGGCGAGGATCAGTTGGTCGCCCTGGCCGCCCCCCGTGGCCTGGCGCTGTTGACCATGATGATTGCCGTGTTCAAGGCCGGCGCGGCGATGCTGCCCCTTGAAGTCAATCACCCGCCCGAGCGCCTGCGGGAAATCCTCAACCTGTCCCGCGCGTCATTGCTGGTCGCCAGCGAAGGGTGCAGCGGCTTGCTCGATCCGTTGCTCAGCGGTCTGGAACAGGCCCCCGTGGCGCTGTTCGCCGAAGCCTGCTGGAGGACCGGCAACGACTCGCCGCTGCCCGCCCTCGGTCGTCCGGACAGCCTGGCCTACGTGCTGTTCACCTCAGGTTCGACCGGTACGCCCAAAGGCGTGATGATCGAACAACGGGGCATGCTCAATAACATCTTCGGCAAAGTCCCGGCCCTGGGGCTGAACGCCGGCGACCGGATTCCACAAACCGCTTCGGTGGCCTTCGACATTTCGGTATGGCAGTTCCTCGCCGCACCGGTGCTCGGTGCCACCGTGCACATCCTCCCGGATGAAGTGGCCCACGACCCGCAACGCCTGCTGCAAGTGCTCGTCAACGAGCGCCTGAGCGTGCTGGAAATTGTCCCGAGCCTGATGCGCACCTTGCTCGCAGTGTGCCCGTGCGACCTGGCATTGCCCGACCTGCGCTGGGTGCTGCCCACCGGTGAAGCGCTGCCGCCGACCGTGGCCCGGGACTGGTTCGCGCGCTTCCCCAGCGTCGCCTTGATGAACGCCTACGGGCCGGCCGAATGTGCCGACGACGTGGCTTTCCAGCCGATTTTCGAAGCACCGGGCGCCGACGTCAGCCACATGCCCATCGGCCGGCCGACCGCCAACAACCGCTTGTATGTTCTGGACGAATCCCTGCGCCCGGTGCCCGTTGGCGTTGCCGGGGAAATCTGTGTCGGTGGCGTCGGTGTCGGCCGTGGCTACCTGCACGATCAGCAGCGCACCGCTGACGCGTTCATCGAGCATCCGCAGCTGCCAGGTCGCCTGTACCGTACCGGTGACCTGGGCCGCTGGCGCGCAGACGGGGTGATCGAATACCTCGGCCGCCGCGACCAGCAGGTGAAGCTGCGCGGCCACCGGATCGAACTGACCGAAATCGAACACCGCCTCGCGCAGCACCCGAACGTGCGCGAAGCCGCCGTGCTGCTGCGGCAAAACAGTGTTGGTGAAGCCTGGCTGGTGGCGTACTGGTCGGCCCATGACGACACCCTGGGCAGCGATGGGTTGAGCGAACACCTGCGGGCACAACTGCCGCCGTACATGGTACCGGCCGCCTTTGTCTGCCTGGACAGCCTGCCCCTGAACAACAACGGCAAGGTCGATCGCAAAACCCTGGCCGCCCGGGAACTGGACTGGCAGGCCGACGCCCAGCAGAGCATCGCCCCGCGCAATCCACTGGAAACCGCTGTAGCGGCGATCTGGGCCGAGGTCCTGGGGCGCGACAGCGTGGGCGTGGAAGACAACTTCTTCACCCTCGGCGGTCACTCGTTGCTGGCGACCCAGATCGTGGCGCGGCTGCGCAGTCATTTCAAACTCGACCTGCCGCTGCGCACGCTGTTCGAGCAGCCCACCGTGGCCTTGCTGGCCGTGAACATCGCTGCCCGCCAGGCCGACGCTGCCGCGCCACAGGCCGTCGTTCTCAATGCGCCGAAAGCCCAGCCGCGTCCAGCCCTGTTGCCGCTGTCGTTCTCACAACAACGCTTGTGGTTCATCGAACAACTGACCCCGGGCACAACGCTGTTCAACATCCCGTTCGCCCTGCACCTCAAGGGCGAACTCAACGTCCAAGCGTTGCACGCCAGCCTGAACGACCTGCTCGCGCGCCATGAAATCCTGCGCACCGGCATCCACGACGCTGACGGCGTGCCTTGCCAACGCATCAGCGAATCGCTGGACATCGCCTTGCCCTTCGAAGACTTGTCGGGCCTGACCGCCACCGCTCGCGAAGGCGCACAGTTCAATGCCCTGCAAGACACCTTCGAGCAGCCGTTCGACCTGACTTGCCCGCCGTTGCTGCGTGCCCGCCTGCTGCGCCTGGCCCCGGGAGAGCACGTGCTGGGTATCGCCCTGCATCACCTGGTGTCGGACGCCTGGTCGGCCACCATCGCCCTGCGGGAGCTGGCCCTGGGGTATGAAGCCCGCCGCAACGGCACCGCCGCCGAACTGCCGGCCTTGCCGGTGCAGTACGCCGACTTCGCCCTGTGGCAACGCGAACACCTGCAAGGCGCCGAGCTCAAGCGCCAACTCGATTACTGGACCAGCACCCTGGACCGTCGCGACAGCGAAGCCAGTCCGTTGCTGGCGCTGCCCACCGATCATCCACGGCCGTCGATGCAGAGCTATCGCGCCGGGATCGTGCAGCGCGAACTCAGTGCCGACCTCAGTGCCCGGGTGCAAGCCTTTGCCAGTCGCCTCGGCACCACACCGTTCACGGTGCTGTTCGCCGGCTTCACCGTGCTGATGCACCGTTTGAGCGGCGACGCCACCGTGCTGGTCGGCACCCCGGTTACCCACCGCGAACAACCGGGCACCGAGGGTTTGCTTGGGATTCTGCTGAACAACCTGGCGATCCGCGCCGACTTCGAACCCCAAACGGACTTCACCGCCCTGGTGAAACAAGTCGCCGAACGCCTGCGCACTGGCCTGTTGCATCAGGATCTGCCCTTCGAACAATTGGTCGACAGCCTGCAACTGCCGCGCAGCCTCAGCCACGCGCCGCTGTACCAAGTGATGGTCGCCCAGCAGTTGGCCATGGAGTCGCGGTTGCGCTTCCCCGGGCTGGAATTCGAAGCACTGGACACTCCGCTCCGGCATTCGGAATGCGACCTGGACTTGCACGTGTTGTGCCCGGCCAATGCACCGATCCAGCTGGAGCTGATGTTCGCCCTGGACCTGTTCGTCGCCGACAGCGCCCGCCAGACCCTGGCCCGCCTGGAGCACTTGCTCGAGCAGATGCTCACCGAACCGCAACGCCCGGTGGCGGCCCTGCCGCTGCTGATGGACGCGGAATGGCAGCGCACGGTGGTGGAATGGAACCGTACCGAGATGGCGGTGCCCACGCACCTGACCTTTGCCCAGCTGTTCGAACAACAGGCCGAGCGCACCCCCGAGCGTGACGCGCTGTGCTTCGAAGGCCGTAGCTTGAGCTACGGTGAGCTGAACCGTCGGGCCAACCAAGTGGCGCATTACCTGCGCAGCCGTGGCGTCGTCGCCAATCGTCCGGTGGCGCTGTGTGTCGAGCGCTCGCTGGAGCTGTTGGTCGGCCTGCTGGGCATCCTCAAGGCCGGCGGCGCCTATGTGCCGCTGGACCCGACCTATCCGGTGGATCGCCTGGCCTACATGCTCGAAGACGCACAACCGGCACTGTTCCTCGGCCAACAGGGCCTGTTGGAACAGTTGGGCGCCGACCTGCCACGCCTGCGCCTGGACAGCGACGCGGCGCTGTTCGCCGATCAGCCGGACGCCAACCTGCCTCCACTTGCCGGGCCGCAGGACCTGGCCTACATCATGTACACCTCCGGCTCGACCGGTAAGCCCAAGGGCACCCTGGTCACCAACGGTTCAGTGGTCAACCTCGCCTGGGCGCGGATCCATGGCCTGTACCGCCGCTACACCGACCAGCCGATGCGCACCAGCTTCAACTACTCGTTCGCCTTCGACAGCTCGGTGGCCGAACTCATCCTGCTGCTGGACGGCCACAGCCTGTACCTGACGCCGGAAGACGTGCGCTATGACCCGCAGGCTCTGGCGCAGTTCTTCGCCGAAACCCGCCTGGATGCCTTCGAATGCACCCCGGCGCAACTCAAGGCCCTGCTCGAAAGCGACGGCGTGCGCCGTGGCGAGGTGTACCTGCCACGCTTCGTGCTGTTCGGTGGCGACGCGGTGGACGCGCAGCTCTGGCAGCGCCTGCCGTCGATTGCCGGCAGCCGCTTCTTCAACACCTACGGCCCGACCGAGTGCACGGTGGATGCCACCGGTTGCGCGGTCGATGATTTCCCGGCCCGGCCGATCATCGGACGGCCGATTGCCAACGTGCGCACCTACGTCCTCGACGGGTTCCTCAACCCGCTGCCGGTGGGCGTTCCGGGCGAACTGCACATCGGTGGCGCCGGGGTGACCCTGGGCTACCTCAACCGTGCCGAACAGACCGCCAAGGTGTTCATCGAGGACCCATTCTCGCCGCTGGAAGGCGCACGCATGTACAAGTCCGGCGACCTGGTGCGCTGGCTGCCCGACGGCCAGCTCGAATACCTCGGGCGCATGGACCATCAGGTGAAGATCCGTGGCTTCCGCGTCGAGCTGGGAGAAATCGAAACCTTGATCGGCGCCCAGCCTGGCGTGCGCCAGGCAGTGGTGCTGGCCCGGGAAGACGTGCCCGGCGACAAGCGCCTGGTGGCCTACGTGACCTGTGACGGGGAAGCTGACATCAACACCTGGCGCAAGACCATCGGTGCCGCCCTGCCCGACTACATGGTGCCTTCGGCGTTCGTGCTGCTCGATGAACTGCCGCTGACCGACAACGGCAAGCTCAACCGCAAGGCCCTGCCGGCCCCGGACATTCAAGCCGCGCCAGACGCCCTCGATCCGCCACGCAGCGCCGCCGAACGACAACTCGCCGCGCTGTGGTCGGAGTTGCTGAAGGTGCCATCGACGCAGATCGGTCGCGACAGCCATTTCTTCTACCTCGGCGGTCATTCGCTGTTGGCAGCGGCGCTGTTTGCCCGTCTGCGCCAACAGTTCGCCACGGTGCCGCCACTGCGGGGCATCTTCGAACACCCGACCCTGGAGGCCCTGGCCGCGCTGCTGGGCGATCCGCTGCAAGCGCCCGCCGCGACCTTCATTCCGGCACCACGCCCGGCGCGCCTGCCGTTGTCGTTCGAACAACAACGCCTGTGGTTCCTCGAACAGCTGAGCGCGGGCGGTGGCGAATACAACGTGGTCAGCGCCGTGCAACTGGACGGTGAACTCGACACCCAGGCCCTGCAAGCGGCCCTGAACAGCGTGGTCCAACGGCACGAAATCCTGCGCAGTCGCATCGTGCGCGAGAGCGACGGCGAGTTGGCGCTGGTCATCGAGCCGCACGTCGACATCGCTTTGCAGCGGACTGCCCTGGAAACCACCAGCGACGAACACTGGCAGCAACTGACCGACGAGGCCATCCACGCGGAAACCGGGCGCCGTTTCGACCTCGCCAGCGAAGTGCCTGTGCGTGCCACGCTGATACAGCGCAGCGGTCGCGCCCAGTCATTGCTGTTGCTCACCGTGCACCATTGCGCCACCGACGATGCCTCCAGCCAGAACCTGCTGGATGAATTGGGCCGCTGCTACAGCGCCCACTGCCAGGGTACGTCGGCCACCCTGCCGGAACTGGCCCTGCAGTACCCCGACTACGCCCTTTGGCAGCGCGAGCCGGTTCAACAGACCGCATTCAGCAGCCAGTTGGACTACTGGCGTGGACAACTGGAGGACGGCGACTACCTGCTGGACCTGCCCACCGAACAGGGCCGCCCCAATCACCTCGCCCCGGCCGCCGGCGCGGTGCAATGGCAGTTGCCGCCGGCCCTGGTGGGACGTCTGCGACAGTTCGCCCAGCAACGCGGCGCCACCTTGTACATGCTGATGCTCAGCGCCGCGCAATTGCTGCTGGGGCGCTACGCCAATCAGCGCGACGTACGGGTCGGCAGCCCGGTGGCCCAACGGCCGTTCGCCGAGTTGCAGCCGCTGATCGGTTGCTTCGTCAATACCGTGGTCATGCGCGCCGACCTTGATCCGAGCCTGGATTTCGAAGGTTTGCTGAACCAAGTCCGCAACCGCGTACTGGACGCCCAACAGCATCAGGACGTGCCGTTCGACCAGGTTGTCGAGCACCTCAAGCCGGCCCGCAGCCTCGGCCAGACGCCGTTGTTCCAAGTGCTGTTCGCCATGCAGAACGCCGATGCGTCCTGCCAGCACTGGTCGCAATTGCAGGTCAGCGAACGCGCCGTGAGCGCCCAGGCCACCAAGTACGACTTGAACTGGGAAGTGCATGACGGCGAGGTGCTGTCGGTGCTGCTGGAATACCGTGCCGCGCTGTTCAGCCAAACCACCGCCCGGCGCTGGTTGGAGCAATGGCAGCAACTGCTTGAAGCCATGCTCGATGCACCGCAGACCCGCCTCGCGGATTGGTCTCCATTGGCGGCGACCGAGCGTCGGCGCCAACTGATCGAGTGGAACGCCACCGAACGTCACTACGGCGGCCCGACCAACCTGCACACCGCCCTGACACAACAGGCCGCATTGAGCCCCAATGCCCCGGCACTGGTGTTCGAAGGCCAGCGCCTGACCTACGCCGAGCTGGACCAACGGGCGCAAGCCGTCGCCCGGGCCCTGCGTGGAGCCGGCATCGGTGCCGACGACATCGTGCCGGTGTGCATGCTGCGCTCCGTCGACATGGTCGTCGCCCTGCTCGGCATTGTCCATGCCGGCGCCGCATGGCTGCCGCTGGATCCGGAACTGCCCGCCGGGCGCCTGGCCTTCCTGATCGAAGACGCCGACGCCAAGGTCACCTTGACCCAGGCGCAGTGGCTGTCGCGCCTGCCAGCCGGGCATCAGGCCTGGACCCTTGATGCGCTGCCCCCGGCTCCGGCGTTCGACCCGATCAGCATCGCTGCCAACGACCTGGCCTACGTGCTCTACACCTCCGGCTCCACCGGCCAACCGAAAGGCGTGATGAACGAACACGGCGCCTTGATGAATCGCCTGTACTGGATGCAGGACGCATTCCCGATTGGTCCGAACGACCGCGTGCTGCAGAAAACCCCGTACAGCTTCGACGTCTCGGTATGGGAGTTCTTCTGGCCGCTGATCACCGGCGCGACCCTGGTGGTGGCCCGTCCGGACGGGCATCGCGATCCGGCCTACCTCAGCCAGTTGATCCAGCAGGAACAGGTCACCACCCTGCACTTCGTGCCGTCGATGCTCCGTGCCTTTGTCGACGAGCCGAGCCTGGTCGACTGCCGCAGCCTGCGCCAGGTGTTCGCCAGCGGAGAAGCGCTGCCGGTGGATCTGGTACGGCGTTTCATGGGCCAGCACCCGGCGGCGCTGGTCAACCTGTACGGCCCGACCGAAGCGGCCATCGACGTCTCGGTCTGGCGCTGCTCGGTGGACGATATTATCGTGCCGATCGGCAAGCCCATCGCCAACCTGCGCCTGTACATCCTCGATGAAAGCATGCAGCCGTTGCCGATTGGCAGCATTGGCGAGCTGTACATCGGCGGCGTCGGCGTGGCGCGCGGTTACCTCAAGCGTGCGGACCTGACCGAGGAACGCTTCCTCGCCAGCCCGTTCATCGACGGGGATCGCCTGTACCGCACCGGCGACCGCTGCCGCTTCCTGGTCGATGGCAACATCGAATACCTCGGGCGCCTGGACCATCAGGTGAAACTGCGCGGCCAGCGCATCGAACTCGGTGAAATCGACGCCGAGCTGCTGGCCCAGAGCGGCGTTCGCGACGCCGCGACCCTGCTGCTGGACCAGCGTCTGGTGAGCTTCTGGTGCGGTGACGCCGACGAGGCCGTCATTCGCAATGCATTGAGCGACCGCCTGCCGTCGCACATGCTGCCGAGCCTCTTCGTACAGCTCGACAGCCTGCCGCTCAACAGCAACGGCAAACTCGACCGCAAGGCCCTGGCCGCCACCCCGCTACCGGAAACCCACAGCGACCGGCCGCATACCGCACCGCGCAATGCCACCCAAACTGTGCTCTGCGAGTTGTTCAGCGAAGTGCTGGGATGCGCGTCGGTTGGCATCGAAGATCACTTCTTCCAGCTCGGCGGTCACTCCTTGCTGGCGACCCGACTGGTCAGCCGGGTCCGTGAACGCCTTGGGGTTTCCCTGCCGTTGGCACTGGTGTTCGAACGCCCGACCGTCGCGGCCCTGGCCGATTACCTGGGCTTGGCGACAGCGGACGAATCGATCACCGCGCAGCCGCGTCCGGCGGCACTGCCACTGGGGCTGGCGCAGAAACGCTTCTGGATGCTCAGCCGCCTGGTGCCGGATTCTCGCGAGTACCACATGCCGTTCGCCCTGGCGTTGCGCGGCGAATTGCAGGTCCGCGTCTTGCGTGAAGCCTTCGAGCAGGTCAGCCAACGCCATCTGGTGCTGCGCAGCCGTATTGTTGAAGTCCAGGGCGAACCGCAGCTATTGATCGACGACCATGGGCCTGCGCTCGCGGTCACTGCCGTTGCCACACAGGATTGGACCGCAACCTGCGCCATGGCCCAAGCCGAGTTGATGACGCCGTTCGACCTGGCCGCCGCCGCGCCTTGGCGGGCGCACCTGCTGCAACGCCAGGGCAGCGACGAAAACCTGTTGCTGGTTTGCCTGCACCACAGCGCCACCGACGGTTGGGCCATGCAGTTGCTCATCGATGAGCTGACCCAGGCCTACACCGCCGGCCTCGATGGGCAGTCGCCGGCCTGGACGCCGCTGGAGATCGACTACGTCGACTTCGCCCTGTGGCAACAGCACCCGGACACCCAGGCCCGCCGCAACGGCAGCCTGGATTACTGGAAGAACCACCTCGGCCAGGACGACTACCAGCTCGACCTGCCCATCGACCATCCTCGGAGCGCCGAAGCCGATCGTCGGGCCCGGCAACTGACCGTCAGCCTCGGTGCCCAACGTGCCGAAGCGATCCGCCAGTTCGCCCGTCAGCGCGGCACGACCACTTACGTGGTGCTGGCCTCGGCCCTGAGCGCACTGCTGGCGCGCTACAGCGGTCAGCGCGAGATTCGTCTCGGCACCCCGGCAGACCAGCGTGACCAGCCGCAATCCCAGACGCTGCTGGCCTGCCTGGTCAACACCCTGGTAATCCGCAGCGAGGTCGACCAGCAGGCCCCGGCCGAGCAGTTGCTCGCCAGCCTCGAAGCCGACCTGCGCGCGGCCCAGGCCCACGCCGACCTGCCATTTGCCACCCTGGTCGGCGCCGTCGCGCAACACCGCGACCTGAACCGCACGCCGCTGTTCCAGGTGCTGTTCTCCCTCAACTATGGCCGCGTGGACAGCAGCCAATGGCCGGGACTGGCGGTCGAAGAGCAGACGCTGCCGGTGATCGACGCCAAGTTCGAACAGAGCTGGGAAGTCCAGGACGACGGCAGCGATATGAGCCTGGCGCTGGAGTACCAATCGGCGCTGTTCGACGCGTCGACGATGCAACGCTGGAGCGCGCAATGGTGTGCGCTGCTGGATGCCCTGGTCGCTGCACCCGAGCGAACGCTCATCGAACTGTTCCCGCAGCACCAGGACCAACCGCAGCTGGATCGCTGGAACGCCACCGAGCGTCACTACGGCGGTCCGACCAACCTGCACACCGCCCTGACACAACAGGCCGCCCTGAGTCCCAATGCCCCGGCACTGGTGTTCGAAGGCCAGCGCCTGACCTACGCCGAGCTGGACCAACGGGCGCAAGCCGTCGCCCGGGCCCTGCGTGGAGCCGGCATCGGTGCCAACGACATCGTGCCGGTGTGCATGCTGCGCTCCGTCGACATGGTCGTCGCCCTGCTCGGCATCGTCCATGCCGGCGCCGCATGGCTGCCGCTGGATCCGGAACTGCCCGCTGGGCGCCTGGCCTTCCTGATCGAAGACGCCGACGCCAAGGTCACCTTGACCCAGGCGCAGTGGCTGTCGCGCCTGCCGGCCGGGCATCAGGCCTGGACCCTCGACACCCTGCCCCAGGCACCGGCATTCGACCCGATCAGCATCGCTGCCAGCGACCTGGCCTACGTGCTCTACACCTCCGGTTCCACCGGCCAACCGAAAGGCGTAATGAACGAACACGGCGCCTTGATGAATCGCCTGTACTGGATGCAGGACGCGTTCCCGATTGGTCCGAACGACCGCGTGTTGCAGAAAACCCCGTACAGCTTCGACGTCTCGGTGTGGGAGTTCTTCTGGCCGCTGATCACCGGCGCGACCCTGGTGGTGGCCCGTCCGGATGGGCATCGCGATCCGGCGTACCTCAGCCAGTTGATCCAGCAGGAACAGGTCACCACCCTGCACTTCGTGCCGTCGATGCTCCGTGCCTTTGTCGACGAGCCGAGCTTGGCCGACTGCCGCAGCCTGCGCCAGGTGTTTGCCAGCGGCGAGGCGCTGCCGGTGGATCTGGTGCGGCGTTTCATGGGTCTGCATCCGGCGGCGCTGGTCAACCTGTACGGCCCGACCGAAGCGGCCATCGACGTGTCGGTATGGCGCTGCTCGGTGGACGACGTGATCGTGCCGATCGGCAAACCCATCGCCAACCTGCGCCTGTACATCCTCGATGAAAGCATGCAGCCGTTGCCGATTGGCAGCATTGGCGAGCTGTACATTGGCGGTGTCGGCGTCGCCCGCGGTTACCTCAAGCGTGCGGACCTGACCGAGGAACGCTTCCTCGCCAGCCCGTTCATCGACGGGGATCGCCTGTACCGCACCGGCGACCGTTGCCGCTTCCTGGCCGATGGCAACATCGAGTACCTCGGGCGTCTCGATCATCAAGTGAAACTGCGCGGCCAGCGCATCGAACTCGGTGAAATCGACGCAGCCGTGCTGAACCTGCCGGCCATCACTGCGGCCTGCACCCTGGTCATCGATAACCGTCTGGTGGCGTTCTACAGCAGCAGCGCAGCGCAATCGGACCTCGATACCCTGCTCGCCGCCGAGTTGCCGGCCTACATGGTGCCGGCGGTGTGGGTCCACGTCCCGACACTGCCGCTCAACAGCAACGGCAAGATCGACCGCAAGGCCCTGGCGGCCCTGCCCTTGCCGCAAACCCAGAAAGACTACGCCGCGCCGCGTAACGCGCTGGAAAGCCTGCTGTGCCAGTTGTTCGGCGAACTGCTTGGCGAGAGTCTGACCGGTGGCCGCGAAGTCGGCACCACCGACAGCTTCTTCGCCCTGGGTGGGGACTCGATTCTCGGCCTGAAGCTGATCTCACGTCTGCGCGAACAAGGCTATTCGCTGACGCCACGGGACCTGTTCCGCTCACCCACGCCGGCGGCGCTGGCCCAGGTGACCACGGCCCTGCTGACCCAGGCCGAACAGGGTGAAGTCACCGGCACGATGCCGTTGATGCCCCTGCACCAATGGTTCTTCGATCAGCAGCAACCCCAGGCCGCGCACTGGAACCAGTCCGTGCTGGCCGACAGCGACCGGCGCCTTGAACCAGCCATCGTGCAGGAGGTGTTGGATCGACTGGTCGCTCACCACGACGCCCTGCGCCTGCGCTTCACCGAGGTCGACGGACAATGGCAGGCACGGATCGCTCCCGTAGTACCTGCGCAACTGACCTGCTGCGAGCACCCGGACCAACTGCTGCAGGTCGCGCAAAGCCTCGACCTGCAACACGGCCCACTGTTTGCCGCGGCCCTGCTGGCAGGTGAACCGCAGCGCCTGTACCTGGTGGCCCATCACCTGGTGGTGGATGCGGTGTCCTGGACACCGCTGCTGGAAGATTTCCAACAGCTGTATGCAGCACTGGAGCGCGGCGAACAGCCGACCTTGCCGGCGAAAACCACGTCCTATCGGCAATGGGCCGAGCACCTGCACGCCCACGCCGCCAAGGTCGCGGGCGAACAGCGCTACTGGAACACTCAGATCAGTGCGAACCGGCCGCCAGTCACCACGGTGGCCGAGCGCCGGACCCTGTCGGCCCGTTGGGAGGCCACCCGCACCCACCAATGGCTGACCGAGTCCCATGGGGCGTACCGCACGCAACCGGAAGAACTGCTGATCGCCGCCCTCGCCGCGACCCTGGCGGAAACCGAAGGCCGCAGCGACGTCGTCGTGGACCTGGAGCGCCATGGCCGCGATGCGCCTTTCGACGGCTTGGACGTCAGCCGCACCGTCGGCTGGTTCACCACGCTGTTCCCGCTGCGCGTCAGCGCCAGCGGCGCCCGTGGCGACCAGGTGCGCAACGCCAAGGAAGCCTTGCGCGCGGTACCGGGCCAGGGCCTTGGCTACGGCTTGCTGCGACAACGCGGTCAACTGCCGGCCAGCCACGGCGATGTGCTGTTCAACTACCTCGGGCACGAGCAGACGCCCGAGGACTGGTTGCGCGCCAGCAGCCTGACCCCGCCGCCAGACGTGTCGCCGGCAAACCGGGTGACCCACGCTCGCGAAGTGGTGGCGTGGCTGGAAGACGGCGTATTGCGTGTCGAATGGCACAGCGTCACGCCAGAGGTCGACAGCCGCTTGCCCGCTCGCCTGTTGGAGCATCTGCAAGCACTGGTCGAGCACTGCCTCGACCCACAGGCCGGCGCGCTGATGCCTTCGGACTTCCCGCTCGCCAAGGCGCTGAACCAGAAGTCCCTGGACAAGCTGCTGGGCAAGCTCAAGACCAAACCCAATTCCCAAAGCTAGTGAGCGACGCGGCGCGTGGCGGACATGAACCACCACGCACCCGCACTGACGCTTTCTAGGTTTTCCAGACTTTGCTACGGATCAGTTAAAGCATGAACAACATCGAAGACATCTACTCCCTATCGCCCACACAGCATGGCCTGCTGTTCCACAGCGTCTATGAGCCGGATTCGCGGGTGTATTACCAGCAATTGAGCCTGGAAATGAACGGCCCGCTGCAACTGAACGCCTTTCGCGGTGCCTGGCAGGCGCTGATGCGGCGTCACGCCGTGCTGCGCAGTGCGTTTCTCTGGGAGGAACTGGACGATGCCTATCAGGTGGTGCAGCAGGACGTCGACCTGCCCCTGACCGAACTGGACTGGCAGGACCGCGCCACCCCGCAGGCTGCCCTGGAGCAATTGGCCCTGGAACAGCGGGCCCAGCCCCTGGAGCTGAACGAGTCGCCGCTGATGCGCGTCTGCCTGGTGCGCCTGGCCCCCGAACGCTGGCACCTGATCTGGACCTTCCATCACATTCTCATGGACGGCTGGAGCGTCGGCATCGCCGTGCAGGAATGGCTGGCGCTCTACTACGAGCAAGCCCATGGCCGCCCCGCCCACCTGCCACCGACCCGCGCCTACCGCGACTACATCGCCTGGCTGGCGGAACAGGACATGGCGGCCACCGAAGGCTTCTGGCGCGATCAGTTGCAGGACCTGAGCGAACCCACCCCGCTGCCCAACTTTGCCGTGCGCCAGATAGCGCCTTCAGGGGCGCCTTTCGCCGAGCGGGAAAGCCTGC
The DNA here is from genome assembly GCF_025336485.1 of Pseudomonas citri. GTDB lineage: Bacteria > Pseudomonadota > Gammaproteobacteria > Pseudomonadales > Pseudomonadaceae > Aquipseudomonas > Aquipseudomonas citri. The sequence goes on along the minus strand of NZ_JAODAB010000011.1, from coordinate 26,822 downwards.
TGGATGACAGCGAAACCGAGCAACTGTCACAGTTCGCCCGTCGCCACGACCTGACCATCAACACCTTGATCCAGGGCGCCTGGGCGTTGCTGCTGGGCCAACACGCCGGGCGTGACGACGTGGTCTATGGCGTCACCGTCGCCGGCCGGCCGGAGAATCTGGCGGCCGTCGACAGCACCGTCGGCCTGTTCATCAATACCCTGCCGCTGCGGGTGCAGTGGGCCGACAGCCCGGCGCTGGTGGACTGGTTGCAGCAGTTACAGCACGCCAACAGCGACCTGCGCCACCACGCTTACCTGCCCCTGGGCAAACTCAAATCGATGACGCGCATTGCCGCCGAACAGGCGCTGTTCGATTCGATTCTGGTGTTCGAAAACTTCCCGGTCACCGATGCGCTGAACCAGGACACCGGCGGCTTGAGCTTCAGCGCCCCGGCCAGCGAACAGCAGGTCGACGGCATCACCCTGACCCAGGGCCGCAACCACTTCCCGCTGTCGCTGATCGTGATGCCGGACAAACAACTGCACTACCTGATCAGCTACGACCGCAGTCGTTTCAGCGATGCCGAGGTGGCAGTGTTGTCCGCGCAACTGCGCTCGATCCTGTTGGCGATGACCGCGCAAGCGCAGTGCCGGGTCAACGAACTCGAGTGGCTGAGTGCGCAAGAACGCCAGCAACTGCTGGTACAGGGTCTCGGCGTACAACTGCCGGTGCCCCAGGACTGCCTGCACCAGCGTTTCGAACAACAGGTGTCCGCGCACCCCGAACAACTGGCGGTACGTGATCGCCAGGTGGCGCTGACCTACTGTGAGCTGGACCAGCAAGCCAACCGCCTCAGCCACTACCTGCGCGCCCAGGGTATCGGCCACGACAGCGTGGTCGCCCTGGCCCTGGAACGCAGCGCCGATTTCGTCATTGCCCTGCTCGCCACCCTCAAGGCCGGCGCGGCGTACCTGCCGCTGGACATCAAGCAACCCGCCGGCCGCCTGGTCGACGTGCTGGTGGACAGCCGCGCCGCGCTGCTGATCGGTGCCGCACCTTCGCCGCTGCTCAAGGGCCTGGCCGAACACACGCCGGCGCTGTGGCTGACGGAACAGGCGCAGGCCATCGCCACCCAACCCGACACGCCACCGGTCGTGGCCCACAGCCCGACCGATGCCGCCTACGTGATCTACACCTCGGGTTCCACCGGTACGCCCAAGGGGGTGGTGGTCGAGCACCAATCCATCGTCGACTACCTGACGGCGGTGCAGGCGGTGCTCAACCCGCCAGCGGCCGCCCGCTACGGCTTGCTGTCGAGCATCGCCGCCGACCTCGGCCATACCCAACTGTTCGGCGCCCTGTGCAGCGGCGCCAGCCTGTTGCTGGTGGATGAAGACAGCGGTTTCAGCCCACTGGCGCTGGCCGAACTCTTCGACCGGCATCCGGTGGATGTGCTGAAAATCACCCCGAGTCATCTCGCCGGCCTGTTGCAGGCGCTGCCCGATGCGCGCCTGCTGCCGCGCTCGCTGCTGGTGTTCGGCGGCGACGCCCTCAGCCCGGCGCTGCTGGAGCAGGTCAATCGCCTGGCACCGGGCTTGAAGGTGTTCAACCACTATGGCCCGAGTGAAGCGACCGTCGGCGCCATTGCCACCGAACTGCCCGCCGGCCTGCGCAGCATTGCCCTCGGCCGACCGCTGCCGAACCGTCAACTGCGGGTGGTCGACGGCAACGGTCGCCTGGCGGCCATCGGCGTGTCCGGTGAACTGCTGATCAGTGGCGCCCTGGCCCGGGGTTACCTGCACCGGGACGACCTCACCGCCGAGCGCTTCCACCTCGATGCCAATGAACAACGCTGGTACCGCACCGGCGACCGCGTACGCTGGCAAGTCGACGGTCAAATCGCGTTCCTTGGCCGCGTCGACAGCCAGGTGAAGATTCGTGGCAACCGCCTGGAGCTGGGCGAAGTCGAGGCGCAGATCAAGCGCCTGTCGCCGCTGATCGAGCAGGCGCTGGTGCGCGTCGTGGAACTGGACGGCAGCCCACGGCTGGTGGCCTGGCTGGTCGCCAGCCAATCGATTTCCCCAGCCAAGCTGCGCAACGACCTCAGCGCCCGCGTGCCGGACTACATGGTGCCAGCGCATTTCATTACCCTCGATGAACTGCCCCTCACCCGTAACGGCAAGGTCGACGTCCAGCGCTTGCCGACACCGCAAAAACCCACCGATGACAGCGCCAGCCACGTCGCCCCGCGCAATGAAGTCGAAACGCTGCTGGCCGACATCTGGCAAGACGTCCTCAAGCTTGAGCGGGTTGGTGTACATGACAATTTCTTCGCCCTTGGCGGTGATTCGATCATCAACTTGCAGATCATCGCCCGCGCCAACCAGCAGGGACTGAAGCTCACGCCCCGGCAGTTGTTCGAGAACCGCACCATCGCCGATATCGCCCGGGTACTGGGTGCCGATGCCAGCCAGGGGACGGCGCAAAGCCTTGTCGATGGCTACGAGTTGCCGCTGGGGGCGGGTCAATTGGCGCGCCTGCAACAAGGACCGCTCGACGCTACCTGGCGCTGCGTAACGCTGACCCAGGCCATCGACAGCGACCTGCTGGGCCAGGCGATCACCGCCTTGCAACAACACCATCAGGCCTTGCGCCTGGCACTCAAAGCGCTGCCGGAAGGTGAATGGCAGCAACAGGTATTGGGCTCGGCCAAGGCGCCGGCGATCAGCCGCGAGCAACTGGCCGTGTGCGACCCGGTGCAGTTGCAGGCGCTGGCCCAGGCCGGTGTCGACGCGCTTGAACTGGACAAAGGCCAGACCCTGCATGCCTGTCTGCTGGACGTGAACGGCAAGCCGTCCCTGTTGCTGGCCGCTCACCCCCTGTGCGTGGACGAGGCGTCCTGGGCACTGCTGCTTGCCGACCTCAACCTGGCGCTGGCGCAACTAACCTATCAACGGCCGGTGCGCCTGTCCTATGCCGGCGGCGATTTCAGCCAGTGGACGCGACACCAGCAGGCGCACGCACAAAGCGACGCCCTGGACGATGCCTGGGAACACTGGCTGCAATACGCCGGCACGGAGCCGTTGCAACTGCCGGAAAGCGAACAGCCCACCAGCGTGGTCGAGCAAGCCCTGCCAGCCACCACCTCCAGCGAACTCAAACGCGTGGCCGAGGTGCTGCAGCTGGACTGGAACCACCTGCTGGCCGCTGCCGTGGTCGAGCAATGCCGTGAGCTCTGCGGCGACGGCCTGATCGCCCTGAGCGTACAAGGCGCCCGTCCCCTCACCGAGCGTTTGCCGGTCGATGCGCCGATTGCCCTGGCCGACCTCGAGCCGGCACGTATTCCAGGGTCGCTGGATCTGGCAGTGCCGTACTTCCTCCAGCCCGAAGGCGACAGCCTGCTGCAACGCTTGCAGGCCCTGGTCGCGCAGATGCGTGCCTACCCGCAACACGGCGTCGACTACGGCGCCCTGCGCTACCTGTCGGACAACACTTACCTGCAAGAACCCCTGCGCGATCTGCCAGCGGCCGCGGTCGCCATTCGCTGGCTGGGCAACCTCGACAGCCATCGCGAAGCACACGGCCTCCTTGCCCGGGTCGAGGCGGCGAACCCAGTGGTGGCCGCAACTTGCCCGCTGACGCTGGATGCCTGGTGGCAGGACGATTGCCTGCACCTGCGCAGCCAGGGCGCCCTCGCCGCCAGTTGGGCACCACGGCTCGAGCAACGCTTGGGCGAACTCGCAGGACTGCTCACCGCAGCCGACCTGCGCCCCGCCAGCCAGGCCTTCCCGCTCTGCCACAAACAAGCGGCGACCCTGGCGGCCGAGCCCCTGGACTGGTCGAACATCGAAGACGTCTACCCGCTGTCGTCGATGCAACAAGGCATGCTCCTGCACACCCTGCTGCAACCCCACAGCGGCATCTACCTGATGCAGCAGCGCTACAGCTGGGACGGCGTATTGCAGCGCCCGGCCATGGAGGCGGCCTGGCAGTTGTTCCTGCAACGGCATCCGATGATGCGCACCGCGTTCTGGTGGCAGGAAGATCACGAGCCGTTGCAATGCGTCTACCGGCAAACCCATCGGGCATTCGACTGGCAGGACCTGCGCCATCTCGACGCAGAGCAACAACGCCTGGCGATGGACCAGGCCCTGGAAGCGCAACGCGTGCAAGGCTTCGACATGGCCGGTGCGCCGCTGACCCACCTGCGGGTGTTCCAGCTCGATGAACGCCGCTTCGCCGTGGTGCGCAGCTTCCACCATATCCTCACCGACGCCTGGTGCTTCGGCCTGCTGATGGAAGACCTGCTGGCGATCTACCAGGCCATCGTCCGCCAGGAGCCTGTGGCCCGTCCGCGCCTGCGCTCATTCCGCGGCTATATGAGCTGGCTGGAGCGCCATGACATGGCCGCCGCCCACGCCTTCTGGCAAACGCAAATGGCCGGCTTCAGCGAGCCGACGCCGCTGCACGTGGACAGCCCCGTGGCCCGTCCGGAGCAGGCACCGGAGCAGGTCGGCGATTTCGACCAGACCCTGAGCATCGCCCAGACCCAGCGCTTGCAGCAGCTCTGCCAGCAATACCAACTCACGCCGAACACCTGGATCCAGGGCGCCTGGGCGTTGTTGCTGTCGCGCTACAGCGGCAATCGCGACGTGCTGTTCGGTGTGACCGTGGCCGGTCGCCCGACCGACCTGGCCGGTGTCGAGGAAATGGTCGGGCTGTTCATCAACAGCCTGCCCCTGCGGGTCGATGTCGACCCGCAAGCGCCGGTCGCCGACTGGCTGCAAGCGCTGCTGTCCCACAACGCACAGCTGCGCGAGCACGAAAGCGCATCGTTGGTGGACATCCAGCGTTGCAGCGAAGTGCCCCGTGGCCAGCAGTTGTTCGACAGCCTGGTGGTGTTCGAAAACGCCCCACTGGACATCAGCAGCGTGCAACTGGACGCCTTCAGCATCGACATCTATGAAGACCGGGTGCACACCAACTTCCCGATGACGGTGGTGCTGTACCCCGGTGACCGCCTGGGCATCCGCCTGTCCTACGACAGCCAGCGCTTCAGCACCGACACCGTGCAGCGCATGCTCGGCCATCTGGTGCAACTGTTGTCGGGCATGCTCGATCAACCGCAAGCGCCACTGGGCAGCCTGCACATGCTCCCCGAAGCGGAGCGCCGGCAGTTGCAGATCGAGTGCAACCGCAGTGCGGTGGACTTCCCGCTGGAGCGCGGCTACGCGGCGCTGTTCGCCGATCAGGTACACCGTCGCCCGCAACACATCGCCGCGGTCTGCCAGGGCCAGTCGCTGACCTACGCCGAACTGGACCGCCGCGCCAACGCCGTCGCCCACGCACTGCAAGAGGCCGGCGCCGGCCCGGAAACCCTGGTGGCGCTGTTTGCCGAGCGCGGCCTGGCCTTGCTGACGATGATGATCGCCACGCTCAAGGTCGGCGCCGCGTTCCAGGCCGTGGATATCCAGCAGCCGGCCGCACGCCTGGGAGAACTGCTGGACCTGGGCGAGGCACCGCTGTTGCTGGTCTGCGAGAACGCGACGGCGGCACTGGACAACGTGCTGCCGCAAATGCGCAAGCAGCCGACCTGCCTGATCGCGCAAGCACTCTGGCAAGGGGTCGAACAGCCGCCGGTTCGTTATACGCACAACGCCGATCAACTGGCTTACGTGATCTTCACCTCGGGCTCCACCGGTACGCCAAAAGGGGTCATGGTCGAACAACGCGGGATGCTCAACAACATCTTCGGCAAAGTCCCGAGCCTGGGCCTTTGCGAGCAGGACCGTATTGCCCAGACGGCTTCGGCGGCGTTCGATATTTGCGTGTGGCAGTTCCTGGCCGCGCCATTGGTCGGCGCCACCGTGCACATCCTTCCCGATGCGCAGGCACATGATCCGGTGGCGCTGCTCGACGCGGTCGAGGACCTGGGGCTGACGCTGCTGGAAACCGTGCCGGCGCTGATTCGCGGCATGCTCCAGGAAAGTCAGGCGCACCACGCCCTAGCGGGCCTGCGCTGGCTCCTGCCGACCGGCGAGGCCCTGCCACCGGCCCTGGCGCGGGACTGGTTCGCGCGCTTCCCGGCGATCCCATTGATGAACGCCTACGGCCCGGCGGAATGCTCTGACGACGTGGCCTTCCACCCGATTACCGAAGCCCCGACCGACGATTGCCTGCACATGCCTATCGGCAAGCCGACCGCCAACAACCAGGTATTCGTGCTGGATTCGGACCTGCGCATGGTGCCCATCGGCGTTCCCGGTGAGTTGTGCATCGGTGGCATCGGCGTGGGTCGCGGTTACCTGCGCGACCCGCAACGCACCCGCGAAGCCTTCGTCCCGCACCCGTTCCAGGCAGATGCGCGCCTGTACCGCAGCGGCGACATCGGCCGGATGCGCGCCGATGGCGTGATCGAATACCTCGGCCGTCGCGACCAGCAAGTGAAGATCCGTGGTCACCGCATCGAACTGGGCGAAATCGAAAACCGCCTCATGCAGCACCCAGCGGTGGACAGCGCGGCAGTGCTGGCGCTGCCCGATGCCCGTGGGGCATTGCAGTTGGTCGCCTGGTACGTACTCGACAACACCGCCGGGCTGGACAGCGAGTCCGCACAACAGGTCTTGAGCGCTTACCTGGGCGCGCAACTGGCGAGCTACATGGTCCCGGCCCGCTGGCTGGCCCTTGAACAATTGCCGCTGAACGCCAACGGCAAGGTCGACCGCCGCGCCCTCGCCGCCCAAGGCGTGCCCCAGGCCGAGACGAGCGATGAGCTGTGCGTGGCACCGCGCACTGCCACCGAAAAAGTCCTGGCGGAACTCTGGCAGGAGATCCTCGGCCTGGACAGCGTCGGCGTGCACGATGACTTCTTCGCCATCGGCGGCCACTCGCTGCTGGCGACCCAGGTGCTGTCGCGGATTCGCCGCCGGCTGAACGTGAACCTGCCGCTGCGCACGCTGTTCGAACGCGGCACCCTGGAACAACTGGCCGCAGCGGTTGATCGCCAGCGCAACGCCCAGGTCGAGTCCGACGGCGACAGCGAAATAGCCCTGGCACCGCGCAACCTGCCGCTGCCGTTGTCCTACGCCCAGCAGCGCTTGTGGTTCCTCGATCGCTTCGAAGGCCCGAGCGCCGCCTACAACATGAGCACGGTGGTGAGACTGCGCGGAGCCCTCGATGTCCCGGCCTTGCAAGCCGCGTTACAGGCTGTGCTGGAGCGCCACGAGTCGCTGCGCACCGCCTTCCACCTCAACGGCGACCAGCCCTGCCAGGTAATCAGCCCGGCACCGCGGGTCGACCTGACGCCGATCGAGTTGAGCCAACGGGTTGGCGAGCAGCAGGCCAACACCCTGCAACGCCTGATCGATGAGCAGGCCGGCACCCCGTTCGACTTGCAGCAGGCGCCGATGCTGCGCGCCCACCTGCTGCGCCTGGGCACCGATGATCATGTGCTGCAACTGGTGCTGCACCACATCGCCACCGACGCCTGGTCCATGGGCATCCTCGTCCAGGAACTGATCATTGGCTATCAGGCCTACAGCCGCGGCTCGACGCCGGTGCTACCGGTGCTGCCGATCCAGTACGCCGACTATGCCCACTGGCAACGCAGCGAGGCGCAGCAACGCTTGCTGGCCCGGGCCATCGACTACTGGCGTCGGCAACTGGACGGCGCACCGACGCTGATCAAACTGCCGCTTGATTACCCGCGTCCGGCGCGTCCCGATTATCAGGGCGCGGCTCTGGAGCAACGCTTCAGCGCGGCCCAGACCCAGGTGCTCAAGGCTTATGCGCAAGAGCAACGGGCGACGCTGTTCATGCTTCTGCTCAACGCCTTCAACAGCCTGATGCAGCGCGCCACCGGGACCAGCGACTTCATCGTCGGCACCGACCTGGCCAACCGCGAACACCCGGCCCTGGAACACCTGATCGGGTTCTTCGTCAACGTGCTGCCGATCCGCGCGCGCCTGACTGAAGGCGAACCTTTCGACGCCCGCCTGCAACGCTTGCGTGAGGATTGCCTGTCGGCCTTCCAGCACCAGCAGGTGCCGTTCGACAAGCTGGTCGAGGAACTGCAACCACCACGTACGCCGGGGGTCAACCCGCTGGTCCAGGTGCTGTTCGTCATGCAGAACACACCGAGCGGCAATGCCAACCTGCCGGACCTTGAGGTGGAACATCTGGTGTCGCGCCAGGAAACCAGCAAGTTCGACCTCGCCGTGTTTGTCGAGGAAGACGAGGAACAAGGCCTGAACGTGCGCTGGGTCTATCGCACCAGCGTGTTGCAGGAACACACCATCCGCCAACTGGAACAGGGCTTTGAAAGCTTGTTGGAGCGAATCACCATGGCAACGGAACAGCCGTTGGACAACTGGTCGTGGCGCCTTGAAGGCCGCCAGGACGCCGCACTCACCCAACCGGACGCACCTGCCGACGACGCCACGGCCCGTAGCGCCCGCAAGATGTCCAAGCTGAGCAAACTCAAGCAGACCCGTGCCACCGCCGTGAGCCAGCTGGCCCACGAACAGGTGCGTACCCGTAGCCTGATCGCCGGGCAGGCCCTGCCGCTGGTGATCGAACCGCTGCTCGGCGACCTCGATCCGGTGCACTGGGCGCTGCAAGCCCGCGAGTGGATCAATGCGCAACTGCGAACCCACGGCGGCCTGTTGTTCCGGGGTTTCAACCTGCCGGATGCCACGGCTTTCGAACAGTTCGCCCAAGCCATCGAACCGGACCTTTACGGGACCTATGGTGACCTGCCGAAGAACACCTCCGGCAAGAACATCTACCACTCCACGCCGTACCCGGAACAGCACATGATTCTCTTCCACAACGAGAGCTCGCACCTGCCGCAATGGCCGCGCAAGCAGTGGTTCTATTGCGAAACGCCGTCGCCCGTTGGCGGCTGCACCCCCATCGTCGATTGCCGCCAGGTGCTGGCACGGCTGCCGGACGACATCGTCGCCCGCCTGAAAACCCAAGGCCTGCTCTACGTGCGCCACTTCACCGACAAATTGGACGTGCGCTGGCAGGACTTTTTCAAGACCGAACAGCGCGAGGAAGTCGAACGCCAATGCCTGGCGTCGGGCATGCGCTGGGAATGGCTGGGGGCCGATAACCTGCGTATCGCCCAGCACTGCCCGGCCATCGTCGAACACCCCGACACTGGCGAGCTGTCGTTCTTCAACCAGGTGCAACTGCACCACACCGCCTGCCTGGAGCCGGAAGTGCGCAGCAACCTGATCAACCTGTTCGGCCCGCAACACCTGCCGCGCAACGTGTACTACGGCGACGGCAGCGTGATCGAGGATGCGGTGATGGACGTGATCGGCACAGCCTACGAAGACTGCGCCGTGCGTTTTACCTGGCAAAAGGGCGACATGGTGATGCTCGACAACATGCTGGTGGCCCATGCCCGGGACCCCTTTGAAGGCGAACGCAAGATCTGTGTCGCCATGGGCCAGATGATGCGCCGTGAACAATTGACGGGACATCTACCCGAAGCGCAGCCACTGAAGGCTTCGGAGGTGCCGGCATGACCGCTTACGAAAAGCGCGAAGAAGCCTTCGCCCTCTCGCCGCAGCAGCGCAGCCAATGGCTGGGCGGGTTGCCGGCGGTGCGGCTGGAGCTGGAGATTCGCGGTGCGTTGGCGCTGGAGCGCCTGCAGCAACGGCTCGCCGCGTTGAGTGCCTGCCATGAGGCCCTGCGCTTGCGGGTGAGGCCGGAGCCGGGGTTGCTGATGCCGTTGCAGGTGGTTGAGTCCGCCGCCGACGCGATCGACATCAAGGTGCAATCGGTGGATACCGATCGGCATCGGGTGACGCTGCAACTGCCAGCCCTGAGCGCGGACCGCGGCACCTTGCTGCGTCTGGCCCAGGCACTGGGTTCGGCGCAGGCGCCGTCGTTCGACGACGAAGCCATGACCTACACCCAGTACAGCGCCTGGCTCTACGAATTGCAGGCCGACGAAGATGCCGAGCATGGCCGGCGCTTCTGGGCAACCCAGGCGCTGGATGAATCGGCCGCCGGTGAATTGCTCTACCGCCAGGTGCGCACCGATCGCACCGACACGCCAGTGACTACCCACCTGATCACCAATCCGCAGTTGGGCATGGCCCTGGACAGTTTTTGCCAGCGTCACGCGGCATCCCCCGAGCAGGTGCTGATGACCGCCTGGGGCGTACTGTTACAGCGCCTGAGTACCGGCGACAGCCCGGCACTGACCCTGAACTGGGTGCACGATTGCCGCGACGACTACGAAGAACTCGCCGACTGCTGGGGCCTGTTCGCCAAGCCCCTGCCCTTGCGCTGGCAGCCGGCCCCCGACAGTTCCTTTGCCCAGGCGCTGGCGAACCTGCAAACGCTGTGCGAACAAGCCAGCGAATGGCAGGAATACTGCGGTGTCAGCAATGCGCAGACAGTCGAAGCTTCACATTACGGCTTCCAATGGGGTGCGAGCCTGCCTGGGCCGCTCGGCGTCCTGGGCAGCAGCGCAGCGACCATTACCGTGCTGGATGCCCAGGCTGTCCCGGCGGGCATGGAACTGCTGCTGGTGGCCGAAACGATCGGCAGCGAAGCGTCCGGCAGCGCCTATCGCCTGAACCTCTCTCACTTGCCGAGCCGCTACAGCGAACAGGCCGCCGCGACGTTGCTGGAGCAATTGCAATCGCTGCTGCTCGATGCACTCGCCAACCCGGGCAAGCCCTTGTCGGAACTGTCGTTGCAAGCGCCGGGCTTCGCGGCGACGCTGGCGGCACTGCATGCCCCGCTCGACGCGCCGCAGGCATTTACCTGCGTACCGGCGCGCTTCAGCGCGTGTGCCGCGCAGTTCCCCGGACACCTGGCCCTGCGCGACCACAATGGGCACTTGAGCTATGCCGAGCTGGACGCACGCAGCAATCAACTGGCGCATTACCTGCATGCCCAGGGTGTCGGTCGCGAAGACCGCGTGGCGTTGTACCTGGACCGTTCGACGCAGATGGTGCTGGCGATGCTCGCCGTGCTCAAGAGTGGCGCGGCGTTCATCCCGCTGGACGTGCAGCAGCCGGCGCAACGCTCCCTGGCAATCCTGCAACAGGCCAAGCCGGTCTTCGTCCTCAGCGGCGCGGCCGGCAGCGCTCCGGCCCTGCCCACTATCGGCAGCCTCGACCTGCGCGATGAAGCGGTTTGGCAGCAAGGACCGACGAGCGCACCAGCCCTCGACATCCAACCCGAGGATGCCGCCTACGTGCTGTTCACCTCGGGCAGCACCGGCACGCCCAAGGGCGTCATTGTCGAGCACGGCCAGCTTGCCAGTTACGTCGCCAGCGTCTCTCGACGCCTGGATCTGGCGGCGGGTGAGCGCAGCGCGGTGGTCACCTCCCTGGCGGCCGACCTGGGCTACACCTTGCTGTTCCCGGCGTTGCTCAGCGGCGGCGAACTGCATCTGCTGGACAAGGAAACCGCCATGGACGCCCGGGCCTGGGCCGCATGGCAGGCGCAGTACCCGATCGATCATCTGAAGATCGTGCCGTCGCTGCTCGACGCCTGGTTGATCCATGCACAAAGCGCTGCGGTCCTGCCACGCAAACAATTGATCCTCGGCGGCGAAAGCTGCTCGCGGCGCCTGCTGCAAAGCATTCGCGACCACGCGCCGACGCTGACGATCTTCAACCATTACGGCCCCACCGAAACCACGGTCGGGGTGGTGATGCACCGAGTCGAGCCGGCGGTGGATTATCGCCGTCTGCCCCTCAGCGACCGTCTCGACGGCATGCGCCTGTACCTGCTCGACCACCAGCAGGCACTGGCTGCGCCCGGACAAAACGCCGAGCTGTATATCGCCGGTCCGCAACTGGCCCGCGGCTATCTGGACGCGCAACAGAGCGCCGATCGCTTTATCGAACTGGCCCAACGACCCGGTGAGCGTCTGTATCGCACCGGCGACATGGCCCGCTATCTCCATGACGGCAGCCTGGAAATCACCGGGCGCGCGGATCGCCAGGTGAAGATCCGGGGTTTCCGCGTGGAGCTCGACGAGATACAGGCGCAACTGACCGGCCTGCCCGGTGTTGCCCAGGCCGCCGTGGAATGCATTCCCCGGGGCGAACTCGGCCAGCAACTGTTCGCCTTCCTGACCCTGGCGCCCGGGCATTCGACCAGCGTCGCCCGGCTGCATGGCCAGGCCCAGGATTGCTTGCCGGACTACATGCTGCCCTCCCTGCGGATTGTCGAAGCATTGCCACTGATGGGTAACGGCAAGCTCGACCGCAAGACCTTGCAGCAATGGGCCGACAAGGTGCTCGACACGGTCGGCAGTGCCTTGCCGCGTACGCCGCTGGAAGCCCTGCTCGCCGACGTCTGGGCGCAAGTGCTGGGCCTGGAGCGGGTGGGCATCGACGATGACTTCTTCGAACTGGGCGGCCACTCCCTGGCGGCGGTGACGCTTGCCAGTCGCCTGCAAACGGCGTTATCGGCACCGGTGACGGTCAATGCGGTGTTCAACGCCCCCAGCGTCTCGGCCTTTGCGGCGCTGGTGCAGGCTGAGCTCAAGCTATCGCCGCTGGTCAGGCTGTCGGCGCTCAACGCCGAGGCGGCCAACCTGTTCTGCTTCCACCCGTCCACCGGCCATGTGCAGGACTACCGCACGCTGCTGGCCCCGCTGCACGCCTGGAATCTCTGGGGGTTGCAGGCAGCCTACCTGGCCGAGGACAGCGCCACGCTGGATGGCGATATCGAGAGCCTCGCCGCGCTCTACGTCGAGCACCTGCGCCAACAGCAACCCCACGGCCCCTATCACCTGCTGGGCTTCTCCCTCGGAGGACTGCTGGCGATTGCCGCTGCCGCGCGCCTGGAAAGTCAGGGCGAGCAAGTCGCCTTCCTCGGTATCGTCGACTCGCAGTACCAGCATCAGGCGCCGGAGGACAGTGTCGAGGCGCTGCTGGAATCGGCTTCCCAGGCGTTGACCCCGGACAGCCAGACGCTGATGCGTCAGCTGCCGCCGCCGGTCATGGCCGCGCTGACCGCACAACTGAGCGCCCAGCCCCCGGCGGCACGCCTGCCGGAACTGGTGCAATGGGCCCGCCAGCAAGGCCTGCAACTCGATGGCGACAGTTGGGAACACCTGCAAACACGGTTGCGCTACCAACAACATACACAGCATTTGCTGGCGACCTTCCAGCCTCCACGGCTAAGCTGCCCGGTCCATGTCTGGTGGGCCGACGACACCCTGGCCCAGGCTGAATTCGTCGACCCGCATTGGGAACGCCTGAGCAGCGCAGCGTTGACCCGCGAAGTCATCCAGGCACAGCACCTGACCATCCTTGAGCAACGCACCTTGCATGAGCAATTGGCCGCGCGTCTTGAGATCTTTGCTACACACGGAGCGGTTTGAAATGGATCTGTTGTTACTCATGGCTAAACGCTCATGGCGCGCGCTGCTGGTGGCGACCCTGACGGGCCTGGTCTGCGGCCTCGCGGCGGCCGGGCTGATTGCCAACATCAACCACAGCCTGACGGTGTTCGACCAGTTGCGTCCGGTGGACGGCCTGTACTTCGCCGGCCTGGTGGTATTGGTCGTGGTGTCGCGGGTGATCTCCGACGTCAGCCTGCTGCGCCTGGGCCAGGCAGCGGTCAATGACATGCGCCTGCACCTGAGCGCCAAGTTGATCGACACGCCTTACGCGCAGTTGCAACGCCTGGGCAAACACCGCCTGCTGGCAATGCTGACCGATGATACGCAGACCATCAGCCAGGCGGTGGAGCTGGTGCCGGTATTGCTGGTCAACGCCGGGATCATCGCCGCCTGCCTGGCCTATCTGGGCTGGCTGAGCTTGCCGCTGCTCGGCCTGACGCTGTTGCTGATCGTCCTGGGCAGCCTCAGTTTCAACTGGCCGCAACGCCGGGCACTGACCTCGATTTCCCGTGCACGGGAGCTCAAGGACCAGTTGTTCGACCAATACCGCCTGCTCACCGACGGCAGCAAGGAACTGCAACTCAACCATCCGCGCCGGCAGCACTTCTTCACGCGCCTGCTGATACCGGTGAGCCAGCAATATCGCCGGGATTTCGTGCGGGGCATGAGCATCTACGCCCTCGTGCTGAACTGGGGCAATGCGGTGTTCTACCTGCTGATCGGCGTGGTGCTGTTCGCCGCGCCGCAGTTCATCGACCTGAGCGTCAGCCTGATCACCGGCTTTATCCTGGCAATCCTCTACTTGATCACGCCGTTGTCGGAACTGATGCACGCCTTGCCGACCCTGGGCCGGGCCAGCGTCGCGCTGAACAAGATCCGTGCCCTGGAAGGCGAGATGCAGACCGCCGACGAGGCCGATGGCAGCCTTTCTCCGACCCAGGTCCGCAGCCTGGTGTGCCGCCAGGTCAGCCATACCTACTACCGCGAGCGCGAAGACGGTCATTTCACCCTCGGGCCTATCGACCTGACCCTCAATGCCGGCGAGGTGGTGTTCATCACCGGCGGCAACGGCAGCGGCAAGACCACCCTGGCCTTGTTGCTGACGGGCCTCTACCGGCCGGAAGGCGGCGACATCATGCTCGACGAGCAAGTCTCCTCGAGCAATGACAACCACCATTACCGCCAGCACTTCTCGGCGATCTTCACCGACTTCTGCCTGTTTGAGAACCTGTTCGATGGCGACGATCCGCACCTGGTGAAACAGGCCCAGGACTACCTGATCCACCTGCAACTGGATCACAAGGTGCACGTCGAGGCAGGCAAGTTGACGACCCTGGCGCTGTCCACTGGGCAACGCAAGCGCCTGGCGCTGCTCAGTGCCTATCTGGATGATCGTCCGTGCTACCTGTTCGACGAATGGGCGGCCGACCAGGACCCGGTGTTCAAGCACTTCTTCTACACCCGGATCCTGCCGGACCTGCGCGAGCGCGGCAAACTGCTGATCGTCATTTCCCATGACGATGCCTACTTCGGCCTGGCCGACCGGTTGATCCGCATCGAGCATGGTCAGGTCAACGAGATCGCACCCCGGGCCGTTGTGGAGACGCCGGTCATGCTGCCTGTTTAAGGCAGCCGACGAACCTGTGGTGGACTGCCCCTGCTACCGGCGCTCACGCCTCTTCATAGATGTAATGCAGATAGCTCACCTGCTCCGCCAGGGGCAGGCGATGCAGTTTAGGGCAGGATTCGCAAAGCACCGGCGGCTGGCCTTCGACAGGTTCGTGCAACTGGTAGTGCAAGCAGCAATGCCGGCGCAATGGCAAACGAGGGCAGATCTGCGGCGCGGGTGATTCGACCATGCGTTGCAGGCCCCGCAGTTTCAGGCGCCCGTCATTCACCGTGACCGGCTCCAGCCACTGGTGCGCCTCGGCGAATCCGTCCCGGGACAGGTCGGGGTCCATTCGCGCGAACGCACCATCCCAGATAGCGACCATGTTGCCCCACAATACTTTCGGAGCCAGTCCCCCGGCGGCGGCCAGAGTGGTGAACAGCGGTGCCAGGTGCTCGTGGATCAGCCGCGACCAGTAGGCTGCACGCTCATCCGCGCCCAGGGCCGGCAGTCGGGTCGCCAGGCCCAGTGCCGAAGGCTGACCGTCATCGTGCAGCAGCAGCGCCTCTTCGCCCCAGAAATCGATGGCGCACTGGCGGGTCAACACACAGGCCAGGGTCGCCGGCAGGACGATGCTCATGTAGTTCATCGACCACTGCGACGCCACAGCGGCGCGGTTCACCCCCGGATAACGCAGGGCGAAGCGGGCCAGCAACGGTTGCAGCACGTCAGGATCGGCAAGTCGGCTCAACGCAATGGAAGGCTGATCACCAGTCCCCTGCCGGATAACCCGCTGTATCGGCGGCCAGGCCTGGTTGAGCCATTGTGGAAATTCGATGACGGGTCTCCCTTTCCCTAATGAATGCAAACGATTAGCATTGGCCGATCCTATCCTTCCTCATCTGCAAACTCAACGTCGTCAGCGACTGGGCTCATCAAGACCACATGCACACACTCCGCACTTTCTGGCGTCTCGCGCGGCCGTTCTGGACATCCGAGGAAAAATACCCGGCCCTGTTGCTGCTGCTAGGCACCGTGCTGATGACCCTGTGCCTGGTGGGCATCAACATCCTCAACAACTTCTGGAACCTGCATTTCTACAACGCGTTGCAGGCCCTGGACTATCACGGTTTCCTGGTCGGCAGCCTGCAATTCATCCTGCTGCAGGTCGGCATGGCCGGGTTTACCGTGGGCGCGTTCCATTTCCAGCAGAAGCTGACCGTCCGCTGGCGCCGTTGGGCCACCCGCAACATGCTCGACCAATGGCTGGGCAGCCAGCGCTACCAGAAGCTGAAACTGACCGAGACCGAGGTCGACAACCCCGACCAGCGCATCGCCGAGGACATCGACCTGTTTATCGTCAAGTCGCTGAAATTGAGCTTGGGGCTGCTGACGTCGGTGGTGTCGCTGTTCTCCTTCCTGAATATTCTCTGGCAAGCTTCGAACCTGGTCAGCGTGCCGTTCAACGACCAGTCGGTGGTCATCCCGGGGCTGCTGGTGTGGATCGCGCTGGTGTATGCGCTGCTGGGCACCGGCCTGGCGTTCTGGCTGGGGCGCGCGTTGCCAAGCCTCAATTTCATGCAACAACGGCGTGAAGCGGACTTTCGTTTCGCCCTCATCCGCCTGCGGGAAAACGCCGATTCGGTAGCCCAATACCGTGGCGAATTGGTGGAGAACGAACGCTTCAACCAACGCCTGGAGGCGGCGCTAGAAAACTTCTGGGCGCTGGTCAAGAAGCAGAAGCTGATCATGGGTTATTCGACTTTCTATCTGCGCAGCGCCACGGTCATTCCCATGTTCATCATGGCCCCGCAGTTCTTCGCCGGCGCGTTCCCCCTGGGTCGCCTGACGCAGATCAGCGCAGCCTTCGGCGAAGTCCACGCGGCCATTGCCTACCTGGTCAGCGTGTTTCCGGAGCTGTCGGAATGGAAGTCGGTGATCGACCGTTTGAACGGCTTCCAGGAGCGCCTGGATAATCTCGAGGTCACATCCCAGGTCCGGCTCGAGCAGCAGGCAGGCGGCCTCGATATCAAGGACCTGGACGTCTGGCTGCCGAACGGCCGGCAGTTATTCAAAGGCTTCAACCTGTCACTCAGGCCCGGCGACAGCCTGATGATCAGTGCGCCGTCCGGCTACGGAAAATCGACGCTGCTGCGTACCATCAGTGGGCTTTGGCCCCATGCCTGCGGCACCAGCAGCTATGACCGCGAGCAGGCCCTGACGCTGTCGCAAAAACCCTACCTGCCCCTGGGCAGCCTGCGCGAAGCGCTCTGGTATCCCAACCCGCCACGGCGCGAAGAAGATGCCGCCCTGCACCAGGCAATGGAGCAAGTCGGCCTGCAACACCTGGCCAATCAACTGGACCAGGAACGTGACTGGGCCCAGACCCTCAGCATCGGCGAACAACAACGTTGCGCGTTCGTCCGCGCCCTGCTGGCCCGCCCAACGGTGCTGTTCCTCGACGAAAGCAGCTCGGCACTGGATGCGGCAAACGAGCTGCGCTGCTATCAGTTGCTCAAGCAGGCGCTGCCGGAAACGATCCTGATCAGCGTCGGGCACAACGCCTCGCTGGAGCACATTCATTGGCAGGTTCTTGAACTCAAGGACGGGGCCCGGTGGGTGCATCGCAAGGTCAGGCAAGTGGTTTGAAACCGCGCGGGCCGCTCAGTATCGAGTGGATCTCCACTGTACCCAAGTCACTCGCAAACTGCCGGCAAGAAAGCACGGAGCCCAACACATCGGCCCCCGCTTCCTCAGGAAGACGGGGGCCGATTGTTTCAGCCGGGGATCAACGATCGTGAACGACTTCAGCGGACTACTGCAAGGGAAGGACTGCTGAAGCCTGGCACTTCATGTGCGTTGACCATGGCTTCCGCCAGCCTCCGCAGCGTCACGGCGCCGATGGGCTTGCCCAACGCATCGACCACGCAAACCTCTCCATCCGGTGCCGATGCCAACTTGCGCATCGCGTCCTCGACGGTGGTGCCCGCGGTGATCGTCAGGCCGCTTGAAGGCGCACCGGCGGACGGCTGCACCATGACGGTTTCGACCTGAAGCACGCGCCCCCGATTGACCTCCTTGACGAAGTTCGCGACGTATTCATCGGCAGGCCGCAGGACGATATCCTGGCTGGTGCCCTGCTGGATGACTTCGCCATCGCGCAGGATCGCGATCTGGTCGCCCAGGCGCAACGCTTCATCCAAGTCGTGGGTGATGAACACGATGGTCTTCTTGATTTCCTTCTGCAGGTCCAGCAGCACGGTCTGCATATCCACACGGATCAGCGGGTCGAGTGCGGAATAGGCTTCGTCCATCAACAGCACCGGCGCGTCGTTGGCCAGCGCCCGGGCCAGGCCCACGCGCTGCTGCATGCCGCCCGAGAGCTGGTTGGGATAGCGCTTCTCGAAACCCTTGAGCCCTACCCGTTCGAGCCAGCGCATGGCGATATCGATACTCTTGGAGCGCGGAAGCTTCTGGATATCGAGGCCATAGACGGTGTTCTCGAGCACGTTGCGATGGGGCAGCAAAGCGAACTTCTGGAACACCATCGCCGTCTGCAGCCGACGGAATTCGCGCAGGTCACTCTGGTTCATCTTGGCGACATCCACGCCGTTGACCAACACTTCACCTGCCGTCGGGTCGATCAACCGGTTGATGTGGCGGATCAACGTGGACTTGCCCGAACCGGACAGCCCCATGATCACTTGGATCTCTCCGGAGGGCATTTCCAGGTTGATATCCTTCAGGCCGAGGACGTGGCCGTAGCGCTCGATCAGCTCGGTTTTCGTCAGGCCTTTTTTCACCGCCTCGATGTGCGTGGCCGCATCCGGGCCGAAGATCTTGTACAGGTGACGGATCTTGATGCCGTCGAAGTGTTGATTAGCCATGGACGATCTCCCGGTGTTTCTGGAGCCTGTGCCCATAGGCCTGGCTGACGCGGTCGAAGATGATGGCGATGCCGACGATGGCAAGGCCGTTGAAGATACCGAGGGTGAAGTACTGGTTGGCGATGGCTTTCAGCACCGGCTGGCCGAGGCCTTGCACGCCGATCATCGAGGCAATGACCACCATCGCCAGGGCCATCATGATCGTCTGGTTGATGCCCGCCATGATGGTCGGCAACGCCAGCGGCAACTGCACGTTCTTGAGTTTCTGCCAGTTGGAGGAACCAAAGGCATCGGCGGCTTCGAGCACGTCCTTGTCCACCAGGCGAATGCCCAGGTTGGTCATGCGGATCATCGGCGGAATCGCATAGATCACCACCGCGATCAGGCCGGGCACCCGGCCGATGCCCAGCAGCATGACCACGGGAATCAGGTAGACGAAGCTCGGCATGGTTTGCATGACGTCGAGCACGGGATTGACCATCCGCTGGACACGCTCCGAACGGGCCATGAGGATACCGATCGGCAAGCCCATGACGATCGACAGAATGGTGCAGACGAAGATCATCGAGATCGTGCGCATCGAGTCGTCCCACATGTCCAGGTAGCCGATGGCGAGCAGCGTGACGAGCGCACCCAGCACGACCTTCACGCTCCGGCTTGCAGCCCAGGCGATGGCCAGGACGATTAGAATGATGATCGGCCACGGCGTCTGCGTCATGAACTGCTCGGACAGCAGCAAGAACTTTTGCAGGGGTGCGAAGAAGCTTTCAATACCGTCGCCGTAGCCGCGTGTGAATGACCGGAACCCATCGTCGATAGCCTGTTTCAGGCTACGCAGGGAGTCATCGTTCATATGAGGAAACTCATGAAACCAGCTCATTTTTGATACCTTTTTCCAATATTGCCGGGCTCATTCCTGTTGCTTCCCGGCCGTGATGACGCAGTGGCCGGAGCCACTGCGTCACGCTGCAAACTACAAGGCTGACTTGATCTTCCCGGCGGCTTCAGGCGATACCCACTTGGCCCACACATCCGGGTTTTTCTTCAGGAATTCCTTCGCGCCGTCGGCACCCGTGGCCTGGTTGTCGGCCATCCAGGCCAGCATGCGACTGACCATTGCGTTCGGCCAGGAACGGTGCTGGAGGTATTCATAGGCGGGGCCGGAGCGACTGGCGAACGACTTGGTCACGATGGTGTTGACCTCATCGGCAGGCCATTCGTTGGGCTTTGGATCCGGGCATTTTTCCACTTTGTTGCAGCGGTTCCACTCGGTCGCGTCGTAAGGCGCGCCGGAAGGAAGGCGCACCATCTCGTACTTGCCGAGCAGCGACGTGGGCTCCCAGTAGTAGCCGATCCAGCCCTTCTTGCGCTCATAGGCGCGCACGAGCGAGCCGTCATGCCCGGCTGCAGAGCCGGTATCGACCAGGTTGAACCCTGCTTCCTTGGCCTTGTAGGCCTTGTAGTACTGGCTGGCGATGATGGTGCCGCCCCAGCCTTGCTGACCCGCGGACCAGGCGCCTTTCGAGCTGTCCTCCGGATCCGGGAACAGTTCGGGATGCTTCAATGCATCGGCGATGGTCTTGATGTCGGGATGGGCGTCGACGATGAACTTGGGAATATAGATGCCCTGTACACCCCCTTCAGCCAGGGATTTGCTGGCGATCAGCAACTTGCCTTCTTCAATGTTCTTCTGGGTGATCGGTGGGCGCAGGCTGGTCCAGGATTCGGGCGCCACATCCGGTTTGCCCTTTTCCGCCATGGAGGTCAGGGTCGGCACGGTATCCCCCAGCACGACGCTGGCATCGCAGTCATAGCCGTTCTGCAGGATGAATTTGTCCACTTCGGCCAGTAACTCGGCCGATGCCCAGTTCATGCTGGCGATGGTGACAGCGCCGCATTGCGCGGCATTGGCAGCCGATACACCAGCAGCCAGGCCGAGCACCAGGGGCGTGGCGAAAAGGAACTTCTTGACCCCACCTCCTTTCTTGCCGGCTGCGCCCGCCCCGGCGCAAGGTGTCTGGCTGTTGAAGGACACGTCGTTTGTTTTTTTCATTTGCGGTCACCCTCTTGTGTTTTTGTTAACAGTGCATCTAGAACAATTTCACAAGCAGCGCTCCATGCTGCGTTCGCCTGGTGCAAATCAAGCATCTCGAGGCCAAGCGCCGTATAAGTGCCCGACGTGGCAATGGACTTGCCGAGATTGGCGAAAGACTGGTCTTCTCGAAGCCTGGCGTACGCAATGCAGTCGCTCAGGCTGCCAAGAATCAACTGCCGACTCTGGGCCGGATCGAAGCCCTTATCGGCGATCCAGCGATGCAGGTCATGCAGGAGGAAGTAGAACCAACCGTTCATGCAGGCCGCGACGGTCGCCAGTTCGAACTGGTCTTCGCGCTCCACCGGGACCAACGTTCCCAGGGAATCGAACAGCGTCGTGATCTCCTTCGACGGTGGATTCAGGACCACGTTGGTGCTGTTGGTTTCGGCGGCATAGGACAGCATCGAGCGGATGGTTTTATCGGTGCCGAACAAGCGCATCAGTTCACGATGGCTGACACCGGTGATGAACGACACCAGTTGGTGCCGGGGGCCGATATCGATGCTGTGGGCGAGCGATTCCAATTGGTCGGGGCGAACACCCAGCAACAGGATCCGGGAGGCGTCGACCACCGCCTGATTGTCCGCCAGCACCTCGCAATCGAAATCCCTGGCGAGACTCTGCGCCCGCTCCACATTGCGGGGGCTCAAATAGATAGGGGCCGAGTAACCACCTCTGCGCAAGCCTCTCACCACCTTCTCGGTGAGAGCACCCACTCCGAGCACGCCGATCGCCTTCATCAGATCACCTGTTTTTCTTGTTGTTGAACTGATTCTGAGACCGCGGCAATTTGCCGCCTATAAGGAAAAGGACGATTGCCAGCAGGATTTGTACGTGTAGCGAGGAGCTTGCTCGCTCGCCACACGATGACGGCTTGGCCGATGGGTATCAGCGCTGAGCCCAGCCCTGGATTTCAATCAAGTAATCGGCACTGGCCAACTGCGAGCCGACACAGGCCCGCGCAGGCTGATGCACCCCACCGACCCAGGCGTCGTACACCGCATTCATCGCGTCGAAATCTTTCATGTCGGCCAGCCAGATCTGTACGCGCATCAGGCCTTCCCGGCCGACGCCAGCCTTTGCCAGCAGTGCGTCGAGCTGCGCCAGCACGTCCCGCGTCTGTCCGGCGATGCCGACCGAACAATCGTTGGCCACCAGCCCGGAGGTTTCGACCCGGTCACCGGCGATGACCAGTTTGCTGGCCCGGTGGGATGTATCAATTCGAGTGATCATTCGCGTATTCCTTTAGAAAATCACATAGGTCTTGCGGAATTGCTCGCGAATGTCCCAGATGCCTTCGCAGTTGGCCGGGAAGAACACCGCGTCGCCGGCGCGCAACTCGACGGGCTCGCCGCCATCCGGGGTGAAGATGCACCAGCCGGAAATCACGTGGCTGAATTCGCGGTTCATGATGTGGCGACGGAAAACACCAGGGCTGCATTCCCAGACGCCAACCGAGGCGCCGGATGCTTCGAGTGTGGTGTCCTGCCCCAGGCGGGACTGGGCGACGACATCGCCAATGGGCAGCTTGGCCGGGGCCAGTTCGCCCATGGGGGATTGTTCGGCCTGTTTGATTACGGTGGGTTTGATGGACATTTGCAGATTCCTCATAAGTGTTCACGGGTGCCCCGATATCACCGATTGGTATCGGGGCGGTTGATCATCAATCAGCTTTCCCGACCGGCCCGGTACTGCCCCCAGCGCAGGTTGGCATTGATGCCCAAGGAGAGCAGTGGCTCCGGTGGGTTCGCATTCGGACCTTCGGAGCACCGCAGAAACTCGATCAGATCGTTGCTCTTGCCGGCCAGCCAATCGGCCAGCAGCGTGCCCGTACCGGTCCCCCGGGTGATGCCCAGGCCATTGCAACCGAGGGCGCCGTATACGTTGCGCGCCAGCTCACCGAAATGCCCGGCATGGTTACGGGTCATGCACAGCGCACCGCCCCAGGTGTATTCGAACCCGACGTCGGGAAGCATGGGGAAGCGCCGCTCGAAGGATTTGTGCTGTGCCTGTTGCGCCTTGGCGAGCAGGTTGGGAGTGGTCTTGCCGTTGGGGTGATAATCGAAACTGTTGCGCACCAGCAGGCGTTGATCCGGCGTGCGGCGCAGCGTGCTGCCGAAAGGATCGGCGGGAATGACGCCCCACTGCTCCTTGCCACCGAGGCGCTGCTGCTCTTCTTCAGTGAGTGGGCGGGTCATGCTGGCGTAGGTGAAGATCGGCAGCAGTCGCCCCTTGAGAAAACCGAACTGCGTGGCGAAAGCATTATTGGCGAGCACCAGCTTGTCGGCCACGACAGTGCCCTTGGCGTGGGTCAGCACGATGGGATCGGCATATTCAACCCCTGTCACCGCGCAGTTCTCGAACAACGAAACGTTGTCGGGCAGGTTGTCCGCCAGCCCCTTGACCAGGCTCGCGGGTTGCAAAAGCATCGTGCCGGGCGTGTATAACGCCCTGCGATAGAACGACGTGCCCAAATGCGCCGGCAGGTCCTGGCCCTCGATGATCTCGAACGCCTGGCCGAGGTTCTCCAGCCCGCCTCGATAGGCCTCCAGAATCCTCAGGCCCTTGTCCTCGACCGCCGCCTGGTATTTGCCCACCCGGCTCAACTGACAGTCGATGCCGTACCGGGAAACCAGCGAAGCCAGGAGGTCCTGGGCGTACAGGTTCAACTTCAGGTGCATGCGGGCAATGGCCGGATCGCCGATGTAGTCAGGCGCGCCGATATCGTGAGGCAGGTCAATCGCAAAGCCTGAGTTACGCCCCGAAGTGCCGAAGCCGACCTCCTGGGCTTCCATCAGGACGACTTCATCGTCGGGAAAGTTCAGCGCCAACTGCCTCGCCACGGCCAACCCGGTGAAGCCTGCCCCGACAACGGCCCAACGGGCGCGAACCTGGCCGCTGCGGGCAGGACGCGGAGCTCTCTTCTTGCTGAGGTGGAACCAGCCGCAGGCGTCGTTATCGGCTGGAATTTCTTTTATTTTCACGGTACTGGGGTCTCTCCAAAATCATGCGGCGATTTTGGAGCGAGCCCACTTGCGGGCCTATAACGATAATGACGATTGTCAGCAGGTTTCCCTCTCTCTCAAAGAGAAGCACAAGCAGCCCCACTAAAAGCAGCAGGGCTTGCACAGATCATTGCTCGATAGACCAGCGTTGCCCTGCTCCCCGAACCTCCCATCAGCTGTCCCTCCCGTTATATGGCTGCCGCACTGTCGGATGCGATAGTGAAAAACCGCTCATGAATGCTTCATAGAACAACGAGGTAGCAAGCAAAATGGCCAAGGCCGCCGATGTGGTTGTGCAATGCCTGGAGAACGAAGGTGTCGAGTACGTGTTCGGCATTCCCGGCGAAGAAAACCTCGACCTGCTGGAGTCGCTGCGCAAGTCGAAGATCAAACTGGTGTTGACGCGCCACGAACAGTCCGCCGGTTTCATGGCCGCCACCTACGGTCGACTGACCGGCAAGACCGGGGTCAGCCTGTCGACCCTGGGGCCCGGCGCCACCAATCTGGTCACGGCCAGTGCCTACGCGTATCTGGGCGGCATGCCGATGATGATGATCACCGGCCAGAAACCGATCAAGAAGTCCAAGCAGGGTCGCTTCCAGATCATCGATGTGTGCGGCATGATGGCCCCCATCACCAAATACACTCACCAGTTTGCCTCGGCCGACAACATTCCGGCCCGCATGCGCGAAGCTTTCCGCCTGGCTGAAGAAGAAAAACCGGGGGCCGTGCACCTGGAGTTGCCGGAAGACATCGCCGCCGAGCAGACCGACAGCCTGCCGATCCCGCCGAGCCTGCACCGCCGTCCACTGGCCGAGCACAAGGCCGTCGAAGCCGCCGTCGAAAAGCTCAAGAGCGCTCGCAGCCCGATCCTGGTGATCGGTGCCGGCGCCAACCGCAAGATGACCGCCAAGGTTCTCAAGCAACTGATCGATCAGACCGGCATTCCGTTCATCACCACCCAGATGGGCAAGGGCGTGGTCGACGAGCGCCACCCGCGCTTCCTCGGCAACGCCGCGCTGTCGTCCGGCGACTTCGTTCACCGCGCCGTCGAGGCCGCCGACCTGATCATCAACATCGGCCACGACGTGATCGAGAAGCCACCGTTCTTCATGGTCCGGGGCGGCACCGAAGTCATTCATATCAACTTCCGCTCGGCGGAAGTCGATGCCGTGTACTTCCCGCAGATCGAAGTGATCGGCGATATCGCCAATGCCGTGTGGCAGATTGGCGAAGCCCTGGACGACACCTCGCATTGGGATTTCACCCGCCTGATGGCGATCCGTGAGGCGAACGAAGCGCAGATCATCGAAGGCGCCGACGACGACCGCTTCCCGGTCTACCCGCAACGCCTGGTCGCCGACGTGCGGCGTGCCCTGCCCTCCGAAGGCATCGTGGCCCTGGACAACGGCATCTACAAAATCTGGTTCGCACGCAACTACAAGGCGCACAAGCCCAACACGGTGCTACTGGACAATGCCCTGGCGACCATGGGCGCCGGCCTGCCGTCGGCCATGGCCGCGCATCTGGTGCACCCGGATCGCCCGGTCATCTCGGTGTGCGGTGACGGCGGTTTCATGATGAACAGCCAGGAACTGGAAACCGCGGTGCGCCTGAAGATGAACCTCACGGTCATCATCCTGCGCGACGATGGCTACGGCATGATCCGCTGGAAGCAGGCCAACATGGGCTTCACCGATTTCGGCCTGGACTACGGCAACCCAAACTTCGTTCAGTACGCCCAGGCCTATGGCGCCCAGGGTCACCGGGTGGAGAGCGCCGAGGGTTTCCTGCCGCTGCTGCTGGACTGCCTGAATACACCCGGCGTGCACGTCATCGACTGCCCGGTGGACTATTCCGAGAACGATCACATCCTCAACACCGAGCTCAGAACGCGTAGCGCGCAAGTCTGACCCCCTCAATCCGTTCAGCGAACTGAACCTGTGGCGAGGGAGCTCCCTCGCCACGAATGATCAGGAACACCCCCCATGCAACTGAAAGACTCCTCGCTGTTCCGCCAGCAAGCCTATATCGACGGAACCTGGGCCAACGCCGATAGCGGCCAGACCCTCGACGTCAGCAACCCGGCCACTCTCGAAACCATCGGCACCGTGCCGAAGATGGGCACCGCTGAAACCCGCCGCGCGATTGCAGCCGCCGACAAGGCGCTGCCGGCCTGGCGTGCGCTGACCGCCAAGGAGCGCGCCGGCAAGCTGCGGCGCTGGTTCGAATTGATGATCGAACACCAGGATGACCTTGCACGGCTGATGACCGTCGAGCAGGGCAAGCCATTGACCGAAGCCAAAGGCGAAATCGTCTACGCCGCTTCGTTCCTGGAATGGTTCGCCGAAGAAGCCAAGCGCATCTACGGTGACGTGATCCCAGGCCACCAGCCGGACAAGCGTCTGATCGTGATCAAGCAGCCGATCGGCGTGACCGCCGCCATCACTCCGTGGAACTTCCCGGCGGCGATGATCACCCGCAAGGCCGGTCCGGCCCTGGCGGCCGGTTGCACCATGGTGCTCAAGCCCGCCTCGCAGACGCCCTACTCCGCCCTGGCTCTTGCCGAGCTGGCGGCACGCGCCGGCATCCCGAATGGTGTCTTCAACGTCGTCACCGGCAGCGCCGGTGAAGTGGGCGGCGAGCTGACCAGCAACCCGATCGTGCGCAAGCTGTCGTTCACCGGTTCGACCGAGATCGGTCGTCAACTGATGAGCGAATGCGCCAAGGACATCAAGAAAGTCTCCCTGGAACTGGGCGGCAACGCGCCGTTCATCGTGTTCGACGACGCGGACCTGGATAAGGCCGTCGAGGGCGCGATCATTTCCAAGTACCGCAACAACGGCCAGACCTG
>NZ_JAODAB010000010.1 GCF_025336485.1 Pseudomonas citri | reverse complement strand
CCTGATCAAGAGCAACAGCACCTCGAACAAGCTGCATAGTTTGATGGCTGACGCGACAACTACCTTGAAAAACGCCGCTAGCAGAGACCTCTTTACTCTTTAGACAAGTCGATGCTTCCTGGCGCGCAATGTCCCAGAATGTAGATGACTTCATCAGGCCCGATGCAACTTTGCAGACGCTCTTTGAGCCTTTTTTTCGAAGGCCCGTCGAAGGTGAAGAATTCATAGTCGGCCAGGTCGGTCCTTTCTGTATTGGCTTCAATTTTTGAGCGCCTGGCTTTACGCCAGTTCTCCCTCGTGTTGATCCATTGTTTGGACTGCTGTGAAAAGGGAGATATCACGATTCGTGAGTGTTTATGGGTGCTGCCGTCATCACACATAGCGTTCTCTCCAAGCGTCAGATCTCCATGCCGAAGAGAGTCTAGTCAAGACTGAGGACTTGGCTCCTGGCTATTGATGCTTACGAATAGATGGAGACAGGGGGGCAGATGGCTCAGACAAGTGGATAAACATCGATACACACTGTGTTTAACAGAGCAGGTCGTTTCGCTGGGTGTTGCGTTTCAGTTCATACCTTTGACACCCGCTTTTCCTAGGCCTGAGAGTTTAATTCGTCGCCTTCAATGAAAAAGCTATGTTGCTCGTCTTAGTCCGTACCCTGTTGCAAATAATTTGTTACAAATTGAGCGATCCAATCAAGCCGGAGATCTGTTTTTCACCTTTGAAGCAAACTCAATTAAGCTCAGCAGCAAAATTGAAAGAGACGCCAAAAAATGGAATTTCCTGGGTTAACTCGGCAGTTGTTAATTGACCCTGAGCTTTGGAGTATGACTCGATCAGGTGCACGGGCTGGTCGGGGTTTTCGGTATCAAGACGCAGTAACCGCTTGGCTTGCCTCATTGGCGTGGAGTGGCGAAGCCACTTGGGCGCGGCTCATTCCGGAAGGGGTCGACGACCTTACCTTGCACGGACCTGAGCTTGAGTTTAGAGCCCAGCTCAAGGCCAGGCATGATCCTCAGGGTGTCTTCTCCCAATCTGAGACGGCAAAACACCTTGCCAAAAGCGCTAGGGATCTCCCGCTCGACTGGCGTGAATCCAATCGGGTGAGACTAGCACTGGTACTAGAGCGACCGCTTGAGGGTATTCAACCTACAGGTTGGATAGTCACGCTTGCGGAAAGTGGCCAAGATCTGACGAAATTCGAAAAGCTTTTGGCAGAGGCATTAGGGCAACCCGAGAGTGGTATCGTCGAGGCTTTACTAGCACGCACCCACTTGGTGATTGAGCCCGACCCGCTAGATCGTGGCTGCACTGCTCTCTCCAGTACATCACTACCGCCTGCGGGTGTGCGGCTGGTTCTACAACAACTTCGCGAACAGGCTGGGAAAGCATCTGATTCCAACTACTTAGCATCGAGCGACAAGCCAGAGACGTTGGGTCGCAGCGATGTACAGATGCGTATCGATGGAGTTCAAGGGATTATTGATCCTATCGGCTACGTTGCTTTGACTGCTGGCCTAGCTGAGATCGCAAACTTCAGCGAACCGATGCCATCTGGTGCCTTCTATCGAGGTGTCAACGTAGTTCCAGGGCACGTTGGTGCTGGTCTAGTATTCGCTCGACCGGAGTTGATGGCAGACATTTTAACCGGCCTTGAGGCAAAGCGATTTGCTTTGATCGCGGGACCTTCTGGTGCTGGAAAATCAGCTCTGGCCTGGTTGTCCGCTCACCATACGCGTCATGCAGTGCGTTGGTATCGCATTCGGGAGTTGCAGGTTGCCGACGTAGCAAAACTCATTCAGCTCGCCAAACTATTAGAAGCGAGTCCTGCGCGCCCCGTAGGCTTCGTTGTTGACGATGTGGGCCGGCAGGAGACCTCGGGTTGGGACTCGCTTGTTCGGGAGGTAGAGGCTCAGGCAGGTCTGCTTGCCATTGGAACGGTGAGAGAGGAGGACATCTTTCTTTTGTCATCCGCGGCTCGTACTCCGACGATCCGGCCCAAGCTGGATGAGAGTCTGGCATTCGGAATATGGAAAGCTCTGCAAACGTCCGGCTCAGTGGTTTTCAGTCACTGGCAAGAGCCATTTGAGCTAAGTAACGGTTTGCTTCTCGAGTACACCCACTTACTAACTGCCGGGGAGCGGCTTGAGGAGACGATTCGTGAGCAGGTGCGTCGTCGTCTTGCTGAAGACCGGGGCGATGAGCTGATGATTCTAAGGACCATTTCCTTCGCTGCTGCTCAAGGGGCAGCTGTAGACCCAGTTCGGCTTCGAATACTTTCTGGAATGGATGAGCCTCGCTTTGCAAAGTTGCTTCAGCGACTGGTCGATGAGCATGCGGTGCGTGCCAGGCCTGATGGTGCACTCATGGGGCTGCACGAGATCCGCTCGACATATCTTGACGTAGCCATCCGTGAGCTTCTCGGTGAAGCTAGAAGTCGGGCAGTCACAGCGGCAGCTGAAACCCTTGCGAGCGATACTTTCGCGGCGTTCATCGTTCGGGTGCTGCGACGATGGCCTGAAGAGGAAAAAGCCATTTTGGAGGGGCTCGTCGCTCGGCTAAAGACAGAAGACGGGCGGTGCTGGACGCCAGTTCTTCATGGCCTCGGACTCGCAACCGCGGATCGAGTTGCAGAAAAATGGTTGGAAATTTCTCGTTCAGTAGATATTGAGGACCGCTTAAGCGGGTTCACTTTTATGTTTACTCTCGCGAGCATGGATTTCGGCGACGAACCGTTATTCGCCAAACCGAAGTTAGCGCATGCCTCCTTCTCGAAAATCGATGTCGCAGATCTACGCAACATTTTGATCGAGATGGCAGCAACCGCTTGGCCTGCCGAATTAAGTGTTAGCGAGGCGGCCGAGCTGGCTGCGACGTTATTGCCAATTGTCGGTTGCAAATCACCGCCGTCTATCAAGTGCATTCCAAGTGGAGATTTGACTAATACCTCCTTGGAAGATCTTCTAGCTCTTCTAATCACATTAAGAGAAGTAGATTTAGATGCTGCACGAGCTGTCATTGAGATGTGCGGAGGCACGTCCGCTCTAATAAATCGCTTGTACAGTGAGACACCTTGGGTAACTTGCCCTGAAATCGGGGAGTCTGATGGCAAGCTCAATGTGACTGGGTACGTTCGTTTCGTTCATTCTGAGGTTCAGTCAGATCTGAATGAGGAGGTCGTACGTTTATGCACCGCTATGAGCGCTGTGGTACCTGATGCCGAGCTCCTTATTTCAGACGCGATCTTCTGCGACGGCCATCCCGTTGGGTATGGAGCGCACTCTCAGAACACCAAGCGAATGCCTCGCCATGCCGTCATAGCTCCGATACGAATTGCCTGGAACCAAGCTCAAATTCGAGCGATCAACCGATTGGTAGCTGCTCCCACCGAGACCCAGCGCACAACAGACTTAGCCGTTGCAATCAATGAACTTGGAGTAAAGCTGAGGGAGGCGGGGGATTTCTACTGTCGGATGGAAATCCCAGGAGCGAAGTGGAAAATGCTTCTGCAGATTCGAGATTGGCTAACAACGTTCATTCAGCCTCCGAGTATCAGTGAGTCAATCTCCGGGCCTCTATCACCAGGTAAGTCGAATGATGGTGACAAACTTCATGACTTTGTTACAGGTCTGCAACGACTGATGACTGAACTGACTGATGGAGTTTCGGAAAAGCCCAACCTAATGGCTGCTCGGACAGCTAGCTTGGTGCGCGACGCGGAGTTATTACATCGCCCAGAGTTATGGCGCATGACCAGCGAGCCCCCCCTGGAAATGTTGGTTCAAATAGCCGAGACGCTTCGGCAGATACGCGCGGTACTTGCCGATGCTGCTATGAATCCGGATCAGCGCCGCGTTTCTGCAAGCCGCTTTCGTACCATGAGTCGTCGGCACTCAGTTCTACATCGCGCTGCGAATGATGCGTTTCAAAGGGCTGATTCATTGACATCCGCTCGCCGAGAACAGATACGGCTCGCTATGGCGGACAAAGGGTTAGACGTCGAAGTGTATTCGCGTAGACAACCTAAAAGCAGTGGCGCTCAATGGCCTGATGCTGAGTTTGCTGTTCTCTTGAAGGTAGAGACGCTTTTTGATTGGTTAACCACGGAAGAAGCTTTCTCCGCAGTGGCAGCTGCACTATCGAACAACGCAACGATTAGCTACGGAGCGGTAATAAATGGGTGCTTATCTCCTATTGGCATGACTTTTATACTTTCGCTATTCCCTGACGTCACGTTCGCTGACAAATGGAAAGACAGCTTACCGTACCCCCCGATAATTGATGATGATTTGAAGTTTTATGATGAGGCGCTGGATGCCATCAGTGCTATGTCGGCAGCTTGCGCAGAATCAGGGCGTGAGATGAATGCCAAAGAACTTGAATTTGTAACAAGGATGATGGAGCGATGCCGATACAGTATGGAGTGCATTGCGACGAAGCTAGAAGATACTGTAGATGATGTGCTTATCGACGCAGCAGGTTCTCTTAGTCGTATATTTAGTCGCTTTCAAAATGAACTGGAAAATGGAGTGAAAGTAAGATTAGCTTCTGATTTGTCAGCCGGTCTACGCGGAACCATAACGGATCTGACGTGGGAAGTTTTACATATTCGCTTAGCCCTTATGGAACGTGCTGCCTTTCGATAAGGTAGCACGAAAAGGCTAATCGCGCGCTCTTATGAATGGACCGTGGATTAGTATCATCGAGCGATAGTTGTTAATTTTATTGTTAGGCAGGTTGCATAATGGATGTAGTTTCTATTTTGTCAGGGGCTGTCAAGTCTATATTGGCTCGGGCTTTTAAGCCCGCATTTGAGCTTGTCGAGAGAATTCTATTCGAAGAGGCATATAAGGCTTCAACCGAGCACCACATCTATCGAGCGCTAAAAGTAGATAAACCTGAAAAATTCGGATGCGGAATTAGCTGCGATATGATTTGGCAAATCATATTTTTTTAGGCGAAAACTTACAAGCCCAGTGCTAAGAGTGTCCGCGCATGATGGAGCTGAATTCAAAAAAGTTGTGTTATGTGTAACGGCATTCGCTGATGTCATGCGGTATCAGGATGTTGTAACGTTGTATGATATAGGTGAAGTCGTGGTTCAAACCGCGCTACCGAGCATCCCTCTTCGAGATTTGAAATTGTACGCGTGATGATTTGCTGGCTGAGTTGAGCCAGTTACGGATGGAAATCGCTTATTTAAAAAAGCTCGATGCCTTGGTTCAAGCGAAGGAACGAGCAGCGCAGCGGAAAAAGCGCAAATCGTGATTGAACTGAGGCAGGAGCACCCTCTGGAAGGCGTTCTGAAATTGGCGGGCCTGGCCCGTAGCACTTTTTACTATCAACAAAAGGTGCAGCAATCCGTTGATAAATACGCGGTGCTGAAGACCAGAATTTGCTCAATTTTCGACGAGCACAAGGGCCGATATGGCTATCGCCGCATCACTGCTGCCGTTCGGCGAGCTGGCCATCTCGTGAACCACAAGACTGTTCAGCGCCTCATGGGCGAGCTTCAGTTGAAAAGCCGTGTGCGCATAAAGAAATACCGGGCCTACAGAGGCGAAGAGGGTCAGGTAGCGCCGAACCTGCTGAAACGGAAGTTCGATGCCTAACGACCGAACCAGAAATGGGTAACCGATGTGACGGAGTTTCGGGTCGGCGGGCAGAAGCTTTACCTCTCACCGATACTTGACCTCTACAACGGTGAAATCATCGCCTTCAAGACCGCCAGGCGCCCGCTGTTCGACATGGTCGGCGCGATGCTACGGCAAGCTTTTGAACGGCTGCGGCCGCGCGATAAGCCAATCTTGCATTCCGACCAGGGATGGCAGTACCGGATGCCTATTTACCGCCGCGTGCTGAACGAGCGTGCGGTAAAGCCAAGCATGTCCCGCAAAGGAAATTGCTATGACAATGCGGCTATGGAAAGCTTTTTTGGCACGTTGAAATCCGAGTTCTTTTACCTGAACAAATTCAACAGTCTCGATGAGCTTGAAGCAGGTATAGAGGACTACATACACTACTACAATCACTCGCGAATCAGACTGAAACTAAGCGGCCTGAGCCCTGTGGAATACAGGACTCAAGCACGGCGGGGATAGAAGGCGTCCAAGTTTTCGGGGTCAGATCAAAATTTAGGTGGACACCATCGCCTTTGGCGTCGGGGTCAGGAAGGGGTGTTGGCCGGACGGATACGAGGATTTGGCTCCTGGCTATTGATGCTTACGAATAGATGGAGACAGGGGGGCAGATGGCTCAGACAAGTGGATAAACATCGATACACGCCTTGTTTAACTTATGGGCGATGTATTGCGTTCATGAACGCCCTTGCTGTAGGCGCCGCTAGCCATTCGGCTCAGCGATAGCTTCCGATGTTCATAGCTCCACGTTCATGAGAAGCTCATGCAAAGTAGTAAGCCTTTGCACGCCACGATTCTGTTGACAGAGCTTAAAAGACACGACGGGTGAGGAGATGCAGGTTTGTACTGGTTAGGGCCATTTCAGTACTCATCTAAACAAGAGCTGCTTGATAGACTCAAGGTCTTCGTGGCCACCGCACCGGTTGGCAGGGTTTCTCACAAAATTGCCATCCAAAAACTCCATCTGCTCATTGCTCTACACCCTGATGCAGAGCGGAAGATTGGCTCAGGTGTCGACCACTTCAAAATTGAGCGGAATGCACTAGGTGCAGGCCAGGGGCTTTGGCTCGTTCGTAGTGATGGTACAGAGACCTCATTTTCCTATAAACGCTGCATCACCGGGGTGCGACAGTCATCCTATGGGAAGGTTTGCGAGGCCCTCAGATTCTCGGTTCGCTCACAGTTGATAGCGTTTAGAGAGACACAGCAGGTGCCCGCCAAATGTGCGATCAGCGGTAAGGACATCGTGTGCCGTCGTGATCTGCATATAGATCATAAGGTTCCGTTCTGGAAGCTGCTGCAGTCCTTCGCAGAGGCTCAGCAAGTTGACCTATCCCTGCTTGATACGGTGGGAAGCGGGGAGACATTAGCTCTGGTTGATCAAGAGATCAGCAAGGCCTTTGAAGCATTCCACCTGGCCCACGCTGAACTCCAACCTTCCAGCAAAACCGCGAATGCTCTGAAAGGTGGAAGACTCTCGTTTCCTAGCCGCGGCTGAAAGTCCTCGCCGCCATGAACCGGTAGCCAACCGGAGCAGCCTATGAAGCGCCTCCATGCCTATCCTGCTGCATCCACTCGGTGGTGCTAGCGGATCCGATTGATCTGGTGCGAGAGGTTACTAGCCCGGCGCAATAAATGAATGGCACACTCAGTGTGCGGTAACCAATGCCTATGCCGCAGCGGCCTCATTGAGGAAGGGGGAGCAAGGAATGCCTGATCTGTCGCAAGAAATAGTTGAGGACCTGGCCGGTCGCTTGCGAAGTCATCTTTCAAAAAAAGATGGTTATGGAGAAATAGAGTTCTTAAATGCCGGCGGCTCCGCAGCAGTTTATAAAGTCGAGACTCCTTGCGGAGTAAGAGCATACAAAGTTTTTGATCCTAAATTCGTAAACGATGATGATAATTCAAAGGAGAAACAAAGGCTAGAGCTTCAGAAGCGCCTAATCAATCATGACTGTGAGCAGTTAGTTCAAACCTACTCCATCGAAATGGCGGAGGGAACTGCATTTGTCGAAATGGAGTTTGTTGCCTGGCCTCAACTCAAGAAAATTCTTAAGGATGTTCCTGACGAGTCAGTGATCCCCCTTATCAAACAGCTCACTCAAGCAGTCCGCTTCCTTGAAGATCTAAATATTGTACATCGAGACATAAAGCCTGAAAATATACATGTATCGCCTGATTGGGCTTGTTTGAAGCTATTGGATCTTGGTGTTGTTAGGGAGTTTGATCCGGGGCCTGACGCAGCGGAGACAGATCAAGGTAGCCTTCGCCCATTCTTGGCGACAGCTCAATATAGCTCGCCCGAATATTTGTTTCGCTTAGATGAACCATCTGCTGTGCTATGGCATGCCTTAAATTTTTATCAGGTCGGAGCTGTTCTGCACGATCTAGTAATGAAAGAATCAATATTTCAGCCAGAAATAGAGGCAGGCAATAGATGGCTGGTCGCAAAAGCCGTACTAACCCAAATGCCATCGTTTACAGATGGTAATCCTGCACGACTTGCCCATCTCAAAGCGCTCGCACGCAAGTGCTTAACGAAGGACATTTCCACGCGGCTAAATATTGTTGATTGGAGCGCTTTCGATCTGCTCGACTCAAACGAAACCCTTCTGACCCTAAGGCGGCGATTGGAGTCTCGCCGGGCGCTAGGCGATGACGAAGCCACGAGGCGGCTTAGATTTGACCGGGAGCAGTTTCGAGATGCATTGATAGCAAAAGTTCGAGAGCAACTTATATCAGCCTGTCAAACAGATCTGCCTATCAGATTTTATTCTGCCGCCCCCGGAGAAAACGAGAGTTCAGATTTTTTATTAACCCCTGTAATCGGTGCGGTTATTGGTATTAGGCTTATGATGGATTGGCAGACAGGAATATATTTAAAAACGGCCAACATAAAGATGTCGGCTGGAATATTTTCAGGTGATGAGCATGTGGATTTTGACGCACTTCACCAGTCGATTGCTTGTTGCGTATCGATAGATAACAACTCTGATGAGTGTGCGGCTGAGCTGTGCGTAGAGATTGCAGGCCTAATAGGCTGCGCTCTAGATATAGTAGATAGTGTGGCTCACGACCAAGGGCAATTGTTGTCGCTCAATAAAAAAGATCTTTTGATATAGCGCTAGGTAATCGGGGAGATTGAAATTGAATACCAGCTGGTGGCGGAATCAAAAGCAGATGGATCAAGCTCAGCGTGACTTCATCGGCCTGCCGATCGAGGGACGTTACTTTATATCTGGCCCGCCTGGGTCGGGCAAAACAAATTTGCTCCTACTGCGCGCTGAAGTCACGATTGGCAGTGGAGAGCGAGATATTTTGTTTATCACATACACGCGCTCTTTGGCTGATTTTATTCGAAGTGGAGCCGTAGCAAGAGGGCTTATCGAGAGCCATCAAATTAAGACTTTTCACTCCTGGGCATACGAGCACGTCCTTCAGCATTCAGGTGAGCGCTTCATAACCAAAGAAGGCGATTTTGATAATGAGGTTCGTGAGCAGGCCCTCAGGCAGATTCAAGAGGCAAATAGCCGCAGACCATCCAAACACCTCTATAGCGCTATATTTGTAGATGAAGCACAGGACTTGAGCGTTGGAGAATTACAATCTCTATTGCAGCTCTCTGAAAATGTGTGCATCTGTGGCGATGGACGTCAAGGAATATATGAGCGTGATGGCATTCAAATCCACGAATTAGAGAGCTTGGAAACATATCATTTGGATAAGCATTTTAGGATTGGGCAGGCAATAGCTAAAGTAGCCGATAGACTAATGCCCCCTGCGGCAGACACGCCCAGTTTAGAAGACACATGCAACTATGATCCTGCCACTCAGGGCAAATCCACTGCAGAGCTCCATCCATGTGACAGTCGGGATGCTCAATTCGAGCTTATGATTGAAAAAATTCGTCTCCAGCTGGATGCGTTTAACGGTGACTCTATTGGTGTTTTTTGTCCTAGACAAGAAGATAGGAACGAGTTAAGAGATCGGTTTGATGCCACTGATTTAGCAGATAAAGTCTTTGTGCATGGAGTGGACGAACAAGCGACGTTTGCATCCACAAAGCCTGTTCACGTACTGACGCTGCACGGCTGTAAAGGTACCGAGTTTAGGTGCGTGCATATATTTGGCACTGAAAGCTTGACACGTTTCCCGCTGAATAGAACCAAGCTCAGTTACACCGGCGTCACTAGGGCTAAAACAGCATTAAATGTATATCGAACAGGCCCAACGACAACAAAGCTAGAAAATGCTTTTTCCAAGAAAAAGTTATTTGGCTTGGGTAACCTTCTACCGGAAGAA
Source organism: Pseudomonas citri (assembly GCF_025336485.1). GTDB lineage: Bacteria > Pseudomonadota > Gammaproteobacteria > Pseudomonadales > Pseudomonadaceae > Aquipseudomonas > Aquipseudomonas citri. The sequence goes on along the minus strand of NZ_JAODAB010000010.1, from coordinate 178,115 downwards.
GAATGATGGAAGAGCTTAAGTGGTATGTATTTCCGAGGAATTCGCTACCTGAGGCCCTACTTTCAGTGGGGGCACCTGAGCTCTTGGGGGGGGCGGCAGTGGGGGATCCGGCATTAGTATCGAGTGATTTAGTGCTGGGGTATCATATTGACGATCTTAAAAGGAGGTACTATGCGCCTTCGGTGTTGATTCTGCCAGAGCAAAAGCCAGCAGAAATTTTGGCTTGGCTAAAAATCTACGCACCGGAAACATCTCCCCTTAGTCAGTTTGGGCGAGTCCTTAGCCTTGGCGATTATAGGCTTATACAAAAACATCCCACTAAAGCCCACAAGTACACTAAGCAGCCGAGCAGGTGGTCCTCGATTATCCTTGGGGAAATACTTGCTCAAGGGGACATGGAGTCGTCTATTGAGGCGCTACCTCTTTCTCGTGCTCAGGCAACCTTTTCGAGTGCAATGGCTAATGCTGTAATGCATTACAATGACGAGGACTTGATTGAGAACTGCATAGTTCGTCTGGAGCAACTCGAAAAAGATGGAAAATTTGTAGCGCGCACCCTGGCTATAAGGGATTTAAAGCTAGTATGGCAAATCTCTAATGAAGCACTAGGCGCTGACTACGGCATTTCTTCTATCTTTAAGCTGTTCGCCTCTTCAAATGGACAGGGGAATGACTTATTCTCAAATAACTCTTCCCTCTCAAATCTAAACGATTATCCAGATTTATTAAGTGACTCAGTGGAGTCCAGGGTTCTGGCATATAGGAAATTTTCCGATGCCGTACTTAATCTTGGCACTGAGTATCGGACAAAATATGTAGCAGCAAATATAGCTGCAGCAGCATTTTTGGTAGGGCGCAGCACATCGCATGCATTTCTTCTGAAGAGCATTTCTCGAGAGTTTCCTGCTGTCTACACTTGGTTTGGACTGATCGCCGGCCTTGCAGGCCCAAAATACTGGGAGGTAGATTGGGCTCGCGCAACTAGAGGAATCGAAAAGAATCTCAGAGCTAAACTATCTTTCAGTGAACCGTCGCATTTTGATATATCCTGGGACGAATATAAGTGGCTGACAAAAACCTTTACCAACAATCCTCTTTTGGAGTTGCCTAAGCAGCTGCCTAAGGTGCTGTCTATTGAAATATTTCCCGGCTCAATATGCCAGCTCCGGTTAAAAATAGAGTCCAGCGAGCAGCATGCTGAGTCAAAGTCTGGCCTTGGGATCGATCCGCAAGAACTAAATGATTTGCGAAGCGCTCTTACTGGCTTTATAGATCTCGCTGAGAAGGCCAAGAAACAACTCTCCGGCCGGACACCAAATAAAACAAGCACCCGCCCAAATTCAGAATCTAAAAATCTAAAGACATCCAAGAGAACCAGGCGAGTAGAATAGCCATACGATTGCCATCACTTATCGAAGCAATTGCAGTGGTTTGTGCCACCAGTGTGTTTTTTATCATGCGGGTTATGAGGCAGAAGCTGCTGCGTGTTGCTGGCTGCGACGCGACGCAGTCTGCTCGGCCGGACTTGATCAATGAGGATTGAGACATGAAGGATAAGGCCCATCCTTTCCCGTTTGACGCCCAGGCGGAACTCGTCATGAAAACGTTCATGAAAGCTACAGGGGAAAGGCTCGATCAAGCGCGCAGACAAGTGGGTGGCGGCGATGAAGTCCAGCACTTCAGTCACGGAGGATCGTGGCAGTCACATCACAGCTATGCCCCGGGCCGGGTCGACCAGATGAAGACGATTAAGCACGAAACAAGGTTGCGCCTCGAGGACATTATGGAGGGTCGGCTCGACGTCATTGAGCGCACAGTCGATGAGATATCCAACAGCATGGCGGACAGCTATGCCAAAGCGTTTTACCAGATGATCTCCGATACGTGTGAGGAGAGCGGTAACATCATTGATGGCTCCACAGGGAGCTTGGGCGAGCAGATGCTCAAGGCTATCGAGCAAGTCGAATACTCGGTGGATCGGGATGGCCAGGTATCGCTTCCAGAATTTCGCATGCACCCCAGCCTCGCCAAACGCCTACATTCTGATCCTTCGCTCCAAGAACCAGCACTGCTGGCGAGGGCCGAGGAGATTAAGAAACTCAAAATCGCTCAGGCGTTGGCAGAGGAAGCCGCACGGAAGTCCAAATTTCGGAGCAGGGAGCAGTAATGGCGAAAGTTCTGTTGTGCATCGGTTGTGACGATTACGAGGCCCTTAATAAGCTGTCTGGGGCCGAGCGTGACGCGCTTACTATCCATACGGTGCTTTCCACAGGGCCATTGAGCAGTATCCAGCCAGCGGACGCCTATCTGCTTAGATCTCCGGCCCGGCATCAGCTGGACGCAACGCTGCTTGATATTCAAGACAGGTACGATGAGATTGAGAGTTTCACGCTCTTCTTTGCAGGCCATGGCGGAGAAGCCAATGACAGTTATTTCCTGTGCCTGAGCGATACCCGAGGTGATCGCCTTTCCACCACGGGGTTTGCCCTAAGTCGTCTGTTCGAGTACTTCAACGAGCTCAAAGCTGCTCACTGTAACGTCATCATAGATGCCTGCAACGCAGGCGGTATGGTTTCCAACCTAGGCATCCTGCTGAAGCCCGAAGTGATCGGTAAAGCCAAGACATTCGGCGTTTCATTTTTTGTGTCGTCCGCGGCAGATCAGTACGCTGGCGAGACCAGTCGTGGTGGGTATGGAACCCTCGCGTTACTCAAAGTGCTGAGTGGAGAGATCGACACGGGTTCCCGGGCCAGGATGCTCGATCTGTTGGATATAGGCCGACCCGCTGCGCAGTATGTGGCAGAACAGACCCAGGGAGGGCAAATGCCATCCGTATGGGGCGTCAATCTCTACGGTCACATGCCGCTGTTTGGCAATCCGCATGCTACCGAGAATCCAACATCCTCTTTGCTGGGGATCACTGGGATCATACCCACATCCCCAGCTGGACAAGCCATCAGCAGTCATTCCGCCGAGCTCTACACGCTCGTGTTCGCCCCGGAACACGAGCTCACCCCGGATAAACTTTTTCCTGTCCTCACCAAATTCGTTGATCGCTTGGCCGACATACCCAACTCAGCAGGCGCCTTCATTGGTGGGATATGGCAATCATTGGAGAAGAGCGCAGGGCGTCACGCCAACAGCTTCTCGCGAGTAGAGCTGAGCGCGACATGTGTGGCTCTGCTCCTTCAGTCGTCCCATAAGGACAGCACCGCGCGCAACTGCATTGTGGGACTTGCCCACGAGATTGTAGGGGATGTTGAGCAGCTGCTTTGCGATATCGTCCATGCACTTCGAGAGAATCCCACCTCGTTATGCCGTCATGGTATTCCCGACCTGTTCTACCTTCCGCAGCGCATATCGCGGGTTTTGGGCTGGGCGGGCGCTGCGGTGCATCTGGCTCGTGAACTCGGCATCTGTGATGCTCCACTCAAAGAAGCACTGGAGCACCTGAGCGCTCTTCTGCTGGAGCACTACGCCAGCACGTGTGCTGGTATGAGCGAAGACGAAGCTCCGTACTGGGCCGCGTTCCTTACAGCCATCAAAACCGATGACCTGAATGGTCTTGGCGAGCTAGTCATTAGCACGCTGATCAACGCTCTCGTTGAGCATCAGGGCCGGCTTGCTAGGCCCTTGCTGCCGGCAGCGGATGTGTATGCGTATCTCAAGGCACGCGCAGACAAGGACTCAGCTGCTTTGGAGCCCTTGAGCAACTCGCCCTCTGAAACACTGGCGCTTGTCCTGCTCATCAGTGGACGACACTCGCTGGAGGAGGAATTGGACTACAACCTGGCGAGTCTCGATCACGCGTACCTCAACATCTTCATCCCGCAAAGCTACCTGGAGTTCAGTCAGCCATTCGTTCCTAATGGCATAAACCATGTGTTCCAGATCGGCCACAAGGTTTGGACGGTGGCAGATGTTGCTCAGCGCTGGACTGATGTGTGCAAGCCGCAGATGGATAATGACCTGTCGCTTCGAGACCCTGCAACGCGGATTGGCGCCATTTGCGCATCATTGCTTTTCCCGAATCGAGTGCCCTGGTTTCTACTCAACGATTGAGGCCCCGACCGAGTTACGCTGAGTAGGCACCGTTTTCGCCAAAGGAATGACGAGCCATGATCACCAGAATTCACATCCGTGGTTACCGCATCTACAAGGATTTCAACCTTCTCCCCAACCCGAAAATGAACATTTTGGTTGGGGGCAATGACGCCGGTAAGTCTACCCTTATGGAAGCTGTCTCCCTGGCCCTGAACGGCCGCATCGGGGGCCGGAGTGTTCTTGAAGAATTGAACCCGCACTGGTTCAACACCGAGCTCGTGCAAGAGTTTCTAGCGCAGCGAGCCGCTGGCAGGAAGCCCGCACTGCCCGAAATTCTGATAGAGCTTTACCTCCGCGATGATGATGAATTGCAGGTGCTATGTGGTGCCGTCAACACAGCCGTCCCGACCCATGCATGCCCTGGCGTGTTTTTGAGGATATACCCCAACGAAGAGTACCAAGACATGCTTGATGATTGGCTCAAGGCCCCTAACGCCTTGCTGCCAATTGAGTACTACGCATGCGAATGGCGCTCATTTGCTGACCGGGAACTGACCAAGCGCCCGCGGGTGTTGTCGGTAGCAACCATCGATTCCAGGACGGTCAAATCATCCGCGGGGGTGGATTACCACCTTCGTCAGATTTTGAGTGATCACTTAGAAACCAACGAGAAGGCTGAGATCTCGTTGGGTTTTCGGACGGTCAAAGCGTCGATGACCGACGGGGCACTGGCGACCGTCAATAAGCGTTTCTCTGCCCTAGGGGCATCTTTGCAGGCCGAGCCCATTGCCTTGGCTATGGATCAGACATCCCGCACTTCCTGGGAAAGCGTTATCACGCCTCATGTAGACAATGTTCCCTTCTCGATGGCTGGCCAAGGTCAGCAGGCAGCGATCAAGATATCGCTCGCGATGAAGCGTCACTCGGCCAAAGTGAAGATCGTCATGATTGAGGAACCCGAGAATCATCTGTCCCACACCAGCCTGAGTACGCTACTTGAGCGAGTGGAGAAACTCGCCACCGACGACCAGCAACTGTTTGTATCCACCCACAGCACGTACGTGCTTAATCGCCTGGGCTTGAATGCTCTGCATCTACTGAGCCGGAACCTAGCCTCGAAAATCACTGAGCTCGACCCCAGCACTGTCAGGTACTTTCAGCGCCTGCCTGGTTACGACACTCTCCGTCTAGTACTGGCGAGGAAGGTCGTATTGGTAGAAGGGCCGTCCGACGAGATCATTTTCGAAAGGGTGTTTTATGACTTGTATGGGGTGACGCCCATGGCAGCCGGCGTCGATGTTATCAGCATGCGCGGACTTGCACTGGCGAGGTGTCTTGAGCTGTGCGCTGCCGTCGATAAACCGGTCGCGGTGATGAGGGACAACGACGGCGTCGAGCCAGCCGAACTGCGTGTGACGGTTATGAAATGGCTGGATGGCAAGAAGCGCGAGCTCTTCATTGGCAAGGTAAGCGATGGTCATACCCTCGAACCGCAGCTGATTACGGCGAACGGCGAAGATCATCTCAGAGAAGTGCTTGGGATCACTGACAGAGCTGACCTAGTTACGTGGATGACGCGGGAGAAGACTGAAGGTGCTCTGCTTATCGCGGAGTCCGACAAAGCCCTTAAAGCCCCGGCTTACATGAAAGAGGCGGCGGGGTTCATCCAGAATGCCTAACCATTTGACGTTGGCCGTTGCGGGCGGCAGAAAGACGCAGGGCTTGGTGGATTATTGCCGGCAAGCAACTGATCGTAAGATCGCAGTGCTCACTTTCACACAAACGAACCAGCAGGAAATTCGCTCGCGTTTAGCGAGCCAGGCGGGCGATAGCAGCACGCTGGAGGTCTTGGGCTGGTACACCTTCCTGCTTCGTCATTTTGCCCAGCCATTCCTACGGTTCAAATTCCCTAAGGATCGAGTCAAGGGCTTTGACTTCGACGGCAGACCATTCGAGCGAGCTGTGGGCAGAAGCAGGTTCATGGACTCAGGAAATCGGTTGTACGCATGCGAACTCGGCAAGCTTGCCTTTGAACTCATGGAGGCGACGCCAGCGCTCTTACGCAGGCTAGAGTGCATCTACGACGAAATTTTGATCGATGAAGTCCAGGATCTCGCCAGCTTCGACTGGGAAATACTGGAGGTGCTGCTCGGCTCTCAAATCGATGTGCGGATGGTGGGAGATGTCCGACAGGCAGTTTTGTCTACAAATCCTCGTGGCAAAAAGAACAAGAAATTTGGATACGCCGCATCGCTTGAATGGTTCAGAGATAGAGAAGCGGAAGGCCTACTCACCATCGCCTATGCGACCATAACCTATCGGTGCAGAAGCGAGATTGCTGCTTTTTCCGACACTATTTTTGACGCGAGCTGGGGCTTTCCTGGCACCACCTCGGAGAACTTTGACGAGACTGAGCATGATGGCGTATTCCTTCTACACACTCAGCATGTCGATGAGTACGTAGGTCGATATAGACCGCAATGCCTAAGGCATTCGGTTAGCTCGGCGAAAAACCTCAATCTGGATTTTCAGAATTTCAAAGCAGTAAAGGGGGCGACGTTCGGCCGAGTGTTGCTCGCACCCACTGCCAACATCGAAAGCTTCATCAAGAAGGGCACAAACTTAGAGGCTACGGCTGCAGCGGCGTTCTACGTCGCGGTAACTCGCGCCCGACAAAGCCTGGCCATCGTTATCGACAAGGTCGGCACGTCGACATTGCCGGTATGGGCTCCGTAGGTTCGATAGCGGCTGGGGCGAAGGTTTACAGGCCTTTGGAGGGCTCTGCAGGAATTTGCAGAGCCAACTTTGGTCAGGGTATGAGACTGTTCTACTTATCGTATTTGGACGGCAGGGGGCAGTCGTAGTTGACATCGATCATGTCAAGATTTCTCAGATTGAAATTTGCGTAGTCACGTCCATTCGACGTCCGTATTGTGGGCTGGCCGTAGAGGAAAACGAACGCTGTCGGCTTGTCCTTCTCGGCGATCTTGGAAAGCCGCACCGCCATCAGGTTTTTGAGCTTGTAATTTTCAATGAGCGCGTCGGAGACGTAGCATGAGGTTATAAGGCTGTCATCTCCTCGCTTGAAACTCTTTTTGAATTTGATTCGATAGCCATTATTGGCTTTCGTGCGGTCGACATACGCCCAGCCGTAGTAAATGATGGGGTGGTTAGGCAGGTCGTGTAGATCCTGCTCCCAGATGCATTTGAAGATGCTGGCGTAGGGCACGTCCTGCCCGATGATATTGAGCCGTCGAAACTCAAGGGTCTCATCAGAACGGTACCGTATGTATCTGCTAACCACAGAGCGAACAGAGTAGATGGGCCCGACTATGCCTGACTCCCCTAGCTTCGAGGTATAGGGTCTGGTGCTTTTGGCCCGTTTTTTCGCAACATGAACGTCCGCGCCTGGCTCGACCGAGTGCTCGTCATAGTAAGAGGCAGGCCGTTCGAGCTTGAAGACATCCACGATGGACTGGTCGACTGTTCTGCGTTCCTGCCCGTCCATTTCGGAGGGCTCGAGCTCTAGGTCGACGGGGTCACCATTAGCGATTCCGCAAGCGTCACTGTGGGTTCCATAGACTTTGAAATGAGGGACTACCTTCATATTCTGGACGTCTTTGTCCAGATTCGCGCAGGTCACCTGGGCGGAGCAGTCAGCAGCTGGACACACGAATGCGCGCTTGTCAGTAATTATCCCAGACCAGAACAAATCATAGGCGCGATCAGGGTCGACGAAGTCGTTAGCTTCAATGCTGTAGGCCACATCCAATGACATAGTTCACCAAGTCACTTTGAACTGTCTGAAAAGTGGCCACTACTATCGGCCATTGCCTCGTTAATGAGCCAGTGCCTTAATGCGTGACCATCGTCTAATGAGCTCGGCAGGGAGACCTGGGCGGGTAGATGACCACATCGTCCCATTCAGTGATACAGCCTTGCTCGGCGCCAATGCCCAACGGGGCAGGGGTCTATCCAGGAATTTATCCACACGGCTTGGCCGAAGGAGCAGGGCTCCTACCCGAATTGGTAGCGCTGGACTGTCTCAGCAGACGCTCTACCGCAGCTGTTGACTGCCCCCGGCTCTCGGCTCACGAAAGCTCTGAAAGCTCCTTGCGAACGCGACAAAGAATCTGATCAATGCTCTGATCAGAGCAATGGAGAGCGTAGGTATGGAGCAGCAAAGAAACTGGATGCACATCCAGTACTGCCGCAATTTCGTCAAGCTTGTCCAGCGTAGGACTTTTTAGTCCTCTCTCCAGGGTGCTCAGGTAGGTTCTGCTACTCACCTCGGAGAAATCCTCCTGCGTCAGGCCGTGGCTGGTTCGGGTTCGTTTCAAAGCCTGGCCAAAGGCCTTTCTCAGCTCCATTTTGCTCATCTCGCAAAATGAGTGATAAAGCCCTCTCGCGCTCTTTAGGACTACAATCTATAGTGTTCATTTTTGGCGACCACGATCATGTTCAGAACGCACAAGCAAGCTGAGATGACCGGTTTTGACGTCACTACACTCTCTTGTGAGGGAGTCCAGGTTTGGCGTTACATTGAGCACGTCCTTCACTGCCCATGGCTGTATGTCTCTTGTCTTGAACCAAATTCTGAGCTGCCAATACGTAGAATGCTACTAATTGCGGACATCCATCTGTTTGAGAATTTCCTGAGACCGGAAACCGGCCCCAGTACGGTGGTCGATAACGTCCAGCTAGTAAGCCCTGGTTGGTTGAATCTAAGTACGAATTGGAGAATGGAAGAGCTAATTAGTCTGAGCGAGGTGCAGGATCATTACGGCAAGCATCTAGCATACGTATATCGACTGATCGATGGCAATGAATACTACGAAGGTCACATCCAAAAGAAGAAATCGATAAAACTTAGGGCAATATATGAAAAGCCTAATCCAATAATTGGAGAAATTATGGGCGTCGGCTGCAAATCAGATGGGGAGTTCCTCTATTTTTTTAGAGGATTCTACAGCGATCCTCCAAATAAGGCATCTGTTGAGCTTCTGAAAAAACTCGCACTGGAATTTTGGTATGGGGATCTTGATATCGAAAAATTAATAAATGAAGAACTGTCAAGTGAGTTTTTAAGTCCCTTGCAGGCCAGAAGAGCCATATATCTTGTGGATAGGATGATCAGTTTTCCATGCTTGAATCGCAATAAGGCAAAGTTACTGAAAAATATAGTTAAGCTGCAGGAGGCGCGACTAAAAATAAATCCGCCATCAAAAAAATCCGAGCAGCTTTTTAGAGAGCACAGGCTAGATAAGAAAGCGTTTGAGTGGGGGCTTCAGGGCGACATAACTATGCAGATGAAAAGCCTGCTCGAATACCAAACTCGACACTTTGCAGCAACAACAGGGAAGAAAACTGGTTACTCTGAATAGCTCGACCTGCGTCCATTAGTGCTTTCGGAACGTCTCTTTGTACTATCTTTCACGGACTATCGGTTGAGCGTTTACGCAGCGGAGCGAGAACGTCCTCTACATCTAATCCCCTCACCAGGCAGCGATTAGAAATCAAACATAAAGCCTCAAAAAGTTGATCACGCTGTTTGATCAAGCTAGCATTCTCAGACTGCAGGTACTTTATCTTCTCTTCAAAAGTCCTGCGGCGGCGTTCTCGGTCAGGATCTTTGCCACTTTCCTTTAGTTGTGCAACTCTAGCTCGGTCTATGTTCTCACCCCGCTTACCTACCAAGGTTGCACGACTCGTCAAACCCAAGCGTTTTTGTACCTCGGAGCGTGATATAGGTGCAGATTCAAGCCCCAAACTGATCATTTCGGCGAGGAGGGCATCAATAGCCTCATCCAGAGCAGCCCCTCTCAATAATTTCTGTTTAGCCATAAGTCTCTATTCCTCTGAAACTGAGCTTCGCCGCTGAGTCTCCTTGGTAGCAGTGATAGGGCGGCCTGAAGGAAACACCTGGCGCGCTCCCTTCCCGACATCACTTGCAAGTGCTTTCTGCAAATTTCTAAGCTTATGCTCCTGATCCTCCAACCAGACGTCACTACCAGCCTCACCGCTGCCGGCGTCGCGCATAATGATGATGGATTCCGCCAGCCTATCCGCTTGTTCTTGGAGGTTCTTCTTTTCTGATGATGTACCCAGCAGGTGTAGGTGCGAACAGTCATTCCAGCATTGCAGATGCTTAGGGCAGGGCGCCTGTGAAAAATCATGGACACAACCGCCAAACGGAGTGACATGTAGCGCCGTGGCGTGAACAGTGAGAAATGTTTCAGCTGTACTCATGCCTTTACTCTGCAATAGTGCATGATAGCTGTCGGTTAGTGCCCCTTGGATCGTGCCCTTTCTGATTTCTGTATGAAGAAAGTCAATGCGATCACGATAACTGTTGAACGTTAAGAATTCCTGATGAGCCGCGGTGTCCTCTTCAACAGTTGTATGCTGATAATACTTATTTTGCTCCAAACGCTTCCGGCCTAGTGCTAGAGCCTGTTGGGCGTCGCTCATGCCCGTCAGGTGATAGATGGTGTTTCGCCAGTGGCGTGGTTGGTGACTGGTCAAACGAATTAGCGAACCATCTGCTTCAACCAATGAGCGCCGCTCAAAGATCGACGGATACTTGGGGTCAGCTCCCAGGGCCCGATTGATATCGACAAGGGTGACACGCCGCGGAACGGCTCGGAATACATTTTCATTGCGTTTGCCGAAACGAAACTGACCATCGAAAGCGATAGCAAGTGTTTCGCTGGTCTTGAGCACAGTGCGAATTTTGCCTGCGTTGTATTCTGTAAGCACCACGTGCCCCTTAAGTTTAGGAGCAATAAGCCGTTCAATTTCACCTGCCAAGTATCGATGCCGTTTTATTCTCCCGCTTCGAGGAGAGGACACACCATCATACGGGAAGATTCCATTACGGGATAAATATAGATAAAGATTTCTTCCATATTCTTGTTCGTTGCTAAAACCCAGCCACTCCATGACCTGATCGTCCGTTAAAATTTCTTCCGGCGCGTGTTGCCATATGCGGCCTGGATTATTCTCTTGCCAAGCCGCAATTTCCCTCTGCTCTAATGTCAGTGCTTTTAGTTTCTCAATTGCACGCTTCGCTAAGGGGATGTCGCTCTCTGCTAGCCAATGCACCCGGGATTGAAATTGCTTTTCAGCAAAATATCTTATTCCGCACTCAAGAATAGGCTTGTCGTGGGCGTCAACTACAATATTTCCTTCAGCATCTTTGATACTTCTTTCAACCCAGCAGTCAAAGGGTATGACAGCAACCTCATTGCCCCGCTGTCCTGTTGCGATCAATAAGTCGATCACACGCAGCAAGATTTCCTCGCCCTCACTGAAGGGGTTATTCGAGCATAGGGCATACGCTTCCATCGCCTCACGAGAAGGTAACCGGTCATTAGATTCTCGCTGTTTTACCGCACGATCGGGATCATGCAATGAAATATAATCGTGGCGGCGTTTCTCTGGTTTCGCATCGTGTTCAAAATGGATAGCTAGCTCGGTTAGCTGCAGATTATCAATCGTATCCGCGATTACTTGTAGATGAGAAATTGCGTCATAAAAATTCTTGTAGCCACTCTCGCGGAGAAAATCTACAACACGGTCGAAATCGCTCCGTGTTAATAGTGTGGGGTCAAATACGCCGCGCTCAAATAACGGGTTATAGAGTCGGCGGACGGCAATGTTGTATGCAACAACCATCGAAAATTTAAGATTTCGGGTGCGTTGCAGGTAAACAATCAGGGCCTTGCTAAATTCTTGGAATTCGAAGGGGAGTGGCCCTTTGTTCGGAGCAGGATAACCTGTCTTCTCAAGGGATTGTCGGTGGGTCTCGAAAGTCAATGTATGTTTGGCAGGATCCCTTTGCGGTAGCCAATTTCCGACACCCCACAATGGTTCCGACCATGGTGTCAAAATCGGTAATGACCGGAAAATTGCCTGCTCCTGTGTAATAAAGCTTTCGAGGCCTTGCCTTGCCCTAGATGGCGCCATCTGCGGCATCCTCTGTGTGCTGCCGGCAGCGCTCGATCGTAGCGCTTACCGCCAGGATGGTTGTCTGATGCTGGGCGAGGGGCCGGTTGTGAATGATATCTCCGGATTGTTCTGCCATATCAATGAACCGCTGAGCTTCTCGTTGCAGCGCCTCTCTTACTTGCTCATGACGGCCGTCAGCAAAGGGGTGAAATTTCTTGCAGGTGTAGCAGGCATAGACGGGATTGTAGGGGCAGTGAGTGTGGACAGGGAGGGCGCAAGCACCTATATCCCCGATGTATTGCGTATCGATGACGCCGCGGATCGCTCTTTCGGGAGCCGTATCTCTGCGTTGAACGACTTCCCCGGTTAACAAACTCCGCATTATGCGCTGATAGGAGGGGCTCTTACCGAGCGCTTTCTCTTTGATCCTGGCAATATTGGGCGTTGCCGTCACATAAGCACGCGCTGCAACGGTGCTGTTGTGGCCGAGTAGATCAGCAATCATGTCTGCCGGAGTTCCCTGATCCGCCAAACCTTGTCCGAGATGATGACGCAGCAACATGCTCACCTGGTTCGGCTTTTCTACCCCAGCTTCAAGAAGCTCATGTTTGAGACCTAAACCGATTTTTTGAACCGAAAGGCGCTTTCCACGACGGCTGACAAATAATGGTTCGCAGTCGCTACCAAAGCGTCGTTGCACTTCTGCAACGTGTCGTGAGATTTTCTCACCCAGGCGGGTGGTTATTTTACGAGGACGTCGCTCAGGTCTGCGCTGGCCGACCTTTTTAGCCATGGGTAGCCATAGGGTGTAGTACTTCTCATGATCAGCGCTTTCAATGAACTCAAAATCCGTAATGTCTAGTGAATGAAATTGAATCGACCTCGGCGCGAGCTCGAATCCTAAGTGAAGAATTATATTAAACTGGAATTCCTCCCAAGAATCAGATGAAAGCTCTCGTTCAATGCGCTTAAGGAGTCGAATCTCTTCATCAAGGGCTAGGCCGGACTGGGATAAGAATATACGTTCGTACGGATCAACGCGGTTTGTCTTTATTTCTTTAAGTGCGAGATATGTTTCTTTGTCGAAGCCCAATATTCCTCGACCAAGGGCCCATCGATAGAAAGTTCTAAAAAAGATGATACTTTCGCGAGATTTTGTCCATGTGCTTACTATCGTGACCACTTCTTGCCTTGTCCAAGGAAATTTGGATGAGATCTCGCTTTCAGCTAGCCGTTCAAACACTCCGGATGCTTTAAATGCCGTTACCGGTGCGTACTTTTCGAGTGCATATGCAACGAACGCTTTGGCAATTTGCATGATGTCGGGATTCAGATGGAGCGCAGCCCAATCGATTGTCATTGCGAGCCCACCGTCGTACCAGGTCCATATCGGCAAACGGGTATCGACGTACTTTGGCTGATCATTGGTGCGAGTTCGAATCGCAACCTGAGCCGGACCCTCGAACACGTAGGCAGGAAAAGGGGAGGAGGGTGAAGCGAGTTCTTGATCGGCTGATTTGGTCACGACGAACCTCCTTAACTCTCAAGTCGGCTCCAGGCTGCCGAGGCACGCTGCGCGTTATGGCGGTTGGCCGACTCGGCGAGATAACGACTCGCATAACGGCGCGGCATCGCCGAAGTGTCAGACCAACCGCAGACTCGTCGGAGTTCGTCCGTGGCGCGCTCCAGATCGTGCCCACGTTGCTCGATCAGGTAAGCTAAGAAACGGTCGGCGAAGGTGTGGCGAAAGTCATGCGCAGAAAGACTAGGCAACAACCCGGGATGAGCCAGTTCAATGGTCAGAAACAGCCGGTCAAGGACATTCGACAATGCGCGAATCGACAGCGGGCGGCCTCTGTCAGAGATGAACAGATAGCGGTACAGCAATTTCATCGGTTTGCCGTTACGCAGAGGGCGCCGTTCGCTCTGGATATAGTGCTCGTAGACCTCATACAACTGCGCGGAGATACCTACGGTTCGTCCGTGTGTTTTCAGCGCAGGCTCTTCAGTACGCGGGTCGTCTGGGTCATGTTCGCGGTCATTGATGCTGACATAGGCATGCTGAGAACCTTGGTTGATATCCGTGGTGTAGAGCTTCAGAAGCTCTCCGCGGCGGATACCGGTTTCCAGAAACAATTCAATCATTAGCCAATTGCGCAACTGCAATCGTTCCGGAAACGGATTCTCCGCAGCGCCTGGGCGAATCAGTGTGCGGATGATCTGGAGTTGGGTATCTGTCAGGCTGCGGTAACGAATGTGGTCGGGACGAACATTGATGATATGGCTCTCAAAACGTCGTTCAATGACGTCGGCGACATCTGCAAATGCCACCTCGATGTTAGCCAGAGTGGTTGAGTTCTGACGAGCGCGCGGGATGTATCGGGTGACGCACCAGGACAGGTACTGCTTCAACAGCCGCAGGTGCTGGTCACGGGTGCGCGGATCGATCTGTGGAAAAGATGCCATTGCAGCTGTGCCTATTCGGGCGACCAGATTATCGGCCTGACGGCCGCTTTGGAGCCAAAGGGCGTAACCGTCCAGTAGAGCCAGAATCGCTTCAAAGTGACAGGCCAAGATGGCCTCATCGATATCCAGCTCCCGGCTTTTGGCATAGGTGTAGAAAGCTTGGATCGCACGCAGGTGCGCTGCGGCAGTGTTGTATGCGCGGTGCCCGAGCTTGAGCTGGACGTAGATGAACGGGACTAGCTTGGGCAATGGCGCTGCTAGACCATCTTGTACAAGCAGTGGCACGCGCTGACCGGACGAGAAACGACACTGAATCAGCTTCATTGGCAGCCACCTCATGCAATGACTCGCTATGAACACGAAAGACATGGCCCGTTGAGAGAGTGGACGTCAGAAGCGGGTTTGTCGAATCAGTGCCTTACGAGGCTCATGAACATTTCTGACATAGCATCTGGTTTAACATAATATACATTATGCGAACCTATGGATCAGCTCAGTTGACGCCCTGTGCAGGCTTTTTCGCTGTGCAGCCTCTGTCCGCTACGACGGTCAATGCCAGGTCCTAGCGTTTCACCTCAGTCAATGTTCGGTAATGCCGAAAAGACTCGCGCACAGTCTCGATCAACTCTGCTTCTTGCCAGGGCTTGGTCAGAAAGCGGTAGATCTCGCCGCGATTGATTGCCTCGGTCACGTTATCCACGGCGGCAGAGCCCGAGAGGACCATCCGAACCGTATTGGGATGCATGGTTCGAATACAGGCGAGTAACTCGGTGCCGCTCATGCCAGGCATGCATTGGTCAACAATGATCACGCCGACCTGATGCTCCGCCAGAAGCGTGAATGCTTCCAGCGTAGTCGTCGCAGTGAGGATGTTGTAGTTCTCGTGTCGCAACAGGCGCTTGAGCGAGAACAGAATGTCCGGGTCATCGTCCAGCAGCAACAAGGTGGATGAGGTTTCATCCTCAAGTGCAACATGCGCTGACTGATAGGAAGATAGAAAGTGCTGAGTGTCTTCGACAGGCATGGGATGACTGATCAGATAGCCTTGGATCAGATCACAGTGCATGGATCGTAGATAGCGCGCCTGGCCCGGGGTTTCGACGCCTTCCGCGACTACTTCAAGGCCGAGACTGTGCCCAAGCGCGATAATCGCCTTGACGATGGAGGCATTGCCCGAGTTGGTTGTCATATCGCGGACGAACGAGAGGTCGATCTTGAGCCGGTGTACTTTCAACTGCTGCAGATAGCCCAGCGACGAGTAACCCGTGCCGAAATCATCGATGGACAGGCGGACGCCGAGGGCCTTGAGTTCGGTCAGGGACTTGAATGACTGATCCCGGTCGACCATCACATAGCTTTCGGTAATTTCCAGCTCAAGCTGGCCGGGGTTGATGCCGGTTTGCGCCAGGGTGGTTTTGACGGACTCTACCAGGCTCCCTGCGCTTAGCTGGACAGCGGAGATGTTCACCGCTGTCTGACGCGGCGCCAGACCGGCTTCCGACCACGTCTTGATTTGCTGGCAGACCTCGCGCAACACCCAGTCACCGAGTTGAATGACCAGCCCGCTTTCCTCGGCAAGGGGAATGAATTCAGCCGGAGAGATCATCCCGCGTTCGGGATGTTGCCAGCGGACCAGTGCTTCGAGGCCGCCAACATTTCCTGTGTCTAGATCAACCTGAGGCTGGTAGTAGACCCGCAGCTCTCCCTGTTCAAGGGCATTGCGCAATTCGGCTTCGAGTTTCAAGCGTCGCTTGGCGTGGTCGGTCATCTCTGGTGAGAAAAAGCACAGGCCTCCTCTGCCCTGCTCTTTGGCTCGATGGAGTGCCGCGTCAACGTTGCTGAGCAGGGTTTCTGAGTCCGTTCCATCCTCGGGATAGAGCGTAATTCCGATGCTGGCGCCGATGTAGACGTTCTGCTTGCCCAAAATGAAGGGTTCTGACAACGCATTGATGATGCGCTGGGACATCAGGTCCACCGGAACGTCGACGTGCTCCAGGATAATGTTGAATTCATCCCCGCCAATGCGCGCAATGCTATCGCTTTCGGGCAACAAGCTTTGCAACCGCTGCGCAACTTGGGTCAGCAACTGGTCACCGAGCTTGTGGCCCAGGCTTTCATTGATCGTCGCGAAGTTATCGAGGTCTATGTTGAGCAAGGAAAATTGCGACTGATCGCGTTCGGCATGCAGGATCGCGTGATCCAGCAATTCGGCGAAGAGCACGCGGTTAGGCAAGCCAGTCAAAGGGTCACGGTGGGCAAGAATGCGATATTTGTCTTCAGTCAGTTGCAGCAATGCGCTGCGTTGCGCCACCAGGTCCTCCAGGAATCGATGCAGTCTGGTCAGTTCCAGATGGGTACGAATACGCGCCCGCACCTCGTCTATGTCGAAGGGTTTGGTGATGTAGTCAGCGGCGCCGATCTCAAAGCCTTTGACTTTCTCCGCCGTGGCATTGATGACGGTGACAAAAATGATCGGGATGCGACTGCCGGCCGGAGTGGCCTTGATGCGCTTGCAGACTTCGTAGCCGTCCATGCGCGGCATCACGATATCCAGCAAGACGAGGTCTGGCGGCGTGCCGCCCTGAACGGCATCCAGTGCTTGCGCGCCGGTGCGTGCGACCATGATGCGGTAGTCGTCCTTGAGCGCTTCGAGCAGTTCGTGGATGTTTTCCGGGATGTCATCGACAACCAGGAGCGTCGGGCGATTGGCCGGGTCTGTGTTCGCGGCAATATCGAAACGGATGGGGTTCTGGCGAAGACGCCTGAGCTCAAGCTGATTGTGGATACGGGCCTTGAGCAAATCAGGGCTGAACGGCTTGGTGATGTAGTCGGCGACGCCCATTGCGAGGCCACGCGCCTCATCCATGGCATCAGCCAGGGCTGTCACGAAAATCACCGGAATATTCGTGGTGCAAGGATCAAGCTTGAGTGTTGAAAGAACGGAGTAGCCGTCCATGCCGGGCATCTTGATGTCCAGCAGGATCAGGTCTGGCTGTGGCTGACGGTTAGCCAGTTCAAGCGCTTTTTCACCGCTGGTGGCGGCGCACAGGGAGAAATCGTCGCGCAGCATTCCCATCAAGGCATGCAGGTTTTCGTGAACATCATCGACGATCAGAATGCGCGCACGTTTGTTGTTGGGAGCAAGTTCGGTCATGGTGACGTATCCGGATCGATCATATTCAGGTGCTGTAATCGGGAATGTGCTGCGTCAATCTCAAAATCATCGATCAAGGCGGCAATCGCGGATACTTCCTGCTCTATCCGGGTTCCGCGAGTTCCCATGAGCAGTCGTGCGAGTATCGGTTCGGCTGCACCAAGATCCGATTCCAGGGCTTGCGCAAGCTGGCTCAGTAACGTGTGCAGCAACGGCGACGAAAAAGGTTCGGCGACATCCGACTGAGGGAGGCCTTCATCCTTGGCGATTCCGTCGATCTCCCGCAGCACCTGCTGCAGGAGGCTCTCGGCTTCATCCAGGATGCAAGCATCTGGGGTGATGTCGTGCTTGAGCTGGTCGTCGATGATCGTGACGATGTCATACAGGCCCTGGGCGCCGATATTGCCGGTGACGCCCCTGAGTGAATGACAGAAACTCTCCGCGCCGTGCTGGTCGCCGCTGGTCACAAAGTCCCGCAGTTTTCCTACCGCATCAGCATAGTGCTGGCGGAATCGCCTGAGCTGTTTTCGATAGGCATCGGCTTTTCCGCCGATACGACGTAGCCCGTCTCGTGCGTTGATGTGGGTCATTGGCTGCAGATCGGCAGGCAGGCCCTGCACCGGCGATGTCTCGACATCCGGCTCCGAAGGCCGCTCGGCGCTGCGCCGGCTGGGTAACTGTACCCACTTTGACAGAACCGTCATCAGCCGATCCGGCGCAATCGGCTTGGTGATGTGATCGTTCATTCCCGCGGCATGGCTGGCCTGGATATCCTGGGTCATTGCCAACGCGGTCATGGCGATGATCGGAAGTGCGCCAAAGCGCTCTCCTCCCCCATGATCAGCCAGCGCCCGAATGCGGCGGGTGGACTCCAGCCCGTCCATCACGGGCATCTGGATGTCCATCAAGACCGCGTCATAATCATTGCCTTGAACCTTGTCGAGGGCATCCTGCCCATTCACGGCCTCCTCCACTTCCATGCCTTCGCTGCGCAGCAATTCGGTGGCGAACTCGCGATTGATATCGTTATCTTCGACCAGCAGGATGTACGCCCCCGCCATTTGTCCGCTGTTCGCAGCATTGAGCACCGCGGGTCTACTTGGCGCATCCACTCCGAGAATACGGCCCCGTCCGAGGACGGAAAGAATGGCATCGAGCAGCACAGAAGGTGAAACCGGTTTGATCAGGAAACCTTCCACACCGGCCTGCTCGGCCAGGCGCAAGACGTCTTCGCGGCCGTAGGCAGTGATCATGATTACCTTGGGAGGATGAGGTAAACGCAGATCGCGGCGGATGCGCTGGGTGGTTTCATCGCCATTCATGCCGGGCATGCGCCAGTCCATCAGGACCAGGTCGTAGGGCGCGGCGCTGGCGTTTTGCAGCTCGACAAGGGCCGCCGGGCCATTGGCAACCGTGACGACATCCAGTTGGAAGAAGCGCAGCATCTCGGCCAGAATCTCGCGAGACACGGCATTGTCATCCACGAGCAAGACGCGGATGCCCTTGAGCAACGGTCCTGTCTGGTCGACCAGTTCTCGTTGGCGGACCTGCGCCTGGCGTGCGCTGGGCAACTGCACGGTGAAACTGATCGTGCTGCCTTTGCCAGGTTGCGAATCTTCAATCCAGATGCGTCCTCCCATCAGCTCCGTCAGGCTCTTGCTGATGGCCAGTCCGAGACCGGTTCCACCAAATCGGCGGGTCGTGGATGAGTCGCCTTGGGTAAACTTTTCGAAGAGATGCGCTTGCGTCTCGGGGCTCATGCCAATGCCCGTGTCACGCACGCTGATCTGCATGTGCAACGTGTCGTCACGAATGCTCAGGCTGCGGAAAGCCAACTCCACCTCGCCTTTATCCGTGAACTTAACGGCGTTCCCGCACAAGTTGAGAAGGATCTGCCCCAGACGCAATGGATCGCCTATCAACCGCGCGGGAATGGTGGGGTCATGGCGAATAAGAAACTCGATACCTTTCTCTTCGGCCTGGAACGCAATGGCATCCGTCAGTTGCTCTAGCACCGAATCCAGGCCGAACTCGATCTGTTCGAGCTTCAACTTGCCCGACTCGACTTTGGAAAAATCGAGAATGTCGTTGATCACACCCAAGAGTGAGTGAGCAGCGGTTTGCACCTTGCCCAGTTGGATACGCAGGGCCGGCGGCAAGTCCTTTTTCAAGACAAGATAGAGCATGCCGAGAATGGCATTCATGGGGGTACGGATCTCGTGGCTCATGTTCGCCAGGAAATCACTCTTGACCTGGGTCAGTCGCTCCGCTTCTTCCTTGGCAAGAACCAGCTCTTCGGTCCGCTCGGCAACGAGGTCTTCAAGGTTGTGATTCAACTGGTTGAGCGCCTGCAACGAATCGAAGAGACGACTGCGGCTCTCGTTAAAGGCATTGACCAGTTCGCCCAGCTCGTCGCTGTAGGGGTATTCGACTTTCTCCACGGGGGCATTATCCGGCCCGAAACGCCAGTTCGCCACGGCCAGGGAGACTCGCGTAACGGCGTTGGACAGTCGATAACGAATGGCCCAGAGAATGATCAACCACAGCGCAGAAGTAATGACTATCGAATTGAGCAGGATGAACAGGCTGGCGTATTTGGTACGGTCCCATAGCACGCCTCGATCCGAATACATTTTGAGGACGCCGATCACGTTATGCTCGCCTTTCTGCGAAGGAGACGTGAGCGGTAGTTCTGCCTGGCGGAAGCTAGCGGGAAAGAGACTCTCCCCTTCTTTCATCACGCCTGGAACATTGCCGGAGACCGCCAGAATATCTCCGTCGGCAGACGCCACCTGGACACCGGTGACAATGGCGTTCTGGCGAACGGCGGTGACGATGTTCATGAGTTGCGTTTTATCCAGCTCCCACACGGCGTTGGTGACGCTGGGGCCGATGGTCCTGCCCAGGGAGGCCAGGTCATCACTGATATCCTGGCTGACACTGAAATACTGGATGCTCAACTGCACCCCCGTCATGCTGACCGCAATCAGCAGATACCACGGGAACATGGTGTAGAGCAGTCGCCTGAAAAGCGTCTGAGAGGAAAACATCCTGGTTACTCCCACCCAGTCATTGGCATCTTATTTCCACCACCAGTGGGTATCCGGCTCTGGTGTTTTTTCAGGCAGGACAGGGTTGGGAAGACGAATGACCTGTCGATGCTCCTTGGCAAGCGCCGCGATCTCGTTTGCGTGGTAAGTCTCAAAGAGCTTGCGGAAGGATCCATCCGCCAAGGAAAGATTGAGCCCACGTTCAATGCGTTGCGCCAGTGCCGTGTCGTTCTTGTTGACCCAGAAGTACACGGGGTAAGGAAAGAACAGCGCCTTGCTTTTCTCAACGACCAGTTGAGGATAGCTATCCTTGCGCTCTTCGAGTTCACGAGCCGCTTCATTCAATCCGCGCGGGAAGGCATCGAAGCGTTCTCCGGCAAGCATGCCAAAAAGATTTTCATAGTTGGTCGCGGTGACCACCGTAAACCCACCGGCCTGCATGATTGGCACATCGGCCCACTGACTGTTGAGGCCGAAGGTCAATTGTTTGCGTAGCGCCTGCTCATCCATCTGTGCGATGCGAGCCTGGTCGGCAGCGCGAATCACCAGCAGGCGAAAGCCGACAAGCCCCCGCAGGATATCGATCTTGATCGGCAGCATGTGGGACTCGCGCTCGGCGTTGGTCCCCAGGGCGATTACATTGATCTGCCCTGCTTGCAGCAACTCCATGCCACGATTCTGACTGACCTCTTCCGTATACGGCACCAGACGGACAGGGCCGTCGCTAGCCCGCGTATGCGCAAGCGCCAACTCGAGGAGTTGCCAACGATACTCATAGATGGGACCCGAGGGAAAATAACGAAGCGTTGTCTTGCCGTCATCGGCTTGTGCGCAGAGACCCAACAAGTTCAGCGAAATGGCTACGACCACCAAAAACTTCAGGAGAGATGAAGAACGCGACGCAGGACGTTGCGTAAACGATGGGGTTTGCATACTCCGGTTTTCCTTCTCCGCAGCGAACTGGGCAGATACAGCTACGTCTGCGAATGGTTCCGGTCGAGTTTAGCGCTCGGAAAGGCAAAAAAATAGTAACCAACCGGGCATACTTCATGTCCACGTTGCCGCAGATATCCCCGAATTTCCTGGTACAAAAGTACCATCCCATTTCAAGGCGATGCCCGGTGGCCAAGGCACGAATGGTCAATCATCCTCCTGCAAACGAATCCCCCGCACATGCAGCAAGTGCGGCACCAGCAGCACCAACAATGTCATCGCCAGGAAAAAGGCCGAGATAGGTTGGGTCAGGAATACCGTCCAGTCGCCCTGGCTGATGGACAACGCATTGCGCAGTTGTTTTTCCGCCATCGGCCCGAGCAACATGCCGACGATAATCGGGGCGACGGGAAAGTCGAAGCGCCGCATCAGCGCCCCGCCCCAGCCGATCACCAACATCAGGATCAGGTCGAAGGAGGAATGGCGCATGCCGTATACGCCGATGGTGGCGAACACCAGGATGCCAGCATTGAGGTATGGCCGGGGAATCTGCAGCAGTTTGACCCACAACCCCACCAGCGGGAGGTTGAGGACCAGCAATATCAGGTTGCCGATGTACAACGACGCGACCAACGTCCAGACCAGCTCGCCCGAGGTCTGGAACAGCAGCGGCCCGGGTTGCAGGTTGTAGTTCTGGAAAGCGGCCAACAGGATCGCCGCCGTGGCGGAGGTTGGGATGCCCAGGGTCAGCAGCGGCACCAGGGAACCGGTTGCGCTTGCGTTGTTGGCGGCCTCAGGCCCCGCCACGCCCTCGATCGCGCCCTTGCCTTTGCTCGCGGCAAATTCCTCCGGGTGCTTGCTCAACTTTCGCTCCGCCGAATAAGACAGGAAGGTTGGAATCTCCGCACCGCCGGCAGGAATCGAGCCGAAGGGAAAACCGATCATCGTGCCGCGGATCCAGGCCGGCACCGAGCGTTTCCAGTCCGCGCGCGTCATCCATAACGACGTCATCCTATGTCGTCCGGTTGTCTCGACTCTTTCATACAGCAGGCTGTACAGGGCCTCCCCGACTGCAAACAGCCCGACCGCCACCAGTACGACTTCAATACCATCGACCATTTCCGGCACGCCGAAGGTGTAGCGTGCGATGCCCGAGGTCGAGTCCAGGCCGATCAAGCCGATGGCCAGGCCGATTCCCAGAGAAGCGAAGCCGCGCAGCATGGAGGCGCCCAGCACCGCGGAAACAGTGGTGAAGGACAACACCAGAATCGCGAAGTACTCCGCGGGTCCGAACTTCAGTGCCAGCGTGGCAACGAGGGGGGCGAACAGCGTCAGCAGCACGGTGGCGATGGTACCGGCCACGAATGACCCAATCGCTGCCGTGGCCAGCGCCGGCCCTGCCCGACCGTTGCGCGCCATCAGGTTGCCTTCCAGGGCGGTGACCATGGATGACGATTCGCCGGGGGTATTGAGCAGGATGGAAGTGGTGGAGCCGCCGAATTGAGAGCCGTAGTAGATCCCGGCGAACATGATCAGCGCACCGGTTGGCTCGACCTTGGCGGTGAGCGGCAGCAACAGGGCCACCGTCAACGCCGGGCCGATCCCCGGTAAGACGCCGATGGCGGTGCCCAGCAGACAGCCAATAAAACCCCACATCAAATTGATCGGATCCAGCGCCAAGGCAAAACCCGAGGCCAAGCTCAAGAGAACGTCCACTGCACTTCTCCTTCAGCCCGAGTCAGATCCAGGCATTGATCAGGGCCGGCAGGGAAACACCCAACCCGGCGTTGAACAGCCAATAGATCGGTAACGTGAGGGCCATGCCGATCGCGATGTCGCGAAGCGGATGACGACTGCCAAAACCCCGAGCCGAACAGGCAAACAGCAGCCCGGCCGCCAGGACGAAACCGAGGACGTTGATCAGCATGGCGATCAATATCAGGCCGGCGGTGACCCACATGGCCCCCGCTACCCCACCGCGCAGGACGCGCTCCTCACCGTTCTTTTCATCGCGAAAGCCACCCGTGACCGCCTGGTAGCTCAGCAACACCCCCACCCCGCCAAGAAACAGCGCGACGGCACAGGGATAGACATGAGCCCCGAGGACAACGAAGCCCATCTCGGGAGGGAAACGCAGCGCGCCGATGGCCAGGATCAGGCTGATGGCGACCAGGCCTGCGCCGATCGCCAGCTCTGCTGGCTTGACTCCGCCGGGCCGGGCCATCTCAAAGCAACCCGACCTTCACCAGCATCGCGCGCAGGCGCGCATGCTCCTCATCGACGAACTTGCCAAACTCATCGCCCGTCAGGACGCTTGGCGACCAGAGGTTGGTCTTGAGATTGTCTTGCCAGACTTTGCTTTCGGTGGCGGCCAGCACCGCGTCGGTCACTTGCTTGCGTTGCTCGGCCGTCAGATTGCCGGCGCCGTAGACTCCGCGCCAGTTGCCGATGGTCACATCGAAACCGCTTTCCTTGAGGGTCGGCGCATCGATCCCGGGGACGCGTTCAGGCGCGCCGATGGCCAATACGCGGAACTGACCGTTCTTGATGTACTGACCCAATTCGCCGTAGCCACCGGTGATCACTTTGATCTGGCCACCCAACGCCTGGGCCACCACTTCACCGCCGCCGGCAAAGGCCACGTAATTGACCTTGTTGATCGGTACATCCATCTTGCCTGCCAGCTCGGCAATGCCGATGTGGTCGATCGAGCCCTTGGAGCCGCCGCCAAACGTGACGCTGGAAGGGTTGGCCTTGAAGTCCTTCAGCAGGTCATCCAGGTTTTTGTAAGGCGACTCCTTGCGCACCGCCAACACGTTGTATTCGGTGAACAACCGGGCGATAGGTGTCACATCCTTCATGGTGATCTGCGGCTTGTTCTGTTCCTCGGCCGTGACCATGATCGCGCCGACGACGAGCAGCGCATTGGGATCGCCCTTGGTGCTGTTGGCGAATTGTGCCAGCCCCAGCGTCCCGCCCGCCCCGCCCTTGTTCTCGAACGTGACTGATTTGGCCGCGTTGGCCTCGACCAGGGCCTTGCCCAATACCCGCGCGGTCTGGTCATACCCGCCCCCTACGGACCCCGGGGCCATGAACTTGACGGTGTCCAGGGCCATGGCGGACGTGGTAAACGAGATCGCGGCCACAGTGGCCGCCACGGACATGCAGCGACTGAATCGAAGGGCTGACTTGAACATGAAGCTTCTCCCGAGACTATTGTTCTTGTGGGTACCGGTTGAGTTTCAATCAGGGCATAACGCTGTTCGTAGGATGGCCGATCCAGCGCCATCGCTTGCGCAAGGCGCCGGCCTTCCATGGCCGCCCATGCTCCTTCAATAATGGTTTACGGTGTCGAAAAAGCAATTTTTGGCATTCTGATGAGTACCACAGCCAAAATGAACATCAGGACGCGCTTAGCCAGGCTTGCTGTCGCTGCAGGATCGAGGCCTCGGTTTCACCCAGCAGTTCGGCATACACGGCAGGCGCCGTGGCACCTTCGGTGTTGATCAGCAGAATGCGGGAATCGGCATTGATGCCGAGGTCCGCCAAGGCGCTTTTTGTTGCGCACAACTGCATCAGCCCGGCAAGCCCGGCCACGCCCGACTCCCCTGCGACCAGCGGAATGTCGCGCGTGCTTCCTTTCGCCAAGCGCCCCATGGCAATCACGGCGGCCTCATCCTCGATGGTCATGAAGAAGTCGACGCAGCCCTCAAGAAAACGCCAGGCCAACGGTGAGGTTTCACCGCAGGCCAGACCCGCCATGACTGAGTCGACCGAGCCGGTGGCTTTCGCCGCCCGGCCAAGGATTGCGCTTTGATACAGGCAGTCAGCCTGCTTCGGCTCGACCATCACGAACATGGGCCGCTGCTCACCGTAGTATTCCCATAGATAACTCGTGATCCCGGCGGCCAGGCCACCGACACCGCCTTGCAAAAACACATGGGTGAACGGCGCACTGCCCGCCTCGCCGGCCGTTAGCGCTTCGACGCTTTCAGCGGCGATGGTGCCGTAGCCTTGCATCACATCCCGCGGAATGACTTCGTAGCCGTCGTACGAGGTGTCGGACACGACAATCCAGTCATTGGCCGCAGCAAGTGCCGCTGCCTCCTCGACCGATTCGTCGTAATTGCCGGTGATGCGCACGATCTTCGCACCATAGGCGGCGATCGCCACCTCACGTTCAACGCTGACGTTGGCGTGCAAGACGATGTTGCATTGGCAACCCACGCTCTGTGCCGCCGCAGCCAGGGCCCGACCGTGGTTGCCATCGGTGGCGCTGATCACGGTGAAGTCCGCCAACGCCCCAGCGTGCTTGCCTTCCAGCAAATCGCGAGGCAAGAAACCCTGCTCAGGGAAGGTCCGCAGGATCAGGCGAACCAGGGCAATGGGAGCACCCAGCGCCTTGAAACTGCCCAGGATCGAACGCTTCGACTCATCCTTGAGCAGAATCTGCGCCACGCCGAGTTGGGCGGCCAGATCGGGCAGCTCATAAAGGGGCGTCGCCGCGGCGTTCAAGCGTGACCAACGGGAAAGCCATTGCCGGCTCTCGTTGGCTTTGTCGACGCTCATGATCCTTCGTAGCGTTTCGGGGTACGGCTGGCGGGTAGCTTTGGGGTTGGTGATCAACATAAAGAATTCCATCGAGCGGGGTATTAATGTACGGGCGGCAACTGTCACGGTGAGGGAGCTATGCAGCGCCGAGACGCCGAGTGACAACATCGAGCAGAACCTGTGCGCCCTTGATCAGTTGATCGTCGTCGGTATGTTCGCGTGGGTTGTGGCTGATGCCGTCGCGGCTGGGAACGAAGATCATCGCCGCCGGGGCGATGCGGGCGATCATCTGCGCATCGTGCCCGGCACCCGAGGTCATCCGGCGGTGGCTGAAGCCGAAGCCTTTTGCGCTGGCTTCGATCTCGTCAGCCAACCCCGCGTTGAACACAACCGGTTCAAAACGCACCAGCCGTTCAGTCGCGATGCTGACGCCCTTCTCTTCGGCGATCTTGTCCAGGTACTCGGAAAGCCGGCACTCCGCATCGGCCAGTCTGGTTTCGTCGGGATCGCGCAGATCCACGGTGAAGGTCGCTTTGCGCGGGATCACGTTGATGACATTCGGCTCAAACTTCATGCAGCCGACGGTGGCCAGCGTCGTTCCAGACTCGAGCGCGATGCGACGCAGCTCAACCCCGATGGCACTGGCAACCAGGCCAGCATCATGACGCAGATGGGTGGGCGTGGTGCCGGCGTGGTTGGCGTTGCCCTGCACTTCAACCTGCTGCCAGGAAATGCCCTGGAGGTTTTCGACGACACCAATCAACGCGCCCTCGGCTTCAAGGATCGGCCCCTGCTCGATATGCAGCTCAAGGTATTCATGGGGGACCATGAATCCGGGCTCCTGGGTGCCGGCGTAGCCGATGCGTTCGAGCTCATCACCCAGACGCGTGCCGTCGGTTCCAAGGGTGTCGAGGGCCCGGGCAACGGACAGTCCCCCGGCGTACACCAGCGAACCCATCATGTCGGGCTGGTAGCGTACGCCCTCCTCGTTGGTGAAGGCCCCGACGGTAATCGAACGCTGCGGTGACTCGCCGACATCACGAAAAGCACGGATAACCGCCAAGCCGGCGAGCACACCGTAGCAGCCGTCCAGGGCGCCGGCATTGGTCACGGTATCGATGTGGGAGCCCATCATCAGGGGCTGTTGGTCACCCTGGTCGCTGGCAGCGCGAAGCGTGCCGAAGATATTGCCGATCCGGTCGATCTGGATATCCAGACCGAGCTCGCGCATCCAGCCAACCAGCAGATCACGGCCAGCTTTTTCCGCGTCGGTCAACGCGATCCGCGTCCGCCCACCGTGTTCGGCATCGGCCCCCAACTGACCGAGGGCCTGTATCTGCTGAAGCATGAGGGAGCCGTTGAGTTGCAGATCAGTCATCAGATTCTCCTGTGGCGGTATGTCGTTGCGGAGAAATTCTATTCACTTGCAATGCAAGAAAAGCTTGATATTCAGGTCATGGATGAACTTCTATTGCGTTTTCATCGCCGTTGCCTTAACGAGCACGTTTTCATGGATCTCGACGCTTTCGACTACGCCTTGCTGGATGCTGTTCAGCGTGATGCCACCACCTCCCAACAGAATCTCGGCGAACGGGTAAACCTCTCCGCCGCCGCAGTGAACAGACGCCTGAAGAAAATGAACAGCGAAGGGGTGATCCTGGGAACGGTCGCACGTGTCGACCCGGTCGCCCTGGGTTACACCTTGACCGTCATTACCGAGGTGGAGGTTGAAAACGAACGTCTTGACCTGCTGGATGAGATGAAACGCGCCTTCCTCGCCTGCCCTCAAGTGCAGCAGTGTTACTACGTCGCGGGTGAGTGCGATTTCTTGCTGATCATGCTGGTGAAGAATATGGAGCAGTACACGCAATTGACCCGTGAACTCTTTTTTGAAAGCAACAACGTCAAGCGATTCAAGACGCTGGTGTCGATGAGTAACGTCAAGTCCGAGCTGTACGTTCCGGTTTTGGCGTAACGCTGCCCGTGTTTGGAAAGGTCCCCCTATGGACGCGAGCTTGCTCGCTCCCACAGGAGCATCCCTTTGTACACTGCGCGGCGAATCAGCTCGCGGCCAGGCCCTCCAGCCATTGGCTATCGCGTGGCGATGGTCGACGGTGCAGGCGCCGGTCCAGCAGCGCCCTCGCCTTGTCCGCCTCGCCCGCGCGCATCAGGGAAACCAGCAACGTGTCCTGCACGATTTCGCGCTGGGCGCCACTGCCGCCGAGGCGCACGACTTCGTGGGCCACCGGCTCGAGAATCCGAGCGCAGTCGGCGTAATGACCATCGGCAAAAGCCTGGACTGCATGACAGAGCGCCGGAACCACGGGCCCCGCCCGCAAATGGCCATCGCGCACCAGTACAGTCAGTGCATCGGCCCGTTGCTCCAAGGCGAGTTGATTGCCGGTGGCAGCGGCCAGCAAGGCCATGTGGAAATCGGCAAAGGGGAAGCCTGGTTGCTGGAAATAGTTGGACGCATAGCGCGCCGCTTCGTCCCACAGGCCGGCTGGCACCTCATGCCCATACGCCTGCATCCGCCAGAGGAACGAGGCACTGTCGCTGACCACGTTGATTGGCACCCCGCCCGACACAGAAGGTGCCACGTGCTCGGCGTAGATGCCCAGCGCCGTTTCGGTGTCGCCACGCTCAAGTGCCGCCAGGGCGCCGTGCCAGGCAATGTGGCCATGCAGGGTGCCGCTGCGGTCATAACCCGGTAGCCAGTCGCGAATGATCACCGCCGCTTCGTCGTTGGCGCCGGACTCGTGCAGCACATGGGCCACGGCATGCACGGCGTTGACATTGTTGCGACGCAGCTCCAGCGAGCGTTGGGTCAGCGCACGGCCGAGCGCGACGTCGCCATTCTCGCCATGGGCCCAGCCCCGATAGTTGAGGAACCACCAATCATCCTCGGGAAAGTGCCGGGCATGCCGCTCACACAGGTCGACCCGCGCTTGGTCGTGGTCGGCCATGCCGGAAAAAGCGAACAGGCCGAACGCACCCAGCGGCAAGGACAGGATGACGATATCCAGGGGCCAGCGGTCGGCATGCTGCAATGCGCTGGCAAGTGCCTTGGCCGGCTGGCCATTGATCGCGAGCGCCAGCGTCTGGACGTGGCTGCGCTCACGCTCGGTGCCGTTGGCGTGTACCAGTTCGACCGCCTTGGCGATTCTGGCCTTGGCCTGGCTGACCTCGGCCCGCACCGCATGAAACCGGGCTCGGGCGGCGTGGGCCAGGGCAAACTCAGGATCGGCCGCGATCGCCTCTTCCAGGGTTTCTGCCACACCCGGCCAAAGCGAGAGCAGCAGGTCCACCCCCGTCCGGTAACGCTCGGCCGCGGTTTCGCAAGAGGTCGAAAGAGGCAGACTGTAACGATCAAGGCAGGCCATCGGACGTAAAACTCCTATTTATGAGTCCAAGCGGACCAGTGTGGGATGAGCGTTTTTTCAGTGTCCTGTGCGTGGTCGGGCAGGTCCTGGGCAGCATTACCCCCTCCTCGCGCCAGGCATACACTTGCTGATTGTCCTTCTGAATGACACAACATCGCTCAATCATTCATGGTCAGCACCATGCGAAACTTCACCTGGCCCGATTTGACCTTCTGATAAGCGTCCCAGGCTTCTTCCATGGGCCGGGTCTCGATCAACGCACGAACGTCAGTCATGACGCTGAAATCCAGAGTTCTCTCGGACTCGAAGGGCGTACCGGTGATGGCGCCCTGGACGCTACGCTCTCCCCCGACCAAGGCCCCCGGCATGATCGAGAGCGGTTGCCGTCCCACACCGACGATCAGCAAGCGCCCCTGTGGCGCCAGGGCCGGCATGAGCGAGGATGCGGCGGCGCTGTCGGTGATGGTGGTCAGGATGACCTGGGCCCCGCCCATTTCCTTGAGCCGGGCAACCGGATCTTCCACATGCGTATCGATGTAGTGGTAGGCCCCCAGCGCCAGTACGTCCTTGGCAATATCGGCCCCGCGCCCGACAGCGACGACCTTGAAACCCATTCTCCAGGCGTACTGGACGGCCAGGTGCCCAAGACCACCGATGCCCTGGATCGCGACCAGGTCGCCCGCCTGTGCGCCAGACTTGCGCAACGCATTGAAGGTAGCGATGCCGGCGCACAACAGTGGAGCCGCCTGCACCGCGCTCAGCTCGTCCGGAATCGCCACCAGCCCGGTGGCGCGGGCGATCATCATTTGCGCATAACCGCCATCCTGGGAGCTGCCCATCACCGGTTGGTCGCTGCACAGGTTGAAATGTCCGCGACGGCACTGCTCACACGCATTGCAATGCCCTCCCAGGCGCCCTACCCCAACGCGCTGGCCGACCCGCCAGTGCCCTAGAACACCGGCACCCAGCGCCACGATCCGCCCGACCACTTCGTGACCCGGCGTGCGTGGAAACTGCAACCCCGCCTCCAGTCCTTCAATAGCTCCGGCATCCGCCCCGCAGATGCCACAGGCCTGTATTTCAATCAGCACCTCACCATCCCCGGGCGTTGGCGTGTCGCGCTCTACCAGTTCCAACGCACCCGGCCGGGTGACCTGCATCGCTTTGTAGGTGCTTCTTGTCATGCTCAATTTCCTCCCAGCCTTCCCGCCCCTGCACCGTTGCTGAGCATCAGAGGCCGATTTTGTGAAGGAGGATCTGCTTCTACAAACGAGATAAAGTTTCTTACCGTAAAAGAAAATGTTTCCCGAGGATAACGGTACGCTCACTTAGCAGGCGGCTACGTCAAACAACCAGTCGCGAAAGGCTTTCAGCCTGGGCAGGCTGGCACAACCTGGGCGATATACCACGTAATAGGCCAGCGCCGACTCAAACCTGATGTGCGTGAACAAACGCACCAATCGACCGGCAGCCAGGTCGTCACGCACCATGACGCTACGAGCCAGCGCGACGCCATGCCCATCGATTGCCGCCTGCAACACTGCGGCGGAGTTGTTGATTTTCATCCCGCGTGTGGTGCTGACGTCGGCGATGCCAGCTTTCTCCAACCAGGCTTCCCAGGAGGGAAAGCCCGTGTGGCTGTCCATCGACAAATCATGGATAAGCGTTTCTCCAGCCAGGTCATTCGGCGTTTGCAAGCGCGAAGCATCACGCAGCAGATGGGGAGAGCACACCGGGTACACTTCCTCATCCATCAGTTTTTCCGCCACCAGCCCCGGCCAGGTGCCTGGCCCGTAACGCACGCCGATGTCGATGCGCTGGGCAACGAAGTCTACGGCCCTGAGGTTGGTGTCCAGCCTGACGTCCATGTCCGGCCAGGCGGCGTGGAAACTTTCGATACGTGGCAGCAGCCATTTGGCGGCAAACGCCGGGCTGACCGTCACCGTTAAAGCACCACCGGTCGCCCCCTCCTTTAACCGCTCCAGGCCCAGCGAAAGCCTGTCGAAACCGGCCCGGATATCCGGCAGCGCATGCTCGGCCGCCTCTGTCGCCAGCAGTCGAACACGACCGCTGGACGCCCGATGAAAAAGTGGTGTTCCCAGCCAGTCCTCCAAGGCGCGGACAAGTTGCCCGACAGCGGCGGGTGTGACGTTGAGCTCAGCCGCTGCCGCGGAAAAGCTCTGGTGACGGGCGCTGGCCTCGAAGGCGCGCAGAGCATTGAGGTGAACAGGCATCTTCATATCGATAAACTTTTTCTTTGCATTAAAGACACTTTATATCGTTTGTGGCGCGGAGGGGAAGTTCCAAAAATAGGCTCCATCACAGACAAATGACTGTGTAGCAAGTACGTATGGCAATACGGACTTGAATGAAAAAGTTTATCTGCTGATCAAGATCCGAGAGGTCCCACCATGAGCAATCAATTCAAAGGCAAGAAGCTGTTGGTCGTCGGCGGCACGAGTGGAATGGGGCTGGAGTCGGCCCGGATGGTACTCGCCGGAGGCGGCAGCGCTGTGATCGTTGGCAACCGTCCAGAGAAGACCGAAGAGGCTCGCAAAGAACTGTCCGCCCTGGGCCCGGTCACCTCACTGACTGCTGACCTGACCCGTGAAGAAGGCCTGGCCGAGCTGATCAGGACCCTCGACGAACAGCATTCGGACATCGACCTGCTGGTCAACGCCGCTGGCGTATTCTTCCCCAAACCGTTCCTGGAACACCAAGGCGCGGACTACGACCAATACATGAAGCTGAACAAAGCGTTCTTCTTCATCACCCAGACCGTCGCGGCCAACATGGTTGCCAACGACCGCCCGGGCGCCATCGTCAACATCGGTTCAATGTGGGGTAAGCAGGCCATCGCCGCCACGCCATCTTCGGCGTACTCCATGGCCAAGGCCGGCCTGCACTCGTTGACTCAGCACCTGGCGATGGAACTGGCCTCGAAACACATCCGCGTCAACGCCGTTTCGCCTGCTGTCGTACAGACACCTATTTATGAAGGTTTCATTCCCAAGGCGGAAGTACACGGCGCGCTGCAAGGTTTCAATGACTTTCACCCCATCGGACGCGTCGGCACCCCTCAAGACGTGGCCGAAGTGGTCGCCTTCCTGCTGTCCGACAAGGCCGGTTGGGTCACGGGCGCAATCTGGGACGTGGACGGCGGCGTGATGGCGGGCCGCAACTG
The DNA here is from genome assembly GCF_025336485.1 of Pseudomonas citri. GTDB lineage: Bacteria > Pseudomonadota > Gammaproteobacteria > Pseudomonadales > Pseudomonadaceae > Aquipseudomonas > Aquipseudomonas citri. Next base: position 145,400 of record NZ_JAODAB010000010.1, on the reverse strand, counting down.
ACGGACAACCGTTCAGTCATGAAGGCGCGACGATCTTCGTCAAGCTCTGGCAGATGAAGCTCGAAGAAAAAGACCGAGTGCGTATCGATACACGCGCCCCGTCCGCCTGGCGGCAGCAAGATGGCCGGGCAACCTGCCCTCTGTTCTCCAATGACAACGAACAGGTCTGCCTGCAACGCCTGGCACCTGGAGAACCACTGTTCTCCAGCCACCGTACCAGCGCAGAGCTGTTGGTGCTTCACGGTCAACTGAACGTGGCGGACCAGCCCTACGAGCAAGGCAGCTGGATGCGCCAGCCCGAAGGCGACGCCCTTGAAATCCTCGCCGGAGCCCAAGGCGCGATGATTTATCTCAAGACCGGCCATTTGCTCGATATTTGCCCGTCACCTGCCAGGCCGATTCATGAGCTTCCAGCTCATTGAAAATGAAATGGCACAACCAGCGCTGTGCCATTTCACTTATTTGGCGAACAGCTGACTCATGTCCTTGAACGCCTTGAACTCCAGTGCATTGCCGCAAGGATCGAACAGGAACATGGTGGCCTGCTCGCCTACCTGGCCTTTGAAACGGATGTAGGGTTCGATCACAAACTGGACGCCGAAAGTTTTCAGGCGTTCGGCAAGGGCTTCCCACTGCTGCCACGCCAGGATAACGCCGAAATGCGGGACGGGCACGTCGTGGCCGTCGACGGGGTTGCTATGCACGTTTTCCTGGGAATCGGTTTTCGGATGCTCATGAATCACCAGTTGGTGACCGTAGAAGTCGAAGTCGACCCATTGGGTGCTGGAGCGCCCCTCCGCCAGGCCGAACACCTCACCATAGAATCGGCGGGCGGCGGCCAGGTCGTAGACAGGGATTGCCAGGTGGAAAGGAGAAAGACTCATCAGGGGATCTCCAGGATCATGTTGTTTTATTGGCTGAAGTCATCCTATGGTTCGTGACGGAATAAAAAAAACAATATGATTTTGAGATGAGTCCAAAGGAAATTTGTGAATGATTCGTGAGCTCAAGACGCTCGTCACCGTAGCCCGCGAGGGCACTTTCGCCGCTGCCGGAGCCCGCATAGGCCTCACCCAGGCGGCCGTCAGCGCGCAAATGCATCGGTTGGAGACTGAACTGGGGTTTGAACTGTTCGACCGGACGGGGCGCACGGCCACTTTGAATCGCCGTGGACAGCAGGTGCTCCTGCAAGCCCAGGAACTCCTGCGCCTTTATGCAGATCTGGGCTCTCGCTCTCCCGATCTACCGCCGACCGTGCTGGTCAACATCGGTGCCATTGCTTCGGTGCAACGCGCATGGCTACCCGAGGTGCTGGCGGTCTTTCACCAGCAATTTCCCCATTGCCGTACGCGCGTCATACCGGGGTTGTCGATGGAGCTGGTCAACATGGTCGACTCTGGCGAGATCGACATGGCGGCCATCATCCGCCCGCCCTTTTCCCTACAAAGCGACCTGCGCTGGACCACACTGGTGCGTGAGCCCTATCGCTTGCTGGTTCCAGAACAGATTGAAGGCAATGACTGGGCAGAGCTGCTGGCGACGCAACCCTTCATTCGCTACGACCGCTCCTCGTTCGGCGGTCGGCAAGTCGACCGCTTCCTTCGCCAGATGCATTTCTCCCCCACGGAAAAAAGCGAACTCGACGAGCTCGACGCACTGGTCAACCTGGTGGCCCATGCCGTGGGGGTAGCCCTGGTTCCGCAGACAGCCAGCTATCGCCAGTGGCCTCCCGGGGTCAGGGCCATCGATCTGGGGGCGCACACGTTCCATCGCGACATCGGCCTGGTGCACCGGGCCAAGCAGAACCTGAACGAACCGGCCTGGTCGCTGAGTCAATTGATGAGCCAGATGGCCTAGGCCGACAAACAAAAGCGCCCGGCCGCTTCACACGACCGGGCGCCAATCTCAGGTTCCGATTCAGAACCGATAGTTGGTGCTCAACTCCAGCGTCCGTGGCGCACCCGGCGTGATCAGGTCCACCGAGCCATGGGCCGAGGCGTAGTAGTCCTTGTCGAAGACGTTACGCAGGCGCAGCGCCATGTCCCACTTCGACTGGTTATAGAGCAAGGCCGTGTCCACGGTGGTGTAGGCCGGCATGACCACGCGGTTGTCCAAAGCGGTGTAGCGGTCGTCGACATAGTTTGCGCCCATGCCCACGCGCCAGTTGTTGTCCAGCGAGCGCACCAGCCACAGGTTGGCGCTGTGGCGCGGGGTCAAGGTCGGCGTCTGGCCTTCGTTGGCCACGCCGTTGGTACGGCTGTTGGACTTGACGATCTCGGCATCCAGGTAGGCGTAGCCGGCATAGACTTGCCACTTGTCGCTCAACTGTCCGCTGGCAGTCAGCTCGAGGCCGTCGGTGCGTTGCTCACCTGACAACACCAGTTGGCTCGGGTTGGCCGGGTCGGTGGTTTTCATGTTGGTGCGTTCCAGGCGGAACAGCGCCGCGGTCAACGCCAGGCGGTTATCGAGCAGGTCCCACTTGCCGCCGATCTCGAAGTTGGTGGTTTCTTCGGGCTCCAGATCCTGGTTCGTCGTGCTGAGGGCGAACATCTCGGCAGACGGCTGGTAGGAACGGCTCACCGAAACGTAGTAGGACTGAATCTGGTCCGGCTGGTAGACCAGGCCGACGCGCGGGCTCCAGGTCATGTCGGTGCGCGACAGCTCATTGTTGGTCAGGTCATCGGCATATTCCTGATCGAACACGTCATAACGCACGCCCACCAGCGCCTTCCACTTCGGGGCCAACTCGATAAGGTCCTGCACGTAGAAACCGGCGGTGTCCTGGGTATTGGTGCCCTTGGCGGTCTGTCGGTTGGCCTGGAACGGCACGTCGACCAAACCATCGCGATATACCGGGACCTGGGCGACATTGCTCTGGCTGAACACCGATTGGTCCTTGACCTGGCGTCCCAGCTCCACGCCATAAAGCAGGCTGTGGTTCATCCCGGCGAGTGTGGCCTGTTGCTTCAACTCGGTCTGGTTGAACCAGCCATCCTCGGTGCGCTGCACGTTGCCGCGGTTGAGCTTGATCAGCAGTTCGCCATTCGGGGCGGTGACGAAGCGGGTCGCGCTGGAATCCGCCAGGGTGTTGTTGCGATCCAGGTCGTAGTGGTAGTAGCGGCTGGTGTTGCTCAGGCTGAAGTCATCGTTGATCCGGTAATCGACACCGGCGGTGAACGAGAACACCTCGCTGCGGGTGTAATCGTCATCCGGATCGGCGGACCCGAAGCGTTTGTCGCGGTCAACGTTGACCGGACGATCGCCGCGCGCCGGAATGCCGAAGTCGATCAGACGCTTGTCATACAGGTAGGTCGCGCCGAGGTTCAGCTCCAGGTCATCGGAGAGCTTGAAGTAGGCCGAAGGCGCAATCGCCTTGCGATCGATGTAGCCGTCCTCGCGGAACGTATCGCTGTCCTCCAGGGCGCCAGTCACCCGGAAGGCCTTATCCTTTTGCTGCTCATCGGCCCAACCGGCGTCGAACTGCGTGCGCCGCTTGCCCTCGCTGTCGAAGCTGACACCGACTTCCTGCTCGGGAGCGAAATTGGGCTTCTTGCTGATGCTGTTGATCAGGCCGCCCGAAGAGCCACGACCATAGAGCACCGCGGCCGGGCCCTTGATCACTTCCACGCGCTCGACGTTGGACAAGTCGCGGAAGTACAGCGCATCGTCACGGATACCGTCGACGTACATGTCGCCGATGGCACTGAAGCCGCGAATGGTGACCTGGTCGCGCTGGCCGTCACCATTGGAGAGACCGATGCCGGGAACGTTCTTGAGCACCGCCTCCATCGACTGTGCCCCCTGGTCCTTGATCACGCTCTGGGGAACCACGTTCACGGTCTGCGGGATGTCCCGCAACGGCGCATCGATCTTCATCGCCGTCCGGCTCTCGGTCGCCGCATAGCTCTGCTCGTTGTATTCACCATCTACAACGGTTGCCGGTAGAGTTAAGGCAGATTCCGTTTCTGCTTGTAGATCAGGTACAACCAAGACACCCAGCAACGACAGAGAGACTGGGAAAATGCGCGATCGAGCCACCATGGACACCTTTTGTATGGATTTATCGCGCGGATGATAACGATTATCTTTTGTAAGTAAATACAAATAATTCGCATTAGATTTATTGACATTGCGCCTCGAAAAGGCTGGCCCCTGGCTTAAACGTTTAAGGGGCACAACCGTGAATCAACTGATGTCCAGTTCAAGGTCAAGCAATGCCGCACCTTTGCCTTGGACGCGACGGTTCAGCCATTGCGGAACAGGAAGCTATAGGCATTCAACGCCGGCACACCGCCCAGGTGGGCATACAAGACCCTGGAACCTTCGGGGAACTCACCCGCGCGGACCTTTTCGATCATCCCGTGCATGGATTTGCCCTCGTACACCGGATCCGTCAGCACCCCTTCGAGCCGGGCACACAGGCGGATGGCTTCCAATGTGCCTTCATTGGGCAGGCCATATTCCGGATACGCGAAACGTGTATCAAGAACGACATCCTCTTCGGTGATCTCGCGGCCCAGGTCAACCAGTTCGGCGGTGTGCCGGGCGATGCGCAGGATCTGCGCCTTGGTCTTCTGCGGTGTGGCCGAGGCATCGATGCCGATGACCCGGCGCGAGCCTCCGTCCGCGGCGAAACCCACCACCATGCCGGCCTGGGTGCTGCCGGTCACCGAGCAGACCACGATGTAGTCGAACGTAAAGCCCAGCGCCTGTTCCTGCTGACGCACTTCCTCGGCAAACCCGACGAATCCCAGGCCGCCATAGGGATGTTCGGAGCAACCGGCGGGGATCGGAAACGGTTTTCCACCCTGCTCCACCACCTCGGCCATGGCTTTTTCCCAGCTCGGACGGATGCCGATGTCGAATCCGGCGGCGTCCAGGCGCACATCGGCCCCCATGATGCGCGACATTTGGATATTGCCCACGCGGTCGTACACGGCGTCGGAATAATTCACCCAGTTTTCCTGCACCAGCACGCATTTCATGCCCAGGTGAGCGGCGACGGCGGCGACCTGGCGGGTCTGGTTCGACTGGATACCGCCGATGGAAACCAGGGTGTCGCAACCCTGGTCGATGGCCTCGGGAATCAGGTACTCGAGCTTGCGCGTCTTGTTCCCGCCAAAGGCCAGGCCGCTGTTGCAGTCTTCACGCTTGGCATACAACTGAACCTTGCCGCCCAGGTGAGCGCTGAGGCGATTCAAGGGCGTGATGGGGGAAGGACCGAAGGTCAGTGGGTAGCGCTTGAAACGATGCAGGTTCATGGTGTTGCTCCTTGTTGTGGGAAGATCCAGGTTCGCTGCGTTGCGGCGAATCTCAATATGGATCGCAACACTGCACTACGCCAGTTGCATCAACGCTTCTTCCACCGCCGCCACCACGCGGTTGCCCCTGGCTCCGGGCGACTGCCAGGCTGCGATGATCATGCCCAGCGGAACCGCTTGATCGATAGGCGCAACCAGTTCGCCCGTGTCCAGGTAGCGCTGGACCAGGCTGCGACGCCCAATCAATACCCCAGCCGCCAGCAAGGCCTGCTGTACAGCAATGGAGTACAGCGAAAAACCCGGGCCACGGGCGACGAACTTCTCGCCGGGCATCGCCGAGCGCGTCCAGACCTCCCAGTCGTTCCACACCACATCGGCGATGCAACGGACATTGGCCAGATCACCCGGATGTTTGATTTGCGCGGCCAGCGCAGGCACGCAGACCGGTAGCACCTCTTCAACGGCGAGCATGCGTTGCCCGCGTTCCAACTGTGCGGTGTAGAACAGGCAGAGGTCGAATGGGCTGCGTTTGAGGTTGGGTGGTTCATCGACCGCCGTGACCGAGATCTCGATCGGCGCCAAAAGCTCGGTGAGACGTGGCAGGCGCGGCCCGATCCATAACTCGGCCAGCGCCGGCGAAGTGACGATATGCACTCGCTGCGGTGCCGATAGCCGCCGCAGCGTTCGGGCGGCCTCCTCTACGGCATCGAACGCCTCGATAAATTGCTCCTTCATGCTCTCGCCCAGCGCCGTAAGCCTGACTCCCTTGGCATGACGCTCGAACAACGCCGCACCATACTGGTTTTCCAGCAACTTGACCTGTGCCGCGATGGCCCCAGGCGTCACCTTCAGTTCATCGGCTGCCCGGGCGAAACCGCCAAGCCGGGCCGATGCTTCGAAGGCGCGCAGCGCATTGAGTTGCAAGGTGTGGCGGATCGGTGAGTCCAGGAGCATGGCATGAGCCTCAGTTTTTCTAGGCCTAATATTCCAGAAATCTAGCGTTGTTCCCACCGGGCGGGCGCATTATTTTGACCTGGCGTCGCTGTTGAGGCCGAGCGCAACAACAGCCTGGAACTGCCAAGGAAATCAAATGCCATATCGAAACGCGACCCATGCGTTCATGGACAGTGCGCGCGGCGTTCTGCCGTTCGCCACCGGGATCATTCCCTTCGGCTTGATTGCCGGCGTCACAGCTGTCGAGATGGGAATGTCACCGACGACCATCATGGGCATGACGCTGTTTTTCTATTCCGGGTCGGCGCAGATCGCCGTCCTGCAATTGATGCAAAATGCTGCGCTGCCTATCACGATGGTGGTCACGGCACTGGTTATCAACCTGCGCTTCCTGATGTACAGCGCCTCCCTGGCGCCTTACCTGCAACGTCTGCCTCGCCGCAAGACCTGGCCGCTTTCGTACATGTTGTCGGACCAGGCTTTCGCACTTTGCAGCCTGAAACTGGGTTCCGGCGAGCTGGGGCGATTCGCCTTTCCGTATTACGCCGGGGCAGCGGTCACCTTGTGGATCGGCTGGAATCTATCGGTGCTCGCGGGAATACTGCTGGGGGCACGGATTCCCGAATCCTGGTCATTGAGCTTTGCTATCCCCCTGTCGTTCCTGGCGCTGCTGGTCCCCAGCATCCGTAACGCAGCGACCCTTTGTGCGGCGCTGGCAGGAGGTGCGCTGGCGCTGCTGGCCATCGACTTGCCCTACAACCTGGGCATGCTGACCGCCTCCCTGGGAGGGATTGTCACGGGACTGACCGTCGAGCACTTTCAGCAGACCGCTCGTCTTGCACGCCACAACGACATCGATCAGGAGGCATCATGAGTGAGCTCGCCCAGTGGGGCCTGTTCGCGTTGATCGGCGCAGGCACCTTCGCGATCCGCCTGTCTTTCATCGAACTCTACGGGGTGTTGCGTATCCCGCCGTTGCTCAGGCGGGCCCTGCTGTATGTGCCGGCGAGCGTGTTGGCCGCACTGGTGCTGCCAGCGGTGGTTTACCAGGATAGGCCCGCAGTGTTCGACTGGCACAATCCGCAGATTCCAGCAGCGCTCCTCGCCGCCCTGGTGGCTTGGCGAACCCGCAGTGCATTGCTCACGCTGGGGGTCGGGATGGGGATTTTGTGGGGCTTGAAGAGCTGGATGGCCTGACGGCGGTTGCAATGTCAGGGGGCGACTGGCGCCCCACTCTACAAGAAGATCGTTCTCAAGGTTGCTTGACGTACATCCCCGTCAGCATGTCCTGGGCGTTCGGCGCGGTGTTGTAGTTGATCACCGCGAAGTTGTTTACCAGCTGGATGTGGTACGGCCCGTTTTTCTCGGGCGCTTGCGGCGCTCGCACGATGATCAGGTTATCGGTCTCCATCGGCACGACGTGATGTTCGGTGACGATACCTTTCAGGGTCACGGTGAATTCAGCCAGTTCCTTACCGTTGGCATCACGCTCGGGCAGGATCTTCAAGTCCAGGTCGCCGTCGCGCCCCAGGGCGTCCTGGCGCATCTGGTAGTGACCGCTGCGTTGGTCCCGGGCGACGCCGTCGATCTTCTCGGCGTCCGGTTCGCGCTCGGCAGTGTGCAACCGGACCGCCAATCCGCCTTCGTCACTATTGGCGCCACTGACCCACGTACCGGTGTAGTCGTAGGGTTCGACTTGCTGCCGGGCGAGGCGCCAGATACCGGTCTGGCGACCATCGTCGGCGTATTCGTAAAGGGTAATGGCCGTCTCGTCACTGTCGTCCCGGGAGCCCACCAGCTTGATCGGCTTGCCGCTGCCGCCGCGGGTATAGCGCACTTCGCCGATGATGACCGCGCCCTGTTCCTGATACCAGACATCGACCGGAATCTTGGCGTTGAGGGTGCCGCTGAACATCTGCGGATCCTCGTAGACCGGTCCTTCCAGGCTGGGCTGTTCATGCCATTGCCCGTCCTTCCATTCGCCCGTGGTACGCAGACTATAGCCGCGGGGCATGCTGGAGTTTTCGCCCGGCTCGCTCGGCTGGACTTCTTCCTGGGTGGACGCATGCAGCCGCACCAGCTCATCGCCGCGCATTTGCCATTGGGTGGTGCGCGTCCAGCAACATTCACGGTCGACTTGCGAAAGCAGGATGCCGTCCAGCGGGCTGACGGAGAACATTCCGCTGGTGGTCTCTCTCGCCAGGTCCGTCAGGGGCTGGTTGAGAATCCATTGGGCTTTCTGTGGTGCTGGTGTCTGGAGATAGACGTCGAACTTCGGCTTGTAGCTGGCCACCGGATCGCTGCCGTTACGAATCGCCAGGTCCAGGCGACCGTCGAAGTTGAAATCATCGAAGTACAACAGGCTGAAGGGCCCGAGCAACCAGGCGTCGGCCTTGCCGTTACGATCTACCGCCATGTTGCCGGCCGGGGTCTGCAATTGCTGCAGGACCTCGCGTGTCTTGTTGTCGCGCACGGTCATGAACGCTTGCGCCAGTTGCTTCCGGTCTTGTGGCGGATCCGGGAACACCACTTCGACCAGGTACTGGCCACTGCGATCATTGACCGCAAACGATAAAGGTTCGGCCATGGCCGGGGCCGCCAGGCACGTGGAAAGCAACACACTCTTGATCAGTGAACGCATCGACCGCTTCCTTGCTGTAATTCAAGGGCCGCAGTGTAGCGACAAACGGTACTTCATCGCGATAGTGTCAAAGTACAGGCGCCAGCGTTACGACTCTAAAGCCAACTGCATGAAGAGCACCTGACTGTTGCTGTCAGATCAAGCCTGACTGTTGCTACCGCCCGCGCGACCATTGGCCTACTGTCATGGCTCGACCCATGAGGTGATGCCATGCCCGATGCAGCCAATCTGTACTTGTTCGTTGTCGCCGCCCTGCTGTTGCTCATCGTTCCCGGGCCCAACATGGCGTTCGTCACCAGCCATGCACTGACCTACGGTTGGCGTGCCGGCCTGGCCGCCGCCCTGGGCATTACGTTCGCCGATGTGCTGATGACCCTCATGGTCAGCGCCGGGATTGGCGCCCTTGTGATGAGCTGGGCACCGGCGTTCGAAATATTGCGCCTGGCCGGGGCCGCGTATCTGCTGTGGCTCGCCTGGCAAGCGCTCAAATCCCCTGGCGTGGCGCCGGGCGCTGAACCGCCGTTGGCATCGCTCTGGAAGATTTTCGCCCGTGGCGCCCTCAACAGCCTCTTGAACCCCAAGGCGTTGCTGTTCTTCATGGTGTTTTTGCCGCAATTCGTCAGCGTATCGCGCGGAAACGTCAGCCTTCAGCTGGTATTCCTCGGCGCGTTGCTGGCGCTGATCGCGCTGGTCTTCCATACCCTGCTCGGTGTCTGCGCCGGGCTGCTGAGAAGGAAACGGATCGGCAGCACACTCTCCAGGCGCCTCGGAACCTATGGTTTCGCCGGGGTCATGACCGCGCTGGCGGCACGCCTGTTGTTTCTCGATCGTCCACTTTGATCATCGACCCGGCGCGTTGACCTATCCTTGACGCAAGCCACCACGATGGAACAACGAACATGTCGGCGTCTGAAGCCACTCTCCGGCAAAGCTGGCACCACAACGCCCGATCCTGGATCGAAGCCGTGCGCAGTGCCAGCATTGAAAGCCGTCAAAAGGTCACGGACCAGGCCATCCTGCTCGCGGCGTTGAGCCGCCAGCCCGAACGCGTGCTCGACCTCGGCTGCGGCGAAGGCTGGCTGTTGCGGGCGCTGGCTGAGCGAGGCATCGAGACGGTCGGCGTGGATGGCGAAGCGACGCTGGTCGACGCAGCCCGGGCTTCTGGCTGCTCGCCGGTGCACCTGGCGAGCTATGAAGCCTTGGTGGACAGGAATGTGGACATTGGTCGCGACTACAATCTGGTCTGCGCCAATTTCTCTTTACTGCACCAGGACATTATCCCGTTGCTCAGCGCCGTGGGTGCCCTGCTCTGCCCTGGCGGCGCCCTGGTGATCCAGACGCTGCATCCATGGAGCGTGGCGGCGGGTGACTATCAGGATGGCTGGCGAGAAGAGACGTTCAGCGGGGTCCAGGGGCAGTGGCATCCCATGCCCTGGTATTTTCGCACCTTGTCCAGTTGGCTCAATGCGTTGGACATGGCCGGCTTTCAACTGGCGGGCCTGCAGGAACCGCAACATCCGCAGAGCCCCGCGCCGCAGTCGTTGTTGCTGGTGGCGGAGCGACGGAACGACCCGTACACCGCGCCTGGACAGGATGCCGTGTGAGCCGCTGGCTCAAACGATCGGGATCATGTTACTGATGATCTCGCGCGCGTGGCTCGCCAGGTCCTTGCTACTCATGCTTGCCACGACATCCGCCTCGATGGGCGGGTGAGCGACGATGCTGACGTCAGTGGCGCGTAATGAATTGTAGGCAACATCCCTGACAGCGGAGCAGATCGTCACGGGAACGATCCCCACTCCCATATCCTTGGCGAGTCGGAACGCGCCGCTCTTGAAAGGCAACATGTTCCCGCCGTTGTTCCGGGTGCCTTCAGGGAAAATCCAGAGGGACGTATTGTTGGCCGCGACATTCCTGGCCACCTTGCGCATGCTCTGGATAGAGGCCCGCGGATTGCTTCGGTCAATGAACAGGCTGCCGGTCAGCCAGTACAGTTGCCCCACCAAGGGCAACCACTTGAGCGATTCCTTCCCGACAATGACCGTGCCTGGCTTGAGCGCCTCGGCAACGATCATCACGTCATAGTTGCATTGATGGTTGGCCACATAGATATATGGCTTGCCCTCGGCAATCGTGTTGAAGCCCCTGACAGCGACACGAACCGAAAATATTCGATTGATCACCGAATAGGCGCGGCAGGCGACGTGCAGGTTCCGATTCTTCTTCGGATTGATCAACATGAACACACATAAAAAAGGGAAGCTCAGGACGATGAACAGCCCGACCAACAGCCATCTCACTACCAGAATCATACGTCACCCTACCTTGCCTGAATCACTTGAACCCTTGGCAGCACCGGCCTGGGCTTCGCTACACCCCACCAATGCGATGCCATAGAAGCCTTCCTCATCGACACACGCCATTACCCCAACATCGCCGGCCTTGACGGACTGTGCCAAGTCGGCGAGTTGGTAGGCGCCGACCAGGGACAGGCTCAACGCTTTCGTCCGCTCCAGGACATCGAGTTTCTCCCCGAATGCCTGGCCGAGATCGTCCAGGGCGGCCCGCCACGAATCCGCTGCCGACACGCTGATCCGACCGAGTCTATCAGGCTCCACCCCATTACCCGCCGCGAACGTGAGTATCAGGTCGCCCAGGCTGGCGCCGCTCGTGGAGAACAAACGCCCGGTAACGCAGGACCTGACCACCGGCCCCGGTGTTTGCGAGTCGGAACAAGTTCGGAAACTGAAAATCGCGGCGGTATCGATTCGTTCTGCCGCGTCCAGCTCGTGGCTGTCGGCATACAGGGTACCGAATTCCCCACTGAAGGTTTCCATGGCTGTCGCGTAGATCCGCTCGCAGTCCCCGCGCCTGGCGAATCTCAGCCCTTGCACCATCGCGCTGTAGAAGCTCAACTCCTTGGCGCAAAGCGAAACGTTGGCACCCTTGATGCCGTATTTGATCGCCAACTGCCCCACCGAGGAGTTTATGACGGTATTGGGGATCTGTGCCGGATTGACCTGGAATGCAAAACGACTTTCGTTCGATTCCTTGATCAACTGGATGACGGTATCGATCGAACCGTTGGACGTGCCGCCAATGACGGCCGCGCGCGCCAGGGATTCCCCCTGGTTGGCATCCTCGATCAACGACATCGCCGCCAATAGCAACAGGGACTGTCGATCGAAATTTTTCAACTCCCGGCTGGGCACCAGTTCGCCCGCCGTCAGGTTCCACCGGGGCGCCAGCCCATGATGCAACTCCGTGCCCCCTTGCTCGAATGCGCCGGGCATCTGCAACATGACCCAATCGTTTACGGCCAGTGCAACGATAGCGTCATTGCTCATTTGAGATTACCGAATACCAGGATTGAATTATTTCCGCCAAAAGCGAAGGCATTGTTGATGACCACGTCGACTTTTCCGGCCCTGAAACCCTCGCAAACCACGTCGATGGGTATTTCAGGATCCTGCTCGCTCACGTTGATCGTCGGCGGTAACCCTTCGCTGAGGGCAAGCATGCAGGCGATGGCACCGAAACCCGCCGCCGCGCCCATGCTATGCCCCATCATGGACTTGATCGAACTGACCGGTGGCGGTGAATGGCCAAAGACCGCTTCGATGGCCTTGTACTCGTTATTGTCATTGGCTGCCGTACCGGTGCCGTGGGCACAGATATAACCCACCGTCCCGGGCAGGACGCTGGCGTTTACAAGTGCCGCCTTCATGCAGTCGCCAACGCTGTGGTGATTGAGCCTCACCATGTGGTCCGCATCGCAATTCATCGCGAAGCCGAGCACTTCTGCATAAATGTGTGCCCCACGGCGAATGGCCCGCTCGTAACTTTCGAGCACCAGCGCGCTGCCGCCTTCGGAGGTCAGGACACCCTTGCGACCGGCGTTGAACGGCGTGCAGTCCTTGTCGGTCATGCTGCCCAGGCGATGGAACGTCGCGAAGGTCGCCTTATACACCGCATCGCTCCCACCGCAGATGGCCAGCTCGCAGTCACCCGCCTGGATGGCCTCGTAGCCGAAGATCAACGCGGCATTACTGGCCGAGCAGGCATTGCCAATCGTCACGGCCTCGCCGGTGGAACCTATCGATCTCGCGACGTCTCGACTGATCTCGGAAGCAAACGTGCGCCCCAGGGACGCATGCCGGCCTGGTTGGGGCTGCGCCATGGCCGTGACCATGTCGTCGATCAGGTTGGACTCACCATAAGTCGTGCCGAAGTAGCAATTGACCCGCTGGCCAGCAATCGCGGCCCGCTCGATCCCGGCATCGGCAAGGGCGAGCCCGGTGGCAGCCAGGGCAAAATGACTCGGCGTGCCCGATTCGGCGAACGCATCGAAATCAGCGACCCATTCAGCGATGGGGCCTTTCACCTCGCAGCCGTACTTTCTTTCGAAGCGCTGCGTGTCGATTTTCGACAGCGGCACGGTGCCATTCACCCCCGTTTTCAAGGCATGGAAAAAAGCCTCTTTTCCGACCCCGATCGGGCTGACCGGCCCCAGGCCCGTCACCACCACCCTTGTGCCCTTACCGGAGCTGTTCATGCACACTCAGCCTCAAGGGTCTTGTCGATAAACGAGAGTATCGATTCCACACTGGTGATCCTGGGGATGTAGGCTTCATCGACCCGCACCTGGAACGCACCTTCGATGCCGGCGAGGATTTCTATCCCCGACATCGAGTCGGCGCCATAGGCTTCGATGAAGTCCTTGTGGTTCTGGATTTCCTCGGCGTTGACTCCCAAGACCTGGGAAACGATTTCCTTGATTTTTGCTTCGTGAACGTGAGTCATGAGACCTCCTGGAATGACGCAATCAAATAATGAAAGGAATGACCTTGAAACTGTCGGCCTGATAACGAACGTAGGATTCGCCAAAAAAACCGACCAACATTTTTTCTTCGCCGTCGACCCGTTTAAGAATCAATGCCAGTGCAACGGCGAAGATGATCGCCGCCGCGTATACGCTGGCGTACAAACTGAATCCGGTCACAATGAGCAGCGTGCCGAAATAGGCCGGGTGGCGGATGTAGCGGAAGGCGCCCGCGCGGATCAATTCATGGTCATCCAGCACCCGCAGCGAATGGGAAAAGTGCCGTCCCAATATGATCTTTCCATGGGCTCGAAGGCCGATGCCGCAAAGGATCAGCAGCGATCCGGCCAGTTGCAGCATCGCATCGCTGCGCGTCAGTAACTGGAGCAGCATGACGATCGCGATGGCGCACGACACCATGAAGCCACTTTTCAGGCCTTTGTCGAATTGGCTGCCGCTGTCGGTTTCGCGCAGGAAATAAAACTCCGCGGCGAGCAGGATGGCGGCCATGACGACTGACTGGAACAACGCAAACCCCGTGCAGGCATACAGCACCCAGGAAGCGCATGCGACCGGCACCAGTAAACTGGCGGCGACATCAATCCTGAACGTTTTCAAAATAAGCCCCCACCAATACCGATAACGTTGAACGGGTCATGATCACCCTGACATCCTTTTCGACCCGCCAGGGGTATACGAACAAGTCATTGAAGCGCGCCCAGGGAAACAACTTGCGCTGGCGCCTGAAGGCATCGACGAAAGACAGCACCTTGTAGATCCTGAACAGTGTGCGCACTCTTACCGTGCGTAACCTCGCCCGGCCTTCGGCGCCCTGGAGCCGGCGGTACACCTCGTCGACCAGATCGTTATAGGTAACCGTGTCGTCGCTCAGCAGATAGCAGGTCTGCAAGATCCGCTCAGGAGGACGTGAGAGCCATTGGAGGATGGATCGGGCAATGCTCTCCACGCCAATGACGTGCAAGGCTGGAAGTTCGCTGCTGACCAATGGCAATAACTTCAATTTGCACATCGAAATCATCGGCAGCAGGTTTTTATCGTGGCGGCCCAGTACCGTCGGCACCCGTAGGATAACGCCCTGCACTTTGTGGTCATTGGCACGAATAACCTGCTCGGCCGCCCATTTGTCGTCCGCGTACGCGTCCTGCCTTTTCTCCGGGTTATAGGCCTTGACGCTGCTCAGATGGAACAGGTTTTTCTTATCGAGCGCGCCGACGCGGATGGACGCCATTATCTGTTGGGTCAGTGTCTCGTTATTGGCGCTGCTCGTCCCCAGGCGACTGAGGCCTATGCCCGTGCAATTGACAATGAAATCGTGGTCTTTGACCAGTTCGATAAACGCCCTCGAACCGACCTCGCACACCGCAAAACCCGCCTTTGGCGAACGCGAGTGACGGGTAACCCGCAGGTCTTGTTCCTGCCTGAGGGTTTCGTAGACACCCTGCCCTATGAAACCACTGGCGCCTAAAAGCAGTACCTTCTTCACCTGTCAGTCATCCCTTTCCTGGCGCTAAAGCCTCAACCGTAAAACACCCCGAGCGATACACCGTACGGAACTGCATGCCCTGTTTTTGCAACGTCTTGCGCACAGTCCTCAGGAACATGCCGTGGGAGACCACGACCGTGGTCTCCCCGGTCGTAGTGCACGCGGTATAAAGCTCATCGGCCACCCCCACGGCACGCAGGTGTTCCGATCTTCGGGATGCCGCCCCCAACGAAATACCCATCAGCCAAAGCACACGATGCAAGGCGAACCATTGCCTCAAGCCCATCTTCAACAAAGGCACGCGACCCAGCCGCAGGTCGAATTCCTTCAATCGGTTGTCTTGCCGGATACGTCCGGCATCGAACAGCCGGCAGGCTGTTGCATAGGCTCGATTGATCGGCGATGAAATGATATTCAGCCCTGGCGTCATCAGCGGCCCGGACAACTCCGCACGGCTCAGGAACTCGGCAATTTCGGCCTCGTCGATCGACGAAGTCTGGTTGTACTCATCCAGCAGCACCTTGGCCGAGACAGCACCGCAGCGTCCGTAGTCAACCAGGGGGGTGGCGTGGCGTATCAAATAAATCACAGTAAATAGACACCGGTGACAATGGCATTGCCGACCATGAACAAGAACGGCGTATCCCATGTGTGAGGAGACTTAGCTTCGGTCAAAGTCATTGCAAGAGGGAAAAGCGCGCACAGCAGTACGAACTGAAGCCCCGAGAAGTAATCCTTGAACAACACGCAAAACAGCATCGACATCACAAACACGGTGGCCGAGCCTTCAAGGGTTCTTTTGAATGTCTTGTCGACAAAAAAACCTTTGGTCGTGTACTCATGTTTTCCAAACCTGATACCGACAGGCTCTGCCAGGCCATCACCAAACGTCGTCGCCAGGATCGTGATGTAGAGCAGTTCCACCGGGATGCCGATGGCCAGCCAGATATATTGCGTCACCCACAACACCAACAAGCCCGCAACCGTCTGGCTCACCAACCAGGACAGCGTGTTCGGCGCGTCTTCTGGCCGGTCAATACTGGCGAACATATGTTGCGCAGTCAGCGACCGACGGCGTGACCAGCCACACATGGCAAAGAACAGGATGGCGGTGGACAGTGCCGAGAGCAGCAGCCGTTCATGGGTGTCCTGGATATTGAACAACGCAAAAAACAGACTGGGCAGCATGAACATCGCAAAGTGCCCGACCTTTCTCGTGTAATTGACGCGCACCCCTCGGTTGATGACCAGCAGCCCCAATCCCTTGCATAGCATGAAGTAGAAAAGAACGATACTTAACAGCGCCGAACCCACTTGAATCATTTCGTTTTTCGTCCGTTCAAATGACTTGGCGCAGCGCATCGATGCAATAGTCCACATCGCTCCGGGTGTGGTTGTAAGTCAGGCACAACCTGATCCTGGACTGGTGTTTCGGCACGAACGGCGGCACGAACAACGACCCCATGATCCCTTTCTCAACCAACCCGGCGTTGACTCGTGCAGCTTCCATCGGGTCCTTGAACACCACCGGAATCACCGCTGTTTTCGAATAAAGCTTGTCGACACCAAGCGCGTCGATTTGCTCATGGGTGTAGCGAGTGAGTTCAGCGAGTCCGGCCCGGCGCACGCTCCCTTCCGCGGCATTGATTTCCAGCGCAGTGCAGGACGCCGAGGCAACGCCTGGCGAAACGGAGCGCGAAGCATTGTAGGTCGGGCATCGGAACCTGACTTTTTCCGCGAACTCCTCGTCCTTGAACACCACGAAGCCGCCCGATGAGCCGAACGCCTTGCTCATGGTGCCGACAATGTAGTCGATGTCCGAGAGCACCCCGGCCGCTTCGCAGGCCCCTTGGCCGCTGTTGCCCAACATGCCAACGCCATGCGCGTCGTCGATGTAGATTTCCAGCGCCGGATGGAGCTGCTTCAAGCGGGTGATTTTCTCGAGATCGGCGACATCGCCGTCCGCCGAGAACACCCCGTCGGTCACGATCAGGATTTTCTTGTCCAGATTCAGCAGGACCAATTGCTCCAACATTTCGACGTTGGCGTGACTGTAGGCCCTGAAGGGGCTGCCCGATAACTTCACCCCGTCCCAGATGGAAACGTGGGACAGCTTGTCCAGCAGAATCAGGTCGGCGCGTTCAGCCGCCAATGGAATAACGCCGAAGTTCGCCTGGTAGGAGGTGGTGAACATCAACGCGGTGCGCCCGGTATACAGCTCGCTGTAGCGCTGCTGCAGACGCTCGTGGTACTCGGTGAATCCACTGAAAATCATTGGTCCGCCAATGTTCGAGCCGTACTTCTGGATGGCGGAAATGGCCGACTCTTTCATGCGCGGGTGATTGGAAAGCCCCAGATAGTCGCACGATGCAAAATTCAGCATCGTCCGGCCATCCAGCAGCGTCATGTCCCGGCCGCACGCCGAGCGCACTTGCGGGAAATACGTGTAGAAACCCAACTCTTTCGATTTGAACGCGACATCATCAATACGCATAAAACTCTCACTCAACCGATGCGGTGTATCTGAAAATGCGATAGGCCCTTTCGGTGCAAATGCCATCGCGGGTGAGGTGGCGCATCGTTCGAAGCACCATGACGTTATCCTCGAGCATCCAGGACACGCTGATTTTGCTGCGTCCCACCTGGTGCAAGGCGATGGCGGACAGTTTCAATGTCAGCGCAACCGACAGGCCTTTTTTCTGATATTCCGGGGCTACCCCGGTAAAGAACGCCCGGCCGTACAACCCCTGCTCGTTCATCGCCGGAGCAAACATGGTGAAACCAAGGATTTCGCCGTCCTGTTCGGCAATCAGTGCCGATATGTCCTTGATGTTGCGAGCCGCCACTTCAAACTGCCCGGCGGAAGAAGGACTGAAGCCCCAGTTCCGTTGCCAGGCGCGGTTGTAGCAGTCAGCCAGCGATTGACTCTTGGCGACCAGTTCGTCCTGGCCATAACGATGGAACTGAATACCCGTCAAGCGCCGGGTCAGCTTTTCTTCCAGGTCGTGCTGCTGGTAGCCCTCGGCTGGGGGCTGGAACACAATTTCAATCAGGTCCTTTGCCTTTTCGCAGCCGGCCTCGATCAAGGCGTCGGTTAGCTCAGGGCTGTTGGACGGCAACGAAAACACATGGAAGTCCGACTCGAACGTGCGCAAACCGCGCTCAATCAGGAACGAACTGTGTAGAGGGCCCACCAGCTCCGTCACCGGTCCGGACAACAATCCCGTGCTGTTGATGTACTCGACACAGCTGCACAGCAGCTGTTTCAGCACGCCGGCCTCCGGCAGGGCTATCAGCGTAGAGAAATACGCATTGCCCACGCCATTGACCGTGCCGTGCCGGTCGAAATGCACGATGCAGAAGGCGACGAGCTCGCCCTCTTCGTCCTTCCACGCCACCGGTACATTGTGCTCGGTCGCCGAGTAGGTGCAGGCCGCTGTGAACCGCTGCTCAAGCTGTTGCCGGGAACGTCCCACGGCCGAAATACGTTCATCCAGGCGCGCCAGGGCATCCCAATCGCACGCCGCCAAACCCGAAACTCTACTCATCGATTTCCCAATCCTGATTCGCTGCAATGACTAGTGGCCTGTGTGGCTAATTTGAGTACTCGAATTAACCGTACAGGCCACTAGGCGGCCAGAGACAAGGCGCTGGTGGTTTCGTCGTCGATTTCGATCCAGAAAGGCACGACACTTTTATTGTCGATGAGCCGCGGCGCCGAAATCCTTTGGGTGTTGACGCCCATCCGCTTCAACAGACGCTCGTTGCCTACAGCCGTAAAGGCAATCAGTCGAAACGCGCCTTTAGAACGTGCGACGTCGATCACTTCCTTGACCAATCTCACCGTATTGCGCCAGGCCTGCTCAGCTGTCAGCACTTGCCCTTTCGGCTTGCTGATGGCGAACCGGGAAAGCTCCCAGATCTGCGGCGACGACGGCAACGGCTTGTCGCCCATCAAATGCGGGAAGACATCCCCCAGCAGATAAGGTCGATGAGTGGGAATCAATCGGGCACAACCGAAGATCTCCTGATGATCATCACAGGCCAGAACGTACACTGTGTCAGGTCGATCAAAGGCGTCTAATTCAATACCTTTTTCACAAAGCAGAGGCCAGCCCAACTCTTTAACGAATACCTGATACCTATATTTAGCTAGCGCGGTTGCCATTCCAGGCAAAAGATCGCTAACAGTCCCTGTTACCGCGGTCAGCATAACTACCACCTGACGAAAATTATTCCGCCAGTACAACAAACCGGGCTCTTTGTGAGTAGCTGCCCGAATGGGCAGGTCAGGTAAATTAGTGCGGCGCCAAAACGTATTTTCTAAAAGTACCGAGTTGTATCTACGACAAAAGAATAATGCCGCCTATCGCCAGTATTTCTAGTACTGGCGTACTAGGAAACATAGATGCAATCGCATTGTCGGAAGGTCCGGCGACGCTTGCGCATGGGCGGTCCTGGCTACAGCCCTTGTCTGGCAAGCGATTGCCATTGGATAAGCCCGGGCATCTCCCGGCAGCGTTCCGATGCGGTATGATGAGTCCCCACTCTTGTGACGAAAGAGCGTTGACCAAGGAAGGTAATATCGGTGATTGATTGGCGTGAAGACTTTATAGCGTTAGTGTCTGGCTGCACTTGCGAGAATGAATTATTTAACGAGCTGGTTAAAGTAACGACGAATCTGGGTTTTGAATTTTGCTCTTATGGCTTAAGGCTTAATTCGCCACTGGCACCCGCGCAATACTTCTTGCTTTCCAATTATCCGGACGCTTGGGAGAAGAAGTATATCGCCAGTCATTACTTCTCCCAGGACCCTACCGTTGAACATGGGCTGACCCGTTCGATTCCATTGCGCTGGTCTGCGCAACAGCAAAGTCCGGGACGCGAGTTCTGGGAAGAAGCACGGCATTACAACCTCAACCATGGCTGGTGCCTGTCTTCGCGGCGCGAACACAACTCGATTGGCCTGCTCTCCGTCTCTCGTTCGAGCGAACGCATTTCAGTACTGGAAATGGAAAGCAAGGAGACCAAACTGATCTGGCTGACTCATCTGGTGCATGAGGCCATGACACGTTTTTTCTCCGCGAAAAACCTCGTCGATGCATACAAACCACTGACCGCCCGCGAGAAAGAAATCCTGCGCTGGACAGCCTCAGGAAAGACGTATGTTGAAATCGGAATTATTCTTAATATCGACATACGCACGGTGAAGTTTCATTTGGTGAACTCGATGCGCAAGCTGCGTGCGTCGAACAAGACTGAAGCGGCGGTCAAGGCATCGTTGTCAGGCTTGTTGTTCTGAGATTCAACCGTTACGCAGCACAACGACCACGCTTCTCTTGAGAAGCGTGGTCGCCTGCGTTGCAGGCCTCGTTTACCAAAGCGCCATCGTGTAGCTGACAATCAGGCGATTTTCGTCCAGGTCATTGCCGAAATTGGAGCGCACCGTCGCGTTGCGCCATTTCAACCCCAGCCCCTTCAGTGTGCCGTCTTGCACCACGTAGGCGATGTCGGTGTTACGTTCCCACTCCTGGCCTTCGCCGGGGGCGCTGCGCTGTACGTTGTCGCCCGAGATGTAGCGGGTCATGAAGGTCAAGCCGGGCACGCCGACAGCCGCGAAGTTGTAGTCATAGCGCGCTTGCCAGGAATGTTCGTCGATGTTGGCGAAGTCGCCAATCTGCACGAAGTTCACCAGGTACGGATCGCTGCGGCCGATGTAGGGGAACGGATCGTCGCCGCTCATGCGTTGATAGCCCAGGCCCAGCGCATGGCCCGCCAGGCTGTAGGTGAACATCGCGCCGAAGGCCTGGTTGTCGAGGTCACGAAAGTTGCCGTCCTCGGCACTGCGTGCATAACGTACGTCGCTCTTGAGCGACTGGCCCGCGCCCAGGTCAAGGGTATGGACGAACCCGAGGTAGTTCTGCCGGTAGATATTCTCCAACTGGCTATGGCGGTACTGCGCCGTGAGGTTGGGCAAGAACTGATAGTCCGCGCCGGCAAACTGGAACTTGTCGCTGCTACCGCCAATGCGGTTGGCGGTCATGTCCTGGTAATCGGTAGAGTCGACAACGTTGATCTGCGTGAGTTGGCCGGCGGTCAGCTTCAAGCGATCGATTTCCTGCACGCTCAGCAACCCGCCCTTGAAGGTTGCCGGTAGCAGGCGCGTATCGTTGGAACTCACCACAGGGTCTTTGATTTGCAGGGTCCCCAGTTTCAGAGTGCTGTTGGAAATGCGAGCCTTGGCCGTCAGACCCAGTTCGCCATACCGGTCTTGCGAACCACCCGACAAATCCGCTGGTAACAGATTGGTGCCTGCCGTACCGCCGCCGGAGTCCAGTTTGAAACCGGCCATACCCAAGGCATCGAGGCCGAAACCAACGGTGCCGGCGGTGTACCCCGACTCCATCCGCAGCAGGAAACCCTGTGCCCATTCTTCAGCCTTGTCCCGCGCGCCGTCCTGGCGGAAGTCGCGGTTGAAGTAGAAGCTCCGGGCTTCAAGACTGCCTTTGCTGTCGGCGATGAAATCGGCCCGAGCGACCGGTACGCCGATCAGGCTTAACCCCAGCAAGGTTCCTATGGGTGTGCAGATCCATCGAGGGGTGGTGAGAGATTGCATGGCGCGCTCCTTTCCTGAGGCGCGAGCGCACCTTGAACAAGTGCCGCGCACGCCCTGTTATTGTTGTGGGAAAACGTTGGGTGGACGGATTCTTCGCGGCACGTCCGGAAGCGTCAAACGAGAAAAAAGCCGGATCGGGCATAAGAAAATGTGAAACAACTTTTAGTTGTCGCGGGCTATCAATATTCCTTGTTGGACGCCATCGCGCTGCTGTTCTCAAAGTAGCTGACCAATGCCTGGAGCCCCCTCGATGAATCAGTCCCCCCTGTCCTTCGAACAACTGCAGCAGTGCGCACCGCAAACCTTGCGTCAACACATCGCCGCCGGCCAGTACCATGGCCATACGAGCGGGCTGGGCCAGGGTCGGGTGCAAGCCAATATCGTGATCCTGCCCGGCGACTGGGCCAACGAATTCCTGCGTTTCTGCACCCTCAACCGCCAGGCCTGCCCGGTGCTTGACGTGACCGAGCCCGGCGATCCGTTCTTTCGCAACCTGGGCGCCCCCATAGATATCCGCCATGAAGTACCTCAATACCGGGTCTATCGCCATGGCGAGTTGAGCGAAGCGCCGCAGGACATCAAGCACCTGTGGCAGGACGACCTGGTGGCTTTCGCCCTCGGTTGCTCGTTCTCTTTCGAACAACCCTTGCTGGAGGCTGGCATCCGCTTACGGCATATTGATTTGGGCCGCAATGTCGCGATGTTCCAGACCAACATCGACACCCGCCCCACCGCCCGGTTGTCTGGCAAGATGGTGGTGACCATGCGGCCAATGAAAGCCGCCGCCGCCATCCAGGCAATCCAGATCACCGGGCGCATGCCCAACGTCCACGGAGCCCCGGTGCACATCGGCGATCCGTCGCTGATCGGTATCCAATCCCTGGATAAACCTGATTACGGCGATGCCGTGCCGGTCGAAGCCGATGAGATCCCGGTGTTCTGGGCCTGCGGCGTGACGCCTCAGTCGGTGGTCCAGGCCTCGCGCCCACCGCTTTGCATTACCCACGCCCCAGGCTGCATGCTGGTGACGGATTTGTGGAAC
The DNA here is from genome assembly GCF_025336485.1 of Pseudomonas citri. Taxonomy (GTDB): domain Bacteria; phylum Pseudomonadota; class Gammaproteobacteria; order Pseudomonadales; family Pseudomonadaceae; genus Aquipseudomonas; species Aquipseudomonas citri. The sequence goes on along the minus strand of NZ_JAODAB010000010.1, from coordinate 122,560 downwards.
AGTGAACTATAAGGTCTTGAAAGAGACTGTTTTCTCAACCTGAAGGGATACACGATGAGCACCGCCCAGCAGTCGATTCAACAGTACATCCGTGCCAAGGATGGCAACCGCCCTCACCTGCTGGGCGAGGCGTTTACGCCGACGGCTATTCTGGACATGGTGGTGCGCACCGGTTCCATTGCGTTTCCCGACCATGTCGAAGGCCGTGGCGCCATTGGCGACGTACTGGTCCGTCGTTTCGGCCAGACGTTCGAAAACGTCTACACGTTCTGCCTCGCGGCGCCTCCCGCGGCGGATGCCAACGCGTTCCAGTGCAAATGGTTGGTGGCGATGTCGGACAAGAACAGCGGCGAAGCGCGTGTCGGTTGTGGCCTGTATGACTGGCAGTTCAACCCGCAATCACGGTTGGCCGAGCGACTGACCATCACCATCGAACACATGAAGACCCTGCCGGCCACCGATCTAACCGGGATCATGGCGTGGGCATCGAGCCTGGACTATCCATGGTGCCGGCCTGAAGCTGTGGTCGATAACGTGCCGGATCTGAGCATGCTTCAGGACGTGATCCAATTCGTGGTTAACCCCATGAATGAAGAAAGTGGCGTCAAACGCTGACCCTTGTGGCGAGGGGAATTCAGCTGTGGGAGCAAAGCTTGCTCGCGATGCAGGCGCCTCGGTTCCCTGGGAGTGCCACAGGCAGAGATAATTTCCTGCAGCCGTTTCACCCATGACATTGCCAAGGAACCGCCCCAAGTGAACATCAAGTTTCTCGAAACCTTCGTCTGGGTGGCCCGCCTGAAGAGCTTTCGCCTCACTGCGGAAAAGCTGTTTACCACCCAGGCCTCCATTTCCAGTCGGATCGCAGCCCTGGAAGATGAGATGGGCGTGCGCCTGTTCGTGCGCGACTCCAAAGGGGTGTCGCTGACCTCCGAAGGACAACGGGTATTGGAATACGCCGAGCGCATCATGGACACGGTGCAAAGCATGAAGGCAGTGATCAAGGATCCGCGCCAGGTACGCGGACGGATCCGCATCGGCGCGATGGACACGGTGATCCACACTTGGCTCAGCCCGTTGGTGACGCGGCTGATGGAATGTTACCCGGCCCTGGAAATCGAGCTGTCGGCCGACACCGCGAGCAACCTGTGTTCGCAGTTGGAAAAAGGCTACCAGGACATCGTTTTCCAGACCGATATCCTGCGCCTGGACAGCGTGCGCAACGCATTGCTGACCCGTTATCCGATGCACTGGGTGGTGCGTCGCGGCTCGGTCTACGACCGTCACTATGCGTCGCTGGAAGATCTCTCCCAGGAACGCATCGTGACGTTTTCGCGCAACTCAAGGCCCCACCAGGACATTCTCAACCTGCTGCATTCGGCCAACATCGTCTCGCCGCGGATCAACTGCGTGAACTCGGCATCGGCCATCACCCGCCTGGTTCGCGACGGCTTCGGTATCGGCGCCATGCCGGCGGCGCTGGTGCAGGGCGAACTCGCCCAAGGCACGCTGACATTGGTTGAGGGCGTGCCACTGCCCTCGGTCATGGACATCGTCGCCAGCTGGCGAACCGGCGCGGGAATGGAACGGGTCGAAGACATCGTCAGCCTGACCCGGGACGTGGTCGGCGAGTTCGTGGCACAACTGCCGGCAGGCTACCGCCTGGATGCGGATTAGGGTTCTTGTGGCGAGGGAGCTCGCTCCCGCTGGCCTGCGCAGCGGGCCCCTGCCCCTCTTCAGGCAAGTCGACTGTTGTACCCGAGGCGATAGACGCCCGCTTCGTCATCAGATCTTCACAACCATGCCCTACCGTTAGCGCCGCCTGCCCCTCAAGCCCTGTCGGTGAGCCCTTACGTGAAGCAGCTGATACCGAATAAAAAGACTTACGAAAACCCCATCCATCCAAAGCGTACCCCGTCTGACGCGCCCCCCATCCATGTACGCTTTCTATCGCAGGCCGATATCCCCCTGCTGCTGGAACTCGAACAGCGCAAATGGACGGACGACCAACGTGCCGACGCCACCGCGCTGGCCTCGCGGATCAACGCGTTTCCGGCCTTGAGCGTCGGCGCATTTTGCGCCCGCAGCGGGGCTGCGCTGGCCTCATTGTTCATGAAGCCGACCCGTCACGAGGTGATACGCCAGTGCTCGACCTGGGCCGACTGCACCCGGCACCGGCAGGGCGACGAGTCGGCTAGGACCGGCGCCCTGTTCGGCATCAGCCTGAGCAGCGTCGATCCAAAAGCGGCGAACGCGATTTTCGAGTTTTTCTGGCCCTACGCCCTCAAACACGGATGGTCCGATATCTACCTCGGCTCGCCGGTGCCCGGCCTGCGCGACTGGCTCAGGAAAAACCCGGATACCCCGGTTAACCAATACGTGCGAAGCGCACGCCAGGGCCTGCCAGTGGACCCGCAACTGCGTTACTACTTCAAGAAGGGCTTTCGCCGGATCATCGCGGTCAAGGACAACTATTTCCCCCACGGTCCTTCACTGGACGTCGGCGTCCTGATCCAGGGGAAAGTGCCACTGTCGAGCCTTTCCTTCATTTGGAAAAGAGTACCGTTGCCCTGGTTGCAACGCCTGAAAAAATGCCTGTGAATGCCCTCAAGCGTGCCTCGCGCGCCAACCTGCCCAGTTACCTGTTCGTGGCCCTGTGCATCCTGAATACCGCGCTGATTGCCTGGCTGTCCGGCCAGGACACGTTCGGCTGGCAGGTGCTCGCACCGTTGATCCTGCTCCAGGCGATCCTGATGATCGGGGTCCAGGAGATCAAGCATCAGGGCGTACACCGCCAGTTCCTCGTCGGCACGCGGCTCAATGACGCGGTGGGGATGGTGGCAGCGGCCATTTTCGCCGCCAACTTCGTCGGCTATCGCCATTTTCACCTGGAGCATCATCGCAAGACCTGCCAGGCCGACGATCCCGAAGGGCTGATGTACGAAAAGTCATGGCGAACCCGCCTGATTTGCCTGCTAGGTCCCGTGGAACAGCTATGGATCAGCTTTTCCAGCAATCGCATTGCACGCCCCTACCTACCGCCTCACGCGATGTGGCAGTGGCGTTTCTGCAATGTCTTGATCGTCGTGTTCATTGTCGCGCTCGCGGCGAGTCTCTACGCGGCGCCGCGACAAGTCATCTACAGCTACCTGTTGCCGTATTGCATGTTTGCCTGGCTGGATTTCTGGCTGACACAAGCCGAGCACTATGGCGTGCCGATCTCAGCCCAGGGGGCGCGCCGCGATCCCGCCACGATCACGACGGACCTGTATCTGCCAAGGCCCATTTCCTGGCTGATCCTGCATCGCTCGCTGCACCGCACCCACCATGCCGCGCCAGCCACCCGTTGGTTCCAGGCGCATGCGCGATCAGTGGCCCTGGAGCAACACAAACCCGGCGGCGCGACAGACCTGCCCACCTTCGTCGCGACCTGGATGCGTCTGGGTCCCCGACTCTGGAAATAAACCATGAACGATACAACCATCGAACCGCAACGCCCCACGATGGCCGAGGCTCGCCAGCGCATCGGCACCGTGGAACGCACCCGACTACTGGCATGGAGCACCCCGGCGCCATTACGTTTACTGGCCCTGACGGTGGCCGAGTGGGTGCTGATTCTGTGCGCGGCAGGCATGGCCATCCAGGCAGAATCGATTTTCGCCACGCTGCTGGCCATCCTGTTCATCGGTACGCGACAGCACGCATTGTTGATCCTGATGCATGAGTTTTCCCACCGTCAGTTCAGCCGGACCCGCCCGGTACTCAACGATACGCTGGGGGATTTGCTGACGGCACTGCCCTTCACCATCACCCTGTTCGGCTTTCGCCGCGACCACACCGCTCACCATCTGCACACGGCCACCGACCGCGATCCCAACTGGGTGTCGTGCAAGGGGCAGGAGCGCTTCACCTTTCCAAAATCCACTCTCGATATGCTCGGCCTGCTGCTGAAACACGGCATCGGCTTGTACACCCTCCACGAATTCAAAACGGCCCTGGTCACCTCAAGAATGGCCTCGCAATGCCCACCCTCCACGCACTACCGGCAATGGATTTTTGCGATTGCAGTCGCGGCGCTGCTCACCGGGTTCAATCTTTGGCTGGCTGTCGCGGTGTATTGGCTGCTACCCATGTTCACGGTGCTGATGGTGCTGCTGTATTGGCGCGACGTGGCCGAACACTTCGCGATCGCGCAACCGGAACACGACGTCTCGCGAACGGTCATTGCGCCCTGGTGGGAGCGCCTGCTGATCGCTCCTCACGGCGTGGGCTTTCATGCCGAACACCACTTGTATCCCGCCGTACCTGGCTTTCGCCTGGCACAGGTGCATGCCGCGCTCATGGAAGACGAGGCGTACCTCCAGCGAGCACACGTCACCCGTGGTTATTGCACGGGGCTGATTCGTGAGGTCTCTGCCTCAATCAATGTGAGTTCAAGCGCGAGGAACTGATCCATGGATATCCTCCGACAGCAGGCCACCGACAGCGTCGGCGAAGGCACCGGGTTCAAGCCCTTCTGGAACGAAACACCCATCAAGACCTACCTGTTCGACGCATTCTCGATACTGCTCCCGGCAGGCGAGCAATTCGTGATTTCGGTGGTGGAATCCGCCGCGTTACGGTTGCCACAGACCTCGACGCTCGCCAACGACTCGCGCCGCTTCGTCGCCGAGGAACGCGCTCACCAGCGAGCGCACCGGCTCTACAACCAACAGTTGGAAAAACAGGGATTCGAGATCAGCCAATACGAATTGGCGATCGCAAAAGACCTCGACACCTTGCAATCGAAATGGTCACCGGCTGCGCAAGTGGCCCTGGCCGCGGCTTTCGAGCATATAACGGCGGTGGTTTCCCAAGTCGCGTTGCGCAACGGCGGCCTGCTCTCGGCCGAGCCGTCGACACAGACCCGCCTGTGGCGCTGGCATTGCCAGGAAGAGGTGGCGCACCAGCATGTCACCACCGACCTGCTGCGGGCGCTGAAGATTCCCTACTGGCAACGCATCGGCTGTTATCTGGCCGCGTCTACGCTGCTGACGTTCGACGTGCTACGCCACATGCGCGGTTTCGCCCGCCTGGACGTGGCCCGTGGCCGTGTCAGCGCCACCCAGGTCCGTCGCTCGACGGCGCGCCTGTTGCTGCACGACGGGACCAACCTGCTGGCGATGAGCGTCGGCTGGGCGGGGTACTTCCTGCCGCTCAAAGCCAGAATCCCAAACTGTCAGTGAACTGCAACATCCACGACTTATTCTGGGATTCGCACGGCGGCGAACCGCTGGTTGTGCAAGTCCGCTCGTTCGGAGCTCCAGGGAGTCCGCCATGAAAATCAGTGTATTGGGAAGTGGTTACGTTGGCTTGGTGCAAGCCGCCGTGATGGCCGAGGTCGGTCATGACGTGGTGTGCATGGACATCGACGAACGAAAAGTCGAGAACCTGCGCCAAGGCCAGGTGAGTATTTTTGAGCCTGGCCTGGCCGCCCTGGTACGCGAGGGACTAGAAGCCGGTCGGCTGCGGTTCACCAGTGACGAACAACTGGCCGTGCAGCATGGCCAGGTATTGTTCATTGCCGTGGGCACACCTTCCCTGGAAGACGGTTCGGCGGACCTGAGCCAGGTCCTGGCGGTCGGCGATGCGGTCGCGCGTTATCGTGAGCAACCGCTCATCGTGGTGGAAAAGTCCACCGTACCGGTGGGCACTGGCGACCTGCTGCGCGCGCACATCGAGAAGGGGCTGCTCAAGGCCGGTCGGCTGTTGCAGTTCGACATCGTCTCCAATCCCGAATTTCTCAAGGAAGGCTCGGCCGTGGCCGATTGCCGTCGCCCGGATCGCATCGTCATCGGCTGTGAACGCGAGGAAGTGCGGCAAACCATGCGTGACCTGTATGCGCCGTTCAATCGCAACCACGACCGCGTCCTGCTCATGGACCTGCGCAGCGCCGAGCTGACCAAGTACGCCGCCAACGGCATGCTGGCGACCAAGATCAGCTTCATCAACCAGATCGCCGAGCTGGCCGAACACTTGGGGGCCGACATCGAGTCCGTGCGCCTGGGTATCGGCGCCGACTCACGCATCGGCTATCACTTCATCTATCCCGGCTGTGGCTACGGGGGTTCGTGCTTTCCCAAGGACATGCGGGCGCTGATCCACACCGCCGAACAGGCGCACTGCTCCAGCGACCTGCTGCAAGCGGTGGAAGCCATCAACGGGCGGCAGAAACACAAGCTGTTCGAACGGATCAAGGCGTTCTACAAGGGCGATCTGCGGGGCAAGACCTTTGCCTTGTGGGGCCTGGCCTTCAAGCCCAACACCGATGACATGCGCGACGCACCGAGCCGCGCGCTGCTGGAGTCGCTGTGGGCCGCCGGGGCGAGCGTCCGTGCGTTCGACCCCGAAGCCATGCAACAGACCCAGCAGCTGTACCCCAACGAAGCGAAACTGATGCTGATGGGCACCCCCGAGTCCGTCTTGCCGGGGGCCGATGCGCTGATTATCTGCACTGAATGGCAGCCGTTCAAGGCGCCGGATTTTGACTTGATCCTGCAACGCCTGAAGGCTGCCGTGGTGTTTGACGGGCGCAACCTGTATGACCCGCAGCGCATGGCCGACAGGGGCTTCACCTACTTCCCGATGGGCCGTGGACAGTCGTGCCAGCTACCGGTCGCCGAAACGACGTGGTTCGCGGCTTCCAAGAGCGCATAGGCGTTACTTCAAAATTAATGAACTCAAGCAGCATTAATATGAATTTGTAAGCCAGGGTTGCCGGCGGCACACTGTGTGGCGTTCCTCCCCCAACTGTTGGAACACTTAAAGGGCTTTCAGGAATTCTCCGGTAAGCCCCTTTTTTTGTTCGTTTTTTGGTGCCGCTGAATGCTCTCTCGCTGGATCCCCGCCGCTATCAATACCCGCCCCACCGAATGGAGCCGCGCGGCCATCGGCATGGCCCTGGGAACGATGTTCAGTGTCTGGCTGTGTGGCCAGGCCTTCGGCCTTGAGGTAGCGCAACACCTGATCGGCCCGCTGGGTGCCTCCGCCGTGCTGTTGTTCGCCGTGTCTTCGGGGGCCCTCGCCCAGCCCTGGTCGATTTTCGGCGGCTACCTGTGCGCATCCGTCGTGGCGTTGCTGGTGGCCCATGTGCTGGGGCGCACCCTGGGCAGCGCCAGCCTGGCGGCCGGCTTGGCGCTGGTGTTGATGTGCTGGCTGCGTTGTGTGCATCCACCGGCAGGCGCCGTGGCGGCGACCTTGGTACTGGCGGACGCGTCCATTGTCGCTCTGGACTGGCAAGCCGTCGGCGCAGCCATGCTGGCCGGTTCCGGGTTGCTCGCCTTTGCGCTGGCCTATAACAACCTGACGCGGGTGCGCTACCCCAAGCGAGCCAGCGAGCCCGTGGCCGTCATCCCGGCGGACCATGCACCGGTGGACCGCCAGTCCATCACCGCCGAAGACCTGAAACTGGCGCTGGCGGAAATGGAGGCGTTCTTCGACGTCACGCCTGAAGACCTTGAACGATTGATCCACGCCAGCGAGCGGAATGCCAAGCGCCGTAGCATCACGGAAGTGCTTTCGGGTCGCGGCTGATCCTGTGACTGCTATAAATATGCAGACAGGACCTGCATGTATCCCGGTTGTGCAATGCAAATTTGCACTGTTACGATCCTGAGCGGAGACGTGCGACAAAATTTATAAAGAACAATAAAAGCAGGGAGTTAGCGATGACTGCTCAGGTTTCATCCCAAGTCACAGGCCCCGTTGCAAGCGTGGCCTGTGAAGTGTTGGTCGAAGTTCGCAATCATATTGGCCACTTGACCCTGAATCGCCCCGCCGGCCTCAATGCCCTGACCCTGGACATGGTGCGCCGCTTGCAACAGCAACTCGATGCCTGGGCCCTCGATCCACAGATCCGCGCCGTCGTCCTGCGTGGCGCCGGCGGCAAAGCGTTCTGCGCTGGCGGTGATATCCGCTCGCTGTACGACAGTCATAAGCAGGGCGATAGCCTGCATGAAACCTTCTTCGTCGAGGAGTACGCCCTCGACCTGACGATCCACCACTACCGCAAACCTGTCCTGGCCCTGATGGACGGTTTTGTCCTGGGCGGCGGCATGGGGTTGGTGCAAGGCGCCGACCTGCGGGTGGTGACCGAACGCAGCCGCCTGGGCATGCCGGAAGTCGGCATTGGCTATTTTCCCGACGTAGGCGGCAGTTATTTCCTGCCACGGATTCCCGGCGAACTGGGGCTCTACCTGGGCGTCAGCGGCGTACAGATTCGCGCGGCCGATGCGTTGTATTGCGGCCTGGCCGACTGGTACGTGGAAAGCCGTAAGCTCGAACGGTTCGATGAGCGTCTCGATCGGCTGGAGTGGCACGACACGCCGCTCAAGGACCTGCAAAGCCTGCTCGCCAAACTCGGTGTGCAACAACTCCCGGCCGCGCCCCTGGCCGATTTGCGTCCGGCCATCGACCATTTCTTTGCCCTTCCCGATGTGCCGAGCATCGTCGAGCAGTTACGCCAGGTCACCGTCGCCAACAGCCATGCCTGGGCGCTCGAAACCGCCGACCTTTTGGACACCCGCTCGCCCCTGGCCATGGCCGTGACCCTGGAAATGCTCCGCCGCGGTCGCCATCTGAGCCTGGAGAACTGTTTCGACCTGGAGTTGCACCTGGACCGGCAATGGTTCGAGCGTGGCGACCTGATCGAAGGTGTGCGCGCCCTGCTGATCGACAAGGACAAGGCCCCGCGCTGGAATCCTCCCACCCTGCAAGCGCTGGACGCCCGCCACGTGGCGAGCTTCTTCGACGACTTCGACGAACACGGGAACTGAGTCATGCAAGACCTTGAATTGACTGAAGAACAAGTGATGATCCGCGACATGGCCCGGGACTTCGCCCGTGGTGAAATCGCGCCCCATGCCCAGGCCTGGGAAAAAGCCGGATGGATCGATGATGGCCTGGTGGCGAAGATGGGCGAGCTGGGGCTGTTGGGGATGGTGGTGCCCGAAGAATGGGGCGGCACCTACGTCGACTACGTGGCCTACGCCCTGGCGGTGGAAGAGATCTCGGCCGGCGACGGTGCCACTGGCGCACTGATGAGTATCCACAACTCGGTGGGCTGTGGCCCGGTGCTGAATTTCGGCACCGATGAACAAAAACAGACCTGGCTGGCCGAGCTTGCCAGTGGCCAGGCCATTGGCTGCTTCTGCCTGACCGAACCCCAGGCCGGCTCTGAGGCCCATAACTTGCGCACCCGCGCCGAACTGCGCGATGGCCAATGGGTGATCAACGGCGCGAAACAGTTCGTCAGCAACGGCAAGCGGGCGAAACTGGCGATCGTGTTCGCCGTGACCGATCCGGATCTGGGCAAGAAAGGCATTTCGGCGTTCCTGGTGCCCACCCAGACACCGGGTTTCATCGTCGATCGCACCGAACACAAGATGGGCATCCGCGCCTCGGACACCTGCGCCGTCACCCTGAGCAACTGCACCGTTCCCGAGGCCAACCTGCTGGGCACCCGTGGCAAGGGCCTGGCGATCGCCCTCTCCAACCTTGAAGGCGGCCGCATCGGCATCGCCGCGCAAGCCTTGGGCATCGCCCGTGCGGCGTTTGAAGCGGCCCTGGCCTATGCGCGTGATCGGGTGCAGTTCGACAAGCCGATCCTCGAACACCAGAGCATCGCCAACCTGCTGGCCGACATGCACACCCAACTGAACGCTGCGCGCCTGCTCATCCTCCACGCCGCCCGCCTGCGCAGTGCCGGCAAGCCCTGCTTGTCGGAAGCCTCCCAGGCCAAGCTGTTCGCCTCGCAAATGGCCGAGAAGGTCTGCTCCTCGGCGATCCAGATTCACGGTGGCTATGGGTACCTGGAGGATTACCCGGTAGAACGCTACTACCGCGATGCGCGGATCACCCAGATCTATGAAGGCTCCAGCGAAATACAACGGATGGTTATCGCCCGGGAGCTGAAGCACTACCTGGTGTAAGGGCCGGAAAAGCATCGCGAGCAAGCTTTGCTCCCACAGGATTCGAAGAGCCCCCCGAACTGTGAGAGCAAAGCTTGCTCGCGATGGTGTCAGTCAGGACAGCGCTTTATTTGTCCTGGAACTCAGCCGCACGCTTGGCAACGAACGCAGCCATGCCTTCCTTTTGATCATGGGTCGCGAACGCGGCATGGAATACCCGCCGTTCGAAACGCACGCCTTCGGCCAGGCTCACTTCAAACGCACGGTTGACGCTTTCCTTGACCATCATGCTGATCGGCACCGACTTGGAGGCGATCAGCGCTGCGGTTTTCAGCGCGTCGTCCAGCAGTTCATCGGCCGGGACGATCCGCGCGACGATGCCACAACGCTCGGCTTCCACCGCGTCGATGAAGCGCCCGGTCAGGCACATCTCCATGGCCTTGGCCTTGCCCACCGCACGCGTCAGGCGTTGGGTGCCGCCCATGCCTGGCAGCACGCCGAGGTTGACTTCCGGCTGGCCGAACCTGGCGTTGTCGCCAGCCAGGATGAAGTCGCACATCAAGGCCAGCTCGCAACCACCGCCCAATGCAAAGCCGTTCACCGCCGCGATGATCGGTTTGCGCCGGTTCGCCACCCGGTCACTGTCGCTGAACAAGTCGTCGAGGTAGATCTGCGGGTAGGTCAGCTCGGCCATTTCCTTGATATCGGCACCGGCGGCGAACGCCTTCTTCGAACCGGTCAGCACGATGCAACCGATCTTCGGATCCGCTTCCAGGCTGTCCAACGCCTGGTTCAGCTCGCTGACAATCTGTGCATTCAAGGCATTCAAGGCCTGGGGCCGGTTGAGGGTGATCAGGCCGACGCGGTCCTTGATCTCCAATAGAATCGTTTCGTAGCTCATGCAGGACTCCTGTTCAAAGATTGCGCGAAATGACCATGCGCTGAATGTCGCTGGTGCCTTCGTAGATCTGGCACACCCGCACGTCGCGATAAATGCGCTCCAGCGGGAAGTCGTTGAGGTAACCGTAACCGCCCAGGGTTTGCAACGCCATGGAGCAGACTTTCTCGGCCATTTCCGAGGCGAACAGCTTGGCCATGGACGCCTCCACCAACGCCGGCTGGCCGTTGTCGCGCAAGGCAGCAGCGTAATGGACCATCTGCCGTGCCACGGCGATCTGGGTCGCCATGTCCGCCAGGCGGAACGCCACGGCCTGGTGCTCGATGATCGGTTTGCCGAAGCTCTGCCGCTCGCGGGCGTAATCGCGCGCCGCTTCGAACGCGGCGCGGGCCATGCCCACCGACTGCGCAGCGATGCCGACCCGGCCACCTTCCAGGTTCGCCAGGGCGATCTTGTAGCCTTCGCCCTCTTCTCCCAGGCGATTGCCCACCGGCACCTTCACATCCTCGAAGAGGATCTGGCAGGTATCGGAGGCGTGCTGGCCGAGTTTGTCCTCGACCCGCGCGACGCTGTAGCCCGGTGAATCGGTGGGCACGATGAAGGCACTGATACCGCGCTTGCCCGCGCTCGGGTCAGTCACCGCAAACACGATCACCACCCCGGCGTTCTGCCCCGAAGTGATGAACTGCTTGCTGCCGTTGAGCACGTAATGATCGCCCTCGCGCCGTGCCCGGGTCTTCAGGCTGCTGGCGTCCGAACCGGCCTGTGGCTCGGTCAGGGCGAAGGCGCCGAGCATGGCACCGCTGGCCAGGGGGGTGAGGAACCTGGCTTTTTGGTCGTCGTTGCCGAATTTGAGGATCGGCACGCAACCCACCGAGTTGTGCACGCTCATGATGGTCGAGCACGCGCCGTCACCGGCGGCGATTTCCTCCAGGGCCATGGCGTACGTCAGGTAACCGGTGTCGCAACCGCCCCATTGCTCCGGCACGAGCATGCCGAAGAAGCCCAGTTCGGCCATTTCACCAATGGCCTCCTTGGGGAAGCGGTGCTCACGGTCCCACTCGGCAGCGAACGGTTTCAGACGTTCCTGGGCGAACTGTCGGGCGACGTCGCTGATTTGGGTCTGTTCTTCAGTCGGGAGCATGGTGATTCCTTAATACAGGCATTCGACGGCCATGGCCGTGGCTTCGCCGCCGCCGATGCAGATCGCCGCGACGCCGTGCTTGAGACCTTTCTGGCGCAAGGCCGAGAGCAATGTCACGAGGATCCGTGCGCCCGAGGCACCAATCGGGTGGCCCAGTGCGCAGGCACCGCCGTGAATGTTGACCTTGGCGTGGGGGATTTCCAGCTTGTCCATGGTCACCAGGCTCACCACGGCGAACGCTTCGTTGACTTCGAACAGATCAACGTCCTCCAGCGACCAGCCGGTCTTGCTCATCAGTTTTTTCACCGCGCCAATGGGGGCCGTGGGAAACAGGCTCGGCGTGTCGGCAAATGCCGCGTGACCGTGGATCACCGCCAAGGGCTTCAAGCCCCGTTGGGTCGCTTGGCTCTGGCGCATCAGCACCAGCGCAGCGGCGCCGTCGGAGATGGAACTGGAGTTGGCCGCCGTTACGGTGCCACCCTCGCGGAACGCCGGTTTAAGAGAAGCAATCTTGTCGATCCGTGCCTTCGGCGGTTGCTCGTCGTGGCGAATGGTCACTTGCTCCTTGCCGACCATGACCTGCAACGGCACGATCTCGGCGTCGAAACTGCCCTCTTCGATGGCCTGCTGGGCGCGGGTGGTGGAGGCAATGGCGAAGGCGTCCTGGGCCTCGCGGCTGAAACCGTTGGCTTCGGCGCAATCTTCGGCGAAGGTGCCCATCAGGCGGCCTTTGTCGTAGGCGTCTTCCAGGCCGTCGAGGAACATGTGATCGAGCACCCGGCCATGACCCATCCGGTAGCCGCTGCGGGCACGGTCGAGCAGATACGGCGCATTGGACATGCTCTCCATGCCGCCGGCCACCACCACCTCGGCGCTGCCGGCGATGAGCATGTCATGGGCGAGGATCGTTGCCTCCATGCCCGAGCCGCACATCTTGTTGAGCGTGGTGCAGCGGGTCGACTTTTCGAGCCCCGCCCCCAGCGCGGCCTGACGCGCCGGCGCCTGGCCCTGGCCGGCGGCGAGTACGCAACCGAACAGCACCTCTTCGACCGCATCAGGCGCAATGCCGGCACGTTCTACAGCCGCCTTGATGGCGGCGGCACCCAACTGCGGCGCGCTGAGGCTTTTCAGTTCGCCCTGGAAACCACCCATGGGGGTGCGGACGGCACTGACGATGACGATAGGATCGTTGGACATCATGAATCCTCCTGGTTATTTGGCGGCCATGCGCAAGGCGCCGTCGAGACGGATCACCTCGCCGTTGAGCATGCTGTTCTCAATGATATGCCTGGCCAGCGCCGCATACTCGCTGGGTTTGCCCAGGCGTGGCGGGAACGGCACGCCGGCGGCCAGGGAATCGCGTACTTCCGGGATCATGCCGGCCATCATCGGGGTTTCGAAAATGCCCGGGGCGATGGTCATGACGCGGATGCCGAAGCGCGCCAGCTCGCGAGCGGCCGGCAAGGTCAAGCTGGCGATGGCACCTTTGGAAGCCGCATAAGCCGCCTGTCCGATCTGCCCGTCAAAGGCCGCCACCGACGCGGTGTTGATGATCACCCCGCGCTCACCGTCGGCGTCCGCCTCGGTTTCGGCCATGGCTGCGGCAGCCAGGCGCAGCAGGTTGAAGCTGCCGATCAGGTTGACGTTGATCACCTGGCTGAAACTCGCCAGCGCGTGGGGGCCGTTCTTACCGAGGACTTTCTCGCCGCGCACGATACCGGCGCAATTGACCAGGCCATTCAGACCGCCGAAAGCCGTGACGGTGGCCTTGACCGCCGCTTCAGCCGCGGCCTCGTCGCTGATGTCCGCCACCACACTCTGGCAGCCGAGCTTTTGCGCCTGGGCAGCCACCGCCTCGGCGTTGAGGTCCACCAGCATCACCTTGGCGCCGGCCTTGACCAGCATTTCGCCAGTGGCCGCGCCAAGGCCGGAAGCACCGCCGCTGACGAGGAAAATCTTGTTGTCGATCTGCATCATGGTTTCCTTGGATTCAAGCTGAAACGTTGTGCGCCATCGCTTCTTGGGCTTTGGCGATTTCCTGGTTGCGCAAGATAAAGCGCTGCAATTTGCCGCTTGGGGTTTTCGGCAAATCGGTGACAAATTCGATCTCACGGGGATACGCATGGGCGGCCAGGCGCTTGCGCACGTGCTGGCGCAATTCTTCGGCCAGTTCTGGCGCGGCGCGGTATTGGGCGCTGAGCACGACGAAGGCTTTCACCAGCTCGGTACGCTCCGGATCCGGCTTGCCAATCACGGCGGCCTCCACCACCGCCGGGTGTTCGATCAATGCGCTTTCCACGTCGAACGGACCGACACGGTAGCCCGAAGTGGTGATCACATCGTCGCTGCGGCCGACGAAACTGATGCTGCCGTCGGGGTTGAACTCCACGGTATCGCCACTCAGATAATAGTCGCCGACAAAGGCCTTGGTCGGCCCGCCCTCGTAACCGGCGAACCAGCACATGGGCGACTGGCTGCGGTCCACGGCGAGGATGCCCGGCTGGCCCACGCCCAGTTCACGATAATTTTCATCGAGCACCACGATCCGGTGGCCCGGCGAGGCAAAACCGGCCGCGCCCAGGTGCACCGGATGCTCCAGACCATGGTGATTGCACAGCACCATGCCCAGCTCGGTCTGGCCGTAATGGTCGTGGATCACCACGCCCAGGTGGTCGGCGAACCAGCGGATCACTTCCGGGTTCAGCGGCTCGCCGGCGCTGCTGACGATGCGCAGCTTGCCCTTGATCGAGCGGGCGAATTGCTCGCCTCCGGCGATCAACAGGCGATAGGCCGTGGGCGAACCGGTCAGGTTGGTGATGCCGTATTTGTTGATGATCCGGCAGGTGCTTTCCAGGGTGAACGGGCCATCGTAGAAGGTAATGGGATGCCCCATGGCCAGCGGACCGGTCACGCCGAAGTAGATGCCGTAGGCCCAACCCGGATCGGCGACGTTCCAGAACGCGTCTTCCGGGCGCAGGTCGACGGCGTCGCGGGTGTAACTCTGGAATGCCACGATGGCCTTGAGCGGCACCGACAACGCTTTGGCGGGTCCCGTGGTGCCCGAGGTGAACATCAGCAGGAACGGGTCCTCGCCGGTGAGCATCACCGGCTCACACTGACAGGAATGGTTAGCCACCTCGGCCCAGAAACTGTAGTCGCCCCGGACAATGCCCCGGCCTTTTTCGCCGCCGACCGTGACGACCGTGGGGCAACCAGACACTTCATCGAGCTTGGGACGGTTGATGGCGTCGGTGACCACCACCCGCGCGCCCGAATTGCCGAGACGGTGTTCGATGGCCTTGGGGCCGAAGGCGGTGAACAACGGTTGGTACACCGCGCCGATGCGCCAAGTGGCGAGCACCACGATCAACAGTTCGGCAGTGCGCGGCAGCAGGCCGGCCACCTTGTCACCCTTGCCCACGCCTTGGGCCAGCAGGAAATTGGCGAAACGTGCGGCGTTGTCCTGCAGGTCGCGGTACGTCCAGGTCGCATCACTGCCGTCGCGGCCCTCCCAGAACAAGGCGATGCGCCCCGGCAACGCGTGCCGGTCGCAGCACTCGACACAGGCATTGAGCGCCTCGAGCGAGCCGTGCAACGCGGTATTGACGGTGTGCAGGTAATCGAACTGCGACGTGGCGGACGAGTAATCGCGCATGACCAGAATCCCTCTGTACTTTTTATTGGTGGGGGAACCGTAAACAGCGGGAAGATACTCGCGCCGAAGGGGGGTGGCGGCAATGGTCAAAGCCATCAAGTTGCTTGACTGGTTTGGCCATGGTTTGGGGAAGGTGTCGGCAGCAATGCCCCCACACAAATCCCCTGTGGGAGCAAAGCCTGCTCGCGATAGCGGCGGTTCAGGCGCTACAAAGGCTGCTTCCAGGCAAATGAATACACTTTCTCCGGCACCGGCAGCTGGCAGTGCTGGTTATCCGCATCAGCCCCCACCAGGAACCATTCGGCCCGCGAGGTATTGCCGACGCGGCGGGCTTTTTGCAGGTCGTAGCAACGCTCCAGCTCGTGCGCGGGGACCAGCGCATAGGCCTGCCGGTGACTGCGCAGCCAACTGGCGGATTGCTCCAGGGACTGTTTGCTGTAAAAGCCAAAATGCACGATGGGCTGCCGGGCGAACAACCAATGCCCCTCACGCCAACCCACCAATACCAGCTCGGCATTGCCCGTCAACCGTGCCACCTCTTGCATCAGTGTTTCATGGGGGTTGATGCCCTCCTTGTGGGGCTCGACGAAACCGCGCACGAACCAGGCGCACAACCACACCGCCGCCAGCAGCGAGAAAGCCGCCCTGCCCCGTGGACGCTGGCTGAACCAACGCCGCAACAGCCACGGAACAAGCGGCGCCACCACCAGCACCAGCGCCGGCACTGCCGGGAAAATGTACAGCTTGCGCTTGCCGCTGCTCAGGCTGAAGAACACCAGCACCAACACCACCCATGCGAGCAGGACCAACACTCGACCGTCGCGCTTGGCCAGTTGCCTGCGCCAGGCCGGTATCAGCCACGGGAGCATGAACACCATCGGCAGCCAGTACTTGGGGATCACCTGGACCAGGAAGTACCAAAAGGGCTCGCGGTGCTCCCAGGCATGGGCATATCGGCCAGCGGTTTGCTTGAACAGGATTTCCTGGGCATACGCCAGGCTGTCGCTACTGCCCTGCCACACGATCAGCAGCAACGGCCCCAGCCACAGCGCAATGGCGCCCAGCGCCACCAGCAGGCCCAGCCACCATTTCCCAGCCTGGCCGGGCATGGGCACGAGACCTTTCCAGCCCTTGCGCACCCCATAGGCGTAGGGAATCAGCATCAACGCCGGCAGAAAGCCCACGCCCTTGCTGATGATGCCCAAGCCCATCGCCGCGCAGGCAATGTAGTACCAGCGCCAGGCCGGACCGAGCAGCAGGTGCCGGCCCAGGCCATAGATGCCCAAGACCGTCCAAAGGGCCAGGAAACCGTCGATCTGCCCGGTCCGCAAAATGCTGTAGGTCTGGTAGGTCGCCAGGAACAACAGCCCGGCGATCATCCCCACGCGTCGCCCCCAGAGGCGCCGTCCCAGGTCATACAGGCAGGCCGTGGTCACCGCTCCCGCCAGCAGCGCCGGCAGGTACAGTGCCACTTTGGGCAGGTGGGTCAGTTGCACGAACAGCGCCACCGTCCACATGAACAGCGGCGGTTTGTCCGCGTAGATTTCGCCGGCACGATGGGGAATGAACCATGCGCCGTTCTGCAGCATTTCCAGGGCGACGCCGAGGAAACGCTCTTCATCGACATTCAACGGCTGGCGCCAGCCCAGGCCGGCGCCCACCATGATCAACGCCAATGCCACCAAGGCCCACAGCTCTAGCCGCGAGGAAACTAATCGTAGCCGCACCGGTTCAGCCCTTCTTCGCCAGTTCGCGGTTTTCCTGTGCCTGATGCTTGGCGATCAATTGCAAGTTGCGCAGGTAGACGATGAAGCCGAAGGACTGGCCGACAATGAATACCGGGTCCTCACGGTAGATGGCATAGGCCAGCAGCAACGCGCTGCCGACGATACTCAAGTACCAGAAGCCCACGGGAATCATGCTGCGCTTCTTGTATTCGCTGTACAGCCATTGCAAGGCAAAACGCCCGGTAAAAGCCAACTGGCCACCGAAACCCACGGCCAGCCACAAGGTTTCTCTGCCCATGTCAGACCTCGATTTCTTGTGCGGTGACGTCCAGGCGCGTGCGTCTTATCAGCCACCACACCCCGAACAGATCGACGATGCCCACCAGGGCCCGGTCGAAGTTGCCATAGTTGGAAACCCCGGCCCCGCGCTCGCGATGATTGACCGGTTGCACCAGCATCCGGCCGTTGTGCCGGCGGATCAGCGCGGGAATGAAACGGTGCATGTGATCGAAATACGGCAGGCGCAGGAACGCCTCGCGCTCGATCAACTTGATGCCGCAGCCGGTATCGGGCGTCTGGTCCTTGAGCAGGCTGGCGCGCAGTTTGTTGGCGAATCGCGAGGCCCAGCGCTTGCTCGCCGTGTCGCGGCGGTTGACCCGGTGCCCCGCCACCAGCTTGACGCCGCCGGGCTGGCCCTCGGAACCGCGCACCAGGTCGAGCATCTTGGGCAAGTCGGCCGGATCGTTCTGGCCATCGCCATCGAGGGTCGCCAACCAATGCCCATGCGCCACTTCGGCGGCGTGGTGAATCGATGTGCTCTGCCCCAGGGAACGGGCGTGGCTGAGCACGCGTAATTGGCGGTAGCCAGCGCCTTGTAGCGCTCGCAATTGCGCGGCGGTGGCGTCGGTACTGCCATCGTCGACCACGATGACTTCAAACGCCTCGTCGGCCAGTGCGGCACGCACTTCTTCCAACAGTGGGACCAGGTTGCCTGCTTCGTTTTTTGCCGGAATCAGGACCGACACGTAAAGGGGGCTATGCATGAGGCTCCAAGAAATGAATTAGACGCGGTAGTAGTGGCGGTACCAGTCGACGAACGACTGCACACCGCTGGCGATCGAAACCTGCGGGCAAAACCCGACGCGAGCCTCCAGCTCATGGGTGTCGGCCCAGGTGTCGACCACATCGCCCGACTGCAACGGCAAGAAGTTCTTGCGCGCGCGGATGCCCAGCGCCTCTTCGAGGTGCTCGATAAACTGCAGCAGGTTGACCGGTGCACCCCGACCGATGTTGTAGACCTTGTACGGCACGCCGGTTTCATCGGTTGGTGGCAACGGCAGCAACCGCACGAGCCCTTCGACGATGTCGTCGATATAAGTGAAGTCGCGGGACATCGCCCCCTCGTTGTAGACGTCGATGGTGCGTCCCTCGAGGATGGCTTCAGTGAACTTGAACGGCGCCATGTCGGGCCTTCCCCACGGCCCATACACGGTGAAAAAACGCAGGCCGGTGGTGGGAATGCCGTACAGATGCGAATACGCGTGGGCCATCAGCTCATTGGCGCGCTTGGTCGCTGCATAGAACGACACCGGCTGGTCGACGGGGTCGTTGGTGGCATACGGCAAGCGCTGGTTCAAGCCGTACACCGAGCTGCTCGAAGCGTAGATCAGGTGCGCCGGGCGTTGGGCGCGGCAGGCCTCCAGCAGGTTGAGAAAACCCACCAGATTGCTTTGCGCATAGATGTCCGGATGGTCGATGGAATAGCGCACACCGGCCTGTGCCGCCAGGTGGATCACCTGCTCGAACGCGTGCTCGGCAAACAACGCCAGCAGCGCCGGTTTGTCGGCCACGTCCAACGCGCGGAAGCGAAAACTACTCCATTCGGCCAGTTGCGCGAGCCGAGCCTGCTTGAGCCCGACGCTGTAGTAATCGTTGAGATTGTCGACACCGACAACCTGATGCCCATCGCGGCAAAGGCGCATGGCCGTATGGAACCCGATGAAACCGGCGGCGCCGGTGACCAGGATTCTCATAAGCCTGGGCCCTTGGCCTGTTTCCCAACGGCATGCCAAGTGCTCGCCTGCAAACCGCCATGGCCGCTACAAAAAACCGTCACTTGCATAGGTTACCTTGATCGATGGCCCAGGTTTCTCCCGCGCCTGCTGGCCTTTTATCAAATGCAAATGACGGTTTTATGATTGAACGATGACGCACCGAGCGACGCTGACAAACAGAGAAAAGCTCTCAACTACGTCCCCCTTGAAGTTGCGCCCAGAACAACAAATTTTTTATTGGGAAGTACTTTCTTCGAACTTTACACCTTCAACGTCGCCCCAAAAAAGGCGGCCACCTCATGTAATACAGAATCAATTATTATTGTAAGAATTTCGCCATTTTTCCTGTGAGCGCCCCACCGAAAAGCCTCGCGCCTGGTTTAGTGAAAAATATTTTATCCAGCGTTTTTTCACACTTCTTTCAAAAAAATGCGCCTAATCTCACTCGATCACAGCCGTTTCGCTGCCCTTGTGTAAGCGTTTGCCTACTCGACTTTTGACGCCAGACATCCACCGTTCTGTTCATTTCAACGCTAACTGTTTGATGCAGCTTTTCTTTTGTCGTCTACGCTGCCGTTGGATCCATGCTTGTTGCCTGGCTACAGGCTTTTCATCTTCGAGGTGTCCATGAGTCAAGCGTTCCTTCCCTTCTCCCGGCCCAGTATTGGCGAGGAGGAAGTTGCCGCCGTAGAACAAGTATTGCGTTCCGGATGGATCACCACCGGCCCGAAAAACCAGCAACTTGAAGAGCAGTTCGCCAACTTTGTCGGTTGTCGCCACGCGGTTGCACTTTCTTCGGCCACTGGTGGCATGCACATCACACTATTGGCATTGGGCATCGGTCCGGGTGACGAAGTGATCACCCCCTCCCAGACCTGGGTGTCCACCGCCAACATGATCTGCCTGTTGGGTGCCACGCCGGTCTTCGTCGATGTGGACCGCCACACCTTGATGAGTGACCTGGCGAGTATCGAAGCGGCGATCACACCGCGCACCAAGGCGATCATTCCGGTGCATTACGCCGGCGCGGCGTTCGACCTCGATCCGCTTTACGCGCTGGCGCAGCGACATGGCATCCCGGTGATCGAAGACGCCGCCCATGCGGCCGGCACCTACTACAAGGGCCGGCATGTCGGGGCCAAGGGCACGGCGATCTTCTCGTTCCACGCGATCAAGAACATGACCTGCGCAGAAGGCGCCATGTTCGTCAGCGACGACGAAGCGCTCGCGACCCGGGTGCGCACGCTCAAGTTCCATGGCCTCGGCGTCGATGCCTACGACCGCCTCACCCATGGCCGCAAGCCCCAGGCCCAGGTAATGGAGCCGGGTTTCAAATACAACCTGGCCGACATCAACGCCGCCATCGCCCTGGTGCAACTGGCGCGGCTGGAAGAGATCAACGCCAAGCGTACCGAACTGGCCAAGGTGTACTTGCAACGGTTGGAAGGCTCCGCGGTGCAACCGCTGGCGATCCCGACCTACCCGCAGCAACATGCCTGGCACCTCTTCGTCTTGCGCATCGATGCCGAGCGCTGCGGACTGGACCGCGAAGCCTTCATGAAAGGCCTGCAGGAGCAGAATATCGGCACCGGCATTCATTTCATCGCCACACACCTGCACACCTACTACCGCCAGCGTTTTCCCAACCTCTACCTGCCCAACACCGAATGGAATTCAGCGCGCCTGTGCTCCATTCCGCTGTTCCCCGACATGACCGTCGCCGACGTGCACCGCGTGGTCGACACCATTGAAAACGTCCTGGACACACGCCCGTGAGACCTTACCCAATCAACTGCGTATCGATCGTGATTCCGGTCTACAACGAAGAGGACAGCTTGCCCGAACTGTTGCGTCGTACCGAGGCGGCTTGTCGGCAACTGCACCACAAGTACGAAATTGTCCTGGTCGACGACGGCAGCCGCGACGATTCGGCGCAGTTGCTCGAGCAAGCCGCATCGCAGCGGGGCAGTCCGTTCGTCGCGGTGATTCTCAACCGGAACTACGGCCAGCACGCGGCAATCATGGCGGGTTTCGAACAGTGCACCGGCGACGTCGTCATTACCCTGGACGCCGACCTGCAGAACCCGCCCGAAGAAATCCCGCGCCTGGTGGCCCAGGCAGAGCTGGGCTACGACGTGGTCGCCACGGTGCGCAGCAACCGCCAGGACTCGGCCCTGCGGCGTTGGCCATCGAAGTTGATCAACCTGGCCGTACGCCGCTCCACCGGGGTGTCCATGAGCGACTACGGCTGCATGCTCCGGGCTTATCGGCGCTCGATTGTCGACGCCATGCTCGCCTGCCGCGAACGCAGCACGTTCATCCCGATCCTGGCCAACAGCTTCGCCCGGCACACCACTGAAATCCCGGTGAACCACGCCGAGCGCGAACATGGGGAGTCCAAGTACAGCCCCATGCGCCTGGTCAACCTGATGTTCGACCTGATCACCTGCATGACCACCACGCCGCTGCGCTTGCTGAGCATCGTCGGCTTCGCCATGGCCGCCCTCGGCGTGTTGTTCGCCATCGCGCTGATCATTCTGCGCCTGGTCTTTGGCGCCGGTTGGGCCGGCGGCGGGACATTCGTGCTGTTCGCCGTGCTGTTCGTCTTCACCGGCGGGCAGTTCATCGGCATGGGGCTCTTGGGCGAATACCTGGGGCGGATGTACAGCGACGTTCGCGCCCGCCCCCGGTTTTTCGTCGAAAAGGTCCTGCGCGGGCAACCCGCCACACCCGCCCCCGCTGTCACCGTTGACGGACTCACTTCCACCTCTACAGACCAGGTTCTTTCATGAGTGCAAAAGCCGTAGTTTTCGCTTATCACGATATTGGCTGCGCGGGCATCGAGACCCTGCTCGGCGCTGGCTTCGAGATCGCCGCCGTGTTTACCCACGCCGACGATCCAAAGGAGAACGCCTTTTACGGTTCCGTGGCGCAACTCTGCGCCCGCAACGGCATTCCCGTCCACGCCCCCGAAGACGCCAACCACCCGCTATGGGTCGAGCGTGTCGCCAAGCTCGACCCCGACTACCTGTTCTCGTTCTATTACCGCCATCTGCTGAGCGAGCCACTGCTGGCAACCGCCCGCAAAGGCGCGTTCAATTTGCATGGTTCGTTGTTGCCGCGATATCGCGGGCGGGCTCCGGCCAACTGGGTGCTGGTCAACGGTGAAACCGAGACCGGGGTGACGCTGCACCGCATGGTCAAGCGCGCCGATGCCGGTGCGATCCTCGCCCAGCAGAAGGTGGTCATCGAACAGAGCGACACCGCACTGACGCTGCACGGCAAACTGCGGGTAGCCGCCACCGACCTGCTGCGTGACACCTTGCCGGCGTTGCTCGCCGGAACCGTCAGCGAGCGGGAACAGGATGAGTCCCAGGCCAGCGTATTCGGCCGGCGCACGGCGGCCGATGGCAAGCTGGCCTGGAAACGTCCAGCCCAGCAATTGTTCAACCTCGTGCGCGCCGTGACCCAGCCGTATCCTGGCGCCTTCTGCGCCGTGGGCGAGCACAAGTTGATCGTCTGGAGCGCGCGAGTCGTGCCAGGTAACGAGGGCCAGGCGCCTGGCCGGGTGATCAGTGTCGATCCGCTGCGCATTGCTTGCGGCGAAGACTCGCTGGTGATCACTGCCGGTCAGCGCAATGACAATGGCTTGTACCTCAGCGGCCCGCAATTGGCCGATGAACTGGGCCTGGTGGACGGCTCCTTGCTTCACGGCGCCGAATCCCGGCGAGCCTCACGCCGTACCCGCGTGCTGATCCTGGGGGTCAACGGCTTCATTGGCAATCACCTGTCCGAACGCCTGCTGCGCGATGACAAGTACGAGGTCTACGGCCTCGACATCGGTTCCGACGCCATCGACCGCTTGCGCAACCATCCGCGTTTTCATTTCGTCGAAGGCGATATCAGCATCCACTCCGAATGGATCGAGTACCACATCAAGAAATGCGACGTGATCCTGCCGCTGGTGGCCATCGCCACGCCGATCGAGTACACCCGCAACCCGTTGCGGGTCTTCGAACTGGATTTCGAAGAGAACCTGAGGCTGGTTCGCTACTGCGTCAAATACAACAAGCGCGTGATCTTTCCGTCGACCTCGGAAGTCTACGGCATGTGCCAGGACAGCAACTTCGACGAAGACACCTCCAACCTGGTGGTCGGCCCGATCAACAAGCAACGCTGGATCTATTCGACGTCCAAGCAGTTGCTTGACCGGGTCATCTGGGCCTACGGCCAGAAAGGCCTGAGTTTCACGCTGTTCCGTCCTTTCAACTGGATGGGCCCACGTCTGGACCGCCTGGACTCGGCGCGGATCGGCAGTTCCCGGGCCATCACCCAACTGATCCTCAACCTGGTGGAAGGCACGCCGATTCGCCTGTTCGACGGCGGCGGGCAAAAACGCTGCTTCACGGACATCGCCGACGGTGTCGAGGCCCTGGCGCGGATCATCGACAACGAAAACGATGCCTGCAACGGGCAGATCATCAACATCGGCAACCCGGATAACGAGGCCAGCATCCGCCAATTGGGCGAGGAGCTGCTGCGGCAGTTCGAAATGCACCCCTTGCGCCACAACTTTCCACCGTTCGCCGGGTTCCGTGAAGTCGAAAGCAAGGCGTTCTATGGCGATGGCTACCAGGACGTGTCGCACCGCAAGCCGAGCATCGACAATGCCCAGCGCCTGCTGGGCTGGACGCCGACCGTGCAGATGCAGGAAACCATCGGCAACACGCTGGACTTCTTCTTGCGCGAGGCCATGCGCGAAGTCGCGGAACGTGCCACAGAAGAAGCCTGCTGATGCGGGCAGGCCTTCGAATCGATGTCGACACCTACCGCGGCACGCGTGACGGCGTACCACGGTTGCTGGACATGCTCGAGGAAGCGCAGGTCAAGGCAACGTTTTTCTTCAGTGTCGGGCCGGACAACATGGGGCGCCATCTGTGGCGCCTGATCCGGCCGCGGTTCCTATGGAAGATGTTGCGCTCCAACGCCGCCGGGTTGTACGGCTGGGACATCCTGCTGGCCGGCACCGCCTGGCCTGGCAAGCCCATCGGTCGCGATCTCGGACACCTGATGCGCCAGGCCCGGGCCGCCGGTCATGAAGTGGGCCTGCATGCCTGGGATCACCACGCCTGGCAGGCCAATGCCGGGTGCTGGAACCAGCGGCAACTGATCGAACAGCTTCGCCTGGGCGTGGACAGCCTCAGCGACATCCTCGGGGAAAAAGTCGAGTGCTCCGCAGCGGCCGGTTGGCGGGCGGATGAGCGCGTGATCGAGGCCAAGCAGGCGTTCGGCTTTCGCTACAACAGCGATTGCCGTGGCCGCAGCCTGTTCCAACCGTTGCTAGCCGGGGGCAGCGCGGGCGCGCCGCAGATCCCGGTGGACTTGCCGACCTTCGATGAGGTGGTCGGGCCAGCGCTGGCGGCCAGCGACTACAACGCTTTTATCCTGCAGCGCTTCGCCCCTGAAAGGCTCAACGTCTACACGATCCACGCCGAAGTAGAAGGAATTTTGATGGCGAACGATTTCCGTCGTCTGCTGGCCGACGCGCGCCAGCAAGGCATAGTGTTTCAACCCCTGGGCGCGCTGCTGCCCGAAGTTCCCGCCACCTTGCCGACCGGCCAGGTGGTGCGCGGCACCCTCGAAGGACGCGAAGGTTGGCTGGGGGTGCAAGGGGCATGAGCAAACGCTGGGGTTTACCGCTGCTGCTGGGGTTGTTCCTGTTGGCCTACCTGCTGCCGCTGGGCAGCCATGGGTTGTGGATTCCCGATGAAACACGCTACGCGCAGATCAGCCAGGACATGTTGCTGAGCGGCAACTGGGTCTCGCCGCATTTCATGAGCCTGCGCTACTTCGAAAAACCGGTGGCCGGTTACTGGATGATTGCCCTGGGCCAGGGCGTGTTCGGCAACAACCTGTTTGGCGTGCGCATCGCCTCGGCCCTCAGCATCGGGCTCAGCGTGCTGCTGTGCTACCTGCTTGCCCGCAGGCTCTGGAGCGACCCGCGCAAAAGCTTTGCCTGCGCCTTGCTGTACATGAGCTTCACGGTGATTGCCGGTGCGTCAGGCTACGCCAACCTCGATCCGCAATTCACCCTCTGGGTCAACCTGAGCCTGGTGGCCTTGTGGTTCGCGCTGGACAGCGTCACACGCAGCCAACGGCTGATCGGCTGGACGGTCTTGGGGCTGGCCTGTGGCATGGGTTTCCTGACCAAAGGCTTTCTCGCCTGGTTGCTACCGGTACTCATCGCCCTGCCCTGGATGGTCTGGCAAAAGCGCTGGCGCGAGTTGTTGACCTATGGTCCATGGGCCATTGTCGTGGCCATCGCCGTCAGCCTGCCCTGGGCCCTGGCGATCCATGGGCAAGAACCGGACTACTGGCGGTTCTTCTTCTGGCATGAACACATCCGCCGCTTCGCCGGGGACGACGCCCAGCATGATGCGCCATGGTGGTACTACCTGCCGCTGCTGGTGGCGTTCAGCCTACCGTGGATGGCGCTGTTGCCAGCGGCGTTGCGCCAGGCCTGGCAAACACGGCGTGAGGCGAACATCGCGTTCCTGTCGTTGTGGCTGTTGATGCCCCTGCTGTTCTTCAGCCTCAGCAAAGGCAAATTGCCCAGCTACATCTTGCCTTGCCTGCTGCCGTTGTCCTTGCTATTGGGGCACACCCTGGTGGAGCGGCTGAAGCTCGACCAGCGCCGAACCCTTGGACTCAACGGGTTGCTGAACCTGACCCTGGGCCTGGTCGCCCTGATGGCCCTGGCCTATCTGCAACTGAAAAAGCCGCTGTATGTCCATGAACCCTACACGCTGCTGCTGGTGTTCATGGCCTTGATCGGCTGGGTCGTGGCAAACCTGCTGCAAGTCCTCAGCCCGTTGCAATGCTGGGCGGCGCCTGCGTTCGGCAGTCTGTTGTTGATGGCGTTGCTGCCGGCTGGGCTGCCGCGCTCGGTGGTCGCCAACAAGATGCCTGACCAGTTCGTCGCCGCTCACTTGGAAGAACTCAGCCAGGTCAACCACCTGTTGAGTAATGACCTCGGAGCCGCATCGGCCTTGGCTTGGCGTCTCGAACGTCCACAAGTGGCGTTGTACAACACCATAGGCGAGCTCAAGTACGGCCTGGCCTACCCTGACGGCATCCAGCAGCGAGTCGACCCGCCCCAGGTGCAGCAGTGGATGCACGAGGCGCGGCGCAACGGCTCGGTCGGCGTGCTCATGCGCGTCAAGGGTGACGAAGAACTGCAGGAAATCGAACGGCTGCCCCAGGACGGCGTGCGTTATGAAAGCGGCAACCTGGTCATTCTGATTTTCCCCCGGGAGCCGTCATGAGCCTGTTGCTGTTACTGCTCGCCTGCGCTCTGACGTGCCTGGGCCAGATTGCCCAGAAGTGCGCCATCGAAGGCTGGCGCGGCCAGTCGACAGGCTGGCGCGGGAAACTGCGTTCGCCATGGTTGTGGCTGGCGCTGGCCGCATTGGCCGGTGGCCTGCTGGTATGGCTGCTGGTGCTGCAACGCCTGGAAGTTGGCATCGCCTACCCAATGCTGAGCCTGAATTTCGTGTTGATCACCCTGATCGCCCGGTTCGTTTTCCACGAGACCGTCGACCGTCGCCATTGGCTGGGCGTCGCCCTGGTACTGGGTGGCGTCGTGCTGCTGGGGCAACAGGCATGAACCTGCGTCGCGGCATCCTGTTTGCGCTGGGCAGCGTGGCGCTCGTCAGCGCCGCGCAATTGGGCCTGCGCTGGAGCATGAGTCGCCTGCCGCTGCCCAGTGCCTGGCCTGGCACCAGCGTCGATCCGCTCGCACTGGCCGTGGTCCTGCTGGGGATCTGCGCCTATGCCTTGTCGATGCTCAGCTGGTTGCTGGCCCTGCGGGACCTGCCGTTGGGTCGCGCCTATTCGCTGCTGAGTATCAGCTACGCGCTGGTGTACCTGCTCGCCGCCGCGCTCCCGGCCTTCAACGAAACGTTCAGCCTGAGCAAAAGCCTGGGGGTGGCCTTGGTCATCCTTGGCGTCCTCACCATCAATTTTCGACCTGTCCCTGCGACGGACCCCAGGAGTGCGTCATGAAAATCAGTGTATTCGGTAGCGGCTATGTCGGCCTTGTCCAGGCCACCGTCCTGGCGGAAGTGGGGCACGACGTCATCTGCATGGACATCGACGCCGGTAAAGTCGCGGCCCTCAATCATGGGCAGGTCAGCATTTTCGAACCTGGCCTGGCGGACCTGGTGAAAGAGAACCTGGCGGACGGACGCTTGCATTTCACCTGCGAGGAAGCGCTGGCCGTGGAGCACGGCGAAGTGTTGTTCATTGCCGTGGGTACGCCGTCGCGTCCCGATGGCTCGGCGGACCTGAGCGGTGTGTTCGCCGTCGGCGACGCCATCGCCCGGCATCGCAGCAAACCCGTCATCGTCGTCGAGAAATCCACGGTACCGGTCGGCACCGGGGATGCCTTGGGCGATCGGATCGACCAGACCTTGCGACGCGCGGGTCGGACATTGGATTTCGATATCGTTTCCAACCCGGAGTTTCTCAAGGAAGGCTCGGCTGTGGCCGACTGCCGGCGTCCAGACCGCATTGTCATCGGTTGCGAGCGCGATGAAGTACGCGAGGTGATGCGCGAATTGTACGCACCGTTCAATCGCAACCATGACCGGATCATGTTCATGGACCTGCGCAGCGCCGAGCTGACCAAGTACGCCGCCAATTGCATGCTGGCGACCAAGATCAGCTTCATCAACCAGATCGCCGAGCTGGCCGAGCACCTGGGGGCCGACGTCGAATCCGTGCGCCTGGGCATCGGTGCCGATTCACGCATCGGTTATGACTTTATCTACGCCGGCTGCGGGTATGGCGGCTCGTGCTTTCCCAAGGACATGCGCGCCCTGATCCATAGCGCCCAGCAGGCCCAGTGCTCCAATGATCTGCTGCAAGCCGTGGAAGCGATCAACCAGCGACAGAAACACAAGCTGTTCGAGCGCATCAACGCGTTCTACAAGGGCGACCTGCGCGGCAAGACCTTCGCCGTGTGGGGCCTGGCGTTCAAGCCCAACACCGACGACATGCGCGACGCCCCCAGTCGCGTGCTCATGGAGGCCCTGTGGGAAGTCGGTGCCCATGTCCGGGCTTTCGATCCCGAGGCGATGCAGCAGACCCAATCGCTGTACCAGGACCACCCCGGCCTGAGTCTGATGGGCACGCCGGAAGCGACCTTGAGCGGTGCCGATGCGCTGATCGTCTGCACTGAGTGGCAGCAATTCAAGGCACCGGATTTCGACCTGATCCACAAACGGCTCAAAGCCCCGGTGATCTTCGATGGACGCAACCTGTATGACGCCGAGCGCCTGGCCCAGCGGGGGTTCCAGTACTTCCCGATGGGGCGCGGCGATTCGTGCAGGCTGCCGATCCCGCATCAGAAATGGACGGCCCGGATCGCCAGCTGACGCCTCACGCAGGTTCGTTGAGAATCAGGCTGCGATAGTGCCCCGGATTGGAGCCGGACCACTTGCGAAACGCCTTGTAGAAGGAGCTGGCATCGGCGAAGCCCAGGCGGCTGGCAATCTCGACGAAACTGATGGAGGGCTCGGCCAGCCAACCGATCGCCAGTTCCTTGCGCACGCTGTCCTTGATGCCCTGGTAGGTCTGGCCCTCCTCCGCCAGGCGTCGGCGCAAGGTGGAAGCAGACACGCACAGCTGCTGGGCCAGGGCTTCGGTTTCCGGCCAGCGTTCGGCGGGCAACTGGCGCAGGTCGTGCCTGATGCGGCTGGCCAGGCTTTGCGGGTCGCGGTATTTGACCAGGATATTGGCGGGCGCCTGGGCCAGGAAACGCTGGAGTTCGTCCGAAGTGCGCCTGATGGGCTGATCCAGGCAGTCGGCGGAAAAGATCATCCGCGTGCGCGGTCGGTCGAAGCGCAGGTTCTGGGAAAACATCACCCGGTAATCGTCACAGAAATCCGGCGCCGGACAGCGCAGCTCCACCGCCAGGATCGGGATGCGCCGCCCGGCCAGCCAACAGGCCACGCCGTGGACGATCATCCAATAAGTGAAGTAGGTAAAGGCCCGGCGCGGGGCCTTGTCGTCCTCCAGCAAGACGATCTCGGCCAGGCTCTGCTGGCGCACCCACTGTGCCGGCAAGTGTTCGAGCATCAGCGAGAGGAAGCCCAGCCCCGCCGTCAACCCCGCCGCCAGCGTCGGCTGGGCCATGGCGCACTGGCAGAGAAACGCCAGGCTGCCGGCCTTGAGCTTGCGCGGGTCCATGCCAAAGAACTCATCATCCAGACGCCTTGCCAGCAAACGCCAGAGCCGCGCATAGGCATGGGCTGGCACACGCGCCTGGGGATCGTCGAGCCACCCGGGATCGATGCCGACCTTACCCAGCACTTCATGGGTGGCCGGTCCCGGGGGGCAGCTTTGCAGCAACGCCTCACGGACCAACTGGATGGAGATGGTGTCTTTTTCCGACATGACGCGCCTGATCACAGGATCCGGTAAAGCAGTCGCTCGATCCGCACCCGACTGACCCGCTTGAGGAACTTGGCCACCGCCGCCGGATAATCCGGCAGGCTTTCTAGGTCCTGGAAACGCCCGATCCGACGGGTGTGTCCCATGATCCGTTCAAGCTCGGCCTGGCGCGGTGCAAGCCACTCCCCCTTGGGATCGTCCAGCAACAGGGCGTTCTCCAGGTCCAGGCGAAAGGCCCGTG
Source organism: Pseudomonas citri (assembly GCF_025336485.1). Lineage (GTDB taxonomy): Bacteria > Pseudomonadota > Gammaproteobacteria > Pseudomonadales > Pseudomonadaceae > Aquipseudomonas > Aquipseudomonas citri. The sequence goes on along the minus strand of NZ_JAODAB010000010.1, from coordinate 92,442 downwards.
GGTTGAGGTTGTTGCCAGTCAGCAAGGTGTAACGCTCGTCGACCCACATGCCCTTGAGGTGATAGCTGTTGTCGCCATCGCGCCAGAGATGCAGGTTCAATTGCCCGCTGTCGATGAAACGCTGGTGCCGCTTGGCGAAGCGTCGCAGGCTGATTTCATAGAGATACGGCAACGCGGCGATGATCTTGAACGGCTCGCTCGGCGGGATGAAGAAGTCGTTGGCGGTCTTGTCCCCGACGATGATGTCGATCTTCACGCCTCGCGCCAACGCACGGTTCAGCTCTCGGGTCACGGCCAGGGGCAGGTTGAAATACGGCGTGCAGATAGTCAGTTGCCGGCGGCTGCTGGCGATCAGCTCGCCGATCGCCCGGCTCAACGGGTTGTTCTTGCCCACGCCCAGCAACGGGCTCACCGACAGGCCGCTCTTGTCGAGGCTGCCGGCGGTGGTGTCATACGCCGCGTACTTGAGGCGACTGCGCAGGTCGCCGATGTCCTTGCGCAGGCTGCGGGTGGTGGGAAGGTTCGGCAGGTCGAGACGGTGCACGGCCCTGGAAGCGACCAGGCCGTGCTGCACCAGATGATGCATCGAGTCGGCCAGCGCCGCGTTGTGCAGCAGGTGATAGCGGTCGTAGCGATACTTGTCGAACTTGTGCAGGTACACGTTATTGAGGCTGGCACCGCTGTACAGCACGCAATCGTCGATCACGAAACCCTTCAAGTGCAACACGCCGAACAGTTCGCGGGTCTGCACTGGCACGCCGTAGATCGGCACTTCGCTGGCATGGGAACGGGTCTGATCCTGGTACCACGCCGAGTTGCCCGGCTGCTTCTTGGCGCCGATCAGCCCACGCTGGGCTCGCATCCAGTCCACAACGACCGCCACGTCCAGTTCGGGACGTGCGGCTTTGGCGGCGTGCAAGGCATCGAGAATTTCCTGGCCGGCCTCATCCTCTTGCAGGTACAGGGCGACGATGTAGATGCGCTGGGTGGCCTGGGCGATTCTCTCCAGCAGGCAACGGCGAAACTCGGCGGCGCCATCGAGGATGGTCACCGCTTCGGCGGTCAGGGCGAAGCTGCGCAGCTTGGGCAGCAGGGAGCGTTTGAAGAGCGACGGCATAGGGCTCGCAATAGGTCGGTTCCGAAGAGCGGATGAGCTTACACCATGAAACGTCGATTTGTGTCTGTGGGGCCAAGCTCTGCTCATAGGAAAAACAGTGCTGACCCAGATCTACAGCATCTATGTGCTCGACCGGGGGCACCGGCTCAGCGGCCGTGTCGTTGCTGGAGGTCGAGGGCACCCTGACAGTGGCTTCGATCGACGGTGATAGACCGGCGGCCCATGGCGAGGGTTGACCGCCGGGTCGCCAGGCATCACATTGCATGAGCGCCCATTTGCACGAGGCCGTTCGTTGTGTTGCAGACGTTGTGGAGCTTATGACTGCGTCGATTCCGATTCGCCCCCCCTGCCCGCCCGGCGTTTGTGATTGCGGGCGCGACGCGTTGTTGCAGGCGCCTGGCAGCGACCTGCGCATCCTCTGCCTGAACCGCCAGGAAGAAAAACGCCTGCTCGAACGGCTGGAGAACATCCAGAGCCTCGATGAGCTGGAGCGTTTGCAGCAGCGAATGCTCGAGAACCTGGGGATCCGCGTGACCATCGAACCCGGCTACAACGAGGTCCGCACCATGCGCGGCATCGCCATCGAGTTCCAGGAACAACCCGGCCTGTGTCGCAAGATCCGCCAGTCGATCCCGGCGGCGATCCGGCGCGGGTTGGAAAAGCGCCCCGAAATCGCCTGGCGACTGCTGGACGCTCACGACCTGTTTCGCGACGCCTGACGGTCAGCCCGTTGGTTGGGGGTGCTCGGGCTAAGCATCTTTTCTTAGAAATCCACAGTGGCCGATAGTACGTAGGTACGCGGCGTCGACAGGGTCAGGCCCGGCTCACTGTCATCCGAGGCGCCGGCCGAACTCCAATAGCGTTTGTCCGCCACGTTCTCGACGTTGGCCCGCAGGGTGATGTTCTTTTCATCGACCTTGAAACCGTAGCGTGCCCCCACGTCCATGCGCACCCAGGAATCGATTTCCTTGGTGTTGGCCTGGTCCAGGTACTGCGCGCTGGAATAGATGCCGCGACTGGTCAGGGTCAGGCCCTGGACAGTCGGCACGTCCCACTCGGCACCCAGGTTGACGTTGTATTTCGGTGTCGCAGGTGCCCGGTTGCCGTCGAACGTGCCGCCGGTGGTGTCGGTCAGTTCGCTGTCGATATACATCACACCGCCAAGCAGGCGGGTGCCCTTCACGGGTTCACCGAACACGCTCAGCTCCACCCCGGTGTTCTCGCGCTTGCCGTTCGGACCGAAGACGAGGGTCGTGGTGTCGGTTGCGTAGGCCGGTTGCTTGATACGGAACACCGCGGCGGTCACGGCGAACGGACCGGCATCGTACTTGGCACCGAGCTCGACCTGGCGGCTGATGAACGGGGGGAAAATCTCATCCTCGTTGATCGAGGTCGACGGCGCGATCTTGCCCTGGCTCAGGCCTTCCATGTAGTTGGCATACAGCGACAGTTTGTCGGTGGCCTTGAACAGGATGCCGCCCGACGGCGAGACTTTTTCCTCATCGTAGGCGGTACGGCCTTTGACGCCGTCCGACCAGTCGTCAACCTCCACCCGCTGCCAGCGAGCGCCCAGGGTCAGCAGAAGGCGGTCTTCGAAAAAGCCCAAGGTGTCCGACAACGCCACGCCGCTGAAGTGGTTCTCGGTGTAGACCTTAGGGTCGGGACGCACGATGACACTCGGAGTCGGCGTTTGCACCGGGTTATACAGGTTGCTGTTGGTCTGTCCGTAGCGGGCGCCGCCGTTGGTAAAGTCCATGTAGAAATAGCTGGCGGCCAGGTTGACCTCATGGCTCACCGGGCCGGTGTGGAACCAGTTGCGCACCCCCACGTTGGCTGTCCGGACACTTTCATCCCGGGTGAAGTCACGGGGCTGGACACGAAAATCACCGGCCGCATTGAGCACCGAAACAGCATGGCGGAGGAACTCGTGGTTACTTTCACGCGCCCCGACACCGCCGTACAGCATGACCGAGTCGCTTACGTCGTACTCGGCATTCACCGCTCCAAACGTGTCCTTGGTGCGCGCCTTGCTCCACGATTGCGCATAGTTGCGACGCACATCACTGGCATGGGGAACCGGCGCGGCGGCGGCAACCTGCACCCGCTCCTGCGGCGCATCGGTATCGCGCTCGGTGCGACCAATATCCGTTGACAACCGCAGGCGTTCGCCGCGGAAATCCAGGCCCAGCACGGCCATCTCGCGGTCCACGCTCTGGTGGTCCCATTCGGTATCGCCAGACTGCTTCACGCCATTGAAGCGAATGCCGAACTTGTTGTCCTCACCAAAGCGCCGGCCCACGTCCACGGCACCGCCGATCTGGTTCTCCGAGGCATAGCTGCCAGTGAACGAGGTGATGGGCTTGTCGGTGGCACGCTTGGGCACCACGTTGATCCCGCCCCCCACGCTGCCCCGTGGCGAAATACCATTGATCAGTTGGCTCGGCCCCTTGAGGATGTCGACCCGATCGGCCATTTCCATGTCGATCGTATAGGTTGGCAGCACACCGTACAGACCGTTATAGGAAACGTCACTGTTGAACAGGCTGAAGCCACGGATGGTGAACTGCTCATAACGCCCGCCCGCCGGGTTGGTGGAACGCACGGAAGGGTCGCTGGCGATCAAGTCGCCGAGGGTACGGGCCTGCTGGTTCTTGACCGTCTCGCTGGTATAGGTGGTCATGCTGAACGGCGTTTCCATGAAATCCCGCGACCCCAGCAAGCCTTGCGAACCACGACGGGCAACCTGGCCGCCGGCATAAGCCTCGCCCTGTGTCTCGTTCGCGGAGCCATAAATCGAAGTGGAGGCCAGTTGCAGGCTGGTGCCTTCGGGTGCCGGGGTCAGCATGTAGGCCTGTTCGCCCACGGGCTGCAACTGCAGGCCCGAACCCTGCAACAGCCGGGCAAAGCCCTCCTCCACGCCATACTCGCCGGACAGCCCGGCGCTGTTGCGACCGCTCACCAGGGCTGGGTCCACCGACAGGTTGACGCCCGCCAGCCCCGCAAAGCGGGTCAGCGCCGCGCTCAGGCTGCCGGCTGGCACCTGGTAGCTGCGCCGGACAGTTTCCTCGGCAAAGCTGGACGAGATGAAAAAGGGGCCGGCGCTCAGGCTCAGCAGGAGACTCAGGTTCAGCAGCGGACGCCATCCGGCCTGGGCCGGGCGCAAACGCAGAGGGACTACTGTCGACATTGCAGATAGCTCGCATTTTTTGTTCAGTTGCCTTGAATGACAAGCGAGACAAAAAAAGGGGACAGGCTTCAGGCAATCTTTTTGCGAAGCGTAAGGGTGACCCAATAACGGGTGCGGGTTTGTACGTCCAGCGGCAAGCTGGCAGAGAGCAGCGCGAGGATCCGATCGGTGTTTTCCAGGCGAAAGCTGCCTGTCACCCGCAACGTTTCCAGGGCCTGCTCCCAGCGCAACACGCCAGGGCGATAACGGCCCAGTTCACGCAGGAAAACGCCAAGAGGCTGGTTTTGCGCCACCAGCACGCCGTCGCGCCAACCCAGCTGTGCCACATCGAAAGTGCCCACCGGCCCCGTGCCTGAAGCCTGGAAGGTGACTTGCTCGCCCTCCTCCAGTGTCAGCGACGGTCCTTGCAGGGGTTGCAACTGCACCGCGCCGCTGGCCACCGACACCCGGCAATCACGCTCATGCAGGCGCACGCAGACTTCGCCACGACTGACTGTAATGAGCCCATAAGGGGCCTCGATGACCAGCGGTGCAGTGCCTGTGACCTTGAGGGCCATTTCACCGCGCAGCAGTACCAGGCGCCGCGCCTTGGGATCCAGGTCCAACGCGCTGTCGGTGTTCAGTTGCAACGAATTGCCATCGGCCAGCGACCACCGTCGCTGTTCCCCCGTGGCGGTGCGCAGGTCGGCGCGCCAGATCTCCAGCGGCAGCTCTCGCCCCAGCCACCAGGCGGTTGGCAGCAGCGCAGCGACTCCCAATGCACGCTTGAGCGCGGCGCGCCGGCTCATTGCCGGGCGGTCCAGAGTCGCCATGCCCAAGGACGCCGGGACAGCGGCGAACCGTTGACGCAAGCGCTGGGCCTTTTGCCAGGCGGCTTCATGCAGGGCATTGCTGTCCCGCCAACTCTGCAGCGCTGCGCCGTCGAAGTCGTCCCCGTGGCACTCCATCATCGCCAGCCAGCGGGCCGCTGCCCTGGCGACTTCCCGGGCCTCAGGCGATGGAGCCGGGCGAATCAAAAGTCCACCAGCAGGCAGTGTTCATAGGCTTGGGCCATGTAGCGCTTGACGGTGCGCTCGGACACCTGCAGACGCTCGGCAATCTCCCGGTAGCCCAGGCCTTCGAGCTGGCTCCATAAAAAGGCCCGCCGCACCACGGGCGGCAGGCCATCGAGCAGTTCGTCCAGGGCTTGCAGGGTTTCCAGCAACAACCAGCGCTCCTCCGGCGACGGCACGCAGGCTTCTGGCAGGCTCGCCAGGGCATCGAGATAGGCTTGCTCGACGTTGCGACGGGTATGGAAGTTGCTCAGCAGGCGCTTGCCGATCGTCAGCAGATAGGCGCGAGGCTCATGCAGCTCGGCCGGCATCTGGGCGCTGGCCAGCACCCTCAGGAAGGTGTCCTGGCGCAAGTCCGCCGCATCCCAGGCATTGCCCATGCGCCGCCGCAACCAGCCTTCCAGCCAACTGCCGTGGTCACGGTATAACGCATGTAGGGAGTGCTCGTTCGGCGTCGCTGCGTCAAACATGTCAAGAAGCCTTGCGCAAGGAATGTCTCAAATGAGACTGATTCTAATTAATGCTTGTGGGCTAATCCAAGCGCTTTGTGCAGCGGAATAGGTAAATCCTGAAAAAGATGAAGCTGGACTGCCGCGCAGCCCAGCTCCGGAACCCCCTTCTACAGGGGATGGTGTACGCCAGACGCCGACGGCAAGCCCATTGTCATTTGCTGGCGTGCAGCGTCTTCGCCGCCTCGGGCATGGCCGAGGAGTGATGGTTGATGATCTTCCACTGCCCGTCGAGACGCTCGTAGAGGAAGGTGTAGCGCGCCTGGACGTCGCGTTTGGACCCATCGGCATTGGTCAGGGTGAAGGTGTAGACCCCGCTGTCCATTGCCGCGTCGGGCCCCAGGTGACGGATCTCCCGGTAGTTGATCTGACCGACCGGCTTGCCTGCCAGGAAATGCTCGAAGTAATCCTGGATCTGCGCCGGCGTACTACGTACTTTGTTGGACACGGTCGGTTGCAAAATCGCATCCGGGGCATAGAGCGCCGTCACGGCTTTGGCGCTGCCTGTTTGCAGGGTGGCGTTCCAGCGATCGAACAGGCCGGCGATTTCCCGGTCCTTCACGTTGCTGGGCTGTTCGGCCACGGTGCGATACACGTAAGGTGTGACGTCAGCGGCATGGGCAAACGGAGCGGCCAGCAGAAAAAAAGCAGCCATGGCACAGGTTTTCATTTTCATCGAAGCGTTCCTTTGGGTTTCAATGCCTGTACTTTGCCGGCCCACGCGGCCCGCGCCATCGGCCAACCGGTGCACATTACCTATGCCGATCGGCAGATAGGCCCGATGTCGATGGCGGAGTCTAATGGGTTCGCCGATTACCGGACCGCTTCCCTTTCACGCTGGAGTTCCCATGCAAAGCCCACCTCATGACCCTGGCAGCGCGCTGGCCATACGCACCCAGTACCGCCAGTCACAGAATCGCGCAGCGCGCCTGGGCCTGCTGCTGGGCACCGGCGATGAGCTGACCCGGCTGCCCTTGGCGCAGATGCGCCAGAGCGTGGTGCAGCGTGCATGTGCCTTCATGGCCATGGACCACGGCCTGTTGTTGGAGTGGACGCCAGACACCCCATTGCGCACCCTCGCCAGCCACGGCAGCAGCGAACGGCTCGACCTGCTTGCCGGCCTGGCGCAGCCACCGTCGCTCGCTGCGCAATGGCTGGAATATCCCGGCAGCGCCCTGCCCCAGGTCCTGCGCGTGCCGCTGCGCACCTCCGATGGTGTGGTGTTCGGCGCCCTGATGCTGGGCAACAGCGTAGCCCTGGCCCCCCCGGACAACGAAGACCTCGAATCGCTGCAATTGCTGGCGACCCTGTTGGCGACACACCTGGAGAACAGCCGCCTGCTCGAAGCGCTCCAGGCCCGCGAGCGGACCATGTCCGAGCTGGTCCACCGCTTGTTCAGCGCCCAGGAAGACGAACGCAAGCGCGTGGCCTACGACCTGCATGACGGTCTGGCGCAAAATCTCGCCGGCCTGCATCAACGCCTGCAAGGATTCGCCGGCCGGTGTCCGGCGCTGCCGGTGGAGATGGCCGATCAGTTGAGTGCCATCCTCGACCTGGCCCAGGGCTGCGTCGGTGAGGGCCGGCGATTGATCGGCGGCCTGCGTCCCCACGTGCTGGATGATTTTGGCTTGTACAAGGCCGTCGATAAGGAGGCCGATCGCTTGCGCGAGGCAGGCCTGGCGGTGGACTGGTCCGAACACAGCGCCGCCCGCCTGCCGGGGAACGTCGAGATCGCCCTGTTCCGCATCGCCCAGGAGGGCATCAACAACATTCTCAAGCATGCCCGGGCCCGACACATCCACCTGGGCCTGAGCGTGGACGACGAACAAGCCTCGCTACGGGTCGAGGACAATGGCCGGGGTTTTATCCTGGAAACACCCATCGAGCGCAACGGCACCTACCATCTGGGACTGGCGGCGATGCAGGAACGTGCCAGCCTGCTGGGCGGTCATTTTTCCTGCGTCAGCGAGCCTGGCATCGGCACCCGTTTGCTCGCCCGCGTGCCCCTGTCGACCCACGGAGTCCACCCATGACCGCGCCTCTACGCTTACTGCTGGCCGATGACCACGAAGTCACCCGCGCCGGGTTCGTCAGTATGCTCGCCGGCAATCCGGAGTTCGAAGTCGTCGGGCAGGCCCGCGATGGCCAGGAGGCACTCGAGCTGTGCGAGCGCTTGCGGCCAGACATCGCAATCCTCGACATTCGCATGCCGGTGCTCAATGGCCTGGGCGCGGCGCGCATCCTGCAACAGCGCCAGCCCGGGATCAAAGTGGTGATCTTCACCATGGACGACAGCCCCGATCACCTGGAAGCCGCCATTGGCGCGGGAGCGGTCGGTTATCTGCTCAAGGATGCCAGCCGCGATGAAGTACTCGACGCACTCAGGCGGGTCGCCCTGGGTGAAGAGGCGTTGAACAGCTCGGTCAGCGCTCGCTTGCTGCGCCGCATGGCCGAGCGCGGGGCCGGGGGCGCGACGCCGGTCCAAGCCCTGACCAGCCGCGAACGCCAGGTACTGGGATTGGTGGCCGGAGGCTTCAGCAACCGTGAAATCGGCGAAAAACTCGGCATTGCCCCTGGCACCGCCAAGGCCCATGTCGAGCGGGTGATCGGCAAGCTGGGCGCCGCCGACCGGACCCAGGCGGCGGTCCGTGGCGTTGCCCTGGGCCTGGTGGCGCAACCGGCGGGGCAATGGCCATGAGGTTCCTGGCTGCCCGCCGTTGGGCCGACCTGCCCCTGCGGGGCAAAGCACTGGTAGTGATTTCCCTGCCACTGGTGGTCCTGCTGCTGTCGCTGGTACTGATCTACATCACCGAACGCCAGACCGCCCGCGCCGAAGAAGACGTGCGCCGGGTCCTGCTGGTCCAGGGTGATATCCAGACAGTGCACACCCTGCTGGCCGAGGCGGCGGCCAGTGTGCGCGGTTACCTGTTGACCCGGCGCGAGGACTTCCTGCCCAGCTACGAACAAGCCACGCCCCTGATCCAAGCGGCGTTGCAACGGCTGGACCATAACATTCGCGACGCCCGGATGCGCGAGCACCTCAAGACCATCACCCCGTTGATCGCCGACAAGCTCGACGGCTTGCTCGCGCTGCGCAACGGCAGGCCCGACGACCACGAGGCCATCACCCGGATCCTGATCGAAAACAAACAGGTGCTGGACGTGCTGCGCGAGCAGATCAGCGCCATGCGCATCCGCGAGGATGGCTTGCTGGCCGAACGCAGCGCCGCCGCCTCGGCCACGCGCATGCGCTTGTTGTTCGCCACCTTGCTGGCGGCGGTGTGCGGGTTGCTGGGCGCCGTTGTCGCGGTGCTGTTCCTGTCCAAAGGCATCGTCGCCCGGGTGCAACAGGTGCAAGGCAATGCGCAGCGCCTGGCCCTGGGCCAACCCTTGCTGCCGCAACCACCGGAGCAGGATGAGATCGGCCAACTCGGCACCCGCCTGGTGGAGGCCGGGCAGTTGCTTGCCGAGCGCGAACGCGCCCTGCGCGACAACGAGGAGCGCTTGCGGCTGATCATCGACGGCGTGAAGGACTACGGAATCTTCGCCCTGGATGCCAAGGGCTACGTGACCACCTGGAACGTCGGCGCCGAACGCATCAAGGGCTACACCGAACAGGAAATCCTCGGCCAGCATTTCTCCCTGTTCTACCTGCCCGAAGAATGCCCCGCGCACCCGGACATGGCGCTGCGCGAAGCCACCCGCGACGGTCATTACATGGAAGAAGGCTGGCGTTGTCGCAAAAACGGCAGCCGCTTCTGGGCCAGCGTGGTCATCACCGCGCAGTACGACAGCACCGGGGCCTTGCGCGGATTTTCCAAGATCACCCGCGACATCACCGACCGGCGCGCCGCCGAAATCGCCCTGAGCACGGCCCGCGAAGAAGCGGAAAGCGCCAGCCGGGCCAAGAGTGAATTTCTCTCGCGCATGAGCCACGAATTGCGCACCCCATTGAACGCCATCCTCGGCTTTGCCCAACTGCTGGACATGGACTCCACGGCGGGCCAGCGTCCCCAGGTCAGTCACATTCTCAGGGCCGGCCAGCATTTGCTGGCGTTGATCAACGAGGTGTTGGACATCGCCCGGATCGAGGCCGGTCGCCTGCCGCTGAACATCGAGCCGATCGCCCTCGCGAGCGTATTGCACGAGGCCTTGACCCTGGTTTCGCCCATGGCCGCCGACGCCGGGATTCACCTCGCGGGACTGCCGACATTACCCGATGGCAACGGTGTGCTTGCCGATCGTCAACGCCTGGTGCAGGTATTGCTCAACTTGCTGTCCAATGCCATCAAGTACAACCGGCCCGGCGGCGAAGTCCGCGTTGCCGTGACCGCCCAAGGCCAGCGGGTGAGCATCGCCGTGAGCGACACCGGCCAGGGCATCGCCCTCGAACAGTTGGAGCGGTTGTTCAAGCCTTTCGAACGGCTCGGGGCCGATCCCGAAGTCGAAGGCACCGGCCTGGGCCTGTCCCTGAGCAAGAGCTTGCTGGAGATGATGCAAGGCACCCTCCAGGTGCGCAGCGAGCCGGGACAAGGTTGCTGCTTCACCCTGCAATTGCCCGCGGCCCAGGTGAGCGACACGCACCTGCCTGCCATCACGGCCCTGGCACAACCGCGCCCGCCCGTCGAATATCACGGCAAAGTCCTGTGCATCGAAGACAACTTGTCGAGCCTTGCGCTGATCGAAACCTTGCTGCAACGCCGCCCCGGCATTCAGTTGCTGTCGAGCATGCAAGGCCAGATGGGCCTGGACCTGGCTCGCCAGCACGGCCCGCAACTGGTCTTGCTGGATGTCAGCCTGCCGGACCTGGAAGGCCTGGAGGTCCTGCGCCGCCTGCGTCAATGCACGGTCACTGCATCGACGCCCGTGCTGATGATCACGGCCGATGCCAGCGACCTGACACACCGCGCCCTGTACGATGCCGGCGCCACGGCGATCCTGACCAAGCCTATTCATATCCAGGCTTTCCTGGGCCACCTTGAACACTATTTGCCGGAGCCCGCATGAATCACGACTTACGCATCCTGATCGTCGACGACCAGCGTCCCAACCTGGACCTGATGGAGCAACTGCTGGCCCGGGAGGGCTTGCACAACGTGCTCAGCAGCACCGAGCCGCTGCGCACCCTCGACCTGTTCAACAGCTTCGAACCGGACCTGGTCATCCTCGATCTGCACATGCCGGCGTTCGACGGCTTCGCCGTGCTGGAGCAACTCAACCGACGCATCCCGCCCAACGACTACCTGCCGATCCTGGTGCTCACCGCCGACGCGACCCGCGACACCCGCCTGCGCGCCCTCGCCCTCGGCGCCAGGGATTTCATCAGCAAACCTCTGGACGCACTGGAAACCATGCTGCGCATCTGGAACCTGCTGGAAACCCGGGCACTCTACAAGGCGTTGCAAGCGCTGGTCCCGTCCCAGCAGATCGAGCTGCTAAGACAGCACCGGCCCACGGTCGACCCTCGCTAGCGGGAACGCGCGCTCAGTGCCCGCGAATGTAATGTTCCAACTGCCGAATCAGGTCTGCCTGTTCAACAATGGCTTGCTTGACCAAGTCACCAATCGACAACAAGCCGATCAACTGGCCGTTATCCAACACCGGCAGGTGCCGCAAGTGGCTGTCGGTCATGACCTCCATGCAGCGTTCGATGCTCTGCTGGCTGTCGGCGGTGATCACCGGCGTGCTCATGATGGTGCGCACCGGGGTGCCCACGGATGAACGCCCGTGCAGGACCATCTTGCGAGCATAGTCACGCTCGCTGAACACCCCCACCACCTGCCCGTCCTCGATCACCGGCAAGGCACCGACATTCTTCTCGGCCATGATCTGCAACGCTTCGAGTACGGTCTGCTCCGGCGCGATGCTGTGGACCTGCTGGTGCAGCACACTTTTGAGTTTCACCAGTTGAGCGGCGGTTTTCATGGCAAATCCCCGGTTTGAAATAATGGCGTGCTTGTAATTGCCTTTGTGGCGGGGAGCTAGCTCCCCCACCACACTTGCATTGGGCGATCAGCTTTCACCAATCTCCACCACATCACCGTTCAAGCGTACCGGCCAGACCCGCAGGCGTTGCTCCGGGTATTCCAGGCAATGGCCGTCTTCCAGGCGGAAATGCTGCTTGTACATCGGCGAGGCGATCACCAGGTCGCCCTTGATGCTGCCCAACAGGCCGCGGCCGATGACATTCGCCCCCGATTTCGGATCGCGGTTGTCGATGGCGTACAGCGGCTTGTCCTGCTGCTCGGGCAGGTACAGCAAGGCCACTTGGCTGCCGTCATGCCAGGCGACGACGCCGGAGTTGGGCACCAGGTCCTCGCGGTTGCACAGGGCGCGCCATTGCAACGGTTCCTGGGCGAATTCGCGAGTGATACGAACGACGTTTGACTGGCTCATCAAAGCACCTCCTCGGTGACGGGAATCAGGTGAAGTTCGCCGGCGTGAACCGGCCGGCGCTGGCCGCGCTCCCGGACGAAATGAACATCCGGGTCGCCACGGCCATCATTGACGAAGGTACGGAAACGCTTGAGTTTTTCCGGATCCTTGAGGGCGTTGGCCCATTCGCATTCGTAGCGGTCGACCACCAGCTGCATCTGCGCTTCGAGCTCGGCCCCCAGCCCCAGGCTGTCGTGGATGATCACATCCTTGAGGTAGTCCAGGCCGCCCTCCAGGCTTTCGCGCCAGACCGAGGTGCGCTGCAATTTGTCGGCGGTGCGGATGTAGAACATCAGGAAGCGGTCGATGTAGCGGATCAGCGTGGCGTCGTCCAGGTCGGTGGCAAACAGCTCGGCGTGACGCGGGCGCATGCCACCATTACCCGCCACGTAGAGGTTCCAGCCCTTCTCGGTGGCGATCACGCCGACGTCCTTGCTCTGGGCCTCGGCGCACTCACGGGTGCAACCGGAGACCGCGAACTTGAGTTTGTGTGGCGAGCGCAGGCCTTTGTAGCGGTCCTCAAGAGTCAGCGCCATTTGCACGCTGTCCTGCACGCCGTAGCGGCACCAGGTGCTGCCCACGCAGGATTTCACCGTGCGGGTGGATTTGCCGTAGGCATGGCCGGTTTCGAAGCCGGCTTCGATCAGCTCGCCCCAGATGTCCGGCAACTGGTGCAACTGGGCACCGAACAGGTCGATGCGCTGGCCGCCGGTGATCTTGGTGTACAGGTCGTATTTCTTGGCGACCACGCCGATGGCGATCAGTTTGTCGGCGGTGATTTCCCCACCGGCAATCCGTGGCACCACCGAATAGGTGCCGTTCTTCTGCATGTTCGCCATGAAGGTGTCGTTGGTGTCCTGCAACGGCACCAGGGACGGGTCCATGATCGGTTGGTTCCAGCACGACGCCAGGATCGAACCCACCGCCGGTTTGCACAGGTCGCAACCAGTGTGGCCACGACCGTGTTTGGCCAGCAACTCTTCGAAACTGATGATGCCCTCCACGCGCACCAAGGCATACAGCTCCTGGCGGGTGTAGGCGAAGTGCTCGCACAGGCTCTTGTCGACACTGACGCCACGGGCCACCAGTTCGTGTTCGAACACTTGCTTGACCAGGGCCGCGCATCCCCCGCAACCGGTGCCGGCCTTGGTGTCGCACTTGAGCTGACCCAGATCGGTGCAGCCACCGTCGATGGCCGAGCAGATCGAACCTTTGGTGACGTTGTGGCACGAGCAAATGGTTGCGGCATCGGGCAGTGCCGCCGGTCCCAGGGTCGGGGCGCCTTCGGACGACGGCAGGATCAGGCTGGCCGCGTCCTTGGGCAAGGCGATGGCGTTCTGCATATATTGCAGCAAGGTGTCGTAGTAGCTGTTGTCGCCCACCAGCACCGCGCCGATCACGCGCTTGCCGTCGGCGTCCACCACCAGTCGCCGGTAGCTGGCGCTGGTTTCGTCGATGAACTGGAAGCTGCGCGAACCCGGGGTGTTGCCGTGGGCATCGCCGATGGAGCCGACGTCCACGCCGAGCAACTTGAGCTTGGTCGACATGTCGGCGCCGCTGAAGGCTTCAGCGTTCTGTCCACACAAGCGGGCGGCGACGTTGCGGGCCATCTGGTAGCCCGGGGCGACCAGGCCGAAGATGCTGCCGTTCCAGGCGGCGCACTCGCCGATCGCATAAATGTCTGGATCGCTGGTTTGGCAATGATCATCGATCACCACGCCACCGCGCGGACCGATCTGCAGATCGCTCTGGCGCGCCAGGGCATCCTGGGGGCGAATCCCGGCGGAAAACACGATGAGGTCCGTTTCCAGAAAGTCTTCGTCGCCGAAATTCATCCGATAACGGTGCTGCTCGCCGACGCTGATGGATTGGGTACCCTTGGACAGGTGCACGCCGACGCCCAGTTTTTCAATGCGCGCCTTAAGGGCCAGGCCGCCTTGGGTGTCCAACTGCACCGGCATCAACCGCGGGGCGAATTCCACGACATGGGCTTCCAGGCCGAGGGTCTTGAGGGCGTTGGCCGCCTCCAGACCCAGCAGGCCGCCACCGACCACCACGCCACGCCGGGCGTTGCCGGCGGCGGCACGGATCGCGTCCAGGTCTTGCAGGGTGCGGTAGACCAGGCACGAATCGCCTTCGGCACCTTCAATCGGCGGCACGAACGGATAGGAACCGGTGGCGAGCACCAGTTTGTCGTAGCTGATCCGCTCCCGCGCAGTCACGACTTCACGCGCCTGGCGGTCGATTTCCAGCACCGGCACGCCCAAGTGCAGCGTCACGCCGGGAGTCTGGTACAACGACGCTTCGCCCAGGGCCAGGGACTCGGCATCGCGCCCCGAGAAATACTCGGACAGATGCACGCGGTCATAGGCCCGCATCGACTCTTCGCTGAACACATGCACGCGGTAATGATCGAGCGCGCCGCGTTCGATCAGTTGCTCGACGCAGTGATGGCCGACCATGCCATTGCCGATCACGATCAGCGTTTGCAGCTTGTTCAGAGACGCAACGTTGGAATTCATAAAAGCACCCGACAAAAAGCCCATCACGATTTTGAAAGCAAAAAAAAGACGCCTGAAACCTTGCGGTTCCAGGCGTCTTTGCCTGTTCTGTGCGGTATCGATCCGGCGACTGCGCCATGATCTACCGTTGTCCCCCGGCCTGCTGGCATTCGATCTTCGTTGACCGACGGGGCTGCTCACTCGACTGTGTTCGCGGTGAGCCTGCCAGGGTTCTTGCAGCGAGCGTGCCAAACCGCATCCGCCCGGCGTTCACGGCCTCGCACTCGCAGCGCAAGCCCCTGTGGGGCGGGTCCGAGCGCGAAGACGGCAGCTCAGCCAACGCGAACTGACTTACGCCAGCCCCGTTTCGCCAGCGCCACCTACTGCCTTGCGATGGTGCGAATGCCCCGCCACGGCTTCATAAAAGTGCAGCGTTGTCAGGCTGGACATGAACACGCCAGTCGGGCTCGAAGAGGCTGATTGTGCGGACACCATCGCGAGCAAGCGCCCACCTGGGCTCGGCTATGGAATCAGGGGGGGGCGCATGCTTTCGTGACGGTCGACGCCAGAACGCAGGCTTCCATTCAGAGCGTCAGAGCGTCCGCCCCCGGGCGGCAGACAGCGTGGCGTCACGCCCATAGATATCCGGGATGTACACCGCCTGGCCCTGGCTGTCGGCCTGCACCGTCCAGTAACCCAGCAAGATCGGCACCGGCCGGGCCAGCCGGAATTCATGGGTCTGCTCGCTGGCCAGCAACGTATCGGTGCGCGCGCGTTCGGCCGGACTGACCAGCAGGTCGCGCAGATGCATCACCTGTTCGATCCGCACACAACCCGAACTGAACGCCCGCGGACCTTTGCTGAACAGTGCCTGGCTGGGAGTGTCGTGCAGGTAGACGGAAAACGGGTTGGGAAAACGGATCGCCATTTTGCCCAAGGGGTTCTTCGGACCGGGGTCCTGGCGCAACATGAGATTGCCCGGGTGCTCCCAATCGATGTCCGCGGCAGCCAACGGCAACCCCTCACGGTCGAGGATCCGCAGGTTTTGCCGTTCGAGGAACTCGGGATCACGACGGATCTCGGGTAATTTGTCTTCCCGCAGGATGGTGGGCGGAATGGTCCAGGTCGGGTTGAGCGTCAGCCGGGTCACGTGGGACTTGAGCAGCGGTGTCTGCCGTTGCGCGCGCCCGACCTGGGTGCGGGTCTGCCAGATCGGCGTGCCGCCCTGATAGACAGTCAATTGTGCAGCCGCCACGTTGACCAGCACGCTGTCGGGCTCCAGGTCCTGGGCCAGCCAGCGCATGCGCTCCAGGTTGATCCGCAATTGCTCGCGGCGCATGGCCGGGCTGATGTTCAGCTCAGTCACCGTCCATGGCCCCACCACGCCATCGGCCTGTAGCGAATGATGAAGTTGGAAACTCTTCATCGCTTGCACCAGTTCCGGGCTGTAATGCTCGTCGACGGGGGGCAGCGGCGTGCTCAGGTAACCTTCGTTGAACAAGCGCTGGGCCAGGGCCGGGACCCGCGCGTCTTGCTTGTCCGGTTGCAGCAACGGACCGCCTGGCACCGGTTGCCAATCGGATAACGGCTGTTGTCGGAGCTGGGCATAGAGGGCACGCAGGTTGCGATACAGGTCCAGCCGTGGCCGCGCCAGGTCAAAGGCGCCAGCCACGTTCTGCACGCCTGGCACGGCGATGGCGAGCACCACGACCTGAGGATCCTGGGGCTGCGGGTTGGCCTTCCACACGGGCTCCAGCCCGTCCTGGGGCAGATAGCCGAAACGCAGGTCATGCAAGGCTTGCAAGTAGCGCTGGCTTATAGCGATGTCGAGGCAATGAGCATCCTGGATCGTGTCCTGGACCGGCAGGCCATAGCGCGTCGGATCCAGGCCATCGTCGGCCAGTTGCTGCAACTGGATCTGCAACGCCATCCGCCGTTCGTCTTCCGTCCAGACTTGCTGGCCTGCGTTTTGCTCGTAGAACGCCTGCAAGTCGACGATCGTCGGAAAGTCGACACCCACGGCCACTCCCGGGCATGCGACCGTCAATTGCGCCAGTGTGTTCTGCACCGGCGTCAGATCGCTGTCCTCGGCCGTGGCGACCAATGGCGCCGTGAGCAATAAAAGGCTCAGGTAACATGCGGACTTTTTAAACAACTGCTTTACTCCATTCCATGGCCGTCTCGCTGACGGTGAACTTTGCGACAGGTACGACCCGCCATCATGATGCACACACACGAACTCGGACGGGATGCCGCAAACGAACACCACGTTGGAAAATCTTCGCCTGTAGCGGGCTTTTTGCGCCGATTCTGCCTGGTCATGATGGGCCTGGGCATCATTTGCAGCCCGGCGCTGGCGGAAAAAAAGGCGAAGTCGCCCACCCTTTACAACAGCCTCTCCCAGGCAGCGCCGGAACTCAATCCCCTGGCACTCAAAAGTGCCTTGAGCGCCATGCAATGCGCCGTCGCCAATGGCGCAACCCAGGCCCGGCACCTGGCGGTCATCGACTATTCGCAACCCTCCACGGCCCGGCGCCTGTGGATCTTCGACTTGCGCCAGAAGAAGCTGGTGCTGCGCGATCTCGTGGCCCACGGGCAGAAATCGGGCGAGAATTTCGCCACGCAGTTTTCCAATCGCCAGGGCAGCTATCAGTCCAGCCTGGGGCTGTTCCGCACCCAGGAAAGCTACCAGGGCACCCACGGTTATTCCCTGCGCATGGACGGCCTGGAGCCGGGTTTCAATGACCAGGCCCGGGACCGTGCGATCGTGATCCACGCCGCCGACTATGTGAACCCGTTGTGGAGCCTGCGCCAGGGCCGCATCGGGCGCAGCCAGGGCTGCCCTGCCGTGCGCCCACAGGTGGCACGCCAAGTGATCGACAAACTCAAAGGCGGCCAATTCATGTTTTCCTGGTACCCGGATCCGAGCTGGCTCAAGCGCTCGGCCTATCTCAACTGCCAGCCGCAGCAGGTTGCGAGCGCTCTGGCTACCAGCGGTGGCTAAATCCCCTCGCCACCGATTGCGCCCGCTGAAAGGCTGGTTAAAATGCCGCCCTTTCGAATCCCTGGCGTTGCCTGATGAATCCTGTCGCCCTTCAAACCCTTCACGCCCACCTGCTGACCGCCCTGGCGTCGGTACCGGAAGAAACCCGTCGTCTGTTCCATGGCCGTGGGCGCTGCTGGCCGGGCCTGGAGCAGATCACGGTCGACTGGTTGCAAGGTGTGGTGCTGGTCTCGCTGTTCAAGGAGCCGGAACCCACGCAGCTCGACGACTTGCTCACGACGCTGCTGGCCCTTGCCACGTCGCCCGCCTGGCAACAGAGCAAGGCCCATACACTGGCCGTGCAGCACCGTTACCTGCCGCAAAGCGACAATCAATGGCTGGTGGGCGAGCCCATCGACGAATGGACCCTGACCGAAGGTGGTCTGCAATACCGCATCGACCTGGGCAAGAAACAGAACAACGGCCTGTTCCTGGACATGCGTCATGGCCGCGACTGGGTGCGCGCCAATGCTCATGGCAAGCGGGTCTTGAACCTGTTTGCCTACACCTGCGGTTTCTCGGTGGCGGCCATTGCCGGCGGTGCCCGGCACGTGGTCAACCTGGACATGTCCCGCGCGGCCCTGAGCCGGGGGCGCGACAACCATCGCTTGAACGGCCATGACCTGAGCCAGGTGAGTTTCCTGGGCCACGATTTGTTCAAGTCCTGGGGCAAGGTGATCAACAACGGTCCCTACGAGCTGGTGATCATCGACCCACCCACGTTCCAGAAAGGCAGTTTCCTGCTGACCAAGGATTACCAGCGCGTGCTGCGCCGTTTACCGGAACTGCTCACCGAGCAGGGCACGGTCCTGGCGTGCAGCAACGACCCGGCCACCGGTTCGGATTTCCTCATCGAGGGCGTCACGCGCGAAGCGCCGGGGATGATCTTCGAGCAGCGCCTGGCCAATCCACCGGAATTCCCCGACACCGACAAGGAATGTGGTCTCAAGGCGCTGGTGTTCAAGCGT
This sequence comes from Pseudomonas citri, assembly GCF_025336485.1. Taxonomy (GTDB): domain Bacteria; phylum Pseudomonadota; class Gammaproteobacteria; order Pseudomonadales; family Pseudomonadaceae; genus Aquipseudomonas; species Aquipseudomonas citri. The sequence continues at coordinate 73,630 of NZ_JAODAB010000010.1, read as the reverse complement.
AACGACGCCGCCCTCTGATCGCTACACCGCCAGCGTCAACCACGCCGACCCCAGCAACAATACCGCCATGACCTGATTGAACCGTTTCATTGCCTCGGCGGAGCGGCAAAACCGCGCCGCCCCGCGCCCCAGGCAGGCCCAGGCGATCAGGCACGGAATCGAGATGGCGAAGAACACCAGCGACAACCACAACACCCGCGCGGTGCGCTCGGCGTCGCTCCCGGCGAACACACTGACCACCGCCAACGCCATCATCCAGGTCTTGGGGTTGACCAATTGCAATCCCGCCGCCCCGGTCAGGCCCAATCGCGGGCCTTCAATCGGCCGCTGAGGATCGATGGCCTGGGCCGGCGCGCGGAAAATCTGCCAGGCCATCCAGCTCAGCCAGGCGATGCCGGCCCAGGTCAGCAGGGCCTGGACCGTGGCGTGGCGCGCCAGCACACCCCCTAACCCCGTGCCCACCAGCAGCACCAGCAACGCCGCGGCTGCGCAGGCACCCAGGATGATCGGCAACGTGGTCGCCAGGCCAAAACGCGAGCTGTGGCTCAAGACCAGAATGTTGGTCGGACCGGGAGTAATAGAGGCGACAAACGCGAACAAGGCAAACGGCAGCAACTGGTCCATGGAGCGACTTCTCGGTGATGATCGTGAGTCGATCATCGCCAAGGAGGGGCGATTCAGTCTGGAACGTTTGAGCAGCGTTTGCGGTAGTCCGCCGGGCTCAGCCGATAAGCACGCTTGAACCACCGCCCCAGATGGCTTTGGTCGGCAAAGCCGAGCATGGCCGCTACCGACACGGGGCTCTCGCCACCGGCCAGCAAACGGCGGGCCCGGGCCAGCCGCAACTGGATCAGATAGGCATGGGGCGCCAGGCCAAACGCGGCCTTGAAGGCCCGGCTCAGGCGAAAACGGTCGACGCCGGTGACCCGCGCCAGATCGTCCAGGCCAATGTCCTCGCTCAGGTGGCTGTGTAGATAATCACGGGCCTGCTGCGCCACCCACGGCAGGCGTGGATCAGGGTCGATGCGCGCCCGCCAGTGCAAGTGCTGGGTCAGGTTGGCCAGCAAGTTGTCGAGGGCGGTCTGGCGCACGATGCGGATTTCCTGCTCATGCAGGCTCTGGAATGCCATGGAGGTGGCATTGGCCAGGCGCGCATCATCGGCCAGCGTCGCGGCAAAGCCCAGCTGCGCATTGTCCGGCGCCACGTCGAATAACGAACGCAGCTCGCGCTCCAGCCAATGCGGTTCAAGGTACAGCGTGCGATAGGTGAAGCCATTGGCATGGGGCGCGTGGCCGTCGTGCAATTCGCCGGGCTCGAGCAAAAACACCTTGCCAGGTGTGCTGTTGTGCTGCTGGCGGCGGCAATGAAACTGCTGCACGCCTTGCTCGGTCACGCCTACCAGGTAGGTGTCATGCCAATGGGGATCGTAGGCATGCCCCTCGAAATGCGCGCGCACGGTCTCGATACCGGACGTCGCGTCCTGCTTGAGATCGATCCAATTACGCGTCGTCATGCCCTGCCCCATCTTGTGTATCCGCTCGGGGCAGGTTAACCGTTCAGGGCGATCACGTCTGGAAGATTTGTGCAGATCCGAGCGGCGGCCTAAAACAATGCAGGGACCTGCTTCGCAGACCAGCGGGAGCAAGCTTCCTCGCCCCAGGGGGCGGTTCTAGACCTGACGTTCAGGTATCCGGCGAAATGGCCTGCTGCACTGTCTCCACCGCCAGCCGGGCCAGTTCGGCATCCTGCTCAGCCTTGACCCCGGACACCCCGACAGCCCCGATGCACTGGCCATCATGGCGAATGACCACGCCGCCTTCGAGCATGCCTTGTAGGTGCGGGGCACTGAGAAAGGCATAGCGGCCACTGTTGATCATGTCCTCGTAGAACTTGCTGTCATGCCGCCCGACAGCGGCAGTGCGAGCCTTTTCGCCGGCGATGTAGGCTGACAACGGTGAAGCGTCGTCCAGGCGCAACAACCCCAGGGGATGGCCGCCGTCGTCCACCACGCAGATCGACACCGCCCATTGGCGCTGATGGGCAATTTCCTTGGCCACCACCAGCAATTGCGCAACGTCTTGTTCCGTGAGTACCGTTTTGGTTTTCATGAATCACTCCGCGCCGTGCAGCAGAAAGGTCCAGGACAGGACCCGCCGTCTTGTTCTTCGACGGAGTGTGGGCCAACAAATTCAGAAATTCAGCTTCTTGTGCCGCAGACGACACGCGTTTCCGCCTGGGCCAGATAAGGCGCATCTCGAATCAATGGATCCATAAAATAAACCAAACGTCCTTTTTAACCTGCAAATTGTTGACAAACAAATTAGTTAAGAGAGTTAATGGATCCACAGATAAAAACAACATCCGTCTGGAGATCCCCATGTTCCCCAAGAATGCCTGGTACGTTGCCTGCACCCCCGATGAAATCGCCGACAAACCGTTGGGTCGCCAGATCTGCGGCGAAAAAATGGTTTTTTACCATGGGCATGGCGGTCAGGTCGCCGCCGTCGAAGACTTCTGCCCCCACCGTGGCGCCCCGCTTTCCCTGGGCTACGTGGAAAACGGCAACCTGGTGTGTGGCTACCACGGCCTGGTGATGGGTTGTGACGGCAAGACCGTCGAGATGCCGGGGCAACGGGTGCGAGGGTTTCCGTGCAACAAGACCTTTGCGGTGCAGGAGCGTCACGGTTTCATCTGGGTCTGGCCCGGGGACCAGGCGCTGGCCGACCCGACGCTGATCCATCCTCTGGAATGGGCGGACAATGACGAATGGGCCTACGGCGGCGGCCTGTTTCATATCCAGTGTGACTATCGCCTGATGATCGACAACCTGATGGACCTGACCCACGAGACCTATGTCCACGCATCGAGCATCGGCCAGAAGGAAATCGACGAGGCACCGCCCGTGACCACGGTCGAGGGCGATGAAGTGGTCACTGCCCGACACATGGAAAACATCATGGCCCCGCCGTTCTGGCGCATGGCCCTGCGGGGTAACAACCTGGCCGATGATGTACCGGTGGACCGCTGGCAGATCTGCCGCTTCACGCCCCCCAGCCATGTGATGATCGAAGTCGGCGTGGCCCATGCCGGCCACGGCGGCTATCACGCTGCATCGCAGTTCAAGGCATCGAGCATCGTGGTGGATTTCATCACCCCGGAAACCGAAACCTCCATCTGGTATTTCTGGGGCATGGCCCGGCATTTCCAACCACAGGACGAAGCGCTTACCGCGAGCATCCGCGAGGGCCAGGGCAAGATCTTCAGCGAAGACCTGGAAATGCTCGAGCGCCAACAGCGCAACCTGCTGGAGCATCCACAACGCAACCTGCTCAAGCTCAACATCGACGCCGGCGGTGTGCAATCACGCCGAGTGCTGGAGCGCTGGATCGCCCGCGAGCGCGAGGCGCAGGCCGACTTGATCGCCAGCAGCCGCCCGGCACAGCATGCGGAGCAGCGGTCATGATCGAAGTCCAGGTTGCAGCGCGACACCCTGAAGCCCTCGACATTTGCAGCTACGAGCTCACCCGTATCGACGGCCAGCCTTTGCCGGCGTTCACTGCCGGCGCCCACATCGATGTGCAGTTGCCCGGCGGGTTGATCCGCCAGTATTCCTTGTGCAATCACCCTGAGGAACGGCATCGTTATCTCATCGGCGTACTCAAGGACCCGGCCTCGCGCGGCGGCTCGCGCTGCCTGCACGAGCAGATCCAGCCGGGAATGCGCCTGCACATCAGTGCACCACGCAACCTGTTCGCCCTTGCACCACAGGCCCGGCGCAGCGTGTTGTTCGCCGGGGGGATCGGCATCACGCCGATCCTGTGCATGGCCGAACACCTGGCCCAGAGCGGCGCGGCGTTCGAGCTGCATTACTGTGCGCGCTCGCGCGAGCGCGCCGCGTTTGTCGAGCGCCTGCGCCAATCCCCGTACGCCGACCGGGTATCGTTGCATTTCGATGAAGAACCCGAAACGATCCTGGACGCCGCCCGGGTGCTGGCCATACCTGGCGACGACCTGCATCTCTACGTCTGTGGCCCTGGCGGGTTCATGCAGCACATCCTCGACACGGCCAAGGCCCTGGGCTGGCGGGACGACTGTATGCACCGCGAGTACTTCGCCGCCGCCCCCGTTGACGCCAGCGCGGATGGCGCCTTCTCGGTGAAACTCGCCCGCAGCGGCCAGGTGTTCGACGTACCGGCGGATCGCAGCGTGGTACAGGTGTTGGAAAGCCATGGCGTCGAAATACCGATCTCCTGCGAACAAGGCGTTTGCGGCACCTGCCTGACGCGCGTGCTTGAAGGTGTGCCGGAGCACCGGGACATGTTCCTGACCGAGGCGGAACAGGCCTGCAATGACCAGTTCACCCCCTGTTGCTCCAGGTCCAGGACGCCGTTGCTGGTGCTGGATCTTTAAACCGGTCCAGTCCAGGTAGCAGGAGGCAGCTCAGTCCGACCGCTGGATCACCTTCATCCGCTCATCCGCCAGTGTCGAGCCGAACACTTCTGCGTAGCGCAAGGTCGCATTGGCATGTTCGCGCATGATCGCTTCGGCTCGACCGCTCTGGCGATTGACCAGGGCATCGAACACGGAATGGTGTTGCATGTGGGCATAGTTGAAGCGGCGGAACTCGCCGGCCATGTTCTGGCGATCCACCGCCAGGGCGGTGACGGAGGCGAAAGGCAGATGGTCGTTGCGGGCCAGGGCATCGGCAATCGCAGGGTTGTGGCTGCCCGCGACGATCACTTGATGGAAGCGCATATTGAGGTCGTGATAGACCTCCAGGTCCTCTTCGGTCACATAGCCTTTGGCGAACAGTTCATCCCCCTGCGCCAGGCATTGCTCAAGTGTCGTGCGTGCTTCGTCAGACAAGCCATGTTCGGCTGCCTGCCGCGCCGCCAGGCCCTCCAGCACACCACGCACCTCCACGGCCCCGGCAATTTCTTCGGCGCTGACCGAGCGCACCTGGAAGCCTCGCCCACCAAAGCGCACCAGCAGCCCTTCCTGTTCCAGGGTACGAAACGCCATGCGCACCGGCATCCGTGAGACACCGAACAACTCGGCCGTGGGTATTTCCATCAAGCGCTCGCCAGCCGCCAGCTCACCCGAGGCGATCATCCTGCGCAGCGCAATCAGCACCGTTTGGCCGGGCTTACTCATCCAGGCGATTCCAGAGAAAAGAAGCGGCCATAGTAGAAGGCTTGGTGCAGCCTGTCACGGCACTGGCGCGGGTCGAAACACTGAGGGGAGGAGGAAAAACCGTGGCGCAAGACGCGCCACGGATTCGATAGGCCGATTCAGACGCCCGCCAACGTCCGCAACTGTGCCAGTGTCTGCTCATCCAGCGTGATCCCATGTTCAGTGGATTTGCTGCGCTCACGATGGCGGCGGTCGCCCGGCAACCGTCGCAACCCGACACCATGCATCTGCCTGACCAGCTCCTGGCTGCGCTCGGCGAAGTCCTGGCCGGCGGACTTGCTTGGGTCGATCACGATTAACAGTTGACCTGTCCACGGCGTCTTGGCGCCCGGGTGATTGCGCCAATCGAATTCGAAGGAAAAATGACCACCCGTGAGGGCGGCTGCCAGCAACTCGACCATCATCGACAGTGCCGAACCCTTGTGCCCGCCGAACGGCAGCAGCGCCCCGCCCTCGAGAATCGCCTTGGGGTCGCGGGTAGGCTGACCGAGGCTGTCCACGCCCATCCCCGGTGGCAGCAACTCGCCCTTGCGGGCGGCGATCTGTACGTCGCCGTGGGCGATGGCGCTGGTCGCAAGGTCGAAGACAATCGGCTCACCGTCGGCCCGTGGCGCGGCAAAGGCAATGGGGTTGGTGCCGAACAACGGACGGTCCGCGCCATGGGGCACCACACACGTCATGCTGTTGACCACACTCAACGCCACCAGGCCTTCATAGGCAAACGGCTCGACGTCCGGCCAGAGGGCGGCAAAGTGATGGGAATTGCGAATGGCCAGGACGGCAATACCGGCGCTGCGGGCCTTCGCCACCAGTAAGGGGCGCGCGGCGGCCAGGGCCGGTTGGGCAAACCCGTTACCGGCGTCCACCGCGACGAAGCCTGACGCGACGTCTTCGACCTTAGGCACCGCCTTACCGTTGACCCAACCGCTGTCGAGTGTCGAAACATACCCGGGGATGCGAAACACCCCATGGCTATGGGCCCCATCGCGCTCGGCCCCGGCGCAGTTTTCAGCCAGGCACCGGGCGACTTCGGCCGAAGTGCCATGGCGCAGGAAAATCCTCTCCAGCAAGTTCACCAGCGCATCGAAGGACAAGGTGCAAGAAGCGGCATGATCGGATGGCGCAGACATCTGAAGCTCCAGAATGATTGTTGGAGGTAGCAACAGCGTAGAAAGACTCGCCGGGTGATTAAACACCGCTTCAGGCGCGCACTGTCAATCCTTGTAAGCGTGGCAGTTCCGAGTCCCGACGCCCGCCGCCCCCATGCGATAAATATGTACCACCTTCGCCCGCCCATCGTTGCCTAGTCTGGCCGCTTCCTCCACGCTCGCGCCGCTTCAGGCGCCTCGATAGAGAAGCAACGATGACCACTGAAACCGCGCCACTTTTATTTCCCAAGGTACTGAACGCCCGTGGCCTGGAAGACTTGCCCGCCTCCCACGGCCTGACGCAGGCAGACCTCGACTGGTTGCGCCACATCACTCTGCCCAGCCACACGCAACGCCAAGCGCAGACACCGCCGATGATGGCCGAAACGATTCTCTTGCAGGCCGGGGGAAAGCCGCCGATTGCGCTGGCAGGCTGCTTTGCCCTCAGCTCCTCGCCAGGCCGCCACGCGTTTCTCTATACGCCAAGCAGGGGCATCACGAAATTCGACAGCCTGACAGCCCTTGAAGCAAAGATTGACCAGATGCGCTTGGACACCACCGCGAGCGACGACCTGTTTCGCCTCCTGTCGATTCCCCAGCGCAGCGAACTGTACGGCACCGCCGACATCACACAGACCCGGCAGATCATCACGGGCGATGTTCTCCAGACCCAGATCGAAGCCATCGAGCAGGCCCAAGACCTCAACGCCCTGGCCATGGTGAATGAGCTGATCGAACAGCCCTCGTTACGCGTCATGCTCGACCACGTGTTGGACGAAGCGTTGCCAGACCTGGATCATCGACAGATCCGCCTGGCCTTCAGCAAAGGGAATCACCCAGCGGATCGGCGGGCTATCAAGGTGTCCGAAAGCATGCCGCTGGCCGACACAGTCCTGGCTTATTTCCACCATCAGGGCTGGCCTGCCGGGCACGGCATCGATCTGACTCATCCCGGTACGCCCGCCTCCTCCTACACCGCCGCGCAATGGGAAGACATCATCAGGGGCGTTGCGGGCAAACTGATCCCCACGCTCATCGGCCGCATCGATGCCTTCTGGGAAGGCACCACGGCCTATTTCTATTTGTCACGTCGCAAGTTCCTGGCGCAGGTCATCCGCGACGGGTTATGGGCGACCTTTCTGGCCGGGCGGGAAAAAGGGCAACTCACGGATGAACAATGTCGCGAGTTGCTCCGACTGTTCAGGCCCTCTCGCCCTGACGAGACGCTGCTGTTCATCGAAACGATTCGCCTCTGGGAACATGCGCCACAGTACGTGGAGCTTGCAGGCTCCTTGATGATCAGCGCCAAGGAAAACTACCTGTACACCCCCCTCCATGGCCTTCAGACGGTAGAAAACTATCTGGATTTCAAGGAGGCGCTGTTCGGCAACCCTGCAACCACCGCGCAAAAGGAAGCGCTCTATAACCTCCTGAGCCTGGAGGAGCGCAACCGGTTATTGCGCTTTGACGCGCCACAGGTGTCAGGCACGCCGCTGGCGTTGCCCGTGTCCGAATCCATGGCGAACGCAATAATCGAAAAACAGAAGAACAACCTTCATTACACATTGGAAATGTCTCGCCAGGGCGATGTCGACATCCATCCGCTCATTGACAAGGCATTGGACATACGCGCCTTCATCGGCAAACGCCTCTTGAACCAGCCAACCGCCGGGCACTGGGGAACTCATCCGGCCTTCCATGGCGACCTGCGACCATCCAACTTCATGGCCGATCAGCTGCAAAGAAAGGCCAAGAGCTACACCGATGTCGAAGCGGCTTTCGATAGCCTCTTTACCCGGTTGCCGACGTCCACCCACGTTGCGTTGCATAGCGGAATCAGACAGTTGTTGCCTGAACTGACCAATGTGTTTTCCCTGGGGATACGCGCCGAAGCCGAACTCCGGGAACTTAACGCGAGCCTGCCGCCGGTTGCCAATGAGCTGATCAACACGGTGTTCGCCTATGACGCGCAATACCCGGACCGTTCACAACGCATCGGCGTGCGGGGTTTTCGACCGGATGTCTACTCCCTGACACTGGCGTACAGCGAAAAAGGCCGGACGGATTACCTGTCCCTTGCCAATTGCTTTTTTTTAACCGAGCGCGGAGGACTTGATACGCCCCATTCGGGCCTGGCGATCCTCTGGACGCCCGCCGCTGGCTTGCAGGCTTTTTCCTCCGTCGAGGTGGCCACCCAGCAGTTGAATCGACAGTTGCTCGATTCCCGTAGACGCTTCGGCTTGCTCGCCAACCTCCCGTCCGCTCAATGCAAGCCCCATGGGCGCTATCAACTCCAAAGGTTTGAGTTGATCGAAGACAACCCGCTGCTGAATCGAATGGGGTCGTTCATCAGACTCTTCGAAACCGAACATGGCTATCTGAGCACATTGAAAGCCGGGCGTTGGCAACTGACCGGCAAGGCATTATTGAAAAGCCTGGAAACCTTGTTCGGCAAAGGCGCTCCAACCAACCTCAAGCGCGCCACCTGCATCGCCCAGGCCAACCGCAGACAGCAACAACTCCCCGCCTGGTTCGGCACAGCGGCGCTTGACGATCAACGCCTGCATGTCGAACTGCTGGAGCAATATAAAAACAGCCTGGCGGATGGCAAGGACTACCTGGACGGGGTCGAGCCTCTGCGCACCTATGTGCGCAATAAACTCAAGGCGCTGCTGGACGCGCGCTTCGCTGAAAAACACCTTGACCCCGATACCCTCCAGATCACGCCGAACCTCGCCGTCGTGGGACCGGCCTGCTCGTTGACCGACTTTGCCGTGCAGCACATCGAAGTGACCCGGCAAGGCTTCAAGGTTTCTTCAACATCGACGCAGCCGCTACCGGACAAACTGAACGAGACCGCCGTCAGGCAGATGTTGTCGTCACTGGATATCCTGACCGACTATAAAAAACATATCGCGCAAAAACTGTCCGGCACCACCTCGGACGTTGAGCAAAGAAAAACCGCCTTCCGCCGGCAACTGCCCTGGCAGCTGTTGCACTACGCACACGCGCGGTATCTGCAACAGCATCTCTCTGCCCGGGGATTTGACTTGATCCGTCAGGTTCTGGACATGCCCGACGCCGTCGCCCGGCAAGCGATGGACGGTGCCGATGCGCTGATTCGGCCCCTGGAGTTGATCAAGACCCGCGGCGCCGTGCCGGATTCCGCGCTGGGGCTGTACTTGATCGGTTCGAACGTCGATGCCACGGCCCCTCAAGTGTTGTATTCGCCTTACCATGAGGGTCATTACTTCACCGAGTTCAAGGATGAAGCGAGCCTCATCGCCGCATTCAATGCGCCAGGCCCACTTCAGGACCTGCTGATTCGCCGACTGCCCGAGAACCAGCAGGCCACTTTCAAGAACCTGTTCGCTGCCACGCTCGGGAAACGTTCGGAAATAACCCTGGCCTCGAATCCGATCCATACCAATCTGCTCGACACCTTGTTCAACGACAATGTCGCATTGTTATCGCACCTTCTGACCTCACAAACCCATGCAAAACGCCAGGTCGACTGGAACACGGTACTGCATCGGCTCAGCTCCGGCGCCCAGTTCCTGGGGAAGCAGGTGGCGGGCAGACTGACGTTTATCGAAACGCTTTGGGAAAGCTACCAGGACTTCAAGGCCTCAGCCGAAGCCTTGCAGCAACACGACTGGAAAACGGGCTTGCACGACTTTATCGCCGGCGCCGCAGAGATGGTGTCGCTGGGCATGCTGAACCGCAACGATACATTCGGGCTTCTCGACCCCATGGAACCGCTTTCCCAGGCAAGCTCGCTGGCGAACCGCTGGAAGGACATCGGCTCTACCGCCCAGTTGCGTACCGACCTGAACATTTTCGAAGCCACGGGCATCAGTTTGTCGCAGCTACACAAAGACCTGGTCAATGGAACCTACAAAGCCCTGGAAAGCGGCCGGTCTTATGTGCCACTTGCCGGCAAGGTCTTTGAAGTGGCGAAAGCCGATGCTAGCTGGCGGATCGTTCACGTAGACGCCGAAGGGCCGTTATTGAAGAAATCGGCTGACCGCCGAACCTGGGAAATCGATCCTCAACGCCAGACCATACGCTTTGGTAAGGCCGGGTCGAAGATGGCCGTCACCTATAGCGACTTCAAGGCCAAGGGTTCACTGAACATCGAAGCTCGCGGCATGGCTGAAATCCGTCGCAAATACCCGCACCGTGCCAATGTGATTGTCCAGGCCCTGGAAACCGCGAGGTTCTACTCGTTCAATACCCTTTACAACTTTGATCAATTCAAGCGACAACCGCGTGCGGGATCTCGGCTGGATAAATTCCTCAGGTCTTTTTTTGGCGTCGACACTGTCGACACCCGCCTGATCAGCAAGATCGAAGCGGCGATCGCGCCCATCTGCCAGGCACTGGCCGATCCTTCCTGGGAATTAAAGAATGCCGAGAACATCGTCATCGGCAACCTCAAGCACCTGGCGGACAGAGCGACGGCCTTCGTGCTCGAGCCCTCCTCTGTCGGAAGGATCTACCTCACGCAGTTCTTCTTCGATATGGGCTTGGATTCATACAAGTCCCTCGTACCGGAGTTCTTCAATGTCGAGGCGCACGCCCAGGGCGCAACTTTCATCCATGAGCTGTCGCATCAGCTGTTCAATACGTTCGACATCACTTACCTCGACGCCCTGCTGCCCTTCCTCGATTTGATTTCTACCGTGACTCACTGGGGGAAACAGCAATACGACAGGCTAGAGAACCTGCAACTCAACGGGCTTTCGTTGAGCACACCCAAAGCAAAATTGTTCACGGAATGGGACAGCACGGATAACACGTACAAGAAAATCGAGCTGTTGCCCGGTTATAAGGAAACCACCCGGGAAATCCTCAAGATAACCGGTGCCAAGACCATGGACAGGGCGCGCGCTGATTTCCTCGATCCGGTATCGCCGGACAAGCGAATCGACATCATCCTTCGCAACGCCGACTCGATCACACTGCTGATTTGTGAACTGGGGCGTCAACTCGACCCGAGACCTTCGCAATACATGGCCATGCGCTGATGGGTACAGGGCATTCGGGTCTTTGATCACGGGGTTTTGACAGGGCCCCGGCAAATTTTTCACATCCCGGCCTTCATGATCGGCCTCCCTCGTTCGTCCTATTACAGGAGAGTGTCGGTGATCTTTTCTGAACAGGCTCGTAAGGAGTTTTTGCATGCATAACGCGCAACTGCCCATGGAGGGCAAGTCACGCTCGTCCGGCGTCACGATGACCACCCCCCAGCGCCTGTCAGACAGAAGCGCCGAGCGAGGCAGCAACGAACAGATCAAGCGCCTGCTCAAGCGCTTCGGGCTCAGGACCAGTCTGATCCGCCTGAAAGTCCTCGATGCGTTGCTCAAGGCCGCCGAAGAAAACCGCAACCTGGGCGTGCGGGGCGTGCACAGTCAACTGTTGGGGCTGGACATTCCCTTGTCCTTTCTCAGCGTCCGCGAAGTATTGAAGCGTCTGTGCAGCGAAGGGGTGGTCATCCTCAACCCGGATAAAACCTACTGCCTGCACCCCGATGCCGTCGCGGTGCTCCAGGCGGACGGGTGATCGAGACGGTCAGGGCTTGACCTTGCGCCGCATCACGCCGTTGAGCACCACCACGATGACCGCCACGGCAATGGCGATGTACTGGAACAGCTTCTCGCTGATCATGCCCTGGCCCTGCATCCAGGACAGCCCCAGCATGATCGCCAGCACGACGAGGACGATCAGGATCGAGTATTTCAAACGTTGCGAATGGGTCATTGCCAATTTCCTGAATGTTGCGTTCTGAATCCGCACGCCGTCCGTAGGCTCTGTGCGAAAAGTCTTGAGACGACGGGAAGCGAGCGGCTTGCCATGGTACAACCGAAGACGCCTGCCCGCACACCGACATCGAGCGCCCCCGCCGAAACCTGACAAGGCTGTAATCCATCCCTCAGCCACCTGTCAGCTCGCACCCGCTAACCTGTTATCCTCCCGCCCAACCGTTCTACACGAGACTGCCCACATGGCTAATCCCCTGCACCTGCTCGCCCTGAGCGCCCTGTTCGTCACCACTCTGGTCCAGGCCAGCGAGCCGGTCACCCTTGACGTGCACCGCGACGCCAATTGCGGCTGTTGCAAGAAGTGGATCGCGCACTTGCAAGCCAATGGCTTCAAGGTCAACGACCACGTCGAGACCGACATGAGTTCGGTCAAGCAACGCCTGGGCGTAGCGCCGAACCTGCGCTCCTGCCACACCGCCGAGATCAATGGCAAATTCGTCGAGGGCCACGTGCCTGCCGACCAGGTGCTGGCATTGAGCAAGCGCAATGACTTGCTCGGCGTCGCGGCACCCGGCATGCCCATGGGTTCGCCCGGCATGGAGATGGACGACATGAGCGATGCGTACCAGGTCATCGGCCAGAAGCCGGACGGTAGCCAGACCGTGGTGGCCGATTACCCGGCCCGTTGACGTAGCAAGCAGATCGTCCGACTCAAGGCCCTACTGGCTTGGCTGAACAAATCCATTCCCTGACGAGGTGATCCATGGCGGTGCAGATAGCAGTCCTCGACGATTGGCAGAACGTGGCGCGGGACGTGGTGGACTGGTCGGTGCTCGACGGCATCGGCCCAGTGACGTTCCTCCATGACTATCCCGATAGCTCCGAGGTTCTTGCCGAGCGCTTGCAGCCGTTCGAGGTGATCTGCGTGATGCGTGAACGCACGGTGTTCGACGAGCGCCTGCTACGTCGCCTGCCCAATCTCAAGCTGCTGTTGACCGGGGGAATGCGCAATGCCGCCTTGGACCTGGCGACCGCTGCCGAACTGGGGATCCAGGTGTGCGGCACCGAAAGCTACAAGCACGCCGCCCCCGAGCTGACCTGGGCGCTGGTCATGGCGCTGACCCGCAACCTGGTGCAGGAAGCCAATGCCCTGCGCGCCGGAGCGTGGCAACAAGGCCTGGGCGGCGACCTGCACGGCAAGACCCTGGCGATTCTCGGGCTGGGCAGCATCGGCCGCCGGGTCGCGCAGTTCGGCCAGGTGTTCGGCATGCGAGTGATTGCCTGGAGCGAGAACCTTACCGCCGAGCGAGCAGCCGAAGCGGGCGTGACCTATGTCAGCAAGCAGGCGCTGTTCGAGCAGGCCGATATCCTGTCGATCCACCTGGTGCTCAGCGAACGCACCCGGGGCCTGGTGGACGCCCAGGCGCTGGGCTGGATGAAAACCGAAGCGCTGCTGGTCAACACCGCCCGCGGACCGATCGTCGACGAAGCGGCGCTGATCGACGCCCTTTGCCATAAGCGCCTGGCCGGTGCCGCCCTGGATGTATTCGCCCAGGAACCCTTGCCACCGAACCATCCATTTCGCACCCTGAACAACGTACTGGGCACGCCTCACGTCGGTTACGTCAGCCAACAGAACTACCAGCAGTTCTATGCCCAGATGATCGAAGACCTGCTGGCCTGGGCCAAGGGCCAGCCGATCCGTTTGCTGACTCCGCCTGCCTGATTCCTGCCCCCACCCGGGCAGCACACATCCTGTCTGGCTTCAGTGCCCAAATCGTCAGTGAACCGCATCCTCATCCAGCACCACAATAGTGCACCCCGTCATCACATCGCGCACACCAATAGAACAGCCCCCTCGTCGTACAGCATTTTTGTTTCAACTCCATGCATTTCGTCGGCGCATATCTCCCCTTTCCATGTAAGACATTGCCGACAAAAACCGCGATTGTCCGACAATGCGACGAAGCGTGCCGCACCGCTCTATGTTCTGTCCTAGACTGGCTCTCCGGGGGGAAAACCGACCGGTCACTCCGATGAAAAAAAGTCGAAACTTTTCGCAACGGCGACGGGTCAGGTTAGAGGTAGGGCATCGGTGGCTGGTGCAGTCCTTGCAAGTCCATGCAGCAGCCCTTTCAGCTGATTCGCTTCGTCGCATAGGGCAGCGTTTTGCTCTCCTTGCGTAGTGTTTGTGCGCCTGGCCGCAGGATTCGGCCAATGAAACAACAGCTCTGGCGCTTGCCGGAAACCGATCGAAACAGGAGCCATTTATGATCAGTGCTGCCTTGGAACTACAGCAAGTCCGTTCTCAACTACCGCTGGCGGCCGAATCGCCGACGACACCGGTACTGTCCACCGGAGGCAAGGCACTGCTCCCTGTCGTTCGACAGAATCCCAATCGCAAGAAAATCCTCTTCGTGACCTCGGAAATCGCCGACCTGGTGAAGACCGGAGGCCTGGGCGACGTTTCCTCCGCCCTGCCCCGGGCCATGGCCAGCCTGCATGATGTCAGGGTCTTGATCCCTGGCTATCCGCAGGTCATGAACAGCGGCAACCCGATCCACATCATCGGCGAACTGGGCGGCCACGCGGCGTTGCCGCCGTGCAAGATCGGGCGCATGGACATGGCCGACGGCCTGGTCATCTACGTGTTGATCTGCCCGGAACTGTTTGCCCGCGAAGGTTCGCCGTACGGCGCCAACAACGGGCGCGACTGGCCCGACAACCACATCCGCTTCGCCCGACTGGGCCTGGCCGCCGCCGACATTGCCGCCAACCTGGCGCAGATCCACTGGTGCCCGGACCTGGTCCATGCCCACGACTGGCCGGCCGGACTGGCGCCCGCCTACATGCACTGGCGCGGACAACGCACCCCGACCCTGTTCACCATCCACAACCTGGCGTACCAGGGCGTGGTGAGCCTGGCGTCGTGCCCGGAGCTGGGGATTCCCGAACACGCCCTGCAACAGGAAGGCATGGAGTTCTACGGCAAATTGTCGTTCCTCAAGGCTGGCATGGCCTACTCCAGCCACATCACCACCGTCAGCGCCACCTACGCCCAGGAAATCACCACGCCGGCCTTCGGCTGCGGGCTCGACGGTTTCCTCGCATCCAAGACCCAGCAAGGCTTGCTCAGCGGCATTCCCAACGGCATCGACGAAAGCTGGGATTCGGCCACCGACTCGCACCTGTTGCACAACTTCGCCATCGGCGACTGGGAAGGCAAAGCGGTCAACGCCGCCCATGTGCGCAACCTGTTTGGCCTGGATGAATCCACCGGCCCGCTGTTCGCCGTGGTGTCGCGCCTGGTGTACCAGAAAGGCCTGGACCTGACCGAAGCCGTCGCGGAGTTCATCGTTGAGTCTGGCGGCCAGATCGCCATCATCGGTCGCGGCGAACCCGAAGAAGAACAGGCAATGCGTGAGCTGGCCCTGCGCTTTCCCGGTCGGATCGGCGTGCGCATCGGCTTCAACGAAACCGATGCGCGGCGGATGTTCGCCGGCAGTGATTTCCTGTTGATGCCATCGCGCTACGAGCCCTGCGGCTTGAGCCAGATGTATGCCCAGCGCTTCGGCTCGCTGCCGGTGGCGCGCAACACCGGCGGGCTGGCGGACACCATTGAGGACGGCATCACCGGTTTCCTCTTCGATGAATCCACCGTGGAGAGCTACAAGCAGGCGCTGAGCCGGGCCTTCAAGGTCTTCGAGTTCCCCGGCCTGCTCAACGCCATGCGCTGCCGGGCCATGTCGGCA
The DNA here is from genome assembly GCF_025336485.1 of Pseudomonas citri. GTDB lineage: Bacteria > Pseudomonadota > Gammaproteobacteria > Pseudomonadales > Pseudomonadaceae > Aquipseudomonas > Aquipseudomonas citri. Next base: position 57,771 of record NZ_JAODAB010000010.1, on the reverse strand, counting down.
CCGTTCAACTGGTGCCAGGCCGTGGAACCCTACGCCGAACTCTACGAACAGCTGGTGGCCAAGTCACTGGGTAAATCGGCCAGACCATGAGGTAACGATGTCATCAAGGACACCAGATACATGGACCCATGGCGCGGTCATGCTCGATGCCGAGCATACGCGCTTCGCTCTCTGGGCCCCGGATGCCTTTTTTGTCAGTGTCGAACTCGACACAGGGGATTCAATCCCGCTACTGCCCCAAGCCGATGGCTGGTTCGTGATCCAGACCCGCTGCCCCGCCGGCACCCGCTACCGCTATAACATCGATGGCGAAGTGGAGGTGCCCGACCCGGCCTCCCGCGCCCAGGCCGGCGACATCGATCGCCAGAGCGTGGTGGTCGATCCTCACGCGTACCCATGGCGCCACACCCGCTGGTCCGGACGCCCGTGGTACGAAGCGGTGATCTACGAGCTGCACGTCGGCACCCTTGGCGGCTTCGAGGGGGTCGAGCAACAACTGGCGCGCCTGGCCGGGCTGGGTGTCACCGCTATCGAGCTGATGCCATTGGCGCAGTTTCCCGGCGATCGCAACTGGGGTTACGACGGCGTCCTACCCTACGCGCCCCAGGCTTCCTACGGTACGCCGGAACAGCTCAAGCACCTGATCGACAGTGCCCATGGCCACGGACTGTCGGTGATCCTCGACGTGGTCTACAACCACTTCGGCCCCGACGGCAATTACCTGCACCGCTATGCCAAAGGCTTCTTCCGCGAAGACAAGCACACGCCCTGGGGCGCGGCGATCGACTTCCGGCGCCGCGAAGTGCGGGACTTCTTCATCGACAATGCGCTCATGTGGCTGCTGGAATACCGCTTCGACGGCCTGCGCCTGGACGCCGTGCACGCCATCGAAGACCCGGATTTTCTCCAGGAACTGGCGGCCAGGATCCGTGAACAGGTCGATCCCACCCGACATGTCTGGCTGACTGTGGAAAACGAGCACAACCAGGCCAGCCTGCTGGAGCACGGTTACGACGCCCAGTGGAACGACGACGGCCACAACGCGTTGCACGTGCTGCTGACCGGCGAGACGGACGCCTATTACGCCGACTATGCCGAACAGCCCACCGAACAACTGGCGCGCTGTCTCAGCCAGGGCTTCGTGTTCCAGGGGCACATCAATCGCCACGGCCAGCCCCGGGGCGAACCCAGCGGCCATCTGCCGCCCAGCGCCTTCGTGCTGTTCTTGCAGAACCATGACCAGATTGGCAACCGGGCCCTGGGCGAGCGCCTGCACCAACTCGCTCCGACCCAGGCGCTGCAGGCAGCGACGGTGTTGTTGCTGTTGTCGCCGATGATTCCGCTGCTGTTCATGGGCGATGAGTTCAGCGCCAGGCAACCCTTCCTGTTCTTTACCAGCCACCACGGCGAGCTGGCCGAACGGGTGCGCGAAGGCCGGCGTAACGAGTTCAAGGCATTCCGTGCATTCGCCGACCCTGAAAAACGCCGGGCAATTCCCGACCCCAACGCCGCCAGTACCTTCGAGGCCTCGCGTCCGAGCCTGCAAGTGCAGCAACCGGAGCAGTTGGACACTGAGGCGTTGTATCGCCACCTGCTGAAAATCCGCCGGGAAGACATCGTCCCGCGCCTGCCCGGCGCTCACGCCTTGGGCGCCGAGGTGCTGGGCCACGGCGCGGTCAGTGCACGCTGGCAACTGGGCGATGGCAGCGTGTTGCGCATCGACCTGAACCTCAGCGACCAGACCGTCGAGCACACCTCCGCGGAAGACGCACGCATTCTTTTCGAACATCCGGAACAGGTCACGGGTCTGTTGCAAAAGGGGATCCTGACGCCCTACAGCGTGCTGGTCAGCCTGACGCAAGCGACCATCTTGCCCAACATCATCGGAGAGCGCCCATGAGCGACGCGCAACTGGAAGTCCTGGCCAGCCAGGCGGGCCTGGCGGTTGACTGGATCGACGCCAACGGTCGGCCCCAGAAGGTCTCGCCAGCCGTGTTGCGCGCAGTCCTCATGGCCCTTGGCCACCCAGCCGGGACGGCGCAGGAAATCGACGCCAGCCTGTTGCAGTTGCAGCAAGCCCGACAGAACCATCGGCTGCCGCCCCTGCTCACCGTCGATGCCGGGGCGAGCCTGGACCTGAGCCGCTATTTCGACGCCACGACAGCGTGCGAAATCAAGCTCGAAGACGGTGCGACGCTGCACCTCAACCTCGATGACAGCGCCAGGCTGCCGGGGATGATCCCGGTGGGGTACCAGCACGTGCGTATCCAGGACCAGCATTTCACCCTGGCCGTCGCACCGGCCCGTTGCTACAGCGTGGCCGATGCCGTGGACGATCCGACACCCCGTGCCTGGGGCTTCAGCGCGCAGTTGTACGCGCTTCGCCGCCCCGGCGACGGCGGTTTCGGTGACACCCTGGCCCTGGAAGACCTGGCCCGGGTGGCCGGCGAACGCGGCGCCGACGCTATCGCCATCAGCCCGATGCACGCCATGTTCAGCAGCGATACCGGCCGATACAGCCCGTACTCACCGTCCAGCCGACTGTTTCTCAATAGCCTGTACGCCGCGCCCGGCGCCATCCTCGGCGAGCGTGCCCTGCGCGCCGCCATCGACGCTACCGGCCTGTCCCCGCAACTGCGCCACCTGGAAGACCAGCCGCTGGTGGATTGGCCAGTGGCGGCCCAGGCCAAGCAGAAGATCCTGCGAGCGTTGTACGACGGTTTCAGCCAGGGCGCCCATCCCTTGCACGAAGACTTCGCCAGCTTCCGCCATGCCGGCGGCGAGGCCCTGGAAAACCATTGCCGCTTCGAAGCCCTGCAAGCCGAACGCGCCGCCTGCGGTGAAAGCCTTGACTGGCGCCAATGGCCCGAAGCCTGGCGCGACCCGCGCAGCGCGGTGCTGGCGCATTTCGCCGAGGAAAATGCCGACGAAATCGGGTATTTCGCGTTCTGCCAATGGCTCATCGCCCGTTGCCTGGAGCGCGCCCAGAGCGCGGCCAAGTCCAGCGGCATGGGCATCGGCCTGATTGCTGACCTCGCGGTGGGTGCCGACGGCGCCGGCAGCCAGGCCTGGAGTCGGCAGGATGAACTGCTCGCGTCGCTGACCGTGGGCGCCCCGCCAGACATTCTCAACCGTTCCGGCCAGGGCTGGGGGATCTCGGCGTTTTCCCCGGAAGGCCTGGTACGCAACGGTTTTCGCGCCTTCATTGAAATGCTGCGGGCCAACTTCGCCCATGCCGGCGGCTTGCGCATCGATCATGTCATGGGACTGCAACGGCTCTGGGTCATCCCCAACGACGCCTCGCCCAGCGATGGCGCCTATTTGTATTATCCGCTGGACGACCTGCTGCGCCTGCTGGCCCTGGAGTCCCACCGCCACCAGGCGATCGTGCTCGGCGAGGACCTCGGCACGGTGCCCGACGGCCTGCGGGAAAAACTCTGCGCCCGCTCGATCCTGGGCATGCGCGTGTTGTTGTTCGAACAGGACAATACCCATTTCAAGCCGATCCTCGACTGGCCGGACAGCGCCCTGGCCACCACCAGTACCCACGACCTGCCGACGCTCAATGGCTGGTGGCATGGTCACGATATCGACTGGAACGCCCGACTCGACCTGATCGACTCCCATACGGAAATGGACTGGCGCAAACACCGTGAACGTGAACGCGAAGGCCTGCGCGCGGTGTTGAACCAGGATCCGCAGAACTTTCGCGAGGAGCACCGCGAAACCGACCAGGTGCTCGACGCCAGCGTGCGCTTCCTCGGCCACACCCGGGCACCGCTGGTGTTGTTGCCGCTCGAAGATGCCCTGGGCATCGAGGAGCAGGCGAACTTGCCCGGCACCATCGACACCCACCCCAACTGGCGCCGCCGCCTCGCGCATGAAAGCCAGGTGCTGCTGGATGACCCGGACGCCGCCCGGCGCCTGGAAATACTCGCCTGTGCGAGGCTTCAGGCGAACGAGCGTGACCGATGACACCGACGTTTAACCCACCCCTTCGGGCGACACTGCGCTTGCAGTTCCACAAAGGCTTCACCCTGGACGATGCCATCGCCCTGGTGCCGTACTTCGCCTCGCTGGGTATCAGCCATGTCTATGCCTCACCGCTGCTCAAGGCGCGGGCCGGCTCCCTGCACGGCTACGACGTGGTCGACCCGACCCAGGTCAACCCGGAGCTGGGCGGTGAACCGGCGCTCGGGCGCCTGGTTGCCACTCTGCGCGAACACCGGATGGGCCTGATCCTCGACATCGTCTCCAACCACATGGCGGTGGGCGGCAATGACAACCCTTGGTGGCTGGACTTGCTGGAATGGGGGCGCTTGAGCCCTTATGGCGAATTCTTCGACATCCAGTGGCACTCCCCCGACCCGCTGATGGAAGGCCAACTGCTGCTGCCATTCCTCGGCAGCGACTATGGCGTGGCGTTGCAGGAAGGCACCTTGCAACTGCGCTTCGACGCCAGCCAGGGCCGCTTCCATGTCGAGCACTACGAACACCACTTCCCCATCTGCCCGATGCATTACGGCGAACTGCTGCGGCCGGTCGAGACCCTGCCCGCCGAACAGGCCGAAACCCTCAAGACGCTGGCCGAGCGCTTCACCACGCTCAATTACCAGACCGACGCCCACACCCTCGCCCGCCCGCTGCAAACGGAACTGAGCGAGCTGGCGGCCGACGGCGACATCCTCGCCGCCATCGAGGACAACCTGCGTGGCTACGACGCCACCCAACCCCAAGGGTTCGAGCGCCTGCATCAGTTGCTGGAACGCCAGAGCTACCGACTCGCCAGCTGGCGTACGGCGGCGGACGACATCAACTGGCGACGTTTTTTCGATGTCAACGAACTGGGTGCCCTGCGGGTCGAGCGACCGACGGTGTTCGAAGCCACCCACGCCAAGATCTTCCAACTGATCGACCAAGGGTGGGTGGACGGACTGCGGATCGACCACATCGACGGCCTGGCCGACCCGCGCGGTTACTGTCGCAAATTGCGCAGACGTGTCGATTCGCTGTCGCCGTCGCGACACTTGCCGATCTTCGTCGAGAAAATTCTCGGCGAGGGCGAGACCTTGCGCCGGGACTGGAACATCGATGGCAGCACTGGCTATGAATTCATGAACCAGATCTCGCTGTTGCAACATGAGCCCGACGGCGGCGCGGCCCTTGCAGAGTTCTGGGCGCGCCACAGCGAGCGCCCCGCGCATTTCCTCGAAGAAGCTCGCCTGGCCCGCCAGCAGATCCTCGCCGGCTCCCTGGCCGGCGATTTCGAAAGCGTCGCCCAGGCCTTGCTGCAAGTGGCCCGGGACGATGTCATGACCCGCGACCTGACCCTGGGCGCCATTCGCCGGGCCTTGCAGGCGTTGATCGAGCACTTCCCGGTGTATCGCACCTACATCACGCCCCTGGGGCGCAGCGCCGAAGATGAGGTGGTTTTCCAGCAAGCGCTCGAAGGTGCCCGGCAAACCCTCAGCGAAGCCGACTGGCCGGTGCTCGACTGCCTGGCCGGCTGGCTGGGCGGGTTACCCTGGCGCCGACGCCCTCGGGGCAGCCAGCGCAAGCGTTTGCGCCATGCCTGCGTGCGCTTCCAGCAATTGACCTCGCCGACCGCCGCCAAGGCCGTGGAAGACACGGCGCTCTATCGCTCGGCGGTACTGCTGTCGCGCAACGATGTGGGGTTCAACACCGAATGCTTCAGCGCCGCGCAGCAGGCATTTCACGATGCCTGTGGGCAACGGCTGGCTCATTTCCCCGATAACCTGGTAACCACGGCCACCCACGACCACAAGCGTGGTGAAGACACCCGTGCCCGCCTGGCGGTGCTCAGCGAGCGCGCCGATTGGTACATCGCCTGCGTGGAACAATGGCGCATCCTGTCCCCTTCGCTGCACAGCGATCCGGCGGCGCCCTCGGCCGGCGATGAACTGATCCTGTACCAGGCCCTGCTCGGCAGTTGGCCATTGGACCTCGATCTCCAGGACCCCGAAGCCCTCGCCGAGTACAACGAGCGCCTGTGGCAATGGCAGTGCAAGGCCCTGCGCGAAGCCAAGCTGCAAAGCAGTTGGGCGGCGGTCAACGACGCCTACGAACAAGCGACGCGGATGTTCCTTGAACGGCTGCTGCTGTGCGAGGAAGGCCTGCCGCTGCGCAGCGCTATTGCCGAGGCCGTCCAGGCGATCGCCCCGGCCGGTGCCCTCAATAGCCTGGCGCAAACTTTGCTGCGCATGACCGTACCCGGCGTGCCGGACCTGTATCAGGGCAACGAGTTCTGGGATTTCAGCCTGGTGGATCCGGACAACCGCCGACCGGTGGATTTCAAGACCCGCCGCGAAGCGATGCAGGCCGACGCCTGCGCGCCCGCCCTGGTCACTGCCTGGCGGGACGGACGGATCAAGCAGGCCTTGATCGCCAGGACATTGGCCTTGCGCGCCGAGTACCCACAGCTGTTCCGCCAGGGCAGCTACCAGCCGCTGCCAGTGGTCGGCGAGCAGGCTCACAGGGTCTTGGCCTTCATGCGTGAGCAGGGGCAACAACGGGCGGTGGTCATGGTGCCGGTCCATAGCGCCGCGCTGCTGGAAAACAGTGCCGTGCCACGGGTTCTGGCATCGGATTGGGGCGATACCCGCGTGTCGCTACCGCTCGCCGCCGAGGATGCAAAACTGAAGGGACTTTTTTCAAGCGAAGCAGTCACACCTCAAGGGGAGTTGATGGTCTGCACCGCACTGAGGGAGTTCCCGGTCAACGTCTTTATCCAACCTTGAGTCAGTCAGGAGCACAGCAATGAGTACCGACGATAAACGCATTCGCGAATTCGCCTATCAGATCTGGGAGTCCGAGGGTAAGCCCAGTGGGCAGGAAAAGCGCCACTGGGAAATGGCACGCAAGCTGGCCGAGGCCGAAGCGCTGGCCCCCAGCAAGCCCCCCAAGGCGGCGAGTAAAGCGGCGGCCAGCAAATTGGACGGTGCCAAGCCAGCGGCGGCGAGGAGCGCGGCGAAAAACACCGCGCCCAAGGTCAAACCTGCCGCCAAGCCTTCAGCGAGCGCCGCACAGGTGCCTTCGGCCAATAAAACCGCCGACAAGAAGCCCCGCGCCACACGCAAGCCGCCAGCGGTCTGAATCACCAGCATCCTCGGTCTCGAGCTAGGCTTTGTACGAAAAGTCGCTGATCGTCGCGCAGGCACTTTTCGTACAAAGCCTAACGCCTCTTAGTGGCGACGGGGTTATCCCCCTCGCCACTCGTTCAGGGCACAGCCCCCATGAATGACGCCGCTGTCTTTAGTCTGTTTTGCAGGAGCAACCATGACCCGTCCCAAAAAAAACACGCCGCCGCCCGTAATCGAGGCTTCGCGGATTCGTGAAGGGCTGCCTTTTCCTCTCGGTGCTACCTGGGATGGCCTTGGGGTCAATTTCGCGCTGTTCTCAGCCAATGCAACCAAGGTCGAACTGTGCATTTTCGACGATGCCGGCGAAGTCGAGATCGAACGCATCGAACTGCCGGAATACACCGACGAGATTTACCACGGCTACCTGCCTGACGCCCATCCGGGCCTGATCTATGGCTATCGGGTCCATGGCCCCTATGACCCGGAAAACGGCCATCGCTTCAACCCCAACAAGCTGCTGATCGACCCTTACGCCAAGCAATTGGTCGGTGAGCTGAAGTGGTCCGAAGCGCTGTTCGGCTACACCATCGGCCACCCCGACGGCGACCTCAGTTTCGATGAACGCGACAGCGCGCCGTTCGTGCCCAAGTGCAAGGTGATCGACCCGGCCCATACCTGGGGCCACGACCATCGCGTCAGCGTGCCATGGGACAAGACCATCCTTTATGAAACCCATGTGCGCGGCTTCAGCATGCGTCATCCCGCCGTGCCGCAGAACCTGCGCGGCACGTTCGCCGGGCTGATGGTCGACGACGTGCTCGAACACATCCGCAAGCTGGGCGTGTCATCGGTGGAACTCTTGCCCATCCACGCCTTCGTCAACGACCAGCACCTGTTGCACAAGGGCATGACCAACTACTGGGGCTATAACAGCATTGCCTTCTTTGCCCCGGACCCACGCTACCTGGCCAGTGGCAAGATCGCCGAGTTCAAGGAAATGGTCGCGCACCTGCACGACGCCAATCTCGAAGTCATCCTCGACGTGGTCTACAACCACACCGCCGAAGGCAATGAACAAGGTCCGACCCTGTCCATGCGGGGCATCGACAACGCCTCGTATTATCGGCTGTGGCCCGACGACAAACGCTACTACATCAACGATTCCGGCACCGGCAACACCCTGGACCTGAGTCACCCCTGCGTCTTGCAGATGGTCACCGACTCCCTGCGCTACTGGGCCACGGAGATGCACGTCGATGGTTTTCGCTTCGACCTGGCGACCATCCTGGGCCGTTACCACGACGGCTTCGACGAACGCCACAGCTTCCTCGTCGCCTGCCGCCAGGACCCGGTCTTGCGCCAGGTGAAAATGATCGCCGAGCCTTGGGACTGTGGCCCTGGCGGTTATCAGGTGGGGCGCTTTCCGCCGGGCTGGGTCGAATGGAACGATAAATTTCGTGACACCGTGCGTGCTTTCTGGAAAGGCGACGATGGCCAGTTGGCCGACTTCGCCAGCCGCATGACCGCGTCGGGCGAGATGTTCAACCAGCGCGGCCGTCGCCCATACGCCTCGGCGAATTTCGTGACGGCCCACGACGGTTTCACCCTGCACGACCTGGTGTCATACAACGACAAGCACAACGAAGCCAACGACGAAAACAACCAGGACGGCAGCAACAACAACCTGTCCTGGAACCACGGCGTCGAAGGCCCCACGGACGATCCGCAGATCAACGCCCTGCGGCACCGGCAGATGCGTAACTTCTTCGCCACCCTGCTGCTGGCCCAAGGCACCCCGATGATCGTCGCCGGCGACGAATTCGCCCGTACCCAGCACGGCAACAACAACGCCTATTGCCAGGACAGCGAAATCGGCTGGGTCAACTGGGACCTGAGCGAGGATGGCGAGGCCCTTCTCAAGTTCGTCAAGCGCCTGATCAGGCTGCGCCTGTCTTATCCGATCCTGCGGCGTGGGCGATTTTTGGTGGGCAATTACAACGAAGACATCGGCGTCAAGGACGTGACCTGGCTGGCCCCGGATGGTAACGAAATGACCACCGAGCAATGGCACGACCGCCACGGCCGCTGCCTGGGAATGCTGATGGACGGTCGCGCCCAGGAAACCGGTATCCGCCGCAAGGGCGGCGACGCCACGCTGTTGCTGGTGGTCAATGCGCACCATGACATCGTCAATTTCCTCCTGCCGCAGGTACCGGAAGGCAGTTTCTGGACCTGCATGATCGACACCAACCAGCCGGAGGTGCGCGGCCAGGAGCGCTTCGATTTCGATTCCGAATATTCCGTGACCGGCCGCTCACTGTTGTTGTTCGAGCTGCAACGTGAGGATGATGAATAACACTCCGGCGATAAACGGTCACCCCATGAAGAACCACAAGGACGTGATATTCCAGAGCAGATACGCTAAAAAAATGCAGTTCAGATACACATGTAACGCGACGAATCCCCCGCCATGGTCAATACTTCGGAGGCGGGCGACTCCAGGATCAGGAGCACCGCAGATCGCAGTCGTGCCGTTCGGATACCACCGGACAGTTTGTAGGATGCATGGCTGCCATGGCTGCAAGACTCAATATAACAAGGACGTCCCTGATGAAACCCGCCTCTCGCTTGCAAGGTCGCCTGCACCCTCAAATCTGGAACAGCTCGCCACAACTGGCCGACATTCCCATCATCAGTACCCAAACGCTCGTGCCGCCTGGCGCCCGTGCCGTCATCCTTTCCCCCCATCCTGGCGATGAGATCGGTGCTTGTGGCGGCCTGCTCCAACTGCTGGCCAACCTGGACCAACCGGTGCTGCTGATTTCAGTCACAGACGGCAGCATCAACCCTCCCGGCTCGCCGTTATGGACCGATGAACGCCAGCGAAACTTTCGTCCTCATCCCCAGGAAAGCGTGGATGCCCTGCATCGCCTGGGCCTGCCGACTAACGGCCTGCAATGGGTGCGTGGCGGCTTCCCGGAGAAGACCCTGGCCGACCATGAAACCGAGCTGGCCGCCTTCATTGCTCGTTACCTGCGCCCCGGTGATATCGTCTTCAGCACCTGGCGCAAGGACGGCGACAGTGATCACGAAACCGTCGGTCATGTCGGGGCCCAAGCGGCGGAGCACGTCGGGGCGCTGTTCCACGAGTTACCGGTGTGGGCCTGGCACTGGCCGGTTCGCGAACAGAATAAAATTCCCTGGCACCGTGCCCGCAAATTGCGCCTGGATGTCTGGACCACCGCCCGCAAACGCCACGCGATGCATGCCTACGCCAGCCAGCTCAACGGCGAACCCGCCAACGGTATCGCGCCGCTGGTGCCGCGGGTCATCCTGGATCGCATGGGCATGCCGTATGAGATTGTCTTTATCTGAACACCTGAAACCAGCCAATGCCTGTGGGAGCAAAGCGTTGCTCCCACAGGCATTCAGTACCGGCAGGGAACGAAAAAAAATCCGGAACTGCCGCCACCTCAGGTCAGTCGCATGAACAGGTATGTCTGATTCAGGAGTGAACGTGACTCGCGATCCCGACTGGCGAGCTGTCGAATCAGTGCCATTGGACCCACACGCGACGGTCCATCGGTTGCAGGTCCTGACGGTCAACACCCACAAGGGTTTCACCGCCCTCAACCGCCGCTTCATCCTCCCGGAATTGCGCGAAGCGGTGCGCACCACCGGTGCTGACCTGGTGTTCCTGCAGGAGGTGCTGGGTGAGCATGACCGTCACGCCTCGCGCTACGACAACTGGCCCCAGACCTCCCAATACGAATTCCTGGCCGACAGCATGTGGAGTGACTTCGCCTATGGTCGCAACGCCGTCTACCCCGATGGCCATCATGGCAACGCGCTCTTGTCCAAATACCCGATCCGCCAGTTCCGCAATCTCGACGTATCCATCACCGGCCCCGAGCGACGTGGCCTGCTGCATTGCGTTCTCGATGTGCCTGGCCATGCCGAAGTCCATGGCATCTGCGTACACCTGAGCCTGTTGGAGAGCCATCGCCAATTGCAGCTCAAGCTGCTCTGCCAACTGCTCGACTCACTTCCCGAAGACGCCCCGGTAATCATCGCCGGCGACTTCAATGACTGGCAGCTACGCGGCAATGCCACCCTCGCCCGTCGCCAATACCTGCACGAAGCCTTCGAGCATCACCACGGCCGGCCAGCGAGGACCTACCCGGCCCGCTTTCCCCTGCTGCGCCTGGACCGCATTTACCTGCGCAACGCCACCAGCCATGCCCCGCATATCCTGGGTAACAAACCCTGGACCCACCTGAGCGATCACCTACCTCTATCGGTGGAAGTGCGTCTGTAACTCCCCGCCAGCGTCCTCGCTACTGCACAACGACCTGTAAGTTCTGACAGTAGCGAGGCCCATTATTCATTGTTAGGGTGCCATTCCATACAGCGAGTGTTGCCAGGTCCTGTGTGCCTTTTGTAGTGCAACCGATGCTGGAGCAGGCATTCCAGGGATGCCGTGGCAGAGGGATAGCACATGAGCTTGCGCGATCGTGGGTACATTCGGCTGTTCAACCTTCTATGGCTATCGGCACCGCTGCTGCTACCGGCGCCGGACGCCATGGCTGCCTGTACGCTGACACCAACGGCAGGCGACGATGTCTATGTCTGCGACAGCGGCACCAGCCCCGGGCTCACCGATCTTTCGGGCAACAACAGCCTGACGCTGCCCGCCAACGGCAGTGGCATCATCACCGGCAATGTCAGCTTCGGTGCCGGGATCGATCGCATCGAGATCAACGCCAACGGCGTGATCGACGGTGACGTCGAGCAAGGTTCGGAGGCAGATGCGTTCGTCATGAATGGCGGCAGGATCCTTTCCTTGTCCCAAGGTGACGGCATCGATTCATTCCTGATGACCGGCGGCACCATCGTCGACGCATTCGAAGATGGCGACATCGCGAAAATGACCGGTGGCACCATTGGCCGGGTCAACATGAAACTCGATGACAACGTCTTCGACATGTCGGGCGGGAACATCATCGGCAACCTGGTGACCGGGTTCGGCCAGGACACCATCATCCTCTCGGGAGGGCGCATCGGTGGCAACGTCAGTGTTAGCGATGGCAACGATAGCATCAGCGTCAGCGGCGGTGAAATCATCGGCGAGGTCCGGGCCAGCCTGGGCGATGATCGGTTCGAGTGGAGCGGCGGCCTGATCCATTCGGCGATCCTGATGGGCGACGGCAGTGATACCGCCCTGTTGAGCAACCTCACGCCAACGCAACTCAGTCCTAACCCCAGTCTCGACGGTGGCCTGGGCCAGGACGTCCTGACATTCGCCGGCAGCACCTCCGACACCGGCGCCCGCTACATCAATTGGGAAACGGTCAACCTCACCCAAGGTTCGCGCCTGGATCTCGCGGATGCACTGGTGTTGGGTGACAGCGCGTCCGCCACGGGCGTGCTCAACATTGACGCCAGCAGCGTGTTGACATCGAGCCAGGGCAGCGTTGCAGCGTTTGCTGCTGGTCAACGGGTCACCCTCAACAACGCCGGGGCCATTGACCTGACCACGGGTAACAGCCGCACCAGCGACACCCTCACGATCCAAGGCAACTACGTCGGCAACAACGGTCAACTGCGCCTGCAGAGCGCGCTCGGTGCGGACGACGCGCCCAGCGACAAGCTGGTGGTCAATGGCGGGACACTTACCGGCACCACCGCCATCGTAGTCACCAACCAAGGCGGCGCGGGCGCGTTGACCACCCGCGACGGCATCGAGTTGGTCCAGGCCCAGGGCGGAGCCGTCAGTGACAGCAGTGCCTTTTCCCTGGCGCAATCGGTTTCGGCCGGTGCCTTTGACTACCGTCTGTTCAAGGGTGGCGTCAGCGGCAACGAAAACAATTGGTATCTACGCTCGACGGTCGTCGCCGGCCCCGTCGCGGCCCCCAGCCCGACATTGCCTCCGCTGCCGACGCCGATACCGGGCGCTGCGCCTATCCCGCTGTATCGTCCGGAAGTGCCTACCTGGTCGGTCCTGCCACCGGTAGCAGCGCAACTGACCCTGATGGCCCTGGGGACGTTCCATGACCGCCAGGGCGACCAGCGCCTGCTCAGCGAAACCGGTGCATTCGGCGCGGGTTGGGGTCGGGCCTATGGCAAGGATCTGGATCAGTCCTGGGCCGGCACGGTCAGCCCCCGATTCGACGGGTCCATCAAGGGTTTCCAGGTCGGTAACGATCTGTACGGCTCGCTGCTGTCCGGCGGCCAGACCCAGCGCGTCGGCTTTTTTGTCGGCCATACCGAGCTGAACGGTCATGTCGATGGTTTCAACCTGGGTTTCGAAGGGCGCCGCGCCGGCAAGGTTGGGCTCGACGGCGACAGCTATGGCCTGTACTGGACGCTCGTCGACCCTACCGGAGGCTACGTCGATGCGGTGGTGATGGGCACGCGCCTGGATGGCGACAACCGCTCCGAGCGCGGGCTCAAGATCGACAATCGCGGCCACGCCCTGACACTCTCGGCAGAGGCTGGCTATCCGTTCGCCGTCGCCACTGACTGGGTTCTCGAACCTCAGGTCCAGATCATCCACCAGAAGATTTCCCTGGACACCCAGGATGATGGCATCTCCAAGGTCGAGTTCGATTCCGACGGTGCCTGGACCGGACGTCTCGGCGCTCGCCTGAAGGGGCGCTATCAGGTCAGCGGTACGCCGGTGGAACCGTATCTGCGCGCCAACCTCTGGCACACCTTTTCCGGCACCGACACCGTGACCTTCGACGACACCGAACGGGTCGAAACGCAGCAGCGCGCCTCCACCGCCGACCTGGGGGTCGGTGTCATCGTCAGCCTGGCGCCCACCGTCAGCGTGTACGCCAGCGCCGACTACAGCAACAACCTCGACAGCACCCAACAACGCAGCGTGGCAGGAAATCTTGGTGTGAGGATCAGCTGGTAGTCCTCGACAAACAACTGACGCCAGCAAAAACGCCGTAAATCAGTCATTTATATCGTCAGATAACGAGCCTCCATTCATCGGACATTTTCTTGACGCAACGCCATCAGTCTTCTTGACTACACCGTACTACCCCCGGAAATACAGTCAGGGGCAGGCCTCTGGAACCCGCCACGGCGGGCCGCCCGAGGCTTGCCTCAATCCATTCGGTCGCCCCTCATTCGGGGTAGGAGAGGACGCCCTAAGCGAGAAATAGATGCGATTGCAAGGCAGACCCCCATGAAAGCTCCCGTTCGTCCACACGTCTTCACTACCACCCTTCATACAGCGTCGACCACCGTATTGTTGTGCGCCTCGATCCAGGCTCAGGCCTGGCCTACCGAGGACCCTTTGCAGCCCTGGTTTGGCCGGGTACAACCTGGCGGCCAGAACGCCTTGGTCACCGACCCGCTCACCACTTCAGACAAAAGCCCGGCGCTGTTCGTCCAGCAAAACGCCAACGGCCACACCCAGCGCATGGGCCTGATCAGCGGACAGAACCAGATCATCGGCACCACCGGGGGGATGCTGGTAACGCCTGTCATGGGCCGGTCGGACAGAGACGTCCTCAATTTGCAAGGTAGCAACCTGGGCGCCTATTGGAGCCTGACCGGACCGGCCGGCTGGCATGTCGACCTCAATGCCAGCGGTGGCCGGGTCAACGGCTACAGCCGCAACCCGCAAGGAGAGCGCCAGCCCTTGGAAGGCAACGCCGTGACCCTGTCGGTCGAAGGAGGTTTTCCCATAGGCGTCAGTGACAACTGGGTGATCGAACCCCAGGCGCAACTGATCAATCAGCGCATCACCCTCGACACGACCAATACCGAAAATCGCTCCGCCAATGAGCTGAGCACCTGGAGCGGACGCGTCGGCGCACGACTCAAAGGGGCCTACAATGTCAACGGCCTGGGCGTCGAGCCGTATGTGCGCACTAACCTGTGGCACACAGTGCAGAGTGGCGAGACCCTGGCCCTGGACAAGGTCGACAAGATCAGCAGCAGCCGTAAATCCTCGACCGTTGAACTCGGCCTGGGCCTGGTGGCGCGCGTCACCCCGGTGGTCAGCCTGTACGTCAGCGCCGACTACAGCAGCGACGTCGATGACAACGATCTGAACGGCCTCATTACCAGCCTGGGGGTACGGATGCGCTGGTAAGCATCGCCAGCTGTCTACTTGAGCACAGGGATATCTTGAGTAGACAGCAAGGCGCCTTTTGGGGGTATAACCCTGGAGACGATCGATTCTTGCCCCCTCAGCCCATGGCTCATTTCATTGATGGAGTAACGACATGACCACAGCCCCCCTCCTCGCCAAGCTATTTCCCACCGCCACCGATATCCCGGACGCCTACCGCCTCGATGGGCAGGTGGAACAGCGTGAGTACCTCGTCGACGGTGTCCTGCACGCCTGGCAAGGACCGTTGGCCGTGGTACGCAGCCCGGTCTACGTGACCGGCGAGCATGGCGATGAACAAGTCATCCTCGGCAGCACACCGCTGCTGGATGCCAAGACCGCCCTCACTGCCTTGGACGCCGCCGTCCGAGCCTACGACCGTGGCCAGGGCCAGTGGCCAACGATGCGCGTGGCCGAACGCATCGGCCATGTGGAAACCTTCCTGGCGCGCATGCGTGAACAACGCGAGGCGGTGGTTAAATTGCTGATGTGGGAAATCGGCAAGAACCTCAAGGATTCCCAGAAGGAGTTCGACCGCACCTGCGACTACATCGTCGACACCGTCAACGCCCTCAAGGAACTGGACCGGCGCTCCAGCCGCTTTGAGTTGGAGCAAGACACTCTCGGACAGATCCGTCGCGTGCCCCTGGGCGTGGCTTTGTGCATGGGCCCCTACAACTATCCGCTGAACGAAACCTTCACCACCTTGATCCCCGCCTTGATCATGGGCAATACCGTGGTGTTCAAGCCGGCAAAGCTTGGCGTACTGCTGGTTCGGCCATTGCTGGAAGCCTTCCGTGACAGTTTCCCGGCGGGCGTGATCAACGTGATCTACGGCAGCGGACGGGAAACCGTCAGTGCGTTGATGGCCAGCGGGAAAATTGACATCTTCGCCTTCATTGGCACCAACAAGGCCGCCAGCGATCTGAAAAAACTGCACCCACGCCCCCATCGCTTGCGGGCAGCCCTGGGGTTGGATGCGAAGAATCCGGGGCTGGTGCTGCCCGAAGTGGACCTGGACAACGCCGTCAGTGAAGCGCTGACCGGCTCGCTGTCGTTCAACGGCCAACGCTGCACGGCGCTGAAGATCCTGTTCGTCCACGAGGACGTCGCGCCGATGTTCATCGAGAAATTCAACGCCAAGCTCGCCGCCCTCAAACCCGGCATGCCCTGGGAAGAAGGCGTGGCGCTGACGCCGCTGCCCGAGACGGGCAAGGTCGACTACCTGCATTCCCTGGTGGCCGACGCGGTGGCCAAGGGCGCCCGGATCACCAATCCTCACGGCGGCGAATCCCGGAGTTCGTTCTTCTATCCGGCCGTGCTCTATCCAGTGAACCCGTCGATGCGGATTTATCACGAAGAACAGTTCGGCCCGGTCGTGCCCATCGTGCCGTACCACGACCTCGAGAGCGTGATCGATTACGTACTCGAATCCGATTTCGGCCAGCAACTGAGCATTTTCGGCACCAATCCGGCACAAGTGGGCCGGTTGGTGGATACCTTCGCCAACCAGGTCGGGCGCATCAACCTCAATGCTCAATGCCAGCGCGGTCCGGACACCTTCCCGTTCAATGGCCGGAAAAACTCCGCCGAGGGCACGCTGTCGGTACACGATGCCTTGCGCACCTTTTCAATCCGCACCCTGGTGACGACCAAATTCCAGGAAAACAACAAGGCGCTGATCAGCGACATCATTCGCGACCGGGACTCGAACTTCCTCACGACCGACTACATCTTCTGATCCGTCACCGCCGGGCTGGACCGTCGCCACTTCAGGGTCCAGCCTTGCTGCATGCCGGCGGCCGCCAGCAAGATCGCCGCCACGCCCAGCCATTGCAAGGCTTCGAGGCGATGACCGAAGGCGAACCAGTCGACGAAGATCGCCGCGATGGGATAAATGAATGACAGCGCGCCAGTCAACGCCGTCGGCAGTCGTTGAATGGCGCTGTACAGCAACACGTACATCACACCCGTGTGCACCATGCCGAGGGTTACCAGGCTGGCCCAGGCGGCTGCCTGCTGCGGCAACGCCGAGAAGTTCGCCCAAGGGGCCAGCAGCAACACGCCGGTGCTCACCTGGATCAAGGCGATCAGGTGCGGTGGTGTCCCCGTCAGGCGCTTGATGATCAATGCCGCGATGGCGTACAGCAGCGCGGCGCCAAGCGCCAAGGCGATGCCCGCCAGATAGTCTTCGCCACCCTGCCCTTGCTCGCCGTGGGCGCTGACGATCGCCAGCATCCCGAGGAATGAAATCGCCAACCAGAACAGCTTTTGCCCGGTGATCCGTTCGCCCAGGAACAACGCCGCCAACCCCACCAGCATGAACGGCTGGACGTTGTACACCGCCGTACCGATGGCAATCGAAGCACGGGAATAAGAGGCGAACAGCAACACCCAGTTGCCGACGATCGCCACACCGCTGAGCACCGCCAGCATAAACGTGGTGCGCGTGAGGATGCCCGGACGCAAGAATCCGAAGCCTGCGCAGATCAGCAGCAAAGTCGCGGCGCCAAACACGCAACGCCAGAACACCACATCCAACACCGGTTGGCCGGACACCAGCACGAACCAACCTATGGTGCCGGAGATCAGCATGGCGGCCGTCATTTCCAGCGAACCGCGGCGTAAAGTCTTGTCCATCGTCAGGCTCCTTTAGCAAGTGAGCACAGTATGGG
Source organism: Pseudomonas citri (assembly GCF_025336485.1). Taxonomy (GTDB): domain Bacteria; phylum Pseudomonadota; class Gammaproteobacteria; order Pseudomonadales; family Pseudomonadaceae; genus Aquipseudomonas; species Aquipseudomonas citri. Next base: position 39,865 of record NZ_JAODAB010000010.1, on the reverse strand, counting down.
CAATCGCGGAGCCGCTTCTCCATGGCTCGAAAAAGGCTAAACTGCCTTTCTACCTTTTTTATCAAGGCAACTTTCAGTATTCGCCTAACGGAGTGAAAATGACCGACGACATCGACCAGATCCTCATCAGCGCCCTGATGGAAGACTCCCGGCGTTCGCTCAAGGCCTTGGCGAATTTGAGCGGCTTGTCGTCCCCCAGCGTCGCCGAACGCCTTCGCCGACTGGAGGAGCGCGGCGTGCTCAGGGGCTACACCGTTGAAGTCGACCCCAAAAGCTTCGGTTACCAGCTCCAGGCCATTGTGCGCATTCGCCCGTTGCCAGGGCAGTTGCAGGAAGTGGAGCGACAGATCCAGGCCATTGCCGAGTTTACCGAGTGCGACAAGGTGACCGGCGAAGATTGCTTCATCGCACGGCTGCATGTGCGTTCGATGGAACAGCTGGACATCTTGCTGGACAAGCTCAATGTCCTTGCGGAAACCAACACCGCCATCGTCAAGAAGACCCCGGTCAAGCGACGCCTGCCGCCGATGGCGTAGAAACGAAGCCCAAAAAAAGCGGCGCCTTCCATTTCTGGAAAGGCGCCGCTTTTTCTCAAGTAAACAGCGTTACGCCGAAGCGCACTGTTCACTCGCCAAGCATGCAATCAGTCGTCACGCCCCATCAGGCCGAACAGTTGAAGCAAGCTGACGAACAGGTTGTAGATCGACACATACAGGCTGATAGTCGCCATGATGTAGTTGCGTTCGCCGCCATGGATGATGGCGCTGGTCTGGTAAAGGATGCAGACCGACGAAAACAGTACGAAGCCAGCGCTGATCGCCAGTTGCAGGCCCGTGATCTGGAAGAAGAAGCTCGCCACCACGGCCCCCAGCAACACGAAGAAACCGGCGGTGATGAAACCGCTCAGGAAGCTCATGTCCTTACGGGAGATCAGCACGTAGGCCGACAGGCCGCCAAATACCAATGCCGTCATGGCGAAGGCCGAGCTGACGATTTCCGCACCGCTTTGCATTTGCAGGTAGCGGTTGAGAATCGGGCCGAGCAGGAACCCCATGAAGCCTGTCAGGGCGAAAGCGGAAATCAGACCCCAGCCGGAATCGCGGAGTTTGTTGGTCAGGAAGAACAGACCGTAGAAACCGATCAGCACCACGAAGACGTTGGGATACCCCACACGCATCTGTTGTGCAACGTAGGCCATCACACCGCTGAAAGCGAGGGTGAGTGCCAGCAAGCCATAAGTGTTGCGCAGGACGCGGCTAACCTCTAGCTGCTCGGCCTGCACGCGGTTGTTCACTGCGTAATCCTGTTCGCGCATGGCGACCTCCATCGTTTTTGAAACATTCAGTGGCAAGGATAATATCAGACGCTCTGTAACAAGCTACGTTGAGAGTTTGACAGTGTGTTTCATTCGGGTATTATGGCGCCCGCAACGCAATACGGAGGTGTGGCCGAGTGGTTTAAGGCAACGGTCTTGAAAACCGTCGACTGTAACAGGTCCATGAGTTCTTATCTTAGGTACTCCCCAGCTGCATACTTAGTAGCGTTGTCCTCTCCTTGCAACACCCCTTTCGGAAGGTTGGCTGAGTGGTTTAAAGCACTGGTCTTGAAAACCAGCGTGCGCTAATACCGCACCCAGGGTTCGAATCCCTGGCCTTCCGCCACAAACCCTTATAAATCAAGGACTTAGAGAAATTTTAGTCCTTTTTTTATGCCTGTAATTCCTTTTAAAGCCGAATCCTTCAGGCGCTTTCATCAGTAACAAGCATCCACCTGAATAGAATGCATCTGAGCTGAATGCACACTACTGCACTCTAGTGCATGCTTTGTGAATCGAAAGAAGCCAACTGCACACTTGAAGCACGTTACTGCCCCCCCCAAAAAGCAGCTGGAAGATCGAGCTCGGTGCCGGACGCCAAGCTGCGACGGTTGCCGAGATCGAGCACTAAACAACATCGTCTTGTCCGCCCTTGCGCGGCAACATCACTAGACCGCTGGAGCTCGAAGCCGCCCGCTTTGGTAGGCTGAGCAGATATTCTTTCGGACTAGCCATTCATGTCGATCAGTGTTGTCGCGCAGCACTTGCGAGAAACCAAGCGATTCATAACTTTCACTGGCGCCGGCGTGTGCGTCGAGAGTCGTAACGTGCAGCGCCCTACACACGGCTGGGCGCGCGAGCGCTTGAACAAGGGCGCTAACGAACTCTAACTGGTAGTGCGTGAAGGACGCGCCGACGGCGTTTACACATTCGCACTGATACGGGCTCTCACAACTGCCGCCTTAGTTAACATTGACAAACTACTTTAATAAGTACTAGCTCGACCCAAACAGCCAAAATATGGCAAACTAACTATCAACTAGCTCATACATTACTCCAACATCTCGAAACGAACCAGAATGCACTATTTTCAACCCGCGCACTGTAGGCAAAATGCTTTAGCTGAGATATGCTCGACAACCTGCAGTAGTACAACTTGAAAAGCTTTTATCAAATTGAAGTCAAACCATTAAGGAAACCCAGTTGATTACGTCCTTCCAAAATGACGGGATTAATATACCTTTATCGAAATCCCCCTCCATTGGGCCGGATAATCGATCTCTATTTGCCGCTGACACGATGACTCTCTTAGTCGGCCCAAATGGCAGCGGCAAAACGCGTGCGATGATGGGTTTGATTTCCGCGCTAGCCCGTAGGGGATCACCCGACACCCCCGCATCTATCACTTGGAATAACGAAGAAGGCTTTGACTCTACTTGCGCAGTTTATTATACCTCCGCGCCATACCACTTGCCTGGCCCCAAAAAAGGAAACCAATACAGGCTTATCAAAACGAGCCTCTCAAACACGGATAAACCCCTGACGCCTGAACACAAGGATATCATTGACCAACTAAAGTCAACCTTCGGACTTGAAGCCAGAAAAAACCTCACGCTATCCCAAATACACGAGCTCGAGATCAGCCATCTACTTTCACAGCTCGGCAGGTCACATAATGCGATAACCGACACATGGCCAGCACCATTCATTCAAAGGGACAACGAACTTAACACGCGAATTACACACCCTGACGGTTCTTTTGACTGGGAGAGTTTCAAAACCGTCTCCCGGCGGCGGTCGGAAATCCACAGCGATTTCGCTAAAGAGTTAAGATCCAGGATCGGTTCGGAGTTCGCATTAAAGATTAGAGCTTACGCACATGCCCGTTCGGGACGCTCCCCACGCTCCACTGCCCAAATGCAAATACTTGAAGCTCTCGGATTCTCATTGTCCCGCAAGGTTACTAAAACACCCACCGTCCCTAGAAAGAAGTATGATGAAGCCCTTAACAAGCTCCGGAGAACTGCTGCGATTCTCAATGATGAGCAGTTGAAGAGGAATGTTTACCACATCGATGAGCAGCAGCATGAGCAGTTAAAAACCCTAGACTTAGGCAAACTTGGTCAATTGAGCCTGACTGAGTTGAGCTCAGGCGCAGCAGCGTTGATACATCAATTTTCGAGCATTGAAATGGCCTGCACCAGCCTTCTTGATGAAGGGCCGTACACTAACCTAGTGTTAATGATAGATGAAGGAGATGCGTTCCTACATCTGGCATGGCAGCAACGCTACGTAGATTACCTTGACAAAACAGCAGCACTATTAAGACAGAAATTTAAAACCGTCCAAATCATAGTTGCCACTCATTCACCGGTGCTAATGTCCGACTTCCCACAAGAGTCCACTTTTATACTGGATGGCCGTAGCTGGTTCGAAGATCTCATCGAAGAGAATACCCCCCGTAGGCCGAACGAGTCTTTCGGCGCACCATTGGATGCAGTGGTACGGGAGGTCGGGCAAACCGGTACGATGGGAACATTTGCAGCAAGGATTATCAAATCAGTAGTGGACGATATTTCGAGCGGAACTCCAATTTCACCTGAGAGAATAGAGATGATCGGCGACCCGATAATTCGCAGGCAGATCAATAAAAAACTTATCGAACGAGGCTTGTTGGAGCGCAAGATATAACATGCAGATCAACATCGCAGACATCTGGTCAAAATCCGTAGAGGATACACATAAGGCTTTTTTAAAAAGCATCATGGATAAAGAGCTGATATACCGAAACCCCTTAATGGCCAGGCTACTTATCTGCCATGGGGATAGTTTAGCAATCTCACGCCCGGCAAAGCTCAGGATAATTATTGAGGACATGGAATTCCACAAAAACAAGACCAGTGAGGCACTGCAAAAGGAATTCAATGACGCTTGCGAGAAGTTATTTGACTACGGTAGATTTGCGACAAAAAGCAATAGAGATTGGAGCGCTTACAAGCTGTGTATGTCTTCATCCTATCGGATGTGCCCTTATTGCCAGCAGAGCTTAGCCGTAACAATTTACAAAGATCACAAAAGCAGCTCATTGCGCCCTACTCTGGATCATTTTTATCCCAAGAGTGAATATCCATACCTCGCCCTGTCGCTTTACAACTTGATCCCAAGCTGCCATACCTGTAATAGCTCACTCAAAGGCACGGAAAATTTTTACACTAACGAGCATCTTCATCCCTATGAAGACAATGAAACAATCTCCTACGATTTCGACATTCAATCTTACATTGATCATCGTGAGCTAGCACTAACCTCCCCAGCACCTCAAATCACTATTAACAAGCCGTCGAGTTCCCACCCACTTTACGCCAAAGCAAAAAGATCAATTGAGACTTTTTTGGCGGAGGAGCGGCTAGCCATTTCAGAACAAGAAATAATTCGATTCATCGAAGCATTGTTGAGCTACAGCCAGGGCCGACTGGACGAAGTGAATCGGGCAGTTTTTTCAAGCTCAAACTGGTCGCTCACTCCAGAAACAGCACTAAATTTCTCTCGAGCCGACTATAAAAACGAATGGCTAGGCGCAATCAAACGAGACCTTTACGACATAAGTTGGCAGAACACATGAGAACCATGATTCTCCGGTGGCTCACCTTATCTGATTTGCATCAGTATTACTGAAAGCCCGTCAAAATTCTGCTTGGGCATGAAAATCACGCGACTTGGACACAAATACAGGCACTACCACATGCCAGATCTGACCGGCCTCGTCCATGGCGGATCCGATTGCTTGTTAAGCAGTCAGTGAAGAGTGTCGCGCGATCCGATGACCCGCCGCTGGAACTCCGACACGACCTGAAAGAGGCTCTCAGCATCTAGCCGAAGACGCTCAATCTCAGCCTCGGAAACTTTTGCGGCCCGGGCGTCGTGTTAACGCTTCATCGTGACCAATGCTTGGGTCATGAGCGATTTGCCGGACTCCAGGATGATGATGAAGACATGCTTGTTCATATGCGTGGTTCCTCCTTGCTTCCAGCCTGAGATACCCATCGCCCCCAGCAACCCAAGTGAGGCTGATCGCCCAGGTCGCGTAGCCGCTTTATGCATTCTGTGTGACATCCTTAGATGGTCCCGGCGCAAGGCCCACTGCAGGCTAGCGGTCAGTACTGGATTTGCACCAAAAAAGATTGTTCGGGGTGGCGAGCCATGTGTCCTATGAGTGGTGGCTACATGGTGTACCGAACGGCCGTTAAAAAATTGGGGCTGTTCACACTATCGCAAAAACAGTGCGAACACCTGTGGATACATGAAGGCAGATATCGCTCAGCCGACACGATCACGGTAACGACTGAACTACCCCCGGCACGACAGACATTCCCAGCCTACGCTCAGCCAAACTTTTGATGGCCAGCTCAACTTCTGCACACTCGACGCACGTGTTTGCCTTGGCTGGATTGGCGCCGGCTAGAATCTGATTAGCCATAAATTTTACGGAACCTGGTTGCCCTCCTCGATCACATCGGCTCTAGTACACCCCCTACCTTTTGACCCCAAAGCCGCACATGACCCATTCCCCGATCACCCTCACTCCCGGCCAACCTGCCCGCCCATGGCCGCGCCCCAACCGCCCTCTGCCTTTTGCTGAATACTACGACTACGAGGACTATCCGCCTGACGGCTGGGAGCTCACGGACGTCGAATTCGTTTGGTGGACATTAGCGTCTCGGATAAGCAAGAAGGAGCTTCGGGTGAGGTTGGCAAAGGTGGTCAAGGAGAAGTACTTTCAGCCCCACGATTGTTTTAGGTATATCCCCATAGCGGACAGCAAAGGTCGTGGGCGCTACCCTCGTGGAGTCATGCTGATTCTGAAACAGATCCTGACGCCTTACCGTGGGATGTTCGTGCACAAGGAATACAATGCACTTCGCATTCAGTTAACGATATGGCACACGCTCACCCTAGCAGTATTGGATTGGTGTCCTGCAGAGTGGCTACCGGAGCATTTGGTGGCTGGGAAACTCGAAATGGATTTGGGTTTGTGACCGGGCGATTCAAAGCCCCATTCGCAGCTAAATCCTCTTGATGCCTGTCAACCTAGATGATGCTTGCCCCCGAAATATTGTTACGCTCCACTGCATTGGGCGTGTGTTTTGGCAAATGAGATTCAGCCGTCGGCTTGCCCCATTTGGGCGTCGTCGCCCACCCTGTTGAGCGCGTAACCCTCAGCGCCAACGTAACTCTACCTAGGCCTTTTGTAGGACTTTTGGATTCATCCGCCTTGAGTCATCAAGCCGTGACCGAAAAAACTTTCATACCCGTGATACAGGTCCTGCAGCCCCCTACAGGTTCCCGTTCAGGCTGATCAACTCTATCTGAGTCCCCCGCCAAGGATTGAAGCGAATGCATTGCAGACGAGCCCATGGGAATAGGAACATAGGGCCAATTACCCTACTAAAGCAGTAAAATTTTTGCTGCTTATGTCAACCCGACTCCACACGACTCGAATCCATCAACGGCCTCTGCTATTGAATGTTCGCCTTGATAGCTTCGACGTCCAGCAAACGCCCTCTAGCAAAGGCGGTGAATAATCCATAAAAGAATCCTTGAATGGCTTACTGAAGCCGATCAACGATTCCAAATACGTCATCCGAACCACCAGGCGATGAGCGCAAACACTTTTAAGAATCAGATATCCAATTGTAAACACAAAACGTGATTATCAATACTTGCACTGTAAAAATTTTAACTTACAAGAAAATATCAACTCGCTCAAGCCCTCCCAATATTAAGGATAGTGTCGGACAACATTTGGTAGATTCACGCTTAGTTAAAAAAATAACGACATAGCGCTACAGCGCAAAATTTTTAGTTGCCAAATTGGCAATGATATTTCACTTGAAAATAGAAAATTTATAGTGGATCATTATCCTAGCCGAATTTAAAAATAAGTAGAGGGAAAAGCCATGTCCTATTGCATCAATGTAAGCCATCTTGAAAAAGAAATTGTAGTTACTGTGAAAATTTTTGGTACCAGTGAGGAATTCAAGTCTGTCCGGATCTCCCAATTCCAATGTATCGGCTGGCTCTTGGGTATCTTTGACGAAGCTCAACGTCTAATTGCCCGATCTGATGGGCTTCTAAACCCCGGATATGACCAAGAGGCGCTGGAGCGTGTAGCTAAGCTCTCACCTGATGAAGCCACCCGATTGCTCACACTGACCACTCTCAACGACCGCTTTGAATACGTATGGGATATCATCGGTGAAAGAGAACGTGAAATGGCGAGAGACATGGATTTTCGTTACTTCGACAATTTCTGGCCAGGTTTCGATGCCTACAGCCTCATCTGGAATCCCAACCCCTCTCTCTAACCTGGTCAGGAGCTACCGTTGCCGGAAACTACATCCAGTCCACTTACCTCTTAAAAAATGGAAAGCATGCGGAGTCCACGGCCGAACGAGCTGTTTCATTATTGTCGGCAGCAAAAGGTCGGCGGTGTTCCTAGACGCCGCAGATCGCTGCCTATCTTCCGGGTCGGTAGACTATTCAGCGTGTCTTTAATATAAGCATATGAGTCGTGGCCGTTGAGTCTTGCCAACTGGATCAAGCTCATGATCACACCAGCACGTTTGCCACCGCATAGTGATCTTGGAGACAACTAGTTCTAGCGTCCAAGTGCCCATGGACTGATTGTAGTCACTCAAGGGCTATTTCAACTGACGAGCTGCGTTGCGCAATGACCTGGAACATATCCATGGCGATGACAACCGCGCTCTGGACGCAACGCTTGACGTGATGAGCTGGGGCGGTGTGTGTGCCGGCAACGCAAGCTGGCTGAAGGCGAATAAGCAAGGACTGGCAGGTCTGCTGGAAGCCGTACAGACCGCGATGGACGCCGGCGATGAGCTTTCGCCAGTTTTGCGTTCGAAGCATCTGCGCTTCAACTCTGGAATGACCAAGGTCTACTCGCTGCTCTGCAAGAATTTCGTCATCTATGACAGCTGCGTTGCCGCAGCACTCGGCTGGCTGATTGTGAAGTACTGTCAATCCCAAGGTCTCTATAACGTCCCGCACGCACTGTGCTTCCCCTGGGCTGCAGCCAAAGAGGCGCCCAACGCAGCCGCCCCGAAACGGCGAAACCCCGGTGACGGCAATCTCCAATTCAAAGGGCTTCGCTCGGGCACTCATCATGCGCTCTGGAATCTGCGTGCGAACTGGGTGTTGAGCACCGTGTTGGCGCACCCAGCCGCGAAAGGAAGTCCCTTCCACTCGGTCGACTCCCCCCACGATCCACTGCGCGCCCTGGAAGCTTCGCTATTCATGATCGGCTATGACATCGGCCTTCAGCGAGTAACTGTGGCCGCCAGACAACAGGAAGCTCTTCTCTCGTTCGATGGGCGAGGGGCATCACTGACTCATTGAGGTGAACGATTGATGCAGCAGAAAACCCTTCAGTTTGAAAAGAGATCTGCTCGCAGGTCATTGCGCGCATTGATGGCAAATTGATAGCCTAGCAACTTGCCAACCTTGTAGTAGCTGCCTATTGACGGCTTACGCTACAGGATGGATTGGTATAAATCGAAGGGATGTCCGCGACTCAATCGAGCCACGAGGATCGCGTCAATGGATAAAAACGTCACCATCATCGACGCCACGCAGCTGTCACAGGTTAACCCAAGCCTAAGAGACCCCGTCGAGTACCGAAAAAGCGGCCTCAGCCTCAACCATATCGTCGGCTGCCCTTTGGATTGCAGCTACTGCGTGCGGCACCTGTTCGGGAATTTCGACCAACGTAAGCCTCAAGCATTGATGACCGATGAGCAGGCATTTGAGCAGTTCATCTCGCATCGCTACTTCCAGCCTCACATCACACCGATTCAGTTGTTTAACCGGGCAACTGATCCGATGCTTCCGGAGGTCAAGCCCCACACTCATAACCTTTTGCGGTTGCTCGATCTGGCTGGCCTGACCAACAACGTCCTGGTCATCACACGCTGGCGAGTGACATCTGAAGATTGCAAGCGCTTTAACGCTCTGAAAAATATCAAGCTGACGATATTGGTCACCTACTCGGGTATCGACGACCCCAAGGTCGAGCCGATCAAATCGTCGATCGCAGTCAACAGCCTGCGCCTTCTGTTCAAGCATGCGCAGCGGTACCGGACGGTGCTTTACTGGCGCCCGATCGTTCCAGGACTCAATGACTCAGACCAGCACATTGCTCGGGCTGCGCAGTTGGCGAAACACGCTCACGCAACGGTCTTCAGCGGCTTGTTCTATCGTAAGGAGATTGCCCAGCATTACCAAAGCCAGGGCATTCCCGAACCCTATACCTCGACCGCAAGGCGCAAGCTTCTGCCGCTGGAGGAAGAACAACGATTGCTCAGGATTTACCAGTCGCAGGCCCCGGATACGCCCATTTTTCGCAAGACTTCTTGTGGTGTTGCCTATGCTCATCAGCAGCCCGACTACAACGGTCATTTCGGCATCACGGAACTCTGTTCGACTTGTCCGTCCGCCCAGTACTCAACGTGCAAAACCGCTTGGAAGAAACCTGATGAGACGCTTCTCAGCAACCTATGTCGGAGCCTGGGTGCCGAGGGCGAGCCGGTGATCACAGACAGATCCATCATTGTTCGCGGCCTGGATGAACAGCGGCGATACTTCATGCAGCACACGCTTGGATATCAAGTGCACGATGCCGACAAACCGCATCACTATGATCGCCATGGGCGCGCGGAAGCGCAGAGGAATATCTTATGACAGACACGGAGTTCCAATGGCCCTCCGAGCCCATCGTAATCGTCGACGTTGAAGGAAATGGCCACACTCCGCCTGATCTTGTGGAGCTCGCCATTGCCTCGTTTCCAGTCGTCGAGGGGAATGATCCTTCGAGCTGGCTCATCAAGCCGCCAAACCCAATCACCTGGCAGGCAAAACGAGTGCATGGCATCGGCAACTCGAAGGTGAAGAACTCACCTACCTGGGAAGAATTACGGGGCGATGTCGAACAACATCTGCAGGGCAAATGGTTTGTCGCGCACAACGCCTCCGTGGACTATGGGGTGATCAAACGCCATCTACCCGACTGGGCCCCCATTGGCGTGATTGACACCTTGAAGCTTGCACGCCATGTGTATCCGAATGCTCAAAGCCATAGCCTTTCGGCACTGCTGACGCTGACTGGCCTGGACAGCGAAATCTCAAGTGAGCTGCACCGCGCCGGAGAAGATGCACGGGTAACCGCCCTGCTCCTCAGCCGCTTGATCAAAGACTCGCTCATCGAGAGCTGGATTGAAGTGTGCAAAATCGCCCAGCTCAAGACTCAGACCGAGAAAGAAACACCAGCGCCAGAGCAAGGAAGCCTGTGGTGAGTTCAATCGTTATCGGGGTTGCCGGCACCCACTCAACCGGAAAATCCACGTTCTGTAGCGACCTGAAGGCCTCCCTTGAGTTGAAGGGCGTTCGCGTCGAAACCATTTCCTCCTTCGGGGCTCTCGCCGTTCAGCAAGGCATCCCACTGCTGACCCAGCATACCTACGACTCCACGATGTGGTTCATCGACCGGACGCTTGAAGCGGAGCATGCCGCCCGTACCAATGCTGAGGTTGTGCTTGTTGATCGACCCATCATCGATGCGGTGGCGTATTGGAATGCGGCAGTTGAGTATCGAGGCACCTACGCCGCTGCGCATGAGGTGGAAGCGATAGGCAGCCTGCTGCTCAACTACTGCCCCAACTACACAACCGTTCTTGCGACGAAACTCGACACCTCGGTAGCCCTTGGCCCCGGACGAGACACTGACACCCGTTTCAGGGCATCGGTTGACACCCACTTGCATGAACTTCTTGGCCGTCTTTCGATAAACCACCGAGTGCTCTCTCCAGCGGTGCGCGAAGCGCTCCTCGAAGAGCTCACCGCCGACGTATTCCACCGCATGGGGTTAGCATGACTTTAACGACGCACGGGATGCTGGCCGGCAAGAGGGTTCGTCGCCTGGGTTTTGGAACCATGCGGCTGACAGGTCCTGGCATTTGGGGGCCACCTGGCGACGAAAAGAACGCGATCCAAGTCTTGCGGACAGCAGTGGAGTCAGGCGTTCAGCACATAGATACTGCTGACGCCTACGGCCCACACGATGTCGAAACGCTGATCCGCAAAGCACTGCATCCCTATGCGGATGATTTGATCATTGCAACCAAAGGTGGATTTACCCGACAGGGACCAGGTCGATGGACACCATGCGGAGTTCCTGCCTATCTGCGCCAGTGCGTGGAACTGAGCTTGCGCCGGCTCGGCGTCGACGCAATCGATCTTTACTACCTGCACCGGGTTGATCCCAACGTACCGCTCGCCGACCAGGTCGGGGAGCTGGAGCAGCTGCGCACCGAGGGCAAGATCAAAGCACTGGGATTGTCCAAGATCACTATTGCTCAGATTGTCGAGGCAACGAAGATTGCCCCGATTGCTGCCGTCCAGAATTCTTTCAGCCTGTTGAACGCTGAATCTGATGACGTTGTGCGATGGTGTGAGAAGTACGAGATTGCTTTCGTACCCTATGCCCCGCTGGGTGCTGGCCGATGCCTTGAGCACGGAGAGCACACTGATAATGCTTGTTCGGTGACACCCCAAGGAGCGCTGCGCTGGCTGCTTGAGCACTCGCCCGCCATGTTCCCCATACCAGGCACATCAAGCGTCGAGCATCTGGCAGAGAACATGAAGGCTGATGATGAGCGGGTGGTTTAGTCGTTCATCAACTGAGCCTGAATCAGCCTAAACAGCTCGGCTTGATATACCGCATCGTGGAGGGCGTCGTGATCCCCTTTTTTACGGGGATTAACGGTCTTGGCAATCGCACTTGAGCGAGTCTGCTCCCAAGTGCTTCGCGTGGCGCCGAAATACATCGACTTGATGTCCAAGGCTGCGATGCCGAATGGGTTCTGTCCCAGGAAGTAGTGGAAGTAGTAATTCACAAACGACCAGTCGAACGAAGCGTTGAAGCCTACAAAGACTGCCCTGGTGCCCTCCGGCGCGACCTGCTCAATCCAATTCTGAAAACGCTGCATCGCTTCGCGGGGATCCAAACCTTCAGAGCGAAGCCCTTCGAGTGATAATCCAGTAACCTCCAGTGCCTCTGGCACATAACGGTCCGAGATCGGTTTCAAGTAGCAGGAGAAAGTTTGCGCTTCATCGAACATCAGGCACGCACCGATCGACAACATGCTGTACTCGCCCGGGATTGGCCCTGAGGCCTCTACATCCACGGAAATAAAAATTTCGGGTGTTGCAGTCATGAAGTCACTCCTCAGTAAACATGCATCGAGCACCGCGTGCTGGCGACTCGATTGCTGAGCGCGGCTGAGAACATGCCCCAGCCGCGACGATGGATGAATCGCTACTTATCTTCCATGACAGGAGAGGGGCGAAGTGAGCTTATAGTGTCTTTCAAGTCCTTGAAGGTCAGCGCGCGATCGGGGTAGGCCAGCGACAACGCTGCAGGATAGAGACGGGTACGGATGTCGGAGTACGTCCAACCAGGCCGGTCGGCCTGTGCCCCGGTCAACACCGCGAGCTCCTGGAACTGGTTGTCCGTCAATCGCATACCTTGGAGATCCATCTCGAAAAGGGCCTTCCTCTCCTCTGAATCGGGCCTCCGGAATTCCTCGACGATGGCTGCTCGTCGCTGCAGAGCCGCATCAAGCACCGATAGGCGATTGGTGCACAGGAAGACGACCACGCGCCCGTTGTACTTACGCATCTCATCCACGCCTTGAATGAGCGTGTTCACGGCAACCTTGTCTTCATGATGGCTCTGGCTTTGAGAGCGGGACGCAGCAATGGAATCGCCCTCATCGATGAGCAAAATAGCTCGCCGGTTTTTGCCAGCTGCCTCGGCTACCTCCGCCCAAACTTGCGTCAAGAGCGTGCCCATTTCGCCAACTTTACCACTACCCCGTACACGGTTACTCAGCTTGAGCAGCACCGAGTCTTCCGTGCTCGATTCGCGCACAATGCGGTTAGCGATGCATTCGGCCATCGCCGTTTTTCCTGTGCCCACGTCACCATGGAAGATGACCATCGGGTACTGATCAGCGACCAGGCTGCAGATAGGAAGGACGCCGTGATGGTAGTCCTTGCTCCAGGCATCAAGGTGCCCAAGATCTAACAACAGCCGAAGCTGCTTGTAGACACGGTCGTACCGCTTGGAGAACCCAAGAAGTCCGGTCTCCCGGGCGGACAACTGACGATCCGGCAGCACCGTTTCGGTATCGAAAACACTGACTTTACTCATTGCCCGTAATCCTTGCGCTGCACGCCGTAACCATTACTGGAGTATTCACGACCGACCTTCGAGGCCAGTTTGCTGTGACTGATGTCCGCGCTGGAGGGCGACCACGGACGTTTGAATTTGGGCGTCAACTTTTGCTGGGCTGCGGCATCGTAGCGATTGGTATAAGACAATACGATGCGCAGATGCCCATCAGGGCATTTGGGCCACAAGCTATCACCAGGCCGCTCGTTGCTGAGCGCCCCTGACTCGGCGTCAATGGTGAAGCGTGCAGCCTTCAGCTCTTCATCGTTGGAGAGAATGGTTACGTCTACCGACTTTAGGTACCCGTCTTTCGCCAGCAGCTCAATGTCATGGGCCCACTCCCGGGCGCGCTCCTCGGTGACGGCGCCCGTGCTGGAAGCGATCATCATCAAGTCCATCCTCACCCGCCGCATGACGATCTCGATGTCCGCAACCGAGAACGTTTCTGTCTGAGTAGCCGTCTGACTCATGCGGCATCCTCCACGTTGAATTGCTTGCCGAACAGCTCTTTCCATACGTCGAAATCATCGTCCTCGGATGCAAGGTAAGCGCTCTCCCAGGATGATTTGGCGAGTGCGACGATTTCTTTGCGCTCAGCCTCGGTGATGCGGCTGGCGACATTGTTGGTGTTGCACACAGGATCCAGAATCACCACAGGGTCGTTGAAGTCCGGGTCAACCGCCCCATTTTCCGGAAACTTGATCACTTCCTTGAGTTGGGACTGAGCGATGTAAAGCAGGAAGTCCCGGAACCGTTTTTCCAATGAGCCTTCCTTTCCGTTGACCTCCAGGACATGGGCCATGATGAGTTCGATGGCGAACGATTTGAGGGTGCATTCAGAATAATTGCGCCACCGCTTGGCCAGGCGCACCAGGGTACGAAAGTCAGCATCCTCGTTCTTGCGATCAGCCACGAATTTGATCTGACAGGGGGCACAGGTCTCGACCTTGGAACCATCCACGCGATCGAACTGCCAACCGTAGCCCTCCTTGTTCGCGTTAGCGATCACGGGGACGATGTCGACATCGAGCCCTGTACCTTTGAAGGTCACAGTGGCCGCCTTACGCTGAATCACGAAATCCTCAACCGCCTTGTTCGGATACAACTCAATCAGCGCGGCGTGGATCAGATCACTCAGGCTCTGATAAGACTCCTCGCTCACGCTTTTACCGGAGATGTAAAACACCACATCCACGTCGACCGGGTTGTCGCTGCTCTTGCGCAGGATGGTGTGCTTGGCGAACGAACCCGCCTTGACCACACGCTCGATGGTGATCTTGTGTTGCTCGCGGATCTTGCTTCGCAACGCTTTGATGAGCCGGTCGACCTGGCCGTTGTAGATCTCCCGCTTGTCCTTGGGCAGGCGCAGCACGTTACTGTCGTAGCGTCGAATCTGTGCATTGTTCAATGGCAT
Source organism: Pseudomonas citri (assembly GCF_025336485.1). Taxonomy (GTDB): domain Bacteria; phylum Pseudomonadota; class Gammaproteobacteria; order Pseudomonadales; family Pseudomonadaceae; genus Aquipseudomonas; species Aquipseudomonas citri. The sequence continues at coordinate 24,829 of NZ_JAODAB010000010.1, read as the reverse complement.
GACACTAGCCTCGATGATTGAGCTAACCATCACCCCTACCGCACGACCCCCGATGAGCCGGCCAGCGAGATGGTGGCAGGTGCACTAGTGCACCCATTTCACGGCGGCGCATGCGTGGAATTGAAGCCGGACGGAGGGTGCCCGGGGCCGACCGATTGCCATCTGCAGGTTGCTCGCGTAGCCTTACTATACGACTACTTTTTAGATGTAGTCTAGTTTTTATACGCACCGAGGTAACCATGATGACTGATGAACCCAATGTGCAGGGCAAGAACCCCGCAGCACCCGCACGCCCAGGCGCGCGCTGGGGTCAAGAGCGTCGTTTAGAATTTATCGATTACCGACTCAGGTGGGATGGACAGATCAACCGCAGCGATCTGACTGATTTTTTTGGAATTTCCGTACCCCAGGCATCCATCGACCTCTCCGAGTACGCACGCCTGGCTTCACACAACCTTGAGTACGACAATCGGACTCGGGTTTACAAATCGACGCCAGCGTTTACACCAGTTTTCGCATCTAGCGCACTGGAGCGCTACCTAGATGACCTCTTGAGGATCGCCATACAACCGGACATTCCCTATGGAAGTTTCCTCGGATGGCATGCACCCGTCGCCACCGTACCCCGTCCTGGACGCCGCCTGGATGCGGACACTGTAGGTCTGGTGCTGCGGGCGATTCGTCAAAAGCATGCGCTGTTCGTAACCTACCGCTCCTTGTCGACTCCCGAGCCGACTGATCGGAAGTTGACGCCTCACGCGCTTGTCCAGGATGGCGCTCGCTGGCACTTCCGAGCGTTCTGCCACACCAAGCACGAGTTTCGCGACTTTTCTTTGTCCCGCGTAGTCACTGCCCGTGACGCGGGCCCCGATGAGGATCGGGCGTCCGAAGATAGTCAATGGCACACGATCGTTAACCTTGTAATCGGCGCCAATCCGCGATTAAAGCCGTATCAGAAGAAGGTAATCGAATGGGACTATGCAATGCAGGACGGAGAAATCACGCTTCAGTGCCGGCAAGCCTTGACCTTTTACCTGCTCTACCATCTGAACCTGCAGGAAGAGAGGCCTGAAAACTCTCCTCTGCGACAACAGCTGACTCTGAAAAACCGCAAGAAAATAGAGCATCTGCTGCCGCCGATGAGTTGACCCATCGAGCAAGATGCCAGCGCCACCCCTTATCAGCAGTAGGAGCCTCTGGATGGCCAGCTTAGAAAAACAGTGCGTCCTGATCGCAGGGAGCATTTCAAAATCAACAGACCGCGCCCTGGTCGACCGGGCACATCATCTGGTTCGCGGACTGACAAAAGCAGCATTGGATGCGCAGGCGTCACTGGTCGTCTATCTGACCAGTGAGCCAAAGAACGATCATGGCGACCCCATGGTATTCGATTGGACGATAGCCCGCGAATTTGAGCAGCTGGCGGCGCTACAGGACACCAAAAATCGGTTGCACATCGTCACATCCCAACGCGCTTTGTATAGCAAAATGGATGACGAAGGCCGCCAGTTGATCAGTCGCCTTGTGGAACAAGATATCGCTCAGATTGAGTACGTCGATGACGATGTTGTCACCGGCGGCAACATTCGCGATGCCCAACTGGATCTGGCCACGGCCATGATCGCCATCGGTGGGGGCAAGGGCGTCATCGACCGTGCCCAGCGAGCGCTCAAACTGAAGCTTCCGGTTTTTCCGTTTGACATCGACGTCGGCGCGTTCAGCGAAGACGGCCCGGGTGCTATCCAGCTCCACCGCCAATTCACTCAAAACCCGACCGCCTATCTCCCACACACCGGTGAAAGCGTTCGACGCAAACTGCTCGGCTTGTCAGCGCAACATGCTCCGGCAGACCTGCAAGGCCTCGCCGACAAGACAGTGCAGCTTTTCGTCCAAGAGCGCATCGCTGCTGACGCAGCGGCAACTCCCGATGTGTTGGTGTTGACTGCATTACCCGTCGAGCTGGCGGCGGCCAAACATGCGCTAGGCGTTGATGACGACGATTTCGGAATACAAAGTCAGCATGGTATCCATGCCTGGAAGGTCAAGGTGGAAGGCCGCAACGGCCCACTCACCTGTCTCGTGGCATCGTTCAACGGTGCCGGCAATGCCCAGGCATCGGCCGTGACCTCGATGCTCATCTCTGAGTACCGCCCTCATGCAGTCTTCATGATGGGCATTGCCGCTGGCATGAGATCGAAACTGAAGCTAGGCGACGTGATCATGTCGGAACGCGTCGTTGCCTACGAGGGCGCCGCTGCACTGTCAGGCGGGGTCATGGTCGCTAGGCCCGACATCACCAAGCCCGAATTTCGTACTCAACAGGATATGGGCGCCTATCTTGTGCAAGGTTCCCGATTGGCGCGCCTCGCGCGCCACGCCGAGACCGTAGGACTGGTTTTCCCGGACTCATCAGCTGCAGGCGAAGTGTCTGCGGCTCTAAACCCGACACCCGTTACGATTGCGGCAGGGGAAAAGTTGGTACGCGACGAGAATCTCTTCAAGAAAATGCAAGAGCTGCATGGCAAGGTGTGCGTCGCTGAAATGGAAGCTCATGGGGTATTTGAAGCCTGTTCCAGACATGAAGTCCCTGCGCTGGTCATCCGAGGGATCAGTGACCACGGTGACCACCTGAAGGATGATGTGTTTCATGAAGTGGCATCGATGGCTGCAGCTGTAGTGACTGCCGATTACATTGCTCACGGACTTGTCTTGCATCGGAAGTAGGTGGGGAAGTACTGACGGCGGGCTTGAGATACCAGGAAAGCAAGCCCTGCCACCTCCCTGCCGCAACGCCAATAGACATGCCCCAGCGCAGACTCCACGCTGATTCGCAGCTACAGCCGCGTTCAATGAAGTGGTAGCCCAAGAACTGGGCTACCACTTGATCAAGCGGCTAGCCCGCGCGACTAACGAGAGCCGCAAATGAATTATGTTGAGCTGATCCGACGCCAAGCCGAGCAGGTATTTGGCAACAAGAGAAGGCAGATATCTGGTTGAGTCAGCCGAAAAAGCGTTCGGTAATGCTACTCCGTTGGCGTTCGCCAACAGTGAGGCTGGGCATCTGTCGGTCAAGGATGAGCTTGAAAGAATCAGTCAAGGGTACGCCTCGTAGGTGGCCCCCTTGATTGGCGGGAATCTTGATACCCGCTAGCCGCGCAACCGTCGTGGTCGGTAGCTGCCGGGCTTTATCCGGTCAGTTAAAAGCCAGGCGAAAATGTAATTCCCTGCTTACCGAGGGCATTGTCACCTTTACGTTGGCCTGGTACCCGCCTCTACCGTCGCTACAGTGTTGCCCGTCAAAGAATTCAGCCCTCCCAAACACTTTGAAAACTGAAGGGACGCTGGAAGGCTGGATCATATTCTTGCCCTCCTCGGTCATTTCGGTTTTAGTACGCCCCCTACCTTTTGCCCCCTAAGCCGCACATGACCACGCCCCCGATCACCCTCACTCCTGGCCAACCTGCCCGCTCTTGGCCACACCCGAACCGCCCACTGCCATTTGCCGACTACGACGATTACGACGATTACGACGATTACGACGATTACGACGATTACGACGATTACGAGGATAGCCCGCCTGAAGGCTGGAAGCTCGAGGACGTCGAAATTGTTTGGTGGACATTAGCGTCTCGGATGAGCAAAAAGGAGCTTCGGGTGAGGTTGGCAAAGGTGGTCGAGGAGAAGTACTTTCAGCGCCACAATTGCTTTCGATATATCCCCGTAGCGGATAATAAAGGTCGTGGCCGCTACCCTCGGGGAGTCATGCTGCTTCTGAAACAAATCCTGAAGCCTTACCGTGGGATGTTTGTTCACAAGGAATACAATGCGCTTCGCATTCAGTTAACGATATGGAACACGCTCACCCTGGCAGTACTTGAATGGTGTCCTGCTCAGTGGCTACCTGAACACCTGGTGGTTGCGAAACTGGAGATGGATTTGGGTTTGTGACCAAGCAATGGAAGGCTCCCATTCGCATCTAGATCTTCTTCATACCTGTAAATGTAGATGAGGCCGTGACCCGAATTTTGTTGAGTTCCAGTACATTGAATTGGCGCGTCAGCAAATGGAGAGACAACTGCTGGTTTGCCCCCCATTTTCCCGGAAGGCGCCCCCCTGTCGGAGCTCAGCCCCTAATCACCCTGCGCTTTCAACGATCCGACTGTACGCATCAGCATTGCGCCCAAGACCTGAAGGCTACGTGCAGTTCTAATTATGCAGACAGACTTCGACGATTTTCTGAAGAATTGAGGTTTTGGCCGACTCTCGAAGCTTCACGATGTCGTAGGTGAAGGTGGAGAAGAACAGTTCACCCAGCGGGTGATCCAACACGGGAAGCCGGGTACCGCAATCTCGTGTGAGCAAGGTGTTGTAGACCAGACTCTGCTTCTGGATCGTGTTGTTAGCAGACTTGTTGGAAGCTACAAAGAACCATGCGCCTTCAACGCCATTGTCTTGGATGAAGACGCTGTGGCGCTGTTTCTGCTTGGTGGGAGTCAGGTAATACGGTAGTGCAGCCGCTTGGATACCGACCTCCCGCGAGGGAGAAACGCCGCTGTCCTGGCGCACTTGGTTATCGAAAAGTGTGTTTCCGATTATGGAGGGAACGCGGCCCGTGTTGTATGCCGTTAGCCAGGCACCAGTGCTTTTGTCATGGATCAGGAAAGCCCCATCCCAGATAGCATCGAATGGTTTTTTGTCCTCTTTCCCGAAGACTGCAGCTAGCTTCTTGAACTCGTAGTTGAACTCTCCTCTCGAGGATTCGTCGTAGCGGCGGGAAGACTCGATTTTGATACTTTCACCTTCAACAAACACATCAAGAACCTGAATGTAGATGTTTTCACCACGATCCTTCCGACAGCTCATCAACTGTATAGACCGCGCGGGCAAGGACGCGCCTTCGATTCTCACCAGTTTGTCCCGGAAGATGCATTCCTTGAGCGCCAGCTCCTGCAAGCTCTTTTCAATCGACGCTGCCGACAGAGATTTGCCCGGCAACACGTTGAAACCCTGACAGATGCTGTCTATTCCTCCTGTGAAGCGGTGCAGCTTCACGGAGGTGTAGTAATCAAAGACGGCTTCCGGGCTGCGCTGCTTGCGCGCAAGCGCCTGCCAGAAGCTGTTGTGGGCCTCGTTGGCACTGGTGTCGAAGATGCTGGAGCCGTTCTTGCTACCCCCTGGTGTCTTGACCTTCTCGTTGACCACCAAATAATTCGTGGTGCCCACCTCAAGGTCTGTAGGTGCGGGAAGGCTCTCTGCGGTCAACACCTTGGAGGCACCGAATTTATCTGCAAGCTTAGAGGTGCTGCCGAGCCAGGCCTCATCGGTCGACGGCTTGGACGACGTATCGAGTAGCCAAAGTGGGTTTGACATCTTAGGGAGCCCTTCCAGGAAAGTCTTAACCTGGTGGGTTGCCTCGTAAACAACAGGCTTGAACTCGATGCCATAACGCTTCAACAGACGCTCTATTCGATTCAGGCAGTCTGTTTGATGGTAGTTGATGCTGTTGTGGTACTGATCGAAGGCCGTCGCGTTCACGTTGTTTGTGGCGAATGCCATGTAATTGCGATCACTGTCCGTAGTCGCATTGAGTTTCCGGGTACGCTGGAAGCGCTTCCCAGACCAATCGAACATGAGATTACCCGTTTCGCCCACCGGCAGGCTAATGGAGTCCTGCGAGAGAGAGCATTGCATCGTCACCCTGCTGAGCGTGAGCGCGAGTTCCTGCTCGGTGGAAAAATACAGGTCGTACTGCAGCGCATCGAAGACGTAACTGCCGTTTTTCATCGTGCGGCTGTGCACTAGCCCAATGTACAGATCCGCGTTGAACTCGACTGGCGCTATCTCGTAGTGCTTGTGAACGTCGCCGAGGAACGAAAGCTTGAGCTTTAAGTCCATGAGCGCCTGAATTGCGTAATTGGGGTATAGCGAGTGCTCAGCAATTACCCGGCGAACCTGACCAGGTTCTGGTGCCTGAATGCTCAGAAAGAGGAAACCGAACACCCCTTTTCTGCCACTGAATCTGCTGTAGTGCACCCCCGTCGAAGCAGGAACACCAAGCGTTTTGCGGATGAAATCCTTGATGGTGGAGTCGACCCGCTGATAGTACTCTGCGGCCTCCTCGCCATATTTCCTGGCGACCTCGACAACTGCTGCTTGAACGAAACCTTGCCCCTCCTCCGGAACCGACAAGCGCTCAATGATGCCTTCAAGATCACCGGACAATTTAAGCATGTTTGTGCGAGCCTTGGCGGCGGTTCCAGATTCCAAGACATTGAAAAGGGTCATTGCGCGTTCCTTAGCAGATGTACCAAAGTGGGGTTGATCATCAAGCGGTCATCGACACGGTGGGTTCGAGTTGTGCCTGTGACGGGGACATACTTGGTGATCATCTTGAAGGCGTTGAGGAAGTGGATCGACTCCCCGAAATTAAACTCACGCTCGGCATTCAGGTCGTTGTCGTCCGGTTGCGTGTTGACGTAAAGGAAGCGAGGTCGCAGGTTCAGGCGACTGCACAACTCGTACATTTCCTGCCTTTTGGTTTCCGCCCGGTGAAGGGTTTTGAGGGACAGCTCCTGGTTGTCCAGGGTGCCCGACCACCGCTTCACGTCAATGCAGATGAGGGTGTCTCCATCGTGAACGTAGGTGTCGTAGCGCTCGTACACCGCAGGGCCCAAAAGAGAGATTAACTGATCCAGATTCAGTGGCTTGACCCCGAGCGTGGAGAGCACCTTCGAAAAGATGAATTCCCCTACATTCCCTTTCAGGAGTGGAATCAGGGCGGGATTCGGTAGGTGCACATCAATCCCATCGCTGGCCATATTGCACGCCAGATTGATAATGCCGGGCCCTGAGTCATGGTCTTCACCATCGGTGCGCACGTAGTCCGGCACAAGCCACTTGCCGGGCTGGTAGACGGCATGCCCATGCAACAGGTCGCTCAGGTGATGGAAGCTTTCCAAGGTCGTGCAGACGGTGACCCTATCGGTCACGTCCCTAGGCAGGTAGAAGGTGCTGATGACCCCTTGGTAGTAACCTGAGGCCTTCAACAGCGGGGATGTCAGCAGCTTGCGTACGTACTTTTCTGGAGCGGTGATGCTCTCCTGCGATCTGAGCATCTCATTGAGCTCCATGGCATCCCGGTCACCTTCACGCGCGCTTCTGAGAATCTTGTTTCGGAATGCTCCGCTGAAGAAGTCCTCGATGTCACCAGCAGCCGCAGCGACGGTGGTGGTGAACTGCTCACGTTCTTCCTGAGTCGCGAAGCATCGGCTTTCTGCTTGTTGCAGGCAGAACTGCATGAGATTGTGATTCAGCAGAGAAAGGCTGTTGATGAGAAGGTCATTACCTTCTCGGCGAAGCCGGCTATACCGCACGATCAGGTCATCGATGACGTCACTGGGCAGGAATATTTCGGTATGGAGCAGAGTATCCCGCCGCTCTACTCGCCCTACGGCCTGGATGATCGCTTTGAGAACGGCCAGGTCATGTTCCTGGTTCAAAATGCGGCGGTTCTTGGGCTGCATAAGGTTCGAGTCGAACTCAGCTAAGCGTACCGCCTCGCTCTCCCCGGACGAGATGTGCTTGAGCAGAAGAATGTGGTTCTTGACGGTGTTGAGGCCGGTGTCCTTCTCGCGAATCGCGCTGTAGAAAGGCGTGTTGACCAACACGAGGCGGTCAAAGTCCTGGTGGAAATTGTCCTCGGCCCGCTCAACGAACAGGTTGAGGCCGGTACCAGCGCTGCCGTAGGCAGAGATCAAACAGATACGGGTGTCAGCATCCACCTTGAGATACTGATCAATGTCGACCTCCCTCGCCAGCTGGGAGCTGAAGAGAATGACCCTTATCTTGGTTTTGCCCTCAAAGGGCTTCAACTCAAAAATCTTATCCTGGTAGAGGCACCGCAGGCCCTTCAAGCGCCCCTCAATACCCTGCGCGAACAGGCTCTTGAAGAGCTCCGCGAAGCGATTGTTGAGCGATAGAACGAAGGTATTTTTCTCGTCCCAGGCTGCCATGAGCATCGCTTCGATCTGCCGGCGGTATGCAGACATCCGGTACTTGTTTTCACGATATCCAGGCGGTAGCAGGGAGTCTGACCAGAAGCGGTAGGTGCTTTTGAAGACGGGATCAATGCGCAGGCCGCTGATGTCGTCGGCGGACGTCTTATGGAAGGGCCTGACTTCCATGGTTCTGGCTTTCGCACGAGCAGTCCGGAGATCTGACATCGCGCCTACGTCAGCCTGGGAGCGCTGAACGACCCGTACATCAAGGTTACTGGATGGTGCTTCCCCATAGCGGGCGAGCATTTTCCTGGAGAAATTGCCGGAGTAGGAATGCTTGAAGCCTGTCGTGGCGCTGAGGCACATAGCGCTATTTTGCGTTCCGTGCAGGACACGAAACAGTTTGACCTCGGGGAGTTCCAGGATCAGATCGAGATGGAAGTCGACGAATACCCGGTTCTTCACCGCGTCGCCACCGAAGGGAATCTCGTCCACCTTAACCAGCGAAAACACAATTTTCGGGGCGAAGAACGTGAAGAAGGCGTCAACGAAGATTTCCGCGTCCTTGGCGCGGTCAAAAACAGAAGCCACGTAGGAACGATGTTGACGGGACTTCTTGATGAACTCAGACAGGGGGGCGTTCTGACTAGCATCCTCACCCAGCTCAAGCAGATGCCGCAGCGGGCTGTCCTGAGGAATCTTGGAGCATGCGTACAGAGCGCACAGCATGACCTGTAGGAAGTCATGTAGGGTTGGATCGGAGCATGGGGCGCCATCATCGAAAGACAGGCGGATCTCGCTTTTCCCGCATACAGATCGCATCCGGATTCGCTTCAGGGCGGCCTCGTTATAGAAACGCCTAGGCGTCAGGCTGAAGATATTCTGTGACAACGCAAGGATTTGCTCTACGTCGCGATTGTTGATCGTGATATGGCCGACATTCCCGGAGCACATCTGCAGGATAGAGTCCAAGCTTACGCTGGTTTCGCAATCCTCTTCGTAATGCCGGCGCAGATCTTTCATCAGCTCAACTGTTTCGTTGAACGCAATGGGCTCCTCGTCATCAGGGCCATACTTTGCCGAGATCATCTCCATCAAGCGGTGCAGGCCGGCAATGACGTGAGGCGGCTTGACCTTCTCGCTGACCAGCTTCTTCTTACTCTCTTCAAAAATTCGGTCGTAGCTGTCGTGCTCTTCATCGATGACGAGGTTGAAGGTGATGCCATGCGTCTTGAAATAGTTGGATTCGTCAGGGACGAAGAAATCTTCAATCAAGTAGGTGATTTGCTCGTCATGGGACAAGCTGCAGGCGGCTCCGATCGGGGCAATACTCTCCTCTTCAGCATTGGTGGGTGGGCGCTTGGCTCCTAGAATTTCTTCGAAGCTAAGCTTCTTGATGTTCGGCTCTCGCTTTTTGTCGAGATACACGATGAACGCGCGCTTCAGAAATCGGGCGGTGGTGGCAATGAAGATCGTTGGCCCCACCTTGGCCCGTTCAAAAGGCAAAACGTGATCGACAACCTGGATCTTCGCTCGCTCTCGATCATTACTGGCGCGCAGGAAGCGCTCTTGAGTGGTCACGAATTCGAAGCCGACCTTCTCCCGGATCACCGCCTTGGCCAAATCCTGTAACGCATGGAGCAGGCGTTGTTTTGCAGCATCAATTCGACGCTCCAGCTCGGCTTCCCGCAGATAGTCGGCAACCTCCGACTTCAGGTACCGCGCCTGTTCAGTCTCCGTTGCTTTGAGTCCACTGGTCGCGTTGCTCAGTTCGTTAACAGTCTCGTGGTAATAGTCGGAATAGAGGGCCTTCGCCCAGCTGGCGTACAGGTCTTCATTGCGCACCTTTGATACCCAGCCGACGAAGCTGAGGTCAGACAAATCCCGCTCCGCAAGGAAACTCAGAATGCTGACGCCTCGCGCTGCTGCCTTATCCTGAGTTGCCTTGGAGACATCTATCTGCGCCTTGTGCGGGGTAATGAAGAAGAGGTTGCGATGGCCGCCGCGTTCGTCACGTTCTGCTGCGTGCTCGATGAATTGATCGAACACGTTGTACGACTTACCAAAGCCCGTACCATCATTGGCAAAGCTTACTGAGGGGTTAGGTTTGGCATTTCCGTTGAAGAACGGCGCCAGCCGCGCCCGGTGTGAGTTGATCTCGTCGCTGAGCGCAGCACTGATACTACCGTTCTTGGTGTTCATTGGCGTCCTCAGCATGCTGGCAATTTAATGCTTGTCGAGTTTGCCGAGGGTGCTTCCAAACTAACTGGATTGCAAGCGGGATCATGGGTCGCCTATCGATGGGGACAAGTGAAAGGTTTCTAAGAGGCAAGGATCGCGAGTTTTCTGGGCTGTCAGCGCCAGCAAAGGTGCCTGCTAGCATCTCTTCGACCTTGCGCCAGCGAGCCACCAGTGGATGTGGATCAACCTGGCTTTCAGGTACCGGCACTTTGGGAGGTGGCGGCGCTTCATTCGTGGTTTTGGCGGGCGTCGGAGGAAACAACGAGCGGTCGAGGACGTGAAATGACACTACCTGGTCGGAAGTCGGTGGTGCTGGCTTCTTGGGACTTTTTTCCTCTGGTTTTGTCCAGTGACCGCGCCGAGGTACGGCAATACCAGCCTTTCTGCAAGCCTTGCCAAGCGCGACATCAGAAACGCCAATCTCACGAGCGAGCTTCAGGACTGGCGTAGACCAAACCTTTTCGAACAGCTCAAGGGCCGGGGAAGACACCGTTTTGTACATCAGCCAGCCTCCCACCAGCTCCACAGATTGCTCAGCGTAGGACATGCCACTTCGTTTTACTCGCAGACATCCCCGCGAAGGGTCGATGGGCTGGCGCGAGCTCGCCAGAAAAGGAGTTTAAAGGGCCAGAATCTTGCTGGATTCGTGTGTCTCAGCACTGCTATGCGTGCCTTTATCGGCACTCAAAAGCGCAATGATGACTATTTCGAGTATGTGGGTTGGAGACCAGATCACCCTCAGCTAGAGTTCCAACACCAATCAGCTCGGCATCCCGCCGCTGGGCAGCCTTCAGGGAAGAGCCTATGCATATCCAACATCTGGAGATCGCGAACTTTCGCAAACTCCTGTCTGTTCGAATCGATCTAGCCTCCAACACTACTTTGCTCGTCGGAGCGAACAACAGCGGAAAATCTTCCGCAATGCTGGCCCTGCGGAAGTTTCTGCTCTCAAAAGCATCGGCGTTCCGGTTACAGGATCTAACCCTGTCTCACCTCGCCACCATCGATGCTATTGGTGTGGCTTGGGAGGCTGCTGATGATAACTTTTCGATCCCTGTCGCCAATGACTGGGCAGACTGGTTGCCCACTCTGGACATTTGGATAGAAGCCTTTCAGGGTGAGCTTCATTACGTTCGAGACCTCATTCCAAATTTTGCCTGGAAAGGTGGCCATGTTGGGATGCGCTTTCGCCTTGAACCGTTGGATATGACCAAGCTGTTCAGCGATTACCGTAAAGAGCGTGATCGAGTTAAGCTGCTGCAAGAAGAAATTGAGAAGCAGACTGAAGCGGGAAAAACACCGCCCTCACTCCCCCTTTGGCCACAGAGCCTGCATGATTACCTCAATCGGCGCCTGGGGACGACGTTCAAGGTTAGGTGGTATCGCCTCGATCCAACCCAGTTGCAAGCTCCGGATCCCTCCTCTCGACACGCCAATCGGCAGCCACTTGCGGCAACTGCAACACCGCTAGAGCACAACCCCCTGACCAACCTTATACGTGTTCATGAAATCAACGCGCAGCGTGGGTTCGGTGACAGTGCCGACGAAAGTGGATCGGAGGGCACGCATGGCTCTGGGATGAAGCTCACGGAGCAGCTGCGTCACTATTACAACCGACACCTAGACCCAGGGGACAGTCCTGATCTCACTGATCTGGAGGCTATCAGGGCGATTCAAGCGGCTCAGTCAGCGTTTGATACACGCCTGAGTTCGAGCTTTGCACCGGCACTTCGTGAGGTGGCAGGTCTCGGGTACCCCAACAACTCCGACCCGGCCATAAAGGTAGAAACTCGCCTCGCTCCAACGGATGGCATGAATCACGAGGCAGCTGTGCTGTTCGAGCTCGACTCCGTCGCTGGGGTGCCAGGAGCACCTCCTATGCGCCTACCTGAGACGTCCAATGGCTTGGGCTATCAAAATCTGATCTCCATGATTTTCCAACTGATGGCATTCCGTGACGAATGGCTGAAGAAGTACAGAAGCACAGAGGAGCAGAGTGTTACCGGCGTCGAGCCTATTCACCTCGTTCTCATCGAGGAGCCGGAAGCTCACTTGCATGTGCAGGTTCAGCAGGCGTTCATAAAGCACGCGTACCACATACTGGGTAACGACCCTCTGCTGGAGAACTACCCCAGACTCAAAACACAGCTGGTGGTTAGTTCTCACTCCAGCCATGTCGCCCATGAGATGGAATACGAGAACCTGAGGTATTTCCGCAGGCTCCCATCGGGCATGGCTGGTGTGCCAATCCCCGTATCAACCGTCTCGAATCTGAGCACGGTGTTCGGCAAAGCCAATCAAACGAAGGAATTCGTGACCCGTTACCTCCGGGCCCAGCATGCTGACCTTTTCTTTGCAGATGCGGTGATACTGGTCGAAGGCGCCGCGGAACGCATGATGTTGCCCCATTTCCTGAGAAAGCACTTCCCCTTCCTTGATCGGTGCTACATCACGATCTTGGACATCGGGGGCAGCCACGCACATCGTCTTCGCCCGCTTGTTGATGCTCTAGGGATCGTCACGTTAGTGATTACCGACCTGGATGCTGGGGTTCGGAAGGCCGCCAAGCCTGTTGAGCGGAACGCCGAACAGTTCACCAACAACCCCACTGTTCGCCATTGGATGATGGCAATGAAGCTTGGTCACGACGTGGACACATTGCTTGATTTGCACTTTGATCAGAAAGCTCAGCAGATCGATGACTTGTTCTCGATCAGAATCGCCTACCAAACCCCCATCACCATACGTCTCCCCAAAACGGACGCTGAGGTGGAGGCGCTGCCTAACACGTTTGAAGACAGTTTGGTTCTGAGCAACGCTGATCATTTTTCAAAGAAGCTGGGGCGAGGTTTGACACGCGCTTTTGGTGAGGCGCTCCGCCAAGCCGAAACGTCACTGGAACTTGGTACCGAGCTGTTCGACAAGCTCAGAGGTGGGGACAAAGCAGAGTTCGCCCTGCAGGTTCTGGGAGATCCCGGCTTTACTCAGTTGACGGTTCCTGCCTACATTCGTGAAGGCCTCGAATGGCTTGAGACGAAGCTGGAGAGAAAAAGCAAAGAGCTCCTGATCATCCCATCCGCCATCGTCGAGGTAACCCCCAAATGAGTACCTTGGCGCAAGTCACCACAGAAGAACTGCCTGATGCCGATCAAGTCATCCAGGAGTGTCTGAACCTTGATCGTCCGCGCAGTTTTTTCCTGTATGCCGGCGCAGGGTCGGGTAAGACTCACTCCTTAGTGGAGGCTGTGAAAGCCCTGAAAAACAGGGAGAGGCAACGACTCACGTTTGAAGGGCGCCAGATCGCGATCATCACCTACACCAACGCTGCTTGCGAGGAAATTGCTCGTCGGCTCGAACATGATCCCCTGGTGGTTGTTTCGACGATCCATGCCTTCTCCTGGAGGATGATCAAGGGCTTTAACGAGGACATTCGGGAATGGTTACGCTTCAAGCTCACTGAGGACATTAAGGATTTAGATGACAAGCTCGGTAGGGCCAGGGGTGTTAACAAGACTTTTTTGGCAAACCAGGCCAGCCGGGATAGCAAAGCCCGTCGCCTGAGTGAGCTGAATGACGTCTTGACCTTCACGTACAGCCCCACGGGAGACAATCGCGGTAGGCAGGCGTTAAACCACAGCGAGGTCATCCAGATGGCCGCTGAGTTCATTCCTAAAGCACCATTGCTGGATGTCATGGCGGATCTCCATCCTGTGCTTCTGATCGATGAAAGCCAGGACACCAACGGGCCACTCATGGATGCTTTTCTTCGAGCTCAAGCACTTATTCCGGATCGCTTCTGCCTGGGGTTGCTCGGCGATACGATGCAGCGCATTTACGCCGACGGAAAGGAGCGCCTGGGCGAAGCGATTCCTGATGACTGGGCCAAGCCAGAGAAGCATATAAACCGCCGCTGTCCGACTCGCGTCATCGACCTGATCAACGTGATCCGCGCGAGTGCTGACACCCACCAACAAAAGCCGAAGCCGCACGCCATCGAGGGCACTGTACGGATGTTCTGCACTCAGCAAGCACCTGGTCAAGATTTCAGCTTGGAGGTCGAGATCGCTAAGCGCATGGCCGAAGTCACCGGCGACAACCAGTGGGCAGCTGGAAACGATGGGAGAAAGACCCTGATTCTGGAGCACAAGATGGCCGGGCGCCGCATGGGCTTTGAGGGTGTATTTGCGCCGTTGTATGCCGTCGAACATCTCCGTACAGGCCTGTTGGATGGGACGCTACCGATCCTGAAGCTGTTTTTTGAACAGGTCACCCCGATACTCGAAGCAGCGAAGGCGAGTGATTTCGCGCTAATGGAAACGGTAAGGCTGAGATCCCCGCTCCTTGATCCTAAGTACATGAAAGATGTGCCTGACCAGCTGGCGCTGCTGGAGAGCGTTGGAAGCGCTACTCAGTCACTGTGCGATTTGTTCAAGGATAACGACCCATCCATCGAGGATGTGGCTCAAGTTCTTTTCCGCACCAGCCTGCTCGATTTACCCAATCTTTTGATAGAAGCCCTGCTCGAGGGAGCTACTGCTGACGCACCTCCCGACACGACTGATCGCGAAGCACTGGAAACGCATGCTTACCGATTATTGCTAGGACGCCCCTTCTCGGAAATGGCTGCGTTTGCTGGCTATGCCGATGGACTCTCACCGTTCGACACTCACCAGGGTGTGAAAGGGCTAGAGTTTCCGCGGGTCATGGTCATACTCAATGACGAGGAAGCAGGTGGATTCCTTTTCAGTTACGACAAACTGCTGGGTGTTAAACCAGCCTCTGAAAACGACGTCAGGAATGAGCGCGAGGGCAAAGATAACTCGCTGTCGCGAACCCGTCGGCTCCTTTATGTCACGTGCAGCCGTGCCGAAGAAAGTCTCGCGATTGTGGTCTACACCGCTCAGCCTCAGATTGCCAAAACCCAAGTGGTTGAAGCCGGATGGCTAGCGCCCGACGAGATCGTGATTCTCTGACGACATGGCCGCGCCCTTCAGGTGTAATTTGACGCCTGAAGGAGCAGCGCTTTCAGTGAAGCGTGTCAGAGCCACGCCCTAGAATCCGCTGCTTAAATTAAAACACTGCTCTGAACAACCCCCCATCTCCTAGCGCAGGATGACTTCGCTCAATCGGGTAGCACAAGCTCACCTGTGAGGAAGCGATGGCTTTGGCACCTCGATCCACGGGCGTCAGCTTATCGGAAGCTCAGCTCCAAGATGCCCTGCGTGGGCGGAGAGGTGCAACGCGCGGGCTCTGCAATCAATCATCTCGCTTGACAGCCTAATCGCAACTCGGCCTAGCGATTTGCAACAAAAATGTCACCAAACTCGCACGAAATCCTACTTGAAATCGAGTGCAGTGCCCATATCAAAGGAGTGGCGCTTCGCCACCAACGATTAAGGAAAGTCACCATGCCAGACAACAAACACATCACCCACCCTGCCGACGCCAAGCGTATCGACGTCAACGACCCTAACGAGGTCAGAAACTGGTGCGCCTCGCTTAACTGCACCGAAACGCAGCTCAAGAACGCTGTTGCGGCGGTCGGTACCTGGGCGCATCACGTGCGTGATTATCTGAACAAGTGACAGATAATCGGCGAGCCTGCTACAGGCTCGCCACCACTAGCCCAACCACCCGCAACGCGCTTCGGAGACACGACTGAGCGCTCAGCTGAAGTACCTTTTACATGCGTTTTCCACTTTACTTTCAACGACCAACTTCAGAACAGGATTTGGCACTACCGAAACATGCGACTCCAAAACGTCCTGATTGATGAGATGGTCGATGCATATGACGTCCCCTTCCGCATGAAAATTTACTTTTCGACTGGTGTCGAATACTCCACTTCGCGTAAAGCTGCGCCAAATATATTTGAAGCCTTGAGTATTGGTGCTCTGTTTTGCAGGGATCGGTAGGTTCAGAGCTGATCGGCTGGAAACGACCGCTGGGCCGGTTGGGAGCGTTTGGATGGAAAGAGTGTGAGCTGCATCACAAAACTCCAGACGCATTCGTTGCGCGATGCCACTTGGCTATCACCGAGTTCTTCCGCTCGCCAGTTTCGTTGTAAGCTTCATGCCAGAAAACTCAGGACGGCTGCGCCACACTTTCAGCGTTATGACGGAACGAAAAATCCAAAAGGTGTTGATTGATGCTGGGGTGCTGCTAGCCCATCCAGACATCATTTCGAGAATCCGCGACAAGCAAAATGTGCCAGTGCTGCTCGTCGAAGCGATAGCGGTTTTGATTGATTGCCGCGGTCAGCCAACTGCGCAGGGATATAACGCAGAACGAGTGCTCCAGCAGATCGAGGATGGGCACGCCATAACGGAAAAGGACTTCCCTACCGGCGACTCCATTCTGCCAGGCGACCTGCTCGCTGCGTTCAAGTTCGACGGGGCTCCGGCGTTTCTCCTCAAGCGGCTCCAGTTCAGAGCCCAGACCGCCCACACACGCCTGCTTGAGGTTGCTAGTCAGTACGGGATGACTATCGTTACCTGTGATGATCAGTTGATGAGCCAGGCTAAAGCCAACAGCATTTCCTGCCATAAGTGGCCACCTCAAAACCAGCCCCAAGGCTCTTCTGAGAAGAAAGCGCCGACGCCAGATCCTGCGCCTCTGACGCCGTTTGCGATGCACCGAGCGCCCACAAGCGCTGCGAATGAGCGACTCGCCGTCAAAGCACTACCTGCAACAGGCGACGTGGTCATGACATCTGCAGGAAAACCAGTGAGGCTGACTAAAAAGATCAGCCAAGGGGGTGAAGGCGTTATCTATGAAACGGATATGCCCTCCTTCGTCTGCAAGATCTATCACGCCGAACAGCTGACTACGCTGAGGCGTAAAAAAATCAAGCTGATGGTGACTCGAAAGATCGACCATGCCGGCATCTGTTGGCCCACTGAGGTCTTGTTCAATCAGTACTCGGAATTCGTCGGCTATCTCATGCCTTGCGCGCAAGGCAAGACAATGTTCTCGGCAATATTTATCAAGCCCGCCTTTCTCAAGGTCTTCCCAACATGGGGGCGCATCGACCTGCTCAATGTGTGCCTGGCATTCCTTGAGCAGGTTCGGTTTCTTCATGGTTTGAACATCCTACTAGGTGATATCAACGCCCAAAATCTCTTGGTCACCCAAGACAGCACCAAATTATGGATGGTCGACACCGACAGCTTCCAGATCGAAGGCTTTCCGTGTCCCGTGGGTACCGAAAATTTCACGGCTCCGGAGATTCAAGGCATCGACTACAGAACGTTTATGCGCAGCAAAGAGCATGAGCTGTTCGCCATCGCGACGATGCTGTTCATGATCTTGTTTCCTGGAAAACCTCCCTATTCGCAGCAAAATGGTGGGTCGCCGTCAGCCAATATCAAGGCTAAGAATTTTCCTTACCGGGACTTCGATGACCAGGAGAATTTCTCTGGAGAGAATGCTCCCGAGGGCGCATGGGAGACCATTTGGAACCACCTGAAAAAGGATGTTCGCATCGCTTTCCAGCGCACATTTCGCGACGGTGATCGAATTTCAGTGGAGGACTGGATCGATCTGCTCAGGCGCTACCGCTACTCCGTGGCGAAGAACTACTATGGGAACGAAGTCTTCCCTACTACCTTTTTTTTCATCAGAGACCCCGTAGTCGTCCCTTGCGGCAAGTGCAATAAGACGATTACTGCTTCAAAAAAACACGTCGAGAAGAAGGCCAAGATTGGTCACAAGCCCTGGTGCCAGGACTGCCACAGAAAACACAGACTTACTCGCATGGCCCAGGAGAGTTACAAAGAGGGGCAGCAAGCCGAACGAAAAAACCAAGGACGCCCGGCTCCCATACTTCCAATCGCCCGCCCATCAATGATGCCGCGCCCAGTCCCTGTGCAACCGATAGTTAGGCCGCAGCCAACGCCTCAAGTTCAGCCCATACAGACCCGCAGCGTCCAAACACCGCCGCCGCGGCCACGATCACCGACTCAACAAGGTAGCCCTCCCCCGGCACCTCGACCGCATGCCACGGTTCAATCCCGTAGCGAGACAGGCTCTGCCCCTCGGTCGCAACCGTACACCCGTAAGCGAACGTCCAAGGTTGCTGAGTTCTTCAGCAGGCTGTGGCGCGCAATCTTTTCTAGCTAGTTTTCGACAGGAGATCGCTCATGAACAATGAATACATTCTCAGCCAGGAAGATTTGGTGGATAACCCAACTGCCAGGGTGCCAATTTGCCTGGTTCTCGATGTCAGCGGCTCGATGGCGGGAGATCCGATTCGAGAGCTTCAAGCTGGCGTGCAAATGTTTTACGACGCGATTCGTGACGATGAGGTAGCCCAGTATGCTGCTGAGATCAGCATCGTCACCTTCAGCAGCGAAGCCAAAAGAACGGTCGACTTCATGGCCATCGAGCGGCAGGACGTGCCCGTACTGATCGCCGAAGGAACGACCGCCATGGGCCAGGGCGTGAACCTTGCCCTGGATCTGCTCGAAGTACGAAAAGGTGACTATCAGCGGGCTGGTGTCGATTACTACCAGCCTTGGATGGTCGTCATGACAGATGGCGAGCCTACCGATGACATTAGCCGCGCCAGCGAGCGAATCCGTGCCCTGTGCGAAAGCAAAAAGCTGACAGTGTTCCCGATTGCGATCGGTGCCGCTGCCAATCTGGAAACCTTGGGCAGGCTGTCACCTGGCCGCCCTCCTTTGCGACTGAAAGGCCTCAACTTCAAAGAGTTTTTCCTCTGGCTCAGCCGCAGCGTTTCACGCGTATCGCAATCCATACCTGGTGATACCGTCGTCTTGGACAAAGCAGGTATCGACGCCTGGGGCCAGGTGTAGGACATGAGTGACGCGGATCGCAGCTATTTCTATCGGGCATCTTGCGGACAGATCACTGGACGCTCGCACCTGCAAAGCAATACGCCGTGCCAAGACTACGCTGCGGCCCGCACTCAGCATGAATTTGCTTGTATCGCCCTTGCAGATGGTGCTGGCTCACGAACCCACTCCGCTCATGGCGCACGTGCAGTGGTCAGGGCAGTAACGCGCGCTTTGCTCGAGCGCTTCGAAGAGATTTGGGCGCTGTCTGAGTTGAACTCGACTAAGGCGTCCGAGGTGTTACTGGAGCACTGCCGGACGGCACTGGAACGCGAGGCAATCAAACTGCGTTGTGAGGCTTCTGAATTGGCCAGTACCATGCTTTTCGTTGCCCACTCAAAAGGTCGGTACCTTGCCGGCCATGTGGGTGATGGGTGCATCATTCATCAACAAGATGATGGCCAAGTGTTGGTGCTATCTCACCCAGACAATGGTGAGTATGCCAATACAACGTTTTTCATGACGGACTCCACAGTCCATAGCCGTTTTCGGTTATACCGGGGTGAATGTGGCCAAGGTTCAGGCTTCGTGATCATGAGTGACGGCACCGCAGAGAGCCTGTACCAACGAGCTCAAAAATCCCCTGCGACCTCGGCGCTGCGGAAAATTATCGGCTGGTGCGGCACTGCAACGCCGAAAGCGATGAGGGATATCCTGGCTTGGAATTTGAAGCAATCGTTTGCTACCAAAACGACAGATGACTGCTCGATGGGCGTTTTGGCCTTGACGTCCGAAAGCATTAACTAACCCCATTTGGGGAGCGAATAGGAACGTTGAAATTTCGCCAGCCTGTAGGATGAAGACTCATCTAACGCAGCTCTTTGGGGGGCTGCGCATCACATGACAAAGTATCTTCTCAAACTGGCTCGGTTGCTCCCTCAGCGGTCAGCACTGCCAGCGACAGAGTTTTGTTTGGTGTAGGACTCCCCCCCTTGACGATGCTTTCGCTTAGGCATCAACCACAGAAAGCAAGAAGCTTGGCCAAATTGACCACTTGTTTTCGATCAGCTTTTGTCAGGCAATGAAAGTGTTGGAGCAGATGGGCGGTCTCATCGTCCTCACAATAAAAATACGCCGCCGGCAAATTCAGGACAGCTGCAATTTGCTGCATGGTGCTAACTCCAGGCTCGTGCACGCCCTTCTCATACTGATTCATCCGCGCTGATGCCGAGGCAGGTTCGATGCCTGCTTCTATCCCCAGGCGCTCTTGTGAATAGCCTGCTGCCTTTCGCGCTTCTTTCAGGCGCTTGCTGATCGTGGTCATTTTTCTTAGCCGAAAGACTAAGAGATTCTTAAATTCTCTTTGACGAAGTGCTAAGACTTACTTAGGATTTTGAAAAAATATCTTTTTGCCATCACTCAAAACACGAGGACTGGGGAATCTGTATG
Source organism: Pseudomonas citri (assembly GCF_025336485.1). GTDB lineage: Bacteria > Pseudomonadota > Gammaproteobacteria > Pseudomonadales > Pseudomonadaceae > Aquipseudomonas > Aquipseudomonas citri. Next base: position 4,347 of record NZ_JAODAB010000010.1, on the reverse strand, counting down.
AAGGAAATGCAAATCGTAGACGGCCGGCTCGACGAGAAATCGCGAGGCTTTGGCGGCGACATGGTCAGCTATCACTACTGGAAGATTGATGGCAAGAAGCACGAAAAACTCGAAATCCCAGACGTTCTCGATGCTCATGTAAAAGCGGGCAACCGAATCCGAGCGACTTACCAGCCAGGCAAAGACAATGTCAATCGGATCTGGGCCATTCAGCTCGACAATGAACCCGTCCGCTCAGTTGTCACCATCCCCTTCATCGCAGTGTCCTTGGGAAGGCTCAGCATCCTGCCTCTGGCGGTCGCCATTTTTACTATTTTCGTTGCCTACGGCTTTTGGCAAAACAGCACACACCATGGGGGATTTCATGGCTCGACTTACCAGTTGGGTTGGCTCGCGCTCAATATGTTCGTCAGCTATCGCTACATGATTAAGCCAATATTGATCATCAAACGGGGCATCAAAGCGTTTCGTGAATATTGCGCGAAGCCCCCAGCATCGACCTCGACCGCCAGCTAATACCGAGCGGACGTGGACGAATCTCCCGAGAGCCAGAAAATGAATTACGTTGAGCTGATCCACCGCGAAGCCGAGCGAATCTTTGGCAACAAAGCAAAAGCTGACATGTGGCTAAACCAATCGAAAGCAGCCCTCGGTGGAAGCACACCGCTTCAAGTGGCTCACTCCGAGGAGGGATACGAACTCGTAAAGGCTGAGCTTGAAAAACTCAGTCACGGATTCACCTGCTAATGCGCCCCCTCCTCCAAAACCCCGGACTCAACATGATTGTTTTTGATCTCAACATAAAGGATGCGGAAGCCCTTCTCCGGCACGTCGAAGAATTCAAGCCGAGCTCGGGCGATCCCGCGCGAGGACGCTCGACTGCAAGAAGCGTTACTCGAATTGAAAGAAGCTTTGGTGTCGCATCTGGAAGATGCCAGCACTCCAGCCGCTCCTAAACCAGAACGACGGTTTTGGGTCGAAACGGGAGTTCAAGCACATCATCATCCTGGCGTGTGTATGAAGATCACGACCCCTCTCGAAGGGCAGCTTTGGCAATTGGCTGTGGCCACGCTCGGCGCGCAAGGTTTGGAGCAGTTGGTGGCTGAACTGCTAAAAAGTCATGTGAGAGCTCGCACGGTGAACATGTATGGATTTCTACGCCTCGAATGGCTCGGCCAGGAGGCATTAGAAGCCCTGCGCAAGGGCCAGCGCCGGGCAGGAGCAAAGCTAGCGTTTTTTGAGGATGACCCGAGTAAAGTCGCGATACTCCACTGTCATTCCGGTCACTTACTTCGAGGCATCGTCCAAACTTTGCCGCCGGAGGTACTGCCAGAAGATTTGCTTGAATGGCGTATGCAACTCGATCTTGGGTTGTGATTTCATCCCGTATCGCCTTGTGCCTGAAGCCTCAAACTCCTTCGATGTTTATCCGATTGTGGCGTCATTTGCGGATCAGGATGAACCCTCAGCGGCGTCACCTAGCGCTCCTCAAGCGTGCGTTCCATTCTCCAATCGACCTATCAGATCAATAACAGCCTGGGCTTCGACACGAGTACCCAACATGTCCAGCGGTGCTCTTGAATCAAGCCCGAATGCGGGCGATTTCATCCATTCCCTAGCGGCGCGAAGATCACCTTCGAACAGCTCATGAGCAGCGTTCAAAACGCTAATAAGCGTGCACAACCGATCACCCTCAGCCACACTCAACCGCCCTGCCATCGACCTCCTCGTCAGCGTTGCAGACGACATGAATAAGTAATGGCGAAGCTCGCTCTTTGAGATGTCCAAGATGACTGCCAGCTGCTTATAAAAAACGAAAGACAGACCTCGGTGAACCATCTCGTGAAGCACAGCACCGCGCGATGGCAATGCCATCAATGCCCAAATATCGACCTGAACAGACTCGATGGGAATGTACTCTTTGATTGAAAAATCGATATACCACCACCTCAGATGTTTGCAATAGCCAACCATGGCGGATGCTAGCAAACCTCATTGCCAAGGTGACGCTTTCTCCGTGACCAAAGGAACTATCCCCTCTCCTTTGAAAATTCTCAGACTTTCTCGCGCTGCTACGCTTAAAAACCACCAGCGCCCTGAGCGCTTCGGCGAGGATCATTGAACTGGCCTGATGATTTTGGACACCTCAAAACGAGTATCGGCAATAAAAGCGATGGAAAAATTTGAACACAAAACCTGCTCTCACCGCCCGCGAGGTCTACCAAGTACTGAAGGACGTCGCGCTCGGCACCCGCACCATGCATCGGGCCTCTCAGCAGACTTGGAATGAGATTTACAACGGCCTCATGAGTGTTGAGATCGACGGCTGGCTGCTAACGCTTTTCAATGACGGCGGCACCTTGGATTACTGCGAGGATTGCAGAGCGCATGGTGGTCGCGTCGAGACTGTTGAAGGCTGGCAACGCAATGGCACGGATCCAGTCGAGCTATTAAGTGGCTGGGAACGAGAGCATCTTGAGCGTCTACTGAGCGCGCTCTGATTCTGTGCGAACCCTCAATAGCCGAGCGACAAGATCCCATCAAATTCTCCTACTGCACCCTTCCCTGCATTATAAGATCAACGAAACCAGGTCGGCCTTGAGGCTGCGATCATGGAACTGACGCTCTGGGGCGAGCTGCGAGGATCGGGTGAGGTTGGAGGTAACGTGCGTGGTGTGCTGGATATGATCGGAACAAATGAAGAGTTCATCAACATGACGCTTTCTGTATTGATGGCACCGGAGTGATCCAGCCCATACGGCGAAGAATCCTGTTGAGTAGCTGGATTCTCATAGTAGACGGCGGCTAAATGCACTTTGATTCGCTGTGACAATTAAAAGCGAATACGCGCCGGGGGCATCCACCTCGCTCAGACAAAAAACAATTCACGGCACCAGTAGCGCCTCGTGAATCTCAATGGATGGAATAACTTCTTCCTTGCGCTTGCTGGCAAGCCAAATCCTTGTTTTGCTCACATCGAAAATCTGCCCCTGTTCCATCAGCGTCAACACGAGCGCATCTGAAACCCGATAGCGACCACAGACCGGACAATCTCTCTCCTCCCACGGGCCATGACACTGAATGCGTTCTGCGATACCTGCACAAATAAGACAGCTCATGGGATCCCCCTTGTTTTTTTTACAGTTTGTACCTAATCCGTCGTTTTTCCAGCCGTTTTCCATCTGAAAACTCACCACGCGTCCAAACTACCAGACGCCCCTAGTTATAGGTTGAAAGAGACCCTGCCCGCTCCATTGGAGCTTACCTCGGCCCTGCCCCTGCAGACTAAGAATGAGAGGTTTTTTGAGGACTTCAGAATCATCGAAGCGGATGAGGAAACGCCATGGATAAAACTTGATGGAACGCTGGCGTGTCTATTATCGAGGTTATGAAGTCCGAATGAACAGCAGGAGCTAATTGAGCAAGCGTACGAGGACGAAGTCGAAAGACTAGGTGTGGGCACCTGGGAGCTGACGCTTCGACCGATTGCAACCTCCGAAGATCAGGCGCATCAACTTGTCCTTGATGCGCACAGGGAGATAGCCGAAATGGTCAATATATCATGGGCTGATTACTGCCGGTTGCACAACCTACCTGGATAGCTGCGATGATCCGGCGCACCCGCCCTGACGTTGCTAATCTTTCAGTTCGCTCTGAGGAAATATCGCCATGTCGCCCCTCCCCAGCTACCGGACATTCTTGAAACACCCCACGAAAATCAGCTCGCGCTGGCCGACGCCGTTGAGTCGATAACGATGTGGATAGATCAGAGGGGGATCCACTGATGGTTCCAGTAGCACTCTTGGAGCCATAGCCGCACGTCGAATCCGTCCGAATGGGAATTGAGTCACAGAGAAAAAACATCCGATGAAACCGACTAACCCAATGATAGTTGTCGCTGGCGAGATTTTCAGATCTCGAAGAGCACGAGTTTTTTTGTCTAGGCTCCTAGTTGACCTGAACCACCTCACGAAGGGATTCCAGTGATGCAGATCAGAATTGAAGAAGCGAGCACACCCGAAAGCTGGCTTGTCTGGATAGACGCATGGTGGTCAGCTTTCGTAGCCATGTAGAGGCCAAAGCCTTCGTGAACCAACTGGAAGACTATAAACGCGCCCCCCTTGCCTATCAGCATCAATCGACCGGTGCTGGAGCGGTCTTAAGGTGCTTTCTTCGTCGCACCAAAAAACATCATCGTCTTGTAACCTGCTGACAGCAATACTCAGGCTATTCAACGCCTGCTGTTTTTTCTGCTGCCTCTTTAGGCGGCTTAATGAGATGGTCACCCCCACACCCTGCGAGGGCTACGCTTTCGCAGGGTGTTTTGTTTTCGGAGGCCATCATCAT